>NZ_CAKXZT010000166.1 GCF_935825525.1 Mesorhizobium escarrei
ACATCACTGTGAAAAGGTACTAGTATGCCGGTTTGGCTGGGAATTGCGTAGTTCGACATGTATCCCAAGATTGTTTCAGCGCCATCGAACTGGCGTTTTTGTTTCCGGCAAGTCAAACTGGGATGTTCCAACGCTTCGCAAGGCAGCGTCTTGGATGACGACGCTGACTCCGGCGTTCATCACGCGGCTGTCTCGATATGCATCGGCTAGGCGATGGGGAAGTCTTTGTCGCGTTCCAACATCAAGGATGGGCCGCCCAGGCGACGCTGGTCTCTTCGCAGTCGCTGGCAACCGAGCCCGTTAATTGCGCCCGAGGAAAGCCGTCTCTCGCAATGAAGACTGCAGGGGCTGGCCCGAGGCCATGACGGTTCCCAAGAGCCCGCCCATTCGCCTCACTGCAGGCGATAGGCCAGTTCGGGCGTACCAACACCCCGCACAACTCGACGAACTCGCTCGGGATAAATCCTGACGTGACCGCACCCGCCGCTGCAGAGCAGCGGCGGGTGCAAGGTCAGGCGCTGGCGCCTACCTATTAACGATTGTAGGGGCTGCCGTAGTGCTTCACGCCCAGAGGCGTCGGGTAGTGGTGAAACGAGTCAATGCCGTCAAACCAACGCTTCTGGGCGAAGTCTCCGTAAGCGCTGCTGCCGCGGCCCTCGCCATGGCCACCGCCCGCGGCAAAGGCCCCGGTCAGCGGAATGGCGATGAGCATCGCGGCAAGCGCCGCCTTCACAGTGATAGAACGCATGATTACATGTCCTTTTCGATGAGGAAGGCGGCTAATTGTCCGCCGCGCATTCCGGTTACAGGCTCTCGGGAACCGTCAAACGCGAGTCATCTCGTTCTCACAGGTCCCGGCCTTCATCGAATATCTAGGGAGAAAATGCAGCAATCTGTAATATATTAAGGTATAGTCTTATGTATAAAATAGTATGGACTGTTGCTTGCGATCCGTGATCTAGACTCAAGCCAGACCCGCTGGCATGGGTATTCGGCAAGGAGGGAGGAGATCACGCGCGCCTGTTCGAACCCCGCGGCCGGCGTAACCTTCGTAGAGAAACCACGTGCGTCGCTCGGTCTCGTCAATCCAGACCTCAAGAAGGCTCGCCGTTGCTAGGTCATGATAACCGTCGCAGGTATTATGTACCTCGCGCATCGCCGACGTGAGACGTAGATTGTCGTCCCTCAACTCGGCGGGCATATCCTGCGGCTCGACGTATTCGGCATCATTGTCGGCGATGCGCTGAGTCCGCGCAATTTGCCCGATGGATCGCAGTGTGGTGCCGCCAATTTTGCGGACCCTCTCGGCAACCGGATCGGTCATTGCGTAGATCTGATCACCATGCTCATCAAGCAGGAGATGATAGTCGGGAAAATGCGGACCGGTCATGCGCCAGTGAAAGTCTTTCGTCTTTAGGTAGGTGGCGAAGACGTCGGCAAGCAGGCCGTTAAGTGCGGCGCTGATGTCGCGGGCTACATCCGAAGAGAGGTCGGTTATACCGGCCGCCGGGTGGGCGCCTGGGCAGGCAGGGCATCGTAAAGCTGGTTGCCGAAATGGTGTAGGGCAAGAAGGACGCCGCGTTCCCCCGCCAGCATCCCGAGCAGCCCCCAAAAGGGCAATCGCCGGTGGCGCCGGGGAACGGACCCCGCACAGCCCGTAGCCTATCCCGACGGCCGACCCAGTGGAAAGTGCTGCCGGGAGCATGGCGGTTCATCCTTGCGGCCGCAGCACGACCCGTCCGGCCTGCCCATCCGCCAAGGATTCGTAGGCCGCTGCCTCGTGTTGCCGGCGGCGATCAGGTCCAGCTTCAAGGTATCCACGCCGAAAATCCGGCTCTCATTGTGATAGAAACCCGCGAGGTTGAATTTCACCTCCGCTGACCCGGTCGCGCTGATCTCGATCAGGCATCCCTGCGGCGCGAGGCAGGCCAACGAAGTACGAAACAAGGCCCCACGGCGTCGAACACCACATCTGCGCCACTGCCGCCGAGCGCCTTACGCACGGCGGCTGCAGTTTCTGATGCGCCGGCAATGAATGCGTCCGTTGCCTTGCGATTGCCGAGGCCGGGTCGGGGGCCGACCATCCACGCCAACGATCTTGCTTGCCCCCTGCGCCGCGCGATTTGGGCCACTGCACTCCCCACGCCAGCACCCGCCCCAATGATCGCGAGTGTCTCGCCGCTGCGCAGGGCGCCTGCATCCACCGGGCCGCGCTGTGCTGCAAGGTAGTTCACGCGCACCGAGGCAGCCTCGTTTTCTAATGCCCGCGGCCGGAGCGGTTGCCGAGATCAGGTGAGTTCGTAGGGTTTCGCCCCCGTCCCAGCGAGCACGCCACTATCACGGCGAGCTAACCGTTGTCGGACGGCAAAGCGATGAATGTCTGCTGTCCGCCGCGTTCAATCAGCAACAGCACCGACTTCTTACTGGATTTTGCCGCAGCACTGATGGCCTGACTTGTCTCTTTTGCAGTCGTCACAGGCACCTGATTGACCGCGACGATGACATCGCCCAATGCAATGCCGGTGGTGGCTGCCGGCTGGTCCGGATCGATCCCTTCTACCACGGCACCACGCACGCGCGAGGACACATTCAAGGCCTGGCGAACGGTTTTATCAAGGTCACCAAGCGCTAAACCGAGGGTTGGAGAACTGGAATGCTCCGGCTGCGAAGAGCTGGTTGCGGCCACCGGCTTAACACTGTCATCGTTGCCACCAATCACTACCGACAAAGCAACTGTCTTCCCATCGCGCCAAACGGACAGGGCTTCCTTCATCCCCGGCAGGAGATCCGCCACAGCTCGAGACAGGGTCTTAGGATTCCTGATGGTTTGACCGGCAAATCCTGTAATGACGTCCCCGGTCTCAATGCCGGCATGGGCGGCGGGCGATCCATCGCCGACATGAGCGACCAATGCACCTTCAGATGTCGGGAGGCCGAGGGCGTTGGCGAGGTCCGGTGTGACCGGCTGCATCTCGATGCCGATCAGCCCATGTTCGATCGAACCGCTTTTCACCAGCTTCGCGACGATCCGTTCGGCCTCATGGGAAGGGATCGCAAATCCGACGCCGACGCTGCCGCCATTGGGCGAATAGATTGCTGTGTTGATACCCACGACGGCGCCGTTGGTGTCGACAAGAGGCCCACCCGAATTGCCGTGGTTGATTGGTGCGTCGATCTGCAGGAAATCGTCGTAGGGACCACTGTTTAGGTCGCGCCCGCGGGCGGAAACGATTCCCGCTGTGACTGTCGTTCCGATGCCGAACGGATTGCCGATCGCCAGAATCGGGTCGCCCGCCCTGAGCCTGTCGGAATCACCCCAGGCAAGAGTGGGAAGAGGCTTCGCAGTGGTCACTTTCAGGACCGCGAGGTCCGACTTTGCATCTCGGCCGACAAGGGTTGCCGGGAGTTCGGTTCCATCTTCAAGCGTCACCTTGATGTCCGAAGCTCCGTCGATGACATGGTTGTTGGTTACGATGGTGCCATCTGAACTAATAATGAAGCCGGACCCGAGGGCCTCTGCCAGTTGGGTCGCTCCTTCCGGCGGCGCCTTAGGCGCCGGGATTCCCCGGTCGTCGAAGAATTGAGGCAACTGCTCGTCGGAAGAAGGGCCGCTATCGGAGGGCTGGGTTTGGTCATCGGCCACCGATGAAGCTTTCATGATGGAGGTGATGGTCACTACCGCCGGCTTGTCGGCCGCAATGATCGGAGCATAGGAGGGGGATGAAACCCGAATGGCGGAAGCGACCTGGGAGGAGCGCGTCTCCGAATTGGCGAAGCTCGCTTTCAGAGCGATCCCAACGGCGAACGGCGCTACGAGCCCCGCGAAGACAAGCAGCTCGGCGCGGCGCCTGCGAAGAATGCTGGAATTTGACATGGTCGCAATCCGGGCATGGCCTTGATCCAGGCGCCGTGGCGTGTTCTTCGTGAGGAACCGTCTATCCGGCGTATGGCCGATCGGACGCGCTGGCCTTGCTGTTAAGCTTCCGATCAAGCCGATTTACTTAAGCTATTGCTGGTTGGTTCTGAATTGTACTTTTCATTTCAGTACTACATAGGTTAACTTGGAACCGATGCATCGTGTTTCAAGAAAATTTGATGGTCGATCGTGAAGGCGCCTCATCGCTGGAACCGTTCCCATTCATCCCGCAAGGCTTCAGTCAACTTTGGCCACGTCAGCTGCTTGATCTGGAACTAAAAGCACGTGGTAGGTCATGCCCTCGCACTTGAGCAGGTATACGGTTTGGTTCGGGGTGGACTCAGCTTCAATGCGCTCCGCTGAACTTGGATTTTTGCAAGGGAAGCCTTGGCTTCGCACTTGGTCGGCAACGATGGTCGCCACGGTGTCCTGGGCTGTGGCAGTCGCAACCGTACCGGCGAGACAGATCGATATGAACGGAATACGCAACAATGCTAGGTTGCAGCCCATTTGCAGTCTCCATGTTAGGCCCGCCGGCAACTGGTACGGCAGAGAATCGATGGCTTGACCTTGAAACGCGTCCGGTTGAAGACGGTCACATCGTGACCGACTTTCAACCGGTTCGATGCCCTCAGCGCCCCTTGCGCCCAACCCGATGAATCCGACATTCATCTGCTTGCCTCTCCCAAGCTGCGTTCCATCACGCTCAGCAGCAAAATACCGGCAGGTTGATGGAAAGGCTTTGTCGCCTTTGCGGCGGCTAGTCCGTCCTTGCGGTTATCACCCCTTTGAGTCGCAGAGCCTATCCGTCGGTGGATCCGGAGTGTCCAGTCCCGGACGTGTCGGTCCCACTGATGTTCGGCAGACTGGGATCAATTCGACCTGCCGGTGCCTGGCGATCCACGCGCTTCAGCGTGACCTGGTGCTGCCCGCCCAGTTCGCGGTGCTGCGGCAGCGACGCTGCGAGCGAGGCTTCGGTCAGCGTATCCGTGCGGTGATTCGGTTGGCCAGCGCCGCATAGTCATCATCGAAGTGATGTCCGCCGTCCATTTCGACGACGTCGGCGCCGCTGCCGGCGAGTTTGGCGCAGACGCTTTCGTCGTCATCCGCACCGTAAACACATTGAAGGATCGACGCGGGAATTTTCGCGACGTCGGGAAGCGTCGGGTGCGAAGTGTCTCCGTCAATACCGAGCCAGCCGCTGACGTCGAACTCGAACTCCGCCGAAGAGCTCAGCGCCAGCAATGAAATCAGGGAGACGCGATTCCTTTCTGCCGGAGGCAATTGGTTGTAAGCCGCAGGCAGGGCGTCGGCACCGAACGAATAGCCGACCAAGGCCACACGCCGGACCTTCCAGGTCTTGGTGAAGTGCTCGATGATTCGGGCCAGGTCCGCGGCGATCGCCTCGGGCGGCTTGCGCGTCCAGAAATAGCGCAACGAATCGATCCCGACGGTTGGAACCCCCGCTTGCGAGAGCGCTACTCCCACTTCACTATCAATGTCGCGCCAGCCTCCGTCACCCGACAACACGATCGCCATCGTATCGTGACTGGCCGCTGCAGGGAGCACGGTCAGCGGTAGATCTGCCAAGGCATCACCAGCCGGCGCAGCCGGTTGCGTGAGAGCGTGTTCGACCGCAGCGGTCAACGCAATCGTCTCCCCCGCTGCTGTGACGCGATCGATCGGAAATCCTTGGGCAATCAAATCGGAGACGTGGGCCTGCCCCGCAGGATCTGCTTTCGGCGTCTGGACGACGGTGATCGGTGCGGGCAGCGCGCCTTCCTGCAGGCCGTAGATCCAGCCTTTCTTGTTTGCGGCCCGCAGGTGAGGAGCATCGCTGCAGAGCTCCTGCGGAAGCGGCAAATCCGCCTTTGGATCGACGGCGACTGCTCGTCCCACCGTCGCGTCCGGCGACTGCCCCATGATTGCCATCACCATCGAACCCCCGGCGCCGATCCCCGCGATGATGGGATTGAGATAGGTCTGGGCGCCGGCAGAGCGTTGGATCAACTGACTTAGCTGTTCGATATCAGAGACGAAATAGACGCAATCGGATTCCGATTGAACTTTGGCGAAGCTCTTGCGCAGATCGATGCCGACGACCAGCGCGCCGGCCGCCGCGAGCTCGCGAGCGGTCTGCGCATCGCCCCCAGTGTACCCGTCTACGCCTGAGAAGAGGAACACTATGCCTTTGGCAGCCTGTTTCGGATTGACGAGGTCGGCGACCGCCAAGGTATCGGTGTCGGGCAGAGGCTCGGGGCGCATCCAGTACACGGTGAAGGCGGTCGCGCCGATGATCGCTGCCAAGCCGAGGCGAAACCACAGGGGTCTCACTTGGAAATCACTCCGCGAATTCCGCCGCCGATCAGAACCGTGACGTCGGCGATCGCGAGCAATGGACTCAAGCCGCTGGCCACGGCCATGTAGCGCGCCGTCCAGATCGGATCGAATTTGTTCTTGAAGGCACGCAGGCCCCGAAAGTTGTAGAAGGCTTCTCCGTGGTCGTAGGCGGCTCTGCCGACGCGATGCCAGATCGGCGCGGCCGGATTCGCGGAGAGTCCGGCAAGGGGCGCCATGCCCAGCGAAAACCATTTGTAACCCTCCTGCTTGAAATGCATGAGCAGGCGCGCCAACAGGACTTCCATGCTGCCGTTCGGCGCTTGCGGATCGAAGCGCATGAGATCGATCGTCGCTTCCTGCTTCTGAGCCGTCGTCATGACATTGGCGAAGGCGAGGATGCGGCCCTGCCGCTTCAACACGGCAACCGGCTGAGTGGCGATGTATCCGCGCTCGAATGCGCCGAGTGAGAAAGCCTTCTCACGCACCGCGTGCTCGGCGAGCCAAGCTACGGAGACGCGCTCAAGTTCGTCAATCACCTCGCCGACGCAGTCGACGGGCAAGAGCTCGAACACGATACCGTCACGTTCGGCCTTGTTGAGCGCCGTCCGGATCGAGGCGCGCCGGGAACCCTTGAGATCGAAGGACTCCAGCCCGACGCGCGCCTCCTCTCCGAGTTTGAAGGCCGAAAGGCCGGCATCGGCGTATACAGAAAGGCTCTCCCCCGGCACTTCGTAGAACACGGCGCGCCCCCCATGCCGCCTCGCCAGCTCGACGAAACGCCAGATCAATTCCGAATGAGCGGCGGGATTGCCGATTGGACCGTACAAGGCAACCCAGGAACGCCCTCGTTTGCGGTACATCAGGAAGGCGTCATCATTATCGGAAAAAAGCAGACTCTTGTCGCTGGTCCGCACGAGATTGGCATCCGCCAGGGGCTGATTGTCGATGATCGAGATGGCTGCACGTACCTCGTCCAGAGTCGGTCGAGGGCTTCTGCCTGCGGGCGCGCGGGTCAGCAACCAGACGGCTGCACACCCGGCGGTCACGCCGACGCCGAGCACAGCCCGGAGGCTTCGTGGGGCGGTTGCGGTGAATTCGAACTGCCACCATAGGTCATGCGAATAGCCGACGTCCTTGTACACGAAGAACAGTATCGCCAGCGCCATAGCGATGATGGTGCCGACGCAAAGCCACCATCCGGGCGACAGTCGATCCTCGATGAGCGAGGCGGGCCGGCTGAAGATGTTGCGAGTCAACAAGAGTGTTACGAGAAGGATGGCAAGCAGCACCGCCTCGCCGACCTCAAAGCCCTTGACGAAGGCGAGCACGATCGAGCTCGCCGCAAGCACGACTGTCAGCCACCACGCGCCGTCGAGCCGATGCACGAGTCCGCGGCCGGCCAGAACCATGAGGACGCCGAGAATGCTGGCAATGAAGTGGCCTGCCTCGACGATCGGAAGTGGAAATGCGGATTGTAGCCAATCCAGCTTCTGGTCGGAGGCGGGCGTGACACCCGAGAAGACGAGCGTCGCTCCGAGCATCACCGCAAAGGCCGACAGAACAGGCGGTACCAGCGCCACCGTCCCCCGGGCGAGAGCCGAATTTGCCGCTGCTGCGCGCCTGACCTCCGTAACCGTGAGGACGATTACCGCCACCGCCAGTGGCATCACATAGTAGATCACGCGGTAAAGAACCAACGCACCGACCAGCCCATCGAGCGGCACCGCGGTGCCAAGCGTGCCAAGGATGACCGCCTCGAAAACACCGGCACCGCCAGGTACGTGGCTCAGTATGCCGAGCCCGATTGCCACGGCGTAAATGGAGAGCATCGAGGGAAAGTCGATCGCATCTGCAGGAAGCAATATCCACAAGACAAACGCCGAGGCAATCAGATCCGACGCTGTCGCGGCGAGTTGAAAAGCCAGCGCTCCCGGACCTGGCAGAGCAACCCTGCGCGCGAAAACCGTCACCTGCCTCGGACCGACCGTCGCTGCGACGAACACCGCGCCGACGAAAGCGAGAATTGCTATAGCGGTCACGCGCAACGCAATCGCCGGCAAGCCGACAAGCGCAGCAAGCTTTGCGTCCGCCATCAGAAGGCCAAGCCCGGTCACGAACAGAAGGCCGAAGCCAAATGCCGCTGCGACATAGCCGACGATGCGCGCAACGTCCTCCGGCGACACGCCAAGAGGCGAGTAGAAGCGGTAGCGGATCGTTCCACCGGTCAAGGGACCGAAACCGGCGACGTTGCCCACGGCAAATGCGCAAAAGCTGGTCAGGGCTACATAGCTGAACGGCACCTTGTGTGCCACGAGAGCGAGCGCTTGCCGATCATAGATCGAGAGGGCAGCAAAGCTGAGTGAGGTGAAAAGCAACGCAAGGCCGATATTCAGCCATGAAGTGTCCTGAATCGCAATGACGAGGTCGTCGTTGTTGACGTCGGCCAGAATGCGATTGAGCGCCAGCACCGAAAGTGCCACCACGGCAACGACAGCCAGGGCGAGGAAGCGCGGACGGTTGCGGCTCCAAAAACCGCGCTTTTCGGCTTCGCTAACGCCTTCGTCGGCGCTTTCCACGTCGATGCCGATCGAAAAAGGTCCTTTTAACTCGGCATCCACGGCTCGAAGCGACGCGGGCTTGTCCAGTTCGCTCGGGGCCGAGAATGCCCGTTGAGCCTTCATCGAGCGGAGCATGCGATATCTCACAGAAGCGGACATCCGTTGGGACGCGCCACGGCTGAACGCGACGAGCATTCCAGCTTTCGAACGCGTCCGGCTGTGAGTCGTCACGTCATGACCGCCTTTTAACAGGTTCGCTGCCCTACCGAGGCCAATGCGTCTTAGTCCGGTGAATCCGAGTTTCATTTCCTACCTCGCTTCTCGGCATGCCGGGATCAGGAACGGCAGGCTAGCGATCATGCCGCCGATGCTGGTCGCTACGCTTGTAGTGGCACCGCGACGCAGCGGGCCACCCTGTACCCCTTCCACCACAGGCTTCCGAGCATCCCATACTGATGGTGGCCCCGAGCGATGCGACAACCCCGACCAAAGATGCGCTCAAAGGCCGGCCGATCAGACTCACCATTGCGGGATCAGCAACAAGTCGAGACCGAGTATCCATCAATCCCAGGAGCCTCGGCTAATTCCTGGAAACATTCATTTGCAGGGACGATCGGTTACCATTGGATTTTCAAGAGACATTTGGCTCTTATAGGTGCCGGTTTGTCGAAGGGCTTTGTCTCGGTTGCGGCGGCTGGCATCTTCTTGCGGTAAACAGCAACGGTTCGAATGTCCGGCGATCTGTCGAGTGCAGCCGTATGGAGGTTGTGTGCGTCAGGTTCTGGAAAAGGGCGGCCCTGGGGCTGGTCATTCGGCTTGGCGCAGAGCAAGCTTCTTGTGCTCGCGCAGGTCGTCCATGTTGATGTAGCGGTTTGCCTCCTCAGCAGCGCTGGTCGATTTACCTTCTATCTTGGTCACAGTGGCGTTCCTCCGGGTGATGCGACTGCAAGGCGAACTGGAACGTCGCACCAGGCCCGGCATTGCGCGAGGCCCACAATTTGCCCCCGTGGTTCTCCATGATCGAGCGGCAGATCGACAGCCCCATACCCATGCCGCTAGGCTTGGTCGTGAAGAAGGGGTCGAAGAGCTGCCTTACATTGCCCGGGTCGATGCCAACGCCGGCGTCTTCGACCGCGACAAGTACCTGGCCGGCGTCGTCCAGTTGCGATCGGATCACCAGCTCGTGCGACCGGTCGGTGATGGGCGCCATGGCCTCCACGCCGTTGACGATCAGATTGATGATCACCTGCTGCAGTTGGACGCGATCGCCGAGCACGGCGGGCAACGCCGGCGCCAGTTCCAGGCGCAGTGACACCCCACGGCTGAGCACCTCCTGGTGCATGAGCGGGATCACCTCCCTGATCGCGTGGTTGATGTCCAGTCCCACCTTCTGGGTCTCGGTCCTCTTGGAAAGCGCGCGAAGCCGATGGATGATCTCGCCTGCCCGCCTGCCATTGCTGATCATGTCATGAAGAGCCTCACGCACCTCGGCCAGATCAGGCACCTCGCGGTCGAGCCACTGCAGGCCGACCTCGCCATTGGTCACGATGGCGGCAAGCGGCTGGTTGACTTCATGGGCGATCGAGGCGGTCAGCTCGCCCAGCGTCGTCACGCGTGAGACATGCGCCAGCTCCGCCTGCGACTGGCGCAACGCTTCTTCTGCCCTCCTGGTTGCCGTGACGTCCGTCACCGCCCCGACAAACTCCACGTCCTCCGATGCGCCTTTCGTCGCGTGTGCCACGGCGTGGACATGCCTCACGGAGCCATCCGGCATCAGCAAACGATATTCATGAGAGAAATCCTTTCCGTCGCGAGCCGCACGGTCGACGGTCTGTCGTACGGCAGCGCGATCGTCCGGATGGGTGCGTTGAACGATCATGTCGACGGTGACAGAAGGAGCCTTGTCGTATCCAAAGATCCGGAAAGTCTCGTCCGACCAGATGATCTCGCCGGTGGCGACACTCCAGCCAAAGCTCCCCGTGTGGCTCAATCTCTGCGCTTCGGTCAAAAAGGCTTCGCTTCGCCGCAGGGCATCTTCAGCCCGCTTGCGCTCCGTGATGTCGTTGTTGGTCTCGAGGATCGCCACCGGGCGTCCACCGTCGTCCCTCTGCAGGGACCAACGGCTGGCAACCACCAGCGGACGCCCGTCTCGCCTGGCGTGGACGAGTTCTCCCTCCCAGCGGCCGGTGCGGAGCAACTCCGTGTTGATTTCTTCAAGCGGCGCCGGGAAGACCGTCCGCATGAGCTGGTGAGCCACCTGGCCGATAGCCTGATGGCTCTGCCATCCATAGCGTTCCGCAGCGCCCAGATTCCAGTAGGTGATCTTGTCCTCCATATCACGGACGAAGATCGTGTCGTGCGTCAGGTCCAGGAGGTCGGCACGCTCGCGCGACACGGCCGCTCCTGCTTGATTCTTCACGGCGAGGAACGCTGTCGTTCCAATCGCCAGGAGGCTGACGAGAAGCCTGACAAAGGGGTCACCCGCGTAAGACGGACCGTGCTGCAGCAAATAGCCAAGGATCGCCAGTGCGGCGCATCCCAACGATAAGAACAACACACCGCGCCAGTGGAGGAAGTTGACCGACAGCAGTACAACGACGACGTAGAGCGCCGCTGTCGCATCCGGCCTGAGGACAAGGGTGTCGACTGCGAAAATCCCGATGGCAAGTAACCCGGCAGCCACAGGAAAGAGGATGCTGCTGACGGAGGCCAGCGGAGACAGCATTTGGGCCATTGCAATCGTGCCTTTTTGCCTGCCGCAACTCATCTGACTTCACGGCCGCTCCACGCTGGCGGGAATCGACGCAGAGAAGTGCTGCTGAGCATGGCCGACCTATTCTGGCGCCCCGTGGGAACTAAAACAATGGAGATGCATCCCTTGCCAATAGCAATGAAAATTTTTGGTGGAACAGATTCCTCAGAGTTGGAGCAGGCAAAATTGGGCCGGTGATAATAAGTCACCAAGGCCATGCTTGCGTTATGGTGAGACGTTTGAAGGAAGCGAGGGCGTAGTGTGTTTGGCCAAGAACACTGTGCGGAATGGAAGCGCGGCATCACGTGGCAAGCCGGAAGTGCCGAGGGCCGTGGTCCCCTTCAGCCCAACGACGGATGCGCATAGTCGCCGAAGCTCTTTCTGAAACACCTGGCCGAGGCGAAGCGATCTGATTGCGGCTTACAATGCTCGTGGGGACCATGGCGACCTGGTCTTTCCAATTCGCACAGCGTCTCGCACATACTAAGGTTTAAGCTTCCCAGACAGATCAGATACCCGATTAAACGCTAGTAGAATGGAAGGCACCCCGACTCCTGCAATAGTCTGCAAGGCTAATAGCAGGTGCAAACAAATACACCCGTTGGCACGAAGGTTGAAATCGACCGCAGGGCTGGCTGAGAGGTCAGCCTTCGTCCAAAATTCGGAGGTCCGGATGTCCAACCAAGTTCAGGTTAAATCACGTTTTGAGTTGACGCCTATCAAAGCCACGAGCGCGGCAGTCATGCTGGTCGCTATGTCCACCATTCCTGTGGCGGCCGCGACACAATCACCTCTGTGCGGCTCGCGGCCGGAACTCTTGAAGCAACTTTCCAAACGATTCAATGAAGCGCCCTCTGCCCTCGGTTTGGCCAAGGATGGTTCAATCATTGAAGTGCTGACCAGCGACGACGGCTCGACGTGGACGATTATGATCAGCCAGCCGAACGGCTCGAGCTGCCTCGTGGCGGTCGGCGAAGGCTGGGAAGAAGTGAAGCATGTCGCCACCAAGGGCGAGCGTGGCGCCTGATCGCATAGAAGGAAAGTCAAAATGGTTGATACCTATTTCCGGGAAAGCGTGTCGCGGCAGAAGTTGCGGCCCATCGTTGGTCCGATCTCCCAGAAGCCAGGGCAAGAGCAGCCAGGCGACCTGGGCTCGCAAGCCGTTGCCCGCAAGCTGTGGGACAAGAGCCCTGACGACACACACGGCACTCCGCTGGCGTTTCTCTCGCGGTTCATCGTTCTTCAGACGATCGGCGCCGCCGGGATCGCCGGCCTGTGGATCGCTGGCATTGCCGGCAAACCGTTCGTCGGGGACAACGCGTTTCTGTGCTGGTTGATCGCAGCCATCGGAGCCTTGGGCATTCTGTGCGTTTTCCTTCGACGCTGGCACGACGTCGACTGGCTGGCGACCCATGTGGTGCGGATCGGGCTGCTCGGAACCGTGGTCGGGCTCATTGTCGCTTTCTCTGCGGCGCGCGCCGGCGGCTCGGCCGACCCCAATGCGATCCGCCCGATGATCGCGTCGGTCATCGACGGCATGTATGTCGCGCTCTATGCGACGCTGCTCGGCATAGCCACGAACCTGTGGCTAAAGATCAACCTTCGTCTGCTGGGTAACGTCGATGGATGAGGAAACTCTCACCGTCTGGCTCGACACCGCTCTCTTGATGCTCGGCGGCTTCGTCCTCATGACCGTCCTCATGATGACGGTGATGAACCCGCCTGCCAAGGCGAGCGAAACCGATGGCGTCACAGCGCCCGGAAACGTGACCGTCGAAACGCAGTGGCCCGACAGACTCGACGCCGATGTCGATCTGTGGGTCCAGGCACCCGGCGATGTGCCGGTCGGCTACTCCAACAAGAGCGGCAGAGTGTTCGACCTGCTGCGCGACGACCTGGGCATGGCGCAAGACATCACCGACTCCAACCATGAGGTCGCCTATTCGCGGGGCGCTCCCGCGGGCGAATACGTCGTCAATGTTCACATGTATCGCGGCGTGAACGTCAAATATCCCGTCCCGGTGAGGTTGACCGTCAATGTAAAGGGCGATTCCACCAAGTCGTCAGCGCCGCTGGCCACAACGAAGGTCGAGCTGCGCAAGCGAAACCAGGAGCTTACCGCTGTGAGATTCCGGCTCGATTCGACTGGCCAACTGGTGCCAGGCAGCATCAACAGCATCTTCAAACCCCTACGCGTGGCGGCCACCCAATGATGATCGCTCCCATCATCTTCGCCCTGCTGCTGGGCGCGTTCATCTTCGTCATCCTGCCGCATGCAGGTTTTGCCCGCCGCACCCTCTCGGTCGGCATCTTCCTGGCGCTGATTGCCGTCGTCTATGTCGGCGCCACCGAGCTTCTTGGCCGTCCGAAGCCGTTGACGCTCGAGTGGCGCGACACGGCAAAAGTCCAGGTGGTGGGGGCGGTTCCGATTGAGAACGAGGCCATCTACCTTTGGCTCACCACGCCCGGTTCGACTGAGCCGCGCTCATATGTGCTGCCCTGGAGCCAGCAAGCCGCGCAACAGCTGCAAGATGCGATGGGCAAGGCGGAGGCCGACGGCACCGGGGTTGAGATGAAGATGGCTGGCGGTCCCGGCCTCGATACCCGCGAGCCGATGTTCTACGCACGGCCGCAACCGGCCCTACCGGCAAAGGACTATCAGGGCGGCGTTGGCCCCCTCGTGTATACGCAGCCGGGGTTGTGATCGAATTTCCCGCCGAGCACGTATTCCCCTCCGGCAGTTTGGCAGGATAGCGCGGTTGGCCTATTTCCGTCCGCCGAAAAGCGCCGGTCCTCTCTATTTCTGGCACCCTCACTGGCGAGGTCTATCCCGCTATGCTCAAGACCGTTTGCAGTTCTCGCGAGCCCCAAGTTAAATTACTCTGCTCGAAGTCTATGGCAAGCATCTGCCCAAGCGCGCCTAATGATCCAAAGCCGATGAACGGGCGGAACGGCAAAATGCATTGGGCACACAGAGAGACGCGAAACCCCACCCGGCATAAAGTCGCAATCTTGATGCTCGCAGAAATGGTGCCGGATGCTTAGCGCCGTCGTGTTGCAGAACCCGACGAGCGACACAAATGGTGGTTCAGCGCAAACTTCAGCGGGTGGAAAACCAACTGGCACGGCTGGCGTCGCCAAGCTGGCCAGAAGACGTTTGGTAAGATTGATCGTGATAAAGCCAAGGCGGGCAAGGCGCTATTCACGGCGTATCGCGTAAGCTGCCACAACGCCTGGCCCTATCGCTGGACTGAAGCGAACAAATACGGCAAGCGCTTCGTCTTGGTCGGACTGACGCCGCAAACATACGTCAGCACAGACAGAGCACAGTTTGATGCCCTAACACGATGACCCGGGTCCCAACCTGCTCGAGCGTGACAACATGCCCTGCATTGTCGTCGAGTTCGATACACGGCGTGTGCGGATTTACGCGAATTCACCTATCCACCTGTCCTGCGGCTGTCGCGCTGCGTCTTTCTGCTGGCCAACAAGGCGCCACCGACGGGCCGCTGTCAGATCTAAGCGCGCGCTGTCGGCGGCTACGTCTCTGGCCTTGCCCTCTCACCTTCGCTTGTTTGCAAACAAAATTAAGCCGTTCACCGCAATCTTGAAAAAGTCAGGCTGGCCTACCCAGGCTATAGCGGGTCGGCATTAATTACGCGAAATAAGCGCAGGCTATGCGCGCATCTTGGCTGCGTCACGAAGGAGGTTGTCATGCATATGATCGATTGGAACACCTATCGCCAGCAGGTCGTCGCTGGGGTCGGCGGCTTTGGCAAGCTTAGCCCAGAGACGGTCAGGGGCTATGGGGCGATGGGTGGCGCTGGCCAGAAGACCGGCCAGCTCGACGCGAAAACCCGTGAGCTGATTGCGATCGCGGTCGCGATCACCCTACGATGCGACGGCTGTATCACCGTCCACACCGACGCCGCCCACAAACTCGGCGCAACCAAGGAGGAGGTCGCGGAGGCGCTGGGCGTCGCTGTCAGTGTCAACGCCGGTGCCGCCATCGTCTACTCGACCCGCACGCTCGATGCCTATGCCGCCTCGGATGAAGCCTGACCCGCTCAAAGGGGTCCCGTCATGAACATGCAGATCCGTCGCATTCTTCGCCTCCTTTCCAGTTAGAGATCGGACTGGATCGGCCTTCACGGGATGCGCGTTGCCATCGCAAGGGACGAACTTCAGGTCACCAATCCACGAAGACGATGGCGCGAGGCAGGCAGCATCACGCCGTTTGTCGCGACTGAAGTTCGATCCGGAGTTGCTCTATACGGGCGATGTTCCACGACATGGGTCTGACCAAGGCCCACAGCAGCGCCGATGAACGCTTCGGGTCGGCGGCCGCCAATGCGGCGCGGGATTCCTGAAAGCGGCACGGGATTCACACAGACGGACATCGAGACGGTATGGACCGCGATCGCGCTGCACACGAGGCTCGGCATTCCGAAGCACATGCATCCGGTCGTCGCGCTGGTGACGGCGGGGGTCGTCGTAGAAGGCTTGGAGGATGTCCTCCAGTCGCTGGATGATCTCGCTTGCCCGCCCGCCATTGCTCATCATGTCACCGACGCAATCGCGGACCTCGGCCAGGTCAGGCACCTCAGGCCCAAGTCCGGTGGGCCACCTCTTTCTGACTCAGTAAGACTAGGCCCCGAAATCAACATGGGTTACAGTTCGGGCTCCGTCAGCGCCGGTCACATGGTCCAGATGGAGCATGCCAGCAAGGCTAATGCGCTGATCAAGGCGCAATCACCGGACAGCAGGTTCAAGAACCGGGGTGAGGGCTCAAAGGGCCCACAAACAGCCGCGAAGGGGAAGCCGCGAACCAAATAGGGGAGTGAAACGCAATGTTCTACGTGCCGAAAGAGGCCGTTTTCAGGCGAATTAGCCGGCGCAAGTTTCTCGAATTGGGAGGCGGGGCCGCTTCCTCTCTGGGCGTGGGGTCGATGACTTTGGGCCTCGGCTCAACCATCACGCGTCGGCGTGTTCAGGCCCAGTCGTCCGACGATGCGAAATGGAAGCAGTATGCTGGCTCGAAGCTCACCTTCTTGTCGGAGAACACGCCGCCGTCCTTCGCCGTCCGCGATAACATCAAGACCTTTCAGGACCTGACCGGCATCGAGGTCACCATCCTGACCGACGATCTGCCGGTGGTGCAGCAGAAGGTCGGCATCGACCTGCGCAGCGGCAAGGCCGACTATTTGCTCAACTACGTGCAGGACAAGCCGATCGGCGCGCCCTTCGCCGAGTTCTATGCCGACATGACGCCGCTATTCGGCGACGCCACGCTGCCGCAGGATCCCGACGGCTACGGCGACGACGCCTGGTTTGAGAACTTCCTGTCGGCCTGCGGCCGCTTCTATACGGAAGGCAAGATCGTTGCGCTTCCCTATGACTGCGCCGTGGCCTGCACCTTCTACCGCCAGGACATCTTCGAGGCGAACAGCAAGGACTTCGAAGCCGAGCACGGCTACCGTCTCGAGTTCACCAAGGATTCCACCTGGAAGAACGTGATCGACATGGCCGCCTTCTTCAAGAAGGCGAAGGAGGCGGGCAAAGACGTGCCGTACGGCTATGCCCAGCACCATGGCTCATTCGCCTGGACGACGCAGCTCGACATCCAGCGCTTGCTCTTCGCCAACGGCCGTTGGATGGATTGGAATATCGATGACGTCTATGGCTCGAAAGAGCCGGGCAAGACCAACTGGGGTGACGAGCAGTCGGTCCTGATTATGACGAAGTTCAAGGAACTGGCTGACGTCTGCCACCCCGACAACCTCGCCAACGGTACGCTCGAGCTCAACACCGTCTATCAGGCCGGCAACATCGCCATGCAAACGCAGTATCACGAGTTTGCCGCGTCGATCGAGGATGAGAAGACATCGCGCGCCGCCGGCGGCAAGACCGCTTATGCGGTCTGCCCAAAGGGCGAGGCGAGCTGGATCAAGAACGGTGGCGAGGCGGTCAATGGCTGCAACTTGGGCATCGGCGGCATCGGAATCAACGGCAATGCCTCCGACGACCTGAAGCGCGCGGCCTATACATTCGCCATCTGGTCCGTTTCGCGGGAGAACCAGTTCAACGACCTGAAGGGCCTCGGCGGTACGCCGACCCGCAAGTCCGTGTTCGCGATGGAAGAAGTGAAGAAGTCGATGGTGCGCCCGACCACCATGCCAAATGCGCTCACCTTCGACGCCGTCTACAACTACTGCATCAAGAACCCGCACATCGTGCTAGGCCCGAAGATCCCGCAGGCCAACGAGTATCACTCCATCCTCGCCGCTGAAGTCCAGAAGTGCCTCTCCAACGAGCAGACGCCCGAGGAGGCTTGCAAGTCGATCCAGACCCAGCTCGACGAGCTGAACGGCGCGGGTTGATCCCACGCGAAAATTCCGGCGGCGGCAGTGACCCCTGCCGGATTTGGTACGGAGACGGACTGGAAAGATGAACTCGATAGCAGCGGATAGGGCCAAGCCCGGCGCCGGCCTGTTCCGCGTCCGCCAGATCCTCGACAATGTCGAGGCCAAGCCGGTCTCGACGGCGCTGACATGGCCGGCGACGCTCAATCCGGCGGCCTCGAAACGCTATTATTTCTGGTTGGTGGCGCCCGCCGTGGCGCTGCTCGCCTTCATCTCGATCTATCCCTTCTTCTGGATGATCTACATGGGCCTTCACGATGTCGAAATCGGCAGCGTGGTGTGGAACGATTTCGCGAACTTCACCCGGCTCCCGAGCGACTCGCGCTATGTCGGCGGCTGGTTGCTATTGTTCCAGTACAGCGCCATGTGCTTGGCGCTACAGATCGGTATAGGCGTGTTCCTCGCCGTGGCGCTGAACGGATTGCGCCACGAAAAGATCCTGGTGACGATGCTTTTGATGCCGATGATGATTGCGCCCCTCGTCGCCGGCATGGTTTGGTACTTTCTCTATAACGGCACCTTCGGCTGGTATCATTGGCTTCTGCAGAGTGTCGGAATCCTGGGGCCAAAATCCATTCTCGGCAGTCCCGACACGGCGATGCTCGCCATCGTCATCATTGACGTTTGGCAGTGGACGCCCTTGATCACGCTGATCACGCTGGCCGGCTTGAAACGCGTGCCGCAAGATCAGCTCGAAGCGAACATGGTGGACGGCGCCTCGCCCTTCGTTAACTTCATCTCGGTGACGCTGCCCAATCTCTATCCCGTGCTGCTGATCGCCATCATGCTGCGGTTCATGGACAATTTTCGCTTCATCGACTCGGCCCTGGTGCTCACCGGCGGCGGCCCCGGCAATGCCACGAAGATCCTGCCGATCTATCTCTTCGAGGTGTCGTTCAAGTTCTTCAAGCTCGGGCGCGGCGCCGCCATCGCGCTCACTCTACTCGTCGTGACCATCATCCTCGGCATGATCCTGGCGAAGGTCTTTGACCGGCTGCACCCGAAACGGACATAGCCGATGGCCTCCCGCGATATCGTTCAGTACCAGGCGCCCCTAAGCCGGGCCTTCGGATGGTTCTCCGCCGTCTTCCTCGCGCTCTACCTAGTGTGGACGCTGCTGCCGATCCTTGTGATGTTCATATCGTCCTTCAAGGACCTCCTCGAAGCATTCAAGATCCCGCCGGTGGGCGACTGGGCGGGCGTCACCCTGTTCTTCGACTTCACGCCGACCTTTAAGCACTACGAGAACCTGTTCGTAAACCTCAACTTCAGCCAGTACATGGCCAACAGCCTGATCGCCGCCGGCGGTTCGGCGGCGATCTCGGTGATCCTCGGATCGATGGCCGCCTACAGCCTGTCGCGCATCGATTTCCACGGCAAGAGCGACCTGCTCTTCTGGATCATTTCGACGCGCATGGCGCCGGTCGTCGCGGTGATGGTACCGCTCTACTGGATTTTCCGCGAATTGGAGCTGGTCGGCACCTTGCCCGGCCTCATCCTCGCCTACACTACCTTCAACCTGCCCTTCGCCATTTGGATCCTGAAAGGTTTCTTCGACGACGTGCCCTATGCGATCGAGGAGGCGCAGATGGTGGACGGCGCCACGCGCTTCCAGGCTTTCCTGTCGATCCTGCCGCTGGTCGGCCCGGGCATCGGTGCCGTCGTCGTTCTATGCATCCTGTTCGCCTGGAACGACTACCTCTTCGCCGCCATCATCGGGTCCGGCGGCGCCAAAACGCTGTCCGTCGCCACCCGCGAGTTGGTGCAGCCTCAGAACATCCAATGGGGCCCGATCATGGCTGCCGGCGTCGTCACCACCCTGCCCATGATGCTCCTGGGCCTGGTCATTCGCCGGTACCTGGTCGCCGGTCTCACCATGGGCGCGGTCAAGGAATAGCGGGAGTTGGGATGGTCACCGTATCGATCGAAAAGGTCTGGAAGATCTACGGCCGGATTCCAGCGGTCAAGGATCTCAACATCGAATGCGCCAACGGCTCGTTCTTGTCGATCCTCGGCCCCTCGGGGTGCGGCAAGTCCTCGACCATGCGCATGATCGCCGGCCTCGAGCACATCAGCGCTGGCGAGATCCGCTTCGACGGCCGGCGCATCAACGACCTCGCCCCCAAGGACCGCGACGTCGCCATGGTGTTCGAGAACTACGCGCTCTATCCGCACAAGAGCGTCTACGAGAACATGGCCAATCCCCTCAAACTGCGCGGCCAGGCTGAGGTACGCATCCGCGAGCGCGTGCTAGCCGCCGCCAAGCTCCTGGAGATCGCCGAGCTCCTCGACCGTCGCCCCCAGGAACTCTCCGGGGGCCAGAAGCAGCGCGTCGCCATCGGCCGCGCCATCGTGCGCGAGCCCAAACTCTTCCTGTTCGACGAGCCCATCGCGCATCTCGACGCCAAGCTGCGCGCCCATATGCGTGGCGAGATCAGGCACCTGCAGCGGACGCTGGGCACCACCGTGATCTACGTCACCCACGACCAGCTCGAAGCCATGTCGATGGCCGACCGAATCGCCGTCATGCACGAGGGTGTGCTGCAGCAGCTCGCCACCCCGCGCGAGGTCTACAACAAGCCGGTGAACGCCTGGGTGGCCGGCTTCGTCGGCGAACCGGCGATGAATTTCCTGGATTGCACGTTGGAGGAGACCGGCGGTCAGGTCCGCTTCGTGCACCCCACCTTCCGCATCGCCGTCACCCCTGAGCAGGCGCGCCTGCTCGAAGCCTCGAACCGCGCGCAAGGCATCCGCCTGGGTGTCAGGCCCGATGCACTCACCATCTCGCTCGCCAAGTCCAAGGAGGAGTCTATGACCGGCCGCATCTTCGTCAACGAGCTCCTCGGCGGCGACATGATCGTAGATGTCGACCTCGGCCCCGAGCGCGTCCGCGTCAAGACCTCGACCGATTTCGCCGGAAACGAGGGCGACGTTTGCTACATCACGGCCAATCGCGACAAGTGGCACGCCTTCTCAAAGGAAACCGGTCGCACCATTTTTTAAGTTGGCGGGCCGGCAGTATTTGAATGGCGTTTCCCAGACATCAAGGTTTTGGTGCTTGCCCCTCAATCTGGCTCGCTCGCCCTCAGTCAGCTCAAACTGAAGCGCCGTCTTGCAATTCGAAGACATTCTGAATCGGCCGATCATGCCGCTACGCCCAGAGAAGATGCCCCGTTGTTGCGTCGATCAGCTGCGCGGTAATCCCCCTCGAGTTCCGTCTGCACCGAGACGTCGTTCTTCACCACCTCGCCATGGGTCAGGGCAATAACCTCGAGGATTGCTTCGCACTCCGCCGCGCATGTCCAAGCCGGCATCGGCCCCGAAGGGAATTGAAGTAGCCTCGATCGCCGAGTTAGAGTTTTATGCCGATCGGCGGATCTACACGCATCTTGCGGCCGGCGATCGGAGGAAATGCTGATAGTCTTCCCAGCCCTGCCGAGCCACTCATTGCTGTAGGTGGCGAAAATGAAGGCAGCAATCGACAAGCGCAAGGCGCCAGCGCGTCGATCACTCCGCAAGATCTGGATGGGCAGGGACAGTGAATTGAAAGATGGCGCCGCGGGGAACGTTCGCGCTTGCCCACAATCGTCCGCCCCGCGCTTCGATGATCGAACGGCAGATCGACAGCCCCAACCCCAAACCGCTTGGCTTCGTCGTGTAGAACGCCTGGAACAGCCGTTCGAGATCAGCTGGAGCCAACCCAGGACCCGAATCTCGCACGGAGACGAGCACGCCACCCAACTCGGCATGCCCGGTACTGATCAGCAATTCCCGGGTCCGCTCGCTGACGCTGCTCATTGCCTCAACGGCGTTCACGATCAAGTTCAGGATCACCTGCTGCATCTCAACCCGATCTCCCTGAATCGGCGGCAGGCCGTTGGCGAGATCAGTGTGGACTGCAACTCCATTCTTCACAACTTCGGCATGGGTCAGCGCGACAATCTCAAGGACTGCTTCGTTGATCTCCAAGCGATCGTTGCGCACCGGCGCCCTCGCGATCAGGGCGCGGATGCGGCCTATGACCTCGCCCGCTCGATTGCCATCCTTGACGATGCTCGCGAGCACCTGGCGCAGCTCCTCCAGATCCGGCATCCGGCCAGCGAGAATGCGCAGCCCCGTCTGGGCGTTGATGACCGTCGCCGCGATGGGCTGGTTCACATCGTGGGCGATCGATGCCGTGAGCTCACCCATGGTTGCAACGCGGCTTGCGTGCGCCAGTTCCAGCTGCACCTCGCGGTAGCGCCGCTCGCTCTCGTGTGCCTCAGCTTCCGCCCGCTTGCGCTCTGTCAAATCGAGGACAAAGGCTACGCCCTGGTCTGCCCGTACGCCGAAGGTCGCCCCGCCGACGAAGACGGGAACCCGGATGCCGTCTTTGCGAAAGAACTCCTTCTCGAAGGGCTTGGACGATCCGGTCGCCCTGAGCTCTGCCAGGGCTCGTTCGTCGGCCGAGCTCCATTCGTTCGGGGTCAGCGCCGACCAACTCAGACGACCCGAAACGAGATCGTCGCGGCTTTGCCCCATCATGTGCAGAAAGGCTTCGTTCGCCTCGATGATGCGGCCTTCAAAGTCCCAGATGAAGATCCCAATGATGTTGGAATCGACCAGGCGTCGGACCTTTGCCTCCCGTTCCTGCAGATCGCCGTAGAGACGCGTGTTCTCCAGCGAGATTGCCGCTTGCGCCGCCAGCAGCTCCAGGACCGCGATTCGATTCGGAGTGAACGCGAACGAGGTCAATGTGTTTTCCAGATAGAGCAGGCCCGTCAACTGCCCCTGCTTGAGCAGCGGGAGGCAGAGCATCGACTTGGCTTGTCGGCCGCGAAGATAATCGTCCTCGAAGGAGAGGTTCGGCCTCGAAGAATCATCGAGGATCACGCTTTCGTGCGTGCGGATGACATAGCGGACGAGGGATTCTGGACAGGTGATCCCAGTGATCGACTTTTGGCACAGCTCGACCTCGACCTGATCGCCGGTAGCCCGGCCCTCTGCTTGAATCAGATAGTCTTCCTCTGCCGGCAGGATCAAAAGGCCGCGATCCGCGCCTGCGTTTTCGAGCGCGATCATCATCAGCCGCTCGATCAACTTGGGTAAGATGATCTCGCTGGACACGGCCTGAGAGGCTTTGACGATGCTCGCCACATCGAGCTGCTGGATTGGAGAGCCAATGGACGCAGTGGGAAGGTGGCCCTCCGCAGCGGCCAAATGCGGATGAAGCCGATCGAGCTGCTTCACCTTGCCCTCGGCACCCCAGCGGAGATAACAGGACCTGGCGTTCCGGAGATAGGTGTGGGCGATGGTCTCGAAGCCGCGCGCCGCATAGAACCGCGAGGCAAGTTCATTGCTAAGTCCCTCGTTCTGCACGAAGCCGCGGTCGCGTGCCAGCCGAATTGCGTCTTCGTAAAGGCGTTCGGCATCGACTACGCGCTCTTCAAGGCGCGCAATCTCTGCCGCAAGAAGCGCCCGGCGATCCGCGAAATTCTCCGGGCAATGGCGAGCCCAGAGATCCAGTTGCCGATAGTGCGCTGCCAGGGCTTCTAGGTGTGGGGCGCTCTCCTCCGCCGGTATCATGCTCGAGCGGGCTGCTTGCGCCAACCCGGCGTAGAAATGATATTCTGCGTACTCAAAGAACGGCCGCAATGTCCACAGGAGCTCTTGCGTCTTTGCGGCCGCCCCAAGGGCGGACAAATAGTCGCCCGCCCAGACATGCGCCTCGAGTTTTCGGACCCAATAGAAGCCGGCGGGAAGGGTCAGATTTGGATTTTCCTCAAGGTGCTGTTCGAACGCGGCCTCATCGAACTCCGCGTCATTGAATGAGGTGAATTCGTTGGTCAGGCCCCGCAACATCCGGATCAGGCGCAGCTGGCTGGTGATCATGTCAACGACGATACCGAACCGCAGCTTCCGGGCAAAATCGAGCCCTTTCACCGCTTCGCGCTCTACCTCGCTCAGGGGTTCGCCGGAACCCAGAGAAATCGTGACCAGGTTGTTCCAGCAATGGCCCGCATAGACGAGGTCGCCGACTCTGTTTGCCGCCTCAAAAGCACGCTCGAAGAACGTACGGCTGGACCGGACGTCCCGCATCCAGGCATTGGCTTGTCCAAAGTTCAGGTAAACGCGAGCCCTGAATGCGTCCAGCCCGCGTTTTTCAACCAGATCGACGCTGAGCTGGCCGAAGCGGAACGCCGAGGGATAGTCGCCGGAGTACGCCCCCAGGGTCACACCAAGCCAGACATAGCCGCAGCACGATGCGTTGTCGTTGCCATTCTCCAGGCTGAGGTTCACCATGCGTGTGGCCATCAGGCGGCCGAGGTTTTCATCGCTCATAAAGGCAAAGGGCATGAGCTTTGTCAGGACATCCATTGTTGCGCGAGTCGCGGGGTCGCTCATGAGGGTCAAGTCGATGAGTTCCTCGATCGGGCGGTCTCCGAGCTTCCGCCACATCCGCTCGTATTCCTGCCGTACTTCCTCGTCTCTCGGATGCGGCGACCACTCGATCCCGACGCGCCGGAGGTACTCGAGACATACGGCGACCGCGCGGTCGGTCTGAACGAGCAAATAATAAAGATCCATGCGTAAACACGTAACCGCGGCTTCGTCCGTGAGGTTTCCCGGGCGGCGCGAGAGCGCCAACAGCCGCGCTTCGGCCGCTGCAAGATCGCCAATTAGAAACTCACATTCCGCGCGATGTAGCTCGAGCGGGAAGGCGAGGTCATAGCGCCGCTCCCAGCGGTCCTCCGCCAGCAGCGCAGTTCCGGCGACAAGATACTTCAGAGCCGAGGCATAGGCGCTGGCGTTCTTGGCGCGCTTGCCCGCCATGAGGTTGAGCTCGGCGACGTGCTCGCGCTCTTGCTGCGTCAGGATCATCTCCGCTCCGCGGTTGAGGTGGTTCACGACGTCGAAGACGACTTCCTCGAGTGCTTCCGGTGCGATACGCGATACGAGCGCCCGGCCAATCCGGAGATGCGTGGCGGCCCTCTCACTCTCGGGAATTAGCGCATAGGCAGCCTCCTGGACCCGGTCGTGAAGGAACACATAGCTGTCACCTAGGCGGAAGACGAGACCGGCCCGAACCGCTTCCCACAATCCCTCATGGACCTTCTGCTCGGATTCCCCGTGTACCAACGTCATGGTCACGATCTGGGCAGCGTTGCCCAGACAAGCGAGTTGTCCCAAGGCGTCCTGCGTAGCATCCGGCAGCCGGCTCAGCTTCGCTGCCATCAGATCGGCCACATTGTCCGTGTAGCCCCTGGCGTGTATGCGATTGAGGTCCCAGCTCCATCGCGCCTCGCCCTGATCGAACGTGAGCAATCCATCTTCGGCAAGGGTGGAAAGGAACTGGATGGCGAAGAATGGATTGCCGGTCGTTTTCTCGTGTACGAGTCCAGCCAGCTGAGCGGATTGCTCGAATTCGAGCTGAATTGCGTCAGCAATCAACTGCCCCAAGTCCTCGCGCAATAGCGGTTTAAGTACAATATCCTGGACTTTCCCCCCGGCTTTTCGGATCGCTTCGAGCTTGCGCATAAGGGGGTGAGCGCGATCCACCTCATTGTCTCGGTAGGCACCGATCAGCATCAAATGTCGGACATCTGGCCTCGTTAATAGATCCTCGAGTAAATTGAGCGTCGCCGCGTCGAGCCATTGCAAATCATCGAGAAAGAGTGCCAGTGGGTGTTCGGGACGTGCGAAGACGCCGATGAGCTGTCGGAACACGAGTTGGAAGCGGTTTTGTGCTTGTTGCGGCTCAAGCTCCGGGACGGGCGGTTGTTCACCGATGATAAACTTCAGTTCAGGGACCAGATCGACCATCAGCCGTCCGTTTGGGCCAAGCGCTTCTAGCAGGGCATCGCGCCAACTCGCCAACTCGGCATCGCTCTTGCTGAGAAGAGGTCGCACAAGGCTCTGAAACGCCTGCACCAGCGTCGAGTAGGGGATGTCGCGCTTGTACTGGTCGAACTTCCCTGCTGCGAAGAGCCCACGCGGCGGCACCAGCACCCTATGCAGTTCATTGACGAGCGAGGATTTGCCGATACCTGAATATCCGGAGACCAGCACCAACTCCGGCGCGCCGCCCTTGACGATCCGATCGAAGGCTGCGAGCAAGGCATCGACCTCGTCCGCTCTCCCATACAGTTTCTCAGGAATGAGAAGGCGGCCTGGCGTGTCGTGTTCCCCCAACGGGAAATCATCGATCCGGCGCTCAGCCTCCCAGGCGGCAAGGCAGCGCCCAAGGTCGCTCTCCAGGCCAGCCGCGGTCTGATAGCGTTCCTCGGGGGTCTTGCAGAGCAGTTTCATTACGATCGCCGAGGTGGCGCCAGGGACCTCCTTCAGCCGCTCGTCGGGGGCCACAGGCATCCTTGCAATGTGGCAGTGGACCCAATCCATTGGATCGGCCGCGGTAAACAGGAGATGACCGGTGAGCATCTGATAAAGCGTTGCTCCAAGAGAGTAGAGGTCGCTGCGGGAATCGATCGAGCGATTCATTCGTCCGGTCTGTTCGGGTGCCATGTAGGCGAGCGTGCCGACGATGGTCTCCGGGGGCCCGGGCGATTGGCGATCGCGCTGCAGACGCGAGGCGACGCCAAACCCGGTGAGCCGGACCTGTCCGTCCGCGCAGTTAGCCAAAATATTGGCGGGCTTGATGTCCTTGTGGATAAGGCCGCGCTGGTGAATCTTGCCCACAGCCCCGGTGATGCCGATAGCGAGGCGCAAGAAGCTTCCCACCTCCATGGGCGCGCCGAGCAGTCGGTCGAGAGGTTCGCCGCCGGGATCCTCGAGTACCAACGCCATGCGGCCATCGTGGCGGGACAAGTCTACCGGCCGGACAGCCCAGTCAGCATCCAGTTCGGCCTTGAGGTCATGTTCATGTTCGAGCCGCTTGAGAGACTCACGCGCGAAGTATTCCCCGATGGGCGCGAGCAGCAGGATCGGGTCCAAGCCGTCGCCCGAGCCGCGGTAGAGTGTGAACTCGCCTCCCCGCAACGCCGAGAATACATAGCCCGAAAGCTCCGTCACCAGGGCCTCCTGTCAGCCCCCCATTGGCACTCAGTTATCCCTTGGCAATTGACTAGTTACATTGCTGCTGCCCGTCAATCCATCAACCGGGAATTGCCAATCCGTTCGCGGTCACAGACGGGTCTCGTGATGCGACCGCAAGGCGATCTGAAAGGTAGCATTTGGCCCGGCATTGCACGAGGCCCGCAACGTCCGCCGTGGGGTCGCTGAACCCGATCGGACGAGGCCGGCTAACTTTGATGGGTCATCCTGAAAGCACAACATCGTCACACTCTGGTGGCCAGCGAAAGTCCGAGATGGGGTCGAGACGCGATCTTCGCGGCATCACCGGCAAAGGTCCGAACGTTTCGGGATGCCGGCGATCCACGTGGTCCGTGGCGCCGGGTCGAAAGCCTCCAGGGAACGAACCCGCGGGATGAAGAGCGCGGTTCGGTCTCTATGGGATTTAACGTTTGTGCTTGGTCGCTGCGGCCGCGGTGATGCGGCCGGCGGAGGGGAATGATGATGGTGACGGCCGAGTGAGCCGCACCGGTGCCGCCGATGCTGCGGCGTAGCGGTTGCAGGGCGGACGATTTTGGCGTGTTGAGTTGCAACGTGGCGTGTTGGTGGGCGCTGGCGCACGAAAGCCGCCGATCCGGCGACGATGGGGTCCATCGGCAGGGATACGCCGTGGTGGGCGGGTTGCCGTCATGGCATTCGGGCTGCGCTTGTAGAGCCAGCTGATGGCGGCGCTCGGGCGTCATTGCCGCGCTCGAAGGTCTCGATGACGATCATCCTGCCGCCGCAGCACGGGCATGGCGGCCGCCAGTCCGTGGGAGCGGCATCGGCGCAGCCCGTTTCGCAACGTTCGGCCTCAGGCTGGGATGCGGCGAGAAGCTCGCGGGCGCGTGCGATGTTGGCGCTGACGTGCGCGCTGGCGAGCAGGCCATAGTGGCGGATGCGGTGGAAGCCCTTGGGCAGGATGTGGAGCAGGAAGCGGCGGATGAACTCGCTGGGATCGGGCGTCATGGACCGGTATCGCTCGCTGCCGTTAATCCTTGTAGCGGAACGTCACGCCGGCCGCAATGAAATCAATATTTTGGTGGGCCCGGAGGACGGAGCAGGTGCATTGATTTCACTAGTTTTTTCGCGGGCCGAAATCGGAAGCTTTCCCTCACCATTCCGTACCATTCCGCGGGCGTGAATTCATTTTTGCTTCACGACCCGAGATGTCTCGTCCACCATTTACGCTGTTAGACCCTAGTGCCATCTCGTTTGGGGCGATGGGGTCGCAGGCTCAGATCCAGCCACTCCGATCAAAAAAACAGTGGGCTACCGATCGCGCATTTCCGCTACCTCACGGATATCCCCACAGATATGACGAAAATGCCCCAACGCCGCTCAGCGCTGGGGTGACGATGTCGCACGCGATCTATATGGGATTGGGTCATCAGCGAACAACAAGATGTCAGGGATACCGGATGGGCTGCCTCCCCGCTCATGGGCGCATCGACTGCACTTCATGCTACAGGGGCGAGAATGTCCTGTTCGGCCGTAGTCGTCGAGAGAGTCAGGATTGGCGCATCACTGCTAATCCTTTAGCCTGGGGTAACCCCAACGCCCGGATCATCATTCTCGGATTCTCGAAGGGACCGACCCAAGCTGAAAGCTTTGCAAGGACGCCTCATGACCAGATAGCTTACAAAGGAAGCCGTCCGAACGTCGGGCGAATTCTGGCACACGTGGGACTTGTGAAAAAAGGGACACGCGAATCCCAGGCAGCCGCGGTCGATTCTATGATCGCCGACAAGAACGGGCTGTTCCACTTCGGCTCTCTTATCAGGTGCAGCGTTGAGCGTTACGACCGAGGGGAGCGGGAATGGAAAGGGTCGGGTGGCGGCATGCTCGATAGATTTGTCGCGACACCATTCGGCTCCGAGGTTGCCAGAAACTGCGCTTCCCGATTCTTGGTCAACCTTCCGAGGGCAACTAAGCTCGTCGTGATGTTCGGGATGGGATCACACCAGAATTACGTCCGGGAGACACGCACCTTGCTCTCGGCCGTTCGCGGCAAAACCATGAGGGAGATCAATGCTGTGGCCTACGAGGATGACCTCATTACGGTTGTGCATGTAGAGCATTTTGCTTCACAGGGCGACCTAATCCCCCAGTGGCTCGGCGAAGGGAAATATCGCGATCATCCACGAAGCCAGTTTGGTAGGCTAGCCCGCGCTTCGGTGAATCGCGCAATCGATCGGTTCGCCTAAGTTGGTGGTTAGCAGCCGGACGCTGCGGTGGTGCCCCTAGCCGGGAGGCAAGATTTGAACCTTTTCAACGCTCAATTTCGAAAGTGGGACAGAATAGGCCATTCAAGATCCTTATCTTTTTCGTCGAGATTGTCTCACCGAAACCTAGCTAGGACAGGACCTCTTCGATGCCTGACCGGGACCAATCGATAGCGATCGACCGGCTAACTTGCACGGCAAAGGGGTCGCAAGTTCAAACCGTGCCGCTGTAGACGTCACAGCATCGGAAAGGCTTGAAAGGGGCCGGAAGCGGATAGTCCGGTTGAAGGTTGGCGAGGCCGGAAATAAGACGATTGTGTTGGACGTAGTTTACTCAGTTTCGCGCCGCATCACTTCGAGCTTGCTGTCGATCTTGACCGGGTTGTCATCTTGCCCGCCGAGGTTGATCGACTGATGCGGTCTGACATCCAGATGTTCCAGCACCCGGTTTATCGCGAACGGGTCTCCCTCAGCTGCCTTGATCGAAGGTTCAGCGCAATCTTGCGGCCGACCGGCATCTCCGCTTCCAGCTCGTCGGACAGCGGGTTGTGCTCGTTTTTCAGGGCGATGTTGATGATCTTTTGCAGCTCGGTCTTGACGCTAACTGACCCTCTAGGCCGACCATCGGGACTACCGGACTGGCCGGGTTGGAACGGACGCTTCAGGTTAGCGACGCGTCTCGCTATTCCTTCGGTGCTAGCGGTCGTTTTCTTCACTGCTCGGAATCATGAGTCAGGAATGGTATGCTGGCAAGGTATGGGCAAAAAACGGGGGATGGCACTGAACTCTCAGGGCTTCGACTTTGACAAGGCGACCGCAGAGCTTGTGCCGCTCCGTGATTTTATTGACTTCGTGAACGCCCAGGTCGGCGTTTATATGGACTGTCTGTCCAGCTTTCGAGGCAACACCGTTCGGATCGAGCGTCAGGTGGCGCGGGTAAACCGGCCAAGGCCCGGGATGAAGGATGGGCATCCCGTCATGATAATGGAAAGCTTCGAGGACCCCTCGCAGCCGGATGCAATTCACCACCGCATCATTGCAGCCAGCGACTTCTTGAAGGCGAACCGGGACGGCGGATTTAGCCACCGGCAGATATGCTGGTCGATCATTGTATTCATGTTTGCTTATTGGGACGAGGAAATCCGGCCTCAGATCGCTAAGATACGCGAAATCGAGCCAAACGATCTTAAGGTGGATACCCTTGGCGACCTACGCATCCTCAGAAAATCAATTGTCCATAACAAGGGCATTCTGACCCAAGCCGACCATGCGAAGCTCAAAGAGCTGGGCGACCTGGTGCAGCCGGAAAAGCGGATCGCATTATCCCATGATGACATGCAGAAGCTGTTCGCTCGGATAAAAAAGGCGATTGCTGTGCTCCTGTTGGAGAAAACCAAGGGCTTTCCCGGTGCGCCAGACCTTTCGGAGATCGCCAGCGTAGCGATTCAGAACGCTGGACCTCCCTACGGTGATGACTGAATTCGAGGGCGACCAATGATTAGCGACGAAGAAGCAAAGGCGGCTCAGGAGCTTGCTAAGCTAGGCCAGAAGAGCGTCGAGGCGGCGTCTGACGCGGGTGGCTGGCTGACCAAAACCTTCGGCAAAGCCTTTGACCACATGTCGGAGGCTTTCGCTGATAAAGCTGCAGCCTACCGGGTTCGCAATCGCGCAACCGTCGTTGCAAAAACTCGCGCGCATCTGGAAAAGCTGGGAGTGACAGACTTTAAGGCCATCGACTTCCGCAACGGAATTCCTTTGCTGGAAAGCATCTCTGACGAGCCTGAGGAATCGGTCCAGGACTTGTGGGCAGCCTACCTTGCTAACGCTCTGGACTCTTCCCAGCAATCGGTTGTCATCAATCGCCTCATCATCAACGTGATCAAGAATCTTGAGCCGACCGACCTCCCTGTGATCCGGCGTCTAGCGGCCGAGGACCTTTCCATTCCCGTCCACGACCCGATACGCCTAGACCACGAGCACTTTTCGGTTGAGGAGCCAGACCTTTCGAACACTTTCGCGAGACTGACAGCGTTGGGTCTGTTCGCGTTCGAGAATAGCGGCAGCGTTGGATTTGCGCCTGACCCAGAATGGAAAGTAGCGTGCCAGATGGAGGTTAACACCGAGCTTGGCGAGTTCCGGGCAACGCCTCTCCTGATGTTGTTCAACCGGTCTATCCAGCAACCACCGTCGTCAAACTAGCACAGATCACCAGCGAATATCGTCATTCGGCTAGGTGGTCAGCTTCACCGTGTTTCTGCCGGGGCCAATGTGACGGCGCACAATGCGTGCCATTTCCGACAAGCCATGTGCTTCTAGACTAAGAGCCAGTTCGGGCAACTGATGGGCCAGCCCGTTCGATTTCAAGAATTCGACTACAACCGGAACCAGACTTTCAATCTGGTCGGGAGCTTCTACAGCCTGGGCACGCAACCTTTCAGCAACGATGCTCTGTCTCTGAAATTCACCGGTGGGGTCCGCCTCGGGCATGAGAGTTGACACCTTCGGCCATGTCGGCTTCCAGACGAACAGAATTTCGGGCTCAACGTCCGAGATGCGGCGCAAAGCTGTCGCCCGTCGGAAGTCGCTCTTCAGTATGATTGTCCCTTGATCTCTCCTTTAGGGAAGGTCTGCAATAGGTCGGAACGGGTAATTGAGTCGGACGGCTTGAGCTGCCCCGTGATCTCAATCGCGAGCCCGGCTTAGTCCACCATCTTGTAGGCGCTGCCGGCGTTGACCGCGTTTCGATCCCGTGAGCGGTAACACCTTTCGACGTTCTTTCATGTTATCCGATGACGCGCATCATGACGCTGAAGGGCTGAGCGAACTCTTGGCGCCCGACGCTCAATATGCCTGCCTTGACAGGTGCCCAACGTATCGTCGACCCGTCGCGCTTCACGCAGGGGGTGGTTTAACATCCACAAGCATATTGCAACGCGTTGCATTTCATTTTGGTGTTGAAGATGCGCAACCCCAGTTCTGCGGCGATACTCGAATAGCCCGCGACCTTGACCCAGCTTTTCGCTTTGCTGCCTCGCTTTCGACCCCAGGAGACAGCCCGCAATCTTCTCAGAAATATCCTTCGATAATGCGCTTGCAGAACCGGCAGAAACAGCAGCGTCAAGGTATGCCGCACTCAGCCGCTGAAAGCGGTTTTGCAACGGGTTGCACCAAGCTGGCCTTCGGTAAGGCTAGGGCGCCGAGTCTCTCGTCGGCTAAGGTGCCAATTGGTGCCAAATGAACCCGCAATCTATCTACATTCGTCCTCGTGCTGAAGCATGGCTCAACTCCCGCCAACTGTTCGTTCTTTTCGGTGTAGCCCTGCCCCATGAAGGGGCGGCTGCGGACGGAGGGCCGTCATGATGTCGGTCGGGAGGATATCGACACCACGACGGCAAAATCGTCAGGCGACGAGAACGAACATCCGGTTCACCGCAACTACGATCGTCGGCGGATCGGCCATCCGGCTCAGGCCTCTGTCGGCATCGAACCAACAGCCAGTGCCAGCCCGTCAAACGGCGTTTGTGTGGAACATAACCTTCCAATCGCCGTCTTGGCATACCGTCCCCAACTGATTTCGCACCTCGACCCAGAAGGTGACGATTCCGCGGTTCGGGTCGGAGGTCAGCCGCACAGCATCGACACGCTGATAGACATGAATCGTATCGCCCATCTTTACGGGAGCTTTCAGGTTCCAGGTCATGCCGAGAAAGGCGATAGCCGTACCCTCCTTAAGGCCGAGACGGAATTCCAAGCCCGTCGCGATGGCGAAAACGGCAGGTCCGTGCAGGATTCGCGTTCCGAAGGGTGACCGCTTCGCAAACTCTTCGTCCGTATGGACGGGATTGTAATCGCCGGTCAGCCCCGCAAACATAACGATGTCTGCTTCCGAGATCGTTCGACGCGGTGTCAGCCAGCTCTGTCCGACTTTGAAATCATCGAAAAACAATGCGTTCGGCCCAACCGTGATTTTTGGGCCTTCCTGCTTCGTGCGGGCATCCATGGGTCTCTCCTGATTTCCGGTATTTATGCCATCCTCGCGAATGCGCGAAATTGCCAGACGATGCGCAGGGGGCAGATTACATACTTTTAAGACTTAATTTTCGACCAATGAGTTAGTTTTGTCAAGCGATGAAAACCTTGGGGTGGCGATGCCCTGTGTTCACGACAGCGATGGCCGATGAGAAGTCGATGTAGCGGCATCCCTCGATTTCCCAGATCTCTGCATTCTCAGCACGAGCGGCGTAGACCGTTGTTGTCGCGCCAACACCGCGGGAGATGGCGGCCGATCGATAATTGGCGCATCTGTTGAGCATTTCGTTCTTTTTTAGCGGGCGAACTCCAGGATCCAGATTTTCGACTAATTAGTCAAATATAAAATCTTGCAAGTCAAACCAATTCGCCTTAGGCAGCAGCTTGGCTCCTCATTGGCTGCATCCCAATGCGATGCCACTCAGAACCCAAAAAGACTTTTAACTTGACTGTTGAGTATGCTGGAGTGCGAACGGGCGCGCTTGCGGCCTGGGAAACCAAGACGTTAGTTCTTCCAGTCCCTCCGCACAGGAAGAGCCATTCAGATGGAAGGGGAATTGTATGCGGACCTATTCGGGCGTCGTCTATCCCGCGCAGACCGATGCGATGGGCCATATGACGGTTCAGTACTATGTCGCGGCGTTCGACCAAGCGATGTGGCATCTGGTTCACGCGCTCGGATACCGACCTGAATGGCAGACGGAGCGCGGAGAAGGTTGGGCCGACGTACGCCATGACGTGACGTTCTCCAAGGAGCTGCGTGTCGGCGGCCTGTTTTGGGTCGAGAGCTCTGTCGTCGCGATCGGCAAGACATCCCTTTCGACGCGTCATCGGCTTTTCGACCCCGGCGGCGAGCTTTCGTCCACCGACGACGTGAAGTCGGTCTACTTCGACCTCAACGGGCGGAAGGCGCTTCCGCTGCCCGAACAAATTCGGATGTCAGCGAACGACCGCCTGACCGATGCACGCGGTTAACGTCGATCGGAAAAGGTCAGCGAGGGAGACTTTCTCCTAAGGCATTCCAGCTGCTCTACGCACTTTGAACGGAATGGAACCTATTGAGTTTTGGCTCGGTAAAACGCCGCGTCGGACGGCGGCAGCGAGGTCCGTCTGATGAGATCCGCCGCCTTCTCCGCGATCATGATCGTGGGAGCGTTCGTGTTGCCGTTCGTCACCTCGGGCATGACCGACGCATCGATAACACGCAACTTGTCGATCCCGTGAACCTTGAGGTCTCCATCCACTACAGCGCGGCTGTCGCTTCCCATCTTGCAGGTGCCGACGTAGTGATAGCCGCTCTCAGCGTGATTGCGAATGAATTCGTCGAGGCGAGCGGTGCCGGAAATGTCGAATCCAGGCTTTAGCTCCTTTCCCCTGTAAGGGCGCAGCGCGTCCTGTTGGAGTATTTCGCGCGATAGCCGAATGGCGTTCCGTGAATCCACCCAATCCTCTTCCTCCGCCAGATAGTTCGGCTGGATGGCAGGATAGTCTCTTGGTCGGGACGATCTCAGTGATACCGTGCCGCGGCTCTTCGGACGCTGCGGTCCAAGATGTACCTGGAAACTGTGACCGGGAGCGGAAAGCCGTCCGGAATACTCCGCGGCCAAGCCCACGAAATGAAGTTGGACGTCCGGCCATGGTTTATCCGGAGAGCTCCTGACGAAGCCACCTGCTTCGAAGAAGTTGGATGCGCCAAGGCCAGTCTTTGTGGCGTACCATTGCACGCCGATCTTCGCCTGGTTGAGCGGCTTCGTCGCCTCAAAATACGAGAGCGGCTTGGTGCATTCATAAGCTACGATGTATTCGAGGTGGTCCCCGAGATTCTGTCCGACGCCGGGCAGGTCCAACACGACGTCGATTCCGTGTCGCCTCAGCGCATCGGCGTCGCCGATGCCGGACAGCATGAGTAGCTGCGGCGACTGGATCGCTCCCGCGCTCAGAAGGACCTCGCGCTCCGCCTGCACGGTGCGTATCGCGTTTTCGCTCTTGAACTCGACACCTCTTGCCACCCCACCGTCGACGACGATCTTCGAAACCAGCGCTCCAGTTACGAGCTCCAGGTTCGGCCGCCTCATCGCCGGGTGCAGATAGGCGCGGGCGGCGCTTTCCCGGACTCCGTTATGCACGGTCATGTCCATGCGCCCGAAGCCCTCCTGGCGGTATCCGTTCATGTCGCCGGCGGGCGCGTACCCGGCCTGGTAGGCGGCCTCCAGAAAAATCTGGTACAGCGGGCTCCGGGCGATCCCCTTGGTGACGTGCAGCGGACCGTCTCCGCCCCTGTATTCATCCGCACCCTGGTCGTAGGTTTCGGAACGGCGGAAGTAGGGCAGGCAGTGCGCATAGGACCAGTGCGCCAGCGCCTGATCCTTCGCCCAGTTGTCGAAGTCCATGGGATTGCCTCGAACATAGACCATGCCGTTGATCGTGGATGAGCCGCCGAGGACTTTGCCGCGGAAGAGCGGAATACGGCGGCCGCCGAGCGCGGCAACCGGCTCGGAGACGAATTGCCAGTTGTAGGTCTTGCCGTTCAGGGGGTAGACCAGCGCGGCAGGCATTTGAATCCGAAAATCCCACCACCTGTCCGGCCCGCCGGCTTCGATCACCAGAACGCTCGTGTCGGGATCTTCCGTCAATCGGCTTGCAAGGACGCAGCCGGCGGAACCCGCTCCTATGATGATATAGTCATATGCTGCTTTTCCGCCATCCGACATCAATTGCCTCCAAAACGCATCGTTGTTCGTGACTGGTGGCTAGAGCCATGCAATGGGCGTCGCGGCGAATCCGAAGCGCAGCACGCTCTCAATTTTCCTCGGCCGTGACCAGATTTCCGGCATGTCGTCAGGGTATGCGGCGGCCCGATCGGCTATCGTCGAAAGGCGCCGCGACATCTCCTCGCAGAGGACCGATCGCCCCAGGCTGGACGCCCAGGTGGCGCAGGCAAGCTCGATCGTGCCCAGACCGGGAAGGCGAGCCGATAACCTGCCGCGCCATTCATCGGCGATCGCTGACGCCTCGGCCAGCGCCCCGGATGTCTCGCCGCCTGCCTGCAGTACCATGGCGTGGAAAAACCTGCCCTTCAGGCGGCTTGCCTCCCCCCATTGGGCCAAGGCGCCCTGTTCCACGCTCCGATAGTATTCGGCATGCCGGCTGGCCAAGCGCATATGGAACGCATTCGATCTGGGCGTCAGGAGCGGCCTCGCAACCATGTCAGACGCAAGCACGACACCCCATCGCCGTTCAGCCTCCTCCGCCATCTCGAGCGCAAGGCCGAGCCCGCCGAGCTTGAAGGCGCAGATGGAACTCAGGTGGCGCGCGACGGCGGTGGCCACCTCGCGTTCGGTGTCCGGAAGAGAGCTCAGGTCTTGGTCTCTGACCGTAGCCTGCAAGCTCCCCCCGGACTTGACCAGCTGGCACCACGCCCAGAGGCGGTCGATGGCATCATCGCCAGGACTGCTTTCAGACTCCAATGTAGGCGACACGGACATGTTCGTCGTCCTTCATCAACGCGGCCTTTCCGGCAAGGGAAATTCGGCCCTGTTCGAGGACCGCCGCATCCTCGCTGAGCGACAGGGCCACGTTGGCGTTCTGCTCCACCAGAAGCACGGACCTGCCTTCGGCGTTGATGCTGCGGATGATGTCGCCCATGGTCGCGACCATTACTGGCGACAGCCCCATGGATGGCTCGTCCATGAGGACGAGGCGGGGTGCCGCCATGATTGCTCGCCCGATGGCCAGCATCTGCTGCTCGCCGCCGCTGAGCGTGTTGGCGAATTGCTTTCTGCGCTCGGCGAGCCTGGGAAAAGCTCCGCAGATGGCATCGAAATCGCGCTTGACCGCGGCCGCATCGGCACGGAGGTATGCTCCGATCTTGAGGTTCTCCTCGACCGTGAGTTCCGGGAACACGTGCCTGCCCTCCGGAACATGGGCGATGCCCCGTTCGACGATCTGCTTCGGCGTCAGATTCTGGATGGGCTCGCCTTCGAACACGATCTGCCCCGAACTTGGGCGCACCAGCCCGGAAATCGTCCGAAGTATCGTGCTCTTCCCCGCGCCGTTCGACCCTATGATGCAGTTCACCGTGCCCGACGGGAATGACAGGGACACGTCGTTGACCGCGATCGCGCGACCATAGTGAACGCTAAGATTCCTGAGCTCGATCACGCGGCGCTCCCGAGATAGGCCGCCATGACCTCAGGGTGACGCCGGACCTGCTCCGGAGTGCCTTCGGTCAGCACGCTGCCGAAATTCAGAACCGTGATTACGTCGCAGAGGCGCATCACAGTCCTCATGTCGTGCTCCACGAGCACGATCGTCGCGCCGTCTTCGCGGATGCGTCGCAGCATCTCCGCCAATCGGTTTTTCTCCGAAGCGGTCATACCGGTGAACGGTTCGTCTAGGAGCAGCAAGCGGGGCTTCGCGGCCAACGCGATCGCGATCCCGAGCACCCGCTGCTGGCCATGGGACAGGTCTTTGGCGCCTACGTTCCGCAGGTCGGACAGTCGGGCATAGTCCATGATCGCGGCCGCCCGCTCCTGCCGTGAACTCCTTGAGGCCGGACTCTCGAAGAGCCAATCCGTCCATGGCGACGAGCTCTCAGCGAGCATGCCGTTCGCGATATTCTCCTCCACGGTGAGGTCGGAAAACAGAACGGTGCCCTGAAACGTCCTCACCAGTCCCTTGCGAGCTCGGGCGCTTGTCGAGAGGCGGGTTATATCCTCGCCGTCAAGCTCTACCCGCCCCATGGTGGGCCGATAAAATCCCGTGATGAGGGAAAACAGGGTTGTTTTCCCGGCACCGTTCGGTCCGATCAGTCCGTGGATCGAACCAGGCTCGACGGAAAAGGTGGCCCTGTTGACCGCCACCAGGCCTCCAAAGGCCTTGGTCACCTCGTGGAGCGACAGGATCGGCATCAAGCGCCTCCCTCGGAAGAAACCGGGGCAGCCTTGGACACGCCGCGGCCGTAGAGACCCGTCCAGCCGATCAATCGCTCCAAGCCCTGAGGCCAGAACAACATGACCAGGATGAGAATCACGCCGTACACGCCCGGCCGAAGCTGCTCGGCGAAACGAAGCGATTCATCGAAGGCCATCAGGACGATACCACCGACGATCACACCAAAAAACGTCCGGGTTCCGCCTACGATGGCCCAGATCATGAGATAGAGGGCGAAGTTGAGGCTGAACCTGTTCGGAGTGACCGATCCGAACGCATATGCCAGGAGCACGCCCGCGATCCCGGCGAACGCCGCCGCAATGACGAAGGCGATACGTCGATAGCGGCGCGTGTCGATGCCGACGGATTGCGCCAGCACGTCCTGCTGCTCGATTGTTTTCCAGACTTTCCCGAGGCGAGACCGTTCGAGCCGCCATAGGAGCACCAGGCATGCCGCAACGACCGCCAGCGTCAGAAAGTAATAGTTCGCCGACCTTCCGAAATCGATCTGGACGCCGCCGAAGTCGAAATATGGGGCGGAGATGCCGGAGAACCCTCTCGTGCCGCCGAAATACGTGAACTTGCGCCAAAGAAGCCGGATCGCTTCCGCGGCGGCGAAGGTGCCCATCAGGAAATAGAAACCGCGCATCTTCAGCAGCGGCATGCTGAGCACCGCCGCTATCGCGGCGGCGACGATGCTTCCAGCCACCAGAGAAATAGGGAAGGATGCGCCGTGGTCTTTGACCATGATCGCTGCAGTATAGGCACCGGCACCCTGGAGAACGACATGCGCGAATGACCATTCGCCTGTAAGCACCACGATCCTGTAGCTCGAGAGCATCAGGACCGTGATGGCGATCTCGGTCGCGAAGGACGTGTAATAGTCTCCCGCGACGAAAGGTACCGCGCATGCGGCGATCGCCAGGGTGGTCGTCAAGATTGCGTTGCTTTGATTTGATCTGGCCAAGGCTCACACTTTCTGGGCCTTGCCCATAAGGCCGCTGGGCTTGACGATGAGTACGGCGAGCATGAGGCAAAGGCCGGCGACGTTGGCTATGGTTGTATCGAAATAGACGGACACGAAGGTGAAGAAGGTGGAGTAGATCACAGCTGCGACGATCGCCCCTTCCATCGACCCTATGCCGCCGAGGATGATGACGATGAACGCGGTGATGATCACTGGCTGCCCCATGAACGGGCTGATCCGGACGATTGGCGCCATCAACGATCCCGCGGCGCCTGCGAGCGCCGCGCTGAGAGCCATGGCAGACATGGATATCCTGCCTATCGAAATACCCTGAAGGTTGGCGGCATCCTTGTCTTGCGCCACGGCCCTAAGAGCCCAGCCGAACTTCGTGGTACGCAGAATCACAGTCAAGGCCGTGAGAATGAGCACAGCTGCCGCGATGACGACGATCCTGTGCCAAGGCATGTTGAACCCGCCAAGGCTGAGGACGCCTGACACAGGAGCGTCGACCAGAAGATTGCTGTTGATCCCGAAGAACCAGGCGGCTCCGGTCTGCAGGATCAGCAGGACGCCGATGGTGACGATGAGCGCTCCCATTGGATTATTCCGCAATCGTCGCAAAAGCAGGATTTCAATCGCTGCGCCGAGAACGGCGGTTACCAGTATCGCGGCGGCGAATCCCACCCAGTAGCCCGCCCCGAACGAGGTACCGAAGAGCCACGTCGCATATGCGCCGACCATGTAAAGCTCTCCGTGCGCGAAGTTCTCTATGCGCATGACCCCGAATATCAGGGCCAGCCCGACAACCACGAGCGCGGTGGACGCGCTCGCCATCGCGGAGTTCAGAACGGTCTCTACAAGGAACTGCATTGGAATCAGCCAGCGCGGTCAACGCTTCTGGTCGGGCATCAGCTTTTCTTCGCGGAAACGCTTTTCGACAATCGCCTTATGCGCTTCGAACCAAGCAGCCTGATCGCCGATCTCCACAATCTCGACGCTGCCGTTTTTGACGGCGACGATCGGCCAGTTGCCGACGAGCGCATTGTCGATCCCGAACAACTCCTTGCCCCACCACCTTGCGGCGCCGAAGATGTGCTTCGGCGGGTTAGCCTTAAGGCTGGCAAGGAGGTCGTCAGGCTCGAAGGTCCCGGCGGTTTCGACACCTTGCTTCCAGACCTCGAGGCAGCCGGGGAACTCCCAAGACGTGTTGTTCCACTGCTTGGGGAACTGCTTTTCGAACTGTTTATAGAAGCCTGCCGCGTCGGAGAAACCATTTGCCGACGCGTTGATGTTGGGATCGTCAAATCGAGGGAAGAAGGCGATTGAGCCTTCCATGAATTCCTTGCTCGTCCGGGCGACCATGTCCGGAAGCAGTTCCAGGCCGGCGTGAAGGATGCGGCCCTTGTACCCCTGCGTGAACAACTGCTCGACCAGCAGAAGCGCTACCGACGGATAGGTCGTGTCGATGCAGACGGTATCGGGCTTTGCCTGCAGCATGGAGCTCACGATAGGCGCGAAATCGGTTGTGCTGTTATCGAAATATGCGTCGCTGACGATCTCGAATCCGTGCGCGTCGAAGCCCGCGCGCCAGTAGGCGAGAGACGTGCGGCCGGTGATATCGTCCTGGGCGCACAGCGCCGCCGTCTTCAGGTTTGGCTCGACCTTGCGAAGATATTCGACGCCGAGGCCGAAATAGAATGGGTGAACCTCTACGGGCGCCAGCAGATACTTGCTGGTCGGGTTGAGGTCGGAGACGTACAGAGTGGACGTCAGCATCTTATTGCGGTTCGAAAAGTCCTGGAGCGCGGACCAATCGTCGCCGCCGATGACCATCGTGTATTTGACGTCTTGATCCACAAACGCCCGCGCGCCCTGGAGCGTCTTCTCCGCGACATACGCTCCGTCGAAGGAGACCACCTGTACATCGTAGCGCTCGCCCTTGACGTTGATTCCGCCGGTCTTGTTGACTTGATTCGCCCAAACCTCGGCCCCGTTCTTGGCCGGAATGCCCCAGAGCGCGAGGTCTCCCGTGAGAGGAGCAAGCGCACCAACTTTCACGATCTTATTCGCTGCCCGCAGCACGCTCGGCATGGCAAGCGCTGAGGTAGTGGCCACGGCGCCGACGAGTGCCTGCCGGCGCGTCAAATGCAGATTGATTCTGGACATGTTCGCTCCTCTGATGGTCCGGCCATTTTTATCGACTGAGCAATCTGTGAATTCGACCGACGAGTCAGATTATGAACATTTTGCGGCTCCCCGCAAGGTGGATTTTCAGCGATTTTTGCAAATGCAGATTTAGCACAACTTGCTGTTTCAAAACGATTTTATGCGTCTTTCAGGTCAAGTGGGACAATTGACCCAGTTACCGAGATATGCGAAGGGTCGCCGGAAAGCACTGAGTTTCGCCAGCCCAAGGGGGGCTGGCGGCATCGACAGAGGGGACTGCGCAGTTGGATGAAGCTTTCGATTACATCGTCATTGGCGCCGGATCCGCGGGCTGCGTGCTGGCGTCGAGACTTACGGAAAACGGCGAAAACTCCGTGCTGCTCCTGGAAGCAGGAGGGACCCACAAGGGATGGGACGTAGACATGCCGCTCGCGGTCGAGCGGCTCCTGCGTGACGGCCCGCGGAATTGGAACTTCGTCACTGAGGAGGAACCGCACATCGCGCACCGACGGATCACGCATCCCAGAGGCCGTATGCTCGGCGGTTCGTCTTCAATCAACGGAATGGTCTACACCAGGGGGCACGCCCTGGATTTCGAGCGCTGGGAAAAAGAGTTCGGATGTTCCGAATGGGGCTACGCCGACGTGCTTCCCTATTTCAAGCGAGCCGAGACGTCTTCGAGAGGCGGCAACGCCTATCGAGGCCAAGGCGGGCCGCTGAAAGTTCAGCATCCGGATTTGAGCCGGGACCCCCTCAACGCTGCCTTCGTCAAGGCTGGGCAGCAAGCCGGGTATCCTGTGACCGTCGACAGCAATGCCCGCATGATGGAAGGTTTCGGCCCCAACGATCAGACGATCGCCAGAGGACGCAGGCAAAGCGCCGCGCGAGCTTACCTCGACGGAGCGATGGACAGGAAGAACCTTACTGTCCGGAGCAGTGTCCTCGTGGGCACGATTGCCGTCAGCAACGGCGCAGCTGCGGGGGTAGTCTATTTCGGCGGGAACGCGCGACTGACTGCGAGGGCAACGCGCGAGATCGTGGTGTGCTGCGGCGCATTCGGCTCGCCCGCATTGCTTCTGCGCTCGGGGATTGGGCCCGTTGATGAATTGAGACAGCTCGGCATCACCCCTGCCGTCGACAGCCCCGAGGTCGGAAAGAACTTGCAGGACCACCCGGATGTGACGATCCGGTTTCGGTGCAAAACGCCGCACGGCCTGTATGCGACAACCCGGAATCCGCGGAGGACGCTGGTGGGGCTGCAGTGGTTTCTTCTGAAGTCCGGGCCAGCCGCCAGCAACCAGTTCGAGGCGGCCGCTTACATCAGGAGCCGAGCGGGCGTCGAGTATCCCGACATCAAGCTCGAATTGCTGCCGCTGGCATTCGAAGAAAGCGGCTTCACTCCCCACAAGGGCCCGTCGTTTCAAATCCATATGACCTTGCTCCGTGCGAAAAGCAGGGGACATGTGGCCTTGAAGAGCCGCGATCCGCGTGAAAGTCCCGCCATCCTTTTCAACTACCTCGAGGATGAGAGGGACATCCAGGTAATGAGGGAGGCAATACGTCTTACGCGCGAGATCGTTGCTCAACCAGCATTCAAGGACATCGCCGGCGATGAGATCGCGCCTGGCCGCGAAATGACGGCCCCCAGCGATATCGACCAATGGTTACGCCAACATGTAGCGACGGCCTATCATCCTGCGGGAACCTGCAGGATGGGTGGCGACGAAAAAAGCGTGGTCGATCCCGAACTGCGCGTCCGAGGGATTCGAGGCCTGCGGATCGCCGATGCCTCGATCATGCCGCTGGAGGTGAGCGCGAACCTGAACGCATCCACCATCATGATCGGCGAAAAGGCATCCGACTTGATACTGGGAAATCGGCCGCCCGAAAGCGAGAACGCCGAGTGGTGGGTCAATCCCAACTGGCGCACCCAGCAAAGGTGAGCGCTGATCCTGCGTAAATCTCACATGTCCGAGTTTCGGATACTGCTGGACCTGGCAATGCCCGCGCTTTCAAGCAAAAGTCCAACGAGTTCGCCGCATAGCGAGCGTGCGTTGGAAGTCGGGTCAGAAAGATATTGAAGGCTGCATCCATCGATGACCGCCAGCAGCGCTCGCGAGAGCCGCTCCAGATCCCATTGGCAAGTCTCCCCCCCAAGTGATAGCGACTTGGCGAGCATCGATTTGAGCTCGGCAATGTACATTGGATAGATCGTCGAGGCCAGGTCGCGCGACTTCTCTCTCCTCACGGCCCAGAGCGCGAGCTCGAACTGAGCCAGGAGGTCCTCAGGCATCGCTTCGAACGCTGCCCAGTATGCGTCCAGCATCGCCTGAACCGATGACCGAATCCCTCGGTTTACATGAACGTTGACGGCATCGTTAATCATCAACTTGAGCCACCGCCCTATTGCCGCTCCGAGCAAGGCATTCTTGCTTTCAAAGCAATAGTGCACTGCGGCAAGCGACGCATTTGCTTCCGTGGCCACAGCCCGCATGGTTACTGATCGCACGCCGTCCCGTCTCATCACCTGGATCGTCGCATCGATGAGCTGCTCTCTTCGATCAGCTACAGGGATCCTCACGACGTTCCTCGTTCTTGATTGTTTTCTTGCTTTCACGCGAGGGTTGGGTTTCTGCCGCATTCCATGCATCCCTATTGATGTCGCGTAGACGTGTAGCTCCAATCTGACGGCGACTGAACGCCGACGACGTTCAATCTGAGGATCCTGTCCCACCAGGAAAGTTGCCCGAAAGATCTGGGCGGAGATCTTCATTTAAGCATCCCGAATGGAATCCTCGCATTGCCCTTTGGTGATTACAAACAGTCGGGTAAATAGTCGTAAAGCGGGACCACCACGGCCGGACTGGACACCTTGAAGGCCAAAGACGGCCACGGTGAAGAGGCCCACAGAAATCAGTTATGTCCATCCACGGCGATCGCTGCGCGCGCCCTTGAACTCCGCCTTTAGAATCGTAACCCTTGTGTCCTTCAATGCGAGACTGCCCACTCGAACAAGAACATGGCGACGGCCAGGTCCTCATATCCCCCTCCTCCCGATTTGAAGACGGTGATTTCACGTTCCGACCGCCTGCCTGGCTTGGGTCCTTGGGCTAGCTCGAAGAGGTCGGCGACGTCGTCCGGCTGAATCAGACCTTTCTTGAGCGGCTCGGTGACGTCGCCGGAAATCCCTATCGTTGACGACCTTTCACCGACGAACGGGCGGCCTGCCTTGCACACCACGGCGCGGAGTTACGGTGAAGGCTGCGGCGCCTATCAGGTGTTGTACTGGCCAGCATGCCAACGACGCTTCTCGCGCCAGTCGGACGTGATATGGCGGAATCGGTTCAGGGAAAGGTGCTCGATCGGAAGGCTTGTGGCGCCCTTCAGGGCGAGGTCCGCCATGGCTACGCCGACAGCTGGCGCCATACCGAATCCGTGCCCTGACGCGGCGACGGTCAGCAGTCCCTCGGGGTTGTCGAAAAGGTGGATCGTCGTCATCTGATCGGGCGCCATGTCGACGATCCCTGCCCAGGAGCGCAGGAACTGCGCGCCCTTGAGGAGTGGGATCGTCTCGATAGCGCGGCGCAGGATGTTGCGCACGATCGGCGTCGTCGGCTTGGGCGATTCCTTGTCGATTTCGAGGTCGATCCACTCGTATGGGCCGCCGTTCATGTGGAGGTTGCCGCGCTTCGTCTGTCGGACCGACAGGCCGTTGCCGATGAAGCACTGATCGAACAGCGGCGGCATTGGCGTCGTCACGAGCGCTTCGAGCCGCACGGGCGCAAGCGGAAACAAAATGCCGAAGGGGGCGAGCAGGAGCGTGTTGTGCGCAGCCGCGCAGAGCGCGACCCGAGGCGCGTGTATTTCGCCATAGGGCGTCTTGACGCCCTTAACGCGGCCGCCGGTCGCCAGGACCTCGAGCACAGGCGTGTATTCGCGGATTTCGCCGCCAAGGTCCGTGAAGGCCCAGGCGAATGCCTGCGACGTCCGCTGGGGATTCGCGTGTCCGGACCGAGGGGTGTGGATGCCGCCGAGGCAGCTGTCCGTGAGGCTCGGGATCATCTTCCTGAGCGCCTGGCCGTCGACGAACTCGAACGCTATGTCGGTCTTTTCGAACGACTGGTAGAGCTCTTTCAGTTCGGCGAGCTCCCGCTCATTCACTGCGGCCCAAATACGCCCTCTCTGCGTCCACTCGGTCGGGTAGCCGAGTTCCTCGTCCAGCCCGTCCCATAGCTTCTCGGCCATCTGGGCAAGCGGGCTTTCCTCCGGCGTCTCGCCCCGAAGGCTCAAGTAGCCGGTCGCCCTCGAAGAGGCCTCGTATGCCGTGGCGCCTTTGTCGAGAACGACGACCTTCGCCCCCGCTTTGCGAGCCTGGTAGGCGGTCGCCAGGCCGAGGATGCCAGCGCCGACGACGATGAGATCATAGTTCTGCATGATTGCTACCCAATACGGCTCAGGCGTTGCGGGTTTCGTACGGCCACATCTGCCAGTTCAACCGAATGTCGTCGGTCTCGTCGTCGTCGGCGATCAGGGACAGGTCGACGGGGCGAAGCGGGAAGCGATAGCTTCCGGGCCGGATGTCCTCGGCATCGATGCCAAAGCGTTGCACCAGCGTGAAAGCCGCTTCATCGCGGCAGCGCTTGCCTTGGCAGTGTCCCATGCCAACCCGCGTCATGCGCTTGACGAGGTCCTGATCAAGGCGCGGCGCATGGGGGTTGTCCGTTTGATTGGTCGGTGTCTGCGAGGTTCGCATCCCTTGGCCAAGATACTTGGGGGGCTCGAGATGACAGAATTCGCCCCGCGTCACGCTCTCGCACTGGCACATGATCACGTCCGGACCGCCAGTCTGATGGAGCGACTTGATCCATTGCTGGATGTACGAACTCGCGTCCGCAAGGGTTAAGCTGGACGGCTGCCACTCCGCGCGTGCGGCACCTGAGATTCTCGCGAGCATCGCTTCGATCATTGCCTCGTCGGCCTTGGGAGCGAGATAGAACACGTCGTCAACGCTAGTCTCACCCTGGATGGAAACCTCAGGCACCCAGGACGCGAGTTCCGTCGAGAACCGCATCCCGCATCCCATCGCGGCGGGGAGCTCGACGTTGGGAAGCGTGGCGACCGCGACCGCGATGGAATCGCAGGCGATCTCTTCGCTTCCCGTGCCGTCGAGCGTGACGAGCCGCGCTCCTTCCACGGCAACCTTGCCCTTGGCGGAAGCGATGACTTTGCCGAAGTGGACCGGAATGCCCTCGCCCTCGATCCATGCGGCGGCTTCCGGACCCGCCGCGATACTGCTGCCGGGTTCCACGACGCCGGCGACGGTGATCTGCTTGGACCTGAGCGATCGCATCAGGCGCAGGGCGATATCCGAGGTTCCAAGGATCAGAACGCGTTCGCCCTCGAAAACCCCGTAGTAATCCAGAAGCGCGAGGCCCGCCTTTGCGCCGAAGACGCCTGGCAGCTCCCAGCCGAGGAACGACGGCACGAAATCGCGCACGCCGGAGGCGATGACGAGGACGTCGTGATCGAGAAGTTCGTTACCCTCTCGGGAAACGAGCCCCGCTTTCGGCGTTCCAATGTGGATCGAATTCTCGCCGTTGCGGAAAGCTCCCCAGAGGATGGTCGACAAGCGGACGTCGATTCCGCTTTCGAGACACTCCATCAGTTCGGGATTTGCCTCCAGAAACGACTGCGCGATGGCATTGGCATTGTTGAGAGCCGCAGGCAGTCCGGCCCCGTAAAAATATGGCGCGTCTATGGACATGTCCTTGAGCGCTTGCGGATGTTCGTCGACCAGGGTCACCCGATGGCCTGCCGCGTTGGCGGCAAGCGCAAAGCGACACCCTACCCCACTGGCGCCGAGAACAACGACGGTACGCGGAGACATCTTTTCTGCCCCTTCCTTGCGTTCAGTCTTCGTTGACCTGGGAGAGACGGTCCATCGCTTCGGCGTATTCCAGGATCATGTCGTAGATGACGGTCTTGACCGAGACGGGCTCGTTGACCAGTTCGACGATCTGGCCGGCGGCGTACGTCATCCAGTCCTTCCGATGAGCGCGCTCCGCGCGGCGGAACGGCTCGCCGGAAAGGATCGACTGCATCGGGACTGCCTTCAGCGGCTTCGGGGCATCGGAACGCTTCCAGGCTTCCGTATACTTCGATCGGATGGCGCGGCAGGGCTTGCCTGTATAGCCATAGGTGATGACCGCATCGTCTGCCTTTGCCGCGTAGAGCACGTCCCGCATGTCGGGCGCGAGCTCACTTTCGACGGTTCCGAGCCAGATCGTTCCGCACCACACGCCTTCGGCGCCGAGGGCGATGGCGGCGGCCATCTGGCGGCCTCGGCCGATTCCGCCCGCGGCAAGCACAGGGACCGGAGCGACGGCATCGACGATCTGCGGCCATAGCACGAGCGAGGAAATCTCGCCCGTATGCCCGCCCGCCTCCGATCCCTGCGCGACGATGATATCGACCCCGGCGGCCACCTGCTTCTGCGCCTGTCTTGCGCTGCCGACGAGCGCCCCGAATTTTGCCCCATAGTCATGAACGCGCTTGATGACGTGATCGGGCGCGACGCCCAGCGCGCTGACGACGAGCTTGACGGGGTGGCGCAGCGCGACATCGAGCAGCGCCTCGCTCGCCTCGGGACTGAAGGCCAGATTGCGCGCATATTCCGCATACCAGCCCTTGGCATCCTCTTCCGAGAGCGGCGGCACCCCGTCCTGATCCATCAGTTCGTTGATGAAGCGGCGGTTTTCCTCCGGAACGAGCTCGCGCGGCGTCTCCTTGAAGTCGACGGCCGTCGCCGTGGAGGAGAACACCATGTCGACGCCGTAGGGCCGACCCTCGACATGATCGTCGATCCACTTCAATTCCTGCTCAAGGTGTTCGGGCGTCATCCAGGCTGCGCCCAGAACACCGAAGCCTCCCGCCTTGGAGGTTGCGGCGACGACATCCCTGCAGTGGCTGAAAGCGAAGATCGGCGCTTCGATATCGAGGAGTTCCGTGGCGGCGGTTTTCATCGAAGGATTTGAACCTTTGCTTGTTGGGGACCCAGCGTTCGAAGCAGCTTCGTCTCGGCTGACGCGCTTTCCCAAAGAACATACCCGTTGGTATCTTATACAGTCCGGTCGGTATGTGGTCAACCGGCGAGACTTCGTGGCTTAGCTTTGCAGCCTCGCCTTGAGAGCTTTCTTGTCGAACTTCCCTGTCAGGCCAAGGGGAAGTTCGGTCTCGAAATGGATCGTGCGCGGGACCTTGAAGTCGGACAAAGTCTTCTCGGCGTACGCGATGAGGTCTTCCTGCGCGACGCTTGCGCCGTGCCGAAGCACGACGAAAGCAATCGGCACCTCGCCGAAGATCCTGTCGGGGCCGCCTACGACGGCGACGTCCTGGACAGCCGGATGCGATGACAGGACAGCTTCGACTTCGGGAGGCGAGATGTTCGCTCCGCCGCGGATGATGATGTCCTTGATGCGTCCCGTGAGATAAAAATATCCGTCGCTGTCACGGCGGCCGAGATCACCCGTGCGGAACAACCCCTCGCGAAACGCCGCGTCAGTCTGCTCCGGATTGTTCAGATAGCGCTTCATCGTCGCGGCTGCGCGCACAAGAACTTCGCCGTCCTCGTTGTCGGCGCAGTCCGTTCCGTCGGAACGGATGATGCGAACCTGAAGCCCTGGCGCCGCCCGTCCGACCGCGCCCTTCGGAATTGGCCTCGGATCGTTGGCGAAGGCGCCGAAAACGGGAGTGCTCTCGGTCGTGGCGTAGTAGTTCTGAATCTCCTTGCCAAAGCGCTTCGCGAACCGTTCCTGCATTTCCTCGGGCAGCGGTGCGCCGGCGCAGATGAAAGCGCGCACGCCCGAAAGGTCATATCTCAGGTCGCGCTGCTCGCAATACTCGAGCATCATCGAAAACATCGTGGGCACGCCGTGAAACACGGTCGCGGAATGCGACAGCAACCCCCCGAGTACATCCCGCGGATGGAAGCGCCGAAGGATTGCCACGGCACCACCTGATTGCAGCCCGACCGCCGCGCCCGTCGAGAGGCCGTACAGGTAGCCAAGCGGCAGCGCGACGAGCGTGATGTCCTCGGGCGTCAGCCCCCACATGCTGGCAAGCGCCGTCGCCGCTCCCACCTGTGCCGCATGGTCGAGCAGGATCGCCTTGGGCACGCCCGTGCTACCGGAGGTGTAGATGATGAGAAAGTCGTCGCCGGGCGCGACGACTGACTCTTCGAGAGCTGGAAGTCCGTCTGCCGGAGCCCTCAACGCCTTCAGGCCGCGCAGCGACCCCTCGGGAACGGCCGCCCGCGCGACATCGGCTGCGAAGTCGTCATGAAAAAGGATGGTCGCGCCGGAATGCCTGAAGGCATATTCGACTTCGGAAGCGGTCAGGTTTGGATTGAGCGGCACGAATACCGCCCCAAGACGCGCGGCGGCGTAATAGGCGATCATGATTTCGGTGCAGTTTTGAGCATATGCCGAGAATGTCGTGCCCTTGCCGATCCCAAGCGCTTGCAGATGTCGGGCCGCAATTTCCACGGCCGCACCGAACGCGCCGTAGGTGAGGGTCTCGGCTTCGAAGCGGACGGCAACCTTGCCGCCCTGGCGGTCGATGATTCTGGCCAAATGCGAGTATACGGTTTGGGTCATTGTTCAACTGCGAAGGGATGAAGGGAATTCTGGAAGGGCCTCGCGACTTGTGCGTTTAGCCTTGCGCGAGGGGCGTTTGTCCGCGGGAAACGGCTTTCCCAAATCAGCGAGAATCTCCCGAGCGGCATTATGCCCTGCCACGCCGTTGACACCGCCTCCCGGATGGCAAGCAGCTCCGCACAGATACATGCCTTTGACGGGAGTCCGATAGTCGGCGTAGTGCGCGATCGGGCGACGGAAGAACACCTGGTCGAGGCTCATCTCGCCGTGATGCACGTGGCCGTCGGTCATCGCGAACATCTCTTCGATGTCCTTGGGAGTCAGGATTTGAGCGTGCAGCACTTCCTTGTCGAAACCTGGCGCGTATCTGCAAATCTGAGCAAGAACGATGTCGAGGAGTTCCTTCTTGGACTCCTCGTTCCAATCGCGGCCGTTGAGCTTGTACGGGACGTGCCCTCCCATGATCTGAACGACATGCTTCCCTTCGGGAGCGACCGTGTCGTCGAAGGCGCTCGGCGTGGTGATCCACAGATACGGGTGGCGCGACATCTCGCCGTTTTGCGCCGACTGGAAAGCTTCCTCCAGTTCGTCGGTGTTTTCCGCGATCGTCACGGATCCAGGAGTTGGTTGGTTCAGTCGGCGAGTTCTGTAGGCGGTCCAATCCGGCAGGGCCTTGCAGGCGAGATTGATCTTGAATGCGATCGATTTGGTGCGGTGCCGCTCGACTTGGGCAATGACCTCCTCTGTCAGGTTCTCCCGTCCTATCAGGTCGAAATAGGTCATCCTCGCGCCAGCGTTGGAGATAACGACGCGGGACCTGATCAGGTGGCCATTGTCCAGGATGACTCCCTGAGCGCGCCCGTTCTCGATACTGACTTTCGCGACCTTGTGTCCGGTTATGACCTCGACGCCGTGCTCGGCGGCAACCTTCCTGAGCGCCTCCGAAATGCTGCCCATGCCTCCTCGGATGAGGCCCCCCGGCCCCATCGGGGTCGTATTGTCGCGCAGGTAGGGCCGTAGAAGCACATAGGCCGACCCTGGGGCCTTCGGGCTGAGGAATCCCGCCGAGCCAGAGGCGTAGCTGCCGAAAGCCGTAAGCATCTGGTCGCTTTCAAACCAGCGCTTCAGGTAGTCGTGGGCGCTGAGCGTCAGCACGTCCCATATGTCGAAGAGGTGGGGCGCCGCGTCACGCAGACGCCAGGCGAGCCCCATTGTCTTCGCTAGATCCTTCACCTTGCGCGTCGTCGGATCGACGGGCGTCTCGAACATGATCCGCCGAATGAAGGGAACGAGCTTCTGCATGTGCGCCGAGAATTTGGGGTAGTTTTCCGCGTCCTTTCTCGAGAATTTGGCGATCTCCTCGACCATGCGGGTTTCGTCGGGCCAGAAGACGAGGCTTTCGCCGCTCTCGAACGGCTGGAAAGAGGGCGGCACAGGGATCACCTCGACGCCGTTCTTGAGGAGTTCGAGATCCATCATGATCTTGGGCTGCAGCATGCTCATCCAATAGGACGCGACGGAGACCTTGAACCCTGGCCAGACCTCGCGCGAGATAGCGGCGCCCCCGACGAACGGCTGGCGTTCGATGACGACGACCTTCTGCCCCGCCTTGGCTAGATAACAGGCGCAGACCAGGCCATTGTGCCCGGCGCCGATTATGATGGCATCATAGGATTCCATGAAGATCTTCCTCGCTCACGGGACGACTGCGATGAGTTCTGCCTCGATGAGCAGCCTGTCGTCGTAGAGGCCTGCCTGCACGGCGATGCTTGTCGGCGGACAGGTCTGGTTGAGATACCGCGAGCGAACCGCGCGATACGTGGACATGAAATCGGGGTCGAACGATTTGAGATAGGCCTTGATCTGGGCGACGTGCTCGAAGTCTAGCCCCGCCGATGCCAGGGTTGCCTTGAGATTCTCGAAAAGCGCGACGACCTGGTCTTCCACCGAAGTCGTGACAGGCTCACCTTGAGCGTCCGTTCCGGTGTGGCCGGTCGTCAGAAAGAGGCCGCTTCCGGTCACGGCTAGGCCCATGGAGACGCCTGGCCACGCAGCCCCCTCTGGATTTGCTGGAACGAGCGGCATGCATTTCTCCCCTATGGATTCCCGTGGTGTCCCGACCTGTGATGCGTGCTAGGCATCAGCATTCTTGCCGACTGCAGCCGCGGTCGCCGAACCATACGAATGAACATACCAGCAAGTCAAATAAATTGTTCAATCGGTATTTTTATCTCATCCCGCTTCGCGTCGTCAGGTCAGAGGCCGCAGCCAGCTCGCGGATTGAAGCTTGAGGAACGCAACGAGCGGCGCCATGCGCCACTCGCCGATGCAGCCCCTGGTGTTGCGCCACCCCGGGCTTTCAGGCCCAGCCGCAATCTTCCATGTCGCGAGCCAGGTCACGGTGGTCTTGGGTGCAGTCGGAGTTCGTGTCAGGGATGATGCGGTTGACGACCCCCGACTGCAGCTCTTCCGAGATGTGAGCGATCAGGCCTGGGAACGTCGACATCAGCGCGAGCCCCGTCATTTCGGGCGGAGTGAAACCCATCTGGGTCATGATCGCCGCAAGCATGCCGACATCGTTGAGGACGAGATCGGGCTTGTTCGCGGCGCGTTGGAAAGCGCGATGGACTGCTTCGTAGAATTCGTTCGCTTCGCCCCAAATGCCCTGCTTGATCGCGATCGCCTTTAGTTTTTCGGCGCGGGGATCGACGCCGCGGAAGACCTGATGGCCAAAGCCTGGAATCCGGCGCCTGCCTGCCCGGTAATCCGCGACGAGCCTTTCGGCGCATGCCTCCATCGGGTCGCCGGACGCCTTCCACGCCCGGATGCTGTCGGCGATGAATCGGCCTGTATCCTCTGGAGAGACGGCGTATTCGCCTGCGCCTAGCATGCCGGCGGCAAGGCCGGCCGTCATGCGCGGATTCACCGACACGACCGATCGAGCAGCAATTGTCCCCGATTTCTGCAGGGCGTAGTCGAGGATGGACGACAAAATGACGTCCATCATTTTGGCCTCGCGCGGGGTCGGGAGGCATCCTCGAACCAGGAGGAAGCTGATCGCGGAGAAAGGCAGTTCGCCGACCAGGGAACGCATCGGATAGCCGCGGATAAAGATGTCCTCCGAGGTGATTTCACTGACCCTGGAGACCCAATGGGAGGGCGTGTTCTTTGTCATGGTCATCCTTCAGTTGGAGGAAGCGACGGCCATCGAAAATGGCGGAGGTCGCGGTCAGTCCTTGGCGCTGGCCGCGAAAGTCTTTTGCAGCGTCGGGCGAGCGGAATGCCAAGCTTGGCGGGTCTTCTGACTGAGCCCGCTGAAGTAGTCGTTGTGAGGCTGCATATAGTAACCGAGGCGCGAGATTCCGTAGGCGCCCTTCTGACGGAGATGGGCCATCGATTCAGCCATCGTCAGTGCCATCAGGTTCGGATTCAGGATCGGGAACGGCGCGGGTTTTCCGCCACCCATTAGGTACTTTTGATATGAAGCCGCGATAATCGTGCAATTGAGGATGACGGCCTCCGCGCCTGTCCTTTCGATCGACTTGGCGGTGACCTCGACGACGTCGCGCGCAACAGCCTCGGTATCGTTCACCATATCGCGGACGTACCAATTGATGACGTCCAGGCCGAGGACCCGATCCGAAGCGCCGTACAGTTTGACGTTATCTTTCATCTGCGAGCCGGCCTTGACGTGGTCGGTCACGATGACCGCGGTGCGGCCGTAGTAGGATAGAAGATTGAGGGATGCCTCGAACGGTCCGATGACGGGAATGTCGACCAGTTCGCGCGCAATCATGACGGCGGGGTCGTAGCAGCACCCACTGATGACGGCATCGTATCCATCCTCCTCGGACTGCTTTATGGCGTCTAGCAGCGAGGCTTCGACGATGTGCTTCGGATAGAAGTAATCCATGTCGGCGGGGCACGCGTCGAGATGGGTAACGTCCAGCCTGGTCCCCTCCATCGCGTAGTGCGACAGCGTTTCCTGGATAAGGGCGTCATACGCGGTGGTGCCAAACGGATTTATAAAATTGATCCTACGGACCATCTCCGACATCCTTGCAAATACCAAAGCGGTGACGGACGGGCAGCAGCGCACCGCACATTCGACGTTGGCACAAATTTGTCGAATGAGTAGTCGAAAAAGTCTACTCCGTCAATATTGGGTCAGCGCCCTCTGTCCTGACATAGATGCAAATTTCCCGTTTCCCGGGCCTTGCGTCCTACGGACATATGATTAATTATACCAATCGTTCATTTTTGCGTACCTGTTGGTACAACCTAGATGCCACCAGATGGAGGGGCGAACAATGTCAGGACTCAGCGGCCAGGCGATCGTGATCACAGGCGGAGAGACGGGTATCGGCCGGGCGGTCGTGCTGCAGTTGGCCGCAGAAGGCGCCCATGTGCTCATCGGCGGCATCCTAGCGGACGAGGCCGATGCCACTCGGCGCGCGGCTGAAGGCCTGCCCGGATCGGTGGTATTTCAGAAGGCTGACGTAAGAGAGACCGCACAAGTGGACTCCCTCGTCGATACGGCGGTCGAGAAGCATGGCCGCATCGACGGGCTCGTTTGCAACGCTGGCATCTTCGACGGCTTCGCGAGCGGGATCGACACGTCTGACCGTCTGTGGGACCAGATCATGGACGTGAATGCGCGCGGCACCTTTTTCGCGTGCCGGGCGGCCCTGCGCCACATGGTGCCCGCAGGACGCGGCAAGATCGTCAACGTCGCCTCGATTGGCGGGCTCGTCGGCATGGCGGACGGCGCGTCCTATACGGCTTCCAAGCACGCGGTGATCGGCCTGACCAGGCACCTGGGCTGCAGCTACGCCAAATACGGAATCGCCGTTAACGCGGTCTGTCCTGGCGCGATTGAAACTCCGATCCGAAGCAATTCGATCAAGATTCTTGGTGAAGATGCCCCTCCGATGGGCGGGGTCGGAGCAGATCCGGACTGGCTGAAGCGGGCAGTCCCGCAACAGCGCAAGGGCACGCCCGACGAGATCGCGAACATGATCCTGTTCTTGCTCTCCGACAAGGCGACCTACATGGCGGGCCAATCGTTCGTGGTGGACGGTGGATGGACGGCCAAATGACAGGCGAACTGCACACCCCGGAGGAGAACGAGATCATCGGGACCGTCGCCCGGTTCGTAAAGGAGCGGGTGAGGCCTTACGTCCAGCAGCTGGAACGCGAGGGTAAATACCCTCAGCATCTGGTCGGCGAGATGATGGAGCTCGGGCTCTTCGGGCTGGCGGTCCCCGAAAGCTATGGCGGACTTGGCGCTCGCATTCCCGTGCTTGCGATCATCTTGGAGGTGCTCGGCAGCGGATGGGCGACGCTCGCTGCCTATGTGAACAGCCATAGCACCGTGGCGTACGCGATCGCCACGCATGGAACCGAACAACAGAAAAGCAGATATCTTCCAAGGTTAGCGACCGGCGAGCATCGCGGCGCCCTTTGCCTGAGCGAGCCAGGTTGCGGTTCAGATCTGCAGGCGATCAAGGGTTTGGCAAAGGACGCGGGCGATCACTATGACCTGGTCGCAAGCAAGACCTACGTCACGAACGGAGCAAAGGCGACGTTGCTTCTGACGCTGGTGAAGCACCCCGCCGTGGCCGGAGAGACGAAGCCCAAGATCAGCCTTCTGATCGTAGAGAAAGCATACCCGAAGGTTTCGGTGACCTCGACGTTCGAGAAGACAGCGTTTCACTTGGTCGATACCGTGCAGATCGAAATGGACGGCGTTGCTGTTCCGAAGGCGCAATTGCTCGGTCCCGCCGAGGGAATGGGGTTTCCCCAGCTCATGGATTCGCTAGAGATCGGTCGGGTCGCGATCGCGGCGAGCGCCGTGGGAGTTGCGGCGAACGCCCTCTCAGAGGCGAAGCGCTATGCCTCCGAACGCGTCGCGTTCGGCGTTACGATCGACCACCATCAAGCCATCCAGATGAAGCTCGCCGACATGGCCACGAAGCTCGTTGGGGCGCGGCTGATGACGATGGAGGCCGCGTCGGCGAAAGAGCGCGGCGGGCGTTGCGACATGATCACCGCGATGGCGAAGACCTATGCAAGCGATTGCGCGCTCGAGATCGCCCATCAAGCCGTCGTCATCCACGGCGGCGCCGGCTACATTCGGGATTATGTTGTCGAGCGCTTGCATCGTGAGGCTCTGCTTTACACGATCGGCGAAGGCACCAACGATATCAACCGCATTGTCATCTCTCGCCGGATGAAAGGCGAAGAAGAGATGCAGTATCTTGGTCTGCTGCCATGACAAGCGTTTGCCTCACGTTCGACTTTGACGCGGTTTCTCTCTGGGTAAGCACCTTCAAGCAGACGACCGCGACGCCTGTTTCCCGCGGTGAATACGGCGCGAATGTCGGGATCGGACGCGTGCTTGATCTCTTGCGGGAGAAGGACGTCAAAGCAACTTTCTTCGTGCCGGCGCATACCGCCGTGTCATTCCCCCGGCAGACGCGCCGCATCATCGAGGAAGGGCATGAGATCGGTGTTCATGGCTACTGCCACGAGACGCCTATCGGATACACGCGCGAGGCCGAGGCTGACCTTCTCGATCGGTCGATAGCCAAGCTGCGCACGGTGCTTGGCAAAGATTTCGCGCCCATCGGCTACCGTTCGCCCGCCTGGGACCTTTCCGCAGACAGCGTTGAGCTGCTCGTGCAGCGCGGCTTTCTTTACGACAGCAGCATGATGGCGGACGACTTCAGGCCCTACCGCGCTCGCCGCGGCGATAGGGTCGACGAAGAGGCGTTCGTCCCGGGAGAGGTAATGCGGCTGATCGAGATGCCTGTCGCCTGGGAGCTGGATGATTTTCCGTATTTCACGTTCATCAACAAGCCGCTGTTTGGGGGTCTGCGCACCCCCGACGACGTCTACGACTGCTGGCGCGGCGAGTTCGACTATTGCCACGAGGCAATAGACGACGGCGCTTTCACTTTGACGATGCATCCCCAAATCATTGGACGCGGCCCGCGCATCAGGATGCTGGCCCGATTGATCGAACATATGCAGTCGCAGTCCAATGTGAGCTTCACGGCGCTCGGGGACGAGGCAAGGCGTCGCGACCCGTTGTTGCCGGGCGTCGTCTGACGAACCGGGACAGGCGGCCGTCCGCTCAGGCGCACAGCTGAGAAGATTTGAAAGGGCGAAACCGACGTGCGGATTACCGAATACGAAAAGCATGACGGCCTGGGGCTCGCGAAGCTGCTTCGCACCGAGGAGGTCAGCCCCGTCGAATTGATGGATTGCGCCATCTCGCTAGCTGCGGATCGGGGCCAAGCGGTCAACGCCCTGTGCAACCAGGATTACGATTTGGGCCGGAGGCTCGCTGCGGGCGCCGAACTCAAGGGCACGTTCGGGGCAATGCCGTTCCTCCTGAAGGATTCGGGACTCGCCTCGACGCAACTTGCCTCTGACGTGGGATCGCGTTTGTTCGCCGGCATGAAGGCGAAGGTCGACTCGACGCTCAACACGCGCTTCGTGGCCGATGGCTTCCTTTCCTTCGCGAGGACGACCGTTCCGGAATTCTGCATGGCGCCGACTACTGAAGCCGTGCAGAACGGAGGGCCTACTCTCAATCCCTGGGACCGGACACGTTCGCCCGGCGGATCGAGTGGCGGCGCCGCCGCGGCGGTAGCTTTGGGCATCGTGCCGGTCGCGCATGGAAGCGACGGCGGAGGCTCCATACGCATTCCTGCATCGTGCTGCGGAGTTTTCGGCTTGAAGCCCTCTCGCGGCCTTGTGCCGCACGGCCCGGCCCGCGGCGAAGGATGGGGCGGCCTGGCTGTCGATGGCGTTCTGTCGCGGACCGTTCGCGACACGGCCGCTGCGCTCGACGGCATCGCGGGGATGGAGCTCGGTCAGCCTTACGCGGCACCAGAGCGCCCCGATTCCTACCTGGAATACATTGATGGCGAATTCGATCGGCCCCTTCGGATCGCGAAATGGACGCAGGCCTGGAACGATATCGATGTCGCGCCTGAATGCCTTGATGCCGTTGCAGCCGCCGAGCGCCATCTGGCGGCTCTGGGCCACGAAGTGATCGAGGCGCCGCTCCCTCAACTGAAGTACGACGCGTTTGTCGATGCGATCATCGACGTGATGGCGGCAAGCGTGGCCATGACCGTTAACGGCTACGTTCGGCTTGTCGGTCCGAAGGATTTGCCAAGCCTCCTCGAGCCCGCAATTCTCCACGCTTACCGCTTGGGCGAGGAAATGCATGCCGAGACATACGCCCTGGCAATCAATCGCTTTCACTCCGTCGCCCGGCTGATGGAGACGTATCTCGCCGACTACGACGTGATCCTGACGCCGACGCTGACGCAGCCGCCCGTCAAGCTTGGCGAGATCTCCATGAACGATGATTTCAGATCCTTCCGAAAAAGGGCTGGCCGCTATACGACCTTCCTCGCCGTCATCAATGCCTCAGGCCAGCCCGCCGCGAGCGTACCCCTTCACTGGACGGAGGGTAATTTGCCCATCGGGGTACAACTGGTCGGACGATTCGGCGCGGAGGCGACGGTTCTGCGATTGTCCACTCAACTGGAAGGCATCGCACCATGGCGCGATCGGAGGCCCCCCGCCGTTGCGTCTCCGCACTGAAATAGTGTCGCCTTGCGGCGCGTCTGTAGAGCCAGGAGAAGATCGACGTGAGCAGTCAGGCGACTGAGGCAGACTTCGATATGCTGGTGCGCCTTATCCGCACGAGACACTCTTGCCGGGCGTTTCAAGAGCGCGCCGTGTCCGAGGCGACCATTCGGAAAATCCTGGAGACAGCACAACGGAGCGCTTCCGACTGCAACATACAGCCGTGGAAGGTGACAATCGTCAGCGGCGCGCCCTTAGATTCCCTGCGGACGGCCATGTATCGGTGCGCAGCATCGGGCGCGCCCGGCTTGTCTGACATCCCGCCCATCGAGCAGTATTTTGGCGCCTATCAAGAACGACGCAGGGATTGCGGATGGTCCCTGTACGGCTCGCTTGGAATCGAGCGCGGTGATCGTGTCGCTTCAGGGCGGCAGGCCCTAGAGAACTTTCGTTTCTTTGGAGCCCAGCATATCGCCTTGATCACCTCTCATGCGTCCTTGGGAATGAGAGGCGTTTTTGACAGCGGCGGGTACATCGCGCTGTTCATGCTTGCGGCGCACGCTTTGGGCGTTGCGACCGTCGCGCAAGGATCGATCGCCCACCGCGCGGATGTCATTCGCGAACACATCGCCATTCCTACCGATCATTCCATCATTTGCGGAATTGCCTTCGGTTGGTCAGACGATGGCCATCCGGCGAACAGTTTCAGGATGAAACGCGCGTCGATCACCGATGTCGCTTCGTTCGTCGGATAGCGAAGATCGCTTATAACGGAGGCCTACCCGGCAGGTATGCAGAAGACACTGCGGTTCTCCGACAGAGGCGGTGTCGGCTCGCTCCAGGCATCGCGTCAAGAGTCATCGGCGCCGACGGGTCGAATGCGGCATCGGCGAGGCAGAAGACCTTCTCGTCAAAGCGCCATTCGATGCAGTGCTTCAGGTCCTGAAGTTGGATCTTCTGCGCACTCGATCGCAAAACTCGAGACGATATGAAACTTTAGTTAGCCCGATTCGATTAACCTAAAATCGGCGTGCCAGGCGGCTTATCCGGCAGACGGCGTAGATTTCAGGCAGCAGCCCTGCAGCACCAGGCTCGCGTAATGGTCGGCGATCCTATCTGGCGTCAGCGGGCCACCCGACTTGTACCAAGCGTGGGTGGAGTTGCAGATGCCGATAATGCTGTTCACAACGAGCGTCGTTGGAATGTCCTGGAAAATGCCCTGCTCGACACCTTTCTGGTAGACCTGCTTGAACAACTGATCATATTCCCTCTTCCGTTTGGTGATGACCTTCTGCTGCGCGTCAGTCAGTTCGCCTTGGTCGCGGAAATAGATCGCCGACCAGGCAGCCCGATCCATAACGTTGAGCGCGTGCTTCCGGATCATGGACGCTAGCATGCTGTTTGGCGGGTCGTCGGTCTTGACCAGGGATTCCATGTCCGCCCACCATGCGTCGTGGATTTTGGTGAAGATCTCCCACAGGACCTGGTTCTTGTTCTTGAAATAGTAGTAAACGACGGATTTGGTGTACCCAAGGCTCGAGGCGATATCGTCGATCGTTACCCCTCTGATCCCCCCCTCGGCGAAGAGCTTGGCCGCAGTGGCAAGTATCTCGTCTTGCACGTAGGCCTGCTTTTTCGCCTTTAGCTCTTCCCTAAGCGTCAAATTCATACAACCTCACCAATTCATCAGCCAACTCGAAGCGTCGATCCAAACTTATAGAAATTTCGACCGGAGCGTCAACAGATTCCTGCCGCCAGTCGAAAAAACCGGAGCCTCGATAACTCCCAGTCTCCGCCGACGTTCGGCTAGGCTAGTGGGGCCAAGGAACACCCTTCGCTACGGTTGCCTAAATCTAGGCTTTCAACCAAATCGACGCGTCGCTGGAGGGGCTGGAGCTGTTTGGATAGTGCCGGGCAAATGCCACTGATGCTTGCATTCGCCGCACGGCATCGGCCTTGCACGATTCCCCAACGGTTCTGTTGACTGTTCGGAATTTTTTACATACTCTTCGGTCAAATAAGATGTCCGAAGGATATCAGTCCTCTATGATGAACCTCAACCCAGACACCCTGAAGCTGCCGCAAAGGGAGTTGGCCGGGCAAGCTGACAAGCCCATCCTGCGGCTTGAGGCGATCCGCAAAGTGTATGGCAAGCATGTCGTTCTCGACGATTTGAACCTCACTCTGAGATCGGGTGAGGTGGTCGCCATCATCGGTCCGAGCGGATCCGGCAAGAGCACTCTTCTCCGCTGCATCAACATGCTCGGGCCGGCGACAAGCGGTCGCGTGGTCGTCGGCGATCTCGCCATCGACGAGTCGATCCCGCCGACGGCTCAGCAACTGACCTCGCTGCGCCGGTCGGTCGGCATGGTCTTTCAATCCTTCAATCTGTTCCCGCACATGTCGGTTCTGCGGAATGTGAGCCTTCCCCAGGAGCGGGTTCTGGGCCGCTCCCGCAAGGATGCCGACAAGCGGTCTCGGGAACTCCTGGCCCGCGTCGGACTGGCGGAAAAGGCGGATCAATATCCTGCCAGGTGCTCGGGCGGCCAACAGCAGCGTATCGCGATCGCTCGCGCTCTCGCCCTTGATCCGCAGATCATGCTTTTCGACGAGCCGACCTCGGCGCTCGATCCTGAACTGGGGCTGGAAGTGCTCCTGGTGATGCAGGAACTCGCCCGTTCGGGCATGACCATGCTCGTCGTGACTCATGAAATGAATTTCGCGGAAACGGTATCTGATCGCGTGATCATCATGGCCGACGGAAAGATCATCGAGGAAGGCCCTAGCAAGGAGGTCATGCGAGACCCCCAGACGGACAGGGCGAAGCGATTCCTGAAAGCGGTGAAGGACCGATGACCGCGGATATGTTCCTGGGTGTGGCGACGGGTATCCCCTGGACCCTCGCCGTCACTGCGGCAGCCTTCGTCCTGGGCGCCGCTCTGGGGCTGCCATTGTGCGCGATGCGTTTATCCAACGTCGCGCTGTTGCGCGTCATAGCGCTTGTCTACATCATCCTCTTCAGATCCGTTCCGCCGCTCCTCTGGGTCTTCGTCTTCTTCTTCGGGCTTGGATCTGGCTATCTGCCCATCTCGGCTTTCGAAGGCGTGGTCCTTGGCCTCGGGCTGATCACCGCCGCGAACATGGCGGAAATCTACCGCGGCGCGCTCAGTGCAATCCATGCCGGGCAATGGGAGGCATCGGAAGCGCTCGCGCTGCCGTCGTACAGCACCTACCTTGACATCATCGCGCCTCAGCTTCTGAGGGTTTCCCTCCCATCCTCCGCCAGCTACGCGGTCGGACTGCTGAAAGACTCCGCGATCGCGTCGACGATCGGTGTGACCGACATATCTTTCAACGCCAACTATATCGCGAAATCAACCTATCAGGGGCTGCCTGTATTCGCGATCGCGGCTCTCTTCTACATAATGATCAGTTTGCCTGTCGCCGCTCTCGCCCGCGCCGCCGATCAAAAGCTTCGAGCGAGGGTCGCGCTGTGAATGACCTCCTCAGTTTTTGGCTCGACAGCCTGCCGGCGCTGCTTGATGGCCTCACTGTCAGCCTGGAGGTCACAGGGGTCGCGCTCGCTATCGGTTTTCCGTTGGGGTTGCTCCTTGCTCTCGGCGTGCAGTCAAAGGCGAGATCACTCAATCTGATCTCCCTTTGTGTCGTGGAGATAGGCCGCGGCGCTCCCGCTCTCGTCGTGCTGCAGTTCGCCTATTTCGGGCTGCCTCAAGCCGGATTGACGCTCTCGTCTTTTGCCGCGGCGGTCTTCGCCCTCGCGTGGAATACGGGCGCCTACACCAGCGAGATCATCCGGGCGGGTCTGGAGTCTGTGCCGATCGGCGAAATCGAAGCCTCATCGGCCATGGGGATGATGCGGGTGGACACGTTGCGATTCGTCATCATCCCGCAGGGCCTTAGGGTCGCCGCTCCGGCGCTTCTGGGCTTTGCGACCCAGATGTTACAAGCCTCATCTCTTTGCTTCGCGATCGCACTGCCCGAACTGACGAGCAACGCATACGTCATTGGAACAAACACGTTCCGCTACATGGAAATCTTGTCTCTTGCAGGAATTCTCTACGCCGCAATCTGCGTTCCAGCAACGATTGCGGTTGGAGTACTTGAGCAACGGCTCGGGAAACACACCCGATGACCGGGCAATACTAAAAAACACAATACAAGCCAAAGAGGAGAATTGGCAGATGTCTTCATTCAAAAGTATTGTCGGCGCCGTCGCGGCCCTCGTAGCCGCTTCCACCGCATCCTACGCAGACGACTGTAAGCCGGCGCACGAAGTCAAGACCGTAACGCCCGGCAAGCTCACCGTCGCAATTTACAACTATCCCCCGTTCTCGATGGTGACCCAAGACAACAAAATCTCGGGCATCGACACCCAAATGGTTGAGGAGACTGCCAAGGCAAACTGTCTGGAGGTGGTACCACTCAATCTCGCTCCGGCAGCCGTTGTCCAATCCGTCGTCTCGGGGAAGGCCGATGTGGCTGTGGGGGCGTGGTATCGCTCGGAGGCCCGCACGAAGGTCGTCGGCCTTTCAGCACCGACCTATATCGATCCCATGACCTCGATCTCGAAGGACGGACTGGATACGGTCGACGCCATGATGGGGAAGTCGATCGGCACCGTCACGGGGTACACCTGGAACGCCACGCTTCAAAAGGTCTTTGGCGCGAAGCTCAAGCAATATCCTGACGGCCTTGCCATGTACACGGACCTTGAAGCTGGCCGGGTCGATGTTGCCCTCGACGGATCCGTAGCTCCTGTCGAAGCCCAGAAGAGCGGTCGCCTGAAGGGCTTCAAGACTGCGCTAGTGAAGTCTGATCCGCGCATACCCGACACCATGCAGCCGCCGCAGAGCGGGCTTCTCTATACGCTCGGCAACAAGGGTCTGGGCGAGGCGCTCGACGACACTGTCACCAGGATCCACAAGGACGGCACGCTGGCCAAGTGGCTCACGGACGCTGGCTACAAACCCGAGATGGGAGACGTGGGCGAGCCGCGGCTCGTGAAGTGACAATCGTATGGGCGCGCGTGCGGAACGGACGCGCGCCCGTCCCGCTGAGTGTCGGCCGTCGCCCAGCGGCATTGTCATAACAGTTCGGCGATCGAACGCGGCCGACTTGAAGTCGACGCTTTGGATTCGGGAGGCAAAGCCATGAACGAGATCACGAAGATTGAGCAAGCGCTGTCGTCGGACGCGAACGCCAAGGCGAGCATAGGCTCCCTTCTGGACAAGCAACGCAAGAACTACGGCCTTCAGCCGGAATTCTATCTCTCCGACCATATCTATCGCCTCGACATCGAAAAGGTGCTGATGCCGCACTGGCAGTGCGTCAATCATGTCAGCGCCATTCCGAACGCCGGCGACTACATCGTCTTCGACTACGACCGCGAGTCGGTCATCGTGGTGCGCGATGCGGACAATGAGATCCGATCTTTCGCCAACGTCTGCCGTCATAGAGGATCGCGCATTTGCGAGACTTCCGGCCACGCACGAGGCGGCATGCTGATCTGCCCCTATCACGCCTGGTCGTATGGACTCGACGGATCGCTCGCCCATGCCCGCATGATGCCGCGCGACTTCGACAAGCAGGGGTTCGGCTTGAAGCCGCTGCCGACGAAGGTCGTACAAGGACTTATCTTCGTGAGCCTCTCGGACACCCCTCTGGCGTTTGACGATTGCGAAGAGAATATTAACGCCACCCTCGGCATCTACGGTTGGGCAAACGCCAAGGTGGCCTATCAGTCGAGCGTCGTGTTCTCGGCCAACTGGAAGCTCGCGCTTGAGAACCAGGTCGAGTGCTACCACTGCGCGCCGTCGCATCCGGAGTTCTCCGTCGTCCACGGGCAATCGACGGCGACCGAGAAGAAGCTCATCGCCGAGATGAACGCGAAGGCCGCGGCGCAGGGTATTCGCGTCGAAACGCGCGATCATTGGGCACTCGCAGCGCTCGACGGCCAGGAACAGGCCTATTCCAACCGCTATCCGATGACCGCGAACGCCTGCACCGCGAGCAAGGATGGTTCCCCGCTCGCTCCGCTGATGGGGAAATTCCAGAGCTACGACAACGGAATGGCGGTTTGCTATATCGGCCCGATGAACCACTGCCTGAGTTACGGCGATTATGGGGCGATCTTCCGGTATACGCCCAAGTCCCTGTTCGAAACCGAGCTTGCCGTCATCTGGCTCGTGCGTGGCGATGCAGTCGAAGGAAAGGATTATGATCGCGACGAGCTCACCTGGATGTGGAGAGTGACCGCCGGCGCAGACAAGAAGATCGTCGAAGACAACCAGCGCGGCGTTTCCTCCCGCTTCTATACCCCAGGCCCGTACGCGCTCCCAATCGAGGAAAAGACGGTGCGCTTCACCGAGTGGTACATGTCGTCGCTCGCCAATGCGCTCTGATATTTTCGCCGCCTCCGCGGAGCCGAGGCTGAGCGCGGCGGGCCCTGTTTGCGGCAATCGTGCCGAACAGTTCGCAAGCGGCTTCCGTGGCTGCCTAGGGCAATCCTTGAGAGGTAAGCAGATGGAGCAGACCGACACGGTATGGATCGATGTGTGCAGCGTCGACGATATCGACGAGGGCGGCATGCACGAGTTCCAGCATGAGGAGCGCCGGATCGTCATCTACCGCTTGGAGGATGGTCTCTTCGCCACCGACAACGTCTGCACCCACGAATTTGCGCTCCTGTCGGAGGGGTGGCTCGAAAACGGGACTATCGAATGCCCCCTGCACGGCGCGCTGTTCAACGTGAAGACGGGCCAGGTTGAGCGCGGCCCGGCGGAATGCGCCCTGAAGACCTACGCCGTCAGGACAGAGGGGGAGAGGGTGCTGTGCTCGATCTGAGCCATCTGCCGTCGGCCGGACTGCGTGTTCACCAGCCAGGCCCTCCAACGAACTTGCAGCGCATCACTGGGCCACAAGCCGGGCGGCTGGTTCCGGATCGAAAGAGCTTACGAAAGGCATACCATGTCGCGGCGCATAAACTTCATCAACCCGTTCGGATCATCGGTGTACGATGAGGTGATCAAGAAAACGCTTGGACATTTCTGCGCCGCAGACACGACGATGGAGGTGACCCATCTCGACGCCTGCCCGCCCGACATCGACTTCTTCTATTCCAAGCACATGATCGAGCAGTCGCTCTACGAGAGCGTCATGGTTTCCGAGGAGCAGGGGTACGACGCCGTGATCGTCGGTTGCCTTTACGACCCCGGCGTTCGCGTCGCCCGGGAGCTCGTCGATATTCCCGTGGTGGGTCCGCTCGAGGCCTCTTTTCAGATGGCGGCCTATTACGGGCACTCGACCATGGTGCTGACCGATCACCGAAAGGCTGTCCCTTACATTTACGATGAGGCGCAACGCAACGGCCAGGGCAACTCCGTGCGGGGCGTCGACGCCATCGACTGGTTCGTCAAGGACATGATCGACGATCGCGGCGCCGTCGCGCGAGACGTCGTCAACCTGTCCAAGGAGGCGGCGAAACGGTTCGGCGCGGAAACCGTCATCATGGGATGCACGATCATAGCGGCGATCTATCAGGAATACCTCATGGACGGCGGCGAACCGTCCGAAGTCCCGATCATCAATCCCAACCTCATGGCTCTGAAGATGGCGGAGGGCCTGGCCGATCTAAGGCAGAAAGGCGGCTACTTCATCGCGCGGCAAGGCTATTACATGAAGCCGACGGGACATTTCGCCGACGAGTTCGCACGTGCTCGCAGGGTCTGGAACTCGACGAAGCCGGATTTCGGAAGGTGACGGAACTCTTTCGGCCGTGTAACGCGCCCATCGTCCAAATCTGACCATTGAGTATCTTAATAAGATTATATGGACAGTTTTTATACGATACGGTATTCTCACTCTGTCAAATGCTTTGACGCCCAATCGGTACCGTACCTGATCGGAAAGGTTTCTACCTCGTGGAGACGCTCGTCGTTGTCGGTACAGGCCACGCGGCAAATGCCCTTGTGGCGGGACTGAGCAAACACCGCTACCAGGGCCGCGTGGTCTTGGTCGGCGACGAAAAACATCCCCCGTATAATCGGCCTCCCCTTTCCAAGAAGTTCCTAAGCGAGGATGTGCAGCCCTCGGAACTGTATTTCCGCGGCGAAGACCAGTTGGCCAAGAACGGCGTCGAGGTTCGTCTCGGTGTCGCAGCGATCGAATTGAATCCGCTCGCTCGCACGCTGAAGCTGGGTTCGGGCGATGTCCTATCCTATGACAAGCTCGTCCTCTCGACCGGCGCGGCGCCGCGTGGCTTGGCGAGCTGCGTCGATGAGACCGGGGGGAACCTCAATGTCCTTCGAAATATCGCCGACGCCGTCCGCCTGAAGGCCGACCTGGGCCGAGCTCAGAGCATCGCGATCATAGGCGCAGGCTACGTAGGCCTGGAAGTGGCCGCGTCCTCCGCGCTCCTGGGCAAGCGCGTGACAGTGATCGAGGCCGCCCCCCGCGTGCTGGCTCGCGTGGCGGGTCCCGAACTTGCGGGCATCGTTCAAGCCGCGCACGAAGCCCATGGTGTTTCGTTCCGTATCCAGAGCACGGTCAAGCGCGTCGCGCAGGGCGCATCCGGCTTTGACGTCTTCTTGGCGGACGGCGAGCGCGTGAACGCGGAAATCGTGCTGTGCGCGATCGGCGCGGCGCCGAACGCCGCGCTGGCGGAAGAGGCGGGCCTTGCGGTCAATCGCGGAATTGTCACGGACACGCGATGCGCAACGTCCGACGACCGAATTTTCGCGATCGGCGATTGCGCGACATTTCCACGCGACGGCGATCTGGTTCAGCTTGAATCCGTGCAGAATGCCTCGGACCAAGCCGATGTCGTAGCGCGCCGGCTGTGTGGCCTCGAAGCCGAATACGCCCCCCTTCCTTGGTTCTGGAGCGATCAATACGATTTGCGCTTGCAGTCAGTCGGCTTTCCCAAGGGCTCCGACGGCTCGTTCCTGCGCTCTAACGAGAGCAGCCACACAATCTGGCATCATCGGGACGGGCGCATCATTGCCCTCGATACAATCAACGCTTCGCGAGACCACATGCTGACGCGCAAGCTGATGGCTCGCGGAGAGTTGCATCTCAATTCGGTCCAGGAAGCCGAATTCGACCTGGCACGTCTCTGGACGCAGTCAGGTCAACCGCTGGACCGCGGTGTTTGAAAGGGAAGGACCATGAACACCCTCGAAAGGCCGAAGCGCGCTCCCGTCCCCCGCGCAACCGACACGACGCTCTCCCGGGACTACTACATCTCGCAGGAAATCTTCGAACGTGAAATCGAGAAGGTCTTCTTCAAGCAATGGACGTTCGCGGGCCATGTGTCGCAAATCCCAAACGTCGGCGATTACTTCCTCCACACCTTCGCGGGCGAGAGCCTCATCATCGTTCGCGAGAGCGCCGAAACCGTTCGGGCGCATTTCAATGTCTGCCGCCATCGCGGCTCGCAACTGACGAAGGCAGGCAGCGGCAACGTCAAGCTCTTCGTCTGCCCGTACCATCAATGGAGCTATGAGCTGAACGGCGGCCTGCGTCGCGCGCCGATGATGCCGGACGGGGGATGCATCGATTACGACAAGTTAGCGCTGAACCCAGCCGCAGCCGAGGTTTGGGCTGGAATGATTTTCGTCAACCTGTCGCCGAACCCCGAGCAAACACTCATCCAAGCGCTGGGCGAGCCGCCGGCGGGGCTTTTGAAACTCGAGCCTGAGAACGTCAAGGAGATCTGCCGCGACCAGCTGCTCGTACGGGGCAACTGGAAGACGCTCCTGGAAAACTACCTGGAATGCTATCACTGCGCCGGCTCGCACCCTGAACTCGGCGTCGCCTTCGACATCCAGTCGTCCTACGACCAGACGGCGACCTGGGGCGGCGCATGTTTCCTTGGCGGCGAACCAGTGAGAAAGGGTCTTGTGACCGTCTCCATGACTGGCGATCTCGTCAGCAAGCCGCTTGGACGCCATGCCGAGGATGCGACGCTCCAACTCGAGGTGGCTGAAGGTCTTGGACTGCTGCCCGTTCTGACGCGCGTCCTCTTCCACGTCGATCACGCAATCATTCACGTTATGAACCCGCTCTCCGTGGGCGAGGTGCAATGGACCACGATCTGGTACGTCCGGAAGGATGCCGTCGAGGGCGTCGACTATGAGACCGATCGCGTTGTGGAGGTCTGGCGCGCGACAAACTCGGAAGACAAGGAACTCTGCGAGCGCAACTACCAAGGGGTCCTGTCACGAGTCTTCGTACCTGGACCCCTCAACCCGCGCGCGGAAGGCGCGGTGCGCCCAGTGCTCGACCACTATCTTCAAATGATGGAGTGACGCACCGAGCTGCGGATGTTCCGAGGGCGGGACGGGATTGCTGGGCTCACCTGCGGAGGGCGAGACTTCTGTCGGCGCTACAGCCAGCCCTGCAAAATTGGTGTGAAGCGGTAGCAAGGAGCCATTCGTGACCAGTCCAGACGCGCGTGCTAAACGACGATTGGAGCGATCTTTCCCGTATCCGGCCGCGCCCATCGTCCACGACGATCGAATGAAGGGCTATTGGCTGATTATCGGAACCAAGATTTCGAACGACGACGCTCAGAGCGAATACGCCAAATTGTGGAAGCCGATTGCCGAAAAATACCAGGCGCGCATTAATCCTCTTAAGGTGCCGCCGTTGCTCAAGGAAGCGCGGGATGCACGCCGAGTGGTAATCGTAGAGTTTCCCTCGTACGATCTTGCCCAGGCTTGCTATGATGACCTGGATTATCCTGACGTAGCTCCACTCGTGCTCTACGAAGAATTCCTTGGCTTCGGTATCGTAGCATAGGTGCCACCAATCTTCGTTCTCTGCCATTGGCCCCATTACGCGCTTCGCGATCTGTTCGTTCAAAATCGGCATTTCGGCCCCTGTTCTTTCGCTACGCGTATAGGTGCTTCCCCGCCGAATTCAAACTTGGGCGCGCCAAAAGGGAACAAACCGACCTAACGACATTTTACGCCGGCCCATCATGGCCCCAAAACGTTTTGGGGCGGGGGCAATTTTCAACAACAAAATCAATTGTCATGGTGGGCCCGGAGGATGCTTGGAAAGAATGCAAATTCAACTACTTAGAGGTCGGTGGGACCGCGCGGCATTCAAATCTGTTCCAATGTTTTTCGATGTTTTTGTCCCACCAGATGGATGCCCGGAAGATCAAGAGCGACCAGTGGTCAGCTGCACGAACTCGGATGCCGACAAGGGCAAAGTCGCACCAGCAGCGGTTCTCCCTCAGGCCATCTCTAAATGTCGGGTTTGGGCCGTGAGCGGCCTGGCGGGTTTCGGCGGGGATTTGCGATAAGCTGCCGTTCTTAATCGGCCGTGGTGTTGGCTCTTACAGCGTTCCCGCATCGGCTCGTCGAACGAGTTCGTCGACCACCAGACGGACCCTCGGGAGCATGGTACGGGTGGTTGGCCAGACCGCGTTCAGTGGCGATTGCACCTGGTATTGATCTGGCAGCACTACGGCCAGTTCACGCCGATCGATGTAAGCCTGGACAAGTGACTGCGGCATTTGACATAGGCCGAAACCAGCAACGGCCATTTCAATGACAACCTCGCCGTCGCTTGCTTGGTGAGTTGCCGGCGGGTCAAAAGACTGGACACGACCTTCCTCATCGAGAAAGCGCCAGGAAACTGGTCGGCCAGGCCGGCTTCCTAGAATACAGGCATGGTGGTGAAGGTCACTCTGGCTCACCGGCGTGCCAGACGCTTCCAAATAACTGGGCGCCGCACAAAGGAGAAGGCGTTGTGATCCGAGCGGCCGGGCAGCAATGTCGGTTCGATCCGGTAGCTCACCGAACCGAAGGCAATCCTGTTGAGGAAGGGGTAGACCTGTGGGAGAAGCGCCCATTGGATGAACCGCCGCGGCGGCAATATGATCCACCCGTCATCGTCACCGACCGCAACGAAGTCGCCCATCGCGACACAAAGCGCCGAGATCGCGCAGATGACGGCTGCTCGATCGTCGTGATTGACGACGTTTCTCAGGTCTTGCGCCAACTGTCGGCCAGGAAGGCAGTGCTCGATGAGTGAGTGCAGGACGCCGGTAGTTACGAGGTGCTGGAAGAAGATATCCGATCGATCGCCTCTACGGGCCACGAGACGCTTCGGCTCCTCGATCATCATTCCGAGAAACGAGGTCGGAAATGCCTCGACCAGCGCCTTCCGATCAATCGGCACTCCGTGCCGAGCGTCTTGCACAACGGAATGGGTCACAAGATGACCGACGCACTCATTGGCGTGTTGGTTCAGCCGTCTGCCAACTGGCGCGCTGGATTGCCCTGGCTTGCCGATCAGAGGACTGACGCCGCGGGTCAGCATCCGCTCTGCTGTCCGATATCGGCCGATGATATCGAAGCTCCTTCGAATGGGGCCATCGAAGGCTGCTGCGACTATCCGCCGACCAGCTGCGACATGTGCGATTACCTTCTCACGCTCTGGTTCCACCGCTCGGAAGCGCACGATCTCCCACGAGATGGTCGAGACAGACCAGTCAAGTCGACATATCGCGCTTGACCGCCGCTTCGGCGAATATCCCACATCGATGCCAATGACCGAGCCGTCTTTCAATCCACTTTCCTATCGCTGTCAGCCGACTGCGAGTACCTCAATGAGCGAGCGTTCCAGTATCCAGATCGACGGCCCGGACACTATGCACGCACCCACCCCCGTAAGGCTGGCAAGGGTTATGGCGTCATGGTCGCGAAGACAAAGGCTTCAGTCGCGGCATAGCCCGCCGCTCCGGCCGCTATGACTACTGCCAACGGCGCGAATCTCTTCATCGTTCTTTCCCCCAAGCTAGACATGCCTCTTTACTAGCACCCTCCTTGCGCTTGCGTATTTCCCTTCCTTCCAGAAACAAGTTTGATCGACTGCTCTTCATGCTTCGCTGGCTTCCTAGGGGGCATGTTGCGTTCACGCCACTGCTGCCCGAACTCGCGAGCGAGCCAATGAGCGACGTGCGAGACGTGCCGGTGCTGACCGACGCGCCGTGTTGATTTGACTCTCGGATTTGTGGTTGGCAATCTCCGGTCAGGCTGAATGCCGATGGAGGGGATCAGCATGTTCTCCGCTCGCCTGTGCCTTAATGTTTGGCAGTCTTCAACGTTAACGCTGCGACGAAAGGGGAGTGCGGTTCTCACCCTGATTCTGCTCCTTTCGTTCACCCCTTTGGCCTTCGGCGCCACCAACACGTCAACCTTCACGGAAAAAGAGATTCAAGCTTACATCCGAAATTTGCGGATTAGTGAGCTAGAAAATCGTATGCAGTTTTGGGAAGAGCAAGTATTTTCCTGCAAAGTAGGGAACGATATTTTCCCCTCCAAGCAGGACGATATTTATGATCCGATGATGCGATACAACCCGAAGGTGCCCGTCGAGGATTGGATGGCTTCTATGTTTCAGAAAAGAATTGTGATTCAGGAGACATGACCCTTTTCAACGGCATGCTTTGTGCGGTCGGGGACAAACGGGGTTGCGACGGTGTTAAAATCGCCCAAGACGCTGATAAAATCGCCCAAGACGCGGATGGAAGGTGGTGGCGCTCTAAAGATCATATTGGTCAAATTGATACTGATGACCAGTCAAGTTTCAGCACCGATCAAGCGCTGGGCGTGTACCTCTATCTGGTCCAAACAGGTGACAAGCCTGCGTTCGCCAGATGGCTGAACTGGATCAAACGTAATCCGCACGTTTATGGGCCTCAGCCGAGTTATTGCACCCATAAAGAATGTCTGTTCAAGGCTTTGGATTGCCCACTGTTGGTGACAGTCGCAGCAGGCTTCGACATGGCTCGGGATGCCTTAGAAGTTTGTTCATCCTATGGCGTGGCACAATTCCCAGACCCAGGTGAACTCAAGGCGAAGTTTGAGAAAGCACGCGATGAAATATATTCTATTACGGTAGACTACGTTCAATTAATTGATGAGCTTGCTGGACGGATCGGACTTCCACCAGGGTTGCCGAATGTGGAAGAGGCGTATGAAGCATTGGGAGACCTTGAGGGTGCGGCCTACGAGGCCCTAGACGCCTATGCCCACGAATATGAAAAATTCTTGAACTCGACCGTGGCAGAGCTTTCTTCGAAGCAAGCTCAAGCGATAGTGAAAGCTAATGCCGGGCTAAATGAATCGAAGAGTATGCACTTGGCAGGCGTTGCGATTCTGCTGCTAAGAAACATGGGATACGACGGCCAGGATCTATCTGATGCAGCTGCAATGCTTTCCTATCGGCGCAAATTTAATCCGTTTTACGAATACCTCGAGAACGGACCATCAGGCGTCTGGGCGTCAGAGTCTGTGAAGAAGTGTCCGTCGAAGGAAACGCCTTCAAGGACGAGGCTTCAATGGTTTCCGGAGCGCGACGAGGGACCTCAGGGTGACAGCCGGAAGCTTGCTTGGGAAGAAAGTATGTATTGGGACTGTATCTTTTTGATGAAGCTGAACATTAGGAAAGATCAACCCGTGATTCGTCCAGGTAAAATAAGTATGGGGAATGCTCCATTCTTGGCTGATTTGACCGGACGATTTGACGGAATACTCACTGCAATGGAAGATCTTCGCTCTTTGCTTGTTGGTAATATTGCGGACGTGACTAATCGGTTAGGTCGATTGCCGGTGGTCCCGCCCCAGATACAAGACTACTGTCAGCACAATCCGTGCCCCCTTGACCCCGTTGGTGCGGTGGAGAATTTCTGTGCGCACAATAAGTGCCCCAAGTTTTAACTGGGGTGAGACTGCAACTAGCCGCCAAGTCAGGCTTTGCGCTGGCGCTTATTCAGTGGAAGTCACACGCCCCTGTTTACATACTCATTTCGTACGGGACGCGAAGCCATTCTCTAAGTGCTTGATTTTGTGGCGCACCCGACAGGATTCGAACCTGGACCTCTGCCTTCGGAGGGCAAGATACTACCTTCGCCGCCGTTCGCCACAGTATCCTAAATCACGATAAATCAATGAGTTAGAGATATTGTGGCGCACCGTGATATCCGAATTTGGCCTTGTTCTTTCTCCCGCTTGGTTGCAATATGGTAGCAATTTCTGAGGGAGGGTGTCATTGCCGAAACTCACAAAGCGCCTCGTCGATGGCTTGGAATCCGCCGGAGAAAAGACCGGCACGCTCTTTTGGGATAGCGAGCTCAAGGGGTTTGCAGTGCGCGTCCTGCCTTCAGGCCGCAAGACCTTCGTCGTCAAGTTCCGTGCCCGGAGCGGCCGCCAGCGTTGGCTCAAGCTCGGCGCATATGGGCCGCTGACTGTCGAGCGTGCGCGGGCACTGGCGAAGATGGAGCTTGCCAAGGTGGTGGAGGGCCAGGATCCCGCCTCTGATCGCGACGGGCGCCGAGAGGCCGTCACTGTCTCGCAACTCTGCGATCTTTATATGGAAGCCGCGAACGCTGGCCTCGTCCTCGGCCGCAAGGGAACACCCAAGAAGGCCAGCACGCTTTCAACCGACCAGTCGCGTATCGACGCCCGTATCAAGCCTCTGCTCGGACAACTCAAAGCTCGCGAGGTCAAGCGTGCGGACATCGAGCAGTTCAAGGCAGGTGTCGTCACCGGTAAGACCGCCCGGGACAAAAAGCTGGGGTTCCGGAGCCGGTCCATTGTCAAGGGAGGGAAAGGTGCTATCACCCGAACCCTCGGCCTGCTCGGCGCCATTTTCGCCTGGGGCGTCGACAATGGACACGTCTCAACGAACCCGGTGCGCGGCGTGCGACGCTTTGCCGACACTCAGAAGAAGGCGCTTCTAACCGGAGAACAATATCGCCTCCTGGCAGAGAGCCTCCACGTCCTCGAGCGCAAGCGCGATCGCAACGACCAGCCCCTTCACAACCTGATCGGTATTGCTGGCATTCGCTTCATCACAGTGAGCGGCGTGCGGCGAGGGGAATGTGAGAAGCTCGGATGGAACGAGGTCGACGCCAACGGAAACTGCGTCGCTCTCGAGGAAACAAAGACAGGCTTCTCGCTCCGTCCGCTCGGTCGCGCCGCGTTCGCCGTCGTCGACGGTTTGGATGCCATTTCCGACTTCGTTTTTGCCGCCGAACCAGAAGGCGCCGGATCCAAGGGATTGCCCGGTCTCTGGCGCACCGTCCAGAATACGGCGCGGCAATTGGCGGCGACAGCAGCAGAGGAGCAAGGCGAGGCTCCTCCCGAAACCGGGCCGTTGGACGGGCTGACACTGCACAGCCTTCGCCACAGCTTTGCCGGCATTGCGGAAGAGCTCGGCGCTTCGCTCCCCACGATTGCCGCCCTTCTCGGACATCGACTCGGCGGCGTCACCGGTGGTTACATCCTCAAGCGCGTCGATGTGCTTCTCGTCGATGCCGCCGATCGTATTGCAGACCATATCGCGATGCTGATGCGCGGCGAGCTACCGACTTCGCACATCGTGCAATTTCAGCCACGCGGCAGAATGTCGAGCGGCACGGCGAGGCCGGGCACCGCGACGCAAGAAATCATTGAGAGGGAAGCAGCATAACCAACCGTATCAGCGTTCGTCGCACGACTGCTCAGGCATCAACGGCTTCGAGCGGCAGGAACTGAGCGACAACTATGTCTTCGCCACCTGCGGTAGACTGAATCTCATTGATATCTGCGTCCGAGCGGGTCAACGAACAACGTGCCGCCCATTTCGATGGGACGCTCTTTTTTGTCGTCCGTGAAGAATGCGATCGCGCATTGATCTGGAAAGTGAGTAGGGCTGGCGCCTCGCACCAGCCGAACTCGGGTCAGGCTGATTGGGGCCGCAGTGGCGGCTTTGCGGTGGCTGCGAGCAGCGTCAGGAAGAAGGCACACAAAAGCCTCAGCCAGTTGAGCAGGAGGCTGAAGATGAT
>NZ_CAKXZT010000167.1:0-238 GCF_935825525.1 Mesorhizobium escarrei
AGCCGCCGCGTCTTGCGCCGCGCGTTCTGCGCAATCGTGGTGTCGATCGCGCGATACGACCCAAAGCTGCCACGAAGTGCGTCGGGGTTCGAGGTCAGGCCGTCGACGTAATACTTCACGACGCTGGCGGGTAGAGGCGTCCCCGCCGACTGTGCGTACTCTGCACCGAAATAGATGTCTTCGCGCCCCCGAACGAGGCGCTCATTTACGTCGCCGTCCAGCCGGTTGAATGCAATGT
>NZ_CAKXZT010000167.1:248-1101 GCF_935825525.1 Mesorhizobium escarrei
AGCGCATCCATCAGCGCGATGAGGTCGTTGGCCTGCGTGCTGGAGTCGTACCCGTTCTGCGGTTTGTCGGAGAGCCCGATCCCGCGCTGGTCGATCGCAATGACTTGGAAGTCCCGCGCCAGCGCCGGCATCACCAAGCGCCATTGGTACCAAGTCTGGGGCCAACCATGGACCAACAGCAACGGCGGGCCTTTTCCGCCAACTACCGCATGCAGGCGCACACCGTTGGCGTGAACGTACCGACTGGTGAACGTGTCGGTGAACCCTTTCGGAAGGTAGGGTGCCCTTGTGGGGGAGCCCGAACCTTCGGGAGTCGCTGACTGGGCGGCCGCTTGGGGTATTGGCTCGCCAAGTAGTCCAAAGGCTGCGGCTGTTGCGATGGCAAGAATGCTTCGGCGAGTCGCTAACGGCGAATTTACGGTCATGACAGCCTCTTTGTTCAATAGGAGAGTAAAAATCGTCACCTTCTCTTACAGTTCAGCGAGGCCACCATCCACGACCAGTTCCGAGCCAAGCATGTAGCTTGACGCATCGCTGGCAAGGAACAGGACGGCGCCTGCCACTTCCTCGGGGCGTCCCAGCCGGCCGAACGGAATCTGTTTCGCGGCACCGGCAAGGTAGTCCTTGAATTCCGCCTCGGTCTGACCGGGGAACTCTGATTGTCCGACACCCCTGAGAATGGGGGTGTCGATAAGACCGGGGCTCACAGCATTGACTCGGATCCGCCGCGGCCGTAGCTCTGCCGAGATGTTCGGGCGAAGGAACGAACCGCCGCCTTGGATGCCGAAAGCGCGGCGCGGCCAGGGGCGCCCACCTGGTTAAGCCATGCGGTATTCAGAATGACCGAACCGCC
>NZ_CAKXZT010000168.1:0-80452 GCF_935825525.1 Mesorhizobium escarrei
GGGGCGATGGGTGACCATCGCCCCTACTCGACCGAAGTAGTGGTTTTAGCGCTTCGGCACATAGCGCTCGGCCGCGGCACGAAGCTCTGTTCGTGCCGCGGCCGAAAGCGCTAGTCCCGAAATCGATCTCGGCTACTTGCCGCAGTGATTGTCGTTGACCGTCGGTGAAGCCGTGCCGGGGGCCTTGTGCGTTGCATCAGGCATCGCGCCCTGCGGGCTTGGTGGGCAGTTCCGGTCGGCATTGGAATTCAAGCCGTCAGGGCCCGCAATGCTACCGGTAATCCCGGTATCCACAGTACCCGGGTCAGCCAGGTTCGGATCGGTCGGGGCCGGGTCGATGACGACGCTTCTGTCGCTGCCGGTACCCATGTTAGCGTTTGGGTCAACGCCCGGGTCGCTGGCATTCTGGGCCATCGCAGAGGTGGCCAGGCCGGCGGCGAGCACGGACGCTGCGAGTAATTTGGTAAGCATGATTTGCCTCCATTTGTCTCCATTTTTCGGTTGTCGCCGCATCGCGACTACAGAAAAAACCGGTCGGGGGTGGTGAAGGTTCCCACAAAAATCCAGCCTGCGACGAACCGTCGTGATCAGCAGGGCAATCTCTTTGGCCGGCCCGGGAGCTCTAAAGCGTGCCGGCCGCGAGCCGTTGACATGACCTGCGCTATCGCGGTATTGAACAGGACTATACAGGTTTACTGAACAGGTATTCCATGGCGCGTCGCACGACCCCGTCGTCTCCCGGAACCGGCAAGCCCGAACGGATCGCCACCGTCCTCGAGCACGAGATCCGCTCCGGCGTGCTCGGCTTCGGCGACCGCCTGCAGAGCGAGAACGAGCTTGTCCAGCGCTTCTCCGTCAGCCGCAACACCATCCGCAAGGGGCTTGAGGAACTGTCGAGCCGCGGGCTGATCACCACCAAGGTCGGCATCGGCTCGTTCGTCACCTTCGACGGCATGCCGGTCGACGACGCCGTCGGCTGGTCGCGGGCGCTGGCCAATGCCGGCGCCAATGCCGACACGCGCACGCTCAGGCTCGAAGTCATGCAGGATGCCGAGCTCGCCGCCAGGCTTGGCGTCGAAAGCCCGTTCTTCATCGCCGTCGACCGGGTGCGCAGCAACGCCGATGACGGCCACGCCATCTCGATCGAGCGCAGCCGCCTGCCGCTGTCGCCCGAACTGGAGGACGTGCCGCTGCGCGGCCTACGCGAGGGCTCGCTGCACCAGACGCTGCGCGGGGCCGGGCTTGTCCCCGATCACGGCGAGGAGTGGGTCGATATCGAGATGCTGAGCGCCGAGGACGCGGCCATTCTCGACTGCGCGCCCGGCACGCCGTTCCTGCGCACACGGCGCCTGACGCGGGCTGCCGATGGCCGCGCCATCGAATTTGTCACCAGCCTGCTCAATCCGGCGCATTTCGCCCTGCACCTGGAGTTCTGAAGCATGGACGCTGGCAGCATCGAGACTGGCAGCATGGACACGGGCGAGGCGATCGACCGGGCGATGGGTGCGCTTGTCGGCGCCGCGCTGGGCGATGCGCTCGGCATGCCGACGCAGCTTTTGTCGCCGGCCCGCATCGCCGAGCTCTACGGTCCTGTCGAGGAGTTCGTCGCGCCCGCCGCCGACCATCCGGTGTCGAAGGGCCTGGCCGCCGGCACTGTCACCGACGACACCGAACAGGCGCTGCTGCTCGGCCGCATCCTGGTTGCTTCAGGCGACGGCTTCGACCACACGCGCTGGGTCAAGGCGCTGCTCGACTGGGAGCGCGAGGTCAAGGCGCGCGGCAGCTACGATCTGCTCGGACCTTCGACCAAGCGCGCCATCGACGCCATCAATGACGGCGTGCCGGCCGAGGAGGCGGGTCGCAGCGGCGACACCAATGGCGCGGCGATGCGCATCGCGCCGGTCGGCATCATGATGCCGCTGGAGCCGCTCAACGTGCTGGTCGCCAAGGTGGCGGAAACCTGCCGCGCCACGCACAACACCTCGATCGCCATTGCATCGGCCGCAGCCGTCGCTGCCGCCGTCAGCTGCGGTGTTGCCGGCGGCGACTGGCGAGCCGCCTCGGACCGTGCGGTTGTGGCGGCAAGGCAAGGGGCGGCACTCGGACACTGGGTCACCGGCGGCGATATCGCCGCGCGGATCGACTGGGCGAGGGGCCTCGTCCGCGGCAAGGCTGTCACTGACGGCATCCGGCTGATCGTCGACCTGGTCGGCACCGGCGTCGCCAGCCAGGAATCGGTTCCGGCGGCCTTCGCGGTGCTGGAAATCGCCGGCGGCGATCCCTGGCAGGCGGCCGTCATCAGTGCCAATCTCGGCGGCGACACCGACACGATCGGCGCTATTGCCGCCGGCATGGCAGGCGCCTGCACCGGCTTTTCCCGATTGCCAAGGGAACACGTCGCCCGGCTCAAGGGCCTCGACATGGAGCAGGTGCGCGCGCTCGCCGCCGACCTGGTCGCGGCGCGGATGGCGAAACGCGGTTCAGCCAAGGATGCGGCGGCATGAGCGGAGCTCAGCCTGACATGAGCGGGCGTCTCGTCCATATCGGCAGCGCGGTGGTCGACTATGTCTACCACATCGACGCCTTGCCGGCGCCCGGCGCCGAAAAGACCGCGTCGAGCCATGCCCAGGTCGCCGGCGGCGGCTTCAACATGATGGTCGCGGCCAGCCGCACCGGCATGAAGGTCGTCTTCGGCGGCCAGCTCGGCAGTGGGCCGAATGGCGACTTCCTGCGCGCCGCTTTTGCCGCCGAAGGCATCGCAACGCTGACCCCGCCATCGCCGCTGATGGACAGCGGCAATTGCGTCGCCATGATCAGCGGCGACGCCGAGCGCACCTTCGTGTCATGGCCTGGCGCCGAGAGTGTGCTCAGCCTCGGCATGATGGCGCCCGTCCGGGTTGCGCCGGGCGATTGGGTGTTCGCCTCCGGCTACACGCTGAGCTATGTCGGCAGCCGCGACGCGCTGGCCGACTGGATCGAGGCGCTGCCGGCGGAGATTCCCCTGGTCTTCGATCCGACGCCTGTCATCTCGGAGATTCCGCGCGCCATTCTCGACCGGGTGCTGGTGCGCACGAGCTGGCTGAGCTGCAACACCGTCGAAGCGGCCGAGATCGCCGGCGGGGGCGATGTCGAGGCCATTGCTGCCCGGCTGCTGGCCAGCCACTGCCCGAGCGCCGAGGGGGTCGTCATCCGCGCCGGGGCAAAAGGCTGCTTCGTGCGGCTGGCTGACGGCACCGCGCAGGCCGTGCCCGGTTTCAACGTCACCGCCGTCGATACCAACGGCGCCGGCGACACCCATATTGGCGCCTTCGTCAGCGCGCTGTCGCGCGGCGTGCCGCCCCTCGAAGCGGCGGGCTACGCCAATGCGGCGGCAGCGCTCTCGGTCACCCGCCATGGCGGGTCGTCGGCGCCGACCGAGCAGGAGATCCAGACATTCCTCAGCCATGACGATCGACCCGTGCATGGCCGGAAGCAAAAAGGCCCATTTATGACAGCCTAAATGACGCAACAAGCCCGCCAACCGGGCAAACAATGAGAGGAACGAACATGCGCATGCCCAAACTGACTGCTTTTCTGACGGCAACCGCCGTCTTCGCTTCGGCACTTACGCTGGCCGCCAGGGCCGACGAGGTGCATGTGCTCAACTGGAAGGGCTACGGCGCCGACGAGCCCTGGGCCATCGCCGCCTTCGAGAAGGCGACCGGCAACAAGGTCGTCAACGACTTCTTCAATTCCGAACAGGAAATGCTGACCAAGCTGAGGACCAATCCCGCCCTCTACGATGTCGTCATGATCAACGCCGCCTTCAACGACCAAGCGATGGCGGAAAAGCTGATCCAGCCGATCGATGTCTCGAAAATTCCCAACTATGCCGACATCAGCCCGGACAAGGCAGGCTCGCCGATGCTCGCCCGCGATGGCAAGGTCTATGGCGTGCCATGGGTGTGGGGCTTGACCGCGCTCGCCATCAACGAAAAATCCTTTGAGACGCCGCCGACCAGCATCGCCGAGATGTGGAACGAAGCGCATAAGGGCCGCGTCACCATTCGCGACGATGCGGTCGAGGGGGTCCAGTTCGGCGCCATCGCCACCGGCCAGAACATCAACGAAATCAAGGATATGGAGGCGGTCAAGTCGAAGCTGACCTCGCTGATGCCGCAGATCAAGACGTTCTGGAGCTCGGAAAACGACTGGAACCAGATGGTTGCCTCCAACCAGATCGACATCGGCACTTATTGGAGCGGCTCGGCCGACCGCGCCAAGACGCATTTCAAGCTGCCGGTGTCGCTGGTCATCCCAAGGGAAGGCGCCGTCGCCTGGCTCGACGCCTTCTCCATTCCGGCCGGCGCCAAGAACGTCGCCGGCGCCGAGGCATTCATCAACTACATGATCGACCCGAAATTCTATGTCGAATGGGTCACCAAGGTCGGCGCGCCGGTGTCGGCAAACACCAAGGCGGTCGCCGCCCTTCCCGAAGATGCCTTCAACCGCAAGGTGATGGGCGACCCTGACGTCGCCAAGCGCATCCAGTTCCAGGCGCCGATCACCGACGCGCAGCGCGAGGCCTATCTGGCGCTGTGGCAGGAGCTGAAGGTCAATGTGAAGTAGTGGCCTGGGTGAAGTAACGGCCGACTTTCGGGGAGGAGCATATGGCAGGACAGGTCGTGACCGGTTCGAGGAGCGGATTGCGATCGGCTTTGCCCCTGCTCCTGCCCGCCTATCTCTGGCTGACGGTGGCGATCTTCCTGCCGCTGTCGGCCATGGTTTTTTTCTCCTTCATGACCGAGCTGCCGCTGTCGGGGAGGGCGTGGTCGTTCACGCTGGACAACTACGCCACCTTCTTCTCGCAAGGCCTCTACTGGACGCTGCTGCTGGCCTCGCTCAGGCTCGGGCTCGAGGTGACGCTGTGGTGCGTCGTCATCGGCTATCCCGCGGCCTATGTGCTGGCCAAGGTGTTTAGGGGGCGCAGCCGCGAGGCGATCTTCCTGCTCGTCATCCTGCCGTTCTGGTCGAACGGCCTGGTGCGCATCTTCTCCTGGGCGATGGTGCTGCGCGAAGGCGGCATTCTCGACACCGCGCTCAACGCTGTGCTGCCGTTCAAGATCAACATCGACCTGATGTATTCCTATCCGGCCGTCATCATCGGCCTGGTGCACTCCTATGTGCCCTACATGGTGCTGACCTGTTACCTGACGCTGCAGGCGATCGACGATTCGCTGATCGAGGCTGGGCGCTCACTCGGCGCCTCGCGGCTGCAGATGCTGAAAAGGGTGATCATTCCGCTGTCGATGCCGGGGCTGGTCGCGGGAGCGGCGCTGATCTTCGTTCCCGTGGTCGGCTCGTTCATGGAACCGCGTATCCTCGGCGGCCGCACCGGCACTTTTTACGGCACGGTCATCGAGGACCAGTTCGTCGCCGTGTTCAACTGGCCGCTTGGCGCTGCCTTGTCCTTTATCCTGCTGGCCGTCGTGCTGGTCATCCTGGCATTGGCGTCGCCGGTGCTGAAGAGGGTTGCGTGATGGCGACGACGCGTATCCTGGAATGGTGTGGGCGCCTCTACATCTGGCTGCTGCTCGCCTTCCTCTACCTCCCGATCATCATCATGGCGCTGATGTCGTTCAACGTCTCGCCCTTCTACCAGTTGCCGTTCGAATGGACGACTGAGTGGTACGCCTCGTTGTGGCTGAACGACCAGCTGATCTCGGCCACCTGGAACAGCATCGAGATCGCCATCATCACCACCGTAATCTCCACGGTGCTCGGCTCGGCGGCTTCGCTGGCGCTCTACCGCCATGAGTTTCGCGGCAAGAAAGCTTTGCAGGCGCTGCTGTTTCCACCGATCGCCATTCCGTGGCTGATCACCGGCACGGCGATGCTGATCTTCTTTTTCGGCGTCGGCATCGGGCGTGGCCTGTTTGCAATCCTGCTCGGCCATGTCGCGCTGGCGCTGCCCTATGTCATCGTCGTCGTCTCGGCCCGGCTGCAGACCTTTGCGCCGGAGCTGGAGGAGGCGGCGCGATCGCTGGGCGCCAACCAGTGGCAGGTGACTTCGCGCGTGACGCTGCCCTGGATCATGCCGGGCGTCATCGCCGGCGGGCTGTTCGCCTTTGCCGTGTCGTTCGACCAGTTCGTGGTCTCCTACTTTCTGTCGACGCCGGGCCAGACGACGCTGCCGGTTGAGATCTATGCCGCGATCCGCAAGGGTTTTACGCCGGAGATCAATGCCGTCTCGACGATCATCATCGTCGTCTCGATGGCGCTGATGCTGCTCACGGCACGGTCCTTCAAATTCGGCGGAGAAAAATAATGGCCGGCGTGCAGGTAGCGAATTTGTCGCGCAGTTTTGGCGCGCACAAGGCACTGGACGACGTCTCGATCGATTTCGCCGACGGTGGCTTTTATGCGCTGCTCGGGCCGTCGGGCAGCGGCAAGACCACGCTCTTGCGCCAGATCGCCGGCTTCGATTTCCCCGACTCCGGTCGCATTGCGATCGGCGGCGAGAGCGTCGAGCGGGTGCCGGTCGAGAAGCGGCGTATCGGCATGGTGTTCCAGAACTATGCGCTGTTTCCCAATATGAGCGTCGCCGACAATGTCGCCTTCGGCCTGTCGGTGCGTGGCGAGGCCAAGGCAACTATTGCAAGCGAGGTGCAGCGTGCGCTCGACCTGGTTCAGCTCGGCAAGCTCGGCGCCCGCCGCCCGCACCAGCTGTCCGGCGGCCAGCGCCAGCGCGTCGCGCTAGCGCGCGCCATCGTCACCAAGCCGCGTGTGCTTTTGCTCGACGAGCCGCTCGGCGCGCTCGACAAGGCGCTGCGCGTCGACATGCAGATCGAGCTGAAACGCATCCAGCGCGAGATCGGCATCACCACCATCTTCGTCACCCACGACCAGGAAGAAGCGCTGACGATGAGCGACCGCATCGGCATCCTGCGCGACGGTCGGCTGGTGCAGGAAGGCCCGCCGGAGGAGATCTACGACAAGCCGAAGAGCGAGTTCGCCGCCACCTTCCTCGGCGACGCCAACATCTTGCGCGGCGAGACCACCGGCACCGGCATCCGCTTGGCCGACGGCACGGCGATCGCCGCCGGCGCCGGCGCGACGCTTGCCGCCGGCGCCAAGGCCAGCTGCGCGGTGCGGCCCGAACGCATCCGCATTGGGACCGATTCAGGGACGTCTGATCCGAACGCAAATATGCTCCGGGGCCAGATTTCCAAGCGCATCTTCGCCGGCAACAACAGTACCTATTTCGTCGATCGCGACGGGCAAACCATCAAAGTCATCGTGCAGAACACAGGCGTTGAAAAATTGGCGGAGGGGCAAAAAGTGGTGCTGCGCTGGTCGCCGGAGAGCACGGTGCTGATCGCGGCCAGTCAGGATATGGACTAAGTCGAAAGCTGGCGCGGCCTCTGATATCCCTGAGCCGCCGTTCAGATCTCCGGGATGCTCTCCCTAAAAATCACCTGCAGCCTCGGCTGGTGCAACTCGTAAGGCAAGCCCCTGATCGCGTGGCTCAAGGTGTTGAGCGCTTCGCGGGCCTCGACGCGCGGGTTCTGGTCGATGACCGCGTCGAGCGTGCCGTCGAGCAAAAGGTCCTTGGTGCCTTCCGTCACTTCGTGGCCGAGAAACACGGTCGACAGCGCCCGCCCTCGCTCCTTGAGCGCGCGGGCGATGCCGGTGTTGCCGGCGCCGACATTGTAGATCGCGGCCAGGTCCGGGTGCCGGTCCAGCAGGGCGGAGGCCTCCGAATAGGCCTTTTCCCGGTCGTCAAGCATCTCACGCATCTCGACGATCTGCAGATTGGGCGAGTCTTCCGTCAGGATGTGGCGGAAGCCCATCTCACGTTCCTCATGGCCGCGATAGGAGAGCGAGCCGGCGAACAGCGCGACCTTGCCCGGACGCTCTGTGCCCATGAAGCGGTTGAGCAGATAGCCGGCGAGCCGGCCGGCGGCGCGGTTGTCGATGCCGATATAGGCGACCCTCGGCACATGCAGGATGTCGGACGCGATGGTGACGACCTTGACGCCGCTGGCCGACAGCGAGCGGATCGCCTCGCGGACCGTCGGGTGATCGAGCGCGATGACGCCGACGCCTTGCGTCTGGCCGCGCAATTCCTGCAACAGGCGGGCAAGCCGGTCGGGATTGAAGCCTTCGATCGTGGCGACGCGCACATCGAGGTCCGGTCTTGACTGCGCCTGCGCCTCGATGTGCCGGTGCAGCATCTTGATGAAGGAATTGGTGCCGGCAGGCAGGGCGAAGTCGAGCCGTATCACATCACCGGAGAGCGCGTTGCGCGTGGTCGGGCTGTTCGAATTTTCAGCGATGTAGCCAAGCCGCCGCGCCGTTTCCAGCACGACTTCGCGGGTGCGCGCCCTGACCCCGGCGCGGTTGTTGAGCACACGATCGACCGTCGCTGCTGAAACGCCGGCTTCCCGGGCTATGTCTATCAGGGTGGACCGCACAGTCGATCACCTCATTGCTGGTGCGCTACAGGCGCATCAAAATCGCGGATTAACGGATCGAATGGCGGACGACCATTTCATTGTCATCCGCGATTCTGATGGGAAATGATGTATCCGGCCTTAGCCGATGCGCAAGCCGGCGCGCTACACCAAATTGTCGAGCCGAGCCGAAAAGGATCGGCGCGGGGCTCGGTTCCCTCAAATTCAAGCACTAGGTCCCGTGGGCTGACCTCGCTGAACTGCATCCCTGCCTCATTTGCGATGTAATGACGCGTTTTGATTATTTATGATGTTGACAGCCTTCGCCAGGTGCCGTCAATATCCATCATGAGGGCCGGACGCGATGGTGGCGATATCCTGCGAGCCGGGCAGGGTGCATTATTTCGGGCAAAGCGGGGGAGCGCTGGCACGATGACAGCGGTTTTAAAAAACGAACTTCGGGAGGAAGGCATGGCGAGCGCAGGCGGGCCAAGAAACGGCTTCGAGCCGGACATTAAAGTCCGCACCAGGGAATACAGGATCGGCTGCGTTGGCGCCGGCATGATCATGGCCGAATGTCACCTTGCCGCCTATAAGGAAGCTGGTTTTCCCGTGGTGGCGATCGCCTCTAGGACCAAGGCCAGCGCCGAGAAGGTCGCCAGGCGCTGGCAGATCCCGACCGTCCGCGACACGCCGGAACAGCTTATCGAGGACAAAAACGTCGAGTTCATCGACCTTGCGTTTCCGCCGGACCAGCAGCCGGCACTGATCCGCCATGCGCTGAAGCAGCAGCATATCAAGGCGATCCTGGCGCAGAAGCCGCTGGCGCTGTCGCTCGATGAAGCGGTCAAGCTGCGCGACGAGGCAGCCAAGGCCGGCAAGATCCTCTCGGTCAACCAAAACATGCGCTACGACCAGTCGATGCGGGTGCTGAAGCAGATCATCGACAGCGGCGCGCTCGGCGACGTCGTCTTCGCCCAGATCGACATGCACGCCATCCCGCACTGGCAGACCTTCCTCGAAGACTATGACCGGCTGACGCTCGCCAATATGAGCGTCCACCATCTCGACGTGCTGCGCTTCCTGTTCGGCGATCCCGATGAGATTACGACGCTGACGCGTAAGGATCCGCGCACACGTTTCGAGCATTCCGACGGCATCACCGTTTCGACGCTGCGATTTCCGTCCGGAGTGCTCGCCGTGTCGCTGGAGGATGTCTGGTCCGGCCCGCGCCAGGACGGCTACAAGGACGACCAGCACATCAACTGGCGCGTCGACGGCACCAAGGGCGTTGCCAAGGGCACGATCGGCTGGCCGACGGGTTCTGCCTCGACGCTGACCTATGCTTCAATCGAGACCACCGGCGGCGAATGGATCACTCCCAGCTGGAGCACGATGTGGTTCCCGCATGCTTTCATTGGCGTGATGGAGCAACTCCAGCATGCGGTCAAGACGGGCGAGCCGCCGGCACTTTCCGTCGCCGACAACGTCAAGACCATGGCGCTGATCGAAGCCGGCTATCGCTCGATCGATGAGGGTCGCACGGTCAAGCTCTCCGAAATATCGACAAACTCAATCAACTGAATCGCTTACAGGGAGGACTTCACATCATGATGCAGGCAGGTATCTTCACGGGCTATTTCCCGTACGGCCTCAAGGAAACCGCGCAGAAGATCCGCGCGCTCGATTTCAACACGGTGCAGCTCGACCTGCATTTCAGGGATATCAACCTGTCCGCCGGGCAGATCACCAAGGAAAAGGCCAGGACGGTTCGCGACACATTCCGCGACCACAACCTGCCGGTGTGCTGCGTGTCGGGCTACACCAACATCGTCCATCCGGACATGGCCGAGCGCGAGAAGCGTGTCGGCTATCTCAAGGAGATCATCCGCAATGCGCGCGAATTCGGCTCGCCTTACGTGATCTCGGAAACCGGCACCTACAACACCGAGTCCGACTGGGTGCATCATCCCAAGAACAAGACCGAGGAAGGTTTTGAGAAATGCCGCAAGGTCATCGCGGACCTTGCCCAGACCGCCTACGACCACGGCGCGGTCTTCCTGCTCGAAACCTATGTCAACAATGTCGTCGGCTCGGTCGAGGAGACGGTGAAGATGTTCGCGCAGGTCGACCATCCCGGCCTCGGCCTGTTGATGGATCCGACCAATTATTTCGAGACCCATAACATCGACAGGATGGACCAGATCCTGAACCAGGTATTCGACACGCTGACCGACAAGATCAAAATAGCCCACGCCAAGGACGTCAAGCGCTCGGGCGGCGACAAGTCGGAGAAGCACGCCGATATCGGCGACGAGGACGCGCTGGAAAGCCACACCTTCCGCGGCGTCGGCGAAATCGAGCTGCCGGCGCCCGGCCTCGGTTCGCTGAACTACGATCTCTATCTAAAGCGGCTGTCCGAAAAGCACCCGAACATCCCGGTCATCATCGAGCATCTCTCGGAGGACGACGTGCCGCGCGCCAAGAAATTCCTCGACGAGAAATTCCGCGCCAACGGACTGTGACGGCACAGTTCGGCCACGAAAAAGGGAGGAAGAGAAATGTTGAGATTCATATCGAAAATCGCGGCTGCGGCGACCGTGTTCGCCGGTGTTGCACTGGCTGCACCGGCGCTGGCGCAGGATGCTCAGAAGATTTTCTACCTGCTGTCGCATGGCGGGCCGTCGGACGCCTTCTGGATCGACTGGAATGCCGGCGCGACCAAGGCCTGCGACCAGCTCAAGGTGACCTGCAAGATCTCGTTCACCGGCGGCGACATGGCGGCGCAGAAAGAGGCCTTCAACTCGGCACTTGCCGCCAAGCCGGACGGCATCGCCACCACCTCGGCGCAGCCCGGCCTATGGACCGAGGAGGTCAAGGCAGCCAAGGCGGCTGGCATCCCGATCGTGTTCTTCAACACCGACGATCCGGCGACCGGCCGGCAGGCCTATATCGGCGCCGACCTCAGGGAAGCCGGCGTCATCTGGGCGAAATATCTGGTCGACCACAAGATGGTGAAGCAGGGCGACAAGGTGTTCCTGCCGGTCGAGGTGCCGGGCGCCAGCTATCAGCAGCTCGAGACCGAAGGCATCGCCAGCGTCTTCGATCCGCTCGGCATCAAATATGATGTGGTCGATTGCGGCACCGATCCGGCCGGCATCATCGCCAAGATGACCGACTACATGGTCGCCAACAATCCGCCGGCGATCATCGCGCTCGGCGATTCCGTGGCGGCCAGCATCAAGCGGGTGTTCGACGGCGCCGGCGTGCCGGCCGGCAAGATCCCGGTCGTCGGCTGGGGCAATTCCAGGGAAACCGCCGAAGCCGTCAAGGCCGGCTTCGTCAACGCGGCGGCCTGGCAGTTCCCGTCGGCGCAAGGCTTCATGCCGGTTGCATTGCTCGGGCTCGCCGCCTCGGGTGAGCCGATCGGCTACGACATCCACACGTTCAGCCTCTACGACGCCTCGAGCGTCGAACCGATCCTGAAACTCTACAACAAGTGATGGAAACTGACGCCCGCCGGGCAGGCGGCGGGCGCCGCCTTGAAGTATGGTCCGATCCGTCATGACAATTGCCGCAGAAGAGGAAATGCCTGTTGTGAAACGCAGGTCGAGCCTGATCCGCTCGCCGCAATTCTCCTCGCTCGTCATCCTCATGGTGCTGCTGGCGGTGTTCGCCATCGCCGACGCCAACTTCCTGTCGCCGCTCAACATCTCCAACATGATGGCCTTCCTGCCCGAGCTCGGCATCATCGCACTCGGCATGACGCTGCTTTTGACGGCGGGCGAATTCGACCTTTCGGTCGGGGCCGTGTTCGGGCTGGCGCCGGTCGTGGTCATGCTGCTGGTGCAGAACGGCGGGTTTGACATCGGCATCGCGCTGCTTGCCGGCCTGCTGCTCTGCATAGCGATCGGTGCGGTCAACGGGCTGATCGTCACCAAGATCGGTATCTCCTCCTTCCTGGTGACGCTGTCGATGCTGCTCGTCGTGCGGGGGGCGGCGCTATACATCACGCAAGGCTTTCCGCTGAAATCCTGGGACCAGCCAGGCTTTTTCGTGACACTGCTGGCCGGCAGCTTCAATATCGGAACGTTCCGTTTCTATACCTCGCTGTGGTGGTTCATCGGCCTGTCGCTGCTGGCGATCTACGTGCTGCACTACGCCAAGCTCGGCAACTGGATCAGCGCCATCGGTTCGAACCGCAACGCTGCTGTGGCGCGCGGCGTGCCGGCCGATGCGGTCAAGATCTGGCTGTTCATCCTGACCTCGGTGCTGGCGGGTCTGGCCGGCATGATCAGCGCCTTCCGCATCTCGGCCGCCTCGCCGGTGGCCGGCACCGGATACGAGCTCGAAGTGATCGCCATGGTGGTGGTCGGCGGCACGGCGCTGACCGGCGGGCGCGGCACCATCCTGGGCACCATCGTCGGCGCGCTGATGCTGCGCAGCATCCGCAACGGCATCGTGCTGATCGGCGTGCCCGGCCTCGCCTACAACATCTTCGTCGGCGTCATCATCCTCGCCATGCTCATCCTGCACGCTTTGCTGCAGAAGAACGCCGCCAGGAGCTGACCATGGAAGTGCTCCGGCTGCACAATCTGCAAAAGTCCTTCGGCAGCGTCCGCGCGCTGAAGAGCGCCTCCTTCACGCTCAACGAGGGCGAAGTGGTGGCCTTGCTCGGCGACAACGGCGCCGGAAAATCGACGCTGATCAAGGCGATCTCCGGCGTCTTTCCGGTCGACCGCGGCGACATCTATGTGCGCGGCCAAAAAGTCTCGATCCGCTCGACCCGCGACGCGATGGATCTCGGCATCGAGACCATTCACCAGGATACCTCGCTGGCGCCGGACCTGAGCATCGCGCGCAATCTGTTTCTCGGTCGCGAGCCGGTCAATCTGAAATGGCTGGGCGTGTTCGCGCCGCTCGACCTCGCCAAATTGCGCGATGCCGCTTCGGCGCTTTTGAAGCGCGTCGGCATTTCGAAAAAACTCGACGCCGATGCGCTGGTCAGCACGCTTTCGGGTGGCGAGCGCCAGTCGATCGCCATTTCGCGCGCCATGCAGTTCGCCGCCAAGGTCATCATCCTCGACGAGCCAACCAACAATCTCGGCGTCGAGGAAACACATGGCGTGCTGCGCTTCGTCAAGGAGGTGCGTGATGCCGGCCATTCGGTGCTGTTAATCACCCACAACATCCACCACGTCTTCCAGGTCGCCGATCGCATCATCGTCATGCGCCGCGGCGAGATCGTCGCCGAGCAGACGGTCGCCGACACCGACCTCTTGACTGTGGAAAGCATTATCACCGGCGCCGACATGTCGGCCCTGCTGCGAGAGGCTCGGGCAAAATGAAGTCGGGAACGAAGTGATGGCCGTCACATGGTAGAGCTTTACGGCAAGACGCTGTCGCGCCGGCAGGTTTCGGAGCGCTCCGGCATGCTGTCGCAATTCGCCGGCGTGCGGCTGATGACGCTTGGCGACGGCGTTGAGCGCGGCATCCGCATGCTCGAATTCCGCACCGGCTCCGGCCTGCGCTTCACCGCGCTGGTCGACCGGGCGCTCGATATCGCCGACTGCGATTTCAAGGGCCAGGCGATCGGCTGGCATTCGCCGAGCGGCTTTCGTCATCCCGGCCTGCACGAATACGAAGGCGAGGAGGGGCTGGCCTGGGCGCGGTCGTTTTCCGGCCTGCTGCTGACCTGCGGCCTCGACCATATCCTGTTCATGAACGAGGTGCCGGCCGACAGCTACAATTATCCGCCGAAGAAGACGGTGCGTCATTCGCTGCATGGCCGCGTCAGCACCATCCCGGCGCGCCTGACCGGCTATGGCGAAACCTGGGACGGCGACCGCTGCGTGCTGTGGGCCGAAGGCATCGTCCAGCAGTCGACGGTGTTCGGCGAGGATCTGCATCTGTTGCGGCGGATCGAGGCCGATGTCGGCGGCAACGAGATCCGGCTGTCAGACCGTGTCGTCAATCACGGCTTCAGCCGCACGCCGCATATGTACTTTTATCACATCAATGTCAGCCATCCGGTGCTCGACGAAGGCTCGCGCTATCTGGCGCCGATCCGCGACGTCGTCTGGGCGGGCCATGCCGGCGAGCGCTATGAGGCGCAGAAGGTCGGCTACCGCACGGCGCCGGCACCGCAACTGGGCTTCACGGAACAGGTCTGGCAGCACGAACTCGGCGCCGACGCCAACGGCGACGTGCCGGTGGCGGTGGTCAACGACCATCTTGGCCTCGGTCTGGAAGTCGTCACGCGCAAGAACCAGTTGCCTTGCGCCTACCAATGGCAGAATTTCCAGGCTGGGCATTATGCGCTCGGCATCGAGCCGTCGACTCATCACGTGCTCGGCAATCTGGCGGCGCGCGAACGCGGCGAGATGATCTGGCTGGAGCATGGCGAAAGCCGCTCCTACAATGCGCTATTCCGGGTTCTTGATGGCGCCGGCGATATTGCTGCTGCCGAAAGTCGGATCGCGGCGATCGCCAGGCAGCCGCAGCAGGATTATCCGCGGCCGTCAGGCAATTTTCCGGTTCTCGAGGGCAGGTCATGATGGCGATGACGATGCGAAGCACCAGTTGGGAGGCTGGATGCGGTCGGAGCGGGGAGGGCTCGCGGCCCATCAGTTTCTGGAGGTCACAATGGCTGGCACAATGAAGCGCGACTACAGCCTGGTCGGCGAAAGCACACGCAGGGCGATCGAGATGGGACTGGCCTCGGCCGAATGGTATCACACCGACGTCCCGCGCAAGGCGATCAAGGAGTTGATGCAACGCTCGGATGGCCCTGCGATCCGCGACACGATGATCTGGATCGCCGCCATCCTGGGTTCCGCTGCCGGCGGCATTTATTTCTGGGGCACCTGGTGGTGCGTGCCTTTCTTCTTCGTCTATGGCGTGCTCTACGGCTCCTCCAGCGACTCGCGCTGGCACGAATGCGGCCATGGCACCGCCTTCCGCACGCGCTGGATGAATGATGTGGTCTACCAGATCGCCAGCTTCATGCTGATGCGCAATCCGGTGACCTGGCGCTGGAGCCATGCCCGCCACCACACCGACACCATCATCGTCGGACGCGATGCCGAGATCGCCGTGATGCGCCCCCCGGACCTTTTGCGCGCGGCACTCGCTTTCACCGGTATCCTTGATTTTCGCTATTCGCTTCCGGCGCTGGTGTGCCAGGCATTCGGCAAGCTCACGCCCCACGAGAAAAGCTACGTTCCCGAGATGGAACAGCACAAGGCCGTCATCGCCGCGCGCTGGCATGTCGCCATCTACATCGCGACGATTGCGCTCGCCCTCACTATGCGGTCGTGGGTGCCGCTGGTGCTCATCGGGGTGCCGCGCCTCTACGGCACCTGGCACATGGTGCTGACCGGCCTGCTGCAGCACATCGGCCTGGCCGACAATGTGGTCGACCACCGGCTCAACACGCGCACCGTATACATGAATCCGATCAGCCGCTTCATCTACTGGAACATGAACTACCACGTCGAGCATCACATGTTCCCGATGGTGCCCTATCATGCGCTGCCAAAACTGCACGAATTGATCAAGCACGATTTGCCGGAGCCTAACCCGTCTATATGGCATGCCTATCGCGAGGTCTGGCCGGTCCTGCTCCGGCAGCTCAAATATGAGGATTATTTCCTCAAGCGCGAGCTGCCGCCGACGGCGCGGCCTTATCGTGGCGAGTTCCACGAAGTGAACATGTCGGCAGCAGCTGAATAGCACTGCGCAGCACAGCAAGGCGAAATTTCGGGGAGAAAATAGAGATGGCCGATTGGGTCGAGGCGTGCGCCGTGGACGATGTCGACGAAGAGGATGTCATCCGCTTCGATCATGGCGGCCGCAGCTTCGCAATCTACCGTTCGCCTGACGATGAATTCTTCGCCACAGACGGCTTTTGCACACATGAAAAGGCGCATCTGGCCGATGGGCTTGTCATGGACGACATCATCGAATGCCCCAAGCACAATGGCCGCTTCAATTACAAGACCGGCCAGGCCAAGGGGGCTCCGGTCTGCGTCAATCTGCAGACCTATCCGGTGAAGGTCGAAGCTGGCAAGGTGATGGTCCAGATCTAAAGCATGACCCCGAAAAGTGGGAACCGGTTTCTGCTCCGCTGACCTTCGGTTCGGAAAAAATCATGCAAAATTGAAGCCTGACCAGCCTTCCGTAATGCAACATAGGGGACCAGAATCGATGAGCCGGAAAAGACCGACCGTGGCAGACCTGCGCGCCATGAAGGGCAAGCGGCAATTGACCATGCTGCGGGTGCTGACGATGGACGAGGCCGAGGCAGCCGAAAGAGCCGGGGTCGACATCGTTTCGGTGCCGCCGGAACTGGTTCTCAATCCACAATACCGCGATGCCGCACCCAGCCTGTTCACCATGCCGGGCGACAATTTCTACGAGATCGGCACAGCCGACGATTTCGTGCGCTGGGCGTTCCGGCTCTACAAGGCGAGCGCCGACGCGGTTTATTGCAGCGCCGGCTTTGCCACTGTCAAACGGCTGGCCGATGACAATATCCCGGTGATCGGCCATGTCGGCCTGATCCCGTCGCGCGCCACCTGGACCGGCGGCTTCAAGGCTGTCGGGAAAACCGCCGACAGCGCCATGCAGATTTTCGAGGCAGTCAAGCAGTACGAAGCGGCCGGCGCGATCGGCGCCGAGATCGAAGTGGTGCCGGTCGAGGTGGCCAAGGCGATTTCGGAGCGAACCTCGCTGATCATGCTGTCGATGGGGGCCGGCACCGGCTGCGACGCGCAATATCTGTTCGCCGACGACATTCTTGGCCAGAACCGTGGGCACATGCCGCGCCATTCCAAGGTCTATCGCAATTTCGCCGCCGAATATGACCGCCTGCAGGCCGAACGCATCGCCGCCTTTTCCGAATATGTCGCCGACGTGAACAGCCTGGCTTATCCGGAAGACAAGCATGTCGTGCATATGGACCCGGACCAGCTCGGTCAGTTTATGGAGAAGATCGACGCCGGATGAGACGCGCCGGCCAGGACCTGCTGTGACCTTCTCCCCTTGTGGGAGAAGGTGGATCGGCGCGTAGCGCCGAGACGGATGAGGGGTGTTGGAAGAAACGCGGCGAGAAAAAATTGAGGAATTTAGGTGCTTACGCTTCGAGGTAGCGATCCTTCCAGCACCCCTCATCCGACCTCGTTTCGCGAGGCCACCTTCTCCCACAACAAGGGGAGAAGGAGAGGGCGCTGCTTGCTACACCGGCCGATATACCTTCTCCGCCGTGTTCCAAAAGATGTCCGCCTCGGCGGCCACACCATGCTTGGCTACTGCCTGCCGGTGCGCCTTGATCAGTTCGGCGTGGCTGGTCCACAGCTTCTCGATCGGGAAGTTGGAGCCGAACATCAGACGGTCGCTGCCGAGGATCTCGATTGCGTTGTCGACGATGTAGGCGATCAGCGCCGGGTCGTTGCGGTGGACGAAGGTGCCGAGGCCGGACAGCTTGGCGTAGAGGTTTGGCGCTGCTGAAAGCGTGCGCAAGCCGGCCTTCCAGGCTTGCGTAGTTTCCTCCGACATGTCGGTCAGCATGCCGGCATGGGTGAGGATGAAATTGGTTTCAGGATTTTCGCCGACAAGCGTCAGCCCGTCCTTCATCTGGGTCGGGAAAAGCTGCAGGTCGAAGGACAGACCATAGTCCTTCAGCCGCGCCACATTGGCCCGCACCTTCGGGTCGACGACCTGATCGGCGTACGTGGCAAAGCGGAAGGCCGGCGTTTCGTGCCAGTGCAATTGCATGCGCACGCCGCGCAGCAGGGGGTATTTTTTGAGCCGGTCGATCTGGGGCCTGATATCATCCACCGTCATTTCGGCATAGCCGACGACCGCATGCGGCCAGCCGGTTTCGTTAGCCGTCTTCTGCAGGAAGGCGACTTCTTTCTCGAAATCCTCCTTGGCCCAATTGGTCTGGACATAGACCGCCTTCTCGACGCCAGAGCCTTGCTGGTCGGCGAGGAATTCCTCGATCGGGTAGTCGCGGCGGATCGGCTCGTAAGGGCCGAAGATGCGCGGCACCATCGGCCCGCGCAGCCAGGGCTGGTCCTGCTGTCGCCAGATGTGGAAATGCGCGTCTATCGCCTTTTGCATCATGAAACCCTTTTCCAGATTGCTGCGGCCGCCGCAGCGGGGCGGGCGAGCGACAGGATAAAATCGCTGAGACCGGCGATCGATGAGCCGTCGACCAGATCATCCAGCACCGGCAGGATGGCGCAAAGTGCTGCCGTCGCCGGCTGGAAACGCGGATCGCCGGCCAGCGGCGTCGCCAGCGACAGCCGGAAGGCCCTGGCGCTCAGCCGGCGCATTGCCATTTCAAGCTCGGCATGGTCGCCGCGCTCCAGCGCATCGGACAGGATGACGACCGCCGCCCCGCGCGCGAATGCGGAAAAGCGCGGCACCGACAGGAAAGCGAGCAGCGTCGGTCCCATGCGGGTGCCGCCGTCCCAGTCGTCGACCAATGCTGCCACGCGGGTCAGCGCCTGGTCGCGGTCGCGAATGCGCAGCGCAGGGGTGATGCGGGTCAGCCGCGTGCCGAAAGTGAAAATTTCAGCCCGGTCCGCGCCTTGCACCGCTGCCTGCGCCAGTTTGAGATAGTCCGATGTGTAGAGCTTCATCGAGCCGGACACGTCGATCAGCAACAAAAGCTTGCGCGGCACGATCTGCCGGCGGCGCAGCATCGGCGACGGTATATCGCCGTCGGCACTGACGATTTCGCGCAGCGAGCGGCGCAGATCGAGTTTGCCGCGCGCGTGCGTGCGCACGGTGCGGAAGGAGCGGCGGGCGGGCAAGGCGGTAGCGAGCTTGCGGCAGAAAGCGGCAAGCCCGTCGCCGTCGCGCTGGAAGTCGCGGGCGCTCAACTGTTCGGCGCCGGACGATAGCGCGCCGCCTTCCTCCTGGCGCGCCACCTCGCTCTCCTCGTCGCTGGCGCCGCCGTCATCCTTGATGCGGGTTTCCTCGTCGGCCTCGCCTTCGATGACGGCCGTGGTGCTGCCGTAGAAATGGCTTTGGAAATGCGCCTCGAATTCGTCGCGGCGGTCGGGCGGCGGCGCCAGGGTGGCAAGGGCGGCCTCGTGGATGTCGGCCATCGAGCGGGGCCCGAGCAGCGTCACCGCCTGCATGAAGCCGGACACCTGCTCGGGCGCGACTGGAAAGCCGTAGCGGCGCAGCAGCCGGCCGAAGCTGAGCAAGGGGGCTGCGGCGCGGGGCAAGCTCTCCTCTCCCCGTTCACGGGGAGAGGATGCCGGCAGGCAGGTGAGGGGCGGCGCCGACATTCGCGGTTGGCGCTGCCCCTCATCCGCCCCTTCGGGGCACCTTCTCCCCGTAAACGGGAAGAAGGGGTCGTTGAAGTCGCGTGTCACGCCAATGCCTCCTCGACGATCCGGCCAAGCTCGGGGGCGATGTAGGACAGGTCCTCCTCGTCCTTGATCAGCACGCCGATGGCGCGGCGGAACGCTTCCGGCCACGGGCTGCCGCCCTTTTCGAGGATCGTCGCGGCGTTCGCCCATTCGACCGCTTCGGCGATGCCCGGCGGCTTGGCCAGCGGGCGGGCGCGGATGTCGCGCACGGCGGTAGCCACGGCGCGCGCCGTGGCGTTAGCGACGTCACCGGCGCGCAGCATGATGATGGCGGCCTCGCGCTCGGCGTCGGGATAGGTGATCCAGTGATAGACGCAGCGCCGCCGCAACGCCTCCGCCAGTTCGCGGGTGCGGTTCGAGGTCAGGATGACGATCGGCTGCGCCGTCGCGCGGATGGTGCCACGCTCGGGAATGCTGATCTGGAAATCGGAAAGGAATTCCAGGAGCAGCGCTTCGAACTCATGGTCGGAACGGTCGATCTCGTCGACCAGCAGCACGCGCTTTTCCGGCGCCTTCAGCACCTGCAGCAGCGGCCGTGCGATCAAAAAACGGTCGTCATAGATGTCGACCTCATGCTCGCCGGCATGACGAATGGCGAGCAACTGGCGCTGATAGTTCCATTCGTAGAGCGCGTGTGCGGCGTCGATGCCTTCGTAGCATTGCAGCCGCACCAGATCGCGCCCGAGCAGTTCGGCTATCGCCTTGGCCGCCTCGGTCTTGCCGACGCCCGGCGCGCCTTCGAGCAGCAGCGGCTTGCCCAGCCGGATCGCCAGGAAAATGGCGGTGGCCAGGCTTTCATCGGCCAGATAGCGCGAGGCGGCGAGGCGCGATGCCACCGCCTCCGGCGAGGTAGCGACAGTCTCGGCGCTTCTAGTCCGGGCGCTTCTCGTGGGCATTTCCAGCACTCAGTTCGAGGCTTGCGCCTTCAGCGCCCGCAGGATGCGTTCCGGTGTGATCGGCAGCGTGTCGATGCGAACGCCGACGGCGTCGAAGACCGCGTTGGCGATCGCCGGGATTTGCGGGTTGGCGCACATTTCGCCTGGCCCCTTGGCGCCGTACGGCCCGTCGGCCGATGGCCGTTCCAGCACGATGATCTCGGTTTGCGCAAGATCGCCTGGTCCCGGCATCAGATATTGGTTGAAGTCGGTGCCGCCATGATCGCGGTCGGGGTAATAGGGTTCTGTCGTCTCGTAGAGCGCGTGGCTGATGCCCATCCACGAGCCGCCGACGAGCTGCTGCTCGACCATTTTCGGGTTCAGCGCGCGGCCGATCTCAAAGACGTTCTTGACAGTCAGCACGGTGATCTCGCCGGTCTCGTCATCGACCTCGACCTCGGCCACAGTGCAGGCATGCGCATAGCAGGTCGACGGTTTCATCGCGCCGGTTTCTTTCTCAGGATATGAGCGCGGGATCAAAAACATGCCGCGGCCGGAAATCGAGCGGCCGCGCTTGAAATGCGCCGACAGCGCGACATCGAAGATCGAGATCGATCTTTGCGGCGCACCCTTGACTAGGATGTTGCCCTGGCCGTCGGTCTCGAGGTCCGAGGCGTTCACTTCCAGTTCCTCGGCCGCCACTTCCAGCATCACCTGGCGGGCTTCCCTGGCCGCCTGGATGACGGCGTTGCCGGCGCGGTGGGTGCCGCGCGAGGCGAAGGTGCCCATGCAGTGCGGGCCGGTGTCGGTGTCGGCGGTGTCGACAACGACGCGGTCGGTCGGCACGCCGATCGTCTCGGCGCAGATCTGCGCCATGATCTGCTTCATGCCCTGGCCGAGATCGACACTCGACAGCGTCACCATGAAATTGCCGGTCGGCGTCGAATGGACCAGCGCCTGCGTTGGGTCGCCACCGAGATTCATGCCGGTCGGATAGTTGATTGCGGCGACGCCGCGTCCGCGCTTGATCGCCATTTCAAGCTCCCTTCGCGTAGGACGACATCGCCATGAACTTCTCCGCCACCGGCCAGTTGGCGGCGCGCGAGGCTTCCTGCATGCACTCGATCAGAGCCGCGCCCTCGGTCGGCTGGCGGTGCGCCTTCATGTCGCCGTCGCGGTAGGCGTTGATGAAGCGGAATTCGAGCGGGTCCATGCCGATCAGCCGGGCGAGCTTGTCCATCTGCACCTCAAGCGCGAAATCGCCGATGGTGACGCCGAAGCCGCGCATGGCGGAGGAGGGGGTCCGGTTGGTGTAGACGCAGTAGGTGTCGATCCAGACATTCGGGATGGTGTAAGGGCCGGGATAGTGGCCGGCGCCCTTCTGCGCGCCATAGGGCGAATGGCGCGAATAGGCGCCGGCATCGGTGTAGCCGGTGACTTTTCTGGCGACGATGCGGCCATCCTTCATGGCGCCGTCCTTGATGACGACCTTTTCGGCGGCGCGCGGCGAGGAAATCTGCATCTCCTCCTCGCGGCTATAGATGAAGGAGACCGGCCGCCCGGTTAGCTTGGCGCCGAGGATGGCGATCGGCTCGACGATGACGTCGACCTTGCCGCCAAAGCCGCCGCCGACGGTGCCGCCGACGAAATGCAGTCTGTTGCCGGGCATCTGCAGGATGATCGAGGCGTTGTCGAGGGTGAAGAACATCGCTTGCGTGTTGGTGTAGCAGGTGAAGCGATCGTTGCCCTCCGGCGCGACGATGCAGCCGGTCGTCTCGGTCGGCGCGTGCTCGATCGGCGACGATTGATAGGTCTGTTCGAGCACGTGATCGGCGCCGGCGAAACCGGCCTCGACATCGCCGAAGCGCACCTTGCGGCATTCGCCGCTGTCATAGAGGTAATAATTCCGGCCGTGATATTCGTTGACAACAGGCGCGCCGGGCTTCAGCGCTTCTTCCATGTCGAAGACGGCCGGCAGCACCTCGTAGTCGACCTTGACCTTGGCCGTCGCTTCCTGGGCGGCACGCTCGGTCTCGGCCAGCACCGCCACCACGGCTTCGCCTTTCCAGCGCACCTTGCCGTCGGCCAGCACCGTCTCGTCCTCCGGGCCGATCTGGATCAGGATCAGGATGGTGTAGACATTGTGCGGCACATCCTTGGCGGTCAGGATTTTCACCACGCCCGGGTGCATCTGCGCCTCTGAAGTGTCGATGCTGCGGATGCGGGCGTGATGATACGGGCTGCGCACCATCTTCAGATGCAGCATGCCTGGAAAATTGCGGTCGGCGAAATAGGCGGTCTTGCCGGTTACATGACCGGGCGAATCGGAGCGCGGCCGGGGCTGGCCGATCTCGTGCAGATCGTCCTTGCGCTGGTCGGCGAAGTAGCTCTTGCGGAGTTCCATTTTTTTTGACTCCCTCAGGCCGCATTCTGCGAATTGGACCGCGCGGCGGTCAGCACCGCCTGGATGATCGGCTCGTAGCCGGTGCAGCGGCAGATATTGCCCGACAGCGCCTCGACCACCTCGTCACGGCTGGGATCCGGCGTGTGATCGAGCAGCACCTTGGCGGCCATGATCATGCCCGGCGTGCAGAAGCCACATTGCGTGGCGAAGGCGTCGAGGAAGGCGCGCTGCAAAGGATGCAGCACGCCGCCTTGCGAAAGCCCCGATGTCGTGGTGATCGCCGCACCGTTGCAGGTTTCGGCCAGCGTCAGGCAGGACAGCCGCAGCTCGCCGTCGATGATGACCGAGCAGGCGCCGCATGTGCCCTGATGGCAGCCGCCCTTCGGCGAGGTGTCGCCGATCTTGTCGCGCAGTGCATGAAGCAACGTCGTGCCGCTGTCGATGAATTCGGCCTTCTCCGCGCCGTTGAGCGTGAACTGAACCGGGATCTTTGCCATCTTTTACTCCTTGCGCCGCAGCCAGGCGGACATGTGCGCCATTGGCTTTCAGGCGAGCAAAAGCCGGCCGAGATGAACCGGCAGGACTTCGTTGCGATACCAGGCACTGGCGATCGGATCGGTGACGGGCGAGGTGCCGTCGCTCGCGACGGCCAGCGCCGGCGCGATGCCGTCGCTGGTGAGTTTTCTGCCGAGCAGCGCCTCCTCCGCCGCCTTGGCGCGCATCGGCCGGTCGGCCATGCAGCCAAGCGCGATGTGCGCCGATGACACGGTTCCGTCCGGCGCCTGTTCCAGCACGGCGGCGATGCTCAGCACCGAGACGCCCTTCGGCTTGACCCTCGACACTTTCAGGAAGCGAAGGCCTTCCGCCGGAAGCGTAAATCCAACTTCGGTAACAATGGCGTGGTTGCTTTGGCGTTTTGCCAGGAAGGTTTCGATCGGCTTCTCGCCGCCCTCGGTGCTGACAATTGCGTCCAGCGCCAGCAGCGCGACGGTGAAATCGCCATAGGGCGCCGGGGCGAAGAGATTGCCGCCGACCGTCGCCATGTTACGGATCGCCGGGCCGCCAACGGCGCGCGCGGCACGGGCAAGTGCCACGAGATTCGGATGGCCGGCGATCGCCGCCATGGTCAACGAGGCGCCGATGCGAACGTTGTCGCCGGAAACGGTGATGGCCGACAGCGCCGGCTCGGTCGACCTGATGAGGCTGGAGACCGAGACATCGCCTTCATTGGCGCCGCGCACGACCAGCGTGCCGCCGCCGAGATAGCGGGTGCCGGCGGCTTTCAGCGCCGCATTGGCGTCCTTGACCGTCGAGAAAGTCTGCAGTGCAAGCGCCATGGAACGCTCCCCTTCCTCAGCCCAATTCGGTTCAACCTTGGCCAGCGAAATGACTTTTCAAAGCGTTGAAACCGCCCTGGAAGACGTTGGCGCCCATGCCTTCGGCCAGTTTGTCAGCTTCCTCGGGGGCCGCGTCGAAGCTTGCGGTCCATTCGGCATAGGTGCGCTCGCCATCGGTCACCCGGCGCAACTGCAGCGTCGCCTTGTGGTTGGTGAGCGGTTGCGGCGTCTCCAGGATGGAGTAGCTGACGAGGAAATTGTCGTCGGCGAAGTCGAGCAGCTTCTCGCGGATGCGGGCGCCGCTGGCGAGCTGGAAATTGCGCACGCAGCCGATCGCTCCGGCGTCCTTGCCGTCCTCGATATGGCTCTCGACCATGCGCGGGTGCCAACTCGGCAGCCCGTTGAAGTCGCGTATGCGCGCCCAGACCTTTTCGACCGGTGCGTCGATGACGCTGGAGACGGTGACTTTCGCCATATGATCGTTCCCTTGCAAGTATCTGTGTCGCGAGGGTAGGGCGGCGGGCCCGGCAGCACTTATCAATGCGTCTTGAACGCCTATCAATAAGTCTGAAAAAAGCTGGCAGTCTGAAAAAAATGGGCAGTCTTAAAAAGCGGGCAGTCTGAATATGGCTCAGGAGATGGCCCGCGCCGCCTCGCGATAGAGTGTCGGCGGAACGCCGACATGATCGCGGAAGAAGCGCGAGAAATTGCCCTGCGTGGTGAAGCCGAGATTGCAGGCGACCGAGATCAGCGGTTCCTGCGACCACTGCAGCTGCCGTACCGCTTCCTCCATGCGCAGCGTGTTCCAGTAGACATTGGGCGTCAGATTGGTCTGCTCCTTGAACAGCGCGAAGAAATGCGGCCGCGACAGGCCGACGCTGCGCGCCACCTCGTCGAAGCAGATGCGTTCGCAGACATTGGCCTTCATCAACTGGATCGCCTTGCGGACACGGAAGTCCTGCACGGTGTGGACGCGGGCCCGCGCCACTTGTGGCGCCGAGGCGTCGGCGGCGTCGAGCACGCTGTCGATGAAGCGCTCGATCTCGTAATTGGCGATGTCGTCGATGCTCTCATTGTCGCTGAGATGGTCGAGAAGATTGGCTGCCGCCTTGTGCAGCCACGGCTCCAGCGTGATGGCCGGTGCTGAAAATAGCGGCGCGGTCGACGGCAGGTCACGGCGCCGGCGCGCCCAGTCCGGATCGATGTAGAAGGCGAGGAACAGGCCGGGCCGGCCGTCGCGGGACAAAGCGTGGCTGTGCGGCTGGAAGGAATTGATGCCGGCGGCGGTGCCGGGTCCAAGCCGCACCGTCTCGCGGCCGATGGTCATCTCGCCGGCCGTGCCTTCCAGCCAGATGATGATATGCGCCTCGACATGGGCATGGGTGACGAAGTCGCTGGCGACGTTCAGGACAGAAACATGTCCGAACCGGCCCCAGTAGAGCCTGATCGCTTCCGTCATGGGTACATCCTCCCGCAGGCGACTGGCCTCCCTTCGCCTGCAATCGGGATAGTGCGGCGCAGTCCGGGCCTGCGTCAAGGCGCAGGCATACGCTTGGCGCCCGTCATGAACCGTGCCGGCCGATTTTTCAGACTGAGCGATAGGAAGCGAACGAATAGCGCGCGTGACCTGCGGCCTATTCGTTGCGCCTGAAATTGCGGAGCCGGTCGAACAGGACCGCCATCAGAATGGCGCCGCCGATGAACACCCCCTGCCAGAAGGCGTTGATGCCGAGCAGGCCAAGGCTGTTGCGGATCACTTCGATCAGCGCCGCGCCGACGACGGCGCCAAAGGCCGTGCCCATGCCGCCGGCCAGGTTGGCGCCCCCGATGACGGTGGCGGCGATGACCTGAAGCTCCATGCCGTTGCCGAGATTGGTGGTGACGGCGCCCAGCCAGCCGGTCTGGATAATGCCGGCAAGACCCGCTGCGAGCGCCGAGATCATGTAGACCGCGACCTTGATCTGGCGCACCGGAACGCCGGTCAGCGTCGCCGCATGCTCGTTGCCGCCGATGGCGAAGATGTGCCGGCCGAATTTCGTCCAGCGCAGTACGAAGCCGGTGATCAGCGCCAGCACGATCATGTAGAGCACCGGATTGGCGATGCCGAACACAAAGGCGCCGCCGCCCAGCGCCAGAAGCTTGTCGTGGTCGGGCCCGAACTGGAAGACGACGGTGTTGTTGGAGGCAACCATGGCCAGGCTGCGCGCGATCGATAGCATGCCGAGCGTCACCACGAAGGGCGGAAAACCGAGATAGGCGATCAGGATCCCGTTGAAGGCGCCGATGATCAGCGCCGTCGCGATCGCAGCGGCAATGCCGATCTCGATGCCGTAGCCGGCATGCATGGTCACGGCGAGCACCATCGAACACAGGCAAAGCACCGAGCCGACCGACAGGTCGATGCCGCCGGTGATGATGACGAAGGTCATGCCGAGCGCGACGATGGCAACGAAGGTGATGTTGCGGGTGATGTTGTAGAGGTTCTTCGTCGTGGCGAATGAATCCGTGGCGACGGACAGGAACAGGCAGGCGAGGATGACCGCGATCACCACCCAGAAGGTCTGGCTGGCAAACACCCTGGTCAGCAAAGTGTGCTGTTTCTGCGCGATCGTCTGGTCAAGAGTTACTGCCATCGTCGACCTTTATCTGCTTGCGTGGTGAAACCAGCTGGTATCAAACCTGTTCGATGGCGCCGGTGATGAGCCCGGTGACTTCCTCGGGCGAACTCGACGCGATCGTCTTGTCGGCGACCTTGCGGCCGCGTCGCATGACGATGACGCGGTCGGCAACGTCAAATACGTCGGGCATACGGTGGCTGATCAGCACGACTGCAATGCCCTGGTCGCGCAGATGGCGGATCAGGTTCAGCACCTCGGCGACCTGCCGGACCGAGATCGCCGCCGTCGGCTCGTCCATCAGCACGATCTTGGCCTGCGAAAGCATGGTGCGGGCGATCGCCACCGCCTGGCGCTGGCCGCCCGACATCTGCTTGACCAGATCGCGCGGGCGGGTTTCGGATTTCAGCACGGCAAAAATCTGGCCGGCGCGCTTGTACATCGCGGCGTAGTCGAGGATGCGAAACGGCCCGACGCCGCGGCGCAACTCGCGGCCGAGATAGACATTGGCGGCGGCCGTCAGATTGTTGCACAACGCCAGATCCTGATGGACGATCTCGATGCCGTGCTGGCGCGCCTCCACCGGCTTGTGCAGGATCAGCTCCTTGCCGTCCATCTGCATCGTGCCATGGCTCGGGCGGAAGTTGCCGGCGATCATCTTGACCAGCGTCGACTTGCCGGCGCCGTTGTCGCCCATCAGGCCGACCACCTGTCCGGCCTCGATCGTCAGCGAAACGTCGTTGACCGCCTGGATGGCGCCGAAATGTTTCGAGATGTTGGCGAGTTCGAGAACCGACACCAGACTGCTTCCTCCCCGTGCTTCCGGCTGCAGTTCTGCCGCGGCCTCGCTCTTCCCAGCTCCTCCCGAGAACAGCGCTTTCGCCCATTTACGCACATGCCCCCTTGCCGTCAACAGCGGCTTCTTTCGAAAAATCCGTTTTGTAGGACAAATAGCAATTGACGTTGGTCGCAAGCCGATATTAGCTAAGCGTCGGAGGAGATTATGCCGATCTCCTGTTACGGTGCGCCGGGCGGAATCGGCGGAGGTTTATCGGTCGAGGAACTGGCAGCGTCCGTATTCGCGCTGGTCTGCGGCCGCATCTGGAAATGCTTATCGGCCCGGCTTGGCGACACGAGCGCTCGCGAAACGAACCTCTGTCATCGCGCATCCGGGCTGGTCTGTGTGGCGGGCACGCCGTGTCCGTCTGTTTCAAGGGAGGACTGAAATGAGGAAATCACTATTGCTCGCTGCCGTCGCGATGTTGGCATTGGGCGCCGGGCCGGCCATGGCCAAGAAACAGCTCGTCATCGTGGTTAAGGGGCTCGATAATCCGTTCTTCGAGGCTATCAACCAGGGTTGCCAGAAATGGAACTCGGAAAACGCCAACTCGGAATATGAATGCTTCTACACCGGTCCGGCGTCGACCTCGGACGAGGCGGGCGAAGCTCAGATCGTCCAGGACATGCTGAGCAAGCCGGACACGGTGGCGATGGCCATTTCGCCGTCCAACGCGCCGCTGATCGCGCAGACGATCAAAAGCGCCAATCCGTCGATCCCGATCATGACGCTCGACGCCGATCTCAGCAAGGAAGATGCGGCGCTGCGCAAGACCTATCTCGGCACCGACAACTACCTGATGGGCTACAAGATCGGTGAGTACATCAAGAAGGCCAAGCCGGAGGGTGGCAAGATCTGCACCATCCAAGGCAATCCGGCGGCCGACAACATCCTGCGCCGCGCCCAGGGCATGCGCGACGCGCTTACAGGTCAGAAGGATCTCCCGGCGCTCGCCGGCGAGGGCGGCTGGACCGAGGTCGCCGGCTGCCCGGTGTTCACCAATGACGACGGTGCAAAGGGCGTGCAGGCGATGACCGATATCCTCGCCGCCAATCCCGATCTCGACGCCTTCGGCATCATGGGCGGCTGGCCGCTGTTCGGCGCACCGCAGCCCTATCGCGACCTGTTCAAGCCGATGGCCGACAAGATCGCCAAGAACGAGTTCGTCATCGGCGCTGCCGATACGATCGGTGAGGAAGTGGCCATCGCCAAGGAAGGCCTGGTGACCGCGCTGGTCGGCCAGCGGCCGTTCGAGATGGGCTACAAGGCGCCCTCGGTGATGATCGACCTGATCGAAGGCAAGCCCGTCGCCGATCCGGTCTTCACCGGTCTCGACGAGTGCACCAAGGATACGGCCGACACCTGCATCCAGAAGTAGGATCGCAGTTTTCGGGGCGCCCGATCGACGGGCGCCCCGTCACCCCGGTTCACGAAAACCTACGAGGTGAGATTGCTGGGGCGAACCGCTCCTGCTTTGCCGCGCCTTGAGTTCCGCCTGTGCCGGAGATCATAGATGTCGGACGCAAGATCAAGAAAGCCACTTAGCACGGTCAAGCCACGGGCCACGGTCAAGGAACGGGGCAAGGTCAAGGCACAGGCTGCCCGTCCGTCCGGCGCCCGCCGTGCCGACGCGGCGCTGATCCCCGGATCGAGCGTGCATGCGTCGCTGGCCAACGAGATCGGGCTCAGGATCGTGCGCGGCGACTATCCGCCGGGAACCATCCTGCCCAACGAGGCCAAATGGTCCGAGACTTTCGACGTCAGCCGCTCGGCGGTTCGCGAAGCGATCAAGATGCTGATGGCCAAGAGCCTGCTGGCCTCACGCCCCAAGATCGGCAGCTGGGTCGAGCCGAAAGAGCGCTGGAACCTGCTCGACCGTGACGTGCTCGCCTGGTACGCGACGGCGCCCGATCGCGAAATGTTCCTGCGCACCGTCCAGGAATTCCGTCACATCATCGAGCCGGAAGCCAGCGCCTTTGCCGCGATCCGGCGCACAGACGAGCAGATGGCCGAAATCAGCCTGGCCTGCCGGGAGATGGGCGAGGCGGCGACGCTGCCGGAGCGCACCCGCGCCGATACGCGTTTTCACCTGGCCATCCTGCGGGCGTCGGGCAACGACCTGCTGGTGCCGCTCGGCGTGCTGATCGAATCGGCGCTCGATCATCTCTTCGTTTTCGTCACGCGCGAAACCAGCGACCAGCCTCGGGCGCAGGCGCTGCATGAGGCGATCGAAAAGAATATCCGTCTCAGGCGCCCGGCGGCTGCAAGGAATGCCGTGCACAGGCTGCTCGCCAACACCGACGAGGTTATCGGGCGGTCGCGACGGTGATTTGCCACCGCAAAGTCGGCGCCGCCCCTCATCCGGCTGCCACCTTCTCCCCGTATAGTGACGGGGAGAAGGGGCTGGCCGCGATCTTGGCACACCTTCTTGCAACGCAGGTAGTTGCTTGCAACGCAGGTAGTTGGCGAAATCACCAGCGAAAGCGTCCTTCTCCCCGTCACTATACGGGGAAGAAGTGCCCGGCAAGGCGATGAGGGGCAGCGCCGACCTTGATCGAAAAATAGTGCGCCGAGCGTATTGCCCAAGCTCTCAAATCGTCTGTTTCTTCCCATCCTTCGTCGGCGTCAAATCGACGCCGTTGACCTTGCCAATATGCGTGGCCAGCATCGGCACATATTGATCGGCGGGCCCAGCGGCGAATGCGCCGGCGAAGGCGTTCTTGGTGGCATTGCCCAGCGGGTTGGCGATGCCGGCGGCACCGGCCATCGATTCGAGATAGGTGAGGTCCTTGAAGGCGTTGGCGATGGTGAATTTGTGCGCGTCGCGGTCGCCTTCCAGCGTCCAGCGCATAAAAGTCTGGTAGAAGCCGCAATCCATGCGGCCGTTGCGGATGACGCTGTCGAAACGCGGCGGCGAGATGCCGACCTTCTCAGCCAGCGCCAGCGCCTCGGAATAGATTGCCGCATAGCCCAGCGAGATGAAATTGTTGAGCAGCTTCATACGGTGGCCGTCGCCGGTGTCGCCGATATGGACGATACGTCCGGCCCAGGTGTTGAGCACCGGCTTCAGCCGGGCAAAGGCCGCGTCGGATGCACCGACCATGGCGTCGAGCGTGCCTTCCCAAGCCTCCTTCGGGGTGCGGCTGAGCGGGGCATCGACATAGTCGACGCCGAGCGCCTTGAGTTCGGCGGCAAGCGCCACCGTCGAGGTCGGGTCGGAGGTCGAGCAATCAACGACCACCGAACCCTTCTTCAAGCCTTCCTTGAGGCCGCCCGGCCCGCGGATGATAGCCTCGACCTCGCGCGAGCCGGTGACGCAGATGAAGACGATATCGGATGCCACTGCCACCTCACGCGAAGTCGCGGCTTCCTTCGCACCGCGGCCGAGCAGGTCTTGCGCCGGCGCGCGGTTCTTGCGGCCGAGAAACGTCAGGAAGTAGCCCTTGTCTACGATGTTTTTCGCGATTCCGTGACCCATCAAGCCAAGTCCGATGAAGCCGATCTTTTCGCTCGCGGAAGTCGTATTCATGACGTGTCGTCCTGTGTTGCTGATATCGATGACGGCGCTGCACTTTGGCAGCCGAATTGTTGAGGCGGGTTTTTGCCGCAGGCGGTTGGCAGGCGATTGCGGAATGCCATATTGTCTGACAATACACATGAATTCCAGAAAATGTGGAGAGCAAAATGACGAAACGGATCATGTTCACCGGCGGCAGCGGCAAGGCCGGGCGTCATGTCGTGCAGTATCTGGTCGAGCAGGGCTGCCAGGTGCTCAACATCGACACCAAGCCGCTCGACAACCCCAAGGTGCGCACCTTGATCACCGACATCACCGATAGCGGGCAGGTGTTCAATGCGCTGTCGAGCTATATGGGCCTGCATGAATTCGACCCGTCGCTGCGCACGCAGCCGGTCGACGCCGTGGTGCATTTCGCGGCGATCCCGCGCATCATGATCACGCCCGACAACGAGGTGTTCCGCATCAACGCGCTCGGCACCTACAATGTCATCGAGGCGGCGGTGAAGCTCGGCATCCGCAAGGTGGTGATCGCCTCCAGCGAGACCACCTATGGGCTGGTCTTCGCCAACGAGCCGCGCGACCCGACATATTTCCCGCTCGACGAGGACTACGACGTCGATCCAATGGACAGCTATGCGCTGTCGAAGATCGTCAATGAGAAGACGGCGCGCGCCTTCGCGCTGCGCAGCGGCATCGACATCTACGCCTTGCGCATCGGCAACGTCATCGAGCCGCATGAATATTCGCTGTTCCCGAAATGGTTCGCCGACCCGGGTTTCCGCAAGCGGATCGCCTGGAGCTATATCGACGGGCGCGACCTCGGCCAGATCACGCTGCGCGCCATCGAGAAGGACGGGCTCGGCTATCAGGTGTTCAACGCCGCCAATGACGACACCTCCTCCGACCTGCCTACGGCTGAACTCTTGAAGCGGTTTTATCCCGGCGTGCCGGTCAAGGTTGAGCTCGGCGAATACGAGACGCTGCTCTCGAACCGCAAGGCGCGGGATATGCTCGGGTTCCGCCCGGAACACAGCTGGCGGAAATACGTCAAAACGACATGAAGGGGTCGCTGTATCCTGGCTGATCTGTGCACAGAAGCAGGCTTTGCAGCCCGAGGCTTTTCCGGTGCTTGACAGCTTTCGGAATCCGGACTTTGTGAACGCATGCGGGACGGCAAGCCGAATAAGGGAAAAACACCGGCCAAGGCGGCGTCCGCCGAGCGCCCGGCTGTCGTTCGCCGTGCCGATACGGCACGTATGCCTGGGGCGAGCGTGCATGCGTCGCTAGCCAACGAAATCGGTCTCAGGATCGTGCGCGGCGACTATCCGCCGGGAACCATCCTGCCCAACGAGGCCAAATGGTCGGAGACTTTCGACGTCAGCCGCTCGGCGGTGCGCGAAGCGATAAAAATGCTGATGGCTAAGAGCCTTTTGGCGTCGCGTCCAAAGATCGGCAGCTGGGTCGAGCCGAAAGAGCGCTGGAACCTGCTCGACCGCGACGTGCTGGCCTGGTACGCGACGGCGCCCGATCGCGAAGTGTTCCTCAGAACCGTGCAAGAGTTCCGCCACATCATCGAGCCGGAAGCGACCGCCTTTGCCGCCATGCGGCGCACAGACGAGCAGATGGCCGAAATCAGCCGGGCCTGCCGGGAGATGGGCGCGGCGACGACGCTGCAGGAGCGCACACGCGCCGACACGCGTTTTCATCTGGCGATCCTGCGCGCCTCCGGCAACGACCTCCTGGTGCCGCTCGGCGTGCTGATCGAATCGGCGTTCGATCATCTGTTCGCCTATACGACGCGGGAACTGGACGATTTGCAGCACGCGCAGAAGCTGCACGAGGCGATCGAAAAGAACATCCGCCTGCAGCGGCCGGATGCGGCACGCAACGCGGTGCGCAAGCTGTTGGCCAATACAGACAGCGTCATCAAATCACGCTGATAAATCGCGCCGGACCACTGCAGCGCTTCATCTCGGTCTTACTCCGCCGTTCGCAATTTTGCCGTTCGCAATCTCGCCGTTCGCACCATTGGCGGCCTTCGGCAACATTGGGCAGCAGAGCCAAGCTGCCGGCGATTTTGTCGTCAAGATCGGCCATCGCGGCCATCGTCATGGCCACCGTTGGCACAAGCGTTTCGGCTTCTACGACTACTATCCCGTCTATGATTATCCCGGCTATAGCTGCTGGACCAAGAAGAAGATTTTCACCAAGCATGGCATTTTCTGGAAGAAGATCTGGATTTGCGACTGAATTTTAGCCTGGACACCCACCGAGGCCCGGCCAATTGCTGCCGGGCCTCTTTTTGGATTTGGCTGCCGTAGGCCCCCATGCCTTCGTCATCCTGGGGCGGAGCAAGGAGCGAAGCGACCCGGCGGGGTCCATGCCGTTTCCTCGAGCGCTGCGATGCAGAACCTTTGATCGTGGAGGGACAGCGCCCCCCTCTGTCCTGCCCTCTTTGCCAAGACTCGGCATCTCCCCCACAAGGAGGGAGATTTGCCTTCATCACTGATTTCGCCAACCACCAACCTTGCAAAATGGACGCGGTCCGCGAAGCTGCCGATCTCCCCCACGTGGGGGAGATGTCCGGCAGGACAGAGGGGGGCGCGAAGGATCGCTACAGAGCGCTTTTATTCTGAGCCTCAGCATTCCTCGGCTGATGTAACGGAATGGATTCCAGGGTCTGCGCCGCGTAGCTTCGCTCCTTGCTCAGTGTTCTCTCGGGCGCCCAAACGCGGCGCGCAGTTCGTCCTTGGCATCCTCCAGCACTTTCTTCTGCTTGGCCGGCAGGTTCGTGCCGGCGCGGTTGATGTAGAAATTCAGCATCGACATGGCGGACTGGAACGGCTCGGCCTTGCGCCGCTCGCTGTACTCGGCTGATCGCTTCAACGAGGCCGCGATCTTCTTGGGGTCGTCGGATTCGAATATATGCTCCTCGAGGTCCAGCGCATCACTATGCTCGGTGACCTCGCCCGACCATTTCCTTTTCGCGGTCATGACAAACTCCTTCTATCGATAAGTTTGATGAAAAACTCCGGGACGGCGGCCACCGTTCCACTGCAGCTCAAGTTTCTGGAGCCACGGATTTGCGCGATGTGGCGCTGCACGGCGCCGCCAATGTGCCGATAGTGGTGTCAAACCGGTCGACTTGCGCAGAACCGCGGACAGAAAACGCCTTGACCACAACCGTCTCCAGCCAGGCAAGCAGCCCCGGCATCGATAGCGCCTATGCCTGGATGCGGCTCGGCACTTCGGTGCTGCTGGCGACGATCGGCGGCGTCGGCATGTGGGCGGTGGTCGTGGTGCTGCCCGCCGTGCAGGCGGAATTCGGCGTCGATCGCGCGGCCGCGTCGATGCCCTATACCGCGACCATGGTCGGTTTCGCCGCCGGCAATGTGCTGGTCGGCCGCGCCATCGACCGCATGGGCTACTGGATCCCGGCGATCATTGCCTCGGTGGCGCTCGGTACCGGTTTCCTGCTGGCGTCGCTGACCACTTCGATCCTGCAGTTCACTCTTGTCCAGGGACTTTTGATCGGCGTCGGCACGTCGGCGATTTTCGGGCCGCTGATCGCCGACATCTCGCACTGGTTCAGCCGCCGCCGCGGCGTCGCGGTGACGGCTGCCGCCGCCGGCAACTATCTCGCCGGGGCGATCTGGCCGTTGGCGATGCCCTTTGTCATGAAGGCCGAAGGCTGGCGTTTCACCTATGCCGCGATCGGCGTCGTCTGCCTCGCGACCATGGTGCCGCTGATCCTGCTGCTCAGGCGTCGCGCACCACGTGCCGCCGCTCCCGGCTCACCCGGCAGCCGGCCGGTCCAGCCGATCTCACTGTCACCGGCAGCGCTGCAGGTGCTGCTCGTCGTCGCCGGCCTTGGCTGCTGCGTGGCGATGTCGATGCCGCAGGTCCATATCGTCGCGTATTGCATGGACCTCGGCTACGGCGTGGCGCGAGGCGCCGACATGCTGTCGATCATGCTGGCGGCGGGCGTTGTCAGCCGGCTGGCGTCCGGCTTCATTGCCGATCGCATCGGCGGTGTGAAAACCCTGCTGATCGGCTCGGTGCTGCAAGCCCTGTCGCTGTTGTTCTACATCCCGTTCGACGGGCTCGCGTCGCTTTACGTCGTCTCGCTGGTCTTCGGCCTGTCACAGGGCGGCATCGTGCCTTGCTATGCCATCATCGTGCGCGAATACATGCCCGCCAAAGGGGCCGGCCAGCGAGTCGGCATCGTCATGATGGCAACCATCTTCGGCATGGCGATCGGCGGCTGGATGTCGGGCTGGATCTACGATCTGACCGGCTCCTACGCTGCGGCGTTCCTCAACGGCATTGCCTGGAATCTGCTGAATATGGCGGCCATGGTGCTGCTGCTGTGGAAGGCACGGCGCAGCGCCGCGGCGATGGCCTGAGCACTGACCCCGCTGGCCTGCCGCTGGCCAGAGCGACGGAAGAGACAGGGGTAGCCCCCGTGACGCGGAGTTCGGTCCACGCTCCTGCTTGACTTACACATATCTCGGTGGTTATTGGTTTATAAATAGCCAGCGAGTTATCGATTGCGATGCCACAGCCCCACGAGATAATCTTTAAAACGCTTGCCGATCCGACGCGACGGGCCATCTTCGAGCGGCTGTGTCGCGACGGCGACCAAACCGTCGCGGCTCTGACCGCTCGGGCCGGGGTCTCGCAACCGGCCGTGTCAAAACATCTGGGGGTGCTGAAACAGGCCGGGTTGGTGCGCGACCGCCACGAAGGCCGCAACACGCACTACAGCGCGGAGCTCGGCGCCTTGGCGCCGCTGATCGACTGGACAAACCAAATGGCTGGGTTCTGGCAAAGCCGGTTCGACAATCTCGAAGATCTGCTCAAAAGGATGGACCAATGACCAATACTGAGACCGAAACGCGCGCCGTCGTTGTCGAACGGGAGGTCGCTTTTCCGCCGGAAAAGATCTGGCGCGCTCTCACCCAATCACACCTGATCGAGGAGTGGCTGATGAAGAACGATTTCAAGCCAGACGAGGGGCACCGTTTCAATCTGAGCGCGGATTGGGGGACGGTCGACTGTCAGGTCCAGGCAGTCGAGCCCAACAAGACGCTGTCTTACACGTGGGATACCAAGGATCTCAAAAGTGTCGTCACGTGGACGCTCACCCCTACGAGCACAGGGACCCATCTGCGCATGGAGCAGTTGGGCTTCCGGCCGGATCAGCAGCAGTATTATCAGGGTGCCAAATACGGGTGGCAGCGGTTCTTTGCGAACCTGGAGCAGGTCCTGGCGCGGATAGAATAGGCGTGCCGATGCCATAGGCATCTGCGGGCGAAACGCAATGCCAACAGTCGTCCATCAACGAAACAAGGTAGCAAAAAGGCCGCCGCCAAGCGGGTCGTGCGGCTCGTCTTCAGAGGAGGTCCCCAATGAACTGGAACATTTGGATCCGGCAATTCCACCGCTGGCTGTCGATCATTTTTACGGCGGTCGTCGTCGCCATCTTCATCACTTTGGGCGTAGGTGTCGCGCCCGCCTACTGGGTATACCTCATGCCGCTGATCCCGCTCGCCTTGCTCATGCTCAGCGGTCTCTACTTGTTCGCGTTGCCCTATGCCATGAGGTGGCGCAGCGGAGGACGCACGGCGTAGAAGCCTGAGCACGGTGGACTACAAGACGCCGCTCACCACCCAAAGCCGAAATTCAAACTGTGGCGCTAGCCGAGTTCGGGATAGCTGTCCTGGCCCGTTCGCTTGACAATGGGCTAAGGCTGCGCGACGCCAGTCGGGGTGCGCGGCAGCTATAATCTCTGGGTGGCATGGCGAAGTGGCAAAGACGCTGAACAGCATTTCGTGGCCGCGCTTCGGCGAAGGCGCCGCGTGCGGGACAAGGCTATGACCAAACCGCGCTCGCGCCGTGGCGGCGGCCGTCCGACGATCGCCGATGTCGCGCGCAAGGCCGGCGTCGGCGCCATCACCGTCTCCCGCGCCTTGCGCGAGCCGGGGCGCGTTTCGGAGGATCTGCGCCGCCAGATCCAGGCGGCTGTCGATGAGCTCGGCTATCTGCCCGACCCGAATGCGCGAGCGTTGGCATCGGCGCGTGCCGAGGTCTTTGGCGTGCTGGTGCCGTCGCTCACCAACAGCGTCTTTGCCGAAGTGCTGCGCGGCATTTATGACAGTCTGTCGGACAGCTCCTACCGTATCCAGCTCGGCAACACCCATTATTCCGGCCTCGAGGAGGAGCGGCTGCTGCAGGTGTTCGGCCCGCAGCGCCCGGCGGCGCTGATCGTGGCGGGCATCGACCAGACGCCAATTTCGCGAAGACTGCTCGAGACGGCCGGCTGCCCAGTGGTGCAGGTCATGGAAACCGGGCCCGATCCGGTCGACATGATGGTCGGCTTCTCGCATTTCGACGGCGGCAAGGCGGCGACTGAGCACATGATCGAAGCGGGCTATCGCCGCATCGGCTTCATCGGCGCGCGCATGGACCCGCGCTCGCAGCGGCGTCTGGCCGGTTATCGCGCGGCGATGGAGGCAGCTGGCCTGTTCGACGCGCGGCTTGTTACCACCACGCCAGTGCCGTCCAGCGTGACGCTCGGGCGCGGATTGTTTCGCGACGCGCTGGCTAAGATGCCGACGCTGGACGGGGCTTTCTGCAACAATGACGACATCGCGCTCGGCGCTCTGTTCGAGTGCCACCGCGCCTCGATCGCCGTGCCGAAGACGATCGGCATCACAGGCTTCAACGATCTCGACATGATGGAAGTGGCTTTCCCCTCTGTCACTAGCGTCCGGACGCCTCGCTATGAGATCGGCCGGCTGTCAGTCGCCATGGCGCTCGCGGCGATTGCAGGCAAGCGGCCGCAAGAGCCGGTCGTCGATCTCGGCTTCGAACTCAAGCGCCGCGAGAGCACGGCCCGCTGACCTGCCTTCGAGACGCAGTGAAATGACGCTTTACACAACGTCATGGTAGCGCTACCATCCATCTCTGGCAAAGACTCACGGCAATGGGGCTAGTTTGTTTATTATATATAATCGACAGCTAATGCTTGTTTATTATGTATAATATGATAGTTTTTACTGTGGTTGCCGAGCGGCAAGGGAGGAGATCGGGTCGGCATTCGGCCACCTGATAAAGCGCGACGGGCAAGGCGGGAGGTGCCGGGCCGGACGCGCGAGACGCGTGAACAATCAAAAACTGCAACTGGGAGGAATATCGATGTTCAAGTCACTTGTTGGTGGCATCGTTGCCGCCACTGCATTCGTCATGCTGAGTTCGTCGGCGCTCGCCGAGCCAGAAATCGTCGCAGGCCCATCCGCCGAGCCGGAATGCTTCGCGCCATGGGCCGTCGACACGCAGTTCTTCAAATTCCCCAAAAAGGAAGGCCCGTACCGCGTCGCGCTCGCCAATGGCTATATCGCCAACACTTGGCGCATCCAGATGGTGCAGACGGCGAAGGCCTATGCGGCGCAGCCGGATGTCGCAGCCAAACTGAAAGAATTCAAGGTCGTTTCGACCGGCGAAGACGTGCCGGCGCAGATTTCGGCGATCAACAACTTCATCGATTCCGGTTATGACGCGATCGTCGTCAACGCGCAGAATCCAACGGCTTTCGGGCCGGTCATCAAACGCGCCAAGCAAGCCGGGGTCGTGCTGGTCGCCTTCGACAACATTCTCGACACCAAGGACGCCATCAACGTCAATGTCGACCAGAAAGGCCTTGGCGAGTTGTGGGCCAACTGGCTGATCAAGCATATTCCCAATGGCGGCAAGATCCTCGAAGTGCGTGGCGTCGCCGGTACGTCGGTCGACACCGACCGCCACAACGGCATTCATGAGACCCTCGATGCTTCCGGCAAGAAGTGGGAGGTCACCGAAGTCGTTGGCAAATGGGACGATGGCGTGGCGCAAAAGGCTACGGCCGACGCGATCGCCACCAACGGTCCCTTCGATGGCGTCACCGGGCAGGGCGGCGACACCGGCATCGTCCAGGCGATGATCGACGCCAAGCATCCGTTCGTGCCATTCGGCGGCGAAACGGAAAATGGCTTCCGCAAATTCTGCGCCAAGTTTGCCGCAGAGGGGCTGAAGTGCTCGTCGGCCGGAACCGGTCCCGCCCAGGTGGCGGTCGCCATCAAGACGGCGATTGCCGCGCTGGAGGGCCAAGTCGTCCCGCAAGCGGTGAAACTGCCGCTGGCAATCGTCGAGGATCCGAACTTTAAGGAAGGCGAGGACTATTTCCCCGACCAGTCCGACAATTTCTTCGTCGGCAACTCTTTCCCGACCTGCGGCATCAATTTCACCGCGCAGGAAATCATGGGCCAGAGCAAGGAAAACCAATAGACTGATTGACGGCGCCGCGGGATATCCCACGGCGCCGGTCCCGAAGAACAAGCGCCTTGGGAGGGGCCGATGGACGGTGCGGTTCCGCTCTTCCGCATGGAGGGCATATCCAAGCGCTATGGCGGTGTGCGGGCGCTGGAAAAGGCCGAGCTTTCGGTCACACCAGGCAGCATTCACGCCATCCTCGGCGAGAACGGCGCCGGTAAATCGACGCTGATCAAGGTCATGGCCGGCGTCGTCGCGCCTGACGAAGGCCGCATGATGCTGGACGGAAGCGAGGTGACTTTCGCGTCGCCGGCAGCGGCCAACCAGGCCGGCATCGTCTGCATTTTCCAGGAACTGTCGCTCGTCCCCGAACTCAGCGTTTCCGACAACATCGTCATTTCCGATCCGCCCAAACGCTTCGGCATGATCGACCGTAAGGCGCAGCGACGCATCGCGGAAGAAGCCCTGGCTCGCGCGGGCGCTGCCGATATCCACCCGCTGGCGCTGGTCAAAGACCTTCCTCTTTCAAGAAGGCAGATGGTCGAGATCGCCAAAGCACTCGCCAGGAAGCCGCGCATCCTGATCCTCGACGAGGCGACCTCGGCGCTGACCGCGGCCGACGTCGCCAAGATTTTCGGCGTCTTGAAGCGGCTACGCTCGGAAGGGCTGGCGCTGCTCTACATCTCGCATCGAATGAACGAGATCGCCGAGCTTGCCGACCAGTGCACGGTGTTCCGCAACGGCCGCAATGTCGCCAGTTATGCTGCTGGATCGAAGAGCGACAATGAAGTCGTCGAGCTGATGATCGGCCGCGAATACAGCCATATTTTCCCGCCGAAGCCGGTGCGCGCGCCGGCCACCGCCGCGCTCGTGCTGGAGGCGCGCAAGCTTTCCTGGACCGACCGGCTGGACAATATCTCGCTGTCGGTCGGCGCAGGCGAGGTCGTCGGCCTCGGCGGTCTCGATGGCCAGGGCCAGCGCGAATTGCTGCTCGCCTTCTTCGGCGTGCTGCGCGGCCTCAGCGGCCAGATATTGATCGACGGCAAACCGGTGGCGATCGCCAGCCCGGCCAAGGCGCGCGGTGACCGGATCGGCATGGCCCTGATCCCGGAAGACCGCAAGACGGAAGGCCTGATGCTGCCGATGACGGTGCGCGAAAACCTCTCCTTCGCAACACTCGACCGGCTGTCCAGGGCCGGCATCATCGACCGTGCCGCCGAGCAGCGGCTGATCGACGACATGGTAGCTCTGCTGGCGATCAAAACGGCAGGTCTCGATATTCCGGTCGGCGCGCTGTCCGGCGGCAACCAGCAGAAGGTCGTCATCGCCAAATGGCTGATGCGGCAGCCGCGCATCATCCTGCTCAACGACCCCACGCGGGGTATCGATGTCGGCACCAAACAGGAACTGTATCAGCTAATGCGCAAGCTTGCCGACCAAGGCGCGGCGATACTGTTTTACTCGACCGACTATGACGAGTTGATCGGCTGCTGCGACCGGGTGCTGGTGCTCTATGACGGAGCGGTCAAGCGCGAACTCGTCGGCGCCGAGATCACCGAGCGGGCGCTGATCGCCAGCGCGCTCAACATCCATGGCGAAGAGACGCCTGCCAGAGGCATGGCGAAGACGCCAGCCCGAGGAGCGGACGCGTGAAAGACTGGCGCTACTGGCTTGCCGAACAACGCGGAACGCTGCTGGCGTTCGGCATCTTCATCGTGATGTTTACGATCTACACCTCGAACCATCCGGCCGGCTTTACCGCCAACGTCGTGCAGACGGCCTCGAACAAGGGTGTGCTGCTCGCCTTCGTCGCCATGGCGCAGACGCTGGTGGTGATCACCGCCGGTATCGACCTTTCCGTCGGCATGATCTTTCTGCTGACCAATTGCCTGGCCTCATGGCTGGTCATCGGCACCGGCATCGAAACCGCGTTCGGCGTCGTCGCGGTGCTCGGCACCGGGCTGCTGTGCGGGGCGATCAACGGCGCCATCGTCATCTACGGAAGGCTGCAGCCGATCGTCACCACCATCGCCACCGGCGCGGTATATTTCGGCATCGCCCTGCTGCTTCGGCCGTTCCCGGGCGGCTCGGTCAACGAGGATCTGGCCGACGCCCTGACCGGGCGGCTGTTCGGCGTGGTGCCGGCGAGCCTGGTGGCGCTGCTGGCCGTCGTGCTCGTCGTCTGGGTGCCGTTCAGCCGGTCGGTGCTCGGCCGTGCGGCCTATGCTGCGGGATCGTCGGAAATGGCGGCCTACATGTCCGGCGTGCCGATCCGCCGCGGCAAGTTCGCCGCCTATGCGCTGGCCGGCCTGCTGGCCGCGATCGGCGGGCTGTTCCTGACCTTCTTCACCTATACCGGCGAGGCGGCCTATGCCAGCGGCAATGCCTATACGCTGTTCTCGATCGCTGCCGTGGTGCTTGGCGGCGTCTCGCTGTTCGGCGGCAAGGGCAGCGCCATCGGCGCGATCTTCGGCGCGCTCGCCTTCCGCACCATCGGCGACCTGCTCTTCGTCTTCGATTTCGATCCGCTCTGGCAGCCGCTGTTCCAGGGCGTCATCCTGCTGATCGCCGTCAGCCTCGGCGCCTTCGCCCTGTTCAGGGTTCGCAACCGGCTGGAGTGGTTCCTGTGAGCGAAACGACCATCGGCGGCATCGCCGGCCGCATGCCGAAATTCATTCGCCGCGCCGATCCGGCGGTGCTGACCGCCTTTGCCTGCATCGTGCTGCTGCTGTTTGTCGGCAGCCTCTATTCGCGCAGCTTCCTGTCGCCGGAATATCTGCTGCAGCAGCTCAAAGTGGCCTCGTTTCTCGGCGTCATCGCCACCGGCATGATGCTGGTCATCCTGCTCGGCCAGATCGACCTGTCGGTGCCATGGTCGGTGGCGGCGGGCGCGATGATGGCCTGTGCGGCCGCCGCCTACGGCCCGCTCGGCGTGGCGCTGGCGATTCCGTTCGGCATTTTGTGCGGTGTCGCGATCGGCATCGTCAACGGCATCGGCGTTGCTTATCTGCGCATTCCCTCGATGATCATCACGCTCGCCACCAATGCCGTCGCCCAAGGGCTGATGGTGGTCTATACAGGCGGCTTCTCGCCGCAGGATTCGGCGACCCGGGCGATGCGCTTTCTGGCGACCGGCATTGCCATTCCGGGCGTGCCCAATGCGGTCGTCATCTGGGCGCTGATCGGTGCTGCGATGGTTTTCGTGCTGACCCGCACCGGCTTCGGCCGCACGGTCTACGGCATCGGCAACCGCGAGCGCGCCGCCTACCTCTCCGGCATCGACACGCGGCGCGTGGTGCTGATCGCCTTCGCCGTTTCCGGCGGGCTCTCCGCCTTTGGCGGCGTGCTTCTGGCCGGCTATGCCTCCAAGGCGGCCCAGTCGATGGGCGACGCCTATCTCCTGCCGTCGATCGCTGCGGTGGTGCTTGGCGGCACCTCGATTCTCGGCGGCCGCGGCTCCTATCTCGGCACGGTCGCGGGCGTTATCCTGATCACACTTTTGCAATCCATTCTTTCCGTCATGCAGATGCCGGAGGCGGGGCGGCAGATCATCTATGGCGTCGTCATCGTCGCCATGCTCCTGCTTTACGGCCGCGCGCCGGCCAGCCGCTAATCCGCATCGTGGACGAAAAGATAGCAAAAATGCAGAGCGATCGCATTCGGCCCGCACCGGCCCTCGTGGTGATGGGCGTCGCCGGCTGTGGCAAGTCGGCTGTCGGCGAAGCGCTGGCGGCGGAATTGGGCGCTGTCTTCGTCGAGGGCGACAGGTTGCATCCACCGGAAAACGTCGCACGCATGGCAAGCGGTGAGCCGCTGACCGACGCATTGCGCGAAGGCTGGCTCGACGCGATCGGCCGGCGCATTGCCGGATCGGTCGGCGATGGGCAAGCCGTCGTCGCCGCCTGCTCGGCGCTGAAGCGCAGCTACCGCGAGCGTCTGCGCGGTTTTTGCCAGGACATCGTTTTCCTCTATCTGGAAATCGATCCCGCGACCGCAAAGCAGCGTGTCGGCTCCCGCCGGGGCCATTTCATGCCGGCAAGCCTGGTCGACAGCCAGTTCGCCACGCTCGAAGCGCCGGCAGCCGACGAGAATGCATTGACGCTCGATGCAACGCGCCCGATCGCCGACATTGTCGCCGACGTCTTGGGCCTGTTTGAGGCGAATTCATGAGCGGATGGCTGGCGCGGATCCGCCTCAGCGGCGCCTGATCAGATCTGCGACGTCAGCTCGACTGGAAAATCGTCATTGTCGGCGTCGCGCATGGCGGCGAGGCTGCGATTGTCCAGCACCTCGGCGATCGCCTGGCGCACCTCCAGCATCATGTTCCGGACCTGGCATGTCGCCTCGTCGCAGTCCTCGCAGCGCTGATATTGGGTGCGGCTGGCGCAAGGGATCGGCGCCAGCGGCCCGTCGAGGACGCGCACGACATGGCCGATCTTGATCTCCGAGGCCGGGCGGGCGAGGCGATAGCCGCCTTCCTTGCCCTTGCGGCTCTGGACGAAGCCGGCATTGCGCAATTCGCCCAGAATGGCATCCAGGAATTTCTTCGGGATGTTGTTGGCGACCGCAATGTCGTTGACGAACGCCAGCTGGCCGACCGGCAAGCCTGACAGATGCACGAGGGCCTTGAGGCCGTATTTGCCTTTTTTGGTAAGCATGCCCGATTCAGTTCATGAAACCCCAACCGCCCGCATCTGGCGGTTGTTTGTGTGCAAATCATGACGTTTTGGTCGCGCGATGCAGTTTCGCGAAACAAGCCGTCCGATGGTACAGTAGGCACAAACACGTTGATTCTTCGTGACGTTTTGGACGGCGCGCTGGGAACGTGCGGGAAATCACCTGTCCGGAGCGTAAAAACGAAGAAAGCCGGCAAAAGCCGGCCTTCTTATCCAGTTCGAAGATCGCTTGCTTCAGCGGCTGCCATAGGTCTGGTCGAGCAGACCGCCGGCTGCGAAATGCTCGGCCTGGATCTTGTCCCAGCCGCCGAAGACATCCTCCACCGTCAGCAGCCGGACATCGGGGAACTCGGCCTTGTATTTGGCGGCGACCGCCGCGTCGCGGGCTCGCAGGCCGTTGCGGGCGGCGATGTCCTGGCCCTGCGGCGTGTAGAGGAAGTCGAGATAGGTCTTGGCGAGGTCACGCGTGCCATGCTCGTCGGCGACCGTGTCGACGATCGCCACCGGAAACTCCGCCAGCAGGCTGACCGAAGGCGTCACCTGCTCGAACTTGTCATCGCCATACTCCCTGCGGACGCCGCGCGTTTCCGACTCGAAGGTGATCAGCACGTCGCCGATCTCACGCTGCACGAAGGTGGTGGTGGCGGCGCGCCCGCCTGAGTCGAAGATCGGCACGTTGTTGAACAGCTTGGTGACGAATTCCTTCACCTTGGCGTCGTCGCCCTTGAAGGCCTCCTTGGCGTAGGCGGTGGCCGCGAGATAGGTGTAGCGCGCATTGCCCGACGTTTTCGGGTTGGGGAAGATCACCTGGACGTCGTCGCGCACGAGATCGTTCCAATCCTTGATGTTCTTTGGATTGCCGGCGCGCACCAGGAAAGACGGCAGCGAATAGAAAGGCGAGGCGTTGGCGGGGAAGTCCTTTTGCCAGTCGGCGGAGACAAGACCCTTCGAAACCAGGAAATCGATATCGAGGACCTGGTTGAAGGTGACGACATCGGCGCCGAGGCCTTCGGCGATGGCACGCGCCTGCGCCGACGTCCCGGCATGCGACTGGTCGACGGTCACGCCGGGATGCTCGGCGACGAAGGCCTTGTTTATCTGCGCAAACAATTCGCGGCCGACATCATAGGACGCGTTCAGCAATTTGTCGGCCGACCACGCTTGGGAGGATGCGAGGAACAGGCCGGCCAATGTGGCGACGCCAAGCAAAAATCGCTTCATGAAACAGAACTCCAATGCACTTATTGCCGAAGCATAGCGGCAAGGCATGATGGGCGACGAGACACGTAGGACAGCTTCGCCACGTCACCGCTAGAAAAATGTTCCCATTCCGGGCCGTCGTTAGGATTTTCTTTCACGCAGAGTCTTTAGGGACACCTGGGCAGCGGTCCCTATCCGTTGGCAAGACGATTGTATCGCGACTCTGTTTGGCATCTACATTGCATATACAAAGGAGCCATTGCCGTGCCCCAGCACCGCCATTCCAAAACGCCACCAAAAGAGGCGAAGCTGTTCCGCAACAATTGCAGCCAAGCGGTGCGCATTCCTGTCGAGTTCGATCTTCCAGGCGAAAAGGTCTTGATCAGCCGTGAAGGCGATCGCTTGGTCATCGAGCCGGTCCGCAAACCTGGCCTGTCGGCGCTGCTCGCGCAATGGGCGCAAGAGCCGCCGCTCGGTCCCGAGGAAGACATCCCCAAGATCGACGATATGCCTGTCAAATCCGAGAAATTATTTTAATACGGTTCACGCTGGACACCGACATTATCAGCGACATGGTCCGAAACCCGGCGGGGCAGGGCCACCATTGGCCAAAACGGCCTTTTTATTGCTGCCCACGCCTACGCACTGGGCACGACCCTGGTGAGCGCCAACCGGATCAAAGGCCTGAAGGTCGAGAACTGGCTGGCGTAGCGCCCGATAGAGGATCAAGCAGCCGGAAAAAGCTTCCAGCGTCGCGGCCTGAACGCCACGCGGCTTTTTTGCGCCGCCGGATGGTCGACCGGCAGCTCGATCTCGACCCGCTGGCGATCGCCGCCGATTTCGAGCTCGACCCGTCTGGTGCCGGCGACGCGGCGGCTGGCGGCGACCGTGCCGGCGATGCAGCCATTGCATTCGTCCACCAGGTCGACATCGTGCGGGCGGAAGAACAGCGTTGCTTCGCCTCGCGGTGCCTGCGGCGCGGACAGCCCGATCGGGCGGTCGGCGATCCAGACCTGGCCGTCCTCGACCTTGACGGGAAGCGCGCTCGATTCACCGATGAAGCCGTAGACGAAGGGCGAGTTCGGCGTGTCGTAGATTTCGTCGGCGGTGCCGACCTGCTCGATGCTGCCCTGGCTCATCACCACGACGCGGTCGGCAAGCTCGAGCGCTTCTTCCTGGTCATGGGTGACAAAGACCGTGGTGTGGCCGGTGGCGTCGTGGATGTCGCGCAGCCAGCGGCGCAATTCGCGGCGGACCTGGGCGTCGAGCGCGCCGAACGGCTCGTCGAGCAAAAGCACGGCCGGTTCGATCGCCATCGCGCGGGCAAGCGCCACGCGCTGGCGCTGGCCGCCCGAAAGCTGCGCCGGATAGCGCTTTTCCAAGCCGGAAAGCTGGACGAGGTCGAGAAGCTCTGAAGCCCGGCGGCGGATTTCCTGCGCCGACGGCCGTGACGGCCCGTGCCGAACTTTTAAGCCGAAGCCGATATTGTCGGCGACCGTCATATGGCGAAACAGCGCATAATGCTGGAAAACGAAGCCGACATTGCGCTCCTGGATCGATTTTTGCGACGCATCCTCCTCGCCAAAGAAGATCCTTCCTTTCGTCGGCCGCTCCAGCCCGGCGATCAGCCTGAGCAGCGTCGTCTTGCCGGAGCCGGAAGGCCCGAGCAGCGCGATCAGTTCGCCGGACTTGATGTCGAGCGAAACGTCGTGGAGGGCCGGAAACCGCTCAAACTCCTTGCGCACGTTGGCAACGCGAACTTCCATCAACCGTCCCTTTTTTGTCGATGCATGTAGTTATCCCAAAACCGCTGCGCACTTTTGGGCGACATGCATTAGTGTCCGCGCGTCGCGGCGAGCTCGGCGCCGTAGCGCATCTCGAGAAGTGTTTTCAAGACCAGCGTGACGAGCGCCAGGCCCGCAAGCAGTGAAGCGACGGCGAAGGCGGCTGCGGCATTGTACTCGTTATAGAGGATTTCGACATGCAGCGGCATGGTGTTGGTCAGTCCGCGTATGTGGCCCGACACGACGGAGACCGCGCCGAACTCGCCCATGGCGCGGGCATTGCACAGCAGCACGCCGTAGAGCAGCCCCCATTTGACGTTGGGCAGCGTTACGTACCAGAAAGCCTGCCAGCCATTGGCGCCGAGCGACAGCGCTGCCTCCTCGTCACCATTGCCCTGTTCCTGCATCAAGGGGATCAGTTCGCGGGCGACGAAGGGGAAGGTGACGAAGATGGTAGCGAGCACGATGCCCGGCACGGCAAACAGGATGACGATGCCATGCGCCTTCAGCCAGGCACCGAACAGGCCCTGCGCGCCGAACAACAGCACATAGACCAGGCCGGAAATGACCGGCGAGACCGAAAACGGCAGGTCGATGAGCGTGGTAAGGAAGGCCTTGCCCTTGAACTCGAACTTGGCGATGGCCCAAGCGGCGGAGATGCCGAAGACGACGTTGAGTGGCACCGAGATCGCCGCCACCAGCAGTGTCAGATGGATCGCCGAGCGCGTGTCTGGGTTGGTCAGCGCCTCGGTGTAAGCGCTGAGGCCCTTTGCGAAGGCTTCGTTGAAGACGACGATCAGCGGCAAGAGCAGGAAAATGCCGAGGAAGGCAAAGGTCACGATCATCAGCACGGCTTTCGCCGGGCGGCTTTCGGTCACTGCCGCCGACTGGCTTTCGTGGTGCGGTGCGTAGGATTTGATCTCCGGATCAGCCATAGCGCTTGCGGCTCCACGTCTGCACCAGATTGATGACCAGCAGCATCACGAACGACAAAGCGAGCATGATTGCCGCGATCGCGGTCGCTGCCGCATAATTATATTCCTCCAGCCGGATGACGATCAGAAGCGGCGCGATCTCGGATTTGTAGGGCAGATTGCCGGCGATGAAAATGACGGAGCCGTACTCGCCGACACCGCGTGCGAAAGCCAACGCGAAACCCGTGACGATCGCGGGCGCCAGGCCCGGAAGCAGAACCCGGGCGATGGTCTGGAAGCGATTGGCGCCGAGCGTCGCGGCCACTTCCTCCACCTCCTTGTCGATCTCCTCCATGATCGGCTGGACAGTGCGCACGACGAAGGGCAGGCCGATGAAGATCAGCGCTATAACGATGCCGAGCGGCGTGTAGGCGACCTTGATGCCGAGCGGCGCCAGCAGGCTGCCGAGCCAGCCATTCGGCGCGTAGAGCGTGGTCAGCGCGATGCCGGCCACCGCCGTCGGCAGTGCGAAGGGCAGGTCGACCATGGCATCCACGATGCGGCGGCCAGGAAAGTTGTAGCGCACCAGCACCCAGGCGACGATCGTGCCGAAGACGACATTGACGGAAGCGGCAATAAAGGCCGTGCCGAAGCTGATTTCAAGCGCATTGACGGTGCGGCGGTCGGTGGCGATCGCCCAGAAATCGGCCCAGCCGAGCGCGGCCGATCGCCAGATCAGCCCCGACAGGGGAATGAGAATGATGAGCGTGAGGTAGGCAAGCGAGAAGCCGAGCGTCAATCCGAAACCCGGAATGACGCTCGGCTGTCTGAACCGCCACCCCGCCTTGGCGGGTGCTGTGGTCATATCGTCCTGATCTAGAGTCTAGCTAACTGGGTCTACTGGGCCGGCTTGTAGATCTGGTCGAATATACCACCGTCGCCGAAATGGTAAGGCTGTGCTTTCTTCCAACCGCCAAAAAGCGGATCGTCGATGGTGATCAGCTTGATCTCCGGCAGTTTGGCGAGGTCCTCCGCCGGTACCAAATCCGGCTTCGACGGGCGATAGTGGTTCTTGGCGATCAGCGTCTGGCCTTCCTTGGAGTAGAGGTAGCTCAGATAGGCTTCGGCGACTTTTCGCGTGCCCTTGGCATCGACATTGGCATCGACCACGGCGACCGGCGGCTCAGCCAGGATCGAGGTCGGCGGGTAGACGATATCGAAATTGTCGGCGCCGAATTCGTCGAGCGCCAGATAGGCCTCGTTCTCCCAGGCCAGCAGCACATCGCCCAAGCCTTTTTGCGCGAAGGTCACGGTCGCACCGCGCGCACCGGTATCGAGCACTGGAACATGCGCGTAGAGATTGCCGACGAATTCCTTCGTCTTGGCGTCGTCGCCGCCATCCTTGGCGTTGGCATAGGCCCAGGCGGCGAGATAGTTCCAGCGTGCGCCGCCCGAAGTCTTGGGGTTCGGCGTGATCACCTGGACGTCGTCCTTGACCAGATCGCCCCAGTCCTTGATGCCTTTCGGATTGCCCTTGCGGACGAGGAAGACGATGGTCGAGGTGTAGGGCGCCGAATTGTTCTCGAATTTGGTCCGCCAGTCGGGATTGATCTTCTTCGATTTCTCGACGATGGCGTTGATGTCGCCTTCGAGCGCCAGCGTCACCACGTCGGCGTCGAGGCCGTCGATCACGGCGCGGGCCTGCGCGCCCGACCCGCCATGTGACTGCTGGACGGTTACCGTCTCACCGGTCTCGGCCTTCCAGTGGGCGGCAAAAGCCTCGTCGAATTGCTTGTAAAGTTCACGCGTCGGGTCATACGACACGTTGAGGATGGTGGTATCGGCAAACGCGAAACCGAGCGTGCCGAACTGGACAGATGTGGCGACCAGTGCGCCGAGCAGTTTCCTGAAATGAGGATTGGTCATTTCTGCCTCCGTTGAGATCACCTCAATCTACCGAATTAGTAGAAATTAGATGCATTCAAAGTTGCTTTTTTCGCCCTTTTGAAGCAATTTTTCGCCGGCTTTCGGCCTCACGAAAAAATTCTTTCCTCGCAACGCCGCTATGCGGAATCCGAGCACATGAAGCGATCTATCTAGAGGCAGGTCGCTCCTCGGCAATGGCTGGATGTGGTGCGAGCGGTGGCTGGCGAAAGAGTGGCAAGGAGACGGCGCCCTTGCGGAAGACGCGCTTCGGTGCCTCGGAACAGGCATGGGCAAGTATCCTGCTACCCGCCGACCTCGTGGAAGCCAATTCCGTGAATCGCTTGGCGCATTCTATTCAACGAACACTTTCACGCTGGCCGCACGCCCGGCCGCGTCGATCACGGTCAGGGTCGAATAGCCGGCGCCGTCCGGCTGCCAGGTCGCGGTGCGCCGCCGGTCGATGCCGACCAGCGGCTTGCCGTTGGCCAGCCAGCGGAACGGGGCGCGGCCGCCTTGCAGCTTCAGCACCAGTGGCGTGGCGCCGGCGGCGGTGGCGCCGAGATCGACGTGAGCGCCGTCGGGCGGAAAGATGATCGTCGGCGCGGGCTCGGTCGGCGTTGCCTGGACCAGCCCGTCGGCGCCAGAACCGAAGCGCGCCAATGTCACCGGCAGATCGTCGCGCCTGGGTCTGGCGACGCCGGCCGGCTGGCTTGGCAGCGGCACGGCAACCAGGCCGGAGCGGACAAAGCCCTCGAACAGGATCGGTGCGGCCGAGACATAGCCGGACAGGCCGGGCACCGCGCCGGCATCGGGACGGCCGACCCAGACGCCCAGTACGTAGCGCCCGTCGAAGCCGACCGACCAGGCATCGCGGTAGCCGTAGGAGGTGCCGGTCTTGTAGGCGATGCCGCGCTGGGCGGCGCCCTCGGGCGGCTTGACGCCCGACAATATGTCGGTGATCTGCCAGTTCGCCTGATCGTCGAGGACGGTAGCGGTCGAGCGCTCGGCATTCGCCGGCTCGGTGCCGTCATGCAGCGTGTGTGCCTTGCCGCCATTGGCGAGCCCGGCATAGAGCTGGACGAGGTCGCGCAGCGTCACGCCGACGCCGCCAAGGCCGATGGCGAGACCCGGCGCCTTGTTAACGGGCAGGATCGGCGTGACGCCGGCCTGCCGGAAGCGCGCGAGCAGCCGCGCCGGCCCGACCGCGTCGAGAACACTGATCGCCGGCACGTTGAGCGACAGCTGCAGCGCTTGCCTAATGCTGACGTCGCCCTGATAGCCCATGTCGAAATTCTTCGGCCGATAGCCGGAGAAATCCGTTGGCCTGTCGTCGATCAGCGTCTCCTGCGCCACCAATCCCTGCTCGAAGGCGAGCCCGTAGATAAACGGCTTCAGCGTCGAACCGGGCGAGCGGACAACCCTGGTCATGTCGATCCAGCCCGAGCGGCTGGCGTCGAAATAGTCGGCAGAGCCGACTTCGCCGAGGATGCCGCCGGTGCGGGCGTCGGCCAGCACCATGGCGACGGACAGGCGAGGGCCGAGCCTGGCGGCGGCATCCCTGGCCACCCGTTCCAGCCCTTCCTGGACGCTCTTGCGGATCGTCAGTCGCAGCTTCTGGCCCGCGACGGCCCTTGGCAGCACTGCATAAGCGGCGTGGGCGGCAAGTGCCGGCAGCGGGCGGCGGATGGCGGGAACATCGTCGAGCGCGGCACGTGCGGCCTCGCGCTCGCCGAGCAGGCCTGACGAGACCATGCGCGTCAGCACCCGGTCGCGGGCGGCGTGGGCGATTGAAAGGTTGCGGTCGGGCCGGCGCTTTTCCGGCAGTTGCGGCAGCGCGACGAGCAGGGCCGCCTCCGAGACGGTCAGCTGCTTCGGCTCCTTGCCGAAATAGGCCAGCGAGGCGGCGCGCACGCCTTCGAGATTGCCGCCATAGGGCGCCAGCGTCAAATAGCGTTCGAGGATCTCGCGCTTGGTGAGCCGCCGCTCGATCTGCAGGGAGCGCAGCAGCTGCTTGAGCTTGGAGCCGAGGCTGCGGCTGTCGCGCGGTTCGGTCAGCCGGGCGAGCTGCATCGACAGCGTCGAGCCGCCGGAGACGATACGGCCATTGGTCACGAACTGGCCGGCGGCGCGGGCCAGCGCCAGCACATCGACGCCTTGATGGTCCCAAAAGCGCTTGTCCTCGTAAGTCACCAGCATGTCGACGAACTGTCTGTCGACCTGGTCAAGGCGGGTGACGAGCCGCCAATAGCCGTCCGGCGTGGCGAAGGCCCGCAACAGCTGGCCGTCGCGGTCCTGCACTTCTGTCGATACCGTCAGCGCCGCCGGCAGCGGCGGCGGAAAGGCGCGGTCGAGCTGCCAGAGGGTGGCAGCGGCGATTGCTGCGAAGCCGGCGAGGGAGGCGGCGGCGGTGGCCGAACGGCGCAAAATTTGTCGGGAAAGCACGGTGCCGCCCCTCATCCGCCTGCCGGCACGTTCTCCCCGTATGGTGACGGGGAGAAGGGGGCTGTCATGGCCCACGGCGGCGTTTCTGCAGCGTTCGAGATTGGCGAAAACTTCGGCGCAGGCCTCTTTCTCCCCGTCACTATACGGGGAGAAATGTCCGGTCCACCCTCCGCAGCTGCAGCGCAGCTGCTGCGGAGGACGGGCAGGGCAATGAGGGGCAGCGCCATCGCCATGTTCCTGTTCGCCATCCTTTGCCTTACGGCGCTTTGACCTCCATCATGCCGGTGGCGGTGCGGGCCGAATATTGCGGCCGGTACATGTCCTCGACGGTTGCCGCCGGGTGGGCATAGGTGCCCGGCGTCACCGCACGCACGACATAGGCGAGCGTGATGTTGCGGTCGCCGTCGCCATCGTTCGGATTGAAGGCGGCGACGAAACGGTCGTCGCGGAATTCGAGATGGGCGGCGTCGGTCTGGGCCAGCCAGGAAAAATTCGACAACTGGGCGCTGGAAACCAGGCCCGGATTGTCGATCTCGAAGCCGGCAGGCAGCAGATCGGTGATCAGCAGCCGCGACGGCCATCTGTTCTGCTCGTAGATATTGAGCACGACGACATAGCGTTCGTTCTGGGTCGCCTGCGTGACATTGGCTTCGGTGCCGTCGAGCTTGTAGTAGGTGCGACCGATGGTGAAGCCGTCGCCGCCGGCCGGCAGCGGCTGGATCGGCGAGGCCACCGTGGTGACGACCGCCTGCAGCGGCTTGCTGCCGGTGTTGGCGACGGTCAGCGGGCTGTCGGCAATGTCGCTGCCGGCGGTCTGGTCCGAATAGGCGCCGGCATGCGGCGCGCCATTGATGGTCAGCGCGATCGCATCATTGCCGGCCTTCAGCGCACGCGTCGCCAGCAGCATCCAGGACTCGTCCTGCGTGCTGGTCCATCTGACGGCGGCGCGTTCCTGCGTCACCCGCTTGATCAGCGCCAGCACGATCGCCGGCACTGGCTTGGATTCGGCGGCAAGCGCCAGCATCGCCGCGCCGTCACGCAGCGGCGAGCCATAATCGGATCTGTAGTAGTCGTATGCGGAGGTCGAATTGGCCAGTTGCAGGGCGGCCTGGAAGGTGGCTTCCGAGCGCTGCGTGTCGCCATAGAGCGCCAGGCCCGCCGCCAATTGGGCGACGGCCATCGGGCTGGTAAAGGCTTCGAGCTGGGTGTCGGCGTAGTAGCGCAGATCGCCGATCGAGGCCTTCTTGTTGCGGGCCAGAACATAGAGCGCATAGGCGATCTCGCTGCCGCGATCCTTGACGTCCTGGTCATAGCCGATCGCGTTTTGCAGATTGCTCAGCGCCTGGTTCATCGCCAGGGCCGGCACGTCGTATTTCTGCTCGCGCGCCCGGGTCAGGAAGTCGGTGACATAGGCGTCGAGCCACAGGTCGCCTGAGCCCGGGCCCCACAGGCCGAAGCTGCCGGCCGAGGCCTGATAGCTCAGCACCTTGTAGATGGCGTCCTGGATGCGGCCGTGCAGGTCGGCGTCGCTGGCCATGCCGATGCCCGACGCCATCTCGTTGACATAGAGCAGCGGCATGGCGCGGCTGGTGGTTTGCTCGGCGCAGCCATAGGGGTAGCGGTCGAGCGTCATCAGCAGCGACGGCACGTCGAAGGCCGCCGCCTGTGAAACGCCGACGCTGACCGAAGCGCCGTCGAGCAGGCTTGCCGCCAGCAGCTCCTTGTCGACGCGCAGCGAGCCGCCATTGCCCTTGAGGTCGACCACCATGCGGGTGGTCACCGGCAATTGCGCCGGGCGCACCGGAACATAGAGCGTCTGCTCGACGGCGGTGCCGTCGGCATGGGCGAGCTTGATGGTGATCGAGGCGTTGCCCGGCGTCTCAGCGATCAGCGGCACGGTCAGCGTTTGCCGCTTGCCCTTGGCCAGCGTCAGCTTTTCGGGCAGGGCGGCATTGCCGGTCGAAAGGTCGCCGGTGGTATCTATCGACAGCGCATAATCGCCCTCCGGACCGTCGGCGTCGGTGACGTCAAGCCGCATGACGGCCGAATCGCCGGGCGCCAGGAAGCGCGGCAGGCCGGCGGTGATCACCACCGGATCGCGCACGATCACGTCGGACTGGGCATGGCCGACCCCGTCCTTGGTCCAGGCGACGGCCATGACGCGCACGGTGCCGTTGAACTGCGGGATGTCGAAGTCGATCCGCGCCTTGCCGTCGGCGTCGAGCTGGACCGGACCGGAGAAGAAGGCGACCAGCTTTTCGGTCGGCGGGCTGCCTTGCGACTGGATGTTGGCGCCGTCGCCGCCGCTGCGCAGCTTGCCGGTCGTGCCCAGCGAGCCGTCGATCAGGCGGCCGTAGAGGTCGCGTACTTCAAGGCCGAGCATGCGCTGGCCGAAGAACCAGGTCTCCGGATCCGGCGCCTTGTAGTTGGTCAGGTTGAGGATGCCGACATCGACGGCCGCTACCATGACATAGGCGTTGGCGCCCGGCTGGACGCCGGCCACCGAAACCGGGATCGACAGCTGCTGGCGCGGCATGGTCTTGTCCGGCGGCGTCAAGCTGACGGCGAGCTTCTTGGAGCCCGGATCGACCTTCAGCCATTTGACGCCGATGGCGCGCGCCGGCATGCGGGTTTCCTGCGCATCGCCCGGCCTGAACAGCGTTGCCGTGACATAGGCACCGGCGCCCCAGTCGTCGCCGACCGGGATGTCGATGGTGGTGCCGCCGGCCGGCACGCTGGCGGTGACGGTCTTCAAGAGCTTGTCGGCGCCGATGGTGACGAGCAGCTCGCCGGCAAAATGCGGCGATACTTTGAGCTTGGCCACTTCGCCCGCCGCGTAATTGTCCTTGTCGAGGGCGATCTCGAGGCCATCGGGCGTTTCGGTGGTGGTGGAGCTGACATACCAGCCGGCGTCGAATTCGTAGCTGGTCGCCGGGCCTTCCGGGTCCGAGGTCTCGATCTCGAGCCGATAGCGGCCCCAGTCGACCGGCAGTGACACGGTGGCCTCGCCGTTAGCGGTCAGGTCGACCTGGCCGTTGGCCACCGACTTGGTGAAAGTGACCGGCTCATAATTCCAGGAATTGCTCGAGCGGTACCATTGGTAATTGCGTTCGACCTTGACCAGCGACCATTGAGCGCCCTGCAGCGCCTCGCGCTTGCCGTCGGTGTCGACGGCAATCAGGCTGAACTTCGCCGTGCCGCCTTGCGGCACCTCGTCGCCGTCGAAATCCGGGCGGATGCCGATCATGTGGCCCTGCGGCCGGACGCCGATGTTGAGCGAGCGCTCGACGGCGCGGCCGCCGGTCTCGCGCATCCTGACCGTAACCTTGGCGTCGACCAGCTTGGTGGTCGAGGGCAACTGGTCGACAGAAACCGGGAAGGTAGCCTTGCCGTCCTCGCCGACCACCGGCAGGCCGGTGAACGGGGTGACCGACGGTTCCGCCGACTGCTCGTCGGCGAGGCCGAAGGAATAGCCCTTGAAGCGATCCCAGTCGCGGGTGGTCGACAGCGTCAGCTCGCCTTCGAGCGCTAGCCCGGCGGCCGGCGCGCCATAAAGGAAGCGGCCGTCGACGGTGACGTTGGCGGTCTCGCCTTGCGCGATCTCCTGCTTGTCGGAGGACAGGTCGAACTCGATGCGATCCGGCACGAAATCTTCGACCAGGAACATCTGGCTGGCGACCGCCGCCTGCTTGGGGTCGGTGTGGATCGCCACCGTCCAAGTGCCGCGCATGGCGTTGGGTTCGAGCGGCAGGTCGACGGCATGGCCGCCGGCCGATGCGCCGTCGCTGACGATGCGGCGGTTCTCGACGCCGTCGGGACGGGTGAAGATGAAGGTCAGCGGCAGGTTCTCGACCGCCTTGGCGGCGCCATCGCGGGCAAGTGCTGCGACATGGACGTCCTCGCCGGCGCGGTAGATGCCGCGTTCGGTCCAGGCATAGACGTCGAGCGCGCCTGGCGCCGGACGTCCGGTGACGCCGCGATCGGAAAGATCGAAGCCGGCGCGGCCCATGTCGAGGAAGACGAAGTCGCTGTCATCCTGCTTGGCTGTCAGTACGGCCGGCACCATGCCGCCGTCGCCGCGCGTCAGTCCGGGGTTGAAGACGGCGCGGCCTTCCGCGTCCGTGGTTGCGGTGCCGAGGATCTCGTTGTTCCTGGCCAGCAGCGTCAGTTCAGCGCCTGATATCGGCTTGGCGGTTCCGAGCGAACGGGCAAAGACGTTCAACCCATCCTGTCCGGTATAGGTCGACAGGCCGATATCGGAGACGACGAACCATTGCGTGGCGCGCGAATCATAGTCGTCGTCGTTCTTGTCGACCGGTTGCGCGGTCAGCACATAGACGCCGGGTTTGCGCTGCGGCAGGGCTTCGTCGACCGGGAAGGAGGTGGTGACTTCCTTGTTCAGGTCGTTAGCGATGTCGAGCTGGCCCTGCCAGACGGGTTCGCCCATCTGATCGGAAATGTTGGAGATGTCGTAGCCGTCAAGCTGGCGCAGGAACTGGTAGCCGGACAGAAGCTGGGTCAGAGAACGGTCGCCGATGCGATAAAGCTTCATTTCGGCGGCGCCCATGTTGACGGTGACGACCGGGATGCCGCGGCGCGCGCCGGCCGGCAGCACGAAGCTGTCGCCGGTGAAACGGGCAGACGGGGCGCGGTCCTGCACATAGATCGACAGCACCACCGGGGTGGTGATCACCTCGCCGACGGCGGCCGGCAGGCCGGGGCGGAAGGTCACGTCGTAATGCTGGCCGTGCTCGAGCCCTTCGACGCAGATCTGCTTGTCCTTGGCCTCGACGCCCTTGGGCGCGGCGTTGTCGACGGTGACGAATTGCGAATAGTCGACGCCGGTCTTGACCAGGTCTTCTGAAAACTGCGCGCAGATGCGTGGCGCGCTGGTGTCGGCGTCGACCGTGTGATCGACGACGCGGAAGCCCTTGCGCGCCTTGAGGTCCTGATAGGCGGCCGCGACCCAAGGCGAACTGACCAGCGCGAGGCTCGCTTCGTAGGCCTGCAGGGCCGGCCGAGCGAGGTCGCGGCGATCGAGCCCGTCGCCAAGCAGTGCCAGCGCTTCGGCGCGCGTTTTTGTGGTGCGCAGCAATTTGAAGGCGTTGAAGCCGGCGGAGGTGGCGTTCGCCGGCAGGGTCGACGCCTCCGGGCTGTTGGCGGTCGGCTGCACGGCAAGCGTTTCCCGCGCCAGTTCAAGCCAGAGTTGGCCATCGTCGGGCAATACCGAAACCAAAGCTTCGTATTTTTGAACGGCCAAGCGGTGGTCGCCGGTCTGCGACGCTTGCTTTGCCGCCTCCCGCAGCGCCGTCAGCCCTTCGGTGGGCTTGGTGTAGGCCGGGCCGGTGAGCCTGTTGCGGTATTGCTGGGCCTGGTCGGCCATCCAGGCGGGGAAGAAGGCGAGCTCCGGCGGCGCGCCGATATCGGGGTCGCCTTCGACGTTGACGACCTTGCCGGCGACGGCGCCCTTGAAGGGCTTCAGCGTGTTAAAATCGGATTTGAGAAAACACCATTTGGCCTTGGGGTTGTAGGTGAAGGCGCGGCAGGCGGGATCGCCGAGACATGTCGTCGTACAATGATCGAGGCTGACATTCTGGTCGGATCTGAGGTCGAAGCCGAAATAATCGGAATTTTCCGATGTCACCACCCGGCGCGCTTCGGCCGCTTGCGCGACACTGCCCGAGGCGAAATAGAGAAGAAAAAGAATCGACAGACCACGAGCCGCGCGCATTGCCATGACACCCCTCCGGACACTGCTTACGTTACGTCCAATTTACGTCCAGGCATGTTCAAGCTTCGGTCCAGCTTGTCAACACAAGGACGCGGCAGGTTCCCGCCTGCCAACGGTTTCCTTTCCGGCCGATGACCGGTAGTACCTCCATAGGACAGGGATCACGCTTTCTTGCGGCGACGCAGAAGGTGTGAATTCCAAGCCCTGTCCATTTCAGACAATTGGATTGTGGCAATTGGATTGTGGCCCGTTTACGAGCAATTCAGAACTTCATTCCAATTTTAGCTTTGGCCGCTAGTGTAGAGTTGTAATGTCGGCGTATGAAAGGCAGATGTGGGGAGGAACCGCGCCACGGCGCGTGTTTTCGCTCGCCTTGCTTTCCGCCTTGCTATGCTCGACTGCACTGATTGGCGCGAGCGGAAATGCGGCCGCTTTCGAGATCTTCGGCATCAAGCTGTGGGGATCGTCGGAGGATGAAGATGCCGACATCGTCGATCCGCTGCGCTATGCGGTTACAATCGAGGCACCCGACGCCGACGAGGATCTCGCCGAGAAACTCGAAAACGCCTCGGCGCTGAAGGACGACGAAGAACGTCCGGTCTCCGGTTCGCTCGGCCTGCTGGCCAAGGCGCGTGCCGACCGCGATCAGCTTGTCGCCGCCCTTTATGCGGACGCCCGCTACGAGGGCGTCGTCACCATTACCATCGAAGGCAAGCCGCTCGACGATTTGCCGCCAGACGCCGAATTCTCGGGTCCGCAGCCGATTCCGGTGGTGATCAACATTGCGACCGGGCCGAAGTTCACGCTTGGCGACATCAGGCTGGAGGGCGACGCGGCGGGGCTGGCTGGCGCCGATTTCGGCCTGATCGCCGGCGGCGATGCCGGTTCCGGTGCCGTGCTCAAGGCCGAGGCGTCGATCGTGCGGGCGCTCAAGGAGGAAGGCAGGCCGCTGGCCAAGGTGACCGCCCGCGAGATCGTTGCCGATCACGCCACCTCGACGCTCGACGTGACGCTGACCGTAGCGGCCGGGCCCGTTGCCGGCTACGGCGACACCACGGTCGAAGGCACCGAAAAGGTCGACCGCAATTTCACCGAATACATGATCGGCCTGAAGCGCGGCCGCCAATATTCGCCGGAAGAGGTCGACGAGGCGCGCGACCGGCTGCTCGGGCTGGAAGTCTTCAACAGCGTGACGCTGAAGGAGGCCGACGGTCTCGACGCCGACGGCAACATCCCGATCGGCGTCGAAGTGAGCGAGCGCAAGCCGCGCTATTTTGGCCTTGGCGGCACCTTCTCCAACACCGAGGGGCTCGGCCTCGAAGGATATTGGGGTCACCGCAATCTGTTCGGCCGTGCCGAAAAACTGCGCATCGAGGGCGAAATCAGCGGCATCGGCAGCAATGAGCTGACGGAGCTCAACTACAATGCCGGCATCATGTTCGAAAAGCCGGGCGTGGTCGGGCCGGCGTCTAAATTCTTCGCCGGCGTCAACACCGTGCTGGAGCATCCCGACGCCTACGACCATTTCTCAGTCAAGGGCAACACCGGCCTGTCTTATGACCTCGACCGGCAGCAGACGGTTTCCGCGGAAGTCGCGCTCGACTATTCGAAGATCACCGATTCTTTCGGCAAGCACACCTATCTGATTGCCAGCATTCCGCTGCGATATGTCTACGACAGCCGCGACAACCGGCTCAACCCGACGACCGGATTCAGGGCACTGGCCTATGCCGAGCCGAGCTACGACATTTTGAACGGTGCGGCCTTCGTCAAGCTGAGGGGCGAAGGATCGGCCTATCAGTCGCTCGACGCGGCCTCGAAGTTCGTCCTGGCCGAACGTGTCGCCATCGGCTCGATCATCGGCGCCGGCCTTCAGGACGTTCCGGCCGACCGGCGCTTCTATTCCGGCGGCGGCGGCTCGGTGCGCGGTTATGCCTATCAGGGCATCGGTCCGAAGGACGTCGACGGAGAGCCGATCGGCGGGTTATCGTTCTTCGAGACCTCGATCGAGATGCGCATCGCCATCACCGACACGATCGGCGTCGTGCCGTTCGTCGACGCCGGCGCCGTTTCGACCAATCAATTTCCGGATTTTTCTGGCATGAAGGTCGGCGCCGGCGTCGGCTTGCGCTATATTACGCCGTTCGGACCGCTGCGCATCGACGCGGCGGTGCCGCTCAACCGGGGTCCCGACGACCCGGATTTCGGCATTTATGCCGGCATCGGCCAGGCGTTCTGATGACAATGTTCAAACGCGTCCTTCGCATTGTCCTTTACCCGCTGCTCATCCTGGTGGCGGCGGTGGTCGGTGTGCTCGTCGTGCTGACCAAGACCGAGCGCGGCCGCGACAATCTCGCCGGCATCATCTCGACCGTGGCCTCGACCGATGACCGGAAGGTCACGGTCAGCGGCATCGACGGCATCTGGTCCGGAGCCCTGACCGTCGACCATGTGGTGCTGGAGGATCGCCAGGGCGCCTGGCTGGTGGCGCGCAAGGTGGCCGTCGACTGGTCGCCCCTGGCGCTTCTGTCGAAGAACTTCAGCGCCGGCCGCGTCGCCGCCGATCGCATCGAGCTGGCGCGGCTGCCGGTAGCCGGCACGCAGCCGAGCCAAGGTGGCGCCACCACGCTGCCGGTGTCGCTTGACATCAAGCAGATCGACCTGCCGGAAATCGCGCTTGGGCAGGCACTGGCCGGCAGCGGTATCGCCGAGCTCGCGGCCAAGGGATCGTTCAAGGCCGATGCGGCGCCATTGGCGCTCGAAACCAGCCTCAACATCACCCGCCACGACGGCAAGCAAGGCAGGGTCGATGCCAACATCCATTTCGCGCCCGCCGACAACAAGCTGGACCTCGATCTGAAGGCATCGGAGCCGGCCGGCGGCATCATCGCCAATCTACTCAAATTGCCCGATGCGCCGCCGGTCAACATCGTCGTCACCGGCACCGGGCCGGTCGCCAACTGGAGCGGCATCGGTACCTTTGTCGTCGACGGCCAGATCGTCACCCAGCTCACCGGCCGCCACCAGCTCACCGACAAGGGCAACTATGTCGAGGCCAAGGGCGACGGTGACTTCCAGCGCTTCTTGCCCGAAAATCTGAAATCCTTGTTTGCCGGCAAGACCAGCTTCGACCTCGCCGGAACCGCGATCGTGACGGGCGGCGTCGAAGTCGAGCGCGCCAGCATCGACAGCGATGCCGTGCATGGCACCGCTGCGGGCATCATCGACCCCAACGGCGCCAGCGACCTTTCGGTGGAACTCGCCGCCAAGGGTCCACCAATCGTGCTCAGCCTCGGCGCCGCGGCGCAGCCGGTGACGGTCGCGATTACCGGCGCCACGGCCCGCGCGTTCGGCGGCGGCAAGGCGCCGATAGTCGACATCGGTGCGTCTCTGGTCTCGGTGGTGGCGGGCGGCACCCGGGTGGACGATCTGGTGGCCGAAATCCATTCCGACGGCTTCGACATCCAGGACCGCAGCGGACCGGTCACCATCAAGCTTATCGCCGGCGGCCTGAACACCGACGTGGCGACGCTGGCGCCGCTGGTGACCGGCAGGGTCACCGCTGACCTCGCCGGGTCGGTCAGCAAGGACGAGATCGTCGTCGATCAAGGCACGCTGCGCAGCGATGCCCTCAATGCCTCGGTGACATCCAGGGTGACGCTGGCCGATCTGGCGATGACGCTCAAGATGAATGCCGATGCCGTCTCGACTGCGCTGCCGCCGCAGATCCGCCCGGTTCTCGGCGAGCGTGTGACATTCTCGGCGACCGCGACCCGCGACCCGCAAGGCTTGTTTGCCGCCAATGCGCTGCAACTCACTTCGGGCTCACTCAGCGCCAGCGGCACCGCCAGCGCGACGGGCACCGACATCCAGGCCGACATCAGGGGCACGCTCGGCGACGTTTCGGTGCTGTCGCCGATGGTTGGCGTACCAGTCGGCGGAGCCGTCAATTTCGCGCTGACGGCGAGCGGCGCGCGCTCGGCGCCGGACTTCTCGGTCTCGGCCGACAGCGACAGTCTGACCGCGTCGGGCCGGACGGTCAAGACGATCAAGCTGACTGCGACGGGGAAGGCCGACATCGTCAATCCGGCTGCCGATGTCGCACTGACCGGGTCCGTCGACGATCAGCCGCTCGATCTCAGGGCATCCTTGGTGACGAGCGACGGAACGCGTTCCATCAACGGGCTTAGCCTGTCGCTGGCCGACAATAAGGTCTCGGGCGATCTCGTGCTCGACGACAGCTTGCTGCCGCTCGGCACGCTGACACTCGAAGCGCCCGATATCGGCCCGCTGGCTGCGCTTGCCGGGCAGACGGCGGCCGGCGACGTGCGGGGCAGCATCCGCCTCTCGAATGATCGTGGCGCGCCGACGGTAGCCATCGATATGACGAGCGGGTCTATTTCGCGCGGCGATCTGGCGGCGAAGACCATCGCCGTCAACGCGCTGGTCGCCAACTATCTCAAGTCACCGGCGATCTCCGGCACGATCAGGGCCGATACGGTCACATCGGGAACCACCGTGATCAGCGGTATCGGTGTCGATTTGAAGCGCGACGGCGACTGGACCGGGTTTTCCGGCGGCGCCACCGTCGCCGGCATTCCGGCCACCGCCGAAGGCAGGGTGAAGATCGCCGACGGCACGACAAACGTCGAGATCGCCTCGGGCGACGCGACCATTCGCGGCATCAAAGCGGCGGTCGCGCAGCCGTCGACCCTGAGCATCGCCAATGGCACGGCCAGCATCGAGAAGCTGATGCTCGATGTCGGCGGCGGATCGGTGACCGTGTCCGGCACCGCCGGCCCGACGCTCGACCTCGCGGCGGAGTTTTCCGCACTGCCGGCCGCCCTGGCCAATGATTTTTCACCCGGCCTCGTCGCCGCGGGTACGCTCGGTGGAACGGCGCAAGTGACGGGACCGTCGGCAGCCCCCAACATTCGTTTCAAGGCGCAGCTCAGCGGCGCCGAGACCAGCCAGACCCGCCAGGCGGGGCTCGGGCCGCTCACCTTCGATGCGGCAGGCAGTTTCTCCTCCGCCGGCGGCATTGCCATCGACCACGCGATGCTTGCAGGAGACAAAATTTCCGGCAAGGCCGCCGGCACCATCAATCCGAACGGCGCCAGCGATTTTGCGCTCGACCTAGCTTCGACCGGTCCGAGCCTGCCGCTGGCGCTTGGCAGCACCGAGAGCCCGATCAATCTCGAGTTGCAGGCGCTGTCGGTGGAGGTCGCGGGGCAGGGCATGCAATCGACGCTGAATATCTCCGCGACACTGCCGTCGGTCGCCACCAACCTCGCCAAGGCCGAAGGGATCGCGCTTGCGCTCCATTCCGACGCCTTCGATCTGAAGGGCCGGACAGGGCCGATCTCCGGCACGGTGACGGCGGACAAGATCGGCCTGGACAATCCGACCATCGCGCTGCTGCTCGCCGGAAAGATCACTGCCAAGGTCGCCGGCGATCTCGCTACCGATACCATCGTCATCGACAGCGGCTCGGTGACGAGCGAGGTACTGGACAGCGGCTTTAATGGAAGGGTCTCGCTGGCCGATGGCGCCATCGATCTCAACCTCAGGGCGGTTGCGGCTTCCGCAGCACTGCCGGCGGCAGTGCGCGGCGTGCTCGCCGAGCGGACGCAGCTCAGCGCGGCACTGAAGCGCGACGCCAACGGCAATGTTATCGCCAACGCCATCAGGCTGGTCTCAGGTGCATTCAGCGCCGACGGTCAGGCCAGGCTCGCCGACAACAAGGTCAGCGCCGACGTCAAGGGCGCGCTGGCCGACATCTCGCTTCTGTCAAAGGATGCCAAGGGCGCCATAACGTTCGCGCTGGACGCGCAGGGCGCTGGTACAGCGCCGGACCTGTCGCTGACAGTCGACAGCGACCGGCTTTCGGTGGCGGGGCGAGAAATCACCGGGCTAAAGCTCACCGCGACGGGGAAGGGCGACATCGCCAGCCCGGCGGCCGATATCTCGCTCACCGGATCCGTCAATGACGAGCCACTCGATTTCAAGGCGTCCCTGGTAACGCGCCAGGGAAAGCGGTCCATAAACGGACTAAGCCTATCACTGGGCGACAACAAAGTTTCGGGCGACCTTGCTCTCGACGATCGATTCCTGCCGCTCGGCACGGTGGCGCTGGATCTACCCGATATCAGTCCGCTCGCAGCCCTGGCGCTGGAAAAAGCTAACGGCGACGTGCGTGGCACGATCGCGTTCTCGAAGACCGGCAATGCGCCTGATGTCGCCGTCAAGGCGACCACAGATTCAATTTCGCGCGGCGACCTTTCGGCAAAGACGGTCACCATCGATGCGCTGATTGCCAACTATCTCGCCGCACCGGTGATCTCCGGCACGATCAAAGCCGATACGGTCACTTCGGGGGCCACCGTGATCAGCGGCATCGATGTCGATCTCAAGCGTGACGGCGACTGGACAGGCTTTTCCGGCGGCGCCACCGTCACGGACATTCCGGCCAGGGCCGACGGCAGGGTGAAGATCGCCGACGGCACGACAAGTGTCGAGATCGCTTCCGGCGAAGCGACCATTCGCGGCATCAACGCGGCGATCGCGCAGCCGTCGAGCTTAAGCATCGCCAATGGCACCGCCAGCATCGAAAAGCTGATGCTCGATGTCGGCGGCGGATCGGTGACCGTGTCCGGCACCGCCGGCCAGACGCTCGATCTTGCGGCAGAGTTTTCTGGGTTGCCGGCCGCCCTGGCCAATGATTTTTCACCCAGCCTCGACGCCGCGGGCAGGCTCGGTGGAACGGCGCAAGTGACGGGAGCGTCGGCAGCCCCTGACATTCGTTTCAATGCGCAGCTCAGCGGCGCCGAGACCAGCCAGACCCGCCAGGCGGGGCTTGGGCCGCTCAACCTCGACGCGGCAGGCAGCTTCTCCTCCGCTGGCGGCGTCGCCATCGACCGCGCTACGCTTTCAGGAGACAAAATTTCCGGCAAGGCTGCCGGCACCATCAATCCGAACGGCGCCAGCGATTTTTCGCTCGACCTGGCCTCGACCGGCCCGAGCCTGCCGCTGGCGCTTGGCAGCACCGAGAGCCCGATCAAGCTCGAGTTGCAGGCGCTATCGGTGAAGGCTGCGGGGCAGGGCACGCAGCCGCAGCTCGACATTTCCGCTGTGCTGCCTTCGGTCGCGACGAAATTTAGCGATGTCGAGGGGCTCACCCTGGCATTGCACTCGGACGCTTTCGACGTGAAGAGCCGCACGGGGCCGATCTCCGGCACGGTGACGGCAAACAAGATCGGCCTGGACAATCCGACTATAGCGCCGCTGATCGCCGGCAGGATCACGGCACAAGTCGCCGGCAGCCTGGCGACTGACGCCATCGTCATCGACAGCGGGTCGGTGACGAGCGACGCGCTGAACACCGGCTTCAATGGAAGGATCTCGCTGGCCGACGGCGCCATCGACCTCAACCTCAAGACCGACGCCGTTTCCGCGGCGCTGCCGGCGGCAGCGCGCGGCGTGCTTGCGGAGCGGACGGAACTCAGTGCCGCGCTGAAGCGCGACGCCAATGGCAATGTCACCGCCAACGCGATCAGGCTGGTGTCCGGCGCGCTGACCGCCGACGGGCAGGCCAGCCTTGCCGACAACAAGCTCACCGTCGACATCAAAGGCGCGCTGGCCGACATCTCGCTTCTGTCCGGGGATGCCAACGGCGCCATCGCCTTCGCGCTGAATGCACAAGGCGCCAGCACCTCGCCCGACCTGTCGCTGACGGTCAACAGCGACCGGCTTTCGGTGGCCGAACGCGAGATCACCGGGCTGAGGCTCACCGCCACCGGCAAGGCCGACGCCGCCAACCCGGCGGCCAATGTCCAATTGACCGGAAATGTCGCCGGCCAGCCCCTGCAAGGCAGTGCCGTGCTGGCTACATCCGACGGCAAGCGCGCCATCGACGGGCTTCTGCTGTCGCTCGGCAAGAACCGGATATCAGGCGACCTGGCGCTTGATGAGGCGTTCGTGCCTGAAGGCACTGTGGCGCTCGACCTGCCCGACATCGGACCGCTCGCAGCCCTTGCGCTGGAAAAGGCGGAAGGCGACGTGCGCGGCACGATCGTCTTCTCGAAGGCCGGCAATGCGCCTGAGGTCACCATCAAGGCTTCGACGGCTTCGATCTCGCGCGGCGATGTTTCGGCGAAGACGGTGACCATCGACGCATCGATCGCCAACTATCTCGCGGCACCGGTGATCTCCGGAAAAATCCGTGCCGATAGCGTCACCTCCGGCGGCACCGTCATTCGCGGCATCGATGTCGATCTGACCCGCGACGGCGACTGGACCGGCTTTTCCGGCGGCGCCACCGTCAAGGACATTCCGGCCAGGGCAGCCGGCCGCGTCAGGGTCGCCAACGGCACGACGACGGTCGAGCTCACCTCCGGCGAGGCGACCATGCGCGGCATCAAGGCGGCGATCGCCCAGGCCTCGACCATCACCATCGCCAACGGCACCACCAGTCTGGACAGGCTCGCGCTCAACCTCGGCGGCGGCACGGCGACGGTTTCGGGCAAGGTCGGGGAGGCGCTCAATCTCAACGCGACGCTGGCGCGGGTGCCGATGTCGCTCGCCAACAGTTTCTCGCCCGGCCTCGATGCCGCCGGCTCGATCTCGGGCACGGTGACGGTGACTGGCGCGCCGGCCAATCCGGCCCTCGCCTTCAAGGTCGACGCCGCAGGCGTCCAGACGTCGCAGACCCGCGGCGCCGGTTTCGGCGGCATGGGCGTTTCGTCCTCCGGCACGTTTTCAGGCAACCGACTGAGCTTCGACGCCAACATGAGCGATGCCGCCGGTCTCGGCCTCAAGGGCGGCGGCACGATGACGACGTCGGGCACGCCGACGCTTGATCTCGACTTTTCCGGCAAGGTGCCGTTCGCCTTCCTGACCCGGACACTGGCCGCGCAAGGCCTGTCGTTGAGCGGCACCGCCGACGTCAATTTGAAGGTGCGCGGCCCGGCGACGGCGCCGGTGATTACAGGCACGGTCCGCACGTCAGGCGCCCGCCTGATCGATGCACGCTCGGGACTTGCGATCAACGATATCACAGCCGATGTGGCGATCGGCGGTGGCGTCGCCAGGATCAACCGCCTGACCGGCAATTTGTCGACGCGCGGCAGCCTGTCGGCCAGCGGCACGGTCGGCATCAATCCGGCGCAAGGCTTTCCGGCCGACCTGTCGGTCAAGCTCGTCGACGGCCGCTACACCGACGGCAGGGTGGTCACCGCTAATCTCGGTGGTGACCTGACCATCAAGGGGCCACTCGCATCGGCGCCGGTGATCTCGGGCACGATCAACCTGGCCAAGACCGTCATCACCGTTCCCGAAAAGCTGCCGGGCTCGCTTGAGGCGCTCAACGTCAGGCACAAGAACGCACCGGCCGCCGTGCGCGCGCAAGACAAGGCGTTGCGCCCGGCGACGGCGAGCGGCAGCAGCGCTGGCGGCGGCCTCAACCTCGATGTCACGGTCAACGCGCCCAGCCAGATCTTCATCCAGGGCAGGGGTGTCGATGCCGAGCTTGGCGGTTCGCTGCGGCTGACCGGCCCGGCATCGTCGCCGCAAGCGGTCGGCACCTTCACCTTGCAGCGTGGGCGGCTGTCGATCCTGGCCAAGCGGCTGACCTTCACCGAAGGCACGGTCGGCTTTTCGGGGTCGCTGGTGCCTTATCTCAATCTCACGGCGACATCGACGACGAGCAGCACCACCGTCACCATCGTGGTGTCGGGCGAGGCGACCAATCCGAAATTCAACTTCTCGTCGGTGCCGGCGCTGCCGGAAGACGAGGTTCTGGCGCAACTGATTTTCGGCCGCTCGATGTCGAACCTGTCGCCGCTGCAGATCGCCCAGCTTGCCGAAGCCGCCGCGCAACTGGCCGGTATCGGCGGCTCGACTTCGCTGCTCCAGAACCTGCGCAGCGCCATCGGCGTCGACGATCTCGACGTCATCACCGACGAGGAGGGCGGCACCGCGGTCTCGGCCGGCAAATATCTCAACGACCGCACCTATGTGACGATCCAGAAGGGCGACAAGCCGGGTTCGGGCAAGGCGGCGATCGATCTCGATGTCGGCCGCGGCGTCAAATTGCGCGGCGAAGCCACCGACGCCGGCGAAGCCAAGGGCGGCGTTTTCTACGAACGCGAGTATTGAAGCCGGCCGTTGCGAAAGGCTCCGGCAGTCCGACAGTCGTCGCCGGTCTGGCACGCTGTCCGGGATCGGCTGGCACTGTGCAAAGTTTCGCCAGATGCGAAATTATGCATGTCGTTATCGCAAAACCGCTGCGCACTTTTGCGCGACATGCATTAGGGATTATGCGCGAATCAAGGTGCTACGGCGTCTGTTGCGCAGCCAACCGGACGCGCGGCGCTGTGGTGAATGTCTCAGTTTGATCGATGTCGGAGATTCGAGCGAAATCTGCCGGGCAATAGCAATTTTGCGCCAAGACTGTCGTTATCACGCGAACTGCTTCCCTTCCAAAGTTGCACATTCCTTGGCATGTTCCCAACCCGTGCCGTTTTTGACATCAGGGCCCGGATGCGGAATGGTAAAAGGCAGAAAGCCAACAATGGGAGTTCTCGATGACAATCTACAAGAGTAATGGCGATCGCGTTCCGGATCACATCCACGCAATGGCCGAAGAAGCCAGGGCCGGACGTGTCGATCGCCGCGAGTTTCTGGCTTTGGCCAGCGTCTTCGGCGCGTCCACGGCAATGGCCTATGGAATGCTCGGCCTCGCCGACCCGACGCCGGCGAGAGCGCAGGACGCGCAGGGCAAGAAGGGCGGCATATTGAAGGTCGCTATGTGGATCAAGGATCCGAAGGATCCGCGCAAGGCAGACTGGTCGGAAATCGCCAATGCCGAGCGCCAGGCGCTCGAGCCGCTGGTCAAGTACACAAACGAATACACGTTCCGCCCCTACCTGCTCGAGAGTTGGGACGTCAATGACGACGCCACCGAATACACCCTGCATGTGCGCAAGGGCGTCACCTGGAACAACGGCGATCCGTTCACCGCGGACGACGTCATCTTCAACTTCAAGCGTTGGGCCGACAAGAAGGCCGAAGGCAATTCCATGCCCGGTCGTCTCGGCTCGCTGGTCAAGGACGACAAGCTGGATGAGAGCGCCGTCACCAAGGTCGATGAACACACGGTCAAGCTGACGCTCAGCTCGCCGGATATCGCGCTCATCCCCAACGTGTGCGACTATCCCGGCCTCGTCGTCCACAAGACCTTCGACGAAAAGGGCGGCGATTTCAAAGCCTGCCCGATCGGCACCGGCCCATTTGAACTGGTCTCCTACGATGTCGGCCAGAAGGTCGTCTACAAACGCCGCGAAGACAACAAGTGGTGGGACGGCGAGGTCTTTCTCGACGGCGTTGAGTTCATCGACTATGGCACCGATCCGGCGGCGATGGTCAGCGCTTTCGAAGCCGGCGAAGTCCATACCAATTTCGAGACGTCGGCCGACTATGTGTCGATCCTCGACGGTGTCGACCTGGTCAAGTCCGAGGTGGTCACCGCTTCGACGATCGTCTGCCGCACCAATGTGACCAACAAGCCTTATGACGATCAGAAGGTTCGCAACGCGCTGCAGCTTGCGGTCGACAACGCTGTCGTTCTGCAGCTCGGCTACGGCAATGCCGGCACTGTCGCCGAAAACCACCATGTCTCGCCGATCCATCCGGAGTATTACGAATTGGCGAAGGTTGCCCGCGACCCGGCCAAGGCAACGGCGCTGATGGCGGAAGCCGGCCAGGCCGATTTCGAGCACGAGCTGATCACGGTCGACGAAGACTGGCACAAGAACACCGGCGATGCGATCGCCGCGCAGATGCGCGACGCCGGCATCAAGGTCAAGCGCACGGTGCTGCCGGGGTCGACCTTCTGGAACGACTGGACCAAATATCCCCTGTCGATGACCAACTGGAACATGCGGCCGCTCGGCGTCCAGGTTCTGGCGATCGGCTATCGCACCGGCGAAGCCTGGAACGAGACGGGCTGGGCGAATTCCGAGTGGGATGCCAAGCTCAACGCTGCTCTCGCCGTTGCCGACCCCGCCAAGCGCAAGGAGATGATGAAGGACATCGAGCAGATCCTGCAGGATTCCGGCATCATCATCCAGCCCTACTGGCGCAAGCTCTACAGTCACTCGGTGGCTGCCGTTAAGAACTACGCCATGCACCCGACCTTCGAGCGCGACTACGGCAAGGTCTGGCTCGACGAGGTGGCCTGATCGGATCGATCGTGGAAGGGGCGGTTCGCCCCTTCCACCCAAGCCATGCATGATTCCCGAAACCGAAACAGGCGCAGCAAGAAAAGCGCGGACTCTTCGGGCAGGGGCGTGCAATAAGACAGGGTTGATCGCATTCTGAGGGTCCGTTTGACAGCCAGCTCTGCCGATAGCGGCTGAGCTGGCTCCGAGCCGGCCTCAACCCCAACCAGACCGGCAGGGGACCGCCATGCTTTCTTTCATCCTTCGACGCCTCGGCACCATGGCATTGACGATGCTGTGCCTGACGTTGGTCGTCTTCTTCCTGATCAATCTCGATCCCAATCTGAAAAAGCTGGCGATCAGCCAGACCGAAATGCACACATCGGCCGAGCAGCTCGAAAACTGGCTGGTCAACCATGGCTATCGCCAGAACTTCTTCTCCCGCTATGGCCAATGGCTGGGTATCGTGCCCAAACAACCGGTCACAGATCCGGCAACGGGCAAACCCACGCGACGTTTTTCCTTCTGCAACGATCCTGTCGAGCCGACATTCTCCGGCGTGCTGCAAGGTGACTTCGGCTGCTCGACCAAGTTCAAGACGACGGTCGCGTCAAAACTTTTCCCGGCGCTCGGCGCCACCGGAATCCTGATGTTCTGGGTGCTTGTGGTGATGGTGCCGATCTCGCTGCTGATCGGCATCCTTGCCGGCATGCGCGAAGGCTCTCGAACCGACCGGACATTGTCTGTCGCCTCGATCGCCTCGACGGCGACGCCTGAATATGTCTCCGGCGTCATTTTCACCGTCATCTTCGCCTCATGGCTCGGCCTGCTGAACGGTTCGGCGGCTTCGGCCAGCCGGGGCATCACCTTCTACAACTTCACGCTGCCTGTGATGACGCTGGCAATCTATGGCATCGGCTACATCGCCCGCATGACCCGCGCCTCGATGGTCGAGGTGATGACGCAGCAATATATCCGCACCGCCCGGTTGAAGGGCCTCTCCTTCGGCAGCGTCGTGGTCAAGCATGCGCTGCGCAACGCGCTGATCGCGCCATTTACTGTCATCATGCTGCAATTTCCCTGGCTGCTGACCGGCGTCGTCATCGTCGAGGTGATGTTCCGCTACCAGGGGTTTGGCTACACGCTGGTCGAGGCGGCCGGCAACAACGATATCGATCTTTTGCTCGGCTGCTCCCTGGTCTCGGTGTTCATCGTCCTGATCACGCAGCTCATTTCCGATGTCGGCTACGCGTTTCTCAATCCGCGTATCAGAGTTCAATAGGGGATCGAGCGGATGCAGCTTGAATATATCGGCGCCTTCGATGTGGTGCTTGGCGTGCTTGCGCGTTTCTGGCCGGTCTGGATCTCTCTCGTCCTGGTGATGGGGGCGAGCTTCGCCTACAAGAAGAGGCTTGGCCTCTACGGTCAGCTCTTCGACAGCAGCGTCGGCATCGTCGGCGTCGGCATCTGCCTGTTCTGGCTGTTCACGGCGATCTTCGCGTCGACCGTCTCGCCGTTCAATCCGCTTGTCCAGATCCCGATCATGAAGGACGCGCTGCCGGGCGCGGTCGAGCCGCAATCGGGACTTGTCTATCTGTTCGGCGGCGACAAGCTTGCCCGCGACGTGTTCAGCCGCATGGTCTACGGCAGCCAGATCGTGCTGATCATCGCGCCGGCGGCGACTGGTTTTGCGCTGATGGTCGGCATCACGCTCGGCCTGCCGGCCGGTTATTATGGCGGCAGGATCGATACGTTGCTGTCATTCCTCGCCAATCTGGTGCTCGCCTTCCCGGTGATCCTGCTGTTCTACCTCCTGGTGACGCCGGGCATCATGGAGACACCGATTCCCTATGCGATGGCCGGCCTGTTCTTCCTGTTCCCGATCATCTTCTTCAGCGTGCTGTTCTGGACGCGCTACAAGAAACGGCCCGACCGCCTCTACATCCTGATGGGGCTGACGCTGATCGTTGGCGGCTGGGTCTATGCCGGCCTGGTCTTCGATGCCGATCCGTTCAGGATCATCCATATCGATCCCAACCAGCTCAACATTTTCGTGGCGGTGGTGTTCGCCTCCAGCCCTGGCGTGTTCCGCATCGTGCGCGGCCTGGTCATGGACATCAAAACGCGCGACTATGTGGCGGCGGCGCAAACGCGCGGTGAATCGCCCTGGTACATCATGCTGTGGGAGATACTTCCCAACGCGCGCGGGCCGCTGATCGTCGACGCCTGCCTGCGTATCGGCTACACCACGATCCTGCTCGGCACGCTCGGCTATTTCGGCCTCGGGCTGGCGCCCGAGAGCCCGGACTGGGGCACCGCGATCAAGGATGCCAGCCGGCTGCTGCGCTCCTTCATCCATCCGGCGCTGCCGCCGACGATTGCGCTGATGTCGTTCGTGCTGGGCCTCAATCTGCTGGCCGACTCGCTGCGTGAGCAATCGATGAAAGATTGATGGACGGGTTCTCGACCCGATATGCTTGAATGAACCAGGATTGGAGCGACCCATGAATGAGGCAGTTCGAAATCCCGCCAAGCCGACCAATGGGCCGATCATCGAGATCGAGAACCTGTCGATCTCCTTCTTTACCCGCAAGGGCGAGATACCGGCCGTCATGGATTTTTCCTGCACGGTCATGCCTGGCGAAGCGATGGGCATCGTCGGCGAATCCGGTTGCGGCAAGTCGACCGTGTCGCTCGGCATCATGCGTGATCTCTCCAACATCGGAAAGATCGTCGGCGGCCGGATAAAGTTCCAGGGCAAGGACATGGGCGAGCTCTCCGACGAAGAACTGCGCGCCATCCGAGGCAACAAGATCGCGATGATCTACCAGGAGCCGATGGCCAGCCTGAACCCGGCGATGAAGGTCGGCCAGCAACTGATGGAAGTGCCGCTGATCCACGACAAGGTATCGAAGGAAGAGGCTTATAGGCGCGCGCTGGAAATGGTGCGCTCGGTCAGGCTGCCCGATCCGGAGCGCATGATGCGCTCGTTTCCGCACCAGCTTTCCGGTGGCCAGCAACAGCGTATCGTCATCGCCATGGCGCTGCTGTCGAAGCCGGCGCTGCTGCTGCTTGACGAGCCGACGACGGCGCTCGACGTGACGGTCGAAGCCGGCATCGTCGACCTGGTCAAAGGGCTTGGCGAGAAGTTCGGCACCTCGATGATCTTCGTGTCGCACAATCTCGGCCTGATCCTGGAAACCTGCGACCGCATCACGGTGATGTATTCGGGCGAAGCGGTGGAGACCGGCAAGATCAAGGACGTCTTCGACCGGATGCGCCATCCCTACACGCAAGGCCTGTTCCGCTCGATCCCGCTGCCCGGCGCCGACAAGAATTCGCGGCCTCTGATCTCAATCCCGGGGCAATTGCCGCTGCCGCACGAGCGGCCGAAGGGCTGCAATTTCGGCCCCCGCTGCCACCATTTCGTCGAGGGCGTCTGCAACGCCGCCGAAATCCCGATGATCGCGGTCGACGGCCATGAAGGCCATTTTTCGCGCTGCGTGCGCTTCAACGAGATCGACTGGGAAGCGCTGCCGCCCGGCGCCAAGAAGGTCAACGAGCGCGTCGAGCCCGGCGCGCCGGTGCTCAAGATCGAGGACCTCAAAAAGTACTACAAGGTCGGCGGCAGCGAGGTGTTCGGCTCGAGCGAGGGCCGCGTCGTCAAGGCCAATGAGACGATCTCCTTTATGGCGCGCGAATCCGAGACCGTCGCCATTGTCGGCGAGTCCGGCTGCGGAAAGTCGACGCTGGCCAAGGTGCTGCTCGGACTGGAGACGGCAAGCTCCGGCAGCGTGACGCTCGGCAACCAGCAAATCCAGTCGATCGGGGTCGAAAACCGCAGCGTCGAGACGGTGTCGTCGATTCAGATGGTGTTCCAGAATCCGTTCGACACGCTCAACCCCAGCCATACGGTCGGGTCGCAGATCATCCGCACGCTGGAAAAGTTCAATGTCGGCAACACCGTTGCCGATCGCCGCAAGCGCATGCTGGAACTACTCGACCTGGTGAAGCTGCCGCGGGCGTTCGAGACCCGCAAGCCGCGCCAGCTTTCAGGCGGCCAGAAGCAACGCATCGGCGTGGCGCGGGCTTTTGCCGGCGATGCCAAGGTGGTGGTGGCCGACGAGCCGGTTTCGGCGCTCGACGTGTCGGTGCAGGCGGCAGTGACCGAGCTGTTGATGGACATCCAGCGCAAGAACAAGACGACGATGCTGTTCATCAGCCACGATCTGTCGGTGGTGCGCTACATCGCCGACCGCGTCGTCGTCATGTATCTCGGCTATATCGTCGAGCAGGGCACGACCGACCAGATTTTTTCGCCGCCCTATCATCCCTACACCGAGGCGCTGCTGTCGGCGATCCCGATCGCCGACACCAGCGTGATCAAGAAGCACATCGTGCTTGAAGGCGACATCCCGTCGGCGATGAACCCGCCAACCGGCTGCCCGTTCCAGACCCGCTGCGGCTACAAGAAGCTGGTGCCGGACAACCTTTGCGAGACGCAGGTGCCTCCGGTCAAGCATCTCGGCGACGGTCATATGAGCCTGTGCTGGCTTGCCGACGACGTGCTGGCGAAAATGGAGCCGGTGATCAAGTTCGACAAGGAGCACGCCGCCAATGAAGGCGTGCCCGACGACGCGCCGCAGGGCGTCGGTCCGGGCTTTGCCGGCGCTCCGCCCCAGCGTCCGCACGGCAAGAGGCCGAAGCTGACGGACGATTAGATCCGTGGCGCCATCAACGCGCGCATTGGCGTAGCTGCGCGGCGTAGTCCCGAGCCATCTGCTCGGTGGCCCGCGCATAGCGCTGCACGCCGGCATCGCCGCGGTTGCCGCGGCCATAGGCCGTCCAGCCGAGATAATAGGCCAGATAGAGATTGTAGGTGTCGTTGCGGGCGACGCCGAGCGTGTCTGATGTATTGGAATGATACCAGCCGACGAAATCGACGGCATCGGCGAAGCTGGTGCGGCGCGCCGCCCAGCTGCCGGTTTCGCTCTGATATTGCGCCCAGGTGCCGTCAAGCGCCTGCGAGAAGCCGGTGGCGCTGGAGACGCGTTTCCAGGGAATGAACCCGAGCAGTTTCTTGCGCGGCGGCCTGGCGTTGCTCTTGAAGCCGGATTCCTTGCGCACCGTCGCCATCAGCACGGGAACCGGCACGCCGTGCTTCCGTTCAGCGCGTTCGGCCGCCGCCTGCCAGTTGTCGAACCAGCCGTCATTCTGGTCGAAGACGGCGCAGACATCGTTGATATGGCTCGGCGGCGTCGCGCAGGCCGACAGCGCCAGCAGCACGGCAACAGCTAAAATTTTACGAAAATTCGACCTACCCATCGCAAGAGGATTAGGCCGAAAACATAAAGGGAATCTTGCGGCGTTCCTTAACAGCTGATCGCCGCTTTGGCCGCGACACAGCGAGGATAGATATTCCGACGTTTTCCGTCGCTTTTGTCGGCAGGAAAATCCCAAAATGCCGCCTTGGCTAAAATCGCGCCCGCAGGTGGCGGATTTCTGACAGCCCGATCGTCGTGCCGGCGCTTTGATGCGCCGTATGAACGAACCGAGACGCAAGCGCGGCGCCGAGCGAACCAGCAACAGGGGACCGGCCGCCATTCCGCAACTGCCGTTGCGCCGCGTGACAAATCCCTATCCGCCGATGGCGATGCTCTCGGCCGACCAGATCGAGGCGATCCATCAGGCGTCGATGCACATTCTGGAGAATTTCGGCATCGAGGTGATGAGCCCGCGGGCGCTTTCGCTGTTCGAAAGGGCCGGGGCCAAGGTCGATCATGCGTCGATGACTGTTCGCATCGACCGCGGCCTGGTCGACGAGGCACTGAAGACGACGCGGTCCAGCTATACGCTGACGCCGCGCAACCCGGCCCACACAGTCCATCTCGGCGGCAACATCATCAATTTTACGCTGGTCGCCGGACCACCGAATGTGCATGACATGGAACGCGGCCGGCGCGCCGGCAATTTGCGCGACTACCGCGATCTCACCCGGCTGGCGCAGCATTTCAACTGCATCCATATGCTCGGCAACCAGGTCTGCGCACCGGTGGAGCTGCCGGCCAATTCACGCCACCTCGATACATATTTTGCCAATCTGACGCTGGCCGACAAAAGTTTTCACGTCTCGGCAATCGGCCGCGGCAGGGCGCTGGACGGCATCGAAATGATGGCGATTTCGCGGGGCTTGAGCCTTGATCAGATGCGCGACCATCCCGGCGTCACCACCATCATCTCGGTCAACTCGCCGCGCCGTTTCGACGAGATGATGGCCGAAGGCCTGATGACGATGGCCGAGTTCGGCCAGTCGGTCGCGGTGACGCCGTTCACGCTGATGGGGGCGATGAGCCCGGTGACGCTTGCCGGCGCGCTCGCGCAACAGAACGCCGAGGCACTGTTCGGCGTGGTCTTGACGCAGCTTGTCCGCCCTGGCGCCCCGGTCATGTATGGCGCCTTCACCTCCAATGTCGACATGAAGTCCGGTGCGCCGGCCTTTGGCACGCCGGAGAACACCAAGGCCAACATCGCCTCCGGGCAATTGGCACGGCGCTATGGACTGCCCTACCGGACGACGCCGGGCTCGGCCTCCAACGCCGCCGACGCGCAAGGCGCCTATGAGACGCTGATGGCGCTGTGGGGGGCGGTGCTCGGCCACGGCAATCTCGTCTACCACGCAGCCGGCTGGCAGGAAGGCGGGCTGACCGCGTCGTTCGAAAAGTTCATCATCGACGTCGAGATGATCCAGCACATGATGGAGTTCTTGCGCCCGATCGAAGTCAACGAGGCGGAACTCGCCGTCGAGGCGCTGGGTGCGGTGCCGACCGGCGGCCATTTCTTCGGCGAGCCGCACACGCTGGAGCGCTATGCAACCGCCTTCTACCAGCCGATGCTCTCCAATTGGCAGAACTACGAGGCCTGGCAGGAGGCCGGCGGGCTAGACACTACGGCGCGGGCGACGCGGCTGTGGAAGAAAGCGCTGGAAGATTATGTCGAACCGACGATGGATGTTGCCGTGCGCGAGGCGCTGGAGGCGTATGTGGCCAGGCGCAAGGAAGCGATCGGGCAGGGCGAGCCGTGAAAGCTGGTGATCCGTCCAACACCCCTCATCCGACCTCGCTTCGCGAGGCCACCTTCTCCCACAAGGGGAGAAGGAAAAGCGCCCGGCCTTCTCCCCTTGGTGGGAGAAGGTGGATTGGCGCGAAGCGCCAAGACGGATGAGGGGTGTTGGACGGATCGCAACGTCATTCCGGTTTCCTCCCGCACCGATTCATCTCACCCCTCCAACTCCCTGAAATAACGAGAAAACCGATGAAATCGCATGCGAAGGTCGTGGTCATTGGCGGAGGCGTCGTCGGCTGTTCAGTGCTGTTCCATCTCGCCCGTCACGGCTGGACCGACATTGTGCTTCTGGAGCGCGACGAGCTCACTTCCGGCTCGACCTGGCACGCGGCCGGCGGCATGCATACGATCAACGGCGATCCCAACGTCGCCAAGCTGCAGAAATACACGATCTCGCTCTACAAGGAGATCGAGGAGCTGTCCGGCCAGGCGACCGGCGTGCATCTGACCGGCGGCGTGCTTCTGGCGGCGACCGAGGCGCGGCTCGACTGGCTGCGCGGCGTCGTCGCCAAGGGCCGCTATCTCGGCATCGACCTCGAGGAAATCTCGCCTGATGAGGCGGCCGATTTGATGCCGCTGCTCGACCCGAAGCAGTTCGTCGGCGCGGTGCGCAACAAGGAGGATGGTCATCTCGATCCATCAGGGGTCACCCACGCCTATGCCAAGGCGGCGAGGAAGCTCGGCGCCGAGGTTGAGCGCTTCACCAAGGTCGAGGATATCGTGCGCCGCGCCGACGGGCTGTGGCGCGTCATCACCAACAAGGGCGAGGTGGTGGCCGAGCATGTCGTCAACGCCGGCGGCCTGTGGGCGCGCGAGGTCGGTCGCATGGTTGGTCTCGAACTGCCGGTGCTGGCCATGGAGCACATGTACCTGATCACCGAGGATATGCCGGAGGTCGCCGCCTGGAACCAGAAGACCGGGACGGAGATCATCCACGCGGTCGATTTCGACGGCGAGCTCTATCTGCGCCAGGAGCGCGGCGGCATGCTGATGGGTACCTATGAGAAGGCCAACAAGCCATGGTCCGAGTTTCAGACACCGTGGAATTTCGGCCACGAACTGCTGGAGCCCGACATCGACCGCATCGCGCCGTCATTGGAAGTCGGCTTCCGGCATTTCCCGGCCTTCCAGAACACCGGCATCAAGCAGATCATCAATGGCCCCTTCACCTTCGCGCCTGACGGTAACCCGCTGGTCGGGCCGGTGCGCGGCCTGCCTGGCTTCTGGGTCGCCTGCGGCGTCATGGCCGGCTTTTCGCAGGGCGGCGGTGTTGGCCTGGCGCTGTCGAACTGGATGATCGAGGGCGATCCCGGCGCCGACATCTGGGCGATGGATGTCTCGCGCTACGGCGACTGGGCAACGATGGCCTACACCAACGCCAAGGTGCGCGAGAATTATTCGCGGCGTTTTTCAATCCGCTTCCCCAATGAGGAGCTGCCTGCCGGGCGGCCGCTCAAGACAACGCCGGTTTATGATCTCTTGTCGGCGAAGGGGGCGCAGTGGGGCGTGGCCTATGGGCTGGAAGTGCCGCTGTGGTATGCGCCCGATGGCGTCAAGGACGAGTTCTCGTGGCGACGCTCGAGCGATTTCGAGCACGTCGCAAAAGAGGTGAAGACGGTGCGAACAAGTGTCGGCCTGTCGGAAATCTCGTCATTCGCCAAATACAGGGTGACGGGCGAGGGCGCGGCGGCCTGGCTCGATCGCCTGCTTGCCTGCAAGCTGCCAAAGCCCGGCCGCATGACGCTGGCGCCGATGCTGAAGGAGGACGGCAGGCTGATCGGCGACTTTTCGCTGGCCAATCTCGGCGATTCCAATCGCGACAATGGGAACTGGTTTGTCGCCAGCTCCGGCATTGCCGAGCAGTATCACATGCGCTGGTTCGAGGCGCATCTGCCGCAAGACGGTTCGGTCATGATCGAGGCGCTGGGGGCGAAGCTGACGGGTCTGTCGATCGCCGGACCGAAGGCGCGGGACGTGTTGGCCAGGGCTACGCGGGCGGATGTGTCGAATGCGGCGTTTCCGTTCATGGCCATTCGCAAGATGGATATCGGCATGGCGCCGTGCCTGGTCGGCCGCGTCAGCTACACGGGCGATCTTGGCTACGAGATTTGGGTGGCGCCGGAATATCAGCGTGCCGTGTATCAGACCCTGATGGCGGCCGGCGAGGACTTCGGCATCGGCCTGTTCGGCGCGCGCGCGCTCAACGCGCTGCGGCTGGAGAAGAATTACGGTTCATGGGCGCGCGAATACCGGCCGATCTATGGTCCGCTGGAGGCCGGGCTCGACCGTTTCGTCGCCTACGGGAAAGAAACCGATTTCATCGGCAAGCAGGCGGCACTCGCCGAGCGCCAGCAAGGCGGCAAGCTGCGACTGCGCGCCTTTGTCGTCGATGCGGCAGACGCCGAAATCATCGGCGACGAGCCGATCTGGTTCGACGGCGCCGTGCGCGGCTGGGTCACGTCAGGCGGCTACGCACACCATTCGGAGACGTCCGTGGCGATGGGCTATTTGCCGAAGGAGATCGCCGACGAGGCCGACGGTTTCGAGATCGAGCTGTTGGGCAAGCGCTATCGCGCGCGCATGCAGCCGACGCCGCTGTTCGACGCGAATCTCGAGCGGATGCGGGGGTAAAGGCATTGCTAGGTGGAGGCCACCCAAAATGCGCGGGGTCGGCGGGACAGCGGCCCCCTCTGTCCTGCCGGACATCTCCCCCAC
>NZ_CAKXZT010000168.1:80462-85137 GCF_935825525.1 Mesorhizobium escarrei
GGCGGATCTCCCCCCAAGTGGGGGAGATGTCCGGCAGGACAGAGGGGGGCGCCGTAGAGCGCCAACCGCGACAAACAAAACGCCCTTCGGGTTACGCTTAACCTTTTACCTGACCGGCGCCGTTAGCGCGAAATGAGCACCCTGCGGATCGGTGCACATCACGATCCAGCCGCCTCCGGGGACCTCCATCGGGCCCATCAGGATCTTGCCGCCATTGTCGGTGACGCGCTTGGCCGCCGCGTCGATGGCTGGAACATTGAAATAGAACTGCCAGACTGGCACCGGAACCTGCTCGGGCTTGTTCATCATGCCGCCAACAGGTTCGCCGCCGGCGGCAAAGAGCTGGTAGGTGCCCATCGGTCCCATATCCAGGGCGTCGCCCTTGGTCCAGCCGAATTGCCCGGCATAGAAATCGAACGCGGCGCGCCAGTCGGTCGTGTAAAGTTCATGCCAGCCGATATGGCCGGGAGTAGTAGCCGGCACCGGCGGCTGGTCGGGACCGTCAGGCTGCAGGAAGTTGAAGACCGCGCCTTGCGGATCGGCGACGACGGCAAAGCGGCCGACGCCCGGAATGTCGTCGGGTTCGCGGTGAACGGCGCCGCCGGCCTCCTTCAGCGATTTCGTCGAAGCGTCGACATCCCTGGTGTGGATGTAACCGACCCAGGCCGGCGGCATGCCCATCTTGCGCACTTCGTCCGGCTGCGTCATCAGCCCGCCGACGCCGCGCTCGCCGACATTCATCACGATATAGCGCGGCATGCCGGGCGCGCCGTCGAAGGGCTGCGCCTTCCAGCCGACCACGTCGGTGTAGAATGCCTCCGCGGCGTCGAGGTCGGTGGTCATCAATTCGTACCAGAAGAAGGACATCGGAGAGTTTGGCATTGTCGTGCTCCTTGGGTTTCCAGTCATCGATCATGCGTGGTCCATCTAGGACGGTTTTCGCGACGGAATTCCGACATCTGGGCCAGAAATCGATGGCGGCAAGGCGCCCCTCATTCGTAATCTTGCGCAAGTTGCGGTTTTCGACTTTGCTTGCCGCAACGAGGGTTGTTGATCCATGCGCCGGATGTCGCTCACTTCAGAGCTTGTCGCGCTATGCCATCGGGAGGAGGCCGATCCCGGTCCCGATGGAAGCTGGACGCAGTTAACGGATGAGGATTTCCAGGCCCTTGCGTCGCGGCTATCGGGCGAAGCAGACGCGGGTCCCTTGTGGGTGTTCGCCTATGGCTCGCTGATCTGGAAACCGGCCTTCGAGTCCGTCGAACGACAGCGCGCCACCGCTTTCGGCTGGCATCGGTCCTTCTGCCTCGACATGGTCCGTTGGCGCGGTAGCGCCGAGCAGCCGGGCTTGATGATGGCGCTCGAGCGGGGCGGGCGGTGCAACGGGGTGATCTACCGCTTGCCGGAAGGCGAAAAACCGCTCCAGATCGAAAGACTGTTGCGGCGCGAGATCAGCGATCACGAGAGTATCGGCTCAGTGAGATGGCTTCCCGTGCATACGGCTCAAGGCACGCTCAGGGCGCTGGGCTTCTGGGTCGGTGTGACCGGCAGGGGCACTTCGCTCAATCAGCCCTTGGAAAATGTGGCGCGGGTGCTGGCCAGAGCGTGCGGACATGTCGGATCCGGTGCCGAATATCTCTATAATACCGTCAGTCATCTGGAAGAATTCGGCATTCGCGACCGCAATCTATGGCGGCTGCAGGAACTGGTCGCGAACGAGATCAGGTCGATCCATGGTCGTGCCCCCGGAATGGGCCTCCTGTCTGCGTCGTGATCGCTCGCCCATCTCGAAAACATGAATATAAATATCATATTTTTACTCAGCCTTTTCAGTAACTTGGCTGAAAATTGACCAATTGATAAAAAAACAAAACGTGTTAGCCTTCCCAAAACAACAAGGAATGGGGAAGCGGAATGGCGATTGGTCATTTCAAGCAGGGCATTGCCGGCGGCCGGCTTTCGCCTGAACAATATGCCGACAATTTTTCCGACCTGCATCCGCCGCTCGACCATCACGAGGCTCTGGTCGAGTCCGATCGCTGCTATTTCTGCTATGACGCGCCGTGCATGAACGCATGCCCGACCTCGATCGACATCCCGCTGTTCATTCGCCAGATCTCGACCGGCAATCCGATCGGCTCGGCCAAGACGATTTTCGACCAGAACATTTTGGGCGGCATGTGCGCCCGCGTCTGCCCGACCGAGACGCTGTGCGAAGAGGTCTGCGTACGTGAAGTGGCCGAAGGCAAGCCGGTGCAGATCGGCCGCCTGCAGCGTTACGCCACCGACGTCGCCATGGCTGAGAACAGGCAGTTTTACCCGCGCGCCGCCGCGACCGGCAAGACGATCGCCGTGGTCGGCGCCGGACCGGCCGGGCTTGCCGCCGCGCATCGGCTCGCCCGCCACGGACATGAGGTGACCATCCTGGAAGCTCGCCCGAAAGCCGGCGGCCTCAATGAATATGGCATCGCCGCCTACAAGAGCATCGACAATTTTGCCCAGGCCGAGGTCGATTATGTCACGTCGATCGGCGGCATCGACATCCAGAACGGCAAGGCGCTCGGCCGCGACTACCAGCTGTCGGACCTGACCAGGAATTACGATGCGGTGTTTCTCGGCATGGGGCTTGGCGGCGTCAACGCGCTGCGCGCCGACGGCGAGGACGCGCAAGGCGTCACCAATGCGGTGGAGTTCATCGCCGAGCTTCGCCAGGCCAGTGACCTTGCCAGCCTGCCGGTCGGCCGGCGCGTCGTCGTCATCGGCGGCGGCATGACGGCGATCGACGCGGCGGTGCAATCAAAACTGCTCGGCGCCGAAGAAGTGACGATCTGCTATCGGCGCGGCCAGGAGCACATGAACGCTTCCGAATTCGAGCAGGACCTGGCCGCCGCCAACGGCGTCATCATCCGTCACTGGCTGCAGCCGAAGCGGGTCATTGCCGAAGGCGGCAAGGTCTCGGGCATCGAACTCGAATATACGGCGATGGAAGGCGACAAGCTCGTCGGTACCGGCGAGCGGCTGACGCTCACCGCCGACCAGGTGTTCAAGGCGATCGGCCAGAGCTTTGTCCCGGCTGCGCTCAACGGCAGCGGCGTCTTGCTGGCCCTGGAAGCCGGCCGCATCAAGGTCGATGCCGAAGGCCGCACCTCGTTGCCGAACGTCTGGGCCGGCGGCGATTGCATCTATGGCGGTGACGACCTCACAGTTTCGGCCGTCGCGCAAGGCCGCGACGCGGCCGAATCGATCCACCGGGCACTGACCTCGAACGGGAGGGCATGAGCATGGCAGATATCAGAAACAATTTCGTCGGCATCAAATCGCCGAATCCGTTCTGGCTGGCCTCGGCGCCGCCGACCGACAAGGCCTACAACGTCATCCGTGCCTTTAGGGCGGGCTGGGGCGGCGTTGTCTGGAAGACGCTCGGCGAAGAGGGGCCGCCGGTGGTCAATGTCAACGGCCCGCGCTATGGCGCGATCTGGGGCGCCGACCGCCGCCTGCTCGGCTTGAACAACATCGAGCTGATCACCGACCGTGACCTGCAGGTCAATCTGCGCGAGATCAAGCAGGTCAAGATGGACTGGCCCGACCGCGCCATTGTCGTTTCGCTGATGGTGCCTTGCGAGGAGCATGCCTGGAAGGCGATCCTGCCGGTTGTCGAGGAGACCGGGGCCGACGGCATCGAGCTCAATTTCGGCTGTCCGCACGGCATGTCGGAACGCGGCATGGGTGCCGCCGTCGGCCAGGTGCCGGAATACATCGAAATGGTGGTGCGCTGGTGCAAGGCCAACACCCGCATGCCTGTCATCACCAAGCTGACGCCGAACATCACCGACATACGCAAGCCGGCGCGTGCGGCCCTCGCCGGCGGCACCGACGCGGTGTCGCTGATCAACACCATCAATTCGATCACCGGCGTCAATCTCGATAGTTTCGCACCGGAGCCGACGATCGACGGCAAGGGTTCGCATGGCGGCTATTGCGGCCCGGCGGTGAAGCCGATCGCCATGAACATGGTCGCCGAGATCGCCCGCGATCCGGAAACGCATGGCCTGCCGATCTCCGGCATCGGCGGCATCACCACCTGGCGCGACGCTGCCGAATTCATGGCACTCGGCGCCGGCAATGTGCAGGTGTGCACGGCGGCGATGACCTATGGCTTCAAGATCGTCCAGGAGATGATCGCCGGCCTGGAAAACTGGATGGACGAGAAGGGCCATGCCTCGCTCGACGACATCGTCGGCCGCGCCACGCCCAATGTCACCGACTGGCAATATCTCAACCTCAATTACGTCGCCAAAGCGCATATCGACCAGGAGGCCTGCATCAAATGCGGCCGCTGCCACATCGCCTGCGAGGACACTTCGCACCAGGCGATCACCGCAATCGTCGATGGCGTTAGGCATTTCGAGGTGATCGAGGCCGAATGCGTCGGCTGCAACCTCTGCGTCAATGTTTGTCCGGTCGAGAACTGCATCACCATGGAGCCGCTGGCGGCCGGCGTGATCGACCAGCGCACCGGCAGACCGGTGTCGCCGGTCTACGCCAATTGGACCACGCATCCGAACAATCCGATGGCCAAGGTGGCGGCGGAATAGGGCGGACGGGGTGCAACTTCCCAGAACTAGGGGTTCCTCGCCCCACGAAGTGGGGAGAGGTAACCCAAGTCCTGCAAAGT
>NZ_CAKXZT010000168.1:85147-404896 GCF_935825525.1 Mesorhizobium escarrei
GAATAGGTCGTCCCCCTCTCCGTCCCGGCGAACTAGGGGTTCCTCTCCCCACTTCGTGGGGGCGATGAACCCAAGTCCTGCAAAGTAGCGCCTGCGGGGCAATAAAGGGCGGCGCACCCGCCAAAGTGGGACATTTTTTAATTGCGGATAAGAATTATCCATGATAAATGATATCCATGAATTGTGACTCAGAAAAATGAAGCTGGGCGAGGGCGTTGAAGCGGCCATCCACTGCGCTGCCATGCTTGCCGGCGTGGAAGGCGTGGCGACCATGCCGGGTGCGGCCATGGCGGAAGCGTTCGGCCTGTCGCCAAGCTATCTGCTCAAGCATCTCAACGCGCTGACGGCGTCGGGCATCCTGGAATCGGTGCCCGGGCCATCGGGCGGTTACCGGCTGGCGCGGCCGGCCGAGCGCATAACGCTGCTCGACATCGTGCTCGCCGTGGAAGGACGCGAACCGGCCTTCCGCTGCGGCGAAATCCGTCAGCGCGGGCCGGCCAGGCTCGATGCCTCGGCCTATGTCAAACCCTGCGGCATCAGCGTCGCGATGCTGAGGGCCGAGCGCGCCTACCGTGCCGCACTCGCCGAGGCCCGGCTGTCCGACATCGTTGCGGACTATATGAGCGACGCCGATCCCCGTTCAGTCGCCGCCAACTGCGCCTTTGTCGAGCGCCATCGACGACCGCAGAAATCGAGTTCAACCAAGCAAGTGTGAAGGATAAAGGATAAGAGAATGAAACAGAGGCTGCAATTCTTCGGCGCGGCGCCGGAAATCATGAAGGCGGTGTCGGCGCTCAACAAGGCGGTCGACGAGTGCGGGCTCGAGGAAGGCCTGCTGCATCTGGTCAAGCTGCGGGCGTCGCAGATCAACGGCTGTTCGTACTGCGTCGACATGCACAGCCGCGAGGCGCGCCGCGATGGCGAGACCGAGCAGCGGCTCTATCTCGTCTCCGCATGGAAGGAATCGCCGCTGTTTTCCGAGCGCGAACGCGCTGCCTTGGCCTGGACCGACGTGGTGACGAAGATCGCGGACAGCGGCGTGCCGGACGATCTTTACGCTCGCACGCTTGAACACTTCTCGGAAGAGGAATTGGTCAAGCTGTCCGTCGCGATCGGCATGATCAACACCTGGAACCGGCTCTGCGTTCCCTTCCACGCCATTCATCCGGTAGCGGCGGCCAAGGCCGCCTGAGCGGACGAAACTGGATGCGCGGCCTTAACGCCGCGCGTCTCTTTTTGCTTCAGGATCAAGACCATGTTGTTGAATTTTGAGAATGAGATTCTGGTTGCCGCACGCCTGCTGCTTGGCGGCGCCTTTGTCTTTGCCGGCCTGCGCAACATCCAGAATGCAGGCTTCCTGACCCAGCTGATGACGACGCGAGGCGTGCCCCAGGCGCGGCTGATGCTGTGGCTGGGGATCGTCCTGCAAATCGTTTCCGGAGCCCTGGTGATATCAGGTGTCTGGACCGCTGCCGCGGCTCTGTGCCTGGTGCTGTTCCTGATCGTGGCCACGCCGATGTTCCACAATTTTTGGGACCATCAGGGGTCCGAGCGCGCGTCGCGCATCAACGGCTTTGTCGGCAACGTGGCGCTGACTGGAGGTTTCCTGGCGCTGGCGGCGCAGCCGCTTTGACGGCTCGGTGGCCGCCTCGCGTAGGCAGCCGCCGTAGCCTCTGGCAAACGGACTCAATCTGTCAAACCATATTGGCGTAGCGTCAGGTCTTCGGCTTCAGCCCGTCGATGAACAACTGCTCGAGAAACCTTGCCGCATCCTCGAAGCGGCCGTCGCCGCCGCGGTCGGGGCCGAGCACGGCGCGGACCTGAACGTCGAAATCGGCATAGTGCTGCGTCGTCGCCCAGATCGAGAAGATCAGGTGCCAGGGGTCGGTGGGCGCGATCTTGCCGGCGCGCATCCAGCCCTTGATGACGGCGGCCTTCTCGTCGACCAGCGTCTTCAGCTCACCTTCCAGCATCGGCATGATGCGCGGCGCGCCCTGCAGGATCTCGTTGGCGAACAGCCGGCTTTCCCTAGGGAAATCGCGCGCCATTTCGAGCTTGCGCCTGATATAGCTGCGCAATTCGGTCAGCGGGTCGCCGATGTCGTCGAGTTCGCGCAGCGGCGCCAGCCAAGTATCCAGAAGCCGCTGCATCAGCGTCTCGTGGATATCCTCCTTGCGGCGGAAATAGTAGAGCAGGTTCGGCTTCGACATGCCCGCGGCTTCGGCAATCTGGTCGATGGTCGAGCCGCGAAAGCCGTTGGTCGAGAACACCTCGAGCGCCGCCTCCAGGATGAGCTCGCGTTTTTCCTGCTGGATGCGGGTGCGGCGAGGAGCGGGAATTTCCATGTCGGCCGTCACCGCGGCATACCTTGGGTTGGAGGGTCGTCTGGACCAATTCTCTGGACCAGTTTTTCTCCGGCCTGTGGAGCGCGCCTCAGCTGCCGCATTTCCGCTAGTAATCCCTTGACCGCCGACAGGGCGGTGCTAACGTTTGTCCAACCGGTCAAAAATTTGCGTAGCACGAAAACGCAGCAGAGACCAAGTGTCGGGAAGACCAAGCGTTAGCCGCACCGAAACAGGTTACAAGGGGAAGTCTTGGTCATGTCCAACCGGCTGAAAGTCACGCCGAACGATCTCAGCGCATTCTGGATGCCGTTCACGGCAAACCGCCAGTTCAAGCAGGCGCCGCGCATGATGGTGTCCGCCAAGGACATGCATTACACGACGAGCGACGGGCGCAAGGTTTTAGACGGCACTGCCGGCCTGTGGTGCGTCAATGCCGGCCACTGCCGGCCGAAGATCACCGAGGCGATCCAGAGCCAGGCCGCCGAACTCGACTATGCGCCGGCGTTCCAGATGGGTCACCCGATCGTCTTCGAACTGGCCAACCGTTTGGTCGACCTGGCGCCGGAGGGCATGGACCACGTGTTCTTCACCAATTCCGGATCGGAATCGGTCGAGACCGCGCTGAAGATGGCGATCGCCTATCACCGCGCCAAAGGCGAGGGCTCGCGCACCCGCCTGATCGGCCGCGAGCGCGGCTATCACGGTGTCAATTTCGGCGGCATCTCGGTCGGCGGCATCGTCACCAACCGCAAGATGTTCGGTACGCTGCTCGGCGGCGTCGACCACATGCCGCACACGCACCTGCCCGAGAAGAATTCGTTCACCAAGGGCGTGCCCGAGCATGGCGCGGAATTGGCCAACGAGTTGGAGCGCATCGTCGCGCTGCATGACGCCTCGACCATCGCGGCGGTCATCGTTGAGCCGGTGGCCGGCTCCACCGGCGTCATCCTGCCGCCGAAGGGCTATCTCGAGAGGCTGCGCGAGATCTGCACCAAGCACGGCATACTTTTAATTTTCGACGAGGTCATCACCGGTTTCGGCCGTCTCGGCACGCCGTTTGCCGCCGACTATTTCGGCGTCACCCCCGATATCATGACCACCGCCAAGGGCGTCTCCAACGGCGTCATCCCGATGGGCGCGGTGTTCGTCAAGAAGGAAATCCACGACGCCTTCATGACCGGCCCCGAGAATATGATCGAGTTCTTCCACGGCTACACCTATTCGGGCAATCCGATCGCCTGTGCGGCAGCACTCGGCACGCTCGACACCTATAAGGAAGAGGGCCTGCTGACCCGCGGCCAGGAACTGGCGCCGTATTGGGAAGACGCGCTGCATTCTCTGAAGGGCGAGCCGAACGTGATCGACATCAGAAACATCGGCCTGATCGGCGCGATCGAGCTGGCGCCGATCCCCGGCAGTCCGACCAAGCGTGCCTTCTCGGCTTTTGTGAAAGCGTTCGAGCGCGGCGCGCTGATCCGCACCACCGGCGACATCATCGCGCTGTCGCCGCCGCTGATCATCACCAAGGGCCAGATCAACGAATTGATCGACCATGTGCGTGAAGTGCTGAGGGCGGTGGATTGAGAAACGCGGCGCAGCTTTCCCTGGGGGACGCCGCGCAATCGATGAGGTTCTAGAAAAATGGCCGCTCCCGGCGAGAATCTGCGAATCAATTCAGACCGTTTGTGGGATTCGATAATGGAGATGGCGAAGATCGGCCCCGGCATTGCCGGCGGCAACAATCGCCAGACGTTGACCGACGCGGACGGCGAGGGGCGGCAGCTGTTCAAGCGCTGGTGCGAGGCGGCGGGACTTGAAATGGGCCTCGACGAGATGGGCACGATGTTTGCCCGCCGCGAGGGCACCGAGCCCGATCTGCCGCCGGTCTATGTCGGCAGTCATCTCGACACCCAGCCGACCGGCGGCAAATATGACGGCGTGCTCGGCGTGCTCGGCGGCTTGGAGATCGTGCGCTCGCTGAACGAGCTCGACATCAAGACAAAACATCCGATCGTCGTCACCAACTGGACGAACGAGGAAGGCGCGCGCTTTGCGCCGGCGATGATGGCATCCGGCGTGTTCGCCGGCGTCCTCGACCAGGCCGACGTCTACGAGCATGTCGACAAGGACGGCAAGAAATTCGGCGAGGAGCTCGAACGCATCGGCTGGAAAGGCAGCGAGAAAGTCGGTGAGCGCAAGATCCACGCCTTCTTCGAGCTGCATATCGAGCAAGGCCCGATCCTCGAGGACGAGGGCATCGACATCGGCGTCGTCACCCATGGCCAGGGGCTGAAATGGCTGCAGGTGACGCTGACCGGCAAGGAGGCGCATACCGGCTCGACGCCGATGCCGAAGCGCCGCAATGCCGGGCTCGGCATGGCGCGGGTGATCGAGCTGGTGCACGAGATCGCCATGGACTACCAGCCCGACGCCGTCGGCGCGGTCGGTCATATGGAGGTCTATCCGAATTCGCGCAACATCATCGCCGGCCGCACCATGTTCACCATCGACATCCGCTCGCCGGAAAAGGAGGTGCTCGACGCCCTGGACGGGCGCATCCGCGAAGGCATCGACACGATCTGCGATGCGCTCGACATACAATACGCGATCGAGCAGGTCGGCCATTTCGATCCGGTGACCTTCGATCCGGGCTGCGTCAAGGCTGTGCGGGATGCGGCCGAGCGCCTGGGTTACACGCACCGCAACATCGTCTCCGGCGCCGGCCACGACGCCTGCTGGATCAACCGCGTCGCGCCGACGGCAATGGTGATGTGCCCCTGCGTCGATGGGCTCAGCCACAACGAGGCCGAGGAAATCACCAAGGAATGGGCGGCGGCCGGCGCCGACGTGCTGTTCCACGCGGTGGTGGAGACAGCGGAGATCGTGGGATGAGCTAGAAACCAAGATTCCGAACGCCGCTCCCCAAGAAGCGCGAAGAGAGGGAACAAGAAAATGTCCAAAGTCATCAAGAACGGTACCATCGTCACCGCCGACCGTACATGGAAGGCCGACGTGCTGTTCAAGCACGGCAAGATCATCGCCATCGGGCCGGACCTGCATGGCGACCACGAGTTCGACGCCACCGGCTGCTACGTGATGCCGGGCGGCATCGATCCGCACACCCATCTCGAAATGCCGTTCATGGGCACCTATTCGGCCGACGATTTTGAAAGCGGCACCCGCGCCGCGCTTGCCGGCGGCACTACGATGGTCGTCGATTTCTGTCTGCCGGCGCCGCAGCAGTCGCTGCTCGAGGCCCTGCAGATGTGGGACAACAAGACCTCGAAGGCGTCCTGCGACTATTCCTTCCACATGGCGATCACCTGGTGGGGCAAGCAGGTGTTCGACGAGATGGCCACCGTCGTCGACAAGGGCATCACTTCGTTCAAGCATTTCATGGCCTACAAGGGCGCGCTGATGGTCGACGACGACGAGATGTATTCGTCGTTCCAGCGCTGCGCCGACCTTGGCGCGCTGCCGCTGGTGCATGCCGAGAATGGCGACGTGGTTGCCGCCCTGTCGCAGAAGCTGCTGGCCGCCGGCAATAACGGCCCCGAGGGGCACGCTTATTCGCGGCCGCCTGAAGTGGAAGGCGAGGCGACCAACCGCGCCATCATGATCGCCGACATGGCCGGCGTGCCGCTCTATGTCGTGCATGTCTCCTGCGAGCAGGCCCATGAAGCCATTCGCCGGGCGCGCCAAAAAGGCATGCGGGTGTTCGGCGAGCCGCTGATCCAGCATCTGACGCTCGACGAGAGCGAATATTTCAACAAGGACTGGGACCATGCGGCGCGCCGGGTGATGAGCCCGCCGTTCCGTAACAAATTGCACCAGGATTCACTGTGGGCCGGCCTGCAGGCCGGATCGCTGCAAGTGGTGGCGACCGACCATTGCGCCTTCACCACCAGCCAGAAGCGCAACGGCGTCGGCGATTTCACCAAGATCCCGAACGGCACCGGCGGGCTCGAGGACCGCTTGCCGGTGCTGTGGACCACCGGGGTCAACACCGGACGGCTGACGATGAACGAATTCGTCGCGGTGACCTCGACGAACATCGCCAAAATCCTCAACATGTATCCGAAGAAGGGCGCCATCGTCGAAGGCGCCGACGCCGACATCCTCGTCTGGGACCCGAAGCGCAAGAAGACGATCACTTCCAAGAAGCAGCAGTCGGTGATCGATTACAACGTCTTCGAAGGTTTTGAGGTGATCGGCCTGCCGCGTTTCGTCTTCTCGCGCGGCGAACTGTCGATCCAGGAGAACGAGGTCAAGGCGAAGCCCGGCCATGGCGAGTTCGTCGGCCGTGAGCCGAATGCCGCGGTCAACCGGGCGCTGTCGACCTGGAAGGAAATTTCCGCGCCGCGCAAGGTGGAACGGTCAGGTATTCCGGCGACCGGGGTGTGAGCTTGCGCGGGTTTGTCGAAGTCGGCGCCGCCCCTGAGGGGCAGCGCGAACCTGAAGCGATTGCCCTGAAGCCGGCCTCAGGCGACCAGCCCATCAAGTTCCGGCAGCAGCACGACGCTCTCCTGTTCGTTGGGATCGGTGCGGGCGATGACCGCCGAGGCCGGACTGTCGCTCAGATTGGCCGGCAGATGCGGGACACCGGCGGGAATGTAGAAGAGGTCGCCGGCCTTGGCCACGGTCTGCTGCTCGAGCCTGTCGCCGTACCAGGTGTGGACCTCGCCGGAGAGCACATAGATCGCCGTCTCATGGCTCTCGTGCATATGCGCCTTGGCGCGGGCACCGGGCGGCATGGTGAGCAGGTGCATGCAGATGCCGGTAGAGCCGACCGTCTCGGCGGCGATGCCGGTGAAATAACTCAGTCCCTGCTTGCCTTCATAAGAGCTTTCGGGGCGGATAAGATGGCAGGTGGGTTTGGGCGGCATCGGGAAAACTCCGGGCGTCGATCGAGTGAGACAAGGTAAGTGGAAAGCAGCATTTTGGCAAAAGCAACGGAGGCCCGGCCGGCGCGGCGGCGACGCGAAAAGCCAGGCTGCCGCCGATGACCGGACAGTCGCCAGCCGTCGTTTCGGCAAGCAAGCTCGGCCTGACCTTCCAGACCAGTGACGGTCCGGTGCAGGCGCTGTCGAATGTCGACCTGACCATCGGCAAGGGCGAATTCGTCTCCTTCATCGGGCCGTCCGGCTGCGGCAAGACGACCTTGCTGCGGGTGATCGCCGATCTGGAAAAGCCGACATCGGGAAGCATCTCGGTCAACGGCATAACGCCCGAGCAGGCGCGCCAAAGCCGCGCCTATGGCTATGTCTTCCAGGCGGCCGCACTTTATCCGTGGCGAACCATCGAGCGCAATGTGGCGCTGCCGCTGGAGATCATGGGCCTCTCGAAGACAGAGCAGGCGGCGCGTATCAAGCGCACGCTCGATCTCGTCAACCTGTCCGGCTTCGAGCAGAAATACCCGTGGCAGCTTTCCGGCGGCATGCAGCAGCGTGCCTCGATCGCGCGGGCGCTGGCCTTCGATGCCGATCTTCTGTTGATGGACGAGCCGTTCGGCGCGCTGGACGAGATCGTTCGCGACCATCTCAACGAACAGCTTCTGGAGCTATGGGAGCGGACCAACAAGACCATCTGTTTCGTCACCCATTCCATTCCCGAGGCGGTCTACCTATCGACGCGGATCATCGTCATGTCGCCGCGCCCGGGCCGCGTCAGCGACGTCATCGAATCGACATTGCCGAAAAAGCGGCCGCTCGACATCCGCGAGACGCCGGAGTTTTTGGCGATAGCGGCACGCGTGCGCGACGGCCTCAGGGCAGGGCACAGCTATGAGGATTGAGCAGGATGGGCTCCCTCCTCTCCCCGACGGGGAGAGGGTGGCCGGAGCGAAGCGGAGGTCGGGTGAGGGGGCGGTCACCCGTGCCTTTGTCATCCTAGGGCGGAGCAGCCGCGAAGCGGCGTTCATTGAGAGCGCGGCCAACCACGCCTTCGTCATCCTAGGGCGAAGCAAGGAGCGAAGCGACGCGGCGCAGACCCTAGGATCCATGCCGTTAACTTCGCGCTCCGCAACGGTGCGGAACATCGCTCCCCGTCTTGAGGGAACGTCGACTGCCGTGGCTTGGCTGGCGGATAGTCTGGACCGCTTGCGCCATTCGGCCGAAGTCACGGAATGGATCCTAGGGTCTACGCCCGCCGCTTCGCGGCGGCTCCGCCCTAGGATGACGAAAGCGCGTTACGCAGAGCGTGTGCCAGTCTGGCGAGGACCGCTAGGTGGATAGTTTTCGCGACAAGCTCATCCCGGTGATCTCGATCCTCGCAGGCGTGGTGGTCGCCTGGTACGTTTTCGCCGTCATCCTCAACGCGCCGTTCCAGCGCGATCTCGACCGCCGTGCCGGCGAGACGCCTGATGTTGTGGAGTTCATCGGCAAGACGATGGCGCAGCCGAAGCCGACATTGCCGGCACCGCATCAGGTGGCGGTTAATTTCTTCGAGAACACGTTTCTGCGCAAGGTCACCAGCAATCGCAGCCTTGTCTACAATGCCTGGGTGACGCTGTCCTCGACTCTGCTCGGCTTCGCTTTCGGCACGGCGCTCGGCATCCTGATTGCGGTCGGCATCGTGCATGTGGCGACGCTCGACCGCAGCCTGATGCCGTGGATCATCGCCTCGCAGACCATTCCGATCCTGGCAGTGGCGCCGATGATCATCGTCGTGCTGGCGGCGATCGGCGTCACCGGCCTGATCCCGAAGGCGCTGATCTCGACCTATCTGTCGTTCTTCCCGGTGGCGGTCGGCATGGTCAAGGGCCTGCGCTCGCCCGAACTCACCCATCTCGACCTGATGCACACTTACAATGCCAGCCCCTCGCAGACCTTCTGGAAATTGCGCGTGCCGGCATCGGTGCCGTTCCTGTTCACCTCGATGAAGGTGGCGGTGGCCGCCAGCCTGGTCGGCGCCATCGTCGGTGAGTTGCCGACCGGTGCCGTCGCCGGCATCGGCGCCAAGCTGCTTGCCGGCGCCTATTACAGCCAGACCATCGATATCTGGTCGGCGCTGGTGGCCGGCTCGGTGGTGGCGGCCTTGCTGGTGATGGTGGTCGGCATTGCCGGGCGCCTGGTCGACCGTGCCATGGGCGGGAGGCCGGCATGAGCGATCTCCTGAGCCTTTCGTCGATCACGCCGCGCTCGTGGCAAGGGTATGCCGCGCTTGTCCTTCTTGCTGTGGCGCTGCTTCTTTGGCCGCTTGTCGATGCGGCGCCGGGCTATGGTGTCGGTACCGCGGCTTTGATTTTTTTCCTGCTGCTCCTGGCAATCGAGGCCGATAATTTCCCGCCGGCAATTGGGCTGGTGTTGCTCTTCCTCGGCGCGCATGGCGCGGCGTGGCTGCTGCTCGCCGGCATAAATGGCAATGAAGGCACCGCTCGCGCATCGTTCTATCTGCTGCTTGCTGCGGCATGGCTTCTGGCCTGGCGCTGCGTGACGGTGCTGTCCGCGCTTCGCCCGGCCTCGCGCTGGGCGGCGACCGCTTTACGGCTGATCATCCCGGCGATCTTCGGCGCCTGGATCCTGATCATCTGGGAGGCGGTGACGCGCGGCGCCGGCATCCCTTTCATCCTGCTGCCGCCGCCAAGCGCCATCGGCGTGCGCATCGCCAATTCGCTGCCGGTGCTGGCCGCCGACGTGCGGCAGACCATCTTCAAGGCGGTGATCTTCGGCTACATCGTCGGTAGCGGCGCCGGCTTCATCGCCGCCATCGCGGCCGACCGCGTGCCGTTCCTGCGCCGCGGCTTGCTGCCGATTGGCAATATGGTGTCTGCGCTGCCGATCATCGGCGTGGCGCCGATCATGGTCATGTGGTTCGGCTTCGACTGGCAGTCGAAGGCCGCCGTCGTCATCATCATGACCTTTTTCCCGATGCTGGTGAACACGGTCGCCGGGCTTGCCGCCTCCGGCCATATGGAACGCGACCTGATGCGCACCTATGCGTCGAGCTACTGGCAGACGCTGTTCAAGCTGCGGCTGCCGGCGGCGGCACCCTTCATCTTCAACGCGCTGAAGATCAATTCGACGCTGGCTCTGATCGGCGCCATCGTCGCGGAGTTCTTCGGCACGCCGGTGGTCGGCATGGGATTCCGGATTTCGACCGAGGTCGGACGGATGAACATCGACATGGTCTGGGCCGAAATCGCAGTTGCAGCACTTGCGGGTTCGGTCTTTTATGGCGTGGTCGCTCTTTTCGAGAGAGCCGTCACGTTTTGGCATCCCTCCGTCCGTGGTGGATAGGGGCGGGTTTGGCATCAGGGCGCAATTGAAGGTCCTGATCCTAAAAGGGTGAACACTTAACTCCAGAGGGTAAAAGCATGAAAAGACTTGTTGTTTCGATGCTGGCCGGCGCGATGTCGCTTGCCGCGTTTCAGGCGATGGCCGCAGACAAGGTGACGCTGCAGCTGAAATGGGTCACGCAGGCCCAGTTTGCCGGCTACTACGTCGCCAAGGACAAGGGCTTCTATGAGGCCGAAGGTCTCGACGTCGAGATCAAGCCGGGCGGCCCCGATATCGCGCCCGAGCAGGTGATCGCCGGTGGCGGCGCCGACGTCATCGTCGACTGGATGGGCGGCGCGCTGGCCGCACGCGAAAAGGGCGTGCCGCTGGTCAATATCGCCCAACCGTTCAAGAAGGCCGGCATGCAGCTGGTCTGCCCGAAGGACGGCCCGGTCAAGACCGAAGCCGACTTCAAAGGCCATACGCTCGGCGTCTGGTTCTTCGGCAACGAGTATCCGTTCTACGCCTGGATGAACAAGCTCGGCCTGAAGACCGACGGCGGCCCGGACGGCGTCACCGTGCTGAAGCAGAGTTTCGACGTGCAGCCGCTGATCCAGAAGCAGGCGGATTGCATTTCGGTCATGACCTACAACGAATACTGGCAGCTCATCGATGCCGGCTACAAGCCGGAAGAGCTGATCGTGTTCAACTACTCGGCCATGGGCAACGACCTGCTTGAGGACGGGCTCTATGCCTTGGAGGACAAGCTCAAGGATCCGGCCTTCGAGGACAAGATGGTGCGTTTCGTGCGCGCCTCGATGAAGGCTTGGAAATACGCCGTCGACAATTCCGACGAGGCGGCCGAAATCGTCATGGACAATGGCGGCCAGGACGAGAACCACCAGAAGCGCATGATGGGCGAAGTCGCCAAGCTGATCGACAATGCCGACGGCAAGCTCGACCCGGCGACCTACGCGCGCACCGCCAAGGCGCTGCTCGACCAGAAGATCATCACCAAGGAGCCGACCGGCGCCTACACGACCGCCATCACCGACAAAGCCATCAAGTAACGGCCATCAAGTAGGCGATCAAGTAGGCGATCAACGGGGCCTCGGGGCTGCAATTCGAAAAGGGGCGGGCGACCGCCCTTTTTGCTAGGGATGTAAAATAGCCGTTACTGGTGGAAACATCCGCTCGCCACAACCGTTGTTGCGGTGCATCCTCAGCGGATGTCATCGCCACAACGGAGATTTCCATGCGCATGCAATCTTTCTCGCCGGTGCTTTCGGCGCTGGCTGTTTCGGCTTCCATCCTGTGCGCGTCACCGGCCTTGGCCGATAAGATGAAGATGAAGGCGACGCTCGATGGCGCTCAGCAGAATCCACCCGTCACCACTGAGGGCAAAGGCGAGGCCACTCTCGGCTTCGACACCGACACGAAACAGCTGACCTGGAACGTGACATATTCAGGTCTCAGTGGACCGGCGACGGCCGGACATATTCACGGTCCGGCAGCAAAGGGTGAAAATGCCGGCGTCGTCGTCCCGTTCAAGGGCGCTCCGAAAAGCCCGTTCAAGGGGGCGGCGGTCCTGACCGACGCGCAGGCTGCCGACCTGATGGCCGGCAAATACTACATCAACATCCATACGGCGGCCCACAAGGACGGCGAGATCCGCGGGCAGATCGAGAAGGCGGCAACGATGTAGCGGAACGTCGCCGGAGAGGGCGCTGCGTTAAGCTGTCAAAGTCTGCGGGACAGCGCCCCCCTCTGTCCTGCCGGACATCTCCCCCACTTGGGGGGAGATCGGATGTCACAATTGCTTTCGCCAATTTTCAACGTAAGAGGAAAGGCAGGGCAATGAAGCCGCCGATCTCCCCCCAAGTGGGGGAGATGCCCGGCAGGGCAGAGGGGGGCGCGAAGGAACTCGGCCTGACTAGCTATGCCTCTGGCGCTTACGACCTGTCCCGTATCTGGGTCATCGTCCGGGTCGGCGTGATCGCCTCGGGGTCGAGCTTGATTTCGACGATCGACGGCTTGCCGCTGGAGCGCGCGCGTTCGAAGGCCGGCGCGAAGTCGGCCGTCTTCTCGACCGTTTCGCCATGGCCGCCATAGGCGCGGGCGAGCGCCGCGAAGTCGGGATTCTTCAGGTCGGTGGCGACGACGCGGCCCGGATACTCGCGCTCCTGGTGCATGCGGATGGTGCCATAGATGCCATTGTTGACGACAACGACGATGATCGGCAGATCGTACTGCACGGCGGTGGCGAACTCTTGGCCGTTCATCAGGAAGCAGCCGTCGCCGGCGAAGGCGATCACGTCGCGCTCGGGGAACAATTCCTTGGCAGCGACCGCCGCTGGCGTGCCGTAGCCCATCGAGCCGGCGGTCGGTGCCGCCTGCGTGGCAAAGCGGCGGGAACGGTGGAAACGGTGCACCCAGGTGGCGTAATTGCCGGCGCCGTTGGTGAGGATGGCGTCGTCGGGCAGCATTTTTTCGAGATAGTCCATGATCGGCCCCATCTGGACGGCGCCGGGACCGCTTTCGGGCGGTGTCGACCAGTCGAGATAGGCGGCGTGCAGCTTCGCTGTTTCATCCGCCCATGCAGGCGTGGCGGCCGGCTTGCGCCCGGCAAAGGCTTCGACGAAGGCGGACGGCGACGCGTTGATCGCCAGCGTCGGCCGGTAGACGCGGCCGAGCTCGCCGGCGTCGGCGTGGACATGGACCAGCGTCTGGTCGGGGTAGGGGCTCTTGAGCAGCGTATAGTCGGAGGACGGCATCTCGCCCATGCGGCCGCCGATCAGCAGCACGAGGTCGGCCTGCTTGATGGCGGTCGCCAGCTTCGGGTTGATGCCGATGCCGACATCGCCGGCATAGTTCGGGTGGAGATGATCGAACAGCATCTGGCGGCGAAAGGAGCAGCCGACCGGCAGCGCCCAGGCTTCGGCGATCGTCCGCATCCGCGCCACGGCCTCCGCATCCCAGCGCGTGCCGCCGAGGATGACGAAGGGGCGCTTTGCCTTGTTGAGAAGCTTTTCCAGCGCATCAAGCTCGGCCTCGCCCGGCCGCGTTTCGACCGGCGTGTGGGGCAGGGCTTCCGGCGCTTCCGCCAGGCTGGTCAGCATGTCTTCAGGCAGCGAGATGACGACCGGGCCGGGACGGCCGGAGGTCGCCACCGCGAAGGCGCGGGTGACGAATTCGGGAATGCGCGCGGCGTCGTCGATCTCGACCACCCATTTGGCGATGTCGCCGAAGAACCTGGCGTAGTCGACCTCCTGGAACGCCTCGCGCTGCTTGGCGTGGCTGGCGACTTGGCCGATGAACAGGATGACGGGCACCGAATCCTGCATGGCGATGTGGATGCCGGCCGAGGCGTTGGTGGCGCCGGGGCCGCGGGTGACGAAGCAGATGCCAGGCTTGCCGGTCAGGCGGCCATGGCAATCGGCCATCATCGCGGCACCGCCTTCCTGGCGGCAGACGATGGTGCGGATCGGCGAATCGTGCAGCGCGTCGAGCACCGCAAGGTAGGATTCGCCGGGCACGCAATAGATACGCTCCGTTCCGTTGGCTTCGAGCGCATCGACGATCAATTGTCCGCCGGTCTTCATTTTCCTGACCTCTCCAGTTCGGCAAGGATTTCTTCGGTGTGTTCGCCGAGGCGCGGCGAGGACCGCTCATAGACCAGCGGCGTGGCCGACATGACCATCGGCGCGCGCACCGAGGGCAACAGATTGCCGTGGCCGTCGTCGAGGTCGAGCCGCATGCCGCGCGCGATGGTCTGCGGGTCGGCGAACATCTCGCCGATCGTGTTGATCGGGCTGGCAGGCACGCCAGCCGCCTCCAGTTTGGCCAGCAGCGGATCGCGATCGAAGGTTTTCAGCGCCTCGATTATATGCTCGCGCAGCTTCGCCCGGTTGGCGACCCGGGCGGGGTTGGTGGCGAAATCAGGGTCGGATGTCAGGTCGCCCAAGCCGACGGCTGCGCAGAATTTGGCGAACTGGCCGTCATTGCCGATGGCCAGGATGATATGGCCGTCCCTCACCGGCACCACTTCGTAGGGCGCGATGTTCATATGCGCATTGCCCATCTGCACCGGCGATTTTCCCGAGACCAGATAGTTGAGGTTCTGGTTGCCGAGCGCCGAGATCTGGCTGTCGTAGAGTGCCATGTCGATATGCTGGCCTTCGCCGGTCTTCTCGGCGTGGCGAAGTGCGGCCTGAATGGCGATTACCGAATAGAGGCCGGTGAAAATGTCGGATATGGCGACACCGGCTTTTTGCGGCTCGCGGCCAGCCTCGCCGGTGATCGACATCATGCCGGCCATGCCCTGGATGATGAAGTCATAGCCGGCACGCGGCGCATAGGGCCCGTCCTGGCCGAAGCCGGTGATCGAGCAATAGACCAGCCGCGGGTTTATTTCCCTGAGGCTCTTATAGTCGAGGCCGTGTTTCTTCAGCCCGCCGAGCTTGAAGTTCTCGATCAGCACGTCCGATGTCGCGGCCAGCCGGCGCACGGTCTTGGCGCCTTCGGGCGTCGAGAAATCGATGGCGATGGAGCGCTTGCCGCGATTGCAGGAATGGTAGTAGGCGGCCGAGAGGTTTTCGCCGTCATGGCTCATGACGAACGGCGGACCCCATTTGCGGGTGTCGTCGCCGCCATCCGGGCTCTCGACCTTGATCACGTCGGCGCCGAGATCGGCAAGCAGTTGCCCGGCCCACGGTCCGGCCAGGATGCGGGCGAGCTCGATTACGCGGACGCCTTTCAGCGGAGGCTCAGTCATGGATTACCGTGTTGATCGGAAACGCAGGCTCTAGTCCTCTTTGTTATGCATGTCGTTATCCCAAACCGCTGCGCACCCTAGGCTCTAGACCGAGGCCGTTTGGGCAACATGCACTATCAATCCCGCGTGCTGCTGTCACGGCTCTTGCAATGGGCCAAACCCGATTATGCCCCAAACCCGATTATGCCAATGTCGACCGTGCCAATCTCGATCACGCTTGTTTCAGCACGCTGTCGGCCCATGCGGCGAAATCGTCCATGATGATATTTCGATTCACCTCGTTCAGGCTTTCGTGGCGGGTCTCGGCGTAAACCTTTGAAACGAGATTCGAAAAGCCCATCCTGTGCAGGCGCCCAGCGAGATGGCTGACCGCCTTGCCGCCGTCGGTGGCGGGATCCTTTTCGCCGCCGACCAGGCAGATCGGCAGGGTCTTGCGGATGCCGGAAAATTTGGTGTCGTCGGCGCCGTCGAAGACAAAGCCGAACAGATCGCGCCACATCGACACCGAGGCATCCCAGCCGCACAGCGGATCGGCGATGTATTTGTCGACTTCGGCCGCGTCGCGCGACAGCCAGTCGAACGGCGTCCGGTGATCGGGGACGGCCTTGCCCCAGGCCTGGAAGGTCAGTCTCGGCAGCATGCGCGACGGCATGTCGGAGCCGAGCCGGAATTTTTCCCAGGCCAGGATGATTTGCGCGGCACGACTGGCCAGTCCGGCGGAAAAATTGGCGTTCCAGATGGCGGCGGCGTGCAGCCGGTTCGAATGATGAAGCATATAATTCAGCGCGACGAGGCCGCCCATGGAATGGCCGAAGACGATGACGGGCAGGCCTGGATGGTCGCCGGCGATCAGGTCATGCACGGCGGCGACATCGGCGATGACCTTGGCGCCGCCATCCACTTTGGCGAATGTGCCGAGCGGAGCCTCTGGCGCCTTGGTTGCGCCATGGCCGCGATGGTCATGGGCATAGACATGGAAGCCGCACTCGCCCAGAAATGTAGCGAAGCGGACATAACGCGCCGCGTGTTCGGCCAGTCCGTGATTGATCTGGACGACTGCGCGCGGGCGGCCCTCGGCGCGTTTCACATAAAGGTTGAGCTCGGCGCCGGTCGGCGATCGCAGCACGCGCTTTTGGCTGAATGACATTGTCGCTTCGTCTCCAACGCGTATTTGCGCCTGCGAACATTTGTGTGCGCCGACGCCGGTTTTGCGTCAATCCGTTGGCGGTGTTTCGCAGCGCTGTTCTTGCGCCGCAACGCGGAGCATCGCAATTCTGACATCGAGAATTTGCTACCACGAGAGGGCGGCGGTCTGTTGCCGCAGCACTTTGCAACCGGGGAGTACCCATGCGTACGCTGACAGGCCTTGTTTTCGGATTGGCGCTTGCCGCCGTGCTTACGGGTGGTGCGCGGGCCGAGGTCAAGATGAGCGGCTCTTTCGTCGCCGACGCCACCTGCCCGGCGACGCAGGCCATCAAGAGCGGCAAGAATCCCGGTGATGTCTCGACCGATGCGGGACAGAGCTACGAGCTGCTGGCTGGCAACAAGGATGCCCCCACGCACTATCTGATCCGCGTGCCGGGGGCCGATCCGGAGCGCCGCTGGGTGAAGGTCGATTGCGGCCATGTTTCAGGTGGCAGCGCGTCCACCGAACCGGCAGCACCCGTGCCGGCCGACCGGGAGACGTCTGCTGCGCCGGCTTCGGGAAAGCCCGAATATGTCCTCGCTCTGAGTTGGCAGCCGGCTTTTTGCGAAACCAAGCCCGGCAAGACCGAATGCAAGGCGCAGACCGCGGCCGGTTTTGAGGCGACGCATTTCACCTTGCATGGGCTGTGGCCGCAGCCGAACGGAAATTTCTATTGCCAGGTGGCAGCGGCCGACAAGGCGAACGACAATCCGGCGCACTGGCAGGATCTGCCGCCGGTCGAGCTTGAGCCGAACACGCGGTTGGAGCTCGATCGGGTGATGCCAGGCACCGCATCGGCTCTCGACAGACATGAGTGGATCAAGCATGGCACCTGTTACGGTAAGAGCCAGCAGGCGTATTTTTCCGATGCGCTGAACCTGACGCGCGCGGTGAATGCGTCATCCGTGCGTGATCTTTTCACGCAAAAAATTGGCCGGGATCTAACCTCCGACCAGATCCGTGCCGCCTTCGACAGTGCCTTTGGTCCCGGCGCCGGCGAGCGGGTTCGCGTCTCCTGCGTGAAAGATCCTTCGAGCGGTCGGCGGCTGATCGACGAGCTGACGCTCGGCCTGACCGGCCCGATCGGCCCGAACTTTTCGCTCAGTGAACTGTTGCTGGCATCAGTGCCGACGAATAATGCCGGCTGTCCGAAAGGCATCGTCGATCCGGTGGAGTTCCAGTAACACGCCGAGCCGGCGGGAGCCTATGCGCCGATGCCGCGCGCCGACCCAGGTATGTTGATATTCAGGGGATGCCGGCGCGGTCCCTGCGCTTCCGGTGCTCAGCGTACCCGAAAGTACGCTTCGCTCCGGTTCTCGCAATCCACCATTCTCGGCGCGGCCGGGCCCGAATCTCACCACACCTTAGTTCGCGCGGTGAGGCTGTCGGCCACATAGCCGCCGGGTTCGCCGACGGCGCGGTCGCGCCGTCTCGGCCCGAAGACAAATCCGAAATGCCAAAACAGTTTGCCGTTCGGCGCGGCATCGCCTACATAGCGCGCAACTTCCATTCAATCCGACATTCCAGTCGACTTTTCAGGGAAAGCGCGCGTGGCACGCCAGTTCATCTATCACATGGCCGGCCTCAACAAGGCCTATGGCACCAAGAAGGTGCTCGAGAACATCCATCTCTCTTTCTACCCGGACGCCAAGATCGGCATCCTCGGGCCGAACGGCGCCGGCAAGTCGACCATCCTCAAGATCATGGCCGGCATCGACAAGGAGTGGAGCGGCGAGGCGTGGCTGGCCGAAGGCGCCACCGTCGGTTACCTGGCGCAGGAGCCGGCGCTCGATGCGAGCAAGACCGTGTTCGAGAACGTCATGGAAGGCGTCGCCGCGAAGACCGCGATCATCGAACGCTACAACGAATTGATGATGAACTATTCCGACGAGACGGCCGACGAGTCGGCCAAGCTCCAGGACGAGATGGACCGGCTCAACCTGTGGGATCTCGAACAGCAGGTCGAGATGGCGATGGAAGCGCTGGGCTGCCCGCCCAAGGAAGCCGACGTCACCAAGCTGTCGGGCGGCGAGCGCCGCCGCGTGGCACTGTGCCAACTGCTGCTGCGCCAGCCCGACCTCCTGCTGCTCGACGAGCCGACCAACCATCTCGACGCCGAGACGACGGCGTGGCTGGAAAAGCATCTGCGCGCCTATCCCGGCGCGGTGATGATCATCACCCACGATCGCTACTTCCTCGACAATGTCACCGGCTGGATCCTCGAGCTCGACCGCGGCCGCGGTATTCCCTATGAGGGCAACTACACCAAATATCTCGAAGCCAAGGCCAAGCGGCTCAAGCAGGAGGGCCGCGAGGACGACGCGCGCCAGCGGGCGATCGGCCGCGAGCGCGAGTGGATCCAGTCCAGCCCCAAGGCCCGGCAGACCAAGTCGAAAGCGCGCATCCAGGCGTTCCAGGATCTGCTGGATGCGGCCGACAAGCGGCGTCCGAGCGACACCCAGATCGTCATTCCGCATGGCGAGCGGCTCGGCAATGTGGTGATCGAGGTCGACGGCCTGTCGAAGGGTTTTGGCGACACGCTGCTGATCGACGATCTCGAATTCAAGCTGCCGCCCGGCGGCATCGTCGGCGTCATCGGCCCGAATGGCGCCGGCAAGACGACGCTGTTCCGCATGATCACTGGCCAGGAAAAGCCGGATGCCGGCACGATCCGCGTCGGCGAGACGGTCAAGCTCGGCTACGTCGACCAGAGCCGCGATGCACTCGACCCGACCAAGACCGTCTGGGAAGAAATCTCGGGCGGCGCCGAAGTGGTCAAGCTCGGCAAGTTCGAGGCCAACACCCGCGCCTATTGCGCCTCGTTCAATTTCCGCGGCGGCGATCAGCAGCAGAAGGTCGGCAATCTATCCGGCGGCCAGCGCAACCGCGTCCATCTCGCCAAGATGCTGAAGACCGGCGGCAATGTGCTGCTGCTCGACGAACCGACCAACGATCTCGATACCGAAACGCTGGCGGCGCTCGAAGACGCGCTGGAAAACTTCGCCGGCTGCGCCGTCATCATCTCGCACGACCGCATGTTCCTTGACCGGCTGGCGACGCACATCCTTGCCTTCGAGGGCGACAGCCATGTCGAATGGTTCGAGGGCAATTTCGAGGATTACGAGCAGGACAAGATCCGCCGTCTCGGCCCCGACGCCGTCAACCCGCACCGCATGACGTATAAGCGGCTGACAAGGTAGCCTCGATCCGTTGCAGACGATCGTCGTTTGACCTAAATTGATCGAATGGAGTTGCCATGATCACGGTCAAATTGCCGCAAAAAGCCGAGAAGCTGCTGGCCGATATGGCGAGGGCCAGCGGCCGTACGATCGATCAGGTTGCAGTTGAAGCGATCCTCGAGACAATCGAGGATTGGCAGGACGCCAGAATTGCGGAGGAACGCTTTAGGGATGACGACGGTGCGCGCATTCCGTTGGAAGAGGTGATCCGGAAGCTTGAGCTTCGCGAAGCAGCGGAACGGCGTAAGAAACCTGCCGCTGAATGAATTGGCGCGTCGAGTTCACGCGGCAAGCCGAAAAAGACATCGAACGGCTTTCAACGAAAGACCAGCGGCGCATCCTCGAATTCCTGCATCAAAGAGTTTCGGAGCACCCCAATCCAAGGGCACTTGCCAAGCGCCTGACCGCGACCAAGCAAGAGGCCTGGCGTTTTCGCGTCGGCGACTACAGAATCATTGCCCAATTCGAGGATAGCCGGCTTGTGGTGCTGGTTGTGGAGGTCGGCTACCGGCGCGAGGTCTATCGATGAACAGCACTGCCGCAAAAGCAAAACCCGACTGGTCCGCCGCCCAATATCTCAAATTCGAGGACGAGCGCACGCGGCCGGCGCGCGATCTCGTCGCGCAGGTGCCGGTGGCGGCGCCGCGCCGGGTGGTCGATATCGGCTGCGGGCCGGGCAACTCGACCGAATTGCTGGTCGAGCGCTGGCCGAGCGCGCAGGTCAGCGGTTTGGACACCTCGCCTGACATGATCGAGAAGGCCAGGGCGCGTCTGCCGGAAGTGACCTTCGAACTGGCGGATGCGGCGGCGTGGCGGCCCCAAAAACCGGTCGACGTGATTTTCGCCAATGCGGTATTCCAGTGGCTGCCGGGGCATCCGGCGATCTTCCAGCGGCTGATGGGATTTTTGGCGCCCGGCGGCGCGCTTGCTGTGCAGATGCCCGACAATATGGGCGAGCCCTCGCACCGGCTGATGCGCGAGACGGCGGCCGAAATGCCGTTTGCCGAAAAGCTTAGGGGTGTTGCGCGCGGGCCGCTGCCGCCGGTGGCGTTCTATTACGATCTTTTGTCGCCGTTCTCCGACCGGCTCGACATCTGGCACACCGCCTACAATCATCCGCTGGCCGATGCCGGGGCAATCGTCGAGTGGCTGAAGTCGACGGGGCTGAAGCCGTTCCTCGATCCGCTCGACGAGGACGAGCGACGGTTTTTTCTCACGCGCTACACCGCGGGGATAACCGAAGCCTATCCGAAGACGGCGAACGGCAAGGTGCTGCTGCGCTTTCCCCGCCTGTTCATCCTCGCGCGGCGCGCTGCTTAGCACGTGTTTGCCACACGAGAGGCAGTGGCTGGGCTGGGCTTAATTCGGTTTCGCCACAATGCGCATTTCAGCCACGCAAGGTTGTGGTCTTTTGCCTCCGGCAAAGGTTATGGTCTTTTGCCTCAGGCCCTTGATTTAAGCCGGCATAAACTAGCTTGATGCGAATAATATTGCGCCGAACTCTCGCGGCGCCCACATCAAGCCGTAGCGCCTGCGCATGGGGACGAACTGAAAATGCATCGCGTCATCATCAGCGGCATCGGCGTTGAAATCCCCAAGCCTTCGATCACCAATGAGGAATTGGTCGACAGCTTCAATGCCTGGGTCGAGATGGAAAATGTCCGCCGCCAGGCTTCGGGCGAGACGCTGCTGCAGAAATCGGACAGCGCCTTCATCGTCCATGCTTCGGGCGTGCAGACGCGCCATGTGATCGAGCGGGAAGGCATTCTCGACCCGACCCGCATGGCGCCGCGCATTCCGGCGCGGCCGGACGATGCGCTGTCGCTGGAAGCCGAGTTCGGCATCGCATCGGCCAGGAAAGCGCTCGACCATGCCGGCCTGGAGCCATCTGATATCGACCTGGTGATCTGCTCGGCCTCGCATCACCAGCGGCCGTATCCGGCGATCGCCATCGAGATGCAGCAGGCGATGGGCACGACGGGCGCCGGTTTCGACATGGGCCTTGGCTGCTCGTCGGCGGCAGCGGCGTTGCATATTGCGGTCAATCTGGTGCGGGCGGGCGCACACAGGCGCGTGCTGGTGACGACGCCCGAGATCATCACCGGCCATCTCAATTTCCGCGACCGGCAGACGCATTTCATCTTCGGCGATGCCTCGGTCTCGATGGTCGTCGAGGGGCTTGCCCAGGGCGACAAGCGGCCGGGACGTTTCGAGGTGCTCGACACCCGGACCTGGACGCAGATGTCCAACAACATCCGCACCAATCTCGGCTATTACACGCGCACCGCCCAGGACGATCCGTATATGATCAACCTGGAAGGCAACCTGATCAAGCAGGTCGGCAACAAGGTGTTCAAGGAAGTCACCGTCGCCGGGCACAAGTTCATCGTCGAGTTCCTGGCCGAGCATGGGCTGACGCCGCAAGCGATCCGGCGCTTCTGGCTGCATCAGGCCAATGCCCGGATGAATGCCATGATCCTGAAGCTGTCGTTCGGCCACGAGGTCGGCCATGATCGCGCGCCGATGGTGCTGGAGCGCCTCGGCAACACCGCCGGCGCCGGTGCGGTCGTCGCCTTGTCGGAAAACCACGCCGACATGAACGCCGGCGACTATGGCCTGCTCTGCGCCTTCGGCGCCGGCTATTCCATCGGCGGGGCGTTGTTGCGCATGCTCTGATTGGCGCGAACGGCACTCCATTGGTGGGCGCCGGTGCAATCGCATCAGTCTGCTTGATTGGAGCATCAGTGCTTTCGACTGGACCTGATGAGCTCGCTGCGGCTAATTGCTTTGCATCACGCACGGAGCGAAGCCTATGCTGGACCTCTTCCCCGAGACGGTAAACCCTGTCGAAATCATCCCGGCGCGGAAACTTGCCGCGCGGGTGGCCGCGCTTTTCGTCGCGCCATCAGATCATTTCGAGACACGCGCGGTGGATGAATTGCGGCTTGGCTTCGACGGCATCGATGGCGATTTCCACGCCGGCGCGACGCGGCGCTCCGGCGGGCGCGAGCCCTGGTATCCACGCGGCACCGAGATGCGCAACGAGCGGCAGCTGTCGATCGTGGCCGCGGACGAGCTGGCGACCGTCGCCCGGCGGATGGCCATCGCCGAGATCAAGCCGCAGTGGATCGGTGCCAATCTGTTGATTGAAGGTCTCCCGCATCTCTCGATGCTGCCGTCCGGCACGCAGCTGTTCTTCAAAGGAGGCGTCACCGTCAAGGTCGACGCGCAGAACGGACCATGCCGCATCGCTGGGCGATCGGTCGCCGAAAATGCCGGAATGGCCGACCACGAAGCCGGCGCGCTGTTGTTCCCGAAGGCGGCAAAACGGTTGCGCGGCCTTGTCGCCTGGGTGGAAAAACCAGGCCGCATCACCACCGGCGAGGAGATTTCGGTGCGTGTGCCCGAGCAGTGGATTTATCGGACCTGAGGCCAGGGATGGTCAGGGATGGCGCACCGGGCTGCACCAGGCCGGGTCTTCGTGCTTTTGCCAATAGATCGCCATGAGGCGCCTGGTAATCGCGCCGACCTTGCGGTCCGCGACCGGAACACCGTCGATCATCGTCACCGGCATGATGCCGCCGGCGGTCGAGGCGATGAAGACCTCATCGGACTGACGCAGCGCAGCGACGCTGACATCGGCCGCTGCGACCGCAAGCCCTGCCTCCGCGCAGAGATCGAAGACAGTGCGGCGGGTGATGCCTGGCAGCACGCCGACAGCCGGCGTCGACAGTTTGCCGTCATCCACGCAAAAGACGTTGAAGCCGGGGCCTTCCGCGACATTGCCGTTGAAATCGAGGAGCAGCGCGGTCTCGGCGCCGCGGTCATAGGCGTCGTAGAGGCCTCGCACCAGGTCGAGCCACTGGTAGTTCTTGATTGTCGGGTCGACCGAGGCTGGTGGGATGCGCACCTTGTCGCTGATCGCCACATGCAGGCCGCGCTGCAATTGCTCGGCATTGGCGACCGAGCCGAAGGGAACGGCGAACGCCATGAAGCGGTTGACCGCGTCGCGCGGGTCGCGGCTGAAGGTTGGCGAGGCGCCGCGCGTGCACAGCATCTCGACATAAGCGGCGCGATGACCCGACAGCGCCACACAGTTGTGGAGGATTTCGGCCACGCCATCGCGGTCGAATGGGATCGTCATGTGCAGCTTTTCCAGCCCGCCGAAGAAGCGATCGAGATGTAGATCGAGGCGGAAGAAACGACCGTCCCAGACATGCACCGTGTCGTAGGTGGCGTCGGAATGCAGGAAGCCCCAATCCAACACCGAGATCTTGGCTTGCGACATCGACAGATACTGCCCGTCGAGGAAGGCAACACCATCGGGGTAGGAGTGCGGGTCTATGTGACGGGCGGAGAGCGAGGGCAGTGGTTTGGCGTGCGGATCGATCAAGTTGCTCATCACGTCCTCCGTCAGGTCGTCTTCGTCGAGACGCGATAGAGCGCTGCGGCGGTTGGCACAAGACACAGGCGAAGGTTCCGGACCCGCCATCGGGGTATCTGGTTATTCCTCACCGTCATCCTCGAGCAGACGTGTGGCGCGCCAGCGGGTCAGCACGATGTTTGTCTGTTCCATGACGAAGAAGCGCGCCGAGTCGCGGTCATAGCCTTCGGCCAGCAGTTTTTCGTAGTCGGTGTGCACATGACGGATGTGGGCTATTGTCGCCAGCCATACGGCAATGCTCGGCGGCAAGCTCTTCATATGCACTGCGCCGGCGTCGGCGCGGATCTTCTCCATGTCGGCATAGGGCGCCAGCGGCAAAAGCGCTGTCAGCGCCTTGGCGATGGCGCGGCGGCGGCCGGTCGGCGCGCTCATTGCCCCTCCCGTCCTGGCATGACCTGTCCGGGCTCGTCCCGTCCGGCAATGGTCGCGTCGGCAAAGGCATCGGTCGAGGCGAAATAAGGCTTGATGTCGATCACCGGCGTGCCGTCGAGCACGTCGATGGCATCGAGATCGATACGGCCCGTGTCCCTGTCGAGGGCGACGAGCCTGGCGATATGCAACCCGACCGGGTTCGGCCGGGCCGGGGAGCGCAGCGAAAAAACGCCCTTCGGTTCAGGCGCATGACGGGGTTTCTTAACAATCAGGGTCCGCGGCGCGTGGTGCAGCCAGGACAGGACGATGACGTGGCTGGCGCGTTCAAGCCCGAGCAGGCCCTCGCGATAAGGCTGGTCGATCGTGAGAACCGCCGGCTGTCCCGTTTCCCGCGCGGCTTTCATATTCTTGGGGCAAGTTTCCCGCGTGGTCCAGGGCGAGGCGATGCGGCCGATGAAGACGACATGGCCGTCCGGCGGCATATCGGCTGGATCAGTTTCCAGAAGCTTTTCGCCGCTGCGCTTTTCGAACATGGTTTTCGCCCCGATCCTGCTTCCGGCAGTGCGCGAACCGCCACGCATGCGTCATTTTCTTGTCCGGGAGCGACATAGCGCTTGCAAGCCTATCAAAATCGACATAAACATATGTTTATATCTTTTCAAAGAGAATGCTCGCATGCATGTCGCGCTCGACACCATGGTAGATACATTGAAGGCGGCGGCCGAATCCAGCCGGTTGCGCATCCTGGCGTTGCTGTCGCGCGGCGACCTCACCGTTTCCGATCTCACCGAAATCCTCGGCCAGTCGCAGCCGCGTGTCTCGCGACACCTGAAGCTTTTGCTGGAGGCGGGACTGATCGGCCGCTATCAGGAGGGCTCATGGGCCTTCTTCCGGCTGTCGGATTCGGATGCGGCGCGGGACTTCGTGCTCAGGCTGGTCGCCGGCATCCGGGGCGCCGATCCGCAGGTCGAGCGTGACCTCGAGCGGTTGGCGGCGGTCAAGCGCAAGCGGCAGGATCGCGCCGCCGAATATTTCTCCGTAAATGCCGCAAGCTGGGACCACATCCGCTCGCTGCATGTGCCGGACCGCGCCGTGGAGGCAGCGCTGCTCAAGCTCGTCGGCAAGCGGCCGTTCCAGTCGATGCTCGACCTTGGCACCGGCACCGGGCGGCTGCTCGAGATCTTTTCGCCGCTCTACCGGCGCGGCATCGGCATCGACATGTCGCGCGAGATGCTGACGGTGGCGCGCGCCAATCTCGACAAGGCCGGCATTTCGAATGCGCAGGTGCGCCAGGGCGACATTTTTGCGCCGCCGGTCGAGCGCGACGCCTTCGACCTCGTCACCATCCACCAGGTGCTGCACTATCTCGACGATCCTGCCCGCGCCATCCGCGAGGCAGCAAGGCTGCTGCGTCCGGCAGGCCGGCTGGTGATCGTGGATTTCGCTCCGCATTCGCTGGAATTCCTGCGCGACGTCCACGCGCATGTGCGGCTCGGCTTTTCCGACCGGCAGATCACCGAATGGTTTTCCGAGGCCGGGCTTGACCTCGAGGAGAGCCAGGAATTCGAGCCGCGCGCCGGCAATGAGCCCAGGCTCACCGTAAAACTGTGGCTCGGCCGTGACCAGCGCATGCTGATCGCCGATCCTTCCAACCACGCACAACCGGCCAGTGCCTATCCGATAGGGGAAACCGCCTGATGAACCAGTTCCGCTTTTCCCGCCGCCCTGACATTGGCGACAAGATCAGGGTTTCGTTCGAGTTCTTCCCACCGAAGAGCGACGAGATGGAAGCAAGGCTGTGGGACACAGTTACCCGGCTGCAGCCGCTCAAGCCGAAATTCGTCTCCGTCACCTATGGAGCCGGCGGCTCGACCCGCGAGCGCACGGCGCGCACGGTCAAGCGCATCCTCAACGAAACGGCGCTGACGCCGGCGGCGCACATGACGTGCGTCGATGCGGCGCGTCACGAGGTCGATGAAGTCATTCAGGAATTCGCCGACATGGGTGTCACCCGCTTCGTCGCCCTGCGCGGCGATCCGGCCGAGGGCGTGGGCGCCGCCTATCGTCCGCATCCGGACGGCTATGCCAATGGCGCCGAACTGGTTGGGGCGCTGAAAGGTGTCGGCGATTTCGACGTCTCGGTCTCCGCCTATCCGGAAAAACATCCGGAGAGCCCGGATTTCGCCACCGATATCGATATGCTGAAGCGCAAGGTCGACAATGGCGCGACGCGGGCGATCACCCAGTTCTTCTTCGACAATGACCTCTACGAGCGCTATGTCGAGCGGGCGCGGCGGGCGGGCATCTACATACCGATCGTGCCGGGCATATTGCCGGTCCACAATTTTACCCAGGTCGCCAATTTCTCGGCGCGTTGCGGTGCGCTGGTGCCGGCGTGGATGGCCGAGCGCTTCGACGGGCTGCAGACGGACCCGCAGACGCATGCACTGGTGGCGTCCGCGGTGGCGGCCGAGCAGGTGCTGGACCTTGTCGAGCGCGGCGTCGGCGATTTTCATTTCTACACCATGAACCGGGCCGATCTGGTCTTCGCCGTCTGCCATATGATCGGCATCCGCTCGCATGAGGCTGAAGCGGCGGGTTCCGCCGCGGCGTAAGTCCTGTCAAATCTGGGGATGCAAAAAAGGCCGGGTAAAAACCCGGCCTTTTCAATGACTTGGACTATTCAGTGCTGATCTTCCGTCGCTTTGGCGGGTCTATGGAAGAAAGCCCATAGTCAGCGCCCCGATGAATGCAAACGCAGCACAAATCATCAATGCGTTGATTGGCCTCGTGAGTCCCATGTCATAGCCTCCTCTTAAAGAGCTATGGCCAGAGTCTAGGGGCATTTTTGCCACAGGCAAGCGGAAACTATGCTGCAATGCGACGATATTGTGGAATTTACGACAGGCTATTTGCCGTTAGGCATTGAAACTCTTCGGCAAAATCCCGCTTCGGCCCTGTGCAAAAAATGTGACGAAGCTGGGGCAAGGATGGATATGGCAGCGCTACCGTCGCCGAAAGTCGGAATCGATTTCGGGTCGATGCGAAGATTCGGACGCGTTGGAGCGTCGTTTGCGCGTCTGATTGGATGCGAAGCTCTCAAGCGTGTCGCACCTGGGAAGCGACGCGCCTGGGGTTGTTGTTCAGATGCATGTCGTTATTCAAAAGCCGTTACGCACCCTCGGTTCAAGCCCGAGGTGTGCTTTGGGCGACATGCATCAGCGTCGGCCGAACAGGCGACCGTCGATGGTGACGAGGCCGAGCGCGATCAGCGCCATGCCGCCGAGTTCGAACAATTCGAGCCGTTCGCCCAGGAACAGAAAGCCGAGCAGGATCGCACTGGCCGGCACGATGAGCGTGACCAGCGAGGCGTTGGTGGCGCCGGCCGAGGCGACAAGGTTGAAATAGAGGATGTAGGCGAAGGCGGTGGACAAAAGGGCCAGCGCCAACACCGCGGCCCAGACCGGCGGCGAGGCCGAAAACAGATTGGCAGTGCCGTGGCCAAGCAGCACGATCGGGATCATGATGATGGTCGAGGCGGTCAATTGTCCAGTGGCGATGACCGGTGACGGCACGCCCTTGAAGCGGCGGGCGATCATCAGGGCCAGCGCATAGGACAGCGAGGCGCCGACCAGCGCGAATTTCGCCCAGACCGGCCCGCCCAGCCCGGCAAGCAGGCCGGGACCGATCATCACCGCCGTGCCGACGATGCCGAGCGCGATCCCGGCAAGCTTGTTCCAGGAGAGTTTTTCGTCTGATGTCAGCGCGTTGGCGAGGATCAATGTCCAGAACGGCGTCGTCGAATTGAGGACCGAGGCGACACCCGCGCCAAGCTCGGTCTGGCCGGCGAAGATCAGCGAGAACGGAATGACGTTGTTGACGAGCGCCAGCAGGAAGAACAGGCCGGCATGCGGCAAGGCGAGGCGGAAGGACGGACCGCGCAGGCCGAGATAGAGCTGCAGCGCCAGCGCGGCGATGGCGACGCGAAACAGCACCAGCACCAGCGGCGGAATCTCGGCAACCGCAATGCGGGCAAAGAAGAACGAGCCACCCCAGATCGCACCGAGCAGCAGAAGCTGTGCCCAGTCTTTCAGGGCCATGGGTCCGCGCATTGCCGTCGTCGTTGTGATCGCCATGGATTTCCTCCCAGATGGCTCTGAATGCCAAGCCAATCAGGTGTCTGTTCAGGCCATAGCCTGTTCGATGGCAAGGGCCACCCGAAACCAGATCGGTGGGCTAGCATTCCCTCATCTGCCGTAGCGCCGCAGCGTCAAGGGTGCGAGACACAGAATTGTTTTCATTCACGCATAGGTTGGATTAATTGTGCGCAGTCTAGGTCAAGGGATTCGTCCATGCAGCGATTCGAAAATGCGCGCGAAGCGGCGCTGGCGCTTCGCCCGGACGATCCGATCTATTGCTTTCGCCCGCAGGTGCTGAAGGCAGACGCCAGGCAGTTCATGGGGATGTTTCCCGGCAGGACCGCCTATGCGGTCAAGACCAACGGCGAGCAGATCGTCCTGAAGGCGCTGGTTGAGGCCGGCGTCGGCGCTTTCGACGTGGCCTCGCCCGGCGAATTCGCCGCCGTGCGCGCGGTCGCGCCGGACGCCGAGATGCTCTACATGCATCCGGTCAAGGCCCAGTCGGACATCAAGCTGGCGCTGGAGAAATATGGCATACGCGTCATCTCGCTTGACCATGAGGACGAGATCACCAAGCTGACCCGCGTGGTGCGGGCGCTCGATATCGATCCGGGTGCGATCACCGTGTTCGTGCGCATCCAGACCAAAGGATCGGCCGCCTACGAACTGTCGAAGAAATTCGGCGCCGGACCGGCCAATGCGGTCGAACTGGCCGAACGGCTGAACCGGACGGGCTACAAGGTCGGCTTGTGCTTCCATGTCGGCAGCCAGATCGAAGATCCCGACACCTATGAGCGGGCGCTGGCCTCGGCCGACTGGGTGCGCAACCGCGTCAGCTTCGACATTGCCGGGCTCGACGTTGGTGGCGGTTTTCCCGCCGAATACGGCCATGATCCCAACCGCAAGCAGATCGAGATGCCGTCGCTCGGCCAGATCATGTCGCGGCTGTCGGGCGATCTGAAGGAATACCAGTTCGACCAGATGCCGCTGGTGGCGGAGCCGGGCAGGGTGATCGTGGCGCGCTGCTTGTCGCTGATCGTGCGCGTGTTGCTGCGCAAGGGCAAGCGGCTCTACATCAATGACGGCATCTGGGCGTCGCTGTCGGATTCATGGACCGGCAAGATCACGCTGCCGGCGCGCTTCATTCCAGACCCGGCGATCCGCTCGCGCAACGGCGAGGAGAAGACCATCGTGCCGTTCAAGGTGTGCGGCGCAACCTGCGATTCCGTCGACATCCTGTCGCGGCCGTTCTGGCTGCCGGAAACGGTCGATACCGGCGACTGGATCGAGATCGGCCATATCGGCGCCTATTCGCTGTCGCTGAGGACACGGTTCAACGGCTTCTATCCCGACACCTTCGTCGAGGTGACGACGCCGTTCGACGAGGGCGATGCGCCGCAGGGGTTCGCCAGCCTGGAGACGATGGCGGATTGAGGCGTGAACTCATAAACCGTTACCGGGCGGCCGCGTACGGACGTCTGCTTTCGATTTGAAGGTGCTTCTTCACGACTGTCTCTACGTCGCAGAAGTGCTAAATGCAGACACGTTGTCGAACCTAAGCCCATGTGCAACATAGACCAGAATGTCCACATGCCACCATGACTGGATCGCCCATCATGCCGCCCGTCGGCCGGAGGCGCTCGCGGCGGTAAATCTGGAAAACGGCCGCCGCCTCACCTACCGCATGTTTGATCGGCGAATCGCGACCCTGGCGCGGCACCTGCAGGAGGCCTGCGCCGTCTCGCCCGGCGTGCGCGTAGCGCTGCTGGCGCACAATTCGACAGACACGTTTGAGCTACAATTCGCCTGCTTCCGTCTCGGCGCCATTTTTGTCCCGCTCAACTGGCGGCTGGCGCTTCCGGAACTGGACGCCATCATCGGCGATTGCACCCCCGCTGTGCTCATCTACGACCCCGAGTTTGCCGATGTCGCCGATGAGCTGACGCGCCGTCACGGCATCGTGCATCGCCTGCTGCGCGGTCCAGAGAAGAGCCCCTACGAGCGCGCCATCGCCGCGGCGCAGCCGCTCGCAGCGCCACACCGGCTCACGCATGACGCCGTCTGCACGATACTCTACACCTCAGGCACGACAGGCGTGGCCAAGGGATCCATCGCGACCCACGGCATGAACTTCTGGAACGCAATGAACTGCATTGGCGTGGCCGTGCTGTCGCCGCAGACCGTGCTGCTCTGCGTCCTGCCATTATTTCACGCGGCTGGCCTCAACATCTACGCAAATCCCACCTTCTATGCCGGCGGCACTGTCGCGGTGACACGGCGCTTCGATGCCGGCGAGGCGCTGCGGCAGCTGGCCGATCCGATGCTTGGCGTGACGCATCTGCACGGCGTGCCGGCGCATTACCAGGCCATGGCGGCGCACGCGGATTTCGCCGCGGCTGACCTCTCCAACGTCGTGGGTGCCTTCGTCGGCGCGGCGCCCGTTCCCGTCCCGCTCCTCGATACCTGGCGGCGCAAAGGTGTAGTACTCAGACAGAACTACGGCATGACCGAGACAGGTCCGCTGATCCTCAATCTCGAGGCGGCGGATGCTGCGCGCAAGGTGGACTCGGCCGGCAAGCCCGTCATGCACGTCGAAGTGCGCGTGGTGGCCGATGCGGCGCGCGATGCAGCCCTGGGCGAGGTCGGCGAGCTCTGGGTCCGTGGTCCCGCCGTCACGCCGGGCTATTGGAACCAGCCGGAAGCGACGCGCGCCGCCTTCGCCGAGGGCGGCTGGTTGCGCACCGGCGATGCCGTGCGGGTCGACGAGGAGGGTTTTGTCACGATCGTCGATCGCTGGAAAGACATGTACGTCTCCGGTGGCGAGAACGTCTATCCAGCCGAAGTCGAAAATGTTCTCTACAGCCATCCTGAGGTGGCCGAGGCGGCAGTGATAGGTGTGCCCGATTCGCGCTGGGGCGAGGTGGGCTGCGCCATCGTAGTGAGAAAGAATGGCGCGGCGGTCACAGAGGCCGAGCTGCTGGCACACTGCGCCACCGCCTTGGCGCGCTACAAGGTTCCGCGCACGGCGATGTTCGTGGAAGCTCTGCCCCGCAGCGCGGTCGGCAAAGTGCATAAGCCTACGCTGCGGCACCAGTTCCGAAGTGCTGTCTCTGGGGATTCGCAAACATAGCGCGATCATTCTCCCGGTCGAAATCGGGCGGACGTCCGCTCTGGGGTCATTCTCGTTGGTTCGGGGCTTTGCGACGAGTTTGAGTGCGGCGACATAGTTCTCGGGTTGCCGTAACCAGAGATCGATCTCGATCTCGGCTTTTGCCGTCGCACTCAACGACGTTTGTGGGTTTGGGGCATAGGCTGCGGTCGGTCAGGCCACGCCGCCGCCGGCCTGGATGTTCTCGCCGGTCACCCAGCGGGCCTCGTCGGAGGCGAGGAAAACCGCGACATCGGCGACGTCGCGCGGCGCTCCGATCCTGCCGAAGGGCGACATGCCGGCAGCCACAGCCCGGTCCCGCTCCGGAAGCAAGTCGGTGTCGGTAAAGCCCGGGGAAAGCGCATTCACGGTGACGGAGCGCGGCCCGAGCTCGCGCGAGAGGACGCGGACGAACTGCTCGACAGCTCCTTTGCTGCCGAGATAAGGGCGGTCTGGGTGAAGAACATCCTGGTTCCACCGGTGGAAACCGCGATGATGCGGCCACCGTCGCGCACGCGGCGCGCCGCTTCCTGAAGCGTGAAGAAGGTGCCTTTGGCATTGGCGCCGAAGACGTGGTCGAAGTCGGCTTCGGTAGCCTCGACCAGCGGCTTTATGACGGCGACGCCGACATTGGCGACAACGATGTCAATCGTCCCAATCTGCTTCTCGGTTTCATCGAACAGCCGGCGAATGTCGGAAACGCTGGAGATATCGGCCTGAATGGCGACGGCCTTGCCGCCATTCTCGCGGATGGCAGCAACAGCTTCCTGGGCGGCTTTCTCGTTGCCGAGATAGTTGACGACCACGGCCGCCCCGTGTGTCGCGAGCCCCTCGGCGATGGCGCGTCCGATGCCGCGCGAACTGCCGGTCACGAGCGCGATTTTGCCTTCAAGCGAATGATACATTGCTGTCCCTTTCTCGTCTGGCTACGGCCGTTCCAAATCAGCCGGCGGTTCCATGTCGAAGTTAGGGGCATGCTATTGCTCAGATAATAGCCTATGATCGAACAGGCTTGTTAAATCTGGGGTACATATTGCGCGGGGCCGAGTTTTCCGAGCTGAAGGCGTTCGCGACGATCGTCGAGGAAGGCAGCTTTGTCCGCGCCGCGGCCAGGCTCAGGGTTTCGCCGCCGGCACTTAGCCAGACGATACGCGTGCTGGAAGAACGTGTCGGTGTCCGGCTGCTCAACCGCACGACCCGCAGCGTGTCGCCGACCGCAGCAGGCGAAACGCTGTTTGCCCGCCTCGCACCGGCATTCAATGAACTCGAAGGGGCTGTCGCCGACGCGCATGCATCACGCGATCGACCGGCAGGCTCGCTGCGCATCAATGTTCCGCTCATCGCCGCCATGCGCTTCATCGTGCCCATGCTCGGCGATTTCCGCCGCGCCTATCCCGACATTGCCCTCACCATTATCGTCGACGACACGCTGACCGATATTGTCGAGGGACGATTCGATGCCGGAATCCGGCTTGGTGAGCGGCTGCATAAGGACATGGTGGCGGTGAAACTCAGCGGGGAGCTGGAGATGGCTGCGGTGGCGGCGCCCAGCTATCTCGAGGATCACCCCATACCCCGTCATCCCGCCGACCTGCATCATCACCAATGCATCAATTTCCAGTGGCCCGGTGGCGGCAACATCTATCGATGGGAGTTCGCGCGAGGCCAGCGCGCTTTCGAAATAGCCGTGAACGGCGGTCTGACTGTTAACGACACGGAACTGATGATCAGGGCGGCCCTGGATGGGATCGGCGTGGCTTACATGCTGGATTACCAGGTTCGGCCGTGGATCGAAACCGGCAAGCTCATCCGTTTTCTCGAAGCCTGGTCGCCCAGATTTCCGGGCTTTTATCTATATCATACGAGCTCCCGGCAGGTTCCGCCGGCCTTGCGTGTGTTTATCGACTTCCTGCTTGCCAGGCGGTGAAGTGGGAATGGTGAATAGTGATGAATAGTGAATAGTGAATAGTGAATAGTGAATAGTGAATAGTGAATAGTGAATAGTGAATAGTGAATAGTCAGTAGTCAGTAGTCAGTATTCAGTAGTGAATATCTAATTCCATTCACCATTCACCATTCACCATTCACTATTCACTATTCACTATCCTGCAGCTTCCCCAAAAGCTCCGGTGTCGGCCAGCCGTCGACCGGCAGGCCTAGCCGCATCTGCTCCTTGCGGATCGCCTCGCGGGTGTTGGTGCCCAGGATGCCGTCGACTGTTCCCACGTCATAGCCTCTGGCCTCGAGCTTTGTCTGCAATGCCCTCATCTGGTCGCCGTTGAGGCCGGGTTCGGGATTGCGCGGGTCGAATTGCGGCGCACCCGCCAGCCGCGCGGCGAGATTTGCCGCGGTCAGCGCATAGGTGAAGGACTGGTTCCATTCGAGGTAGACGTCGAAATTGTCGTAGACCAGGAAGGCCGGCCCGTTGCGACCCATAGGCAGTGCGACGCCTGCCTTCAGGCCGTTGTCGACAAGCGGCGTGCCGTTCGGGTTGGTGACACCCCACTGAGCCCATTGCGTCAGCGGCAGCTTGTTGGTGCGGCCTGTCTGGTCCCATGGCAAGTCGTCGGGCACGCGGACTTCCTCGATCCAAGGCTGGTCGCGTTTCCAGCCGCGCGACATGATCTTGTTGGCCGTGGTCATGATCACATCAGGCGCGCTGCCGCGCAGGTCGATCACTTCGTCGCCGTCGCCGTCGACGCCTCGGCCGAGATAGTCGGAAGGCAGCATCTGCGTCTGGCCGATTTCGCCCGCCCAGGCGCCGGTGACGTCGGCCGGGACCACGCCGCGGTCGATCAGCGTCAACAATGGCACGATCTGGGGCCGGAAGAGCTGCGGGCGACGACAGTCATGGGAGAGCGTGACCAATGCGTTCAGCGTGTGGAAATCGCCCTGCACGGCGCCGAAATCGGTTTCCAGCGCCCAGAAGGCGGCAATGACCGGGGCCTGGATGCCGAATTCGCGATCGGCGCGGGCAAACACGTCGGCATATTTCTTTAAGATGACGGCGCCTTGCTTCAGCCGATAGGCCGATATCATGCGGTTCGAAAACTCGATGAAGGTCTGGGTAAACACGCCTTGGGCGCGATCGCGCGCCAGCACCTTTCCATCGAGTGCGGCGGTTTCCAGCGCCTCAAGTCCGGCAGTGCCGACGCCGGCGTTCTTCGCATCGGCCGCAACGCCCTGCTTCCACGCCGCGAAATCGCCGCCGCATTGCTGTGCCACCGCCGGCGCCGCCGTGGCGGCCAGAAACAGCGCCGCGAGAATTTCCAAGCGCAATCGCATCGCCATCCTCCCGAGAAGATTACCGGCGGTTGCAGGCGTCCTTCATTGGCTGTGTCGAAAAGCAGGCTGCAGGCCCGCTGTCAACGGGTGTTCTGCCGCAGCCATTTGTTCCAGGTGGCTTCCGTGCCGTTGAACACGTTGATATCGGCCTTCCCGGAGATGCCCGGCACAATACCGGTTCCGGTGTACTGCCAGAAGGTGAACGGGTGGCTGCCGTATCTCTTGCGCGGGTGGCCGGCCACCGAACGCAGCCAGTAGGGATAGCCGCGGAAGGCCGACAGGCCGTTGTCGTCGAAGAAATCGATCGAGGTGTAGATGATCGGCTTCTTGCCATAGTGCTTTTCGACGATTTCGAGGAAAGTGCTCATTTCGCTGCGCACCGTGGCCGCATTGGGGCGCAGCTTGCAGGTCGGCGATTGCGGGTTCCATTCCATGTCGAGAACGGGCGGCATTGCCGACCGGTCTCTGGGCACGTTCTGGATGAACCAGCGCGCCTGCGTCGCGGCCGGTGTGCAAAAATAGTAGAAATGATAGGCCGCGCGCGGAATTCCGGCGGCTTTCGTGCGGCTCCAATGCTCGTTGAAATACGCGTCGAAGCGATCGCCACCTTCCGTCGCCTTGATGAAAACGAAGGAAATGCCGCTGGCCCTGGCCGCTGGCCAATCGACCGAGGTCTGGTATTTGGAGACGTCGGTGCCATGAACGGCATAGCTCCACGGCGCGCCGCTGTCCCACTCATGCGGGTCGGAGTCGTCAAAACGGGGTGCGCGCACCGCAACGGTCGGGGTGCTCGATGAGGGAGGCGCAAGATCGTCGACGGTCGAGCAGGCGCCCAGCAGCGTCAGCATGATGAAAGCCGCGAAACGGCGCATCGCTACTCCTGAACCGGTTTCAGCCGGCCGCTGATGGGTTGTTGCTGCAGGTGGTCCCTCGACCGTGCCCCCAAGCGATCGCCCCACAGGACCGCTCTCCTATCTTAAGACGCGCCGCAACGGCGCGCCTTAATCGTTGTTTTTATGCATGTCGTTTGTCCCAAAACGGCTGCGCACTTTTGGGCGACATGCATCAGTGATCGCTGATCATAGTTGATATTCCGTTGACAGCGCTCGACCAGAACCGCGATTTTGCCGAAGCAATGACGGCAAATCGATGACATAGATGAGCGTCCGGGGGGAGTCGGAAAATGCAGATTGCTCTGAGGCTGGTGAAGTGGCTGCTCGGGCTGGCCGTATTGGCGGTCGCAGCACTCGCCGCCTGGCTTTACATCGCGCCGCCGGAACTGATCCGCGTCGGCTCGGGCTATACGGCCAAGATCGTCTGCTCGAACGTCTTCATCGCCGGACGCGATGCCGATCAGGTGCTCGCCGTCGACGTGCAGGCGCCGGGCCATCCACTGCTCAGGCTGATGAGGGTCTCCGTCGACAAGGAGCAGGGCACGGTCTCGGCAGGTCTATTCGGCGTGTTCGGCAAGAGCGTCGCGGTCGTTCGTGACGGGCTCGGCTGTACGGCGGTTCCGGACGGCAATATCGCCGCGGCAAAGGCGGTCACCGGGCCGGCGCTGACACCGGCACCACCGCTCGACGCGCTCTGGCCGGACGGCGACAGGGTCGACGCCTCGCAGAACCCCGAAATCGCGAAAATCCTCGACGATCCTGCAATGACCGGCGCCGGTATGCGGGCGGTGGTGGTGGTCAAGAACGGCCGCATCGTCGTCGAGCGTTATGCCGACGGCTTTTCCGAGAAGACGCCACTGCTTGGCTGGTCGATGACCAAGACGGTAAATGCCGTAATCGTCGGCACGGTGGTGAAGGAAAGCAAGATGGTGATGACGAACCAGGGCCTGTTCGGACCCTGGAAGGCGGACGGCCGCGCCGCCATCAGTGTCGCCGATATGATGGCGATGTCGAGCGGGCTGGAGTTCGACGAGGATTATGGCGATGTCACCGACGTGACGCGGATGCTCTATCTCGAGCCTGATATGGCGGGCTTCGCCGGATCCAAGTTGCTGACCGGCGAGGTGGGCAAGGTTTTTTCCTATTCGAGCGGCACGGCGGTGATGCTGTCGCGGCTCTGGCAGGACGCGATCGGCGACAAGGACGAGGCGCTGGCGTGGCCACGGGTCGCATTGTTCGACCCGCTCGGCATGCAGAGCGCGGTACTGGAGGCCGACGAGCATGGCACCTTCGTCGGCTCGTCCTACCTCTACGCCACCGCCCGCGACTGGGCGCGCTTCGGCCAATTCCTGCTGCAGGACGGTGTCTGGAACGGCCAGCAGATCCTGCCTGCCGGCTTCGTCGCCTGGATGCGGGAAGCAGCACCGGCCTCGAAAGTCTACGGCAGGGGCCAGGTCTGGATCGAGGGGCCGGGCGACGAGGAGAGCCCCGGCGCCGGCATCGCTGCGGGCCTGCCAAGGGATACCTATTGGATGGAAGGCCATGACGGGCAGGCGATCGCCGTCATCCCCTCGGAGCAGCTTGTGGTGGTGCGGCTCGGCCTGACGCCGGCCAAGCTCGGCTACCGGCCGCAGATCATGCTGGCAGCGCTGGTGAAGGCGCTGCATTAGAATTAGAGGAGTGCGGCGGTCGCTCGCCGCAGAGCCTATGCAGCTGTCGCCAAAGGCCTTGCACGATCAACCCGCGCCCGCTCGTCGGGCGAATTCATAACCGCCCAAAGATCGCTGCGGCGTTGGACGTTCAACCAGAAATCCGGGCTGTTACCAAACACCCGCGCCAGAATGAGCGCGGTTGCCGCCGTCACATTGCGGCGATCGTTGCACAATTCGTTCACATGCTTGCGCTGGACGCCCATGGCTTCGGCCAAAGTCGCCTGTGTCAGGCCGAGTGGCTGCATGAATTCTTCGGTAAGAATTTCGCCAACCGTTGCTGGTTTGCGTGCCGTCATCAACATGTCTCACCTCACTTATAACCGTGGTCGTCGAGATATATGTCCGACGCCTCACCCCGGCCACCATCCCAGCGGAAGACCAGCCGCCATTGTTTGTTGACACGGATCGAATGGAAGACTTCGAGATTGCCGCGAAATTTCACGAAATGGTTGCTGGGCGGCACACGCAAATCCTGATCGATCGCTGCGTCGTCAATCAACTGGAGCTTGCGGAATAAGCGGCTTTCGAGATCGGACGGAATGTTGCGGGAGTGAGTCTCGTCCACGAAGAAGGCCCGCAGCCATAGGTCTCTAAAGCCTATGATCATCCCATGCTTCCAGCGATGAGCTGATGTACCACTCCTTGGGTCATATGGCAATGTGATTTAGCCGAGTTCAACCCGCCTCACTGAGGAGTTGGAGCAGCCTTCCTGCGCCAGAAATCAGAGCATGCTACTAGACGGCGATCTTGGTGACGGCCAGCCAGGTGTAACCGCGATAGAGCGTTCTAAACCGAAGGGTTGCGCCGACTCTTGCAGATTCGGATTGCAGGACGTCCCGCAGGGATTGACGCGGCTCGACATGGAATTTTCTTAGCCAGCCGCGCAGCAACGTGCGGAACCAGCGGGGCAGGGCTTCCTGCTGGCCGAAATCGACGACGTGCAGCGAGCCGCCGGGTGACAAGGCCGCAAGTGCCGCGGAAACCGTCTTCTCCCAGCCGGGGATCATCGACAGCGAATAGGAGACAAAAATACGATCGAAACTTTCGACGGAGAATAACGCTTTCGCGTCGAAATCGGTGGCGTCGCCGCGCGCCAGCTTGACGCGGCCGGACAGGCCTTCGCGGGCAATGGCAGCAGTGGCCGTTTCCAGCATTTCGGCCGAAATATCGAGACCGAAGAAGCGGGCGTCGGGATGGCGGCGGGCGGCAAGGACGATGTTGCGGCCGGTGCCGCAGCCAAGCTCGAGCACGGTGCCGCCGGCCGGCACATCCAGCCCTGATATCAGCCGGTCGCGGCCGAGCAGGTAATATTTGCGGGTCAGGTCGTAGATGTGGCGCTGCCAGCGGTAGACGCCGTCCATCAGTTCGCCGTGCCCGGCCGGCAGTTCGGTCGCGCTCATGCGGACTGCTTCACATAGAGGTGGAAGCCGCCATAGATGGCCGAACGGTCGCGGGCGGAGAATTCGCGCGAGGCCCCGTCCGCATAGCTCCACTGGTCGAGCAGCGACTTCGAGACCCGGCCGGGCAACAGGCTGGGTTCGGCCGCGGTGCGGAAGATGACGCGGGCATCGGTCGACGCGGTGCGGGTGATCTCGGCCCACAGCGCATTGAGCTGGTCGTCGGTCATCCAGTCCTGCGCGTCGAGCAGGACGAAGCGGTCGACGGAACCGGCATCCTTGTCGGCAAGGAATTGGATCAGATTGGCATGGTGGATGGCGACACGGTCGACATTGTTGCGGATCGCCTGGTAGTTGCGTTTTTCGAGATAGGCAGGCAACGCCGCCTCGCCGGGATTGGGGTAGCGGCGGGCAAAAGCCTGCCAGGCGAAATAGTTGTTCTCTAGCGGAAAATCGCAGGCGAGCTTTTCCAGCCGGGCCTTCAGCACGCTGGCCATGGTGCCGTCGCCCGAGGTGATCAGCGAATCGTACTGCGCCGGCGGAATGCCGAGGCCGAACAGCGAGGCTTTTCGCGATGTTGCCCATTTCAGCAGCGGTTTTTCGAAGACCGGCGCCAGCTCCTCGTCGAAGAAGCGGCGCTGGTCGGCCAGGCTTTTGGCTTCCATGATGCCGGCCGGATCGACGCCGAAGAATTTGGCGGTGCGGTGGCCCATGGCAATGAACAGGCCGAGCAGGCCGGTCTGGTAGAAGTTGCGATCGAAGACGGCGATGCGCCGGCGCCGGCGCCAGTTGCGATGTTCCCAGTAATGGCGGCTGATCGGGTCGAGATGCGGCGCGATGAAACGGTCGTAGGCTTGCGAATTGTGACGGGTCTCGGCAGCGCCGAAGAAACGAAACAGGTCACCCTGCGACGGCAGATGGCGCACCGCTTCGAGCTTCATGCGGTTGAGCGCGATATGGGCGGCGTTGAGATCGACGGCGTCGATCCGTTCCGGTGAGCGGGTGAGATAGGCAAGGATGTTGCAGCCGCCCGAGGCGATGGTGACGACGCGGTGGCCGTGGCCAAGCTGCATCGCCTCCATGTCGACGTCGGGGTCTTCCCAGATCTGCGGATAGACGAGGCCGGAAAACAGCAAGGCGAAGAGCCGCTCTGAGAGGCCGGCCTTAGACAGCGGGCGGTTCTGGTAGACGGCCTTGCCAACTTCCTTGCCGCGGCGAAAAACCAGTTCTCCGGAAACATCCGTCATGACAAGGCGATTCCCCGTTTGCTCTGGCGCAAGCGGGTAGCGCAGGTGGATGACAGGCCGGTGACAGTCGGAGGCATCGATAATTCTACTCCGGCGGAGCGAATTCTGGATGCCTCCTTTAGGAGCGGCCAAATCCGCCCGGCGTCGGCGTCGTCACGATGACGGCTTCGCCGGCCTCGAGCACCGTCTGGTCGCAAGCCTCCAGGACTTCGATGCGGCCATCCTTGCGGCGGACCTTGGTCGAGCCGACCTCGCCATCGCCGCCGCCGTCCAGGCCCTGCGGCGGGCGGTTGCGATGTGAGGACAGGATCGCGCATTCCATCTTTTCGAGGAAACGGATGGTGCGCTCGGTGCCGTCGCCGGCCCTCCATTTGCCTTTGCCGCCGGAGCCTTCGCGGATGTGGAAATCCTCGAGCAGGACGGGGAAGCGCAATTCCAGCACTTCCGGGTCGGTCAGGCGCGAATTGGTCATGTGGGTGTGGACGCCGGAGGTGCCGGCAAAGCCGCGACCGTTGTTCATCCGGCCTGCCGGCGAGCCGGAGCAGATCGTCTCGTAATACTGGTACTGCTTGTTACCGAAGGTAAGGTTGTTCATCGTGCCTTGCGCATTGGCCATCGCGCCCATGGCGCCGAACAGCGCATTGGTGACATGCTGCGAGGTCTCGACATTGCCGGCGACGACCGCGGCCGGGTAGGTCGGCTTCAGCATGCAACCCTCGGGAATGATGATGTTGATCGGTCTCAGACACCCGGCATTCATCGGGATCATGTCCTCGACCATGACGCGGAAGACATAGAGCACGGCTGCGCGGGCGACCGGCTCGGGGGCGTTGAAGTTATTCTTCGTGACCGGCGATGTGCCAGTGAAGTCGACGGTCGCCTCGCGCTTTTGCCGGTCGACCGATATCTTCACCTTGATGACCTGGCCGGTGTCGGTCGGATACTCGTACACCGAGCTGTCGGGCAACCGCTCCAGCACGCGGCGCACGCTTTCGGCGGCATTGTCCTGGACATGCCCCATATAGGCTTCGACCACGCCAAGGCCGAAATGCGCGACCATCTCGCGCAGCTCGGCAACGCCCTTTTCATTGGCGGCAATCTGCGCCTTGAGGTCGGCGATGTTCTGGTGCGGATTGCGTGCCGGGTAGGGGTGGTCGGTGAGCAGCGTCTCCAGTTCCCTCTCGCGGAACCGGCCGCGATCGACGATGCGGAAATTGTCGAACAGCACGCCTTCCTCGTCGACGGTGGTGGCGAGCGGCGTCATCGAGCCGGGCGCCGTGCCGCCGATATCGGCATGATGGCCGCGCGAAGCGACGTAGAAGAGGATCTCCTCCCCCCTTGAGGGGGAGGTGCCGCCGAAGGCGGCGGTGGGGGTCTCCTCAGAAGGCACCGCCGGGACGTCGAACCCAGTCGAGCCGACCCCACCCGGCGGCTTCGCCGCCACCCTCCCCTCAAGAGGGAAGGAAAAGACCGGCGTCACCACGGTGATGTCAGGCAGATGCGTGCCGCCATTATAAGGCGCATTCAGTGCAAAGACGTCGCCGGGGTGGATGTCGCCGGAGTTGAGCCGGATGATGGTTTCCACCGAACGGTCCATGGAGCCGAGATGCACCGGCATGTGCGGCGCGTTGGCGACCAGCGCACCATTCCGGTCGAAGACGGCACAGGAGAAATCGAGCCGTTCCTTGATGTTGACCGAATAGGCGGTGTTTTGCAGCGTCACGCCCATCTGTTCGGCGATCGACATGAACAAATTGTTGAACACCTCCAGCATGACCGGATCGGCCTCGGTGCCGAGCGCCGCCAGTCGGCGCTTTTTCTCGATGCGACGCAGGAGCACGTGGTTCTTGGCGGTGATTTCGGCCTGCCAGCCCGGCTCGACGATGATGGTCTGGTTTGGCTCGATGACCAGGGCAGGGCCGGCAACCTTGTGCCCCGGTTTGAGCGCCTCGCGGCGGAAAATGCCGGCGTCGCGCCAGGTGCCGTCGACGAAGATTTGCCGATTTTCCGAAGGGCTTGCGGCGATGTCCTCAAGGATTGAATCACTTTCCTCGCGGCCGGCGCCGCCGCTGTCGATGCCTTCGACGCCGACTGATTCCACGATCATCGGCTTGTCGTCATAGACGAAGCCGAACTGCGCCTTGTGGGCGACTTCGAAATCCGTCTTGGCGCGTGCGATCGAACCGTGCTCGAAATTCACCGGCAGCGCGGTGTCGGTGCCGTCGTAGCGGACCTGCAACACCGGTTTCGAGGCGACGGTGTCCGCGGCGATACCTTGTGCGGCAAGCTCGTCGATGACGGCTTTTCGCAATGTCGCGATGAGTTCGTCGATTGCCGGGCTGGACACTTCCGCGAGCGGTTTCAGCAGCGCCTGCTGGCGCGACGAAAAAATCGAGGACAATCCAATGCCATAGGCCGACAGCAGGCCGGAGAAGGGATGGATCAGCACCGCCTCCATGCCGAGTGCGTCGGCAACGAGGCAGGCGTGCTGGCCGCCGGCGCCGCCAAAACAGTTCAAGAGATATTCGGTGACGTCGTAGCCGCGCTGCACGGAAATCTTTTTGATGGCGTTGGCCATGTTTTCGACGGCGATGGTGACGAACCCTTCGGCCACCGCCTCCGGCGTGCGGCCGTCGCCGATTTCGGCGGCGAGTGCTGCGAATTTCTCGCGCACGGTTTGCACGTCGAGCGGCTCGTTCTGGCCGGGTCCAAAAATGGCCGGGAAGAAGTCGGGCTGCAGCTTGCCCAGCATGACATTGGCGTCGGTGACGGCCAGCGGGCCGCCGCGCCGGTAGGCGGCCGGGCCTGGATTGGCGCCGGCCGAATCCGGCCCGGCGCGGAAGCGCCCGGCCTCGTAGTGCAGGATCGAGCCGCCGCCGGCGGCGACGGTGTGAATGCGCATCATCGGCGCGCGGATGCGCACGCCGGCAACCTCGGTGTCGAAGGCGCGCTCATAGCCGCCGTCATAATGGGCGACGTCGGTCGAGGTGCCGCCCATGTCGAAGCCGATGACCTTGTCGAAACCGGCGAGCTTTGCTGTCTCGACCATGCCGACGACGCCGCCGGCCGGACCGGACAGCAACGCGTCCTTGCCCTGGAACATATCGGCGGCGGTAAGGCCGCCGGACGACATCATGAACATGAGGCGAGGGGATTCCCTCCCGCTTGAGGGGAGGGTGGCGGCGAAGCCGCCGGGTGGGGTCGATGCGGCAGTGCTCGACGTTCCTTCAGGCCTCACGCTGCCTCGGGCGACCCCCTCTGGCCGCTGGGCGGCCATCTCCCCCTCAAGGGGGGAGAGGACGCCAAGTTCACCTGCCACCCTCTGCACATAGCGCGACAGAATCGGCGACAAATAAGCGTCGACCACGGTCGTGTCGCCGCGGCCGACCAGCTTGATGAGCGGCGAAACCTCGTGACTGACCGAGATCTGCGAAAACCCCAGTTTCCTGCAGACTTTTGCAACCGCCTTTTCGTGGTCGGGATATTTCCAGGCATGCATGAACACGATCGCCACCGCGTCGATGCCGTCGACCCTGGCCTGTTCGATGGCCGGGCGCATGGCGGCGATGTCGAGCAGCCTTTCGACGCGGCCGTCGGCGCGCACGCGCTCGTCGACCTCGATGACGCGCTCGTTGAGCTGTTCGGGAAGGATGATCTCCTTGGCGAAGATATCGGGCCGCGCCTGATAGGCGATCCTCAGCGCGTCGCGAAATCCCCTGGTGATGAGCAGCAGCACACGGTCGCCCTTGCGCTCCAGAAGCGCGTTGGTGGCAACGGTGGTGCCCATCTTGATGTCGCCGATCAAGCCGGATGGGATCGGCGCGCCGGGTTTTAGCCCGAGCAGATCGCGAATGCCCTGGATGGCGGCGTCGGCATAGGCTTCAGGATTCTCGGAGAGCAGCTTGCGCGGGTGCAGCCCGCCTTGCGGGTCCCGGCCGATGACATCGGTGAAGGTGCCGCCGCGGTCGATCCAGAAATCCCATTTGGCGGTCACGGCAGCTCTCCCGGGCATTTTATTGATTCACATGTGCTAATTCGCCATGGTTTGGTGTTAATTCGCCATGGCTTCGCCGGCAACGCAAAAGCAGATGATGTTACATACGGAAACGCAACGTTATGAAACCCATGGGCACTTGGTGCATTGTGCCCTCGATCGTCACCGGTAGCGGGGGCGTGATTAGAGGAGAGATGTCATGAAGAAACTCATTCTTGCGTCGGTTTCGGCGCTTGCCCTGCTTGGCGTTGCGGCTTGCAGTGACAGCGGCACGGGCGGGGACGCCACCACCACGCAGAGCACCAATCCGCCGGCGAACGAACAGCCGATGCAGCCGGCTCCTGACGCGACCAAGCCGGCCGAGCCGGCTCCGGCACAGCCTGCGCCGGCGCAGTAGTTCTTATGTGATGAACAGAAGGCCGGCATCGTGCCGGCCTTCTGACTTCAGGACATGCTGCTTGCGGCCGCCGCCGCAAGCGCCGATTCAGTTTTGGCCCAGCAGAATGGGCCGAAATGGCGAGGTAACGAAGGTTTGCAGTTTCGCGCGCTATGGCCACTGCTGCCTGCTAAGTTCCATGATCGACGGTTGCGCCAGCTGCTCAGGCGGCCGCGAAATCGGCTGGGCCGGCCCTGCGGCATTGTCTTCGCTTGATGGCGGTGGGCTTGATAGCGCTGGCCGGTTAGCCCTAATAGGTGCCCATGTCGATTTGGGATCGCCTCGGCGAATTCATCACGCGCGTCTCGTCCTCAACCTCGTCCGGCGTCGCCGACGTGGTCGAGGCCGTGCGCACGGTTTTCTCCGGCGATCCTGATCTGCGCCGACGCGTTGCCTTCTCGGTGGCGATGATCGCGCTGTCGGCCAAGATGGCCAAGGCCGACGGCATCGTCACCCAGGACGAGGTGCGCGCCTTCCAGCAGATATTCGAAGTGCCGAAGGAGCAGACGCGCAATGTGGCGCGTCTCTACGATCTGGCCAAGCGCGACATCGCCGGCTTCGAGACCTATGCCGCGCGGATGGCGCAGCTTTGCGGCTCCGGGCATTCGAACTGCGCGATGCTGGAGGATATCCTCGACGGGCTGTTCCACATCGCCAAGGCCGACGGGTTGGTTCACGAGCGTGAAGGCCAGTTCCTGCATCGCATCGCCGAGATCTTCCGGATCGAGGAGGCGCATTACCAGAGCATTCTGGCCCGGCACGTCGACCTGGGTGCGGCCGATCCCTATGTCGTGCTCGGCATCGAGCGGGGAAAAACCTTCGAGGAGGTCCGGAAGCGTTACCGCAAGCTGGTTTCGGACAACCATCCCGACCGGCTGATCGCACGCGGCCTGCCGCAGGAATTCATCAAGATCGCAACCAGCAGGATAGCGGCGATCAACGCGGCCTATGAGATGATCGAACGGGGCTTGCGGCACGCATGAGCGGCTTCCTGCCCGACGAGCCGAGCGCCGAGGTAAGGGTATCGCCGAATTTCGGTCCACGACGCGACACGGCCGACATGATCGTGCTGCACTACACGGGCATGGAGACCGGCGCCGGCGCCGAAGCATGGCTGTGCGATCCGGCCAGCGAGGTTTCGTCGCACTACCTCGTCCATGAGGACGGCCGCATCGTCCAAATGGTCAGGGAAAGCAACCGTGCCTGGCATGCCGGCAAGAGTTCCTGGTTCGGACGCAGCGACATCAACTCCTGTTCAGTCGGCATCGAGATCGTCAATCCGGGGCATTCGCTGGGCTATCGGAATTTTCCGAAACGGCAGATCGATGCCGTGATCGGACTGTGCAAGGGGGTTGTTCAGCGCCATTCCATCCCAGCTCAACGGGTGCTCGCCCATTCCGACGTGGCGCCGGCACGCAAGATCGACCCGGGCGAGAGATTCCCCTGGAAGGCGCTGTTCGAGGCCGGTGTCGGCCATCTCGTCGAAGCGGCACCGCTCACGCGCGGCGCGGTGCTGAAGGCCGGCGACGCGTCTGTCGAGGTCGAGGCGTTGCAGTCGATGCTGGCGCTCTACGGTTATGGCGTGGAGATATCAGGCGCTTTCGACCGGCAAACCGAAATCGTGGTCGAGGCTTTCCAGAGGCATTTCCGGCAACGCAAAGTGGATGGCGTGGCCGACGGATCGACAATTCGCACGCTGGAACGGCTGCTTGGCTCGGTGGGGGCAGTTCCGTCCAAGTAGTCTTTTCCTGGCTGTAAGTTACAGCTTGTCACTTAAAGTGACTTGCCTCGCCTTTTTTGCCGCCAATTCGGCCGTCAAAGGCGATCCGTGCAAGTTGTCGGACCTACAGCCTCCCAAATGTTCCGACGTTGATTGGCGTAGCTGCGTGAAGTTCTTCGCGCGGTTCAAACAGAACAGGATCCCATGCAGAAATTGACCGTTTTAACGGTAGCTGTTGCTGCCGGCGTAATGACTTTTGCCATCGGTGCTGCCAATGGCGCGCCTTTGAGCCAGCGAGCCGACCAGGGTTTCATGACCACGTCCGATAAGACTGCCACGCCGAAAGTCGGGCAAGACGCCGGGGAAAAAAGGACAGCCTCCGCAAAGGTGAAAAAAGCTGCTGCGGTGAAGGCGAAAAAGCCAGCATCCGCAAAGGCGGAAAAGGTCTCTGCAAAGGCAGTCTCTGCAAAGAAGCCAGTCCTTGCAACGAAGGCAGTCTCCAAGCGGCATGTGAAGCGCAACAGGACCCGCATCGACCAGGCGACGACGGCGTCGATCGGCCGGAAAAGCCGGGCGGCGGCGCCGAAGCCGGCCGCCGCTGGCGATAGCGGCAAGTATTCGACGATCATCGAGCGTCATGCAGCCAGCAATGGTGTGCCGGTCTCGCTCGCCAAGGCCGTCATCATGATCGAGAGCAGGTTTCAGCCGAACCAGGTCGGCAGCGCCGGTGAGATCGGCCTGATGCAGATCAAGCCGTCGACGGCGCGCATGATGGGTTACAGCGGCTCGATCAAGGGTCTCCACGACCCCGAGACCAACATCAAATACGGCATGAAATACCTCGCCATGGCGCGCAATCTCGGCGGCGGCACGACCTGCGGCACGATCCTGAAGTACAATGCCGGCCATGGCGCCAAGCGGATGAACCCGATTTCCGCGGCCTATTGCGGCAAGGTCAAAGTGCAGTTGGCCGCGCTTGGAGCGCCGGCGTAATAAGCCGGGACCTGCTTTTTTGTTTGCGTTTTCGAACGTGAATCCCTTTATACGCCTTGCCAGCTGGCCGGGCGGCCGCACCCGCGAAGCCGAAAGGCTGCGGGTGAGGAAAGTCCGGGCTCCATGGAGACACGGTGCCGGTTAATGGCCGGCGGGGGCGACCCTAGGGAAAGTGCCACAGAAAGCAAACCGCCACGATCCGTCGTGGGTAAGGGTGAAAGGGTGGGGTAAGAGCCCACCGCGCGACTGGCAACAGGAGCGGCACGGTAAACCCCACCGGGAGCAAGACCGAATAGGGGCGGTGCGAGGGGAAACCCTCGAGGGCTGTTTCCGGCTCACCGTCCGGGTAGGTTGCGTGAGGCGCATGGCAACATGCGTCCAAGATGAATGGCCGCCACGTTCTCGCGCCGCAAGGGGCGAGGGCCATACAGAACCCGGCTTACAGGCCAGCTGGCAATTTTCGTCCAGATTTCTACAAGGAAATTCCCTGATATCAGCAGGTTGCGTCTTCGGGCGCGCCTGCTGGTTCAGACGCTTTGTTAGCTGAATCAGCTTGTGCATGGAACAAGCGTTGCTTGAAACAGGTGCGATTTGATCGTACCTTCCAGTACGGGCGATATAGGAAGCGCACCATGGGTCAGGTCGACAAACGCAGCATCACGCTTTCGCCGGAACTGGCGGCGGCGGTCGACGATGTGGTCGCCGCCGGCGAATATGCTTCGGCGAGCGAGGTGATCCGCGACGCACTCAGGCAATGGAAGGACCGCCGCGACCTACACGGCTACACGGTCGAGGAGTTGCGCAAGCTGGTGCAGGAGGGGATCGACAGCGGACCGGGACGATTTGCGTCGATCGATGAAATCAAGGCCGAGGCGCGTAGACGATTGAAATCCGATAACGCGGCATGAATTTGCTGCCCATTGTCCGAACTGCAAATGCAGAAGAGGATTTGATCGCGATCTGGCTTCATATCGCGCGAGGCGACGAGGCTGCAGCGGACCGGCTGCTCGACCGGATCGAAGCGCGCTGGCAGCAACTGACGACTTATCCTTTCTCGGGCGCACTGCGCGAAGACATTGCGCCCGGCATCCGCCATCTGGTCGTCGGCGAATACCTCACCTTGTACCGTGTCGGCGAGGATGCAGTCGAGATCCTGCGCGTGCTGCATGGCCGGCGCAATATCGAAGCCGACGATCTGGCTTGGTGATCGGTTCGTTCAACCGCCGGCGCCGTCCAGCGACGCCTCGATCGCCTGCCAAAGCGCTTCCACCGGCTCGCAGCCGACCGACAGGCGAACAAAGCCGGGCGGCACCGCATCACCCCAACGGGCGCGCCGCTCGGCCGAAGAGTGGACGCCGCCGAAGGAGGTCGCCGGCTGGATCAGGGCGCAGGCGCCGATGAACGCTTCGGCCCTGGCTTCACTCCCCAGGTCGAGGCCGATAAGGAAGCCGAAACGTTCCATCTGGGTGGTCGCCAGATTGTGCGAAGGGTCATCCTCCAGTCCAGGAAAGCGGACGGATTTCACGACCCGATGATTTGTCAGACGTCGGGCGATCAGTTCGGCCGATTTGCACATGCGCTCGAAGCGGACTTCCAGCGTCTCGAGGCCCCGATGGACCAGCCAGGCTTCGAATGGTCCGGGGATGGAGCCCGACAGTTTGCGCCACTCGCGGATGGCGGTGATGATCCCGGCGTCGCGGCTGGCGACATGGCCGAACAGCGCGTCGGAATGGCCATTGGGCGCCTTTGTGTCGGCGGCAACGACGATATCGGCGCCGAGGTCGAGCGGGCGCTGACCGTAAGGCGTCATCGTGGTGTTATCGGCGACGACAAGCGCGCCGGCCTCGTGCGCAAGGCGCGCCACGCCAGCCATGTCGCAAATGTCCAGCCCGGGATTGGATGGGGTCTCGACGAACACCAGCCGGTAGCCGGAAAAACCGCCGTCCACAAAGGACTTGGTCGGTCGTGTGTCGAACGGGACGTCGAAAGGTTTGAGGAAGCGCTCGGCAAGCATGCGCGGCGTGTAGTAACCATCGGATGGCAACAGGATGCGATCGCCTGCCTTGAGCAGCGCGAAGAAGACCGCCGCGATCGCGGCCATGCCCGACGGGAACGCTACGGACGGCGCGTCCTCGAGGTGGCCGAGCATGTCTTCCACCGCCTCCCATGTCGGATTGTCGTAGCGCCCGTACTGGCTGACGCCGGCCGGGTTGCCGGGCAGATGGAAAGTGGTCGTCATTGTCAGCGGCAGCGAAACCGGATCGCCCTTGGCGAGCTTGACGCCACGCAAATGGGCGAGGGTGGCGGCGCGCGACTTCGCTGTTTCGGACATCGTTGTTCGAACCCTGACTTTGAGGAGAAGGATGCGCAGACGCTATGCCGGGTGACACCGGCAGGCAAGCGCCGAACCGCGCCGGAAAACCGCTCTAAACGCTTCGTTAGGCTTAATGGAGCATAAACACGGGAGTGCCGTCAAAGCTGCCCTCATCGGTTGTGGCGCGCGTTTGTGAAGCCTATTCCCGTTGACGCCCATAGTGCCCCATGATATCCCATTTGGACATTCAAGCCTTCGTTCCGCGTCAGGGTGAAGCGTACGCCAATCGGGCAGCCGCGGCGGCTGCGCGTTTGCTTGTTTTCGCCTGGAACGAAGTGGGTTTTGGGCAGGGACTGCGCCGGGGCGGCGCGGGCGGGAAGATGCAGAGGGGTGCGGCGGCGCAAGCGGCCGTAACGCGTAATGGACCGGTTTCTGTCGAGCGCGGTGAACAGGATCGATGCGAAGGGGCGGGTGTCCGTTCCAGCGCATTTCCGTGCGGTTGTGCAGAAGCGCGGTTATTCGGAACTCTATGCGCTGCGCTGCCTGGACCGTCCGGCGATGGATGTCGGCGGGCTCGACCTGCTCGACCGCTACGAGCAGCGCATCGCGCAGGAAGACCCCTTCCTGCAGACCTCGGACGACATGTCGTTCTTCTGCCATGGCGATGGAACCTTTCTCAAGCTCGATCAGGACGGCCGCATCTCGATGACCGATTTCATCCGCGAGCACACCGGCATTTCCGCGGAAGTGGCTTTTGTCGGCCGCGGCAATTTCTTTCAGATCTGGGAGCCTGGACGGCTCACCTCCTATGGGGCGGAAGCACGCGCCCGGCTTTTGCAGCTTCGGCAGGGGACGAAGCCTGGGGAGCGGCCGGAATGATGGCGGGCTACGGCGATGACCCTCACGCCATTGGCGGACCGGCCCGTCACATTCCGGTCCTCCTTGCCGAAGTGCTGGAGGCGCTTTCGCCCAAAACGGGCGAGGTGGTCGTCGACGGCACATTCGGCGCCGGCGGCTACACCAAAGCCATTCTGGCGAGCGGCGCCTCGGTTGTCGCGCTCGACCGCGATCCGGATGCGATTGCTGCCGGTCTGGTTCTCGAGCAACAATCGGGCGGCAGGCTCCGGCTCGTCCAGGCGCCGTTCTCGACATTGGACGAGCATGTCGAAAGCGCTGACGGCGTCGTGCTCGACATCGGCATCTCCTCCATGCAGATCGATCAGGCGGAGCGCGGTTTTTCGTTCCGTGCCGACGGACCGCTGGATATGCGCATGGCGCAAGCTGGCTTGAGCGCCGCCGATGTCGTCAACTCTTTCAAGGTGGGCGATCTTGCCCGCATCTTCGGGTTTCTTGGCGAAGAGCGCCATGCCGGCCGCATCGCCCGCATGATTGAAAGCCGTCGCGAAAAACATCCGTTCGAGCGCACGCTCGACCTTGCAGACGCCATCGAGACGCATATCGGCCGCGCGCCGAAGGACAAGATCCATCCGGCGACCCGCGTCTTTCAGGCGCTGCGCATTTTCGTCAATGACGAACTCGGCGAACTGGCCAAGGCGCTGTTTGCGGCTGAACGCGTGCTGAAACCGGGCGGACGGATGGCCGTGGTGACGTTCCATTCCCTGGAAGACCGCATCGTCAAGCGCTTCATTGCCGATCGCGCCGATGCGGCGACCGGATCGCGGCACCTGCCCGAGGCGCAGGCGCGCAGCGCCACATTCAAAAAGATCGGTAGCGGCGTGACGCCCGGTGAGGCCGAGATATCGGCCAATCCGCGGGCGCGCTCGGCAAGGCTGCGTGCTGCGATCCGCACCGGCGCACCGGCGCGCGCCGGCGATTTTTCGATTTTCGGGCTTCCAAAACTTCCTGACCCAAAACTTCCCGGCGGCGAACGGCCGGGAGAGAGGTGAGCACGTGTTCCGTACCAGCGACATAGTCCTTATCGCCGTCATGGTTTCGGCCGCGGCCTTGACCTTCAAGACCAAGCGCGAGGCCGAGGAACAATTGGCGGCGGTGCACAAAATCCAGGCGCAGATCCGCTACGAGGAGGATACAATCGATCTCCTCAAGGCGGACTGGAGCCTGCTTACCCAGCCGTCGCGCCTGCAAAAGCTGGCCGAGATCTATAAATCGCAGCTCGAACTCGAGCCGGTCAGCGCCCGCCAGATCATCGGGCTGGACGATCTGCCGGCAAAACCCCTTACCATCGAGGACCTTTCTTCGCAGCGGCTGGGCGGCATGGCCGACAGTTCCGGCAAGGAACCGATGGGCAAGGACCCCGTGGTCACCGGAGGCATCGTCCAATGATCGCCAGACTTCCAGTGATGGCCCGGGTTCCAGTGATCGCCAGTCTGCTGACGCGCCGCGCCAAGTCCGGCGACGACGGATCGATTGTCGTCGAAGGCGCCCGCAAGGCGAACGGCGGCAAGGGCAGGACCCGCGTAGTGATGACGATGGCGGTGTTTTTCGGCATCTATCTGACCATCACCGGGCGGCTGGTCTATCTCGGTTTCCAGAACCCCGACCTGTCCGGCGGTCCGCAGAGCCGGGTGACAGCGTCGCGGCCCGACATCGTCGACCGCAACGGCGAAGTTCTGGCGACCGACATCAAGACGGCGTCGCTATTTGCCGAACCGCGCCGCATTGTCGACGCCGACGAGGCGATCGAAAAACTGGCGACGGTGCTTCCCGAAATCGACTACGAGCAGACCTATCATAAGCTGAAGAGCGGCGCCGGCTTCGTCTGGCTGCAGCGGCAACTGACGCCCAAGCAACAATCTGACATCCTGCAGCTCGGCATTCCCGGCATCGGCTTCCGCACCGAAAAGCGCCGCTTCTACCCGGCCGGCGAAACCTCGTCCTACATTGTCGGCCTCACCAACATCGACAATCAGGGCATCTCCGGGATGGAGAAATACATCGACGAACAGGGGCTGAGCGATCTTCAGGCGTCCGGCTTGGCGGTGGCCAAGGATCTGAAGCCGGTGCAGCTCTCGATCGACCTGCGCGTCCAGCATATCGTGCGTGACGAGGTCGCCACCGGCATGGAAAAATACCGCGCAATCGCGGCGGGCGCCGTCGTTCTCAATGTCAAGACCGGCGAAGTGCTGGCGATGGCCTCGGTTCCGGATTTCGATCCGAACAACCCCTATAATGCGCACGACAAGGACCGCTTGAACCGCATGTCGGCCGGGCTCTACGAGATGGGCTCGACTTTGAAGAGCTTTACCACCGCCATGGCGCTCGATTCCGGCAAAGTGACGCTGGAAAGCCGTTTTGACGCTACGCGCCCGATCAGGATCGGCCGCCAGACCATCCATGATTTTCATGGCAAGGCCCGGGTGCTGTCGGTGCCCGAAGTGTTCATCTATTCGTCCAACATCGGTTCGGCCAAGGAAGCCGAAGCGGTTGGCATCGAGGGGCACCGCGAATTCCTGCATCGCCTGGGCATCCTCGAGAGAATGCAGACGGAACTGCCTGAGGTCGCCCGCCCGACCGAGCCCAAAGTCTGGAAACAGGTCCATTCGATCACCATCGCCTTTGGTCACGGTGTGTCGACGACGCCGCTGCAGACGGCGGTCGGCTGTGCCGCGCTGGTGAACGGCGGCTACCTGATCCAGCCGACATTCCTGAGACGCGCGCAGGAACAGGCGATGTCGGTGGCCAAGAGAGTTGTCAGCGACAAGACCTCCGAGAGCATGCGCTATCTCTACGCACTCAATGCCGAGAAAGGCTCAGGCAGGAACGCCAGGGTTCCAGGTTATCGCGTCGGCGGCAAGACGGGAACGGCCGAGAAGGTCGTCAACGGCCGCTACTCAAAGGACAAGAACTTCAATGCCTTCGTCGCGGCTTTCCCGATGGACGATCCGCAATACATCGTGCTTACGATCGCCGACGAACCGAAGCCGGAAAAACCCGGCATGGGTGCGACGGCCGCCTCGAATGCTGGCGTCATGGCTGCAAACATTATCCGACGTTCGGCTTCCATGCTTGGCGTGAAGCCAGATTTCAGCCATGAAAATGGCGCAACGCTGGTTTCCTATCAGTGATTCTTAGGGCGCGCCGGCAACTGCGCGCTATTTTGTTGCTATGAACGGGGTTCGATGAAGCTGAAAGACCTAGCCGGTATCCTGCCTGTCGAGGGGACAGCTTCCTTCGATACGGAGGTTACCGGGATTTCTTCGGATTCCCGCCAGGTAGGACCAGGCGTGGTCTTCTTCGCGCTCGCTGGCACCAAGACCGATGGCGCGGCCTATGCCGCCGATGCCGCCAAGCGCGGCGCCGCAGCGATCGTGGCCGGCAAGGGCAGCGCCGTCGCCGGACTGCCGCTGCCCGTTTTCGCTGTCGAAGATCCACGCTTGGCGCTGGCGCTGAGTGCGGCCCGCTACTTCGGCAGGCAGCCGCAAACTATGGTCGCGGTGACCGGCACCAGCGGCAAGACATCGGTTGCGGCTTTCACCAGGCAGATCTGGGAGCAGTCAGGTTTTGCCGCTGCTTCGATCGGCACAACCGGCGTGGTGGCGCCGAGCCGCAACGAGTACGGCTCGCTGACCACCCCCGACCCGGTCGACCTGCACAGGCTGCTGCGCGAACTGGCGGATGCCGGCGTCACCCACGCATCGATGGAGGCCTCCAGCCATGGTCTCGATCAGCGCCGGCTCGACGGCGTGAAGCTCTCAGCCGGCGGGTTCACCAATCTCGGCCGCGATCACATGGACTATCATCCGACGGTCGAGCACTATCATCGCGCCAAGCTCCGCCTGTTCGACGCGCTGCTGCCGAAGGGCGCGCCGGCCGTCATCTTTGCCGACGATCCCTGGTCGGAGCCGACGATCCAGGCGGCAAGGGCCGCGGGACTGGATGTGCTGACGGTCGGCCGCCACGGCGAGTTCCTGACACTGAAGCGGGTCGAGCACGAGCGCCACCGCCAGCGTGCGGAGGTGGAAGTCGATGGCGTTCTCCACGAGGTCGACCTGCCGCTGGCCGGCGATTTCCAGATCGCCAATGCCCTGGTTTCGGCGGGCCTCGCCATCTCCACTGGAACACCTGCCGCCAAAGCCCTGATGGCGTTGGAGAAATTGAAGGGCGCCCCGGGTCGGCTGGACCTTGTTGGCACCACTGCCAACGGTGCGCCGGTCTATGTCGATTACGCGCACAAGCCGGACGCGCTGGAAAACGTGTTGGCCTCGGTGCGGCCGTTCACCACCGGCCGCGTCATCGTCGTGTTCGGCTGCGGCGGCGACCGCGACCGCGGCAAGCGTCCGATCATGGGCGAGATCGCCACTCGGCTGGCCGATGTCGTCATCGTCACCGACGACAATCCGCGCTCGGAAGTGCCCGAAACGATCCGTGCCGCGATCCTTGCCGCTGCACCGGGCGCCATCGAGATCGGCGACCGGCGCAAGGCGATCCACGAGGCAGTCGCCATGCTCCATGCCGGCGACACGCTGATCGTGGCCGGCAAGGGGCATGAGGAAGGCCAGACCATCGGCGCCGAGACGTTGCATTTCTCCGACCATGAGGAAGTCCGCGCCGCGCTCCAGGAGCACGCCGCATGAGCTTCCTGTGGACCTCAGAGGATCTCGTCGCCGCCATGGGCGGACGACCGCTCGGTCCGATGCCCGAAGGTATCAGCGGCATCTCGATCGACAGCCGCAGCCTTGCGCCGGGCGATGCTTTCTTCGCAATCAAGGGAGAGGCGATGGACGGCCATGATTTCGCGACCGCCGCCATCAAGGCCGGCGCGGGCGTGCTGGTCGTCGCGGAGGGCAAGCTGCCGTCGCTCGGGCGGCTGACGGCGCCGATGATCGTCGTGCAGGACGTGCTGGCCGCGCTGGAAAAGCTAGGGCTGGCCGCCCGCGCGCGCTCGAATGCGAGGATTATCGCGGTGACCGGTTCGGCCGGCAAGACCACCACCAAGGAAGCGCTGCGCCATGTGCTGTCCGCGGTCGGCAAGGTGCACGCATCTGCGCAGTCTTTCAACAACCACTGGGGCGTGCCGTTGACGCTGGCGCGGATGCCGGCGGAGTGCGACTATGCCGTGTTCGAGATCGGCATGAACCATCCCGACGAGGTCCGGCCGCTGGCCAAGATGGTCCGGCCGCATGTCGCCATCGTCACGCTGATCGCCGCGGCACATCTCGGCTTCTTCCGCAATCTGGACGAGATCGCCAAGGCCAAGGCCGAGATTTTCGAAGGGCTGGAACTAGACGGCGCCGTCCTTCTCAACCGCGACGACCCGCGCTGGAAGCTTCTGGACAAGATGGCGAGAGCCGCCGGCGTCGAGCACATCTACGGCTTTGGCGAGAACGCCCGTGCGACCTTCAAACTGCTGAAATGCGCGCTGGATGCCGATCATTCCGTCATCACTGCCAAGATCGGCGGTCAGGAGATCACCGCCAGGGTAGGCGCACCGGGCCGCCACATGGTGCAGAATGTGCTGGCCGTGCTCGGCGCTGCGCATCTGGTCGGCGCCGACATCGCCAGGGTGGCGCTGGCGCTGGCCGATCTTTCGGCCGAACGCGGACGCGGCAAGCGCCATGTGCTGCGCCACCCGAAAGGTCCGATCACGCTGATCGACGAGAGCTACAACGCCAATCCGGCGTCGATGAGCGCAGCAATGGCGCTGCTCAACGCGACGCCGGTGTCGGGCGAAGGCAGGCGCATCGCGGTGCTCGGCGACATGCTCGAACTCGGCGACCACTCGGCGAAGCTGCACGCAGCCCTTGCCGATCTCATCGTCGGCACCGAAACGCGCAGGGTCTTTCTCGCCGGCCCGGAAATGCGGGCGCTGGCCGATATCCTGCCTGATGAGATCGAGACAGAGTATCGCGCCGGCGCAGAGGATCTGAAACTGGTGCTTCTGTCGGCGCTGAAGCCTGGCGACGTGGTGATGATCAAATCGTCGAAAGGCATCGGGTTTTCCAAACTGGTCGACGCACTGCTCAGCAAATTTCCGGCGGCAGCCGCAACCGCCAAACAGACCTAGAGCCAGGTCCGGGGACCGAATCGCATGTTCACACTGCTCGTCGAATTCGCGGACAAGATCTCGGTCTTCAACGTCTTCCGCTACATTACCTTCCGCACCGGCGGCGCGCTGATCACCGCGGCGCTGATCGTCTTCATCTTCGGCCCGGCCATCATCAATTCGCTGAGGCTGCGGCAGGGCAAGGGCCAGCCGATCCGCGCCGACGGGCCGCAGACGCATTTCAAGAAAGCCGGCACGCCGACCATGGGCGGGCTGATGATCCTGTGCGGCATCATCGGCTCGTCGCTGTTGTGGGCGAACCTGTCCAGCATCTATGTCTGGGTAGTGCTGCTGGTGACCCTGGGTTTCGGCTCGATCGGGTTCTACGACGATTATCTCAAGGTGACGAAGCAATCGCACCTTGGCTTCTCCGGCAAGGCGCGGCTGGGGCTTGAATTCGTCATCGCCGGCATCGCCGCCTGGGTGATCATGCACAATGGCCAGGCGCCGTTCTCGTCGTCGCTGACCTTTCCCTTCGCCAAGGAGTTCCTCATCAATCTCGGCTGGTTCTTCATCCCGTTCTCATGCTTCGTCATCGTCGGCGCCGGCAATGCGGTGAACCTGACCGATGGCCTCGACGGGCTGGCGATCGTGCCGATCATGATCGCGGCGGCGTCCTTCGGCGTCATCGCCTACCTGTCCGGCAATGCGGTGTTCGCCGAGTATCTGCAGATCCATTTCGTGCCCGGCACCGGTGAATTGGCGGTGGTCCTCGGCGCAGTGATCGGCGCCGGCCTCGGCTTCCTTTGGTTCAACGCACCGCCGGCGGCGATCTTCATGGGCGATACCGGCTCGCTGGCGCTTGGTGGCCTGATCGGCACGGTTGCGGTTGCCACCAAGCACGAGATCGTGCTGGTCATCGTCGGCGGCCTGTTCGTCGTCGAGATCCTGTCGGTCATCATCCAGGTCGGCTACTTCAAGATGACCGGCAAGCGGGTGTTCCTGATGGCGCCGATCCACCATCATTTCGAAAAGCTCGGCTGGACCGAAAGCCAGGTGGTGATCCGCTTCTGGATCATCGCCGTCATCCTGGCGCTGGTCGGCCTGTCGACCCTCAAGCTCCGATAGGAGGCCGCTTGATCCCCGCCGCATCCTTCGCAGGCAAGCGCGTTTCGCTCTTCGGGCTCGGCGGCTCGGGGATCGCTACTGCGCGCGCGTTGATCGAGGGTGGGGCGGAGGTGCTCGCCTGGGACGACAATCCCGGCAGTGTCGCCAATGCCGCGGCCGTCGGTATCGCGACCGGCGACCTGCGTGGCGCCGACTGGGCGAAGTTCTCGGCCTTCGTGCTGTCGCCCGGTGTGCCGCTGACGCATCCGAAGCCGCACTGGACAGTGGAACTGGCGCGCGCTTCAGGCGTCGAGATCATTGGCGACATCGAGCTGTTCTGCCGGCAGCGGACCTTGCTGGCGCCGGCTGCACCCTTCATCGCCATAACCGGCACCAACGGCAAATCGACGACCACGGCGCTGACGGCGCATATCCTGAAATCGGCCGGACGCGACACGCAGATGGGCGGCAATATCGGCCGCGCGGTGATGACGCTCGATCCGCCGGAAACGGGGCGGCACTATGTCGTGGAATGCTCGTCCTACCAGATAGACCTGGCGCCCTCGATCAATCCGACTGCCGGCGTCCTGCTCAACCTGACGCCCGACCATCTCGACCGTCATGGCACGATGCAGCACTACGCCGCGATCAAGGAGCGGCTGGCGGCCGGCAGCGAGACGGCCATCGTCGGCGTCGACGATTCCTGGTGCGCCCAGCTCGCCGACCGGCTGGAGCGGGCAGGCCGGCACGTCATCCGCATTTCGAAGCGCCTGCCGCTGACCGACGGCTATTTCGCCGACGGCACCAATCTGATGGAGGCGGTGCACGGCCGTTACAGCCGGGTCGCCTTTCTCGAGGGCATCGGCTCGCTGCGCGGCCAGCACAATGCGCAGAATGCCCTGGCCGCTCTCGCCGCCTGCCTCAAGGTCGGGCTCGAGCTGGGCGAGATCCAGTCGGGGCTGGAGAGCTTTCCCGGGCTGGCGCACCGTATGGAGCAGGTCGGCCGTAAGGGCCATGTGCTGTTCATCAACGATTCCAAGGCGACCAATGCCGATGCGGCAGCGCCCGCCTTGTCCTCCTTTCCGCGCATCTATTGGATCGCCGGCGGGTTGCCGAAAGAGGGTGGCATCGAGCCGTTGCGCGGCCTCTTTCCGCGCATCGCCAAGGCCTATCTGATCGGCGAGGCAGCACCAGCCTTCTCGGCGACGCTCGGCGAGGCGGTGCCCTACGAGATTTCCGGCACGCTGGCCGCGGCAGTCGAGCATGCCGCAAGCGACGCGGCCAAGGACGTTGGCAATGGCGAGGTAGTGGTGCTGCTTTCGCCGGCCTGCGCCAGTTTCGACCAGTTCAAGAATTTCGAAGTGCGCGGCGAAGCCTTCAGGCAAGCTGCGAGCACTGTTGATGGCGTGAAGCTCATCGGAGGGGCACGATAATGCAAAGCCGTCTCGACAAAAGCCCGGTTGCCACCTGGTGGTGGACGATCGATCGCTGGTTCCTGGCTGCGTTCCTGTCGCTGATGGGGCTCGGCATCGTGCTGTCCTTCGCGGCAAGCCCGGCGGTGGCCCAGCGCATCGGCCTGGACAGTTTTCACTTCGCCACCCGACAGATCATCTTCACCATTCCCGCACTTGGCGTGATGCTGGCCGTCTCCTTCCTGGAATCGCGGCAGATCAGGCGCATGGCCCTGGCGATGCTGTGCATCGCGCTGGTGCTGATGGTGGCGGTGCTCTACATCGGCGTCGAGGTGAAGGGCGCGCGTCGCTGGGTGTCGCTCGCCGGCGTGTCGCTCCAGCCGTCGGAATTCCTGAAGCCTGCCTTCGTCATCATCTGTGCCTGGCTGTTTGCCGAACACAAGCGCCAGCCCGACATTCCAGGCAATCTGTTCGCCATGCTGCTGCTGGCCCTTGTCATCTCGCTGCTGGTGGCCCAGCCCGATTTCGGCCAGACCATGCTGGTGCTCGGCACCTGGGGGGTGATGTTCTTCATGGCCGGACTGCCATGGCTGTGGATCATCGCGCTGGGCGCTGCCGGCGTCGGCGGCGTGTTTGCCGCCTATACCGTGTTCCCGCATGTCGCCGGCCGCATCGATCGCTTCATGACCGGCGAGGGCGACACGTTCCAGGTCGACATGGGCCGTGATGCGCTGATCAATGGCGGCTGGTTCGGCGTCGGGCCGGGCGAGGGCACCGTCAAGCGGGTGATACCCGACAGCCATGCCGATTTCGTCTACTCGGTGGCCGGCGAGGAGTTCGGACTGATCATGTGCTTCTTCATCATGACCATCTTCGCCTTCATCGTGCTGCGCGGCCTCGGCACCGCGCTCAAGGAGCAGGACGATTTCACGCGCTATGCGGTTGGCGGCCTGGTAACGGTCTTCGGTCTGCAGTCGGTCATCAACATGGCCGTCAATCTGCAGCTGATGCCGGCCAAGGGCATGACCTTGCCGTTCATCTCCTATGGCGGCTCCTCGCAGATCGCCATCGCAATCTCGATGGGCATGGTACTGGCGCTGACGCGCAAGCGGCCGGAAAAGCGCAAGCAATTGGGCTTCGCGCCGTCGCAGCGCGCCATGCCGGCGGAGTGAAATGTCGAGGGGCGCGATCCTTCTGGCGGCCGGCGGCACGGGCGGGCATCTCTTCCCGGCCGAGGCGCTGGCGCACGAGCTGATCAGGCGCGGCTGGACGGTGCATCTGGCCACCGATGATCGTGCCGAGCGTTTTGCCGGCCAGTTCCCGGCCGCGGGCATCCATCCGATCCAGTCGGCGACCATCGGCTCTAAAAACCCCTTCGCCGTGCTCGCCGCCTTCTGGAAGATCTGGGGCGGGGTGCGGCAGGCATCGGCTGTGATCGGCCGGGTCAAGCCAGCCGTCGCGGTCGGTTTCGGCGGCTATCCGACGCTGCCGCCGCTCTATGCGGCGACGCGGCGCAAGGTGCCGACGCTGATCCACGAGCAGAACGCGGTGATGGGGCGCGCCAACCGGGCGCTCGCCGGCCGTGTCGATGCCATCGCCGGCGGGTTCTTGCCGGAAGATTCAAGCGCTGCAGGCGCCAAGACGGTGACGACCGGCAATCCGGTCAGGCCGCAAGTGCTGGAGGCGGCAAAGACGCCCTATGCGGCGTCGACCGGGGAGCAGCCGTTCCGCTTTCTGGTGTTCGGCGGCAGCCAGGGCGCACAGTTCTTTTCCGATGCGGTGCCGGCGGCGGTTCGACAGCTTTCCGATGCGCAACGCAAGCGGCTTGATATCACCCAGCAGGCGCGTGCCGACGACGTCGAGCGGGTGAAGGCGGCCTATGCCGCCCTTGGCGTCGAGGCTGAGGTGTCGCCCTTCTTCCCCGACATGGCGGCGCGCATGGCTGCGGCGCATCTGGTGATGTCGCGGTCCGGCGCATCGACCGTATCGGAAATCGCGGTGATCGGCCGGCCGGCGCTGCTGGTGCCGTATCCGCATGCGCTCGACCACGACCAGGCGGCCAATGGAGCGGCATTGGCCGCGGCAGGCGGCGCCGAAGTGCATCCGCAATCGACGCTTTCGTCCGAGCGCATCGCCGCGCTCGTCGGAGCCCTGATGGACGATCCGGAGCGGCTGACCACAATGGCAGCGGCGGCGAAATCGGCCGGAAAACCGGACGCGGCACGGTTGCTCGCCGATCTGACAGAGGCTATTGCGTCGAAGAAAAGCGTATCGGAATTCAGGAAGGAGACGCACGTATGAAGATGCCGCAGACGATCGGCCTCCTGCATTTCATCGGCATCGGCGGTATCGGCATGAGCGGCATCGCCGAGGTGCTGCATAATCTCGGCTACCAGGTGCAAGGGTCCGACCAGGCCGACAGCGCCAATGTGCAGCGGCTGCGCGACAAGGGCATCGAGTGCTTTGTCGGTCATCATGCCGACAATATCGGCGATGCCGAAGTGGTCGTCGTCTCGACGGCGATCAAGAAATCCAATCCCGAGCTGAAGGCCGCACGCGAGAAACTGCTTCCCATCGTCCGTCGCGCCGAGATGCTGGCCGAACTGATGCGCTTCCGGCAGGCGGTGGCCATCGGCGGCACGCATGGCAAGACGACAACGACCTCGATGGTGGCGACGCTGCTCGAAGCCGGCGGGCTCGATCCGACCGTGATCAATGGCGGCATCATCAATGCCTACGGCACCAACGCCCGCATGGGCGATGGCGAATGGATGGTGGTGGAGGCCGATGAGAGCGACGGCACGTTCCTGAAGCTGCCGGCCGAGATTGCCGTCGTCACCAACATCGATCCCGAACATCTCGACCATTACGGCTCCTTCGACAAGGTGCGGGAGGCCTTTCGCCAGTTCGTCGAGAACGTGCCGTTCTACGGCTTCGGCGTCATGTGCACCGACCATCCGGAGGTGCAGGCGCTGGTCAGCCGCATCGAGGACCGGCGCGTCATCACCTATGGCCAGAACGCACAGGCCGACGTGCGTTTCATCAATCACCACATGGATGGCCCGACCTCGGAGTTCGACGTGGTGATCCGCGACCGCAAGACCCGCGGCCAGTCGACGATATCAGGCCTGCGCCTGCCGATGCCCGGCCGGCACAACGTCGCCAATGCGACGGCGGCGATCGCCGTCGCGCATGAGCTCGGCCTTTCGGCCGAGGCGATCAGGAAGGGCCTGTCGTCGTTCGCCGGCGTCAAGCGGCGCTTTACGCGTACCGGTTCGTGGAACGGCATCGATGTGTTCGACGACTACGGCCACCATCCGGTCGAGATCACAGCGGTTCTGAAGGCGGCGCGCGATGCCACCCAGGGCCGCGTCATCGCCATTGCCCAGCCGCACCGCTTCACCCGGCTGCATGATCTGTTCGACGAGTTCTCGGTCTGCTTCAACGATGCCGACACGGTGATGGTGGCGCCGGTCTATGCGGCTGGCGAAGAGCCGATCGATGGAGTGACGTCCGAGGCATTGGTGTCGCGAATCCGCTCCGGCGGCCATCGCGACGCGCGCTACATCGAAGGCCCCGCGGCGATTGCGCCGGTTATCCGCGACCTGGCCAAACCAGGCGATTTCATCGTCTTCCTCGGCGCCGGCAACATCACGCAATGGGCCTACGCGCTGCCCAGGGAACTCGGCGGGACCGCCTCATGACGCGCGGTCAGGCGTTGATCGACAAGCTTGGCGGCCGGCTTGCCGGCCTGCGCGGTCGCATCACGCCGAATGCCGAGATGGACAAGATCACCTGGTTCCGCGCCGGCGGGCTGGCCGACGCACTGTTCCAGCCGGCCGACGAAGATGATCTCGCTGCGTTCCTGAGAGCAGTGCCCGAGGAGATACCGCTGACCACCGTCGGTATCGGCTCGAACCTGCTTGTCCGTGACGGCGGTATTGCGGGCTTCGTCATCCGGCTTTCGGCCAAGGGCTTTGGCGAAGCCGAAGTGATTGCGCCGACCACGATCAAGGCGGGCGCGGCCACGCCCGACAAACGCCTTGCCGCTGTCGCCTATCAGGCTGGTATAGGCGGCTTTGAGTTTTACCACGGCATTCCGGGCGCCATCGGCGGTGCGCTGAGGATGAATGCCGGCGCCAATGGCGTCGAGACGCGCGAGCGCGTTGTCGAGGTGCGGGCGCTCGACCGCAAGGGCAATGTGCATACGCTGAGCAACGCCGATATGGGCTACGCCTATCGCCATTCGGCAGCACCTGCCGGGCTGATCTTCACATCGGCCGTGTTCGAAGGCGTTTTGGCAGACAAGGCCGCGATCAAGGCGGCAATGGACGCCGTCCAGCACCATCGCGAGACCGTGCAGCCGATCCGCGAAAAGACCGGCGGCTCGACCTTCAAGAATCCGGAGGGCACCTCGGCCTGGAAGGAGATCGACAGAGCGGGCTGTCGGGGGCTGATGATCGGCGGCGCGCAGATGTCGCCGATGCATTGCAACTTCATGATCAACACGGGAACCGCGACCGGCTACGACCTTGAATATCTTGGCGAGACGGTGCGCACGCGCGTGCTCGAAAGGTCGGGCATCCGGCTGCATTGGGAAATCAAGCGCATCGGCAAATTCCGGCCGGGGCACGAGGTCCAGGAATTCCTCGGACAGTTGCTATAAGGACTCGACAACACAGTTTTCGCGGCCGTTTTTGCCGAAAGTGAATCTCGCGGAATCGTAAGGACTTGCCAGCGATTCAACTCTCTGATTCTCTGCCCTGAAGCGTTTCCTGATTTGAGTCGTTTTGACGCGTCACCAGCGTTTTTCCGTCAGGGGCAGCCTGCCGGGAGACTAGGGGACTCGATGTTGCAGAAATCATCAGAGCAGGGGCTGCTCCGAGCGTTCGAGTGTATGGCCCTTATCCGGGGCGTGTGAGATGCAGACCCGCCGTGAAAGGGCCCGCCGTGAGAGGGAATGACGGGAAATGAAAAGCAAGCACGTGGCCGTCCTCCTGGGTGGATTCTCGTCCGAGCGGCCCGTGTCCTTGTCTTCGGGGAAAGCCTGTGCTGATGCGCTCGAGACGGAAGGCTACCAGGTCACTCGCGTCGACGTCTCGCGCGATGTTGGATCGGTGCTGGCTGAGCTCAAGCCTGATGTTGCCTTCAATGCGCTGCATGGTCCTTTCGGCGAGGACGGCACCATCCAGGGCATCCTCGAATATCTTGCCATCCCCTACACCCATTCCGGCGTGCTCGCCTCGGCGCTTGCCATGAACAAGGAGCAAGCCAAGAAGATCGCCAGGTCTGTCGGCATTCCGGTCGCCGAATCGAAGGTGGTCAATCGCTTCGCCATCCAGAACAAGCACCCGATGAAGCCGCCCTACGTCGTCAAGCCGGTCAATGAGGGGTCGAGCTTCGGTGTCGTCATCGTGCACGAAGGGCAGTCGCATCCGTCGCAGGTCATCGGTTCGTCCGACTGGAAGTATGGCGATACCGTCATGGTGGAGCGCTATGTTCACGGGCGGGAGTTGACCTGCGCGGTGATGGGCGATGTGGCGCTCGGCGTCTGCGAGATCATCCCGACCGGCCATTCCTTCTACGACTATGATTCAAAATACGTCGCGGGCGGATCAAAACACGAATGCCCTGCAAAAATTTCACCGAATATTTACCAAAAAATACAGACACTGACGCTCAAGGCTCACCAAGCTATCGGCTGCCGGGGCGTTTCCCGATCGGACTTCCGTTATGATGATCGACACTCCGAGAACGGCGAAATTGTCTGGCTCGAGATCAACACTCAGCCGGGCATGACGCCGACATCCTTGGTGCCTGAAATCGCCGCGCAGTCGGGACACTCGTTCGGCGATTTGTTGAGTTGGATGGTGGAGGACGCTTCGTGTCTGCGTTGAGGTGGGGACAGGGCAAGGGGAAGGGCGCGGCTGGGCCGACGCTGTTCGGTGTGTCGTTGTCGTTCGACCATTTCGTGCTGCCGCGTCTGCTTCGCCGGCCGGCGCGCATGCTGGCGCGCCTGGGCGAGGGCGACTTCGAGGTGCCGCCGTTTTCCGCAGCCATGCTGTCGGCGGCGCTGCTCGTATCGGGCAGTGCCTATGGCGCCTATCTCGGCGGACATGTCGACGGTATCGTCCAGGGCATCACTGCCCGCACCGGCTTTGCCGTCGACCAGATCAAGGTCGTCGGCAACCGCGCAACCTCCGAGATCGATATTCTCGACAGGATGCAGCTTGATGGCTGGACGTCGCTGATCGGCTTCGATGCCGAAGCCGCGCGGGAACGCATCGCCACGCTGCCCTGGGTCGAGGTTGCGGCGGTGCGCAAGGTCTATCCGCACACGCTGGAGGTGCGCATCGAGGAGCGTGAGCCTTTTGCGCTCTGGCAGCAGGGCAGCGAGCTTTCCGTCATCGAGCGGTCCGGCGCCGTGATCGCGCCATTCTCCGGCGGCAAGCAGTCGCTGCTGCCCCTGATTGTGGGCACCGGCGCGCCGGCCAAGGCGCCGGATTTCCTGGCCAGGATCAAGAAATATCCAGAGTTTGCCGCACGGATCAAAGGCTATATCCGCATCGGCGAACGGCGTTGGGACCTGAAGCTGGAAAACGGCATCACGGTCAAGCTTCCCGAGGATGGCGAGGACCAGGCGATCGCCGATCTGGTCAGGATGGACCGAGAGAACGGGCTGCTGACGCGCGATATCGCCGGCGTCGACATGCGCCTTTCCGATCGCCTCGTCGTCCAGTTGACGCCGGAGGCGGCGACGCAGCGTCAGGCCGCGCTCAATGAAAAGCCGAAAATGCCGAAGCGCAAGCCGGAGACGAAGATATGAGCTGGCTTGGCGGCAACAGCGACGCCTCGTCGCGCCGGTCCGGCATCATGACGGTGCTGGATGTCGGCTCGAGCAAGGTCTGCTGCGTGGTGGCCAAGCTCAAGCCGCGCGAGGACGGCATGCTGCTGCGCGGGCGCTCGCATCGCATACAGGTGATCGGCATCGGCCACCAGAAATCGCAAGGCGTGAAATCGGGTGTCGTCATCGATCTCGACAGGGCCGAGCACGCCATCCGCCTTGCCGTCGACGCCGCCGAGCGCATGGCCGGGCTGACCGTTGATTCGCTGATCGTCAACATGACGGCCGGCCGGCTGAAGAGCGAAAGCTTCTCGGCAACCATCAACCTTGGCGGCCACGAGGCCGACGAGGCCGACATCAAGCGCGTGCTTGCCGCCGGCGCCAAGCAGGCGCTGCGGGCCGAGCGCGAGGTGATCCATTCGCTTCCTGTCGGCTTTTCGCTGGACGCCGAGCGCGGCGTGCGTGATCCGCGCGGCATGGTCGGCGACCAGCTCGGCGTCGACATGCACGTGCTGACGGGTGACGCGGCACCGTTGCGCAATCTGGAGCTTTGCATCAACCGTTCGCACCTGTCGGTCGAGCGCATGGTGGCGACGCCTTATGCCAGCGGGCTTGCCGCACTGGTCGACGACGAACTCGAGATGGGCGCAGCCTGCATCGACATGGGCGGCGGCACCACGACGATCTCGATGTTTTCGGAAGGCAAGTTCGTTCATGGCGACGCCATCGCCATCGGTGGCAACCACGTCACGCTGGACATGGCCAAGGGCCTGTCAACCTCGCTCGACGCCGCCGAGAGGCTGAAAGTGATGCATGGCTCGGCGCTGCCCGGCAGTGCCGACGACCGCGACCTGGTCTCGATACAGCCGATCGGCGAGGATGGCGAGGTGCCGCTTCAGATCCCGCGTTCGGTGATGACGCGCATCATCCGGGCGCGCATCGACGAGACGCTCGAACTGTTGCGCGACCGGCTGAACAGGTCCGGCTACGGCAACGCCGTAGGCAAGCGCGTCGTGCTGACCGGCGGCGCCAGCCAGCTTTCCGGCCTGCCCGAGGCAGCGCGCCGCATTCTCGGACGCAATGTGCGCATCGGCCGGCCGCTCGGTGTAGCGGGCCTGCCGGAGGCGGCCAAGGGGCCGGCTTTCTCGACGCCGGTCGGGCTTCTGATCTACCCGCAGATGGCGAATTTCGAGAGCCATCCGGCGAAAGGAATTTCTGGTCTCAGGATGACCGGAACAGGCGGAAAACTGCATCGAATGAGTCAGTGGTTGAGAGACAGTTTTTAAATTGACGGGGACAGCCCCATAGGCGGCCGCAGCGGCGAAGCGGCGGGAAAGGCAAAGGACGGAGACAATGACCATCAATCTGCAGAAGCCGGACATCACCGAGCTGAAGCCGCGTATCACCGTGTTCGGTGTCGGCGGCGGCGGCGGCAATGCCGTCAACAACATGATTACCGCTGGCTTGCGCGGCGTCGAATTCGTGGTGGCCAATACCGATGCGCAGGCGCTGACCATGTCCAAGGCGGATCGCCTGATCCAGCTCGGCGCGCATGTCACCGAGGGCCTGGGTGCGGGATCGCAACCGGAAGTCGGACGCGCCGCGGCGGAGGAATGCATCGACGAGATCGTCGATCATCTTTCCAACACCCATATGTGCTTCGTCACTGCCGGCATGGGTGGCGGCACCGGCACCGGGGCCGCCCCTGTCGTTGCGCGTGCCGCGCGTGAGAAGGGCATTCTCACCGTCGGCGTCGTCACCAAGCCGTTCCATTTCGAAGGCCAGCGCCGCATGAAGACGGCGGATCTGGGCATCGAGGAATTGCAGAAATGCGTTGATACCCTCATCGTCATCCCCAACCAGAACCTGTTCCGGCTGGCCAATGACAAGACGACCTTCGCCGACGCTTTCGCCATGGCCGACCAGGTGCTCTATTCCGGCGTCGCCTGCATCACCGACCTGATGGTCAAGGAAGGGCTGATCAACCTCGACTTCGCCGACGTCCGCTCGGTCATGCGCGAGATGGGCAAGGCGATGATGGGGACGGGCGAAGCTTCCGGCGAGGGTCGCGCCATGGCCGCCGCCGAAGCCGCGATCGCCAACCCGCTGCTCGACGAGACCTCGATGAAGGGCGCCAAGGGGCTGTTGATCTCGATCACCGGCGGCCGCGACCTGACCCTGTTCGAAGTCGACGAGGCGGCGACCCGAATTCGCGAGGAGGTCGACCAGGAAGCTAACATCATCCTGGGTGCGACGTTCGACGAGGATCTCGAAGGCGTCATCCGCGTCTCGGTGGTCGCTACCGGCATCGACAAATCGGCAGCAGAAATCGCTGCCGCGCCGATCGCCATCCGCACGGCTCCGCCAAAGCCGGTCAGCCGCCCGGCCGCTCCGGTCACGGAAAGCCGTCCGGCGCCTGTCCAGCAGGGAGGCTACGAGCCGCGCGCCGCCGATCCTGTAGCCGAGGCAATCCAGCTCGCCGAGGCGAATGCGGCGGCGATGGCGCGTCCCGCGCCGGCCTCCCAGGCGGAAGATTTCCGCCCGCAAAGCAAGATATTCCAGGCGCCGCCGGCCCAGCCGCAGCCGATGCTGCAGCCAATAGTTCAGCAAGCGATGCAGCCCGCGCCGCAGCGTGAAGTGCTTCAGCCGGCAGCGCCCCAGCGCATGCCGCGCGTCGAGGACTTTCCGCCGGTGGTGAAAGCCGAGGTGGAAGCCAAAAGCCGTCCGGCCGACCACGAGAACAGCGGACCGATGGGACTGCTCAAGCGCCTGACCAACGGCCTTACCCGCCGCGAAGAAGAGCCTGCACGGCTACAGCCGGCGCAGCCGCGCGAGCCGAAACTGCGCCAGGCGGCACCCGAAGTGCGCCGCCTTGCCAGCCAGGATCCGCAGCTTTACGCGCCACGCCGCGGCCAGTTGGACGACCAGGGCCGGCTGACGCCGCAGAGCAGGGCTGTCCAGGAGGACGATCAGCTGGAGATTCCGGCATTCCTGCGCCGCCAGGCCAACTGACCTGTTAACGGTCCGTAACAGTTGTTAACAGGCAGACAAGAAATTGTTTGCCTGTTAACGTCAAAAGTACTTGTAAAACAGGGAGTTGCGAGACCGTATCCGCTTCGGATTGCGGTTACAGAGAGTAAGAAACCGTGATTTGGAGACTTCCTGCCGGACCACTATCTTCGCCTCGATCAATTTCGGTTTGCTGGGATTCGGGGAAGTGGCCCTGCCTGCCGATTAAAGAGCCGCGCCCTTGGGCTAGTGAAGCGGACGAAGGCAGTATGGGCTATGGGGTTTGTTTTGCACGACCATCAGACGACACTTAAATCGCGTGCGACGCTGACCGGCACCGGCGTTCACAGCGGCAATTCCGTTACCGTCCATTTCCTGCCGGCAGACGCTGATACGGGTGTCGTGTTCCAGCTTTCGAATGGAAGCGAAGCCCGGGAATTCCGTGCGCTCGTCTCCGAGGTCGGCGCCACCGATCTCTGCACCATGCTCGGCGATCCGGCAGGCGAGCACATCGCCACCGTCGAACATCTGATGGCCACGGTTTTCGGGCTCGGCATCGACAATGTCGTCATCGAGATCGACGGCTGTGAGGTTCCGATCCTCGACGGCAGCGCCATGGCGTTCGTGGAGGCCATCGACCAGGCGGGCATCGATAAGCTGCCGGTCAAGCGTCGCTACATCCGGGTGGTCAAGCCGGTTCGCATCGAGAACGGTGCCTCCTGGGCGGAGTTCAGGCCCTATGACGGCACGCGCTTCGAAATCGAGATCGATTTCGAAAGCCCGGCGATCGGCCGTCAGCTCTTCGCATCCGACATGAACGCCGACATTTTTCGCCGCGATATCGCGCGGGCCCGTACCTTTGGTTTCATGAAGGACGTCGAGCGGCTGTGGGCAGCCGGCTATGCGCTCGGCTCCTCGCTGGAAAACTCCCTGGTGATCGGCGACGACAACCGCGTGATCAACATCGGAGGCTTGCGCTATCCCAACGAGTTCGTGCGCCACAAGACGATGGACGCCATGGGCGATCTGGCGCTGGCCGGCGCCCGGTTCATTGGCTGCTTCCGTTCCTATCGCGGCGGCCACAGGCTGAATGCGGCAGCGCTGCGCCGCCTTTTGTCGGACCGTTCGGCGTTCGAGATCGTCGAGACGACACGCCGCGAGCGCGGTCGCACCGTCGAAAAGAGCGCCGTCTATGCACCTGTCTACGCGCCCTGGATGATCTGATTCTTAACGTTTTTCGAGTTTTATGGCCGCCGGCCCGTGTTGCATGAATGCACCATCGGCCGGCGAAATCACGCAAGTGTGCGGGCTGCGTCAGGCTGCCACAAAAATGTGCGAATGGCCGGAGATAGCGTTGCCGGGCACGGCGATTATGGTTATGCCTGCTGCCCCAGGGCGAAATGTCGACTGAAATGACGCCGAAAGGGCGGAATCCAATCATGTTCTTCAAGCGAATTGGTCAATCGAAAGCGCCGCATCGGGCTGTTCTCCTGGCGCTTTCGATGGTTGTTCCATCGCTGTTCCTGTCGGCCTGCATGTCGTCCGAAAAGGATGTCGACCTGTCGACCTATGTCGAGCAGACCGAGCCGGCAGACGTTCTCTACAATCAGGGCCTCGCCAATCTGAATGCCGGGCGCCTGCAGGAGGCGAGCCGCAAATTCAGTGCAGTCGACCGCCAGCATCCCTATTCCGAATACGCCCGCAAATCGATGGTGATGGGCGCCTTTGCCGATTATCGCCAGGGCAACTATACCGAGGCGATCGGTTCGGCCAAGCGCTATCTCACGCTCTATCCGTCGACCGACGACGCTGCCTATGCCCAGTACATCATCGGGCTGAGCTACTACCGGCAAATCAGGGATGTCACCCAGGACCAGAAGGAAGCGCGTCAGACCGTGCAGACGATGCAGGATCTGGTGACGCGGTGGCCCGATTCCGAATATGTCGACGACGCCAAGGAAAAGATCCGCTTCGCCAACGACCAACTCGCCGGCAAGGAGATGCAGATCGGCCGCTATTATCTCGAGCGCCGTGAATACATCGCCGCCGTCAAGCGGTTCCGCGTCGTGGTGGAGACCTATTCCAACACGCGCCATGTCGAGGAAGCGCTCGCGCGCCTCACCGAAACCTATTACGCGATGGGGCTGACGTCGGAAGCGCAGACTGCCGCTGCGGTGCTCGGCACCAACTATCCCGACAGCGTGTGGTACAAGGATTCCTACAAGCTCCTGCAGACTGGTGGGCTCGAGCCGCGCGAGAATGCCGGGTCGTGGATCGCCAAGGCCGGGAAGCTGATCACCGGCGCCTGAGCGGCGCGCAACCATGCTTTCCAGACTGTCGATCCGCGATATCGTTCTGATCGAGAAGCTGGACATCGATTTCGCGTCCGGTCTTTCGGTGCTGACCGGCGAAACCGGCGCTGGAAAATCCATCCTGCTCGACGCGCTGTCGCTGGCGCTTGGTGCCCGCGGTGACGCCTCGCTGGTGCGGCATGGTGCGGCACAGGGCCAGGTCATCGCCGTGTTCGACGTGCCGCGCAACCATCCTGCCCGCATGCTGCTTGCCGACAACGCCATCGAGGACGATGGCGACATCATCCTGCGCCGCGTGCAGACGGCGGATGGCCGTACCCGCGTCTTCGTAAACGACCAGCCTTCCAGCGTGACACTGATGCGCGACGTCGGTCACGCGCTGGTCGAGATCCACGGCCAGCATGACGAGCGTGCGCTGGTAGATCCCGGCGCCCACCGCGAATTGCTCGACAGTTTTGGCGGTCATCTCGGCGCTGTGCGGGCGACCGGCGAGGCGTGGCGGTACTGGCGGGCCTGCGAACAGGAGCTTTCGCGACACCGCGCCAAGGTGGAAGCGGCGGCCCGTGAGGCCGACTATCTGCGCGCCGCGGTCGCCGAATTGACGAAGCTCGACCCCCAGCTCGGCGAGGAAGCCGACCTTGCCGAGCTGCGCGCCTCGATGATGCGGGCGGAAAAGATCGCCTCGGAAATCCACGATGCGCAAGATGTGCTCTCGGGCCCGTCCTCGCCTCTGCCGCAACTCGCCAGCCTGTTGCGGCGGCTGCAGCGCAAGGTGAGCGAGGCGCCCGGCCTGCTCGACGACGTGGTCAAATCGCTCGATGAGGCGATGCTGTCGCTCGACGCGGCGCAATCGGGCGTGGAAGCGGCACTTCGCGCCACCGAATACGATCCGCGGCGGCTGGAACAGGCCGAGGAGCGGCTGTTTTCGCTGCGCGCCGCCTCACGCAAGCACAGTGTTGCGGTCGACGATCTGGCGCAATTGCGCGACACGATGGTGGCCGACCTCGCCGATCTCGACGCCGGCGAGGAGCGCCTGCACGGGCTGGAAAAGCAAGCCGCCGCGGCGCGCGAGACCTATGACATTGCCGCGGCACAGCTTTCGTCGCTTCGCCATGCGGCGGCGGTCGGATTGACCAAGGCGGTGATGGCCGAACTGCCGGCGCTGAAGCTCGAACGGGCAGCCTTCATCGTCGAGATGGCAAGCGAGGCCGAGAGCCGCATGGAAGACGGCATCGATCAGGTCGAGTTCTGGGTGCGCACCAATCCCGGCACAAGGCCAGGCCCGATGATGAAAGTCGCCTCCGGTGGCGAACTTTCGCGGTTCCTGCTGGCGCTGAAGGTGGCGCTGGCCGACCGCGGCTCGGCGCCGACCCTGGTCTTCGATGAAATCGACACCGGCGTTGGCGGCGCGGTGGCGGACGCCATCGGCCAAAGGCTGGCGCGGCTGTCGAAGCGCGTGCAGGTGCTTTCCGTCACGCACGCACCACAAGTGGCGGCACGCGCGGCAACGCATTTCCTGATCTCCAAATCCGGCAGCGCCGATCGCGTCGCCACCGGCATCGCCGAGATGGACCGGGCGGCGCGCCAGGAAGAGATCGCGCGGATGCTTGCCGGGGCGACCATCACCGACGAGGCGCGTGCCGCGGCCGAGCGGCTGCTTCGCGAAAACACCGCGGCCTAAAGCGCATCGCATTTGAACGGATTCATGCGACGCGCTTTAGCTTGTTGTTTTTATGCATGTCGTTATCGCAAAACCGCTGCGCACTTTTGCGCGACATGCATTTGCGGAGCTCATGCTCGGCGTTGTGAATCGAGTCAGGATGTGGCTCCATCCCGCTGTTCAGGAATGATTTTCTGGTACCCGGTCTCTCCCTCATGGGAAAATCCTGTTCTATGGTGTCGCGCCACCGGGAAGGGAGCAATGCATGGCCGAAAAACCAGTTGATTCGCTCAGCGAAAGTGAAGCCGCAAGCGAGCTAAGGCGGCTGGCGGCGGAGCTCGCCGAGCACGACCGGCGCTACCATACCGAGGACGCACCGATTATAACGGACGCGGAATATGACGCGCTAACGCAGCGCAACCTTGCCATCGAACAGCGCTTCCCCGCTTTGGTGCTAGAGGATTCGCCATCGCGCCGAGTGGGCGCGCCACCGGCGGAAGGCTTTGCCAAGGTGCGCCATGCAGTGCCGATGCTCAGTCTTGCGAAGGCCTATACCGACCAAGATGTCACCGACTTCATCGAACGCGGCCGGCGCTTCTTTAACCGCGACAAGGATTTGGACATTGCGTTCACGGCTGAGCCGAAGATCGACGGGCTATCGGCTTCGCTGCGTTATGAAGGCGGTGTGTTCGTGCAGGGAGCAACGCGCGGTGACGGCGCCGTCGGGGAGGACATCACCGCCAATCTCAGGACAATCGCCGACATCCCCAAGCACCTGAAAGGCTCGGGCTGGCCTGATGTGATCGAGATACGGGGTGAGGTCTATATGACCTATGCGGAGTTCGAGGCTTTGAAGGAACGGTCGGCGGCGGTTGGCGGCCAGGACTATGTCAATCCGCGCAATACGGCGGCCGGATCCCTGCGTCAGAAGGATCCGTCCGTTACCGCCAGCCGCAACCTCAAGTTCTTGGCCTACGCCTGGGGCTATACGTCAGAGGATCCCGCTCCGACTCAATACGATTCAGTGCAAAAATTCGCTGAGTGGGGGTTCAAGATCAGTCCGCTGATGGTGCGGGCGAAGTCGGTCGACGAACTGGTCGCGCACTATCACCTGATCGAGGCCCAGCGCTCGTCGCTCGGCTACGACATCGACGGCGTCGTCTACAAGGTGGACCAGTTGGAATTGCAGCGCAGATGGGGTTTCGCCACTGGCGAACCACGCTGGGCCATCGCTCATAAATTTCCTGCCGAACAGGCAATGACGACCGTGCTCAGGATCGACATTCAGGTCGGCCGCACCGGCACTCTGGCGCCCGTTGCACGGCTTGCGCCCGTCACCGTTGGCGGCGTGGTGGTCGAAAATGTCACGCTGCACAATGAAGACTACATCAAGGGTCTGGACAGCAACGGCCAGCCAATCCGCGACGGCTGTGACGTGCGTATTGGCGACACAGTCGTCATCCAGCGGGCGGGCGACGTCATTCCGCAGATCGTCAGCATCGTTATCGACAAGCGCCCGGCTGATGCCGTGCCCTACGAATTCCCGCACACCTGTCCGATCTGCGGCTCACCCGCAACGCGCGAGATCAACGAAAAGACCGGCAAGGAAGATTCCCGCCGACGCTGCACCGGCGAACTGATCTGTCCCGCGCAGGCCGTGGAAGGATTGCGCCACTTCGTGTCACGTGGCGCCATGGATATCGAAGGCCTGGGCGCCGAAAACATAGACCTGTTCTTCAATGCGGGCTTGATCAAAACAGCCGCCGATATCTTTACTCTCAAGGATCGCCGTCCCGCCGTGACCAAGGCGCTGGCTGAGCGGCGCGAGGAGCAGGCCAGGCAGCGCGAGGCCGCATCGGGCAAGACGCGCAAGAATGTGCGTGGTGTCGAGGAACGCAACTACGAAGGTCTCGACAAGCTGTTCGCCGCCATCGACGCTCGCCGCGAACCGGAACTCGATCGTTTTATTTTTGCGCTGGGTATCCGCCATATCGGCGAAACCACGGCCGCTGTACTTGCCCGAACCTTCTCAACCATTGAGGAGTTGATCCGCATCGGCAAGGAGACTGCGGCGGCGGCCGATCCACACACGGTTTTTCCATCGATCAATGGCATCGGCGACACGGTGATAGGCGCGCTTCGCGATTTCTTCGGCAATGAACGCAACGACGACGTGCTTGAAGCCTTGCTCGCGCAGGTCCACCCGAAGCCGTACATTGTGAACGTCTCAGCCGGCAGCGCGGTCGCCGGCAAGACGATCGTGTTTACAGGCACGCTGGAAAAGATGACACGCCCCGAGGCCAAGGCGATGGCTGAACGTCTCGGCGCGAAGGTCGCCGGCTCAGTCTCTGCGACGACCGATCTCGTGGTGGCAGGCCCAGGCGCCGGTTCCAAGCTGAAAGATGCGACCAAATTCGGCATCGAAGTGATCGATGAGGATGCGTGGTTGGCGCGGATCGGCAAGGCGTGACGGTGGCATTTAGCGGTTTCGGCCAAAAGGCCATTCCCTTCCTCAAAGCGCTCGATTTTCATCAGAGCCGGGAGTGGTTTCTGGAAAACCGCGACCTCTTCGAAGGCGAGCTGCGCGACCCCTTCGGCGATCTGGTCGAAACGCTCTCCGAGCGCTTCGCGGCGGTAGGGCTGGGTTTGCGCGGCGATCGCAAGAAGTCGTTGTTCCGGATCAATCGCGACGTGCGTTTCGCCAGGGACAAGCGGCCCTACAACCGGCATCTGTCGGCAATCCTCTCGCCTGACGGCACCAAGATGGAACAGGGCGTGTTCTTCGTCCATATCGGGCTTGAGCGCTGCTTTGCCGGCGTTGCCTGGTGGCAGCCCGGGCCGCCGCTGTTGCTGGCGATGCGCAACGCCATCGCGACGCGGCCGGGAGAATTCCGGGCGCTGATCAAGGCGCTGAAGCAAAACCGTCTCGAACTCGATGCGGAAGGCTGCATGAAGCGAGCGCCACGCGGCTTCGAGCATGTCACGGAGGCCGATCTCGCGGCGGCCATCCGCAACCGGCATTTCGCTGTCCGGCACGAAATCGACCCTGCGGGAATCCATGGGCCGGCATTGGTCGACGAGCTTGTCGATTTCGCCTTGCGGGCAAAACCGCTGCTCGACTGGGGCAGGGCGATCGAAGCCAAGGTCCCGGTGGACTGAACACCTGGCCGAATGCACACGCCTGAACCTGCGACGACGGATCATTTCCGCTGATCGTTGGCTCAAGCGAATTGGTGTGACAAGGCTGACGGCGCTCCCTACATACGCTCTTTCCCCCGCATCGGCCGGAAAATCGGGATCGATTTTCGGATGGCCCGACGCGTGGAGTCAAAATGTTAGAGCGTCCTTTGCTCGTCCAAAAGGACGAGCGGCGCTCGGTGGATTCAAAGTGTTAGAGCGTCCTTGGCTCGTCCAAAAGGACGAGCGGCGCTCTAAGGAGTGGCTGATGTCGGCGGAAGCAATCTCCGAAAACCGCGCAAAAAGCGATTTCTGGCAAGGCGTGCGGCTCAGCTTGCCCGTCGTGGTGGCGGCGGCGCCATTTGGACTGCTGTTCGGGGCGCTTGCCGTCGACAACGGTTTTTCGGTGCTTGAAGCCTTCCTGATGAGCGCCATGGTTTTCGGCGGCGCCAGCCAGATGGTCGGCATCGAATTATTCGGGCAGCATGTCGCGCCATGGCTGATCGTGCTGTCGATCTTCGCCGTGAATTTCCGCCATGTGCTTTATTCCGCCGGTATCGGCCGGCGCATCGCGCACTGGCCGCCGGTGCAGCAGGCCGTCGGCTATTTTCTGCTCACCGATCCGCAGTTCGCAGTGGCTGAGCGCAAGGCGGAGACTGGCGAGACGGTCGGCTTCGCCTGGTATATGGGGCTTGGCCTGCCGGTCTATGTGTTCTGGGTGACCGAAAGCGCGCTTGGCGCGGTGTTCGGGAGGCTCATTCCTGACACACATGCGCTGGGCATCGACTTCCTGCTGCCGATCTATTTTCTCGGACTGGTCATGGGCTTTCGCAAACGGCCGCTGTGGCTGCCGGTGGTCGTCGCCAGTGCTGCCGCCTCCATCATCGCCTACAAGACGGTAGGCTCGCCCTGGCACGTCTCGATTGGCGCCGTGGCCGGCGTGCTGCTCGCGGTCATCCTGCCGCCGCACCATAGCGGTGTTGAGGCGCGGCCATGAGCACAACCCTGTGGATCATCATCGCCGGTGCGATTGCGACCTATCTGACCCGCATCGGCGGCCATCTGGTGATCTCGCGCTTCGAAAACATCCATCCGCGCGTCGAGGCCGGGCTGAACGCCGTGCCTGCCGCGGTGCTGACGACGCTGGTGGCGCCGGCAGCACTTGGCGCCGGGCCGGCGGAATGGGCGGCATTGATCGTCGCCGGGCTGGTCTCGCTGCGCGGCGGGCTTATGGCGATGTTTTTGGCCGGCGCCGCTGTGCTGGTCCTCGCCCGCCAGTTCGTCGGCTAACCGGACCGGCTGAGTACGCCGCGCGCAAGTCTTTCACCTGAGACGGAGCTCGGTCCGGGTTGGGGAATTCGCCAGTCTAGAGGCCCAGACCCGCCTTGAATGCAGAAAGCTCTTCGTCGGTGATGGGGCCCACGTGCTGCGGCTCGGGATAGGCGCTGGTTTGCACGTCGGAGATGAACTCGCGATAGGCGGCGATGCGCTCGCGCTGCAACCGTTCATATTCGGCGGCGAAGTTGCGATAGGTTATCGCGTGGCGCGGCTTGTGGCCAGCGGTGTGGCCGAGCACGTCCTCGCTGAAAAGGTACTGCGCGTCGGCGTGCGGTCCGGCACCCATGCCGAGCATGATCATCGGCGTACTCCTGGTGATCAGTTCGCCGATCCGGTCGGGCACCACCTCCAACTCCGCGCCGAAGCAGCCAATGGCCTCCAGGCGTTTCACATGGTCCCACACGACGCGCGCGCTCTCAGCCGTCCTGCCGACGGCCTTGAACCCGCCGGTCCAGGTGCATTGCGAAGGGATCAAACCGACGTGGGCGACGATCGGGACCGCGTTGTCGCAGAGCGCCTTCTGGATATCGAGTGAGGCGGCGCAATAGAAGCAATCGCCGCCCAGCCGCATGAAGTGATAGGCGGCTTTGAGATAATCCTTGGCTGTCGCCAGATCGCCGGCAGGGCCGTAGGGGAGCCCGACCTGAACGAAGCATCGGCCGGCCGCCTCGCGCATCTCGGGCGAGAAGAAGCGGCCCTCGATCGAAAGCATGTCGACGCCGGCCGCGTCCGCTGCCGCCGCCTCTTCGATGGTAGTGACGTAAAGCATGGATATCTTTTGTGCACGGCCTTTCATGGCGCGTATGTCGGCGACGGTGGGTCGGGTGCTCTTGGTGACCATTCTTGTTCCCTCAGACTGTGAAGCTTCGCGGAAGGCCTAGCGCCACCTCGGGATCGCCGGAGGCAAACGCCTCCATCCCCACCGGCCCGCGGTAGCCCATGCCCTTCAGTGCAGGGCGATGCCCCTGTAGTCGATCTCGCCTGTGCCGGTCGCTCGGCGCAGGCCGCAAGGACAAAGGTACCAGCCATTTCAGATCTCAACATACACGCGGCCGTCCTCGACCTTGGTGTTGTAGGTTTTCAGGTTCACGCAGACCGGTGCGCGCAGCGCTTCGCCGGTCCGGTAATCGAACACGCCATTATGCTTCGGGCATTCGATCCTGTACTGCATGACCAGGCCGCCACTCAGATGCACCTTTTCGTGGGTGCACAGGCCATCGGTGCAAAAGAATTCGTCATCGGGACTGCGATAAATGGCGAAGGTCCGGCCATCATGATCGAAGCGGATCAGGTCTTCGTTCTCGATGTCGTCTGCCGAGCAGGCGTCGATCCATTCAGTCATCTTTCTTCCTCAGATTTCTTGCGGTTTGTAGTCGCTCGCCGTGGTAGGCATGACGTCTTTGAGGAGCGAAACCGACTTCTCCAGCCCTTCGAGACTGTTGAGCATGACATCCTCATGCTCGATCGACAGCCAGCCGTCGTAGCCGGCCATTTTCAGCCGGTAGCAGAACTTGCGCCACCATTCCTCGCCGTGGCCGAATCCGAGCGTGATGTAGCTCCAGGAACGTGCCGGGATGTCCATCAGGCTGCCGTTTTCCAGAAGACTGGTCGTTGCCTGGACTGGCGCGTTCAGCATCGTGTCCTTGGCATGAACGTGGAACAGCGCCCCGCCGAGGGCCTCGGCCGCGACGAGCGGATCGGCACCCATCCAGAACAGGTGCGAGGGATCGAGGTTGGCACCGACGAGAGGTCCGACTGCCTGGCGTAGCCTCAGCAGCGATGGCACATTGTACACGCACTGGTTGCCGTGAAGTTCGAGCGCGATGCGTTCTACGCCGCTTTCGCTCGCCAGCGCTGTGATTTCTTCCCAGAACGGAATGAGCACGTCAGTCCACTGATAGCGCAGGATCGACTGGGTCTCCGGTGGCCAGGACGAAACGACCCAGTTCGGCATCCTGTCCTCGGCACTCCCGGCCGGCAAACCCGACATGGTGCAGACGGTCTTGATGCCCATTTCGCCAGCGAGGCGGATCGTGTCCTTCAGGCACTCTGCCTGGGCAGGCTCGGTCGGGTGCAGCGGGTTTCCATTGGCATTCAGGCTGATCACGTCGAGGCCGCGGTCCGCAAAGGCGTTGCGAAATTCCGTTCGGGCGCCTGCGCTGGACTTCATCCTGGCCAGGTCGAAATGCGGTGCCGTCGACCATCCGCCGGTGTTAATCTCGACACCATCGACACCGAGACGCACCGCCTCGTCCAACAACTCTTCAAACGTACGACTGCCAAGGCTGTCGGATACAAAACCCAGTTTCATGATGCTTTCCCTAGCGATGATAGAATGAAGGCTTTTCGGCGCATTCGACGACCACTTTGCCGCCTTCGGAGAGCGCCTTTACGCCGGCCTCGGCGGTCAGCGTCGCACAGTAGCCATCCCACGCATTGGCTGCGATCGGCGAGGGCACACCCGTCTCGACGAACTTGAGCCAAGCCTTGTTCTGTAGCCGGTAGGCTTCGGCAAAACGAGGACGCCAATCGGGGGCGTAGCGCTCCAGCGACTGGAGTTCGATATTGATGCGGGAGTGGACCGGCGCGCCCAGAAAGACCGAGCCTTTCTCGCCCACCAACTCACCGCGTACGTCATAACCATAGGCTGCATTGTTGTTGATCTCGATATTCACCAGCTGGCCGCCAGATGTTTCCAGCACCATGAAGACCGGCGCACCGGTCCGTGAAGCGTCGACCCCTGCGGGCTGGAAGACCGAGATCGAAGAATAGTCGGTGTCGAGGACGAACCGCGCCACGTCGAATTCGTGCGGCGCCGAATTGGTGATCGCCATCAGCCCGGTGAAGTTTGCCGGCGCCGAGACGTTGCGGTGGAAATTGTGCATGATGACTGCCTGGCCGAGGGTGCCATCGCTGAGCAACGCCTTCATCTCCGCATAGGCAGGATCGAAGCGACGCATGAAGCCGATCTGCACGAACGGTCGACCGGCCTTCATTTCCGCCTGGATGACACGCATGCAATCGGCCGAACTGGGTGCCAGCGGTTTCTCGCAGAGAACGGGTTTTCCGGCCCAAATGGCAGCCAGCGTCAGCGACGCGTGAGTTTCGTCCGGGCTCGCGATCAGGGCGGCGTCGACGTCGGAACGTGCAATCGTCGCAAGCGCATCGGATGCAACATCCTTTGCGCCGCATTCGTCGGCCAGGGTCCGGGCGCGCTCTTGCGACGGGTCGCAAACCACCTGCAGAACGGCCCCGGGCAAATCGCCGGCAACAATGCGCGCATGATCCGCGCCCATGATTCCGGCGCCGATTACAGCGATGCGAACAGTCATGATTTTCTCTCTCTGGTTTCTGGCAGAAACCGGCCGGCGGAGCAGCTCATTCCGCCGGCCGGGTCAGAAGATGCCCCTGTGGAGGTGGGCAACTTCCGAGATCCTCGTCGGGCGCTGTCTACCGCAAATCGGCAACAGGTGGTGCGCGCCCTTCATGCGCCGACTGATACGATTCGATTTCGGCTTCGAGCTCCGCCATCGCTTCGCCGCCAGCCATAAGATCGGTGATTTCCTCGCGAGTCTTTTCGCCCTTGCGGAAATCGGCTGCCAGGGCACCCCTGATGAGGACAGCAAAATGATCGCCTACGGTCAGGGCGTGAATGACCTGGTGGGTGATGAAAATCACTGCAAGGCCACGCTTGCGCGCCTCGAGCACGATCCTCAGCACATGGGCTGCTTCCTTGACGCCGAGCGCCGCGGTCGGTTCGTCGAGGATCAGGACCCGGGCACCGAAATGGACGGCACGGGCAATGGCCAACGACTGGCGTTCGCCGCCGGACAGACCGCCCACGAGGCGGTCGCCGTCGTCGATCCGCGTTATGCCAAACTCCTGGACCGCTTTGACGGCAATTTCATTCGCCTTCCTGCGATCGTAGATGCTGAATGGTCCCCATTTCCTTGTCGGCTCAACGCCCACGAAGAACGATCGCCCGATGCTCATCAGAGGAAACGCTCCGCCGAACTGATGGACCGTCGAAATGCCGAGATCGCTGGCATAGCGAGGGCTCGCGAACTGGATCGGCTCACCATCCATCAAGATCGTACCCGAAGTCGGTTGGTGGACGCCGGAAAGGATCTTGATCAGGGTCGACTTGCCGGCGCCATTGTCGCCGAGCAAACAGAGGACCTCGCCGGCCTTAACAGCAAGGGAGATGTCGTGGAGCACATCAATAGGCCCGAAAGACTTGTTGACGTTCGACAGCTGCAGAATTGGTTCGGCCATAGTGATCGTCCTCACTTCTTCTTCGGCGTGTAAGTCAACGCCATCTTGCGGAACGTGTTGTTCATGAGGACTGCCGCCAGCAGCAGGACACCGATGATAAGGCTCGCCCAATTTGCATCGAAGCCGGTGTAGAAGATGCCCTGGTTGACAATGGCAAAGGTGATTGTTCCGAAAACGATACCCACCACGGAACCGAAGCCGCCTGTAAGCAGCACGCCGCCGATGACCACCGATATTATCGAGTTGAAGATGAATGACTGGCCGGTCGAAACCTGAGCGCTGTTGTACAGGAGCGCCTGCGACACGCCGACGAATGCCGCGCACAGGCCGCTGCCCATGAACAACAGGGTGATCACCCTGTCGGTGGGTATCCCGGCGTTGCGCGCGCTTACCTTGTCGCCGCCCAGTGCGAGGATCCAGTTGCCGTATCGCGAGAAGTGCAGCAGGTAGCCGACGATGATAGCGGCGCCTAGCCACCAGAAAATGGTGACCTGGAACATTCCGCCGACAAATTGCCCCAAAATGGCCTTGGCCAACGGGTCGGCCCGGATCGCGACGCCGGTGCTGCCGGTCAGAATGATGGCGACGCCGAGCGTTAGCCCTGCCACGGCAAAGAGGCTGCCGAGCGTGACGATCAGCGACGGCACGGCCGTTCGAATGACGAGAACCCCATTGATGAAGCCCACGAGCAGTCCGAGGCCCAGCGCGGCAAGAACACCGACCATGATCGGAAGATCATAGTAGCCCGAAATAGTCGCGACGGTCATCGATGCCGCCGGGATGACCGAGCCGATGGAGATATCCAGTTCGCCCGCGATCATCAGGAGTCCGACCGGAAGCGCCACGATCCCGATCTCGGATGCAACGTTCAGCCAACTCGCCGTGCCACCCGCGGTTACGAAATTGGCGCCGCCGAAAATGGCGAAGAACGCGAAGACCGCCACCATACCCAGAAAAGATCCCACTTCAGGGCGACGCATGAGAATGCCGATTGACGACCAAAGGTTGGGGGTTGACCCAGCCTTGGCAGCTGTTTGAATTTCGACCATTGAATTCATTGGGAATCCCCGGCGTTTCTTTGAGACGCGCTGCTCACACTGCGGCGCAGTACTCACTGCGAGAATATGCCCGGCCGTCGGCCTTGCTTTCAGGCCGGACACATCGATTGCGAAGCGTTTGCGACTGATGCTATCGCGCGCCAGCCTGCACGCCCGCCATCGTCGCATCGACGTTCGATGCATCGACGACGCCGGGGCCGGTCAGTATCTCGCGTGTCGGAACGGTCAGACCATAGTTGACGTGACCGTTCAGGATCGACACCGCCAGGTAACCCTGAAGGTAGCCTTGCTGGTCGATGGTGAACAACTGCGATCCGGATTTGATGTTGGCCAGGATAGTCTGGTCCATGTTGACGCCGCCGAGCTTGACCTTGTCGCTCAAGCCCGCCTGCATGATACCGTTTGCAGCGCTGTTGGCGTCGACATTGCCGATCGTGTACACACCGACGACGTCCGGGTTCTGCAGCAGATGCGCCTTGAGGGCCTGTGCTACTGCGGTCGGGTTGCCGAAGCTGCTCATCGGCAGGGGCAATTCGACGCCCTTGCCGCCATGCTTGGCGATACCGGCAAGCAGGCCCGCACATTGCGCACGAAGGTTGGCAGCACCAGGAAGGGTATTAACGCAGACCACGTTCTTCAGGTCGTGGTTCCCGAAATACTCGCCGCCGGCAAAGCCCGCCTTGTAGTCGTCGCTGCCGATGTAGTTCATGGCGCCAAGCCGGTCGGCCGCGTCGAGACCACCAGCATTGTAGATAATGAGCGGGATGCCGGCCGCCACCACAGCCTTGAAGGCTTCGTCCATGGATTCAGGCACCCAGTCCGGGCCGACGATGGCGTCCGCATGCTGCGAGATCGCGGTCCGGATCAGGTCAGCCGCATCGGCGCCGAGATTGTCATAGTTCTGCGGCCCGAGCCACGTCACCGAGCCGCCCTGCGCCTCGACGACCTTGCCGGCGTCCTCTGCTCCGCGCTTGACGATCGACCAGAACGGATCATCGGCCTTGCCGCCGATGACGAAGATCTTCGCTCCCTTGGACTCCGCCATGGCGGACGTAGCGGCTGTCGCAGCCACGCCGGCCAGCACGATCGCCGACAAGAGTTTGGTGATACGCTTCATATCTTTCTCCTCCCATTTGCCGTCTTCAGACGGGGTTTTAGAAAATCTCGAGCGCGCCGCCTCCCTCCCGGTTGCGCGCCTTGTGTCGCGTCAGTGGCTCGCCGCCCTGGCGTTCACGCGCTCCCGCTTTTTCCGGAACCGGGCGTCCATCAGGGCGTCGCCCTCCTTGGTGCCGTCGTGCCAAGTGCCGAACCATTTATCGAGCGGGATCAGCCCCTCGCCGCCGTAGTTCACCTCGAAATATTTGTGGTGCAGGTAGTGGGCATAGGCTTCGCTTGAGAGGGCCGTATCCTCAGTCAGCTCCAGCTTTTCGAAACCGAGATGGCCGTTGACCGCTCCGAAGCCGGCGACATGCAGCTGGAACAGCGCAACAATCGGATTGGACGGGATGACCAGGTGCCAGAAGGCGACGGCATGATAGAGGAAGCCTTCCACCGGATGCATCGACAGCGATGACCAGGGAGAGGGATTGATCGAATTGTGATGGACCGAGTGGATCCAGCGATAGAGCGGGGCCCAGTGGATCAGCCGGTGGATGAAGAAGAAGTGCACCTCGTGGATGGCGGGCGCGATCAGCACCAGCGCTGCGAGATAGACAGGGTGGTCCTGCCAGCCGACCCACGGCACGTAGCCATTGGCAAAGCACCACAGGAAGATGACTTCGACCACAGTCCATAGCGGGATCGTGATGAAAAAAGAGCGCAGGAAGTTGTCCAGGTTCTGGCTCTGGAACCAGAAGACATCCGAAGGCGTGTCGCCTGGGAATTTGTGGTTGTATTTGAAGCGCGTCGCCTGGGCGCGCTGGACGTAGTAGCGCAGCTCGAAAATGCCGTAGAAGACGAAGATCGCCGCGGCATTGACGGCATAAAGCCATAGCGCCCAGCCCCAGCTGATCGTCTTCATCGTCTCGACGTCGGGGACGATGTAGAACCAGTAGAGAAGTGCGGTGGCCATGTGGAAGGCATTCCACGGCCAGATGTAGCCCGGCAGCCATGCCAGGACCTTCGGCAGCTTCGGAGGCCAGCTCCAGAACGGCGCTATCTCGAGGCGCCCGCTCGGCTTCCAGTCTCCGCGCTTGTCCCGCACGCCGTATTTGAGATCGTCCATGCCAGAACCTCCACTGGGCAGCGCCGGCAAGGATAGCCCGCATGCGCAGCCTCGCCCCGCCATACCGGAGGCCGGAACGCATCTGTGGAGCTGTTATCCATCGGCTGGCGGCGCGTCCGCCTTGCTTGCTTCTTGACTGATAAACATCTTGATCCAAAATGAATCAATAGTAGAACGTTTATTCCAATTTTTTTGTATCATTCGTATCAGAACGGCCTTATTTGTGATACTTTTGTATCATTATAATGTATGGATGAGATAGAATGGATCAGCGCAAGCGTCCAACGATCAAGGATGTGGCGATCGAGGCGAAGGTCTCCGTGGCCACTGTCAACCGGGTGCTGAGCGGCTCGGGCGTCGTCCGGCAAGGTACACGCGAGCGCGTAAGGCTGGCGGCGGAGCAGGTCGGCTTCTACGGCATGGGCGCGCTCAGAAGTCGCGTCGCGGCCGCCCGGCCGCGCTACAGGTTCGGCTTCCTGCTGCATCAGCCCGGCCGCGCCTTCTATCACAACGTGGCCTCGGCGCTGAGTCTGGCGGCGGAAGCAGTCGGCGACTGCGAAATCGAGGTGCGGACGGAATTTCTCGACGACCTGTCGCCGCAGAACATTGCGTCGCGCATGCTGGCGCTGGGCGGGGAATGCGACGCCCTGGGCGTGGTCGCCGCGGTCCACCCGCTTGTCGTCCAGGCGGTCGAGGCGCTGCAGGCCCGCAACGTGCCGGTCTTTGCGCTTATCTCGCAGATATCGGCGACCGGGGAGATTCACTATATCGGCCTGGACAACTGGAAGGTCGGGCGCACAGCCGCCTGGGTGTTCGAACACGTCTGCCGCGAGCCCGGAAAGCTCGGCATCCTCGTTGGCAATCACCGCTACCGGTGCCAGGAAATGAACGAGAGCGGCTTCCGCTCCTATTTCCGCGAGCACGCGCCGGGCTTCACCCTGCTCGAGCCGGTGCTGACCTTCGAATCCAGAGCCATAGCGCAGGAGATGACGGAGAAGCTGCTCGCCGACAATCCGGATATTTCTGGCCTCTACATCGCCGGTGGCGGCATCACCGGCGCGATCGCAGCGCTTCGGTCAACCGGTCGGGCCGGCAAACTGGTCGTCGTCGGCTACGAGTTGATGGACGTGACCCGCACAGCGCTGTTAGACGGCACGCTGACCTTCCTCATCTCACATCCACTCGCCCGCATCGCGCAGGAAGCCCTCGCCGGCATGGTGCGCGCCGTCTCCGCCCCGAATGAGAACGGCAACTTCACCACCATCTTGCCCTTTGAAATATACACCCGCGAGAATATCTAGCCGGCAATTTGCCAAGACCGGCAGCCCAGTGTGTCTGCTGCGGCGGCCCGCGCCCTTTCAAAAATCAAGACTTCTGGTCGTGCGGCACTCGCAGCCCGTTGCCCTGATGTGTCGGAGTTGCCAAGCCCCTCCGTCACAGCTGATCCCATGCCGATTGACCTGGCTCTACCAATCATTCCTACTAGGTCGCCTTTCTACGGTATTCTCCCGTCCATCTCCGGGAACAGGACGACGCTTTCCTGCGCGGTCGGTTCGTTGCGGGCGCCAATAAAGGTGGCGGGCGTGCTTGACCGGTTCACGGCAACGTGGAGCACGTTGGCTGGAATGTAGAGATAGTCACCGGGATGCACGACGTCCCGAAATTGCAGTTCATCCCCACTCCACATCTCCAGCTCGTCTCCGCTCAGCATATAAAATGCTGTTTCGTGACGCGCATGGACGTGGGCCTTGGTCCGTCTCCCCGGAGGCATTGTGGCGATGCCCAGCCAAAGCGCCTTTGCGCCGACGGTCTCTGAACTGATTCCCGGTAGATAGTCCGACCCCTGTTCGGCCCGATATGCCTTGCCACCTCTGACGACCACAGCCTTTCCCTCGCTGGGCGCCACACTGTTCGCTCCGGACGGTTGCTTCAACATCGTCATTTTCGACCTCCATTTGTGTTAGTCTGTGCGAAGACGGCCAAAATGACCGCTCGTCCGGCCGAAGTCCTAAAGGGGGAGGCGAAAAGTTCCGAATTCTTCCGAAGCCGATAAACGGAATGTCGCATCACCGCGCTGCTTAGCGTTCGGCCCGTTCGTGTTCGACATGCTGCGCGGGGCGCTTGTCCGAGAGGGCCGGCCGGTTGCGCTCGGGCAAAAAGGCTTGTCGTTGCTTCAAGCCCTGCTGGCGGCACCGACGCAAGTGCTGAGCAAGACGGCACTCATGGAAGCGGCTTGGCCCGATGCCGTTGTCGAGGAAAGCAATCTCTCTGTGCAGGTTGCCGCCCTGCGCAAGCTGCTCGGCTCACAGCCGGACGGCAGCGAGTGGATCGCCACGGTCCCGCGCACCGGATATCGTTTCGCCGGCAGCGTCCGTGTACTGGACGGCGCTGCAGATGGCGGGCTTCCTAGTTCCGGCCAGCCGACGAGTCTTCCCGAAAGACCATCCATCGCGGTTTTGCCGTTCGCCAATGTGAGCGACAACAAGGAACAGGCCTACCTGGCTGGCGGCATCACCGAGGACATCATCACAGCGCTGACAAGGTTCCGGTGGTTTCGGGTGATCGGGCGCGGTTCCAGCTTCGTCTACAAGGACAAGTCGGTCGACTCCAAGCAGGTGGCCCGCGAGCTTGGCGTCCGTTACGTGCTGGAAGGCAGCGTGCGCCGGTCCGGTGAGCACATCCGGGTCTCGACGCAACTGGTTGATGCCGCCTCGGCCAATCAGATCTGGGCCGAACGATACGAGATGGAGATGACGGAGGCGTTCGCCGTCCAGGATGCCATAGCCGAGCGGGTGGCTGGCGCGATCGAGCCCGAACTTCTCAAGACGGAGTCGCTTCCAGCCGCTGCACGCAGCAGCGGAAGCGCGACGGCGTGGGACCTGGTGCGGCAAGGTACCTGGCATTTCCACCATGTCGGCCGTCAAACTCACTTGAGTGCCCGCAAGCTGTTCCGGGAGGCATGCAGGCTCGACCCTGAGCTCGCAGAGGCCCATCTCTGGCTCGGCCGCGTGAGCGCCGGCATCGTTGCTTACGGCTGGAGCGACAAGCCGGCACAGGATATCCGGGAAGGCCTGGATGCAGCCTTGAAGGCGGTTCGGCTCGACGAGAAGAACCCCTATTCGCATTACGCGCTGGCCATCTGCAGCATCTACGCCAATGCACCGGAACAGGCCGTTCTTGCCGCGGAAAAGGCGATCGAGATCAGCCCAAGCTTCGCCCTTGGCCATCTGGTATTGGGAATGGGGCAGCTTTTCCGCGGCAGCGCATCCGAAGCGATAGCGCCGCTCGAACACGGCCTTATGTTGAACCCTTACGATCCGCAGAACTTCGTCTGGTTCAATGTCGTGGCGCTCGCCTACCTATTCGCAGGACAGGCAAACGAGGCGCTTGCCGCAGCCATCAAGGCGCGCAAGATCGCTCCCGCATGGCGGCCTACTCACGAAACACTCGCCTGCTGCTACGTTTCGCTCGGCCGCCTGCCGGAGGCAAGATCTTGCGTTGAGCTGATGCGGGAAATGGAAAATCCTTCAGGCGATGCCTTGGCGCCGCTCAGGCTGCGCAATTTACATTGGGCAGACGATATGGCGCATCTGTTGAAGAAAGCCGGTTGGCAGCAATAAGACTACAGATCGGCATCGTCTGTGCGATATCTTCGGGCAGCTAAGCACAAGCCAGGTCCGATTCGCACTCGTAATTTCCAAGGGGTGCCGGTCTGCCCCGGGTCGAAAGCTGACCCACCGCCTTGCCGAAAATCAAATCTTCTGGTCGTGCGGCAGCGGTGCGGTTGCCTTTTCCAGCCAGGCCAGCGTCTCGCCGTCGAGCATCGGTCCGATCTCGGACAGCACGCGGGCGTGGTATGTGTCGAGCCAATGCAGCTCGTCGCGCGTCAAAAGGTCGGACCGCACCAGCCTGGTGTCGATGGGCGCCAGCGTCAGCGTCTCGAAGCCGTGCATGGCGATGTCGCCGCCCTCTATCTGCTCGGCCGGTGTCACCAGAATGAGGTTCTCGATGCGGATGCCGTAAAAACCCTCTTTGTAGTAGCCCGGCTCGTTGGAGACGATCATGCCCGCCAGCAGCTTTTCGGTGCCGGTCTTGGCGATGCGTTGCGGGCCCTCGTGCACGGCCAGATAGGAGCCGACGCCATGGCCGGTGCCATGGGCGAAATCGCAACCGTGTTTCCACAGCGCCAGGCGCGCCACGGCGTCGATCTCGGAGCCGCGCGTGCCCGAGGGAAAGCGCAGCATGGAAATGCCGATCATGCCCTTCAGCACCAGCGTGAAGCGTTCGCGCATTTCCTCGGTTGGTGTGCCGATCGGCACGGTGCGGGTGATGTCGGTGGTGCCGTCCTGATACTGCCCGCCCGAATCGAGCAGGAACAATTCGCCAGACTGAAGCTTTCGGCTGGTGGCGCGGGAAACGCGGTAGTGCATGATGGCGCCGTTCGGGCCGGCGCCGGCGATGGTGTCGAAGGACACGTCGCGCAGCGGCATCTGCGTTTCCTCGCCGGTGCTGCGGCGGCACTCCTCGATCTTGGTGACGACCGCGATCTCGTCGAGCTTGCCGGGTTCCTGGCGGTCGAGCCAGCAAAGCAGCCTGGCCACCGCGGCGCCATCGCGGCGATGCGCGGCGCGGGCGCCGTTGATCTCGGCCTGGTTTTTTGTCGCGCGCGGAATGCGGGCAGGGTCTGGCGCGGTGATGACGGTGCCGCCATTGTCCTCGACCAGCATCCTGAGCTTCTCCGCCGCCAGCACCGGGTCCAGCGCGATCTTCGCGCCACCTTTGGCCAGGGCTGCGATAACAGCTTCAAATTCACCGGGTTCGTGAAATTCGGCAAGCTGCGTCAGATAGGCCGCGACGGTGCGTGAAAACTTACGCTGATCCATGAAAAGCAGATGCGATCGATCGGCGGCCAGCACGGCGAAGCCGAGCGCCACAGGGGTGTGCGGCACGTCGCCGCCGCGGATATCGAAGGCCCAGGCGATGGAGGACGGGTCGGTCAGCACGGCATGGGTGGCGCCATCCTTGCCGATGGACTCGGCCAGCCGCGCCAGCTTGTCCTTGGCCAGTTCGCCGGCAAAGCCGATCGGATGAATCTCGACCGGCGCCAGCGGCGGTTCGGGCTGATCCTCCCAGATGACGTCGATCGGATTTTTCTCGAGCGGCACTAATGTCGCCCCCGATTTTTCGGCCGACGCTTTCAGCGCTTTCACGTCGCCGATCGTCTGCAGCCACGGGTCGAAGCCAAGCCGCACACCCTTGCCGAGATTGGCCTTGATCCAGGTGGCGGGCGGATTGTCGACCAGGCTTTCGATCGAAAAGACGTCGAGATCGACCTCCTGGCGCACCTGCAGCGTGTAGCGCCCGTCGACGAACATGACGGCGCGGTCGCCAAGCACGATGGCGACGCCGGCCGAGCCGCTGAAGCCGGTCAGCCATTTCAGCCGCGCCGAGCGGTCGGCGACATATTCGCCCTGATGCTCGTCGGCACGAGGCACGATGAAGCCATCCAGCCCATTGGCCGCCAGCCATTGACGCAGCAACGCCACACGCGACTTGCCGACGGCGGGGTCGCCTGCGGAATCAAAAGTCTGGAACATATGGCCTCTCCTCGGATGCTGGATGTGAGCGTAGCGCATGACCCCGAAATTCGGAATCGACTTTTGCTACGCCAGCCGCCGGCCGACAATCGGCCGGATTCGGTCCAGCAGGGCAATCGCTTCAGGTCTGCGCTGCCCCTCATCTGCCTGCCGGCATCTTCTCCCCGTATAGTGACGGGGAGAAGGAGCTGGCGGCAACCTCGGCATCCTTTCCGCAACGCTGGAGGTTGGCGAAATCCTTTGCGAAGGTGTCTTTCTCCCCGTCACTATACGGGAAGAAATGCCCGGCAGGGCAATGAGGGGCAGCGCCGCCATCGACAGTGGTCATCGACGTGCGCTTTTTCGCATGGACGCCATGCAGAATCAGCGATTTAAAAAAAGGTCAGCAGAGCTTACCTTTTCGATGTGGAGGAAAGAGTCTTGTTGCCCTGCAAAGGAGACCATCATGTCCACGATTCCAGCCAGACGCGGATTTTTCAGAAGCGCTGTGAATGCTCTCATCGAAGCGCGCCAGCGCGAAGCGAGCCGTTATGTGAGCGGCGTTCTGCTTGGCTTTGACGACGAAACGCTGAAAGCGCACGGCTATGATCGCGAAGAACTGAAAAAGAGGTCAAGGTCGCGCTACGTCTGAGCGATTGCTGCGCGTCACCGCTTGAGGTGGATTGTCACCCAGCCCTCGCGATGCAGGGTACTGACATGGCGGAACTGCTGGCCGACATAGGCCGAGATCACCGCGTCGCGCTGCCGGTCGAGGATGCCTGACAGCACGATCGAGCCGCCCGAGGCGACATGCCCCGCCATTTCGGGCGCCAGCCGCATCAGCGGCCGCGCCAGTATGTTGGCGACGATGAGGTCGAAGGGGCCGCGCGCGGCAAAAATCGGATGGTGGAAGCCCGGCGCCGTCACCGTTTCGACGAGCGCCTTGACGTGGTTGAGCCGCGCGTTGGCGGCGGCGACTTTTATGGCGACCTGATCGATGTCGGTCGCCAGAACCGGAATATGGGCGAGCCTGGCCAGCGCGATGGCCAGCACCGCGCTGCCGGTGCCGAGGTCGAGCGCGTTGCGCGGGCGCTCGCGCCGCACGACCTGTTCCAGCATTTCGAGGCAACCGGCGGTGGTGCCGTGATGGCCGGTGCCGAAAGCCAGGCCCGCTTCGATCTCGATGGCGAGTTCGCCGCTGTGGCGCTTGCTGCGGTCATGCGCGCCGTGGACGAGGAAACGGCCGGCGCGCACCGGCTTCAGTCCCTCCAAAGAACGCGTCACCCAGTCGACATCAGGCACGGGCTCGCGCGCAATCGGCCTCGACAGGGCCAGCCCGGCAAGAATCTCCTTCGTGCGCGCCTCCACAGCATCGACATCGCCGTCGGCATAGAGCGACACTTCGTGGATATCGCGGTCCTCGTCGACTTCGACCAGGCCAATCGGCAGGCCCTCGTCTTCGAATGCCGCTTCGAACGCCGCGAAGATACGGTCGGCCTCGATCTTTCCAGTGGTGAAATAAAGTCGCGTTTGGGTCATCAAACGATTTTCTTTGTGAGCATGATCTTGTCCGAAAACCGGTTCCCACTTTTCGCTGGCGCCGACCTTCGATTCGGGACCATGCACTAACCTGCCGCCAGTCGCTTGAGCTTGGCGATAGCGGCGTCGGGGCTTTCGCCATAGGCGATGGTGCCGGCGAAATCGCCCCTGGCGTTGAGCAGCAGCACCGAAGCGGTGTGGTCCATCGTGTAGTCGCCGTTGCCGGTATCGACCTTCTTCGAATAGATGCCGAAGGATTTGGCCATGGCGCGGACCTTTTCGGGGTCGCCCGTGATGCCGAGGATGCGGTCAGAGAAGTTGCTGATATAGGCATTGATGATTTCGGGCGTGTCGCGCTCCGGGTCGACCGTCACGAAATAGGCGCGCAGGTTCTTGCCATCGTCACCCATCGTCTTCAGCCAGCCGGCCAGTTCGAACAGCGTGGTCGGGCAGACTTCCGGGCAGTGGGTGAAGCCGAAGAAGACGACGCTGGGGTGGCCGCGAAAGGCAGCCTCGGTTACCGGAGCGCCCTTCTGGTCGACCAGCGTGAACGGCGCGCCGAACGGCTCGCCGCCATAATGCCCGCGGTACCATTCGAAGGTGAGCCAGCCGATGCCCGCCGCCATCAGGACGAGAATGCCGACCAGTATTGAACGCATCATCAATTGGCTGTCCGTCGCAATTTTCATTGGCGCCGTGTCGGCGCCCTTGGAGCTTGTTGGGCGAACACTCTTAACGGTTTGATCTGGCGCGCGCAAAGATGTCGCGTTGCCGCAACCGGCTTTCCCTTAAAAAAATGTTCGGCTTGCAATGTGCTGCCGCCCGTCCCACCTGAGGTCGGCAAAACTCGAACGGCAGGAGGCTTTGTTGCAACGTCTGATGGGGCAAGGAATGATTGGGCGAAAACTGATCGGCGGCGCTTTGGCCGCGTGCCTTGTCATCGGTGCTGGTGCGGCTGTCGCCCAGGAGGTCGGCAAGGTCGGCGTCGACTGGCTCGGCAACGACATCATCGTCGAGGCGATCAAGGACCCGAAGGTCGAAGGCGTGACCTGCCATGTCTCCTATTTCGATCGCGGCGTGATCGATCGCCTGCAGAAGGGCAACTGGTTCGAGGATCCGTCCGATTCCTCGATCGCCTGCCGTCAGACCGGACAGATCACCATCGGCGACATCGACATGAGCGAGGCCGGCGAGGAGGTGTTCAAGCAAGGCATCAGCCTGATCTGGAAGAAGCAGGTGGTGAACCGCATCTACGACAAGGCCAACGAGACCCTGATCTATCTGTCGCACTCGCGCCAGGTGCAGGACGGTTCGGCGAAAATGTCGGTCACCACGGTGCCGCTCTATGGCCAGAACGTGATGTGGACCAACGGCAAGCCGAAATAGGTTCTGGAAACAGGTGACGGTCCCGCTTGCGGGACCAATCGCTCGGGCGTAAAGCCGCCGGCATGGACCGTCCCGAAAATCTTGTCCTGAAAGACCCCGAGCCGCGCATCCATCCGACCGCGGAATTGAAGGCATGCAAGCTTGGGCGCTACGCCTCGATCGGCGAGCGGGTCATCTTGCGCGAAGTCATAGTGGGCGACTTCTCCTATTTCGAGCGCCACGCCGAGGCGATCTACACGACAACAGGCAAGTTCTGTTCGATCGCCGCCAACAGCCGGATCAACGCGCTCGAGCATCCGATCGAGCGGCTGACCCAGCACAAGGTCAGCTATCGCCCGAACGAGTATTTTCGCTGGCTCGGCGTCGACGCCGGATTTCGGGAACGACGACGGGCGCAAACCGTCAGCATCGGCCACGATGTCTGGATCGGCCATGGCGCGGTGATCATGCCCGATGTGACCATCGGCAATGGCGCGATCGTCGGCGCCAATGCGGTGGTGACGCGCGATGTACCTGCCTATGCGATCGTCGCCGGGGTTCCGGCCAAGCCGCTGCGCCAGCGCTTTGCCGAGAAGACCGCTGCGCGGATTGAATGCCTCGGCTGGTGGGACTGGTCGGTCGAAAAACTCGCCAGGGCCATTCCCGATATGCAGGCAATGCCGATCGAGGTCTTCCTCGATCGCTGGGAGCACGAAAGCCCCTGATCCTTGCGGGTCTGTGAACGGCTACTGCGGTGAAAGGAGGGAACCCGGAGCGGATGCTGGTTGTTTCTCCTGCCATGATGGAGAAGCTTTTCACCAGGATCGCCAACTATGTTGCGCATCAAGCCGGTCTGCCGTCGACATTCGCCGTCTGCTTCCTGATCATTGTCGCCTGGGGGGCAAGCGGACCGATGTTCGGGTTTTCCGATACATGGCAGCTCATCATCAACACCGGCACGACGATCGTCACCTTCCTGATGGTGTTCCTTATCCAGAACACCCAAAACCGTGACGGCGCCGCGATCCAGGCGAAGCTCGATGAATTGATCCGGGTCAGCAAAGCCAAAAACAGCTTTATCGGCATCGAGCATCTGACCGAATCCGAGGTCGAGGAAATCCGCGAGAAATGTGAGCGGGCGGCGAAGCGGCATGACCGGCAGGTCTCTGATATGGCGGTCAAGAAAGCCGCTGCGCAAAAGCACGGCTCGAAGACGCATGCGGCGTGAGCGTCAGCTGTCCATGAACGCAGCGAAGGCGTCCTTGTGGTCCGGGTGCCAGCGCGACAGAGCAGGGCGATTTTCGATAATGTCGCCGATCGCCCAGGCCATGCGTTTCTCGTCCATGGGCCGCGTCGCCTCGTTGTCGGGGCACAGGATGTAAAAGTCGCCACGCACCAGCGCGGCCAGCATGAAGTCGATCACCTGCTCGCCGGTCCAGGCGCCGGCGGGCTTTTCGGTCGCACCTTCGGTCAGGCCGGCAAAAGTGAACCCAGGAATGAGCAGATGGCCGGCGATGTTGGCACCGGGCTCGTTGCGCAGCGCATGTGCCAAGCCTTCGGTGAAGGTTTTCACGCCCGATTTGGAGACGTTGTAGGCAAGGTTGCCGGGCGGCGTGGTGATGCCTTGCTTGGAGCCGGTGTTGACGATCAGGCCCGGTTTTCCGGCCGCCAGCATGCGCGGCACGAAGGCCTCGACGCCATGGACGACGCCCCAGAAATTGATGTCCAGCAGCCGCTTCCAGCCGTCGCGGTTCTCCCAGGGTTTGCCGGGATTGTTGCCGACGCCGGCATTGTTCATCAACAGCGACACGCCGCCGAAGGCATCGAATGCCTTTTCGGCCAGCCGGTCGACTTCGTCGGGCTGCGAGACGTCGGTCGCGACAGCGAGCACGGCGCTGTCCCCGGCAATCGTGGCAACGGCGCGGGCAGCCTCATCGAGCCGCGCGCCGCCGATATCGGCAAGCACGATTTTCAGGCCCATTGCCGCCAGCCGCCTGGCCGCAGCAAGGCCGATGCCGCTGGCGCCGCCGGTGATGACGGCAACGTTGCCGGAGCTAAGGGCAGGCAAAGCGCTCTGGATTTCGGCGTCGGTGGTCATCGATGGTGTCCTCGTTCAGGTTGCGCCGAACTTAACGCGGCGACAGGCTCGCGCAAGCCCGTTTGGGCGTCCTTGGGTTGACCACATCGGCAGGCGCTGCGCATGCTGTACGCGTAAGAAGGAGATTACCGATTGACCGACTGGATCGAGATCCTGAAAGAACAGACCGCCACCGGCGACCAGATGAGCCGCGAGGTGCCGCAAATGCTTGCCAATCCCGACATCAGCGAAGCGCAAGTGAGGACGCTGTTCTCGGCGCTCGAAAAACAGGCGGAATTCGTCGAGAAGCTGCGCATGGCGCTGGAGAAATTCGGCCATGATTTTTCGGTGATCAAAGCGGCCGAGCGGCTTGAGGAGCGCTATGCCGACCTTGCGGCCTCGGTGGCGGAAAAGCTGAAAGCGATGCGGGAATAGGCAGACCTATTTTTCGAGCAGCCTCTCGAACCGCCTGTCCGGTACGAACCAGATCATGGCAACCAGCACATAGAGCGCGACGCTGATCCATTGATTGACGAAGGTCAGCGGAATGGCGGCGATGTAGAGGATCAGCGAGATCTTTTCCTTGCGGTCGGTGCCTACCGCTCTGGCGAAGGCAGTGTCGTTGCCATGCAGCCGATGCAGCATGACGACCAGAATGAAGTAGGCGGCCGCGCAAAGCGCCAGGACAACACCGTAAATTGCGACAGGCACCGGCGCGAAATGGTTTTCACCCATGAAAGCGGTGGTCACGGGCATCAGCGACAGCCAGAACAGCAGATGCAGATTGGCCCACAGCACGCGGCCATCCACCTGCTGCACGGTGTGAAACATGTTGTGCAGATTGTTCCAGTAGATGCCGACATAGATGAAGGACAGCACGTAGCTGAGAAAAGTGGGCCATAGAGGTGCCAGCGCGGAAAACTCCGCGCCATGCGGCACCTTCAATTCCAGCACCATGATGGTGATGATGATGGCTATGACGCCATCGCTAAATGCCTCGACCCGGCCCTTGCCCATGGATTCTTCCTACCAATGCGCTGAAGTTTAAGGATGATTTCGCGCGGCGCCACCGGCAAAACCGCTAAATCTATCAGGAGCAACTCCGGGAAGGGACCACATGGCGCGAAAGCGGCGTTAGCGTCACGATTCCCGGACAAACGGACCTCGAAATGATTGCCATGACGCGCGATAACGAGCTCGGCACCGACCGGAAGCTCTACCACAGCGCCTCCTCGCCGATCAACTACAGGGGGGCGATCAGCAACAGGGACCGATCAGCAACAGCGGGAAGGTGAGTGCGGCCATCGTCAATCGCTGTCGCGCGCGATCAGCTCCAGCGGCCAGACCTCACGGATGATCCGCGCGCCGTCGGGGCCGGCGAAGGCCGGGATCGACGCCAGCAATATTTCGGCAAGCCGCCGTCCCATCGGCTCCAGGGAAGGGCGGAAACCGGTCAGTGCCGGTGAAAAATAGCGGCAGAGCGGCGTCTCGACGATGACGATCACCGCAATGTCGTGGCCCGGCTTTATGCCCATCTCGGCCAGCGCCTTGCAGCCGCCGAGCGCCATCGCGTCATTGTTGAAGATGATGGCGGTCGGCGGGTCCTTCGAGCGCATGACCTGCGGCGTCACCGCGTTGCCGCCGGCCTCGTTGATGAAGCCTTTCGCGATCAGCCCGGGGTCGACCTCGATGCCGTGCCTCCGCAAGGCCTTGCGATAGCCGGCCAGGAACAGATAGCCGAAATTGAGGTTGAGGGACGGGCGGATGGCGGCGATGCGGCGATGGCCGCGTGCCACCAGGCGGTCGACCGCGTCCGCCCCGGCTTTTTCGAAGTCGAGGTCGAGCGACGGATGGGTCTTGCCGCCGGAGCGGCTGCGGCCGAGCGTCGCGAACGGGAAGCCGACCCTGGTCAGGTAATCGATGCGCTCGTCTTCGCGACGCGTATAGGCCAGCACCACGGCGTCGGCCCGACGCGTCTCGACCACCCGGCGCAGGCGCTCCTGCTGGTAGTCGCCCGGCGCGCCCATCACCACGATCAGGTCGAGCCCGCTTTCGGCGAGTTTCGCCTGCAGTCCGGTCAGGAACGGAATGAAGAACGGTTCGCCATATTGCTGGTCGCCCGGATGCGGCTGCAGCATGAAGGCGATCGACTGGGTGGCGCCGCGCCGCAGGCTGCGGCCGGACTGGTTCGGCGAATAGTTCAGCTTTGCCGCCGCATCGAGCACGCGCTGGCGGGTGTCGGCATTGACGTCGGCACGGCCGTTGAGCGCGCGCGACACGGTGCCGATCGAAATGTTCAGGTGACGCGCAAGGTCGTGGATGCTGGACGCCAAAGGACGGTTCTCCCCTTGCTTGGCTATCATCGGCCGCTCTTCAGGCCAAGCTAATCAAGGTGATTTTCGCGAGCGGCCAATTGACATTCTACGCCTTCGGGTGTGTTCTCGTAAACGTTTACGGCAAAACGTTTACGGCCATGCTGTGAATGCCGTGACGGTCGGTCTGGAGGGCCGAGCGGAGGAGGAGCGCTGGATGATGAATGTCGTCCTGGTCGGCTGCGGAGCGATGAGCAAGCACTGGCTCGATGCGGCGAGGCAGATCGACGGGCTCGCTATAGTCGGCCTTGTCGACCTCAATGCCGACAGGGCGAAGGCGAGGGCGCGCGAATATGAGCTTGCCGGCGCCATTGTCGGAACCAATCTTGACGCCGTGCTCGACCAGACCAAGCCCGACGCTGTGTTCGACGTGGTGGTCCCCGCGGCCCGGCGCGAAGTCGCGCTTTCGGCCTTTGCCCATCACTGCCATCTCCTGACGGAGAAGCCGCTGGCCGACAGCCCGGAGAACGCACGCGCCATCGTCGAGGCTGCCCGACGTACCGAGCGCGTGCACGCTGTCGTCCAGAACCGCCGCTATGTCGCGAACGTCAGGCGCATCAGGCGTTTTCTCGATTCCGGCGCCATAGGTGCGCCAACCAGCATCCACGCCGAATTCTTCGTCGCGCCGCATTTCGGCGGGTTTCGCGAGGAGATGCGCCATGTCCTGCTGCTCGACATGGCGATCCATACTTTCGACGCCGCCCGCTACATGGTCGGCGCTGCACCGGCCAGCGTCTACTGCCAAGAATGGGAGCCGGTCAATTCCTGGTACCGGCAGGGATCGTCGGCCACCGCAATCTTCGAGCTCGGCGGCGGCAAGCTGTTCACCTATGCCGGCTCCTGGTGCGCCGACGGGTTTCGCACCAGTTGGGAGAGCACATGGCGCATCGTCGCCGAGCACGGCAGCCTGGTCTGGGACGGTGAGGATGGGCTGAGGGCGGAAGTCGCACGGCCTGTCCGTGAAGGCCTGTTCGATCGCACAGAGCCGCTCACTGTGCCGCCGCTCGATCCGAGAGACCGCATCGGCGGCCATCTCGGCATCATCCAGGATTTTGTGCGCGCCGTCGAAACCGGCAGCGAGCCGGAGACGCGCGGCGCCGACAACATCAAGAGCCTGGCCATGGTCTTTGCCGCGATCGAAAGCGCCGAAACCGGGCGCCGGGTCGCGATCGCACAGGAAGGGTGAGGATGCCAAACCCGCTTCTCGACATCAGGATCGGCACCATGGTGCGGGCCAATCTCGATGACCCGGCCGCCTATATCAAGGCGATCCTGCCGCTCGGCTTCGAGAGCATCCAGCCCTTCTTCTGGCAGACGCTGGGCGGCAAGGATCTGCCACGGTTGGCCGGCCAGATCCACGAAGCGATCGGCGACGCCGACGTCGTCGTCTCCTCACTCGGCGTCTTCGGCAATCCGCTGGAAAGCGGCGATTCCGATCGCGGCGTGCTCGAGGCTTGGGAAACACTCATCGACCATGCGCATCTGTTCGGCACCTCGATGGTCAGCGGCTTCACCGGTCGCCTCCGCGGCAAGCCGCTGCCCGACAGCCTGCCGCGCTTCCGCGAGGTCTGGGGACCACTGGCCCGGCGCGCCGCCGACAAGGGCGTGCGCATCGCCTTCGAGAATTGCGCGATGGACGGCAACTGGGCTGATGGCGACTGGAACATCGCCCACAACCCGGACGCCTGGGAGTTGATGTTCAACGAATTGCCCGATGACAATCTCGGCCTGGAATGGGAGCCCTGCCACCAACTCGTCTACCTGATCGATCCGATCCCGCAGATCCGCAAATGGGCGCCGCGCATCTTCCATGTCCACGGCAAGGACGCGACGGTGCGCTGGGACGTGATCCGCGAGCATGGCGTGTTCGGCCGGCTGCCGTTCGTGCAAATGCGCACGCCTGGCTTCGGCGACAGCGACTGGACGCGGGTGATCAGCGAATTGCGGCTGGCCGGATACAAGGGCGCCATCGACATCGAAGGCTGGCACGACCCGGTCTATCGCGGCGACCTTGAGATTACAGGGCAAGTGCGGGCGCTGGACTATCTCAAGCAATGCCGGGGAGGTGCGACGTATCTGCCGAACCCGGCGTGAGGCTAATGCATGTCGCGCAAAAGTGTGCAGCGGTTTTGCGACAACGACATGCATCAAACAGGGAGCCGGCCAGCGAAGCATTGCGGCGAGAAGCCGAAGCATTCGTCGAAGACCCCTCGGCTTGCGAGGGACAAAGGGAGGATAAGTGCATGAGCATCACGATGAGAAGGACAGTTCTGCGCGCGACCGTCGTGGCGGCCGCCACGGCGCTCGCCGCCGCAATCTCCACATTGCCTGCCCAGGCGCTCGATGCCCAGTGGTGCAAGGACGTCCACATCCGCTTCTTCGTCGGCGGCGCCGAGGGCGACGCCTTCGGCACCATCGTCTACAATGGCGCCAAGCAGGCCGAGGCCGATCTTGGGCCGAAGGTCGACTACATCTTCTCCCAGTGGGATGTCGAGAAGATGGTGCAGCAATTGCGCGAGGCCGTCGCGGTCAAGCCCGGCGGCATCGCCATGATGGGCCACCCGGGCGATGCTTCAATCATGCCGCTGGCCGAACAGGCGCACAAGGACGGCATCAGGATGATGTACCAGAACGTGCCGGTGCCGAAGGTCACGGCAGCGTTCGGCGGCGGCTATGTCGGCGCCCAGCAGGAAGAGCAGGGCCGCGCGCTCGGCGCCGAGGCGTTCAAGCTGGCCGGGCTCAAGGCCGGCGACAAGGCGATCATGATCGGCCCGTTCGAGAACGAGAGCCGCGGCGCGCGCGAGCGCGGCACGGTCGCCGCCCTGAAGGAGGCGGGCGTCGAGGTTATCCAGCTCTCCTCGCCGCCGAGCGGCGAATGGGCTTCCGACCCTAATCTGGCCATTCCGGTGATTACCGCAGCACTCCTCAACAATCCCGACGTCAAGGCGGTTGGCTATCCCGGCGGACAGATGCTGGGCAACGTCCCGACTTACATGCAGGCGGCGGGCAGGAAGGCGGGCGATATCTTCAATTTCGGTTTCGACACCAGCCCGCAGATCGTCGAGGGCTTCAAGGGTGGCTGGGTCCAGCTGACGGCCGACCAGCAGCCGTTCCTGCAGGGTTATCTGCCGATCCTCAGCCTCTGCCAGCAGGTGGTGCTTGGCCTGGCGCCAATGAATGTCGACACCGGCGCCGGCTTCGTCACGCCCGACAATTACGAGATCGTCGCCGAGCTCGCCAAGCAGGCGCTGCGCTGACCTTTAACACGGCTGCCGGTCTTCCGACCGCAGCCGGAACCAAGTGAGGATCGCCATGGCCGAACGCATCATCGAACTGCGCGACATCAGCAAGTCCTACGGTCAGGTCTATGCCCTCGGCGGGGTCAATCTCAGCGTCGACCGCGGCGAGGTGGTCGGCCTGATCGGCGACAACGGCGCCGGCAAGTCGACGCTGATCAAGATCCTCTCCGGTGTGGTCAAGCCGACCAGCGGCGAGATCCTCATCCGCGGCCAGCCGGTGACCGGCTGGAGCGCCGCGCGCTCGCGCGACGCCGGCATCGAGACGGTATTCCAGGACCGGGCGCTGGCCGTGCAGCAGACGATCGTGCGCAACATCTTCATGGGCCGCGAACTCACCGGCTTTCTCGGCTGGCTGAAGGTCAAAAAGGAAATCGAGGAGGCGAGCCGGCTGATGCGCGAGATCGGCTTCACCTCGAAAGTGTTCACGCCGCAATCGATCGTCGGCCAGCTCTCCGGCGGCGAACGCCAGGGCGTGGCGATCGCACGGGCCATCTACAAGCAGGCCGACCTGATCATCCTCGACGAGCCGACGACGGCGCTGTCGCTGACCGAGACCGCCAAAGTCTTCCATTTCGTGCGCCAGGTGCGGGCGAGCGGGCGGTCGATCCTGTTCATCGGCCACAACATCCACCACGTCTTCGACATCGCCGATCGTTTCGTCGTGCTGGACCGCGGCAAGGTCGCGCTCACCGCCGACCGCAGCCAAGTCAAGTCGGCCGAAGACCTCATCAACTTCATGGAAGACGTCGCGCACCCCGGTGGTTTGCCGGGACTGCACGACGCCGGCGACCCGGGGCAGAGCGCACGATGAGCAAGACAATGGAGCCCGATCTGCACGAGCCGTCCGCAATCTCCGGTCCCGGCAATCCCCGGAAAGAGTGGAAACACCCATCCGATCACTGGATGCGCGGCTTCATCCTCGACAACCGCGCCGCACTCGGCACGCTTGCCGTGTTCGTGGTGATGATGACGGTGTTCATGATCGCCAACCCGACCGTCTTCACCACTTGGTACCTCTACAGTTCCGTGCTCACCACGCTGCCGGTTGCGCTGTTCGTGGTGGTGCCTCTGGTCTTCGTCGTCACCTGCGGCGAGATCGACCTGTCGTTTCCGGCGACGATGGGTTTTGCCTCATGGGTCTTCGCGCTGGTCGTGCAGGCCGGCTACGACCCGTTTCTCGGCATCGCCGCCGCCATTGCGACGGGCACGTTGCTCGGCTTCCTGGTCGGGTCGCTGGTCGTCTATGGCGGGCTGTCGTCGCTGATCGCCACGCTCGGCATGAACTTCCTGCTGCGCGGCCTGATCCAGATCATCAACGAAGGCAAGGCGACGGCGCTGACCAGCCTTGCCGACAGCTGGGCCTACAAGATCTTCTCCAGCCAGCTCTACGGCATCCCGGTGCAGATCTTCTGGGCCATCGGCTTCGTCGTGCTGTCGGCGCTGCTCTACAACAGGCATCGCTTCGGCGCGCAGGTGAAGGTGGTCGGCGACAATCCCGACAGCGCCCAGCAGATGGGCATCGACGTCAAGCGCGTGCGGGTGAAAGTGTTCGTCTTCGTCGGCATCGGGGCGGCGATCGCCGGCACCTTCTCGGTGATGATCAACTTCACCTGGTGGCCGACGGCCGGCGACGGCTATTTGCTGCCGGTGCTGGCATCGGTGTTCGTTGGCGGCACGCCGACCTGGGGCGGCGTCGGCACCGTGGTCGGCGGCGCCATCGGCGCCGTCACCGTGTCGTTCATCCAGACCGGCGTCGTCGCGGCAGGCCTGAGCGGCTTCTATGTCCAGTTCTTCAACGGGCTGATCATCATCCTGTCGCTGCTCGGCCACAAATGGAACCAGGCGCGGTATCGGTGAGGGGGATACTCAAGCGCCGGTGACAAACCCGTCCAGCACGCGTTTTTGGCCGGCCTTGTCGAAGTCGATGGTCAGCTTGTTGCCGTCGATGGCGGCAATGTTGCCGTTGCCGAACTTCTGGTGGAAGACGCGGTCGCCGACGCTGAAGCGGGATGGCGTGTCGGCAACGGATTTGGCGACCAACTCGCCGTCGATGGTGCGGCCCTTGATCGAGGTGCGGCCGGCGCCATAGCCACTGTCGGTCTCGCCATAGCCGATGCGCTCGACCTGGTGGCCGGAGCGCGAGCCCCAGTTGCGGTCGGTCGCCTCGGTGCGGTTCTGCTGCGCGCGCTGCCAGCCCGGCGTTGCATAGGTGCTGGAGAAGGCGCCGGATTTTTCTGCGCCGACATTGTCGAAGCGCGAAGCGCCATAAGGATTCTGCCGTCCTGCCCCCTGGCCGCCCCGCCCGGAGGCGACGGAGCCGCCGCCATAGGAATTGCCGTAACCACCGTAGGAGTTGCCGCTCTCGGCGATTTCGACATGGGCTTCCGGCAATTCATCGAGGAAGCGCGACGGGATCGTCGATTGCCACAGACCGTGGATGCGGCGGTTGGAGACGAACCACAAATGCAGGTTCTTCTTGGCGCGGGTCAGCCCGACATAGGCCAGCCGCCGCTCTTCCTCAAGCCCGGAGCGGCCACCCTCGTCGAGCGCGCGCTGATGCGGGAACAGTCCTTCCTCCCAGCCAGGCAGAAAAACCGTCTCGAATTCGAGGCCCTTGGCCGAATGCAGCGTCATGATGTTGACGGCGTCGAGCTCGGCGTTCTGCTCGGCGTCCATCACCAGCGCCACATGTTCGAGGAAGGAGCGCAGCGATTCGTACTCCTCCATGGAGCGGATCAGTTCTTTGAGGTTTTCCAGCCGGCCCGGCGCTTCCGCCGAGCGGTCGTTCTTCCACATGTCGGTATAGCCGCTCTCCTCCAGGATGGTCTCGGCCAGCTCGGTGTGCGGCGTGGTCTCCAGCGCCTTCTGCCAGCGCTCGAAATTGGCAGCGACCTCGCGCAGCGCTGCGCGCGGCTTCGGCTTCAGCTCGTCGCTCTCAGCGAGTTTTTCCGCAGCCTCCAGCATCGGGATGCGCAGCGCCCTGGCGGTGTCGTGGATCTGGCGGATGGTGGCTTCGCCCAGCCCGCGCTTCGGCACGTTGACGATGCGCTCGAAGGCGAGGTCGTCTGCCCCTTGCGCGACAACGCGGAAGAAGGCCAGGGCGTCGCGGATTTCGAGGCGCTCGTAAAAGCGCGGGCCGCCGATGACGCGGTAGTTGAGTCCGAGGGTGACGAAGCGATCCTCGAACTCGCGCATCTGGAAGGACGCGCGGACAAGAATGGCCATATCGTTGAGATTGTGCTTCTGCCGCTGGTAGGCCTCGATGGTTTCGCCAACGGCGCGGGCCTCTTCCTCGGAATCCCAGGCGGCATGGACATGCACCTTCTCGTCATCCTCGGCGATTTTTTCGGTGAACAGCGTCTTGCCGAAGCGGCTTTCATTGTGGGCGATGAGGTGGGAGGCGGTGCCGAGTATGTGCGCGGTGGAGCGGTAGTTGCGTTCCAGCCGGATGATGGTGGCGCCGGGGAAATCCTTGTCGAAGCGCAGGATGTTGTCGACCTCGGCCCCGCGCCAGCCGTAGATGGACTGGTCATCGTCGCCGACGCAGCAGATGTTTACTTTGCTTTCGCTCACGGCCGCGCGCGAGCTTCGCTCGCTGGCCTCCGCGGGGGCGGCCTGGCCGGCCGGCGCCCGGTCGGGCTTGCGGCCTTCGGCCGAACGCAAATCCGTTGATGTTGAAGCGCGTCCGGCATCCGGCCGCTGCGCCAGCAGCCGCAGCCACATGTATTGGGCGGTGTTGGTGTCCTGGTACTCGTCGACGAGAATGTATTTGAAGCGCTTGTGGTATTCCTTCAGCACGTCCGAATTGGCACGGAAGATGCGGATCGGGTGGCACAGAAGATCGCCGAAGTCGCAGGCATTCAGCGTCTTCAGCCGCTCCTGATAGGCCTTGTAGAGCTCGCGGCCCTTGCCGTTGGCGAAGGCGCGGGCGTCGCCCTCGGCAATCTCTGCGGGGCCAAGCCCCTTGTTCTTCCAGCCGTCGATCATCTGGGCGAACTGCTTGGCCGGCCAGCGTTTGTCGTCCAGTCCTTCGGCCTGGATGAGCTGCTTGATCAGGCGCACGACGTCGTCGGTGTCGAGAATGGTGAAGTCGGATTTGAGCCCGGCAAGCTCGGCGTGACGGCGCAGCAGCTTCACTCCAATCGAGTGGAAGGTGCCGAGCCACGGCATGCCTTCGACATTGCCTTCGCCGATCAGCAGGCCGATGCGCTGCTTCATCTCGCGCGCCGCCTTGTTGGTGAAGGTGACGGCGAGGATCTGCGACGGGAAGGCCTTGCCGGTGGCGAGAATGTGAGCGATGCGGGTGGTCAGGACGCGCGTCTTGCCGGTGCCGGCGCCGGCCAGCACCAGAACCTGACCCTCGGTGGTTTCCACCGCCAGCCGCTGCTCGGGGTTGAGCCCGTTCAGATAATCGGGCGCATTGGTATGGCCGCTGCGGGCAGCCATGGCGCGCGCAGCAATGCCCGACGGGGCCACGGGCCGCGCGTTCGGTTCATCAAAAAAAGGCATATCTTCCGAAAAGCCGGACATCTGCCCCGAATGTAGTGATTCGGCAGCGAAAGGCCAGAAGTGTCTCTGTTTTGTTCTCTGTCCAGTTGCAAATCCGATGGCACGCCAGCCATAGCGCCGGCCTGCTCGACAGGCACGGCGGGTCGGAGAAAGTGGGACAGCGCACCAGTCGAACGGTGTCATCCTGGACCAGCCGCCGGTCTGGCGGACCTGCAGTTGTGTCAGCAGCGCCTCACTGATCCGTGACTGGACCGTGCGGGCTGCTACCCTATCTTGCGCGGCGGACATGTTGCCGAAGCCGAGGAGAGCGCAATGACAAAACCGAGCCCTGCCAGCCCAGCCGTGAAGAGACCCGCCATTACCCAGGCGATGATCGACGCCTATGACGAATACACGCATCTGACGCTCGACCGGCGGCGCTTCATGGAACAGTTGACCAGGCTTGCCGGATCAGGTGCCGCTGCCGCAGCAATCGCACCGCTGCTGGCGGCGAATTCAGCCCGGGCGGCGATTATTGCCGAGGACGATTCACGCGTGACGGGCGAGGATATCAGCTATCCCGGCAGCGGTGGCGAGATGAAGGGCTATCTGGTCAAGCCAGCCAGCCAGTCCGGTAAGCTCGGCACCGTCATCGTCGTGCACGAGAACAGGGGGCTCAACCCGCATATACGCGATGTGGCGCGGCGCGTGGCGCTGGAAGGATTTGTGGCGCTTGCCCCGGACTTCCTGTCACCCCTGGGCGGCACGCCGGCCGACGAAGACAAGGCGCGTGACCAGTTTTCCAAACTCGATCCGGCGCAGACCGTCGCCAATGCGGTCGCAACGGTGGCTTTCCTCAGGGGCCGCGAGGATGGCAACGGCAAGGTCGGCGCGGTCGGTTTCTGCTGGGGCGGCGGCACGGTAAACATGCTGGCGGTCAATTCGCCTGACCTCACCGCCGGTGTCGCCTATTACGGCATGCAGCCGAAGGCCGAGGACGTGCCCAAGATCAAGGCGGCGTTGTTGCTGCATTATGCCGGGCTCGACACCCGCATCAATGCCGGTATCGACGCCTTCAAGAAAGAGCTCGATGCAGCCAAGGTCGAGTACACGCTCTATGTCTATGAAGGTGCCAATCATGCCTTCAACAATGACACGTCAGCGGCCCGCTACGACAAGAACGCGGCCGACCTCGCCTGGGGCCGGACGATCGCCTTTCTAAAGGAGAAGCTTGCCTGATCAGGCATTTGCCGGTTTGTGGAAAGCGACGCCGGCCACCACCAGCGCGATGCCGATGCAATCGATAGGGCTGGGTATCTGGCGGAGCACAATGACGCCGATCAGCGTGGCGGTGACAGGCAGCAACGACAGCATCAGCGCGAAGCTCGATCGCGGCAGCCGCGACATGGCAAGCTGGTCGCAGATATAGGGGATGACCGAGGAGCAGATGCCGACGCCGATGGCGGCGATGAGCAGTGGCGGCGCCGAGAAGGCCGGCAGCGCATCGGTGAAGCCGATCGGCAGCACGACGAGGAAGGCGACCGCCATGGCGGCGCCTAGGCCGGCGATGCCGTCGCCAGCGCCGGCGCGGGCAACGCGATGGCCAAGCACGATATAGCCGACGAACAGCGCGCCGTTGAGGAAGGCCCAGAACAGGCCGATCGGGTCGCTTGACCATTTGACGTCGATCAGCAGCAAGGTGCCGATGACGGCAACGGCAAGGGCTGCGAGATTGCGCGGGCTTCTGACGCCGACAAGCGCGACGCCGATGGTGCCGACGAACTCGATTGCCGCGACCAGCGAGATCGGCAAGCGGTCGAGCGCCAGGTAGAAGGCGCAATTCATCACGCCGAGGCAGGCGCCAAAACCGAGAAGCAGCAGCCGTGTCGGCCGGTCGGCGCGGGCGAAGACCCTCCAGGGCCGGGTCAGCGGCGTAAAGACAAGGGCTGCCGTGACGATCCGCAGCCAGGCCATACCGAGCACGCCGACATGTGGGAAAAGCAGAACGGCGAAAGCCGGCCCGAGATAATGGAACACGGCGCTGACGCCGAACCAGACATGCGGCGGCAGCGAGGTCGCCAGCTTGCCAAAAACAGGGCCGGCGAGGGAAGGGATTGCAGCTGGGGATTGCGCTGGATCATCCATGCGATCATCATCGCAGGCATTCTTTCCGGTTTATATGGATAGAGATTAGTCGGAGAGACAATCAGCTTTCCGAAGCAAAGGAAACTTTCCCTGAAACGCCTTCAAAACGAAAATTCCGACCTGGATGCGGTTGACCTGAAAATCCTGCGCCTGCTGGAAAAGGATGCACGCACCAGCACCGCTGAACTGGCGCGCTCGGTCGGCCTGTCGGCGCCGAGTGTGGCCGAACGCATCAAGCGGCTGCAGGAGAGCGGCGTGATCGAGGCCTACACGGTGCGGATCAACCCGGCCGCGCTCGGCATGAAGCTGTCGGCATGGCTGCGGATCAGGCCGGTGCCGGGGCAACTGGCTGTGGTCGCCGAGATCATCCGCGACTTGCCGGAAATCGCGCAATGCGATCGGGTGACCGGCGAGGACTGTTTCATCGCGCTGGCGCATGTCGGCTCGGTGGCCGAGCTCGAACGGGTGATCGACCGCATCATTCCGTTTGCGATGACCAACACCGCAATCATCCAGTCGTCACCGGTGGTGGCGCGTTCGCCGCTGGCGGCGGTGAAGCGGCAGCCCTGAAGGTGGTGGTGGTCGCTCGTCAGTACATCATCTTGACTGGAAACGTCGTGCCGCCCCTCATCGCCCTGCCGGGCACTTCTCCCCGTATAGAGACAGTATAGAGACGGGGAGAAGGACGCCTTCGCGACGGGAATTCGCTATTCTCGAGTGTTGCAGGAAGAGCGACAAGCTGCGGCAAGCTCCCTTCTCCCCGTCACTATACCTATCATGTTCACACATCTCTGCCGAGATTGATCGATCACGAGGGAACGTGCTGGAAAAGCGAGTTTTTTCAACGTCGCCGGTCGCGCGCTGCATCCGGCGCTTCCAACACCGATGGTCATCTAAGTTATTGATCCTGAGTCGATTTTTGCGATGTGTGAATCCGATAGGTCACTATACGGGGAGAAGGTGGCGGCAGCCGGATGAGGGGCGGCGCAAACGCCCCAGAAAAATGCAACCGGAGGACGAGGCCATTTCTTTCCGCACCGATCAGGCGTGGCCGCGCTTCATCCGCGCTTGCTTCAGGATGGCGCGCCAGCGGATCATGGCGAAAGGGATCGGCTCGTTGTTGTTGGCGATGGTAAAAATTTCATTGTTGAGGTTCTTCAGCGATCGCCAGAAATCATAGTCGCTGATGCGTGGGTCGGCCGCCAGCCTGTCCGCCTCGACCTTAATATCGGTTTTCATGCACGTTCCCCGAACCGCTTCAGCCCCCGCCGCCCGTATCGCAATGCGGACGGTTCTCGAACGCCGCGCTGAGTCGTTCAATGCCTCAATTCGGCTTGTTCACGTTAAAATCCTGGTAAGGTTAACGGCGGTCTGACTGCGGTTCAAGCGTCTTGCGACGAATACCGATCGAACGGCCGGCGCGCTCAGGCATCGGCAGCGCCGCATGGGCGGCGCGCATGACTTCGACCTTGGCCAGGACATCGGCCGGGAAGGGCGCCACCTTCGGTCCGGACATGTCGACATGCAGCGACAGTGATTCGGAAGTGGCGGCGAGCCAGCCGTCGACATGGCGGATTTCCTGGTAGGCTCTCAGCCGCTTGTCGTCATGGTCGAGGAGCTGGAACGAGACATCGACCTTGTGGTCGAGATGCAGCTCCCTGACATAGCAGAGATGGACTTCCGCCGTGTAGATCGTCAACCGCCGCTGCTTCGCATAGTCCAGCCCCATTCCCATCATTTCGAACGCTTCGTCGGAGCAGCGGTCGAACAGCACGTTGTAATAGGCCATGTTGAGATGGCCGTTATAGTCGATCCAGTCTTTTTCGATGGCCATGGGGGGAGAGACGAAGGGGGCAGGGGTGGACATCGAAAATTTCCTTCTCGCTGGACAGGACGTGGTTGGTGAGACTAGAGCGACGTGCGTCCAATTGGACGCACAAAGTACGCTCTAGCACGTTGAATCTTCGCATCGTGCTTTCCGAAAATCGATTTCGATTTTCGGGCCGATGCGATAGGCATCCATAAGTCCATAACAAGGGTGGACACTTGTCCATTCGCGGAGGAAACGATGGCTCTGAGCGACCTCAATCCGGTCGAGCGCAACGAAGAAGGCATCGCCGCGGTGCTCGGCATCCTCAAGCAGGGGCTCGGCGAACGGTTCCAGACCGGGCAGGCGATCCGTACCCAGCACGCGCATACCACCACCTACATTCCGACCCAGGCGCCGGACGGCGTGGCATTTCCAGAGACGACGGCGGAGGTGCAGGAGATCGTGTCGGCCTGCGCCGCGCACCGCGTGCCGGTGATCGCCTTCGGCGTCGGCTCCTCGCTGGAGGGCCATACCAACGCGCCGGGCGGCGGCATTTCTGTCGATACGTCGCGGATGAACCGCATCCTCGCGGTCAACCCGCAGGATCTCGACTGCACTGTCGAGCCCGGTGTGACGCGCGAGGATCTCAACCGGCACCTGCGCGACACCGGCCTGTTCTTTCCGATCGATCCGGGCGCCAATGCGTCGCTCGGCGGCATGGCGGCGACGCGCGCGTCGGGCACCAATGCGGTGCGCTACGGCACGATGCGCGAGAATGTGTTGTCGCTGACGGCCGTGATGGCCGACGGCGAGACGTTGACGACCGGCAAGCGCGCAAAAAAGAGCTCTGCCGGCTACGATCTGACGCGGCTCCTGATCGGCTCCGAAGGCACGCTCGGCATCATCACCCAGCTGACGCTTAAGCTGCAGGGCATTCCGCAGGCGATTTCCGGCGGCGTCTGCCCGTTTTCCAGCGTCGAGGCGGCCTGCAACGCGGTGATCGCGACAATCCAGATGGGCATTCCGGTGGCGCGCATCGAACTGGTCAACGCGCTGCAGATGCGGGCGATGAAGAGCTATTCGAAACTCGATTACCCCGAAAGCCCGTGCCTGTTCGTCGAATTCCATGGCAGTGATGCCGGCGTTGCCGAGCAGGCCGAAACCTTCGGCACGATCGCCGAAGAATATGGCGGCGGACCATTCCTGTGGACCAGCGTCGCCGAGGAACGGACGAAGCTGTGGAAGGCCAGGCACGACGCCTATTGGTCGTCGCTGACGCTCAGGCCGGGCGCCAAAGGGCTGTCGACCGACGTCTGCGTGCCGATCTCGCGCTTTGCCGAATGCGTCACGCAAACCGAGGCCGACATCGCCGAGATGGGACTGATCGCGCCGATCGTCGGCCATGCCGGTGACGGCAATTTCCATGTGCTGGTGCTGATGGACGCGGACGATCCGAAAGAAATCGAGCAGACGGAAGAGTTTGTCGCGCGGCTGAACATGCGGGCGATCGGCATGGATGGAACCTGCACCGGCGAGCACGGCATCGGACAAGGCAAGATCGGCTTCCTGCGCCATGAACTCGGCCGCAGCGTCGACATCATGCGCACGATCAAGCAGGCGCTCGATCCGCAGAACATTATGAACCCTGGGAAGATACTGCCGGCCGACTAGAGCCTTTTGCTCTTGGCGCGATCGATTTGCCTCTTTATCGACACGCTGATGCGGGTAGAGTGCGGCTGATTTTCAATCAACTGCTTGGGGGTTGATGCTCGCACGCCTGTTCGTGATCTTCGGTGGCTTTTTCGTGCTGGTGCTGTGTGCGGCGCTGGTGGTGCCGTATTTTATCGACTGGACGAGCTACCGTGCCGATTTCGAGCGCGAGGCGAGCGCCATTCTGGGGCGCAAGGTCACCGTTCAGGGCGCTGCGACAGCGAAACTGCTGCCGTTTCCCTCGGTGACCTTCTCGAATGTCACTGTCGCCGGCGGTCGCGGCGGCCAGCCGGCAATGACCGTCGAGACCTTTTCGATGGACGCCGAACTGGCGCCTTTCCTGAGCGGCGAGGTGCTGATCTTCGACATGCGGCTGGTGCGGCCGAAGGCGACGATCGACATTGCCGCCGACGGCACGGTCGACTGGGCGATACGCCCGTCCTCGCCCTTCGATCCCAGCCAGATCTCGATCGAGAAGCTGACGGTGACCGACGGAGAGATCGCGCTGCGCCATGCCGCCGGCGGCCGCAGCCATGTTCTTTCCGAGATCAATTCGACAATCTCTGCCAGATCGCTGGCCGGACCCTGGCGGATGGATGGTTCGCTGCGGCTCGACGGCCTGCGCAGCACGGTCATCGTCTCCACCGGCAAGGCTGGTGGCGACGGACAGATGCGGCTCAGGCTCAAGGCCGATCCGGACGCCTATCCGCTGGTCATCGAAGCGGATGGCAATGCTGGCATTGTCGACGGGGCCGCGATCTATTCGGGCCAGTTCAAGATCACAAGTTCTGACAAGAATGGCGCCGACAAGCGTTCGGCGCAGCTTGACGGCACCGGCGGTGAGATGATGAAGGCCAGCGCGGCCAAGCCGGAGCCGGGGTTCAGGCTGAACGGCAAGTTCTCGCTCGACCACCGGAAGCTTGGTGTCGACGAATTCCGCTTCGAGACCGGGCCACTCGACAATCCCTACACCGCCGACGGCAAGGCTGCCGTCGACCTTGGGCCGAACCCTCGCTTTTCGATCGAGGCCGATGGCGCTCAGGTGCAGTTCGATGAAGCCGTCGGCGCCGCGACCGGACTGACGCTATCCGAGCGCGTCGCGGCGTTGGAGCAGGCGCTGCTCGACCTGCCCAGGCCGACCATACCGGGCACCGTCGAGGTGAAGCTGCCGGCGGTGGTGGCCGGCGACACGACGGTTCGTGACGTGCGCCTTTCCGCCGAGCCGGCCGATGCCGGCTGGTCGGTGAAGTCGCTGGGCGCGACGCTCCCGGGCCGCGCCAGGCTGGAAGCAAACGGTATGCTCAGTGTCGAGGATCAGTTCGGCTTCAGCGGCTCGCTGCTCCTGGCCGTGGGGCAGCCTTCCGGCTTCGCCGCCTGGCTGTCGAAGGACGTCGACGAGGCGATTCGCCGGCTGCCGGCCGCTGGCTTCAAAGCCAAAGTTGACCTGACCAGGAACCGCCAGGCCTTCAGCGACCTCGAGCTCGTTCTCGGCAAGGCGAAATTTTCCGGCCGCATCGATTCCAGCCAGCGCGACGATGCCAGGCCGTCGGTGCTGATGCGGCTCGAAGGCGGTGAACTCGACGTCGACGGGCTCGCCGCCTTCGCCTCGATCTTCATCAGCGACAAGGGCGCCAACCGTTTTTCCGACCGCGACCTCGATTTCCAGATCAAGGCCGGGCCGGTCAGCGCCGGCGGACTGACCGCCGATACGGTCGATACGGCGCTCAGGCTGCGCGACGGTCTGCTCGAAATCGACCGGCTCTCGGTTGGCGGGCTTGCCGGCGCCTCGATCAGCGCCACCGGCCGGATCAAGGATTTCCCGGCGAGCCCGACCGGCAAGCTCGATGCCTCGGTGTTTGCCGTCGATCTCAAGCCGTTGGTCGATGTCGCAGCGAAGCACTATCCCGACAATGCCGTGCTGAAGGGGCTGGCGGGGCGTGTGGCCGCCTATCCCGAGCTGTTCCAGAATGCGCGCATCGATCTGGTGACGAGTGCCGCCGCCAATGGCGACGGCACGACGGGACTGGCGGTCAGCGCGCAAGGCAGGGCAGGCGGCTCGGCGTTTTCAGCATCGCTGTCCGGCAAAGGACTGGCCGATCGGCTTCTCGAGGCGCCGATGTCCGTAACCTTCAACGCCAGGAACACCGACGCCACCGCGCTTCTGGCGCTTTACGGCCTGCCTGCGCTGCCGCTCGGCATGGTTGGCGAGGCGACCACCGATGTTTCGGCGAAAGGCACGCTTGGCGGCGGCATGGCGACGAGCTTCAACCTAACCGGCGACGACTTCAAAGCCGGTTTCGACGGGACGATCGCCAGCACGCCACAAGGCGCCACAGCCAAGGGCAAGGTCAGCCTGGAAGCCGCCGACATCGAGCCGTGGCTGATGACGACAGGCATCGGCCTGCCGGGCCTGGGGACAGGCATGTCGACGTGGCTTGCGGCCGACGCCGACTTCGGCAACGGCCTTCTGGTGCTGTCCGGCCTCAGCGGCGCCATCAACGAGGCGGCGGTTTCCGGTGACGTCAATATCGACGTCAAAGACGGGCTGCCGCATCTTGCCGGCGCGTTGGCGCTCGATGAACTGGATCTCGACCCGATGGCGGTGGCGCTGTTTGGCGACCAGGCGTTCCTGGGCTCCGGCAAGGCTTGGCCGGCCGCCCCGTTCAGCCAGAAGCCCAGCCTGCCGTTCAACGCTGAACTTGAACTGACCACGGCGTCGCTGGTCGCCGGCCCGCTTGCCACGGCCTATGACGCGGCGCTGTCGCTGAAGCTCGACCAGGAAGGCATCCGCGTTTCGGACCTCAAGGCAAAGTTCGCCGGCGGCGCGCTTTCCGGACTGTTCGAGCTGAAGAACAATGACGGCACCGGGCTTTTCTCCGGCCAGCTGAAACTTGTCGACGCCGATCTGGCCACCGTGCTGCCAGAGACCGGCATCAGCGGAAGCGGCGATTTCTCGGCGGCGCTTTCGACCAGCGGCAAATCGGTCGATGCGATGGTTGCGGCGCTGTCCGGTTCCGGCACGGCGGCACTGAAAGGTTTGACCATTGCCGGCGTCAATCCCGAGGCCTTTGGCGCCTTCATCGCCAAGGCCGACGCCATCGGGCGCGATATCGATGCGGCCAAGACCGCCGGCTTCGCGCCGCCGATCGCCGCGAACGGCAGTTTTCCGGCTGGGGATGCCGACATCGCCTTCACAATCGCCGGTGGAACGCTGAGGGCACCGCCGGTCAATCTTGAAAATCCGGCGGCGACGCTGTCCGCCGACATCACGGCGGACCTGAAGGCCAGCACGGTCGCCGCCAGTGGTTCGATCACTTATCGGCCCGGCGACGAAGCGCTGGTCGGCTCCGATCCGACCGTGAATTTCAGCGTCGACGGGCCGTTCGGCGCGGCGAAGCGGCAATTCGACAGTGAGCCGTTGGCGCAGTTCCTGACCCAGCGTGCGCTGGAAAAGGAGCAGCAGCGGGTCGAGGCTATGCAGGCGGCGCTGCTTGAAAAACAGCGGTTGCGGCGCGAGGTGCGCTACTACGCGGCCCTGCAAGCCGAGCGCGACAGGGCAGCCGAAGAATTGCGCAAGCAGCAGGAGGCGGCGCGGCTGAAAGCTGAGGCAGATGCCAGGGCGAAAGCCGAAGCCGAGGCAAAGGCTCAGGCTGAAGCGGAGGCGAAGGCCAAGGCAGATGCGCAGGCGAGGGCTGAAGCCGAGGCCAGAGCCAGGGCGGGCGCGCAGGCGAGGGCTGAAGCGGAGGTCAAAGCCAAGGCGGATGCTGAGGCCAAGGCTAAGGCGGATGCGGAAGCGAGAGCCAGGGCGGCGCAGCAAGCGGCGGACGAGGCGGCGAAAGCCGAGGAACAGCGACGCCGGAAAGCGGAAGAGACGAGGCGGACGGAAGAGGCGGGGCGGATCGCTGCGGAACAAAAGGCAAAGCTCGACGCCGAGCGCAGGGCCGCGGCTGAGCAGGCGCAGAAAATCGAGCGGGCGCGTCAGCCGCCGGCCAATGACAACCCTGGGCCGCCAGAATCCGCGCCAAAACCCACGCTTGAACCTTCGTCGATCGACAACCTGCTGAAGTCACTGGGCGGCGGATAGCTCCACCTGGGGCCTGTCACATCCCGATTCCTGTGATCTTACCGAAAATCGGTCTCCGCTTGGCCGGGTTCACGATCTAGGAAGAACTTTTCATTCCTCGCTTCGCCCAATCCAGGACGTAGAGCCTGAGCGCCGAGGACAGGTTGGCATCGCGCGGCCGGGCCTCGTCGATTTCGGCGACGAGGGCGGCGAGAGTCAGTTTGCGTGCGGCGGCGATGGCGACGAGATCGTCGAAAAACGGCTTTTCGAGCGAATAGCTGGTGCGATGGCCGCGAATGGTCACCGAGCGTTTCTCGACCGGGCTCACCGGACGTGACTCATTTCACGTCAAACATCGGTTTTATCCGGAAACTGCGGCGCACTTTTCGGTCCGATGCTAAGGGAATCCGGATCGCCCAAAACTTCGCGGCGATGGCCGGCGACAAATTTTTCCGCCTTGTCGGCGATCGAACGGTCACGCTCCCGGTCGGCCTTGGAGCGGCCGTGCAGCGTCCGGTTCTGTTCAGCCAGGCGCTCCTGCTCGGCTCGTGCCTTCTGCTTGCGGGCCTGGCGGAGGTTGACGATGTCGGCCATGTCGCGCGGCCCGTCGGATCACTTCTTGCGGAAGGCGTCGAGCGACACCACTTCGGCGCCCTTGGCGGCGGCGTCGGCCGTGGCCGGCTTCTTTTCGGCCTCAGCGGTCTTCTTCTTCTCGGGCTTTTTCTCGGCGACGACGGCCAGCGGTTCGGAAGCGGGCTTGCCGGCCAATTCCCCTTCTGCCGAGGTCTCCGTCTTAACGTCGAACTCGAGCTCGAAATTGACGGATGGATCGTAAAAGCCGCGCACGGCCGAGAACGGGATTTCCAGCTTTTCCGGCACGTCGGAGAAAGACAGCCCGACCTCGAAGCCGGTGTCGGTCACCTTCAGGTCCCAATACTGGAACTGGATGACGATGGTCATCTGTTCGGGATAGCGTTCGCGCAAGCGGGAAGATACGCGCACGCCGGGGGCGCCGGTCAGAAAAGTGATGAAGAAATGATGGTTGCCGGGGAGGCCGGTGCGCGCGACTTCGGCCAGGACCTTGCGCATGACGCCGCGCAATGCCTCCTGGGCCAGAATGTCGTAGCGAATGTGGTCGTCGGCCATGTCGCTGTCGGGTTCCGGTGAATCGTCCGCATAGCTGTAATCAAGCTTGAGCGCGGCGTAAACCGGATATAGATGCCGGCAGCGCAGTTGCGAGAGGGCATGCCTCAGATTTGATCGCTCAGGCGCCAGCGAGCGCGCTGTGCTTTTGCGCATCGGCCGCCGGCTGCCGCCTGGCGAAGGCGCGCAGGAAGGTGCGCACGCCATGGGTCGCGGATTGCAGCACTTCATCATCGGTCGGCGTGCCGCCGAGCATGAAGGTCGTCTGCAATTCGGCATTGGCAAGGGCGAGGAACTGGCGCGCCGCGACATCGGGGTCCTCGATATCGAGGAAACCGGCATGGGCCAGGCGGGCGAAACGGGCGGCGATCGCCGGCCATGTCCTGCCCGGTCCCTGTTCGCGCCATTCAGCAAACAACTCGGGATAGCGCTCGCCCTCGGTCTGGATCAGCTTGCGCAGGAATTTTCCATCGCGGTTGCAGATACAGTTGCGGGTCATGCGCACGGCGAAAGCGATCAGATCGGTCTCGAGATCCTTCGGCTGGTCCGGAAAGGTTGAAATGGTGGCGAAGATGCCGGCATTGCAGCGCTCGGTGAGGTCGCGGACGATGGCGACGAAGAGTTTCTCCTTGTCGCCATGGTGATTGTAGATCGTCTGGCGCGAAACGCCGGCCTCGGCGGCAATCATGTCGATATTGGCGCCGGCGAAGCTTTCACGGCAGAACACCTCGCCGGCAGCGTCCATGATGGAGGCGCGCTTTGCCTCATGGCCGCGTGGCGGGATGCTGTCAGGAGAAACGTCGTGCTTCATGAAAACTATATAGAGGTGATTGACGAATTGGACAAGTCTGTCTAAATTTATGGACTTGCTCCTAAAGAGATTTCGCTCCGCAGACGAAGTCGGAATTTCATGGGATGGAACGTCCTTGCATTACACGCCGGCCCGCGGCGGCAACCCGATTTGAAAGAAGCCTGCTGTCATGAATCCCCAATTCCTCCGCATCGCGGTCGTGCTCGGTCTGTTGACTGCCATCGGCCCGTTCGCCATCGACATGTATCTTCCGGCGCTGCCTTCGATCGGCGCCGATCTGCAGGCAAGCACCGCTGCCGTGCAAATGAGCTTGCTGATCTTCTTTCTGTCCATGGGGTTTGGCCAGATCGTCGTCGGACCGATCTCCGACATGGTCGGACGCAAGCTGCCGCTCTATGGCGGCCTCGGCCTGTTCATGGTCGGCGGCATCGGCTCGGCGCTGGCGCCCTCGATCGAGTGGCTGATCGCCTTCCGTTTCCTGCAAGGGCTCGGCGCCAGCGCAGGCATGGCGGTGCCGCGCGCCATCGTGCGTGACCTGCACACCGGCACCGAAGCTGCCAAGCTGATGTCGCTCTTGATGCTCGTGTTTTCGGTGTCGCCGATCCTGGCGCCGCTGACCGGTAGCGTCATCATCGAGAATTTCGGCTGGCGTGCCGTGTTCTGGACGGTGACGGGTGGGGCGGTGCTCGCCACCATCCTGCTGGCGACCTCGCTCAAGGAGACGCGGCCGGTCGAGGCGCGTGCAGGCAGTTCGTTCGGCACCGCGCTGTCGGCCTATCGCTTCCTGATGGGCGACCGCAACTTCTTTGGCCTGGCGGCCATCGGCGGCTTCGGGCTGGCGAGCTTCTTCGTCTATCTGTCGAGCTCCTCCTTCATCCTCATAGATCACTACGGGCTGTCGCCGTCGGTCTACAGCGTGTTCTTCTCGATCAACGCGGTCGCCTTCATCGGCATGTCGCAACTGACGGGACTGTTGTCCGAAAGGTTCGGGCTCAGGCCGGTGGTGCGGGTCGCGGTGGTCGGCTATGCGACGACGATGGTGGTGCTGTTCGCGGTGATGGCGTCCGGCGTCGATCGGCTCGACGTCATGGCGGCGCTGCTGTTCGTCGGCTACGGGTTCCTCGGCCTGGTGATTCCGACGACTTCGGTGCTGGCCATGGAGGAGCATGGCGCGATCGCCGGCACGGCCTCGGCGCTGATGGGCACCCTGCACTTCGCCATCGGCGCGGCCGCCATGGGCATCGCCGGGGTGTTCTTCGACGGCACGCCGCTGCCTATGGTGGCCGGCATCATGCTTTGCGCGGTGATCTCCTTCACGCTGGCCAAGGTGACGCTCGACCGCGGGCGGGAAGTTGTCGAAGCGCCGGCAGAGTAGATTTTTTCCAGCGAAAGCATGAAAGGCCGGGTTGTTCCCGGCCTTTTTCACGTCTGCTGCAAGCCCGCCTCGGCGCCAAGGGCCGGACAGCGAGACAGCGTCGCAAGGGGGCGTAGCGCAAGAGCCGTGGCCAGCAAGCCTACTTCCGTTACTGTTATCGAAGGGGGAGGTGGGATCGAAGGGGAGAAGTGGAGGTTTCTGTTGCCAGGTACCTCCGAACCCCGCCTAGAAGTGCGAACCACTAGGGCTTGAATTGAAGCTATCGCACCGCTTACGCGGCGAGACGTGCTTCCGCATAGTTGTCGTTGGCAACTATAAGTTTAGCCCGATAACGGTGGTACAATGCCGGGCAAAAGTACGATCTTTACACCTTCGTCGATCCTATTTCGCCCCCAGCAAAAGCCGCTCTTCGCAGAGCGGTTTTTGGTGGAGGCGCCGGGTACCGCCCCCGGGTCCGAACGGCTTATTTCATCGCCTGTTTATCGCCATAGTCGGTCGAGCCGACGAAACAGATATAGGGACGGATCGTGGAAAATGAAAGGCCTCAATGATGCTTTGTCCGCTGTGTCAAACAGCATAGCGAAAGGGTTGACTTGTCAATTGTCTCAACCGAAGCTTGCGGCGGTGAGGAGTTACCGATTAGCGCACATTTGCGCGGCAGCGCGCCACAACCCTCATCGACTGGATCCATGGCGCCGACGAGGTGAAAATCTGATGGCCGATTATCTCGCAGACGTGAAGAAGTACGACGCCGCGGCGGATGCCGACGCGGTCGCCAAGATCGTGAAGCATTTGGGCATTGCGCTCAGGAATCGGGATTCCTCGCTGGTCTCCTGCACGGATCCCGACGAACTCGGTCGCGTCAAGGCCAGCTGGGTTGCCAAAAAGCTCGGCGTCGACGACGGCAGCAAGGCGGACGCGGCCGTCGAAAAGACCTGCAAGGCGATGGAGGCCGACAACACCAAGAGCCGCGTGACCTTTTATTACCTGGTCGCCAAGGAGCTGGGCAAGCTCGCCAGCCTCTGAGTATCGCATGTCAATTTGCGGATGCTGACCGAACGTCAGCGCCGCCCCTCATTGCCCTGCCGGGCATTTCTCCCCGTATAGTGACGGGGAGAAAGAGCTGCCGCAACGGCGGTGCCCCTCCTGCCGGCAGGCAGGTGAGGGGCGGCGCAAACGTCCGGTAAGAGTGGAGGAAAGCGACACTTGTGCCGTTCTTGTGTGTTCGGCCGGCTGTCTGGCAGCTATAATGCATTCATAACCGAATCGAGCAGAAGCTGATGCGCCAATATCTCGACCTGTTGAAGCACGTGCTGGAAAACGGCGCCGATCGCGGTGACCGCACCGGCACCGGAACGCGCTCGGTGTTCGGCTACCAGATGCGCTTCGACCTCGCGCGTGGCTTTCCGGTCACCACCACCAAGAAGCTTCACCTGAAGTCGATCGTGCATGAACTTCTGTGGTTCCTGGCCGGCGACACCAACATCAAATACCTCAACGACCACAGCGTCTCGATCTGGGACGAATGGGCCGACGAGAATGGCGACCTCGGCCCGGTCTATGGCAAGCAATGGCGCTCCTGGCCGGACGGTCATGGTGGCGCCATCGACCAGATTGCCAATCTCTTGAAGGAGATACGCAAGAATCCTAATTCCCGGCGGCTGATCATTTCGGCGTGGAACCCGGCCGAAGTGGAAGCCATGGCGCTGCCACCCTGTCATTGCCTGTTCCAGTTCTATGTCTCGGAAGGCAGGCTCTCCTGCCAGCTCTACCAACGTTCCGCCGATATCTTTCTCGGCGTGCCGTTCAACATCGCTTCCTATGCGCTGCTCACCTTGATGGTGGCGCAAGTGACGGGGCTGAAGCCCGGCGATTTCGTCCATACGCTGGGCGATGCGCATCTTTACGCGAACCATTTCGAGCAAGCGCGCGAACAGTTGCAGCGCACGCCCAAGGCGCTGCCGACGCTATGGATCAATCCGGAGGTGAAGGACCTCTTTGCCTTCCGCTTCGAAGATTTCCGGCTGGAAAACTACCTCGCCGATGCGACGATCAAGGCGCCCATCGCGGTTTGAGCCGCAACATCGGGCTTTTTGCTTTGTCTCAAATTGCTCGCCGGTGCTGTCTCGTCCGCCCGCGAGCGGTGGCGGTGTCATGCAATGCCGGTGGGCCACTATCCGGGCTAAGTCTGGCAAAAAACCTTCCCTTGTTATATTCAGGCGGATATATCGATTGGCAGGGTCGCGCCGATCGGATTTCAAGCCCAGGAGAGTTTCATGCTGGTGCGCAAGGGTTACGGATTGAAGGCGGCCGCCATTGGCGGTCTTACGATATTGATCGCCGCCATGCCGATTGTCCATGCGGATGACAGGCTGATCGTCTTCGCCGCGGCAAGCATGAAGAACGCACTGGATGCCGTGAACACCGCCTGCGCGACCGAAGTCGGCGAGGCGGCGACCATTTCCTATGCGGCAAGCTCCGCATTGGCCAAGCAGATCGAGGGCGGCGCGCCGGCCGACGTCTTCATCTCGGCCGACCGCGACTGGATGAACTATCTGTCCGACAAGAAACTGACCAAGCCGGATACCGAAGTGAAGTTGCTCGGCAACCAGATCGTGCTGGTGGCACCGGAAGGTTCGACGGTCGAAACCAGGATCGAAAAGGGTTTTGATCTTGCCGGGCTGATCGGCGACGGCAGGCTTGCCATGGGCGATTTCAAGGCGGTGCCGGCCGGCAAATATGGCAAGGCGGCGCTTGAATCGCTCGGCGTCTGGTCCTCGGTCGAAGGCAAGTTGGCACAGGCCGAGAACGTGCGCGCCGCGCTCAAGCTGGTCTCGACCGGCGAGGCAGCGCTCGGCATCGTCTACGCCACCGACGCGCATGCCGAGCCCGGCGTCAAAGTGATCGGCACCTTCCCGCAGGATTCGCACCCGCCGATCGTCTACCCGGTTGCCCAGATCGCGGATTCGAAGGACAAGGATGCGTCGGCATTCCTGAAATGCCTGCAATCCGCCAAGGCAGGCGAGCTCTTCAGGGCGCAAGGCTTTACGGTCCTCACGCCGAGCAACTGAGGCGCGCCAAAAGATGAACTGGCTGCTGGACCTCACTCCCGACGAATGGAACGCGGTCCGGCTGTCGATCAAGGTGGCGACGGTGGCGATGGTCGCCAGCCTGCCGCCCGGCATATTGATCGCGCTTGTGCTTGCCCGTGGCCAATTCTGGGGCAAGACGCTGCTCAACGGGCTGGTGCATCTGCCGTTGATCCTGCCGCCGGTGGTTATCGGCTATCTGCTGCTGCTCTCCTTCGGCAGGCGCGGGCCGGTCGGGGCGTTTCTGGCCGAGCATTTCGGCATCGTTTTTTCTTTTCGCTGGACAGGTGCCGCATTGGCCTGCGCTGTCATGGGCTTTCCCCTGATGGTGCGGGCGATCCGGCTGTCGATCGAGGCGGTCGACCGCAGAATCGAGGCGGCGGCCGGGACGCTTGGCGCCAATCCGCTGTGGGTGTTCGGGACGATCACGCTGCCGCTGATCCTGCCCGGCCTGATTACCGGCGCTATTCTGTCTTTCGCCAAGGCGATGGGCGAATTCGGCGCAACGATCACTTTCGTTTCCAACATCCCCAACCAGACGCAGACGCTGCCGTCGGCGATCTACACGTTCACCCAGGTGCCGGGCGGCGATGCCGGCGCGCTCAGGCTGACTCTGATCTCGATCGTCATCTCGATGGCAGCACTTGTCGCATCGGAGGTGCTGGCGCGGCGCGTCGGCAGGCGTATGGATATCGAATGACGGTCGTCGTCGACATCAGCCATCGCCTTGGCGACTTCGAGGTCGACGCCTGCTTCGAGAGCGCCGGGCGGCTGACCGCGCTGTTCGGGCCCTCGGGCTCCGGCAAGACGACGTTGATCAACATGATTGCCGGACTGATCCGGCCGGACAAGGGGCGGATTGAGGCCGGCGGCCGCGTGCTGGTCGATACGGATGCGGGTCGGTTCGTGCCGAAGCACAAGCGCCGCATCGGCATGGTATTCCAGGACGCGCGGCTGTTTCCACATATGAGCGTGGCCAGCAATCTGCGCTACGGCCGCTGGTTCACGCCGACGGCGGAACGCTACGCGGACATCAATGCGGTGGTCGACCTGCTCGGCATCGGTCCTTTGCTCGACCGGCGGCCGGCAAAGCTTTCCGGCGGCGAGAAACAGCGCGTGGCGATCGGCCGGGCGCTGCTCGCCAGTCCGAAATTGTTGCTGATGGACGAGCCGCTGGCTTCGCTCGACGACGCCCGCAAGGCAGAAATCCTGCCTTATATCGAGCGGCTGCGCGACGAGACGAAAATCCCGATCGTCTATGTCAGCCATTCGATCTCAGAGGTCGCGCGGCTGGCAAGCGACGTCGTTGTGCTGGCGCAAGGCAAAGTCGCTGCTTGCGGCCCGACCGGGGCGATCATGCAGCGGCTCGACCTGTTGCCGGCGGAGGAGCGCGGCGAAGGCGGCGCGGTGCTGGATACCGCGGTGCTGCGCCACGATGATGTCTTTGGCATGACCGTGCTAGGCTCGGTGGCGGGCGAGATTCGCGTGCCGCTCCTGGCAGTGCCGGTCGGTGCGCCGGTGCGCATTCGCATCCGTGCCCGCGATGTGATGATCGCCACCGAACAGCCGACCGGTCTCAGCGCGCTCAACATCCTGCCGGGCACGATCGTGACGATAGCGCCGGGCGAGGGTCCTGCGGTCGAGATCGGCATCGACTGCCGTGGAGCAACCGTGCTTGCCCGGATCACCGAGCAATCGCGACAGACGCTGAAACTCCGGCTTGGTCGAGAGGTCTACGCGGTGGTCAAGACGGTTAGCTTCGACCGGCGAATATGAGCGCCGGCCTGCCAGTCGAGGCGGATGAATGACCGGCGGATGCTTGTCGCTATATCATTTTGGAATAGCGGTATCGCCGGAGAGCTTCTAGGATGGATAGCGGGACTGCGGAGGAGCAAATGCCGTCGCTGAGCTTGCGGATAAACCTCGATCCAGAAGGGCGCATCGGCCCGGGCAAGATCGAGCTTCTTGAGCAGATCGCCGCCTTCGGCTCGATCTCGGCGGCGGCGCGCGGCATGGAAATGTCGTACAAACACGCCTGGGATCTGGTCGAGGACATGAACCGGGTGTTCGGCAAGCCGCTGGTCGCGGCGCAGACCGGTGGGAAAAGGGGCGGCGGCGCGCAATTGACTCCGGCGGGGCTTGCGGTGGTCAGCCGCTTTCGCGCCATCGAACGGGCCGCCGCTTCCGCGGCGGCGGCGCATTTGAAGGCACTACAGGCGGAAATCGATGGCGGCTGAGATCGGTGGAATCCGGATCGGCCAAGCCTAAAGCGCGTCGCATTTGAACGGATTCATGCGACGCGCTTTAGGTTCTTGTTTTTATGCATGTCGTTATCGCAAAACCGCTGCGCACTTTTGCGCGACATGCATCACTCCTCCGGCTCGCCGGGCTTGCGCAGCAGATAAGTGTCCATGATCCAGCCTTTTTTCCGGCGGGCCTCGTCGCGTGTCCTCACGATCTCGTCGCCGACGTCGCCAAGGCGGCCGGAAATGAGGATCTCGTCGGGCGTGCCGAGATAAGCGCCCCAGTGGATGACGAGGTCGTTGTCGTCCAGCGTGTTGAAGGCGCATTTGCCGTCCAGCATGACGACGGTGCTGCCGGCATGGTTGGGCAAGCCTTCCTCGGTGAGCCGGCGGCCGGTGGTGATCTGAACCGCATCGCCGATGCGGTTCAGCGCCATCTTATGGCTGGCGGCGAGCGCCTGGACAGCAGTGATGCCGGGGATCACCTCGAGCTCGAACGCGACATTGCCTCTCATGCGCACCCGCTCCAGGATGCGTAGCGCGCTGTCGTAGAGCGAGGGATCGCCCCAGATCAGGAAGGCGCCGCAGCCATCTTGCGAAAGCTCGTCGCGGATCAGGCTTTCATAGATCGCGGCGATCGCCTCGTGCCAGTCATCGACGGTCGAGCGATAGGAGGGCGCCGGCTCGGCCCGCACCGGCACGTCGAATTCGACGCGGCGCGAGTTTGGATTGGTGACGAATCGGTCGCAGATCTGGCGGCGCAGTTCTGCAAGATCGCTCTTCTTGGCGCCCTTGTCGGGAATGAACAGCACGTCGGCGCGGTTCAAGCCGTCGACGGCCTGCACGGTCATGTGATCGGGATTGCCGGCGCCGATGCCGATGACGAGAAGCTTGCGCATGAGCGATCTCCTGCCCGATCGGAACGTCGCTGTCCAGACTGGCCCGGCAGGTGGGGCCCGGCAGGTGGGCATGGCATGTGCGCAAGCGCCGAAGGGCTTTGAAACTCCACATTGAAACGGCTAGAGCGACGTGCGTCCACTTGGACGCACAAAGTACGCTCTAGCACCTTAAATCCTCGCATCGTGCTTTCCGAAAATCGATTCCGATTTTCGGGCCGATGCGATAGAGTCATACCGGCATCTCGCCAAGGGAGCTTCCATGTTCCGTTATGTCCTGACCGCCGTGCTGGCGCTTTCGGCCACGCCCGTGTTCGCCAATGATTCGATCGCCGATTTGGGGACGGGCGGCCTGATCCTGTCGCGCAGCGACGCGGTCGCCATGGAGAGTGAGGACCTTTACATCTCGCCGGAAAAGGTGACGGTCGACTACGTCTTCCGCAACAACACCGACAAGGATGTCGACGCGATCGTTGCTTTTCCGATGCCTGACATCGAAGGCGATCCCAACGAGATGCCGGCAATTCCCGACGGCCAGAGCGACAATTTCCTCGGCTTCGAGGTGACGATAGACGGCGTGGCGGCAAAGCCGCAGCTCGAGCAGAAGGCGTTTGCGCTCGGCATCGACATCAGCGCCGATCTCAAGGCGCAGAACGTGCCGTTCTACCCGTTCGGCGATGCGGCCAGGGCGGCATTGGCGAAGCTGCCGCAAGCTGTTGCCGACGACTGGGTCGACCGCGGCCTCATCATCGAGGACACCGCCGACGACGGTTCGGGTATGAAAACCGTCTACGTGCCGTTCTGGCAATTGCGCTCGACCTATTGGTGGCGCTCGACCTTTCCAGCCAACAAGGCAGTCCGCGTCGCCCATCGCTACAAGCCCAGCGTGGGCGGCACTTCCTCGGTCAGCTTCTTCTATGACGGCCAGTTCCAGGGCCAATACGCCGCCTACAAGACCCGTTACTGCATGGACGGCACGTTCGAGAACGCCATCCGCAAGGCAGCGAAGGGCAATCCCGAGGGCACGCCGAGATATTTCGAAAACCGCATCGCCTATGTCCTGACCACCGGCGGCAACTGGGCGACGGGCTCCATCGGCAAGTTCAAGCTGACCGTCGACAAGGGCGATCCGAAGAACCTGGTCTCGTTCTGTGGCGAAAACGTCAGGAAAGTCGGGCCGACGCGTTTCGAGACGGCAGAGAATTTCTACCCTGAGCACGACGTCGACATATTGCTGCTGGCACCTTCGGGCGATGGCGGGAGCGGCGGCTGATGGACGTCGCGATCTATGTCGCCATCGCTGAAAACGGGGTGATCGGGCGCGATGGCGGTTTGCCGTGGCGGCTTTCCAGCGATCTCAAGCGGTTCAAGGCCGACACGATTGGCAAACCTATCATCATGGGTCGCAAGACGTATGAAGGCATCGGCCGGCCTCTGCCTGGCAGGCTCAATATCGTGGTGACCCGCGACAAGGCCTGGCGCGCCGAGGGCGTCGAAGTCGTGCATTCGCTCGACGAGGCGATCCGCCTGGCCAAGGCGCGCGGGCGCTGCATGGCCGGCGCCGACGAAATCTGCATCGTCGGCGGCGGCGAGATCTATGCCCAGGCGCTGCCGCTGGCCGACCGCTTGCATGTCACCCACGTCCTTGCCGCGGTCGACGGCGACGCGCATTTCCCGCCGATCGACCCGGACTTGTGGCGCATTGTTCACTCGCAAGACGTTCCGGCCGGTGAAAAGGACAGTCATGCGACACGCTATTCGGTTTACGAGCGACGCCGCGACGTGCATTGAGAGACGGTAAAGGGTCGCGACGGTCCAAAACGGACGGTGACGACGACCGATCGCGTTGAAAGCGCGCCGTCGCATCCCTATAGAAGAACAACACTGGATTTTGCGTCGTCAGGCCGGCGCGTGAGGGAGCGAAAGGACATTCATGCCCTGGAATGACAAAAGCGGCGGAGGCGGCGGCCCATGGGGCGGCGGCAACAATCCAGGACCCTGGGGGCAGGGACCAAAGGGGCCCAGCGGTCCGCAGGGCTCGCCTCCCGATCTCGAAGACATCATCCGGCGCGGGCAAGACAGGTTGCGGCGTGCTTTGCCGGGTGGCGGTGGCGCCAGCCCAGCCGTGTTCGGATTGATCGCGGCAGCGCTTATAGCGCTGTGGGCGTTCAAGGCGGTCTATACCGTGCAGCCCGACGAGGTTGCGGTCGAACTCAGATTCGGCGTGCCAAAAGCGGAGCTCTCCCAGCCCGGCCTACATTTCCATTGGTGGCCCATCGAGACGGTCGAGACGGCCAACATCGCCGAACAACTCGTCAACATCGGCGGCGGCACGGCCTCCGGCAACGGTTCAGGTCTGATGCTTTCGGGCGACCAGAACATCGTCAACGTGCAGTTCTCGGTGGCCTATCAGGTCTCCGATCCAAGAGCCTATCTGTTCGACGTGTCCGATCCCGACGGCATGCTGCGCCAGGTCGCCGAAAGCGCCATGCGCGAAGCGGTCGGCCGGCGGCCGGCGCAGGACATCTTCCGTGACGATCGCGAGGGCATTGCGGCGTCCGTGCGCGAAATCATCCAGACGACGCTGGACGGCTATAAGGCCGGCCTGAACGTCAACGCGATCTCGATCGAGGATGCCGCACCGCCGCGCGAAGTCGCCGACGCCTTCGATGAGGTGCAGCGCGCGGAACAGGACGAGGACAAGTTCGTGGAGCAGGCCAACCAGTATTCCAACCAGAAGCTCGGCCAGGCGCGCGGCGAGGCCGCACAGATCCGCGAGGAGGCGGCCGGCTACAAGAACCGGGTCGTGCAGGAGGCCGAAGGCGAGGCGCAGCGCTTTATCTCGATCTATGACGAATACGCCAAGGCGCCGGATGTGACGCGCCAGCGGCTTTACCTGGAAACGATGGAGAGGGTTCTGAAGGATTCCAGCAAGGTCATTATCGAGCAAGGCAGCGGACCAGGGGTCGTCCCCTATTTGCCGCTGCCGGCATTGCAGCAGAAGGCGCCGGCGCCGGCGCCGGTGCTGGGAGGAAACCAGTGATGGCCAACCGTCTTCCCATCATCGCCGTCGTCGCTGCCGTCGTCCTGTTCCTGCTCTATTCGTCGGTCTTCGTTGTCAATGCGCGCCAGCAGGCACTGGTGCTCAGGTTCGGCGAGATCGTCGACGTCAAGAGCCAGCCGGGCATCTATTTCAAGGCGCCGTTCGCCTTTTTCGATGCCGACAGCGTGCAGTTGATCGAAAACAGGGTGCTGCGCTTCGACCTCGACAACATCCGCGTCCAGGTTTCGGGCGGCAAGTTCTACGAGGTCGACGCCTTCATCGCTTATCGGATCTCGGATCCGCGCGTATTCCGTTCTGCGGTCTCCGGCCAGATCGAGCTGGCCGAGGCACGCTTGAGGACGCGTCTCGACGCCGCCTTGCGCCGTGTCTACGGCCTGCGCGACTTCGAGGCGGCGCTCTCGGAAGAGCGCGCCGTGATGATGCGCGAAGTGCGCGATCAGCTGAGGCCTGACGCCACGTCGCTTGGCCTGCAGATCGAGGATGTCCGCATTCGCCGGACAGATTTGACGGCGGAAGTCTCGCAACAGACATTTGACCGCATGAAGGCTGAGCGTCTGGCCGAAGCCGAGCGGCTGCGGGCGCGCGGCAACGAGGCGGCTCAACGCATCAGGGCGCGCGCCGACCGCGAAGTGGTGGAGATCGTCGCCGAGGCACGGAGAGAGTCTGAAATCCTGCGCGGTGAGGGCGAAGCTCAACGCAGCGCCACCTTCGCGAACGCCTACCAGCGCGATCCAGCCTTCTTCGACTTTTACCGGTCGATGAATGCCTACGGCACGGCGCTGGACAATACCGGGACGACGATGGTGCTGTCGCCGAATTCGGATTTCTTCCGTTTCTTCCGCAATCCCGCCGGCGCGGACACGCCGGCTGCACCGGCAGCGCCAGCTGCACCAGCAGCGCCTGATGCAGCGGCGCCCCGTGCACCTGCTGCACCGGCAGCGCAGCCAGGCACCGGCCAGTAACGGCCGGTGCAGGACTTTCTGGCGGCAATAGGCCTGGTTCTCGTCGTCGAGGGCCTGGTCTATGGCGGCTTTCCCGGCCTCGCCAAAAAACTTGCCGGCGAAGTTCTGTCGATGCCGGAGAATACGCTGCGGATCGCCGGGCTGATTGCAATCGCCGTTGGTGTCGGCCTCGTCTGGCTGGTGCGTGGTAGATGACGATGATTGCGGGATAACGGAGGATTTATCCTCCGCAGATAGCCATAGCCGCAAACGTGCCGTATTTCTTGCCAACATGGCTCGACGCAGCGTCTCGGCGAGCGCTTTTCTTCTCAGAGACACCGGGAGACTTCTCGATGACATCCAACAGCTTTTTGCGCGCGGCGAGGCGGACGTTCACAGCGGGTGCTGCAGCACTTCTTGTCGGCGCCGCTACCGTCCCGTCGCTGGTGACGCCGACGGCCGCCGCCGACGGCCCGGCTTCGGTCGCCGATCTTGCGCAGGGCCTGCTCGGCGCCGTGGTCAATATATCGACCTCACAGAGGGTGAAGGGAACGGAAGGCCCGGGCGCGGTGCCGATGCCGCAGCTTCCAGAGGGCTCGCCTTTCCAGGACTTCTTCGACGATTTCTTCAAGAACCGTCCCGGCGAACAGGGCAACCCCTCGCAAAAGGTGCAGTCGCTGGGCTCAGGCTTCGTGGTCGACGCCGAGCAAGGCATCGTGGTGACGAATAACCACGTGATCGCCGATGCCGACGATATCGAGGTAAATTTCTCCGACGGCGTGACGCTGAAGGCGACGCTGGTCGGCACCGACACCAAGACCGACGTGGCGGTGCTGAAGGTCGATCCGAAAGGGCACAAACTGACGGCGGTGAAATTCGGCGATTCCAGCAAGATGCGCGTCGGTGACTGGGTGATGGCGATCGGCAATCCGTTCGGCCTCGGCGGCACCGTGACGGTCGGCATAGTCTCGGCCCGCAACCGCGACATCAATTCCGGCCCCTATGACGATTTCATCCAGACCGATGCCGCGATCAACCGCGGCAATTCCGGCGGGCCGCTGTTCAACAGCGCCGGCGAGGTGATCGGTATCAACACGGCGATCATCTCGCCGTCCGGCGGCTCGATCGGCATCGGCTTTTCCATTCCCTCGCAGCTAGCGTTGGGCGTCGTCGACCAACTCCGCCAGTTCGGCGAGACGCGGCGCGGCTGGCTCGGCGTGCGCATCCAGCCGGTGACGGACGACATTGCCGAAAGCCTCGGCATGGCGACTGCCAAGGGCGCGCTGGTCGCCGGCGTCATCAAGGGCGGGCCTGTCGACAACGGCACCATCCTGGCCGGCGACGTCATCATCAAGTTCGACGGCAGGGACGTCAATGAAATGCGCGACCTGCCGCGCGTCGTCGCGGAGAGCACGGTCGGCAAGGCTGTCGACGTGGTCATCGTGCGCAAGGGCGTCGAGCAGACCGTGAAGGTGACGCTTGGCCGGCTCGAGGATGGCGAGAAGCTTGCCAGCGGCGAGAACGGCAATACCGACAAGGACACCGGCGACGAAGCGCCTGCCGTCTCAACGGCTTCCGTGCTCGGCATGACCGTTGGCGAGCTCAACGACGAGACGCGGACGAAATTCGGCATCGCCGCCGAAGTCTCCGGCGTCGTCATCACCGAAGTCGCCAGGGATTCGGCCGCCGCCGAACGCGGCATCCAGGCCGGCGAGGTGATCACCGAGATCGCGCAGGAATCGGTCGCCACGCCCAAGGATGTCATGGACCGGATTGCTGCGTTGAAGGAGCAGGGACGCAAGAACGCGCTGCTGATGCTGGCGTCGAAGACCGGTGAATTGCGGTTTGTGACGATCCGGATGGATTGAGTCGTGGCGTAAAAGGTTGGAGCCATGGAGACACCGGCCGATTTCCTACGTCGGCGGGCTGGTGAGGCATCGGGCGGTGATTTCGCGAAAGTGCTCGATCGCGTCGGCGTCAGACCGCCGCAACCCGGCGACGAGTTGCCGTTTGACAAGCACTGATCAAGGCCGGCCCTGATCAGGGCCGGTTTTTTTGCCAATCCTTGGCAGTCAGCCTGTAGAACACATGCCGCTTGAGCCTGGCGTGGCTGTCCGGAATGCCGGGGTGGTCGAAATCGCTGGCCGAGTCGGCGACCATGCCCAGGCGTTCCATGACGGCGGTGGACCGGCCGTTATCCCTGACGGCGAAGGATACGATTTCCTCGAGGTCAAGCCTTTCGAAGCCATAGGCGAGCCAGGCTTCGGCTGCCTCGGTGACATAGCCATGGCCCCAGAATTCGGGCGCCAGGCGCCAGCCGATCTCGACGGTGCCGGCCGGCAGGATGGGCAAATGATTGGTGTCGAGGAGGCCGACGAAGCCGATGCATTGGCGCGTTTCAATTATCTCGGCGGCCGCGAAACCGTAGCCATCCTCGGCAATCCAGGCGCGGAACTCGTCCATTTTGGCGTCCGCGGCAGCGCGGTCGCGGCGAAACGGAAAGAATTCCATGACGCGCTCGTCGGAGTTGATGCGGTAGAAGAGGTCGCGGTCGCGATCCTCCCAGTTGCGCAGGATCAGGCGTTCGGTGCGGATCGGCATCACCCCACAAATTCCTCCCGCCGGTAGCCCTGCAGATAGAGAAGCGCGGTCAGGTCGCCATGGTCGATGCGGAATTTTGCCTCCGCCGCCACGACCTGCTTGGCATGAAGCGCCACACCGGTGCCGGCAAGGCGGATCATGTCGAGGTCGTTGGCGCCATCGCCGACAGCAATGGCCTCGGCTGTCGTCAGCCCGAGGCGCGCCGAAATCTCAAGCAGCGCATCGGCCTTGGCGGCACGCCCCAGGATCGGCTCGGCGACCAGCCCGGTAAAGCGGCCATCCTGCTCGATCAGGCGGTTGGCGCGGTTCTCCTGAAAGCCGAGCATGGCGGCGATGCGTGAGGTGAAGACGTTGAAGCCACCCGAGACGAGTGCAGTCCACGCGCCGTTAGCCCGCATGGTCTGGACAAGCGCGCGGCCACCGGAAGCCAGCGTCAGGCGATTGGCGATGATGCGGTCGACCACGGCAGTGTCGAGGCCTTTCAACAGCGCCACCCGCTCGCGCAAGGCCGGCTCGAAAGCGATCTCGCCATTCATCGATCGCGCCGTGATGGCGGCGACGTAATCCTTGACGCCGATCTCGTCGGCAAGCTCGTCGATGCACTCCTGGTCGATAACGGTCGAATCCATATCGGCGATAAGGATTTTCTTCCGCCTTCCCTCGGGCCGCTGAACGATCACGTCAACCGGTTCGGGTGCAAGCACGGCGCGCAGGCTGGCGGTCGCTTCAGCGGCTTCGGCCGTCTCGGGCAGAGCGAATTCACAAGCGATGCCTTCGGCCAGCCAGCGAACAGTGCTTGCGCCGACCGACCGTGACGCCATATTCGCAAGCGCCGGCGACAATGCGCGGCCGGCGGGATGGGACACAAGCGTGGCGATCAGCGGCATCGAAAATTCCGGCGGGCAGGCGGGCGGGGGCCGCGTTAAGAACGCGATCCTGATAGCCGGGCCGACCGCCAGCGGCAAGTCCGCCCTTGCGCTAGACATCGCCGAGCGCAACGGCGGCGTCATCGTCAACACCGATTCCATGCAAGTCTATTCGATGCTCGACGTGCTGACGGCGCGGCCGACTGCGGCCGAATTCGCTCGCGTCCCGCATTTCCTCTACGGACATGTCCATCCCTCCACCGCCTATTCCACCGGCGCCTGGCTGCGCGACGTGATGAAGCTCATCGACGATGGCACGTTCTTAGAACGGCCGGTCGGCACGTTCTTCGAACGGCCGGTGATTTTCGTCGGCGGTACCGGGCTTTATTTCCGGGCGCTTGCGGAAGGCATTTCGGAAATGCCCGACATTCCGCAGTCGATCCGTGATCGCTGGCGCTACGAACTCCAGCAACAGGGCGCAGCCAAGCTGCACCGCATCCTGCTGCGCGAGGATTCTGCAGCTGGCATGATGCTGAAGCCGACCGACGGCCAGCGCATCGTGCGGGCGCTGGAGGTGCTCGAAGCATCGGGCCGTTCCATCCTGGAATGGCAGGCGGCGCGCGGCCGTCCGTTGATCCACAGGGCCAGCACGCGCTTCTTTGTGATCGAACCGGACCGAGCGGAACTGGTGGAGCGGATCGAGGCGCGGTTCGACCGCATGCTGGAGAAGGGCGCCCTCGACGAGGTCAAACAGATCACCGATCTTGGCCTCGATCCCGACTTGCCGGCGATGAAAGCGATCGGCGTTCGCGAACTCCAGGCCGCAATGGCCGGCGCGTTGAGTTTTCCCGAAGCGATCGAGCGCGCGAAGATCGCGACGCGACAATATGCCAAGCGCCAGGCGACCTGGTTCAGGCATCAATTGGGTCCGGAATGGCTGAGATTGCGCCCTGGTGATCGTGTCGAATCCATGAGCTTGGATACCCTTTCCAGTGCAACCTGAAAAGTTTCCTTTGAGGGAAGACTTCCCGTTGAAGTTGTCCTAATTAACCCTCCGTAAGGCCGTCGCTGCCATAACGTCTTTGGGGTTTTGCAACGGGGAGCAGATGCGTTTTCACAAGGCGGAATCAGCCTTTTTCGTCTTCATCTTCGTGATCCTGGCCGCCGGCCTGGTGACGCTTCACGCCTATGGGCTTCTGCAAGCCTTCGCCGAAGAGGTTCATACACCCGCCAGGGTCGACGAGATCATCTATCTCAACAAGCTGTTGTTTGGGACCGGCGTTCTTTTGGCGACTGCCCTGTTCTTCGGGATTTTCTTCATCTACCCGCTGATCCGCAAGCAGGCGACGGAAGAAGGCAAGCTGCGCGCTATGACGGTTTCGCTCAGCGCGCGTTCGGAAACGCTGGAGCATGCGGCGCTGACCGACGGCCTGACCGGCATGCAGAACCGGCGTTATTTCGACGATGCACTGAAGGAATATCTCGAGGAATTCCGTCGCATCGACAAGCCGGTCGGGCTGATGATCCTTGATCTCGACCACTTCAAGCAGGTCAACGACACCCACGGTCATGACGTCGGCGACGAGGTGTTGCGGGCGGTCGCCAATTGTCTCAAGGACATGACGCGTTATCACGACGTGGTGGCGCGCCTGGGTGGCGAGGAGTTCGCAGTGGTCACGCCCAACATGGATGCCGAACTGCTGTCCAAGTTCGCCGAGCGCATCCGCAAGGCGATCGCCAACATGTCGATACTATCGGGCAATGTCCGGCTGAAGATCACCACCAGCGTCGGCCTTGCCGTCTGGGATCACAAGGAAACCGCCGAAGAATTCTATCGCCGCGCCGACCGCCAGCTGTATGAAGCCAAGAGGCAAGGCCGAAACCGCGTCTGCGCCTAAAATCCGGTCATTAAATTCGTGATGCTGGCCGTCTGGTGCCGGTTTCTGCGCTACTACAGCGCCGCGCGTCCCTTTGGACGCGCAAAGGACGCTGTAGCATTTTGATTTTGATTTTGCGCATGATCCTTTCCGAAAATCGATCTCGATTTTCGGGGTCATGCGCGTGCTCACGGACTAAATGTCCGCTCCGGCCCGGTTCTCGAAAACGACGCCATCCGACTCAGCCTGACGAATTTCCTGACGGGATTTACCCTGGGCTTCACACGCTGGCAGGTCTGCAACGGAAGCTCGATGGGCTCGGCGACGTGAGGCCGCCCGGCTCAATCGTTCTGCGGGCGCAGGCCGAAGGTTGTCGGCCTGAGGCCATAGCGCATGTCGAAGTCGTCGTCGGGTTGGACGCGCGGGACGGGCGGCTTGCGATAGTCGGGATCGCCGGCCTGCCGGCTCGAATCGACGACTTCGGTGAAGGCCATCGCCTGCTGCGGTCTTGGCACGTTGCGCAGCCTTTCGACGATCGCCACCAGATCGACATCATGGCCAAGCTCGGACGGCAAGGCTTGCTCTCGCTTGGCCGTGCCCGGGATCAGACCCTCGGACAGTTTTTCGAATTTCAATCGCATAGTCGTCGCCACGCCTTCACCAAAGGCGATGGCTTCGCGCTGTCCCATAGAAGACAGGAATGCCAGTGTCGAGGCCGAGGAATCGGCGATCGCCGAGCGGATGATCGCCTGGTCCTGCTCGTTGGCGAGCCGCATGGCAAAAAGGGTCGAGCACTGCGACAGGATGGTGGGATCGAGTTCGCCCGGGCGCTGGGTGACGATGCCGAGATAGCAACCATATTTGCGGCCTTCCTTGGCGATGCGCGACAGCGCGTGCCGGGTCGGCGCGAAACCAAGGCGCGGATCGGCCGGCATGTAGCGATGCGCTTCCTCGCATAGCAAGAGCAGCCGCAGCCGGCCTTCGCTCCACAGCGCCAGGTCGAAGGCCAGACGCGCCAGCACCGAGCAGACGGAATTGACCACTTCCGAAGGCATGCCTGCCATCTCGAAGCAGGTCACCGGGCGCCCGTGATGCGGCACGCGGAAAATATTGCCGATCGTCTCGTGGATGGTGTCCTCGATCAGCCGCGAGTTGAACATGAAGCGGTAGCGCGGATCGGAGGCTGCCGATTCGATACGCGTCTTCAGCGATTTGAGGGTGGGACGGTCGTTCTTGCTTTCCAGCAGTCCCATGCGCTCGTCGATCTGCTTGATGAGATCGACAATGCGATAGGGCACCGGCGTGTCCGCGGTCAGCGCATCACTGCCGCGCCTGAGATAAGTGCCCGAATTCGGGTTGCGATAAAGGTTCTTGGCCGCCGGGATGAGATCGCGCAAGGCGTCGACCTCTTCCGGCACGGTCTCGCGACCGCGAAACAGCACTTCAGCAAACTCCTCGAGCTTGAACATCCAGAAGGGCAGGTCCAGCGTCGTCGAATTGACCCTGACGCAGTGCTCTGGCAATGACGCGGCGAACTCGTTGTGCGGATCGAGGATGAGAACGCGCAGGTCGGGTCGAGCGGCGATCGACTTGCGCAAAAGCAGCGAGACGGCGGTGGATTTGCCGACGCCGGTGGTGCCGACAATGGCGAAATGGCGCGCCAGCGTGTCGTCGATAGCGATGTTGGCGTCGATCGCCTCATCCTGTGACAGCGTGCCGATGGTGATCGAGTGACGCCCGGCGAGGTCATAGACCGCCTGCAGGTCGCGGCTGCGGATCCGGTGGGCGATGGCGCCGATATGCGGATAGGTGGTGATACCGCGGTCGAAAATCGGTTTGGCGCCGGGCTCGGCGCCGTCGCGCACCTCGCCGATGAGCTCGATACTGACCTCGATCGGGTTCTGGCCCTCATCGTGCCAGGCGCGATCCGACTTGCCGACCGCGTAGACCAGCCCGACGGTTCGCGTGTTGCCAAGGTTGATGGAGATCATCTTGCCGACGCTCCAATGGCCGGTCGCAGTGCCTACGATATCGGCGGCATGGGCGCTGATGGTGGCGCGCGCGCCGTCGCACTGGACGACATTGCCCAGAACGCGCTTGTCGCTCTGCTCCGCCTTGCGGCGCTCCTGCAATGTCGGCTCTCCAACGGAGGCGTCGCGATCGACAAACATGGACAGGCTGTTTCCCATTTCCCTTCCCATTTCCCCAGGGCAATCGACCTTACGCCGACGGGGTTAAGGTGGGGTGAGGTCGGATGGTGTAGGGACCATTAAGCCGGTCGCGAAAATTGAACCGACCGGCATCGGCCAGTCCCGGTGACAGCCTCGAAACTCTATCCCGCGTGATGCACCTCCTGCAGCCCGTAGACCGGCGCCGCGATGCCCTCGTGCCGTGCTTTCAACTGCAGCGACAGGAACTGCGAATAGTGGCGTGACTGGTGCAGATTGCCGCCATGGAACCAGAGCGCTTCCTGTTGCGTCGGCTTCCACATGTTGCGCTGTTCGCCTTCCCAAGGACCGGGATCCTTGGTGGTGTTCGAGCCGAGCCCCCAGCACTTCCCGACTTTGTCGGCGACCTCTTTCGAGATCAGCTCCGCCGCCCAGCCGTTCATCGAACCGTAGCCGGTGGCATAGACGACGACATCGGCCGGCAGCTCGGTGCCGTCGCTAAGCAGGACCGAATGTTCCTTGATCTCGGTCACGTCGACGCCGCTGTTCAGCTTGATAGCGCCGTCGATGATCAGCTGGGAGGCACCGATATCGATATAGTAACCGGAACCGCGCCTGAGGTACTTCATGAACAGGCCGGAGCCGTCGTCACCCCAGTCGAGCATGAAGCCGGCTCTTTCCAGGTCCTCGTAGAAGGCGGCATCACGCTCCTTCATCTTCTCGTAGAGCGGAATCTGGAATTCGTGCAGGATCTTGTAGGGCAGCGAGGCGAAGATGAGATCGGCCTTGGCCGTGGTCATGCCGTTTTGCACGGCCTGCTCCGAATAGAGGGCTCCGAGCGCGATATCCATCAGCGTGTCGGATTTGACAATGTGCGTGGTCGATCGCTGCACCATGGTGACGTCGACGCCGCCTTCCCAGAGTGCGGCGCAGATATCATGCGCGGAATTGTTCGACCCAATGACGACGACTTTCTTGCCAACGTAGCTGTCCGGACCGGGATGTTTCGAGGAATGGTGCTGATCGCCCTTGAAATTCTCCATGCCTTTGAACTTTGGGATGTTGGGCCGGCCCGACATACCGGTAGCCAGCACCAGCTGCTTCGGCTTCAGCGTGATGTCCTTGCCGTCGCGATCGACGACGACCGTCCATTCCTTCTTCTGATCGTCATAGGTGGCGCTCCTGGCCTCCGTGGAGGACCAATAGTTCAGCTCCATGACCTTGGTGTACATTTCCAGCCAGTCGCCGATCTTGTCCTTGGGCGAGAAGACCGGCCAGTTCTTCGGAAAATCGATATAGGGTAGATGGTCGTACCAGACCGGATCGTGCAGGCAGAGCGACTTGTAACGCTTGCGCCATGAATCGCCGGCACGCGCGTTCTTCTCGACGATGATGGTCGGCACGCCGAGCTGCCTCAGCCGGGCACCGAGCGCGATGCCGCCCTGGCCGCCGCCGATGATCAGCGTGTTGGGCTGACTGATAAAGCCGAGTTCGGTCGCCTCCTTCTCGCGCTCCTCCTTCCAGGTCGGCCGGTTTTTGCCGTGACCGTGCTTGGCGCCCAACGGCCGGGCGAAGCCGGCGGGTTCCTCATGGCCCATCAGCTCGACCATGGTGGTGAGCAGCGTCCATATCTTGCCGTTCTTCAGCCTGATATGGCCAAAGCCGCGCGCAACCTCCGTTTCAAAACTGATCCAACCTTCGAGCAGCCCCTCGCTCTCCGTGGCGTCTTCGCCTTTCGCAAGCGCCCAGTTCGATGGCTTTACCTTCGCCAACTGGCTCATCAGCATATCGCGCACCTGGTCGCGACCTTCCATGGTCTTGATGTTCCAGGTGAAGGTCACCAGGTCGCGCCAGTAGCAGTCTTCCTGAAAGCACCCGACCGCCTTGTCGATGTCGCCGGCGGCAAGCGTTGCGCCGAATTGGTCGAGCAGGTCGGACAGTTTCTTGGCTGGGGCCTTGTCGAGCATCAATTCCTCCCGTGAAGTGCTGGCCGTCATCGCGGCTTGCCGGACCTCCGAGCCCGGTTGGCCGGAGTATCGCGGCAAACTGTGCGCCGCGTCACGTCGTCAAATAGTTTGGCGCGGTTTCAATGGCTTATCGGGATGACTGCGGATCTTTGTACCGCCGGCGATCGTACCGCAGCGGTGTCTTGTGCGAAAATAGCTGGCTCGATGCGACGATGGACAACCGGCGCGTCTGATATGGCCGGGTTCAAAGCCTTTTGCGCCCTTCATATTCGCCGTTGACAGCGGCGCAAAACCAATTCTATTGTCCGCCACCATGAAAACGGCACTCATTCTCGTAGTAGGAAAGCGCGTGGGCAAGGCGGTGTAACCGCCGGGCGAGAACCTCCCATGCGCAGACACAGGCTCCCTCGGGGGCCTTTTTTATTGCCCGAAACACGACTAAACGACCAGCAATCGCCCGATGGCGCACAGTACGGGACCAGACCGATGAGCAGTGGACAGAACGAACGGCGCGAAATGACCGGTGCCGAAATGGTGGTGCAAGCGTTGAAGGACAACGGCGTCAAGCATGTTTTCGGCTATCCGGGCGGCGCGGTTCTCCCGATCTATGATGAAATCTTCCAGCAGGACGAGGTCGAGCACATCCTCGTCCGTCACGAGCAGGGCGCCGGTCATGCGGCGGAGGGCTATGCGCGCTCGACCGGCAAGGCCGGCGTCATGCTGGTGACATCGGGGCCGGGCGCCACCAACGCGGTCACGCCGCTGCAGGATGCGCTGATGGATTCGATCCCGCTGGTCTGCCTAACCGGTCAGGTACCGACCTCGCTGATCGGCTCAGATGCGTTTCAGGAGTGCGACACGATCGGCATCACGCGGCCCTGCACCAAGCACAATTGGCTGGTGAAGGATGTCAACGAGCTCGCGGCGATCATCCACGAGGCCTTTCACGTTGCGACGACAGGACGCCCCGGTCCCGTCGTCGTCGATATCCCGAAGGATGTGCAGTTCGCCAAGGGCATCTATGTGCCGCCGCAGACGGCGCCGCGCACGAGCTATCAGCCCAAGGTCCAGGGTGACCTGGAAAAGATCAAGGCCGCGGTCGAGCTGATGGCCAACGCGAAAAGGCCGATCCTCTATACGGGCGGCGGTGTCATCAATTCCGGCCCGGAAGCCAGCCATTTGCTGCGCGAACTGGTCGATCTGACCGGTTTTCCCATAACATCGACGCTGATGGGGCTTGGCGCCTATCCGGCATCGGGCAAGAACTGGATGGGCATGCTCGGCATGCACGGCACCTATGAAGCCAACATGGCGATGCACGATTGCGACGTCATGGTCTGCATCGGCGCGCGCTTCGACGACCGCATCACCGGCCGGCTCACCGCGTTCTCGCCGAACTCGAAAAAAATCCATATCGACATCGATCCGTCATCGATCAACAAGAACGTCCACACCGATGTGCCCATTATCGGCGATGTCGGCCGGGTGCTGGAGGATCTGGTGCGGCTGTGGCGGGCGACCGCCAGGGCCGACAAGAAGGCGCTGCACCCATGGTGGGAGCAGATCGCGAAATGGCGGGCGCGGGATTCGCTCGCCTATAAGATGAACCACGACGTGATCATGCCGCAATATGCCGTCCAGCGGCTCTATGCGCTGACCAAGGACATGGACACCTACATCACCACCGAGGTCGGCCAGCACCAGATGTGGGCGGCGCAGCACTATCATTTCGAGAAGCCGAACCGCTGGATGACGTCCGGCGGGCTCGGCACGATGGGCTACGGCCTGCCGGCGGCGCTCGGCGTGCAGATCGCGCACCCGGATGCGCTGGTCATTGACATTGCCGGCGACGCCTCGGTGCAGATGACGATGCAGGAGATGAGTGCCGCGGTGCAGCACGAGGCGCCGATCAAGATCTTCATCCTCAACAACCAATATATGGGCATGGTGCGGCAGTGGCAGCAGCTTCTGCACGGCAACCGGCTGTCGCATTCCTACACCGAAGCGATGCCGGATTTCGTCAAGCTTGCCGAAGCCTATGGCGGCCATGGCATCCGCTGCGAGAAGCCGGACGAACTGGACGACGCGATCAAGGAGATGATCTCGGTGAAAAAGCCGGTGATCTTCGACTGCCGGGTCGCCACACTTGCCAACTGCTTCCCGATGATCCCGTCGGGCAAGGCGCATAACGAGATGCTGCTGCCGGACGAGGCGACCGACGAGGCGGTGGCCAACGCCATCGACGCCAAGGGCAGGGAACTAGTGTAAGGCCTAACGCCCGAGCCGAGGCAGGGCTGTCGGAAGAAGCCGTGCGGAAACAGAAAAACAGCTCAAAGTTTGGAATCGAGATTCATGTCATGAACGCACAGCTTCAACCGACCGGCTCGGCCTACTTCATCGCCAAGGAAACTGAAAAGCCGGAGACTCACACGCTTTCCGTGCTGGTCGACAATGAGCCGGGCGTGCTTGCCCGGGTCATCGGCCTGTTTTCCGGACGCGGCTACAATATCGAGAGCCTGACGGTTTCCGAAACCGAGCACGAGAAGCATCTGTCGCGCATCACCATCGTGACGCGCGGCACGCCGCATGTGCTAGAGCAGATCAAGCACCAGCTCGAGCGCATCGTCCCGGTACACCGTGTCGTCGATCTCACCGTGCGCTCGCACGAGCTCGGCCAGGAACGGCCTCTGGAGCGGGAACTCGCGCTGGTGAAAGTGGCCGGCACCGGCGAGGGCCGCGTCGAGGCGCTGAGGCTGGCCGATGCCTTCCGCGCCAGCGTCATCGACGCCAACACCGAGCATTTCATTTTCGAGATCACCGGCAAGGGCTCCAAGATCGACCAGTTCATCGCCATCATGAAGCCGCTCGGCCTGGTCGAGATTTGCCGCACCGGCGTGGCGGCGATGAATCGCGGCCCGCAAGGGATGTAAACCGTCCGACGCTATGGCTGCAACGCTCTGTCGCCGCCTGTTTGTTGCTTTTGGTGCTGATCTTCTGGCCCGGCTCCTGACGTGGGGCGGCCTTTGTGCGTCGGAACTAAAAGGACAATATTGCTGACCTGCTTGGGAGGAAGCCATGACCCTCGATGCATTCCTTGCGCTTCTGGTTTATGCCTTCGTGACCTCGATCACGCCGGGTCCGAACAACGTCATGCTTCTGGCTTCCGGCGTGAATTTCGGTTTTGCCAAAACCATTCCGCACATGCTGGGCATCAGCATCGGCTTCCTCGTGCTGTTGCTTGCCGTCGGCTTCGGTCTTGGCGCGGTGCTGACTGCGTTTCCGGTTCTCCACACCGCACTGAAGATCGCTGGGGGCGTCTATCTGCTCTGTCTCGCCTGGAAGATCGCCATGTCGCGTTCGCTCAGCAGCAAGGGCGAGAGCAAGGCGCGACCGATGCGCTTCATCGATGCGGCAGCGTTCCAGTGGGTCAATCCCAAGGCTTGGGTGATGGCGATCACCGCCATGGTCGTCTATGCCATTCCGGAGCATCCGTTTTTGTCGGTGGCGTTGATCTCGATAGCCTTCACCGTCGTCAACCTGCCGAGTGTTTCGGTGTGGGCAGGTTTCGGCACGGCGCTGCGCGGTTTTCTCTCGGATCCGCTGCGGCTGAAATGGTTCAACATCGCCATGGGCGTGCTGTTGGCGGCGACGCTGTGGCCGATGCTGGGATAGCTGGCGCCTTATTGTGCACTGCACATTAAATCTTCGTAATCCCGGGTTTTGGCCCTTTTTCGCCTTCGGCGCCTTCTATCTAATCTGGTGAAACCCGCGGCACGAGGCTGCGAGTTATGCCAGGAATGACCACCGCACCACGGCGCGTCGGATAGAAGGCTTTGACGATGCGTGAAAAGATCGTGCTTGCGGTGCTTGCGGTTGCCTGCCTTGTCGCGGCCGGGCTCTATCTTTCGCCCGCTGCAACGGACAAGCTCCAGCAGATGCTGTCAGCAGCGCAGGCGGCGCCTGAAAAACCGGCGGCCGCCGCACGTGCGACCGCCGTGATTGCCGCCACCGCTTCGACGGCCGACTTCCCGATCCGGCGCTATGCCATCGGCTTTGCATCCTCGCCCGCCGTGGTCAGCGTCAACGCGCGGATCTCGAGCCAGATCACATCGATCGCCGTCAGGGACGGGCAGCTGGTGAGGGCTGGCGACCTTCTATTCTCGCTGGACGATCGCGCGCTGAAGGCACAACTGGCCCGTGACCAGGCGACGCTCGCCAAGGATCAGGCGCTGCTTGCCAGCGCCACGGCCGATCTTGAGCGCGCCAAGAACCTTGTCGCCAGCCAAGCCGGCACGCAGCAGACCTATGACCAGGCGATCGCCGCGCAGAAGTCCGCCGCGGCCACGGTCGATGCCGACAAGGCGACGATCGATGCGGACGAGATTCAGCTTGGCTTTGCCACGATTACCGCGCCGATTTCCGGCAGGCTGGGCGCGGTCAGCGTCGCGGTCGGCGATCTCGTCACGACCAGCAACGGCAGCAGCACGTCGACCCCGCTGGTGACCATCACCCAGATGGACCCCCTGCAGGTGAATTTCAATCTTCCCGAAAGCGATCTCGCCCTGCTGCACCATGCGCTGGCGGAGCCAAGGCAAGGTGCAGTCACGCTGACCAGGGACGGCGATCCGACACCGATCGGCAAGGGGACCCTCGATTTCGTCGATTCCAGCGTCGACACCGCCTCCGGCACGATCGCAACGCGAGCCAGCGTGCCCAATGCCGATCTTTCGCTGTGGCCGGGCCAATATGTCAATGTCGTGCTCGATGCCGGCATCATGCCGCGGATGACTTCCCTTCCCACGGTTGCGGTCCAGCCCAGCCAGAAGGGACCGTTCGTCTATGTGATCAAGCCTGACAACACGGTGGAGATGCGGCCCGTGCAGGTCGCACTGACCGAAGGCGACAACAGCGCTATCGGCGCGGGGTTGAAAAGCGGCGAACGTGTCGTCGTCGAGGGCCAGGCAAAGCTGAAGAGCGGCTCCCCGATCCACGAAGACGAAGCTTCAATCGGCACCGGCGACCAGGCGTCTTCCAGGGTTGCCGAGGCTGGCAAGGCAGGCGGGACGCGGCCATGATCTCCGAATTCTGCATCCGCAGACCTGTCGCCACCCTGCTCATGTCCTTGGCGCTCGTTCTGGGCGGGCTGTTCGCTTACAAGTTCCTGCCGGTGGCCGCTCTGCCGAGCGCCGAGTTTCCGGTGGTCAATGTCTCGGCGTCGCTGCCCGGCGCTTCGCCGGAAACCATGGCGACCTCGGTGGCAACGCCGCTGATCAAGCAGTTCGCCACCATCGCCGGCATCGATTCGATCTCGACCACGAATTCGCTCGGCTCGACCTCGATCGCCATCCAGTTCGTGCTCAACCGCGATATCGATGCGGCCGCCGCCGACGTGCAAGCGGCGATCGCGCGAACGCAGGGGCAATTGCCGCCCGAGATGACCAGCCCGCCGAGTTACCGCAAGGTCAACCCGGCCGATGCGCCGATCCTGCTGATGTCGCTGGTCAGCGACACTGTTCCGCTGACCGATCTCGATGCCTTTGCCGAGAATGTGATTTCGCCGTCGCTGTCGACGATCGACGGCGTGGCGCAGGTCTCGATCTTCGGCCAGCAGAAATACGCGGTGCGCGTCCAGATCGATCCGACGGCGCTCGCCGCACGCGGCATCTCGATCGACCAGCTGCAGACGGCGATCGCCTCGGCCAACAGCAACACGCCGCTCGGCGTGCTGCAGAACGACAAGCAGCAGCTGACGATCACCGCCAATACGCAGCTGACCAATGCGGCGGGATTTTCCAACATCATCATCGCCACCAAGAACGGCCGTCCGGTGCGGCTCGGCGAGGTGACCCGCGTTGTCGATTCGGTCGAGACCACGACGACGGCCAGTTGGTACGACGGCACCCGCGCGATCATCATGGCCGTGCAGCGCCAGCCCGATGCCAACACAGTCGACGTCGTCGACCGCGTCAAGGCAATGCTGCCGTCCTTCCAGGATCAAATGCCGGCGGCGGCCAGCATCCAGTTGCTCAACGACCGCTCGACGTCGATCCGCGAGGCGGTCGACGACGTGCAGTTCACGCTGCTGCTGACCATCGCTCTGGTGGTGATGGTGATCTTCCTGTTCCTGCGCCGGGCAACGGCGACGATCATCCCGGCGGTGGCGGTGCCGATCTCGCTCGTCGCTACGCTCGGCGCCATGTTTCTGTTCGGCTTTTCGATCGACAACATCTCACTGATGGGCCTGACGCTGGCTGTCGGCCTTGTCGTCGACGACGCGATCGTCATGCTGGAGAACATTTTTCGCCACATGGAGGAGGATGGGCTCTCGGCGTTCGACGCGGCCCTCAAGGGCGCGCGCGAAATCGGCTTCACCATTATTTCGATCTCGATCTCGCTGGTCGCGGTGTTCATCCCCGTGCTGTTGATGGGCGGAGTGATCGGCCGCATCTTCAACGAATTCGCGGTGGTGGTGACGGTCGCCATCCTGGCCTCGATGTTCGTGTCGCTGACGCTGACGCCGATGCTGTGCTCGCGGCTTTTGTCGGTGAAGGCCGAGCGCGAAGCGGCGCATAGTGAAGGTCAGAGGCATATTTTCTTCATGCGGGGCTATGACTGGCTGCTGACCTTCTGCCTGCGGCACAGTTTTCTGGTTTTTCTCGTCTTCGTTGGAACGGCCGCACTGTCGGCCTGGCTGATCCAGACCTCGCCGAAGGGCTTCTTCCCGCAGGAGGATATAGGCCAGATTTCGGTGACGACCACCGCGCGCCAGGACATTTCGTTCGATGCCATGGTAGAGCTGCAGGGGCAAGTGGCCGATGTCTTCACCCATTCGCCCTATGTCGCGCATGTAGCCTGGTCGGCGGGCAGCGGCAACAATGCGCTGAACCAGGGCCAGCTCTTTGTGCAGTTGAAGGACAAGAGCCAGCGCCCTGACATCGACAAGGTGCTTTCGGATCTGCGGCGCCAGCTGGCCAATGTCGCCGGCATCGAAACCTTCATGCAGCCGGTGCAGAATCTGCGGCTCGGCGCGCGTGCTTCGGCCAGCGCCTACCAGCTCGTCGTGCAGGGCCTCGATGCCGCCGCGGCGGACAACTGGGCGCAGAAGCTCACCGACGCGATGGCGGCCGACCACGCAGCCTTCACAGATGTCAACAATGACCTGCAGAACAACGCCTTGCAGGCGTCGCTGGTGGTCGACCGCGACAAGGCGGCGACGCTCGGCGTCGACACCGATACGTTGCGCTCCAGCCTCTATGGCGGTTTCGGTACCGAGCAGGTGTCAACCATCTTCGGTTCGGCCGACAGCTATGAGGTTGTCATGGAACTCGACCCAAGGATCGAGTGGTCGCCGGAAAGGATGCTGGCGATCAAGGCGAGGACGGCCAGCGGCAGCCTGGTGCCGCTCGGCGCCTTTGCCCGCGTCGATCGGACCGCTGGCGCCTTGACCGTCAATCAGCTCGGCCAGCTTCCGGCGGTGACCATCTCCTACAATCTGCCGCAGGGCGTCGCGCTCGGCGACAGCGTGAGCCACATCGATGCGCTGAAGGAAAAGATCGGCATGCCGGTGACGATCTCGACCAATTTTTCGGGCACGGCGAAAACGTTCCAGGATTCGCTTGCCAACCAGGGCCTGCTGATCGGCGGCGCGATCCTGACCATCTACATCGTCCTCGGCATCCTTTACGAGAGCTTCATCCATCCGCTCACCATCCTGACCGGACTGCCGTCGGCGGTGCTCGGCGCGCTTGTTGCATTGCGGCTCGCGGGGATGGACCTTTCGGTGATCGCGGTCATCGGCATCCTGATGCTGATCGGCATCGTCAAGAAGAACGGCATCATGATGATCGACGTCGCGCTCGAACTCAGGCGCGAGGGGATGTCGCCGCTCGAGTCCATTCACAAGGCCTGCCTGATGCGCTTCCGGCCGATCATGATGACGACGCTGGCGGCACTGATGGGCACGATCCCGATCGCGCTCGGCACAGGCGCCAGCGCCGAACTGCGACAGCCGCTCGGCGTGGCGGTGGTCGGCGGCCTCCTCGCTTCGCAAGCGCTGACGCTGTTCGTCACGCCGGTCATCTTTGTCTACATGGAGCATTTTTCGGGCTGGCTTGTCGGGCTGTGGCCGAAGCGCCGGGACAAGCAGATACCGGCCGAAGCCGTCGACCAGCCGTCGCTGTTCGAGAACGGAGAAGCGTTGCATGGCGCGCCGTAGAAGGCGGCAGCCGAATAGAAGCCGACGGGCTGGCCCAAGCCGCGGCGCTTGCAGTGGAACGCTCGCAGCCGTAAATTTACGGCCATGTCCCACGACCATGATCACGACCACGATAACGAGCTTGATCCTTTTGCCGCCCGGGTGCGCGCGCTGGAGACGATCCTCACCCAGAAAGGGCTGATCGATCCGGCCGCGATCGACGTGATCGTCGACACCTATGAGACAAAAATCGGTCCGCGCAACGGCGCCAAGGTGGTGGCGAAGGCGTGGCTCGACCTTGACTTTGCCGCCTGGCTGAAACGCGACGCGACGGCGGCGATCGGCTCGCTCGGCTACACCGGCCGGCAGGGCGAGCACATGCAAGCCGTGTTCAACACGGCGGACACGCACAACCTCGTCGTCTGCACGCTGTGCTCCTGCTACCCGTGGTCGGTGCTCGGCCTGCCGCCGGTCTGGTACAAGGCGCCGCCCTATCGTTCGCGCGCGGTCATCGATCCGCGCGGCGTGCTCGAGGAATTCGGGCTGACCTTGCCGGCAACGACAAAGATCCGGGTGTGGGATTCTACCGCCGAGCTGCGTTACCTGGTCGTGCCGATGCGGCCGAAGGGCACCGACGGCTGGAGCGAGGAGAAGCTGGCGGATCTGGTGACGCGCGACGCGATGATCGGCACCGGACTGGCGCGGGGGCCGGCATGAACGGGCCGCAGGATCTCGGCGGGCAGATGGGGTTCGGGCCGGTTGCACCCGAAAAGGACGAACCCTGTTTCCATGCCGAATGGGAACGGCGGGCGCTTGGCGTGACCTTATGCGCCGGCGCCATGGGCGCCTGGACCATCGATGAGAGCCGGCATGCGCGGGAATCGCTGCATCCCGCCGATTATTATGGCTCCAGCTACTACGAGATCTGGATCAAGGCGCTCGAAGCCTTGCTGAAGCGGCACGGCTTCGTCAGCGACCGCGATCTGGCCGCGGGCAAGGCGGTCGACCCTGCCGCGATGCCAAAGCGAGTGCTGAAGGCCGAAAACGTGCCTGAGGTATTGGCCAAGGGCGGCCCATGCGACCGGGCGATCGCCACGCCGGCGCGGTTCAAGGCAGGCGATCTGGTGCGCACGAAGAATTTTCATCCGACCGGCCACACAAGGCTGCCACGCTACGCACGCGGCAAGCAAGGCGTCGTCGAGGCGGTGCGCGACGGTTTTGTCTTCCCCGACACCAATGCGCATGGGCAAGGCGAAAACCCGCAATGGGTCTATACCGTGGTTTTCGACGGCGCAGAGATCTGGGGCGAGGGCGCCGACCCGACGCTGACCGTGTCGATCGACGCCTGGGAGAGCTATCTTGAGCCGGCGTGAGGCGAAGTCAGTCACCGCCACGCTGCCGGCGGGCGTCGATGCGCCGGTATTCGCCGAGCCATGGCAGGCGGAAGCCTTTGCCATGACGGTTGCGCTGCACGACAAGGGCCTGTTCTCGTGGAGCGAATGGGCGGACGCCTTGTCCGCCGAGGTCAAGCAGCCTGGTGCCGCAAGCGATGGCCACGATTATTACGAGCACTGGCTGGCTGCGCTGGAAAATCTGCTGTCGGCCAAAGGCGTTGCCGGCAAGGGCGACATCGATGCGCTCGCTGCCGCCTGGGAACGCGCCGCGCATGCAACGCCGCACGGCAAGCCGATCCTGCTCGACAACGATCCCAGCCCGACCGAAGGTCGTGGCGGCCCGACCGGCTAGGTCGTGGCGGCTCGACTTCGTTCTCTTTACGTTCCGATCTCTGCCTGATAACTTATCATTGGCGGTGCGGCCCGTTGCCGACGAACTTGGTTAGTGCCGTCGGCCTTGTCTTTCCCTCGCGAATCCGGTCTCTCGCGCTGATGGAATTCTCTCCTCAACAGGACGATGCGCTGAAGGCGGTCGCCACCTGGCTCAAGACCGGAAAGCCGCAGCTGTTCCGGCTGTTCGGCTATGCCGGCACCGGCAAGACGACCCTGGCGCGCTACTTCGCCGAGCATGTCGACGGCCAGGTGCAGTTCGCCGCCTTCACCGGCAAGGCGGCGCAGGTGCTGCGTTCCAAGGGCGCGGTCAATGCCCGCACCATCCATTCGCTGATCTATCGGCCGAAGGGCGAGGAGACGGTTTCGGACGAGGTGACCGGCAAGACTTCGATGTCGCCGACCTTTTCGCTCAACCGGCAAAGCCCGATCTCGCGGGCCAAGCTCGTCGTCATCGACGAATGTTCGATGGTCGACGAACAGCTCGGCCGCGACCTGATGAGTTTCGGTACGCCAATCCTGGTTCTCGGCGATCCCGGCCAGTTGCCGCCGATCTCGGGCGGCGGCTTCTTCACCGAGCATGAACCGGATATTCTGCTCACCGAGATCCACCGGCAGGCGCGCGACAACCCGATCATCCGGCTGGCGCTCGACGTGCGCGAGGGCCGCGAGTTCATGCGCGGCGACTATGGCGCGGCGCAGGTGATCGGCAAGGAAGACGTCACCCAGGAGCTGGTGCTGAAGGCGGACCAGGTGCTGGTCGGCACCAACAGGACGCGGCGTCGCTATAATCAGCGGCTGCGCGAGCTGAAGGGGTTCAATGCCGACTTTCCACAGGCCGGCGACAAGCTCGTCTGCCTGCGCAACGATCCGGCCAAAGGGCTGCTCAACGGTTCGCTGTGGAAGGTGATGACCTCGTCGCGCGAGACGGTGAAACCCGGCATCAATCTGCTGGTCTCACCAGAGGAGGACGATCCGGACCGCGGCGTCGCCAAGATCAAGCTGCTCAAGGCGGCGTTCGAGGATCCGGACGCCGACATTCCCTGGCAGCAGAAAAAGCGCTTCGACGATTTCGACTATGGCTATGCGCTGACGGTGCACAAGGCGCAAGGCTCGCAGTGGAATGAGATCGTGCTTTTCGACGAAAGCTGGGCGTTCAAGGAAACTCGCCAGCGCTGGCTCTACACGGCGATCACGCGCGCGGCCGAACGGCTGACGATCGTCAGATAGGCGGATCGAGCAACCCCCATGGACTCGGAATCTGGGACTGGTACGGGGTCGTACTGCGTCAGCGTGGGGCTAGCGGTCTGGCGCCGAGCCATTCCCAGGCGGATGCTTCGTCCTCTGCCTCGAAATGCCTGATCTCGACGGGCGAGGAAGCAGGCAGCAAGCTCTGTGCGCTGGGCACCCAGTTCGGCTCGCCGAGCGCAGCGCAGCGGCCGACATGCTCCACGGCATGGGCCGTGCCCTGTTCAAGCGTTTCGTCCGACACATCGGCCCAATCGACGCCTTCATGGTCAATCAGGCGCACCAGCACGTCGATTTTTGGGTGCAGCGCGTAGGCCGCCTCCAGCAATCCGAACAGGTTTTCGGCGTCGGCAGCCGTGACATGGCCGACGACGTCGATGGCGAACAGGTCGTCGCGGTCGGTGTCGATGCGGCGAACCGCCGGCACGGCTTCAAGATAATTCACGGGTCTTCCTCTCGCTGGATATTATACGTCCCTGTGGAACACCGGAAACCCCCTGTCTGTTCCCGCCAAAGGCGGTATAGATGGCCGCAAATACATCCGGACCCGAGAACCAATGCCTGCAAAGCTCTCCGTCAATCTCAATGCCATCGCCATGCTGCGCAACCGGCGCGACCTGCCGTGGCCAAGCGTCACCGGGCTCGGACGCATCGCACTTGCCGCGGGCGCGCATGGGCTGACCGTGCATCCGCGGCCCGACGAGCGGCATACCAGGCATTCCGACCTGCCGGAGATCAGGGCGCTGATCGACGACGAATTCCCCAAGGCAGAATTCAACATCGAGGGCTATCCGAGCGAGGATTTCCTGGCGCTCGTGGAAAAGCACCAGCCTGAGCAGGTGACGCTGGTGCCCGACGACCCTGCCCAGGCCACCTCCGACCATGGCTGGAACTTTGCCGCCGAGGCGGCGTTCCTGACACCGATCGTCAAACGCCTGAAAAAGAGGGGCTTTCGCGTGTCGTTGTTTTCCGACCCGGATCCGGCAGGCATGAACGCCGCGCGCGACACCGGCGCCGACCGGATTGAGCTCTACACCGGTCCATATGGCAGCTGTCATTCCGATTCGGCAAAAGCGGCGAATCAGCTGGAAAGATTGGGAAAAACCGCGGACGCCGCGCTTGCCGCCGGGCTTCAGGTCAATGCCGGCCACGATCTGGTGGTGAACAACCTGCCGGCATTGGCAAAGCGCATCCCGGGATTGGCCGAAGTGTCGATCGGACATGGGTTGACAGCCGATGCGTTGGAGTATGGCATGGCCGGCACGGTCAAAAGATTCCTGAAGGCCTGTGGGTGGTAGAGATGGAAGCCTCGCTTTGCGGACATGGCAGCCATCACGTTGGGGCACTTGATATTGCATCGCAGCAAGCGTAGAGCACCGCGCGCTTATCGGAGTGTCGTCCATGGCCCTTACCAACAGTGGTAGTGAGGCAGAACCAGTCGAACAATCAAGCCATCCTGAGGTCGAAAAGCACAGCACCAAGGTTTTGATGCTGGGCGCTCTCGGCGTGGTCTATGGCGATATCGGCACCAGCCCTATCTATGCGCTTCGCGAGGCACTGCATGCTTCGTCCGGCACCGATCCGCGCAGTGCCGTGCTCGGCATTCTGTCGCTGATCGTCTGGGCACTGACGATTATCGTGACCATAAAGTATGTCGCTTTCGTGCTTCGGGCGGATAACAAGGGTGAAGGCGGTACCCTGTCGCTTATGGCGCTGGCCCGGAAAGCCTATCCGGCTGGTTCCGGCATCATTCTTGCCATCGGTCTCTGCGGAGCCGCGCTGTTTTTTGGCGACGCGATCATAACGCCGGCCATTTCGGTGCTTTCAGCGGTGGAAGGGCTGAGCGTCGTGACCCCGGCATTCGATCCATATGTGGTTCCCATCACCTTGGTGATCCTTGCCGTCTTGTTTGCCGTGCAGCGCTTCGGGACCGGCAGAGTGGCCTCGGTTTTCGGACCGGTGACGGCGCTCTGGTTTCTGGCGATCGGCATTGCCGGATTGGTGCACATTCTTGACGATGTCTCGGTGCTCCTGGCAATCAACCCCTACTATGCAGTCGTCTACCTTGCCGAGGCCAAAGCGGGCGCGTTTCTCACCGTCGGCGCGGTTTTTCTGGCGGTTACCGGTGCTGAAGCGCTTTACGTCGATCTCGGACACTTCGGTCGCCGTCCAATTGTGCTGGCCTGGTTCTGGATCGTCTTCCCCTGCCTGCTGCTTAGCTATTTTGGGCAAGGTGCATTCGTTCTTGCTCACGGGGGAGTGCCCGACAATCCGTTTTTCCAGATGCTGCCGGATTGGGCGCTGATACCGATGGTCGGGCTCGCAACGGCGGCGACTGTCATCGCCAGTCAAGCCGTTATCTCCGGGGCGTTTTCGCTGACCCGGCAAGCGGTGCAGCTCAACCTTCTGCCGAGGATCGAAGTTCAGCATACTTCCGAGATGCAGCTTGGCCAGATTTACATGCCGCGCGTGAATCTCATTCTCGCGCTCGGCGTGATGCTGCTGGTCGTCGGCTTTGGCAGTTCGAGCTCGCTGGCTTCCGCCTATGGAATTTCGGTGACAGGCGAGATGCTGATGACGACGATTTTGCTGTTCGTGGTGATGCGGTGGCAATGGAAATGGCAGGCCGCGCTCGCTGCGGCGCTGGCGCTGCTCTTTGGCACGATAGACACCGGCTTCTTCCTGGCAAATATCGTGAAATTCGTTGAAGGCGGATGGGTTTCGATCGCTGTCGCCTGCATCATGGGGCTGGTCATGGGGACCTGGATACGCGGCAGCCGCTATCTGTTCGACAAGACGCGCAGGAACGAGATTCCGCTCGATTTCCTTGCCGCCAATCTGTTGAAGAAGAAGCCGCAGCTGGTGTCCGGCACGGCGGTGTTCCTGACCAGCGATCCGGTCAGCGCGCCGACTGCGCTTATGCACAGTCTGAAGCACTACAAGGTGCTGCACGAACAGAACGTCATCCTCTCGGTGGTGACGGCGCAGCAGCCCATGGTGCCCGATAGCGAGCGGGTCAAGATGGAGACGATCAACGAGCTGTTCATGCGGGTGACGCTGACCTTCGGCTATATGGAGCAGCCCAACATCCCGCGCGCGCTGGCGATCTGCCGCAAGCAGGGCTGGAAGTTCGACATCATGACGACCTCCTTCTTCCTGTCGCGGCGCTCGCTCAAGGCGTCACCCAACTCCGGCATGCCGGTGTGGCAGGACAAGCTGTTCATCGGCTTGGCGCGCACGGCAGCCGATGCGACGGAGTATTTCCAGATTCCGACCGGACGTGTTGTTGAGATCGGAACGCAGGTCGCTATCTAAAGCCGGCGCAAATAGTGACCCGCTCCGTTGCGATCCTTCGCGCCCCCCTCTGTCCTACCGGACATCTCCCCCACAAGGGGGGAGATTGGCCGTTACCGAGGCTTTCGCCAATCTTCAGCGTCGCAGGAAGGCTGTAGGCCGAAGCTGCCGATCTCCCGCCAAGTGGGGGAGATGTCCGGCAGGACAGAGGGGGCGCTGTCCTGGGCGCTGTCCCGCCGGCTTCGGAAGTCCGGCACTCTCATCTTTATTTCTGGCTCAGCCGGCTAGCGCTGCCTTGTTCGCTTCGAGAAACTGCTTCAGCGATTGCGGCTTCCTGCCTGAAAGCGTCTCGATCGCGTCGGTCACCATGCCGATGCGGCCGGAGCGCGTGTTGGTGTCGAAGGAAGTGACGATTGGGGCAAAACCTTCGGGAACGCCGGCAGCCTTCAGGCCCTCGGTCAACGCCTCGTCCGAAAGCTGGACGACCTCGATGGGCTTGCCGGTGACGTCGGTCACCAGTGACGCGATCTCGGCGACCGTATGGGCCTGCGGTCCCGTCAGCGTGTATGTCGTGCTTTCGGTGGCGCCTGAGGTAAGGCCGGCAGCGATCGCCGCGGCCATGTCGTCGCGAGCACCATGGGCGATGCGGCCGTCGGCTGCGGCTGTATACCAGCGTCCCGAGGCAATTGCGTGCGGCAGCGACAAGAACAGGTCCTCCTGATACCAGCCGTTGCGGAAAATCGTGTAGGGGATGCCGCTCGCCTTGATCGCCTGCTCGGTCCCGTAGTGATCGCCCGCAAACAGCACCGGCGATCCCGGCTCAGGATTGGGCATAGAGGTGTAGAGCAGATGTGAAACGCCGGCCGTCTTGGCGGCTGCGACAGCGGTCTGGTGCTGCTTCAAGCGTTTGCCCTGAAGTGCGAGCTCGTCGGTTGAGATGATCAGGACCCTGTCGGCGCCCTTGAATGCTTCGACGAGCGACGCGATGTCATCGAAATCGGCTTGCCTGATGATGACGCCGCGCGCCGCCAGCTCGGCGAGGTTTTCCGGATTGCGAGTGGTGGCGATGATGCGTGCGGGCGGAACCTTGAGCGTGTCCAGCAGATGATGGATGACGCCGCGGCCGAGCTGGCCGGAGGCGCCGGTGACGAGAAGGGTATCGGTCATGGGAAGTCCTGTCGTTGCGCCGGAGCGGCGGGTGCTCATATAAGTCTCAAAAAGAGACCAGCACTAAAATAGGAATTGACTGACCCTCGTAAAGAAGGCAGTTTTGCGGGAGGTAGACAGGCGCAGGGAACCAGCGATGGACAGCAAGGTCGTCAGTCTGAGATCGAAGCTCGAGATTTACAAAGCGGGCAGCGGCGGGGGCAACATAGCGGACTGTCCGGTGCGCGATGTGATCCAGGGCATCAGCAACAAATGGAGTTCGCTGCTGATGATGGCGTTGGCCGAAAAGCCGTACCGGTTCGGCGAATTGCGGCGGCTGGTGCCCGACATTTCACAGCGCATGCTCACCCAGACGCTGCACGATTTGCAGCGCGACGGTTATGTCCATCGCAAGGTGTTCCCGACCAAGCCGCCGAGCGTCGAATACAGTCTGACCGATCTCGGACGCTCGATGTTCAGGCCCCTGCATCAGCTGCTCCAATGGGCCGAGCTCAATCATGGCGCGGTGCGCGCCGCGCGCACCGCTTTTGACGCTGCCGACGCGTAACCAACTCCCAGAAGGATGGATGGTGGCTGGGATCGATCCGTTCAGGCGGATAGGTATCAAAGAAGCGCGGTGGCCGCCTCGCTGCGGCGGATGAGTTTCGAAAGGTGCGAACTCTTCGCTCCTCGTCGGCTCTGCTGGGGCGGCTGCGTCATCCGCCGGAGTGATGTTGTCCCGCTGGCGCTGAAGGTCGATTGCAGCCGTCAGGCACTGCCCCAAAGAAATGCCAGTGCCGCCAGCACGCCAAGCATGACGCGAACCAGATGCAGATTGCCCCATTTGACGATCAACGGCCGGGCCTGCGGATTGGTGGCGGCCGCGTCCATCGCCTCCAGCAACCGGTTTGTCGGCATCATTGCGATCAGCGTCCATGGCCATGGCAGGATGATCAGCACCGCCCCGATGAGATAGGCGAGACTGCCGGTCTGCCACCAGGCAACGACACCAAGAACACAGGCGACGACGGCAATCGACGCCTGCATGGCGGCGCCGCGCTTGTAGGAAGGCTGCCATTCCTGCAGCAGTGCACGGTCGTCGAGGCGAAGCCGCGCCGGCTGCTCGGCAACGCTGATATAGGTGGCGGCGCCCGCGAAAGCGGCGGCAACAGTCAATGCAAGCAGGCCGACGAGCATTTTTCTCTCCGCGACATGCCGTTCGAGCGGTGGCCGTTCCGGTGGCGGCCATTCCGGCTTAGGAGCGTCAAAAAGCGGAGATAGGGCTTGCACCGGATCCGACAACACGTCATAGACATGCCGAACCGTAACGTACGGTACTGCCCTGGCCGCCGCCGTTATCGAGCAGGAAAAGAGTGTGTTGCAGGCAAGCGTCGACATTGACACCAGCGAAGCGCTGACGGAGCGGCAGAAAGCCGTGCTCGACGCGGCACTTCGCTTGCTGGTCGAGGAGGGCGATCAGTTGACCATGACCGCCGTGGCGCGGCGGGCAAGCTGTTCCAAGGAAACGCTCTACAAATGGTTCGGCGATCGCGACGGGCTGTTGACGGCAATTGTTCAATGGCAGGCCTCCAAGGTGCGGGTGGTGCCGGTCGACGGCAAGGGGCTTACCCTTGCTTCGCTGACGGTGAGCCTCGCACGTTTCGCTTCGGACTGGCTCAAGGTGATTTCGAGCGACACATCGATCGCGCTGAACCGCGTCGCCATTGGCCGGGCTGGCTCGGGGAATGATGATCTCGGCGCCATCGTGCTGGAGAACGGGCGTTTCGCGCTGGCCCGGCGCCTGAAGCCGGTGCTGGAGGCCGGTCGGCAGGCCGGGCTTCTCGAGTTCTCGGATGCCGAAGTGGCGTTCCGCACCTTTTTTGGGCTGGTCGCCCGCGACGTGCAGATCCGCCTGTTGCTCGGCGACCAGCTAAAATTGACTGATGCGGCGATTGGCGGCGATGCCGTCCGGGCGACGCAGCAGTTTCTCGCTCTTTACGGAGCAAAAACCGGGCCACAAGGCCCCCTAGAGCCGGATGATTTCAGGTCAAGTCGACCTGAAATCATCCGGCTCTAAATCAAAGAGATAGAGCATGATGTCGTCCGAAAACCGCTTCACACTTTTCGGCATCATGCTCTGAATTCGAAAACGGGAAGGAAGAAAAATGCGTGTCTACTACGATCGCGACGCCGATCTCAACCTGATCAAGGGCAAGAAGGTCGCCATCATCGGCTATGGCAGCCAGGGCCGGGCGCATGCGCTCAATCTCAAGGATTCCGGCGTCAAGGAAATCGCCATCGGCCTCAAGGCCGGCTCGGCCACCGCCCAGAAGGTCGAGGCCGATGGGCTCAAGGTGATGAGCGTGGCGGACGCCGCCAAATGGGCCGACCTGATGATGATGGCGACGCCGGACGAGCTGCAGGCCGACATCTACAAGTCCGAAATCGCGCCGAACATCCGCGATGGCGCGGCGATCGCCTTTGCCCACGGCCTCAACGTGCATTTCGGCCTGATCGAACCTAAAGCCTCGGTCGACGTCGTCATGATCGCGCCGAAGGGACCCGGCCACACGGTGCGCGGCGAATACCAGAAGGGCGGCGGCGTGCCGTGCCTGGTCGCGGTAAATCAGGACGCTTCGGGCAATGCACTTGATCTCGCTCTGTCCTACGCCTGCGGCGTTGGCGGCGGCCGTTCGGGTATCATCGAAACCAATTTCCGCGAGGAATGCGAGACCGACCTGTTCGGCGAGCAGGTGGTGCTGTGCGGCGGTCTGGTCGAGCTGATCCGCGCTGGCTTCGAGACGCTGGTGGAAGCCGGCTACGCGCCGGAAATGGCCTATTTCGAATGTCTGCACGAGGTCAAGCTGATCGTCGACCTGATCTATGAAGGCGGCATCGCCAACATGAACTACTCGATCTCGAACACTGCCGAATGGGGCGAATATGTTTCGGGCCCACGCATCATCACCGCCGAGACCAAGGCCGAGATGAAGCGCGTGCTGAAGGACATCCAGACCGGCAAATTCACCTCGGAATGGATGCAGGAGTATCGCGCCGGCATGTCGCGCTTCAAGGGCATCCGCCGCAACAATGACAGCCATCAGATCGAGGAAGTCGGCGCCAAGCTGCGCGCGATGATGCCGTGGATTTCGAAGAACAAGCTGGTCGACAAGGCCAAGAACTGATCGAAATCCGCACTTTTATCATTGCACAGAAAAGCCGGCGGCGCGCTCCGCCGGCTTTTTTTACATGAAGGCCGGGTGGTTAGCTGGCTGGAGAACGCCGTGCAGGGATTTAGCCGTAGTGCCAGTGAGGCTTTGGCTCGGTGCCGGTGAACATCACGCCGATGCGGTCCTCGCGGCGCCAGCGGACCACTGCTTTGTAGGCGATGCCGTCGGTCGGCACATAGAGCAGGAACTCGTCGGGCACGCGTGCGTCGATCGAGACCTTCAGTTCGGCGCCGCCGTCATGCATGTTGCGCACCGTGCACGTGACCTCGGACCTGGTCATGCCGGTCAGGATCGTCGCGCCCTTGAAGACGCGCTGCCTGCGTTTGTCCCTGGTTTCGTCTTCAGCCATCGCGCATGGTCCCTGGTGCGATCGGCAAGATATTTAGGCCTGCCTGATAAACATAGCGTTATCGTCGGCGGCGAAAACGATTTCGTGGTGCCCTGCCCGGGCGGAGAAGAGTTCAGGAGAAGGATAGTGTAGGTGAAAACGGCGCCGCGAGGCGCGGCGCCGTTTGGCGTTCATCAGTCGCACCACTCAGCTGTAAGGCGACCAGCACTGCCGGCGCGGACCGCCATAGGGCTGGAACGTGTTGTCCCAGGCGCGATAAGACCGGTAGCGGTCGTAGCACCAGCGGACATGGGCGCTGGAAAGCCGCCCTGCACGATAATAGCGGCGCGGCGCCGGCGCATTGTAGTAGTTGTAGTTGTTGTACATGCTGCCAAGACCGAGCCCCAGGCCCAGGCCCAGAATCGCGGCGCCCGCACCATCATTGTAGTAGCCACCGCCATTATAGTAGCCACCGCGGTAATAGCGGCGATGATGGCGCCAACGCCAGTCATCCCCGCCATTCCAGTGTCTGCGATTCCAGTTTCTACGGTTCCAGTTACCGCGGTCCCAATTGCCCGACCTTGCGAAACGACGCCCGTCATGACGACGCCATTGCCAGTTGCTGTTGAACTGCCGGTCGTTGCCGCCCGCCCAGCTGTCGCGGACAGGTGTGATCCTCGGGGCAGCGGTGCTGGTGGGAACCGACAGATCCGGCTGCATGATCGGGCCGGCGGTGGACGGTGCGGTGATGCCGGAAATGAGACCCAAGGCTATCAGCCCGGATTTGACCGTGGAAGAAAAGAGCGGTTTCATTGCACTCTCCAAGTGATTTCAGGCCCCACGCCCAGAATACCCCGAGGAAGAACCTTATTCATGGAACTTTCCATCTGAACGGAGGATGAACGGAAAGATTTCGTCAACCATGACGGGCAGGGCGGGCCCTTGTTTTCGGCCGCGCTTGTGGGCAAAGGTCACCACCATGTCGCTGCGCCTCGCCACCTTCAATGTCGAAAACCTGGTGAACAGGTTCGATTTTTCCGGATACCGCAACCAGCTCAACGAAGATCGCACGCTGGCGCTCTTCGACATCCAGAGCGAGGCCGAATACAAGGTGCTGGAGCAGGCGCGGGCGATCGCTCAATCCGACGATACGCGCCAGCTGACGGCATTGGCCATCGCGGCCACCCGCGCCGACATCATCTGCATGCAGGAGGTCGACAATATCGAGGCGCTGAAGGCTTTCGAATACGGTTATCTGTTCAAGATGGTCGGGCATGGCTACCGCCAGAAATACACCACCGCCGGCAACGATTCGCGCGGCATCGACGTCGCCGTGATGATGCGCAACGAGACCGCGCAGGGCCAGCCGATCGAATTCGTGCGCATGACAAGCCACGCCTATGTCACGTTCGAGCAATTCGGCCTGCACACGCCGGAGCTGGCAGCGTTGGGGCATCAGGCCAACCAGCGCATCTTCCGGCGCGACTGCCTGGAAATCGACCTGACTGTCGGCGGCGTGCCGCTGACGCTCTATCTGGTGCATTTCAAGTCGATGGGCTCGCCCCGCAACGGTCTTGACGGACGCCAGGCGACGATGCCGCTGCGCATCGCCGAGGCGCAAGCGGTGCGCCGGATCATCGAGGAGCGTTTCGGCGGGGATCACGCCGCCGACAAAAACTGGGCGATCTGCGGCGACATGAACGACTATCGGCAGCGCCTGAAGATCTCCGGCGATGCCTTTGACGGCTACCGCTTCGAGGTGATCGACGAGAGCCAGTCCTGCCTCAACGTGCTCACCGCCGGCGGCTTTTGCGAGAATGCGGTCGAGCGGCGCCCGGAGATGGACCGTTGGACCTTATACCATACGCGCGGGCCGCAAGAGCGGCATCTATGCCAGCTCGACTACATCCTGTTGTCGAAGGCACTGGCAGCCAGAAACGCGACCGCCGTTCCCGACATCATCCGCAACGGTCAGCCCTGGCGCACGATCTTTCCGGCAGGCCAGGATGTGGACCGGTTTCCGCGTTGCGGCTGGGACCGGCCGAAGGCGTCGGACCATTGTCCTGTGGCGATCACCCTGGACATGGCCTGAGGTGTGTTGATATTCAAGTGATGCCGGCCTGCAAACGGCGGCTTCCTGCGCTTCCGGTGCTCACGTACCCAAAAGTACGCTCCGCTCCGGTTCTTGGAACCACCATTTTCGGCTCGGCCTGACCTGAATCTCAACACACCTCAGAGTAAGATGAACTTCGACCTGCCGCGCAACATCATCCTGCCGGTCGACGCCGTCGACGTCAGGCTCGACCCCGGCCCGCATCCGTTCGAGCGCGATAATGCGCAAGCGATCGCCGAGAATTGGCGACGCGAAACCGCGGCCAACCCGGCGTTGTTCGACGGCACCGTGGTGCTGCTTTCGGCGCTCCGCTATCGCGACAGCAGCCTCGTCGGCCGCTGCCATGCGGTGCGCTACTCGACCTTCATGCTTTGGCGCGGCAATCGCCAGGTGGTTGGGGCCGAGCACGCCTATGCCCATGCCATGCTGGTCGCCGGCGACAATGCGCTGGTGGCGATCCGCATGGCGTCGCACACCGTCAATGCAGGGCGTGTCTATTTCGCCGCCGGCTCGTTCGAGCCAACCGATTTCCGCGATGGCCTTGTCGATGTCGACTTCAACATGATCCGCGAGGTGCGGGAAGAAACCGGCCTCGACCTTGCCGGCGCGACACGCGGCAGGCGCTACTATGCCCTGTCGACGGCAACCGGCACGGTAATCTTTCGCCGCTATCGCGAGACGGCATCCGCCGACGAGATCGCGCAGCGCATCAGTGCCTTTGTCGCCGCCGAGGCAGAGCCGGAAATCGATGGGCCTGTCGTCATCCGCAATGCCGATGACCTGCCGGACGGGCTGATGCCGCATATGAAGCCACTGATCGAATGGCATTTTGCCGGCAAGGGATAGTTTGCCGACTGGGGATATTTTGTCGACAGGGGTTAACGACGCATTTTCTTTTCGATGGTTTTGCGGTCGTTGCGGGCGGCGACGAAAAACAGCATGACGCCGATGCCCAGCAGCGCACCCATCGCCGTTCCCATCGTCTGACCGACAACCTGCTGGAAATCGGCGGTGACATGATCGGGATTGGCCATGCCATAGCTGGCCAGATACCACCAAAGCCCCGCCAACGCGGCCTCGATGATCACCGCCACCAAAATCGCTCGTTCTTTCTTGCTCATTCCACTGTTCCGCACGCCCCAAGGCAATTGCTATCACCGCGGATTGTACGGCGACAGAGGCCAGGATGCGGACAACGCGAGAATTATGGGTCAGAAGGCGACGCACGTTCCGCCGCGCTATTCATGCCTCAGCGCGTCGATCGGATCGAGCCGCGCGCCGCGCAGTGCCGGGAAGAAGCCGAACACCATGCCGATCAGCGCCGAGAAGCCGACGGCGAGCAGGATTACCGCCGGGCTTGGCGCGAACGGGATGGCCAGCGTCAGCGAGGCGAGGCCGGCAAGCGTCAGGCCGATCAGGATGCCGATGAGACCGCCGAGCAGCGACAGCACGGTCGCCTCGACCAGGAACTGGATGAGGATGTGCTTTTCATGCGCGCCGATAGCCAGCCTTATGCCGATCTCGCGGGTGCGCTCGGTGACCGACACCAGCATGATGTTCATGATGCCGATGCCGCCGACCAACAGGCTGACGCCGGCGACCGCACCCAGCATGCCGGTCATCGTCGTGGTGGCGCTCGCCATGGCGTCGGCGATCTGTGTCATGTCGCGTATCGAGAAGTCGTCTTCGCGGTCCGGCGGAATGCGGCGTGCATCGCGCAAAATGTCCTCGACGCGCGGCAGCAGCTCGGTGGTCGGCGTCCTGTCGTCGGCGGCGACGTAGATCGAGTCGATGTCGCGGTTGCCGGCGATGCGGCGCTGGTAGGCGGCGAGCGGCATCAGCACGACATTGTCCTGGTCCTGGCCGAAGCCGGTATAGCCCTTCGGCTCGAGCAGGCCGATGATCTTGCACGAGGTGCGGTTGACGCGAATGATCTCGCCTTCGGGGTCGCCGGCGCCGAAGAACTGCTGGCGCACGGTTTCGCCGATCAGGCAGACGCCGGTACCCGAGCGGTTTTCCGAATCGCTGAACGGGCGGCCCGAAACCAGCTTCCAGTCGCGCGCGTCGAGATAGGCGCTGTCGGTGCCGGTGACACCCGACGTCAGGCTTTCGGTGCTGAAGATGACGCGGACCTGCTTTTGCGAGGCTGGCGAGATGGCGCGGGCGCCGCTCAGGTGTGCGACGAGCGCGGCAAGTTCCTTGCTGCCGAGCGGACGGGTGGCCTGGTCGAGACCTCCCGGTCCGCCGGGCCCGGCCGGGCGGCCGGGACGGACAACGAGCAAATTGCTGCCGAGCTTGGAAATGTCGGCCTTTACCTTTTCGGTGGTGCCCGAGCCAATGGTGAGCATGGCGATGACGGCGGCAACGCCGATGACGATGCCGAGCAGCGTCAGAAACGAGCGCAGCACATTGCGGCGGACCGATAGCAGCGAGAGGCGGACGGTTTCCCAGATCATGGTTACACCACCTCGAGATTCACAGCGTCGGAGGCGACGTGGCCGTCGAGGAAGCGGATCGTGCGGCCGGCATAGAACGCGACATCGGCCTCGTGTGTGACCATGGCGATGGTCAGGCCAAGCTCAGTGTTCAGCCGCGTCAGGAGCTCCATGATCTCGTGCGTGCGTGCGGTGTCGAGATTGCCGGTCGGTTCGTCGGCGACGAGCAGCGTCGGCCTGGTGACGATGGCGCGTGCGATCGCCACGCGCTGCTGCTGGCCGCCCGAGAGCTCGGCCGGCGTGTGGTGCTCGCGGCCGACAAGGCCGACCTCGGCCAGCGCTTTCATGGCCAGGTCATGACGCTCGCGGGCGGCGACGCCGCGATAGATCAGCGGCAGTTCGACATTTTCCACCGCGGTGGTGCGCGGCAGGAGATTGTAGCCCTGAAAGACGAAGCCGACATAGAGGTTGCGCAGCATGGCGCGGCGGTTGCGGTCGAGGCGGCCAGCATCGATGCCCATGAAGCTGTAGGTGCCGGCCGTCGGTGTGTCGAGGCAGCCGATGATGTTCATCGCCGTCGACTTGCCCGAGCCGGACGGACCCATGATGGCGACGAATTCACCGCTGCGGATGGCAAGATCGACGCCGGCCAGCGCATGGACCGTGGCCTCGCCCTGGCCATAGCTTTTCCAGACCTTGTCGAAGGTGATGAGCCGCGAGCCTGACATGATTTCAGCTCCGCTGCTGCGCTGCGGTGATAATTTGCGCGCCTTCTGCGAGACCGGAGGTGATCTCGGTCAGTTCGCCATCGGTGGAGCCGACTTTGACGTTGACCGGCCGAGGCCGGCCATTCTCCAGCACGTAGAGCGTGCGCGAGCCGTCGGTGGGCTGCGCCGTCGCCTGGCGCTGGCGGTTGCCGCCTGGGCGGCCCATGCGGCCGGTGAACAGGTCGCTCAGGCTCCCGGCGCGGGCAGTAGATGCCGCCGGCCGGTAACGGAAAGCTGTCGACGGCACGGTGAGCACGCCCTTGGCCTCTCTGGTGACGACCGAAACGGTGGCAGTCATGCCAGGCCGCAACAGAAGCTCGTTGTTGTCGACCTCGAACCGCGCGTCGTAGGTGACGACGCCGTCGGTGGTGACCGAGGCATAGGAAATGTCGCGGATCTCGGCATCGAACGGTCGTTCGGGAAAGGCGTCGACGGTGAAGCGGGCATGCTGGCCGGGCTTGACCGCGCCGATGTCGGCCTCGTCGACCGCCGCCTTCAACTCCATGTTCCTGAGGTCGGCGGCGATGACGAACAGCACCGGCGCCTGCAGCGAGGACGCAACCGTCTGGCCGGGATCGACCGAGCGCGTCAGAACGATGCCGTCGATGGGCGCATAAATGGTGCTCTTGGCGAAGTCCGTCTGCTGCGCCTTGAGATCGGCATTGGCGATGGCCAGACTGGCTTTGGCGCTGTCGAGCGCTGCCTTGGAGCGGTCGCGCGTCGCTGTCGCCGCTTCAAGCGACTGGTCCGTCGCCATGCCGCGCTTGGTGAGTGCCGCCGCGCGCGCAAGCGCCCGTTCGTTTTCGGTGAGGGTTACGGTGGCGGTCTCGACATTGGCGGCCGCCGCCTTGGCGGAAGCCTCGGCGCGCTCGACCTGCACCTCCAGCTTGGCCGTATCGAGCGCCGCCAGCACATCGCCCTTCTTCACCTGCTGGTTCTCGTTGACCGCGACCGAGCGGACGACGCCGGACAGTTCGCTCGAAATGTCGACCTGGGTGAGCGGCTGCAGCGTGCCGGTCGCCGATACTTCGACCGTGAGATCGGCGACAGCGGCCGGCACAGTGGTATAGTCGACCTTGGCGGGAGACGCGGCATACCATTGGTAGCCGGTGAGGCTTGCCGCGACGACGACCAGCACAAGCAGGCCATAAAGCCAGCCGCGACGCCGTTTCTTCTTCAGACCCAGGTGGTCAAGCCCGAGTGCCGTCTCTATGTCGGAAGTGGATTCCGTCTTTGGCAGATTGACAATCTGGTCCACGCCGGACCCCTATAATACCAGTGATGTCCCAATCGGTGCCACTGATCAGGCCGAATGGTTCAAATATCAAATTAAATTTCGCCCATGTTTGGGCCCCTCGTGGGATTGAGGCAGAAGGCTTTCTACAATGTCGACCCGGAATTACTTACTTTACGACGTGTTCACCACCGAGCGGCTGGCCGGCAATCCGCTTGCCGTCGTGCTAGACAGCAAAGGGCTGGACACGGCGACGATGCAGGCCATCGCGCGCGAGTTCAACCTGTCGGAAAGCGTTTTCGTGCTGCCGCCTGACAATCCCAAGCACCGTGCCCGCATCCGCATCTTCACGCCCGATTATGAGATGCCGTTCGCCGGCCATCCGACGGTGGGCGCGGCGATTGCGCTTACCGAAATGGCTGGCGATGGCGACACCGCCGGCATCTTCGTCCTGGAGGAGAATATCGGCCCGGTGCGCTGCGCCGTCAGCAAGCACGATGGCGCCAGCTTTGCCGAGTTCGACCTGGCCAAACTGCCGGAGCCACTGGAACTGTCCGCCGACCCGGAGGCGATCGGGGCGGCACTTGGCCTGGGGCCGCACGAAATCGGCTTCGAAAACCACCGCGTCTCGTTCTGGTCGGCCGGCGTGCCCTACGTGACCATCCCGGTCGCCGATCTGGAGGCGGCGGCCCGGATAAGGCTGGATAACCAGGCGTGGTCGGAACTGGCGCCCCGCAAGAGCGATTGGGCCCTCGCCAGCCCGTATGTCTATTGCCGCGAGACGGTGAACCACGACAGCGCCTTTCATGTCCGCATGATCGTGCCGAGCAATCCTTCCTATGAAGATCCGGCGACCGGTTCGGCGGCCGCCGCCTTCGCCGGCGCGATTATGCACTACGATGGCCCGAGGGAGGGTGTTTCACAACTCTGGATCGAGCAAGGCCTGGAGATGGGCCGGCCTTCGCGCATACGCCTCGAACTGAATGTCGAAGGTGGCAAACTGGCCGCCGCCCGCATCGGCGGCCATGCCGTCAAGGTGGCGGAAGCCCGGATGTTCGTCTGACATACCATGCTTCGTCATCCTAGGGTCTCTGCTCCGCTTCGCGTTCGCTCGCCCTAGGATGACGAAACCCGGCGCGATTTGTCGGGAAATGAATCCGGCAGGGCTGGACATGGCGGATGGCGGCGGCTATATGCCCGCCGACGCTGGTTTTACCGGCGAGTGGGTGCGTAGCTCAGTTGGTAGAGCAGCTGACTCTTAATCAGCGGGTCACAGGTTCGATCCCTGTCGCACCCACCATTTAATCCGTTGATATTACTCGCTTTTTCGCTACTTGGAACGAGTGTTGCGAACATAGCGGTTTCCAATCCTGACGGTTGGTTTCCAATTCGCGTTCTGTTCCAGTTGCAGCGCGAGCGGTTTTACCTCGGCCCAGCGGGACTGCAAACGCGGCCATCGCGCCGACGAACCGTTCTTCCATCCCGGTCGGCTTCTCGGCAATGCCGAGGCGTCTATCGAGATCCGGACGACACCAGAGTTCCGGCGGGGATCGCGACCGGTAAGGGAAGGCGACTGTTCAAAATTTGTCCGAAAGCGTACAAGACTACATCGTCAGGCATGCAATGGGCGCTGATGCTTAGGAGGGACCACGGCACTCCTGCCCCAAAAGCGAGGCATTCGTGTGATGGCAGAAGAAGCAAAGCAGGCCGGCCTGACGGACGACCATGTACGCGCGCTTGCGCGAGAGTCAGGTGCTACTGAGCAGCAAATACGCGACATCGCATCGCTGATCGGGTTCGATCGTGCTTCGATCCTTAGAGAGGCGCGCCTGTTTGAGCCATGATCTAAGGCCGAAGCTTTAGGACTTGGTTCCCGCCTGATCTGGACACCGAGTCAGCCGTATCGATCTCGCGAATGGGCTGAATTGTGATCAAGCGCAGTGCTGCGTCACGCAAAGTTGGCCGCGCCACTTTGGGGGGGCCGCCACGCACGCCGTTCTTTCCTAGCACGCGGGGCGTTCCTCAGCCTTTCGGCGGCTTGGGCACGTCTTCTTCCGACATGGGCTTTTCTTGTCCGGTGTTCTCGCCAATACCGGACTTGGCGGCAAAACTGTAGAGAAGGCCTGCCACGACGAGCACCAAAAGCGTGCCGAGTGCCGCCACTTGCCACAGACCGAGCCCGCAGGCCACGCCAATTGCCCCAGACAGCCACATGCCTGCACCGGTCGTCAGCCCTTGAACCTCGCCTTTCGAAAACAAAATCGTTCCGGCAGCAAGGAACGCGACGCCAGCGGTAACCGCTTCGACAACACGAATCGGATCGACCCTCACGGAATCCTGCTGAAACATCGGCGCGTGAATGATTTCAATCGTCAGAATACCGAAGGTAGCCGCTGCCACGCAGACCAGGATATGGGTGCGAAGCCCGGCAGGCCGATTTCGCCATTCGCGTTCGAAACCGATCGCCGCACCGAAGATCGCCGCCAGTAGAAGCCTCGCCGCAATTACGGGAAACGGGACGTATGTCGGATGGCCAAATTCCTGGAAAAGCTGTTGCATGCGTAACCCGGGCTGACCGGCCACAACGTGCTCGGGCCGGCCAGGTTCCCCAGGGCAAGATTTGATTTCCAAGTTGAGGAAATTTACTTCTCCGAAACACCAGCCTCGGCAAAGCTTGCCATGCGGGCATGGCATTCGAGAGCCGAGCGAACGATGTTGACGGCGAGGCAGGCGCCTGAGCCTTCGCCGAGCCGCATGCCGAGATCGAGCAGCGGCGGCAGGCCGAGCGCCTCGAGCAGCCGGCGATGGCCGGATTCGGCCGATACATGAGCGGCAAGCGTGTGGGCGAGGCCGGCGGGGTGCAATCTTGCCAGCGGTGCGGCGGCGGCGGTGCAGACGAAGCCGTCGAGCAGCACCGGCACGCCTAAATGGCGCGCCGCCAGCGTCGCGCCAAGGATGGCGGCGAGTTCGCGCCCGCCAAGGGCGGCTGCGACCATCAGCGGGTCGGCAACGGCCTCGGCGTGGCGCTTGAGGCCGGCCTCGATGGCGGTGATCTTGCGCACCAGGCCGGCATCGTCGACGCCGGTGCCGCGCCCTGTCCATTTTTCCGCGCCGCCGCCGAAGAGGGCGGCCGAAATGGCCGCCGCCGGCGTGGTGTTGCCGATGCCCATTTCACCGAAACAGACGACGTCGAGGTCTTTCGTCACCGCGCCGTAGCCGGCCGAGACGGCGGCGAGGAAGACCTCGTTATCCATCGCCGGCATTTGCGTGAAATCGCCGGTCGGACGGTCGAGGTCGAGCGGAATGACGTCGAGTTCGGCGCCGGCGATGCGGGCAAGCTGGTTGATGGCGGCACCGCCGGTGGCGAAATTCGCCACCATCTGCACCGTGACCTCCGACGGGAAGGCCGACACGCCCTGTGCGGTGACGCCGTGGTTGCCGGCAAAGACCAAGACTTTTACGCGATCGAGCTGCGGCATGTCGCGGCCCTGCCAGCGGGCCAGCCACGCGGCTATTGCTTCCAATCGGCCAAGGCTGCCTTGTGGCTTTGTCAGCGTGTCCTGGCGGCGGGCGACAGCATCCGCCGCGGCGTCGCTGCCGGCATGCAGATCGAGGCAGGCCGCGCGCAATTCATCAAGCGATTTGAAGAGCATGGGGAAAAAATCTCCGAAACAGAGTCAGGAAAGCCAAACGGATGCGACCAGCAGGATTGCGATCTCGCCAAGCTGCTGTAGCGCGCCGACCGTGTCGCCGGTCTGGCCGCCGATCTGCCTGAGGCACAGCATATGGAAGGCGGCAAACAACAGGCCGAGCAGGATGAGGGCGGCGACCGCGCCACCGAACCCTAGCGCCAGCAGCGCCACGGCGCCGAGCACGGCGCCGGCAATGGCGGTTTCGGCCGACACGGTGCCTGCATCGGCCGAGAGGCCGTCGCTGCGCGCCGCCGGCAGCAGATGCATGAAAGCGCCGAACAAGCCGCGCGAGGCGGCATGTGCGGCAATCAGAACCCAGAATATTTGGGCCGGGCTGGCGAATTCCGAAAGCACGCTCCAGCGGACAAGCAGCGACAGACCGAGCGCGCAGGCGCCGTAGGCGCCGATGCGGCTGTCGCGCATGATCTCCAGTTTTTTCTCGCGTGTCCTGCCGCCGCCAAAGCCGTCGGCGACATCCGAAAGTCCGTCTTCATGCATGCAGCCGGTGGCGAGCAAGGTTGCAGCAAGGGCAAGTGCCGCTGCCGGGCCGGCGGCAAGGCCGAGCCAGGTCCCGACCGCGTAGACCAAGCCGCCAATCAGAGCGACGGCAAGGCCGGCGACTGGCGCCGCCCAGATCGTGGCAGCAAGGCTGCGGTCCCGAAAATCGACGACCGGCAGCGGCAGCCGCGTAAAGAAGACCACGCAGAGCGCGATGTCATCGAGGATTTGCCGAGGCGAGAGGGTCTGGAGTTTGAGCATGCTCTATTCCGAAAACCGGTTCCCACTTTTCGCTGGCGCGGACTTCCGGTTCGGGATCATGCTCTCGCCTCTCGCCTCTCGCCTCTCGCAATGGCATGGAAGAACGTGCCGCTGACATGGCCGCGCCGGTAACCGGAGGCGCCGAGCGGATTGCCCTGGCCGTCAGCGAGGTCGGCCAACGGTTCGTCACTGCCGGTGGCAATCATCTGCGCGTAGTGGAATTCGTGGCCGCGGATCAGCGTGCCTTGGGCTCCGAGGGGACAATCGGCGCGCAGCCGCGCCTCGCGATAACCGAGATTCATTTTTCGCTTGGCAAAACTGGTCGCGTGACCGAGCAGGCCAAGCATCCTGTGCGTCTCGCCCGAAGCATCCTCCAGCGCTTCGCCGAGCACCATGAAGCCGCCGCACTCGCCATGCACCGGCCGTGTTGCCGCAAATGCCTCGATGCCGGCCCTGAAATTCGCAGCCGCCGCGAGGCGGCCGGCGTGAAGCTCGGGATAACCGCCGGGCAGCCAGCAGACATCGCAACTGTCGCTGGGCGCCTCGTCGGCGAGCGGCGAGAAGGCGACGATTTCCGCACCGGCCTTGCGCCAATACGCGGCGACATGCGGATAGAGGAAGGTGAAGGCAGCGTCCTCGGCTAGTGCGATGCGTTGTCCGGGCGGTGGCAGCGCGTCGTCGAAACTGCCGGAAGCGGGTGCGAATGGCGCCGCCAGGGCCATGACGGCGTCGAGGTCGAGCGAGCGTTCGACCGTGTCGGCCAGCCGGTCGAGATGCACCATCAAATTCTCATATTCGCCGGCCTGGACGAGGCCGAGATGGCGCTCCGGCAGGTTGAGCGAGGGATCGCGCAGGATCGCGCCGACCACCGGCAGGCCGATCGCCTCGATGGCGTCGCCGCAGAGACGGCGGTGACGTTCGCTGCCCAGCCGGTTGAGCACGACGCCGGCCATGCGCACACCAGGGTCGTAGGTGGCAAAACCCTTGGCGACGGCCGCCGCCGTGGTCGACTGCCCGGAAACGTCGAGCACCAGCAGCACCGGCAGGCCGTAGAGCCGGGCAAGATCTGCCGCCGAGCCGGTGCGGCCCGGAGCAGCGGGAATCCCGTCGAACAGGCCCATGGCGCTTTCGAGGAAGACGAAATCGGCATCTTCAGTTGCGTCACCGGCCAGCGCGTTGAGCAAAGCAGGCGGCATCGCCCAGCTGTCGAGATTGACGCCGGAAAGGCCTGTCGCGGCGGTGTGGAAGCCGGGGTCGATATAGTCGGGGCCGGACTTGGCGCCGCGCACCTTCAGGCCGCGCCGGGCGAGCGCGCGCAAAATACCGATGGTGACGCTGGTCTTGCCGGAGCCTGAGCGCGGCGCGCCGACGATGATCGCGCGGGTCATGGCTCGCCCGCCAATGCCGCGCGCATCGCGACGATGCCGCCGACGACGATCAGCGCCGGCGCGGTCAACCCGGCGGCGGCCGCCTCATCGGCGATGGTGGCGAGGGTGGCGACGACAATGCGCTCCTGCGGCGTCGTCGCGGCAACGATCACCGCAGCAGGCGTGGAAGGCGGCAGGCCGCCCCCAAGCAGCGAGGCTGATATCAGCGGCAGATTGGCCATGCCCATATAGACGACGAGTGGCTGGCCGGTGCGGGCGATTGCGGCCCAGTCGAGGTCATCGTCGGTGCCGGCGGCGTGGCCGGTGGCCAAGATCACCGCCTTGTTGATGCCGCGCATGGTGGCCGGGATGCCGGCTCCGGCAAGCGCGCTGAGGCCCGAAGTCAGGCCGGACAGGACGCGGTACGGGATGTTTTCGCGGGCCAGCGCCAGCGCCTCTTCGCCGCCGCGCCCGAATATATAGGGGTCGCCGCCTTTCAGCCTGACGACGCGGCGGCCCTCGCGCGCCAGCCGCACCAGCAAAGCGGTGATGTCGTCCTGCTTCATCGACGGCTGGCCGCCGCGCTTGCCGGCGTAAAAAAGCTCGGCGCCCGACGCCACTGCCACGATATCAGGAGAGACCAGCGCGTCGTAGACGAGGGCGTCGCACTGCCCAAGCGCGGCCAGCACTTCCAGCGTCAGGCAGCCGGGATCGCCGGGGCCGGCGCCGGTCAGCCAGACATGGCCCGGCTCCAGCTGGCGCGGCTTGAAGTTCAGCCGGGCCAAAGCCTGGTCGATTGTGGTGTTTCCGCTGTTGTTTCCGGTGCTGTCGTTCACAGTCCGTCCCGTCCGCGAAAACGCCGCTGATAGTGGGCGTCGTAAAGTGAGCTCTCGCCAAAGCCTTCCGCTGCCAGCGAGCGGCCGACGAAGATGATGGCCGTGCGCTCCATCGGATCGGCGGCCAGTTGCGCCTCAATCGTCGCCAGCGTGCCGGTCAGCACGCGCTCGTCCGGCCAGGAGGCACGGAAGACGACCGCTACCGGGCAATCGGCGCCATAGAACGGCGTCAGCTCGGCGACGATCCGGTCGATGGCGTGGATGGCAAGGTGGATGGCGAGCGTCGCGCCGGTGCGGCCGAAGCCGGCCAGGGTCTCGCCGGGCGGCATTTTGGAGGCGCGGCCGGAGATGCGGGTCAGCACCAGGCTTTGCGCGACTTCGGGAATGGTCAGCTCGCGGCGCAGCGCTGCCGCAGCAGCAGCGAAGGAGGGCACGCCCGGCGTCAGCGTATAGGCGATGCCGTGCTTCTCCAGCCGGCGAATCTGCTCGGCGACAGCGCTCCACACCGACAGGTCGCCGGAATGAAGGCGGGAGACATCGTGGCCGGCCTGGTCGGCCGCCACATATTCCGCTTCGATCTCATCGAGCGACATCGGCGCGGTGTCGATCAGCTTCGTGCCGGGGGCGCAGTGCTGCAACAGTTCCGGGGCGACGATCGAGCCGGCATAGAGGCAAACCGGGCAGCTTGCCAGCAGCCGGCTGCCGCGCAAGGTGATGAGGTCGGCCGCGCCCGGTCCGGCGCCGATGAAGTGGACGGTCATGCCGCATCTCCGCTGATCGCAATGGCGCAGGTGACCGGGCCGAGCACGGTGCGCGGCCCAAGCAGTTTTGCCCCTTTGCCCGCGGCAGCAAGCGCCGACGCTTCGGAAACTGACGGCGTGCCGGCACGCTCCTGCGACAGATCGGAACGGCTGATCGTGCGCGGCGACGCGGCCTCGAGCGCAGCGTCCTCGACAACGATCACTGGAAGAGCGAGTTCGCGGCCCGCAGAGAAGATTGCCTGCTCGTCCTGCTTCAGGGAAGCGGTGGCGAGCGCCGAAAGCGCCGTCATCGCCAACCCATGCGTTTCCAGAGCGGTTTCTATGGCGGCAAGCACGTCCCTTGCGCTGACGCCCTTGCGGCTTCCGATGCCTGCGACCATCATGGCTTGACCCAACTCCATTGGGTGACCGGCATGGCCGGCCGCCAGGCCTGCATCGAGCCGACCGGCGAAGCGCGGGTTAGTGCGATGCGGGTGAGATCGCCGCCGAGCGACGCGTGACGGGCGAGCAGCAGCGCCTCCATCTCCAGCGTCACCGCATTGGCGACCAGCCGGCCGCCAGCGCGCAGGGCCTCGATGGCCGTTTCCAGCACGCCGGTGTCGCTGCCGCCACCGCCGATGAAGATCGCGTCCGGCGCCCCCAATCCGGCGAGCGCCTGCGGTGCCGAGCCTTCGACGACGGCAAGACCGGGCACGCCGCAGGTGGACCCGTTGCGGCGGATGCGGGCGGCGCGGGTTGGATCGGCCTCGATGGCAACGGCGCGCATCGTGGGATGGGCTAGCATCCATTCGATGCCGACCGAACCGGAGCCGGCGCCGATGTCCCACAGCAATTCGCCGCGCCTGGGGGCGAGGGCGGACAGGGTGATGGCGCGCACTTCGCGCTTGGTGATTTGGCCGTCATGCTCGAACAAATGATCGGCAATGCCGGATGTCAGCGGCAGGATGCGTGCTTCCAAAATTGAGTCAACTTCGATCGCCAGCACGTTGAGCGGATTGACCTTTTCCAGGTCGAAGGCGTCGGCGCGGGCCGAACGCAGCCTTTCGTTCGGGCCGCCCAGTGCCTCCAGGATGGTCAGCCGCGAGGCGCCGAAATCGAGTTCGGTCAGCAGGCGCGCAATCGCCGCTGGCGCATCGCCGTCCGAGGTCAGTGCAAGAATGCGGCTGCCTGGATGCAGCAGCGGCCGGATCAGGTCGAGCGAGCGGCCGTGCAGTGAAATGGTCTCGATACCCTGCAGCGCCCAGCCGAGCCGGGCGGCGGCCAGCGAGAAGGCAGAAGGGGCGGGAATCACCTGCATCTCCTGGGGAGGAACCTTGCGAGCAAGGGTGACGCCGACCCCATGGAAGAACGGATCGCCTGAAGCCAGCACGCAGACTCGCCTGCCGGAAAGCGCCAGCACGTCGCGCATTTCGGCATCGAAAGGGGTCGGCCAGGCACGTGCCTCGCCTTTGGCGAGCGACGCGACGAGCGCAAGGTGGCGCGTGCCGCCGAAGACGAATTCGGCCTCGGCGATCAGCCGCTTGGCCTCGTTGCCGAGACCCGCTACACCGTCATCGCCGATGCCGATCACCGTCAGCCATTTCGAGGTGTATCTGGTGCCGCGCGGACCTTCAGCAGGCATGATGACCCACCGCATTCTGATCCTCGGCGGAACCACCGAAGCTCGGCAACTGGCGGGAACGCTGGCCGCGCGCACCGATCTCGCGATCACATTGTCGCTGGCCGGCCGCACTGAAAGCCCGGCGGCACAGGGCGTGCCGACGCGGGTGGGTGGCTTCGGCGGCGCCGACGGGCTGTCGGCGTTTCTTCGCGAGACTCGCATCGAGCTGCTGGTCGACGCCACGCATCCCTATGCGGTACAAATCTCCGCCAATGCCGCGCAAGCGGCGCATGAGGCCGGCGTGCCGATCATCGCGCTCAGGCGCCCAGGCTGGGAGCCTGCCGAAGGGGACCGCTGGACGCTGGTCGACAATGTTGCCGGCGCGGTGACGGCGCTGGCCGCTGCGCCACGCCGCGTTTTCCTGGCGCTTGGCCGGCAGGAGGTCGCCGCCTTCGAGGCCGCACCCCAGCACCACTATCTGATCCGCAGCGTCGATCCGGTCGAGCCAAGGCTCACTGCGCCCGACGCGACCTATCTCTTGGCGCGCGGGCCGTTCCTTGAGGCCGATGAGCGCGAGCTGCTCGAAAGCCATGACATCGATGTCGTCGTGTCCAAAAACAGCGGCGGCGAGGCGACCTACGGCAAGATCGCCGCAGCGCGGGCGCTCGGCATCGAGGTGGTCATGATCCGCAGGCCGACGCTGCCGGACGTTGCGTCGGCTGAAACCGTCCAGGCCCTTGCCGCGATGGTCGATCATCTTCTGGTCGGTCATTTTCTTGGACCCGCCGCCGAACGCGGCGTGTAGACCAGCGCTGGTTTTTCGCCGCGCTTGATGATCCTGGTTTCCGGCGAGCCGATGATGATGCAGGTCGCCATGTCAGCCTTTTCTGCATCGGCGTGCGCCAGCAAAAAAACCTCGATGCGCTCGTCGGGACGGCCGGCTGCGCGGCCGAAGACGACCGGCGTGGTGCCCGGCAGGATTGCAGTCAGGCATTCGAAGGCGCGGCCAAGCTGCCAGGGGCGCGCCTTGCTGATCGGATTGTAGAGCGCGATGACGAAGCCGGCGCCGGCCGCCGCAAGCAGCCGCAATTCGATGAGCTCCCACGGCTTCAGATTGTCAGACAGCGAGATGGCGCAGAAATCATGGCCAAGCGGCGCGCCGATCCGGGCAGCGACCGCAAGCATTGCGGTGATGCCGGGCAGCATCGCCACGTCGACGGCACGCCATTCGTCCGGGCCGGCCTCGATCGCCTCGCAGACGGCTGCCGCCATGGCAAAGACGCCGGGGTCGCCGCCCGAGACGACGGCGACATCGTGGCCTTGCGCAGCCATTGTCAGCGCGTCCTTGGCGCGGGACAACTCCTCGCGATTGTCGGAGGGGACGCGGGCCTGGTCCGGGCGCAGGTCGAGCCGGTCGAGATATGGTTTGTAGCCGTAGAAGAATCTTGCCTCGGCGACGGCGCGGCTCGCTTCCGGCGTCACCTGGTCGGCATTGCCGGGTCCAAGGCCGATGACGGTCAGGCGGCCACTCATGCTTCGACTCCCAGTGCGGCGGGCCGGCCGGACCAGCCGGCGACCAGCACGATGGCGAAGTATGGCGCGTTGTCGTCCTGCTTGTCGGCCAGCCGCATCGAAATGCCGCCCGGCATGGTGCCGCGCTCGACATAGACGGCACGCGCCAGCTTGTCGGTCGCCTCCAGCGCGCGCCTGATCTTCGGCAGGTTGCGGCCAACCTTCATGATGACGGCGGCATCGGTGTCGGCGAGGCGGCGCGTCAGCTCGAATTCGCTCATTGTGCCCGGCAGCACGGTCAATACATCGTCGCCCTGGACGATCGGCGTTCCGGTCGCCGACCAGCAGCCGGACATGGCGGTGACGCCGGGAATGACCTCGGTTGGAAAGCGGTGTGCCAGGCGGACATGCAGATGCATATAGGAGCCGTAGAACAGCGGGTCGCCTTCCGAGAGCACCGCGACGGTCCTGCCGGCGCTGAGATGCTCGGCGACCTTTTCGGCGGACTCTTGGTAGAAATCCGCTATCTGCGACCGATAATCGCTGTGATCCTTGTCGATTTCGGTGGTCACGGGATAGAGCAGCGGCAACTCGATCAAATCAGGACGAAAATGCGCGCCGGCAATGGCGCGCGCATTGCTGTTGTTGCCGCGCTTGGCGAAATGCGCCACCACGTCGGCCTCGGCCAGCGCGCGCACGGCCTTGAGCGTCAGCAGCTCGGGGTCGCCGGGACCGGTGCCGACCCCAACAAGCCTGCCTTTTACAATCGTGTTCACAGGCCCGGCCTCGCCAATGCGTTGAGGGCGGCGGCGGTCATGGCGCTGCCGCCGAGTCTGCCGCGCACGATCGCGTAGGGAACGCCGTAGGAATTCTCGGCCAGCGCCTCCTTCGATTCGGCAGCACCGACGAAACCGACCGGCATGCCGATGATCGCCGCAGGCTTTGGCGCGCCGTCGCGCAGCCTTTCCAGCAGATAGAAAAGTGCTGTCGGCGCATTGCCGACGGCGACGACCGAACCGGCCATGCGCTCGCCCCAGAGGTCGATGGCTGCAGCGGAGCGGGTGTTGCCGATCTTTTTCGCGATGTCAGAGGTTTGCGGATCGCGCAGCGTGCAGATTACCTCGTTCCCGGCCGGCAGACGGGCGCGCGTGATGCCGTGCGAGACCATCTCCGCGTCGCAGAAGATCGGCGCTCCGGCCGCCAAAGCCGTGCGTGCGACCGCTACAAAATCGCTGGAAAAAATAAAGTGCCGCGCGGCTTCGACTTGGCCGCAAGCATGGATCATACGGATGGCGACATCGGCTTCGGCATCGGAAAAGCGCGACAGGTCGGCCTCGGCGCGAATGATGGCAAAGGAGCGCTCATAGATCGCCGTGCCGTCATGGATGTAGTCGTAGGGGGCGGGCATGTTCATTCCTGTCGGTAGAGTTCGGTGACACCGGCCGCGCCAAGCCTCGTCAGGCAGGCGGCGGTGGTCTCGCCTCGAAGCCGTGCATCGCGGATCGCGGCTGCAATGCGGCCAACGGCTCGCGCGGCGTCATAGCCTGGCCTGTATCCGGCAGGAAGGGCCTTTGCCGTCCCGTCCACGACAAGCCCGGCTCCGTTATCGCCGCCGACCAGTGTCAGCGCCGCCCGGCCGGGATGGGCGCAGCCCTTGGCACAGCCCGAAATATGTAACGTGAGCGTGGAATCGAGGAGGTCGCGGTTTTCTGCGGCGATGGTTTCGGCGATGTCGCGCGTCGCGATCCGGCCGGAGGCGCAGGCCGGCGCACCGGGGCAAGCGGCGATTTTCGTGCGCGGGTCGGCAGGATCGGTGACGAAGCCTAGGGCGGCGGCGGCCTGCTGGAGCGAGCGGCAGGCGGTCGGAGAGAGGCCGAGGAAAAGCAGGGCGCGGTTTGGCGCGAGGCGGATTTCGGTGACGCCCAAGGTAAGGGCGTGTTGCGTGAGGCCGATGAGTTTTTGCGCTGGCATGCTGCCGAAGGGCAGGCCGATGCCGAGGGCGATGTCATCTGTCAGATTGAAAATGCCGATGGGGAAGCTAGCCGGCACAGGAAGGCGCTCCACGGCGCCCCCCTCTGTCCTGCCCTCTTTGCCACCACTTGGCATCTCCCCCACTTGGGGGGAGATTGCGCCCCGGTCTCCGCTTTCGCCAATTGCCAAAGTTGCCGAGGGGGAGCCGCCGGCGAAGCTGCCGATCTCCCCCCTCGTGGGGGAGATGTCCGGCAGGACAGAGGGGGGCGCGAAGGAATGCCAACTTGCGAGAGATTTCATCTGTCTCGCCGTCAAATCCCTTGCGTGGGCTTCGCGGCCCTTTTCGGCAACCATCCTCAGAATTGCGACAGCGATATCGCGGGCAGCATCTTTCTCGACCGTGACGAGTAGCGCCGCATTTTCACTGTCGCCAGCAACGGCTAAGAGCCAACGGACGCCCGCGTCGGTTCTGATCGCAGCCAGCCTGACATCGGCCGTTACCGCATCCATGGTCACGCGTCCGCCGCCGTCGACGACCACCGAAACCTTCGGGCCAAGGCGCTTTGCCAGCCCGGCTTCTTCGATCGCCGCACGAATGCGCTCGGCTAATGGGCGCGGGTCAGCAACTTCTTCTGGATCCAGCCCCGCCAGCGGGCCAATCTCGACCGGCACGCCGGTGCGCACGGCTATGCCGAGCGCGTCGACCTCCATTGCCAGCAGCCGGGCACTGGTCGGTGTCAGGCCGCGAACCTGCAGGCTGCCGCGCGCGGTCACCTCAATGACGCCGTTGCCATGCCGCAAGGCGGATTCACCGAGTCCGACCAACGACTTCGGCGAGAGTCCTCCAGTCATCGGGTTGAGCCGCACCAGCAGGCCGTCGCCGGTCCGCATCGGCGCGGACAAAGCGGGGCAGGCGCCGCGTCGGGAGAAGGCATTCATGCCGCCACCCCCTGGGCTTGGGCGATCAGTGCGGCGAGGTCGTCGTCGACGGAATTGCGCAGCGGGTGCCAGAGACCGCGCCGTCGTGCCGACAAAAAGCGCTCGGCGATGATTTTCGCGGCCGCCGGATTTTCGCGGAGGATGAAGGCGCGCACCTCTGGATCGCCGAGATAGGCGTCGTGCACGGCCTCGATCAGCGTGCCCGGTACGGCATGGGTGGTCTCGGCGAAACCGACGAGACGGTCGACGGTCTCGGCGAATTCCGAAGCGCCGCGCGGCCCGTGGCGCATCAGGCCGGCAATGAAGCGCGGGTTGACCGCGCGTGCGCGCACGACGCGCGACACCGCTGCTCCAACCGAGCGCGGCTTCGGCTTTTGCGGATCCGTGGTGTCGAGGACGATGACGTCGGCGTTCTTGCCGAGGGCCGCAAGGGCCGCCGAAAAACCGCCGATGAAGGCGACATCGGCGGAACCTTCGAGGATGTCGCGGCCGGGGTCGTCTCCGGTATGGACGAGAAGCTCGGCCTCGGCGACACGATCCTCGAACGCGCCGGGCGCTGAAATCCCTTGGCCGTCGGCGCCGCCATAGGCATGCGAGGTGGCGTCGAGATAGGCGCGACCGATCTTCTCGCGCGCGGCCCAGTCGCCGCTCGACAATAAATCCTCGACGCCGGCGCCGTAGGTGCCGGGCGAGGTGCCGAAAATGCGCGGGCTGATCTTACCGTCAGCGCGGGCCTTGGCCGCGAGCGGGTTTTCCGACGCGTCCTCGTCGCGGGCGGCGACGGCGTTGGCGGCCGCATCGATTAGGGCGATCTGGGTCGGGAACATGTCGCGGAACAGGCCTGATATACGCCAGGTGACATCGACGCGTGGCCGGCCCAGCGTGGCCGGCGGCAGCACCTCGATGCCGGTAACGCGGCCGGTGGCGGAATCCCATTGCGGCCGGCAGCCCATCAGCGCCAGGCCCTGCGCGATTTCCTCGCCGCCGGTGCGCAGCGAGGCCGAGCCCCAGAGATCGATAACCAGCGAACGCGGCCAGTCGCCATGCGATTGCATGTAGCTGCGCAAGACTTCATCGGAGGCCGCCCCGCCGAGATCGAAGGATGTCGGCGTCGGCATGGTGCGTGGATCTGATGTGAACAGGTTGCGGCCGGTCGGCAGGACATCGCGCCGGCCACGCGCCGGCGCGCCGGCCGGCCCGGCAGCGACATGGCGGCCGTCGAGGGCTGCGATCAGTGCTGCCTTCTCGGCCGGCGCACTTTGCTGGCGCAGCGGATCGGTCTCGCCCTCGGCTGAGCGGCCAAAGATGTGAAGGCCGTCCTTGATCGCGAAATCCTTGAGGTCGCAGAGCCAGGCGTCGATGCGGCGCAGCGCTTCGTCGGGCGCGTCGGTTCCGGCGACGCCGGCCTCGGAGGCGAGCCCAGTCTTTTCAGCGGTTTCGACGATCAGCTTCGCCAGGCGATCGCGGCGACGGCGGTCGAGCCCGTCAGCCTGGGCATATTCGTCGACCAGCCGCTCGAGCTGCTGCTGGTTCTCGTCCAGTCCGGCGCCGGTCAGCGGCGGCGGCAAATGGCCGAGGGTGACGGCGGCAATGCGCCGCTTGGCCTGCGCTGCCTCTCCCGGGTTGGAGACGATGAAGGGATAGACGACGGGCAGGGGCCCGGTGACGATCTCGGGAAAACAGTTTTCGCTCAGCGCCACGGTCTTGCCGGGCAGCCATTCCAGCGTGCCATGGGCGCCGACATGGACGAGGGCATGGACATCGAGCGACTTGCGCAGCCACAGGCCAAAAGCGATCAGCGCATGGCGCGGCGGCAGCGTCGGGTCGTGATAGTCGGCGCGACGATTCGTGGAGCGGCCGCGGTCGGGGGCGAGTGCTACGGTGATGTTGCCGAAGGTCGCGGCGCGGAAGGGGAAATGCCTGTTGTTCGCCAAACTCAAAGATTGGCGTTCTGTGGCGCCCCCCTCTGTCCTGCCGGACATCTCCCCCACTTGGGGGGAGATTGCCCCTTCGCCGACAGTCTCGCCCACGAGCAACGTTGCAGAAAGGGGCGGGACGGCAAAACTGCTGATCTCCCCCCAAGTGGGGGAGATGTCCGGCAGGACAGAGGGGGGCGCCTCGCGCGAACCTGTTTCATCTTCCGCCCTACCCCATGCCATCTCTACCGCAGCGATGGCCGCCGGCGGCAATTCCTTCGAGAACGTCAGATACTCCTTCAATGCCAACCCTGGGTCGGCCGACTCCAGCATCTCCAGCAATTCACGCGGCGTTTGCGGAATCCCTTCAACGACGTAGCCCTGTTCGCTCAGGTCATGCAGCATCGCCAGCACGCTGGACGGCACGTCGAGGCCGACGGCGTAGCCGGTGCGGCCGGGGGCGCTCGGATAGTCGGGGATCAGGATGGCGAGCTTGCGTTTTTCGCGCGGCGTGCGCTGCAGGCGCACAAACGCCTCGACACGGTTCGCCACCTGCGCGACGCGGTCCGGCTCCGGCCGGTTGGCGAACGCTCGGAAAGCCAATGCCGGATCGACCTCGCTTTCGCCTTTGAAGGAAACGGCTCCGGCAAGGATGCGGCCGTCGAGTTCGGGGAGGACGACATGCATGGCCAGGTCGGCAGGCGCCAGGCCGCGCTGATTGTCTTGCCAGACATCGCGGCGTGTCGTCGCGACGATGATCTGGAAGACAGGAACGCCGGCGCGGTCGAACAGGGTTTCGACGCCGGGCTCGGCACCCGAGGCGAAGGCAGTCGCTGTGATGATGGCGGCAGGGTTTAGCGCGGCAAGCGCAGTCTCGACAAAGGCGAGCGATGCCGGGTCCTTGAGGCTGGAGACGAAAATGGGAACAGGGATCATGCCACGCTGCCGCAGCGCTTCGAACAATGCGTCGATCGGCGCGACATCGGCGGCTAGCAGCATCGAGCGGTAGAAGAGAATTGGCACGACGTCCCCCTCCCCCTCGAGGGGAGGGTGGCCCGCAGGGCCGGGTGGGGTCGTTGCGGCAGTGCTCGACGTTTTTTGCTGTTGGCGCGCTTCATAGGCAACCCCACCCCCGGCCTGCGGCCGGACCCTCCCCTCGAGGGGGAGGGGGACGTCGCCGCGTCCGGGCTCATAAAATCCCGCCTTCGGCACGACAACCAGCTCCACGTCCGCCGCGCCCCGGCCCGCCAGCCGCGCCAGCCTCCGCACCAGCGCCTTCATATTCTCCGGGCCGCCTTCGCGGAAATAGCCCAGCAGCCTGTCGAGCTCTTGGCGCGGCAGCGTCGAGCCTTCGATCAGCCGCAAATCCTCGTCGCGGCATTCGCCGGGCAGCAGCGCCAGTTTTATGCCGCGGGCGCGGGCAGTCGAGGCAAGCTGGTCGCAGCCGTAGCGCCACCAGTCGTAACCGCCGAGGATGCGAACCAAAACAACCCTGGCGTGCCGGGCGACGCTGTCGATCCACAGATCGACGGACATCGGGTGGCGCAGATCGCGCAAGGCCGCCAGCCGCATCGACGGCAGGCGATCCGCGTCGGCTTTCCATGCCGCCGCCAGCCCGGCGAGGTCGCTGTCGGTGAAGGACAGCGCCACGACATCCGCAGGCGTCTGCCTGAGATCGACCGGCTCGGCGAGATCGTCGAGCGAGGCGGATGTGGTGGTGAGGATGTGCATCGCGGCTCGTGCCTGAGGTCAGCCGGCGAGGATACGCTCGATGGCCGGGCGGTTCAGCCCTTTCAGCCCGATGACGACGAGGCGCGAGCGGCGGTCGTCGTCGGCGGTCCAGGCGCGGTCGTAATAGTGGTTGACGCGCGGACCGACAGCCTGCAGCAACAGCCGCATCGGCTTGCCGCCGACCTCGACGAACCCTTTGACGCGCAGCACATTTTGTTCCTCCGCCGCCGTGGCGACACGCAATGCCAGCTCATCGGGATTGGAGATCGACGGAATGTCGATGACGAACGAGTCGAAATCGTCATGCTCGTGATCGAGCTCGTCGTCGTGGTGGGTCTTGCGGTTCTCGATGTCGTCCTCGACGGCAAGGCCGAGGCCGAGCAGCACGGAGGGATCGACCTTGCCCTGTGAGGCCGGCACGATCTTCACCGCGCGGGCGGCGTGCTTGCCGATGACGGCATGGGCGCGGGCCGAGCCGGCGGCGTCCATCAGGTCGCTCTTCGACAGAATGATCAGGTCGGCGCAGGCGAGCTGGTCCTCGAACACCTCCTCGACCGGATCGTCGTGGTCGAGCGTCTCGTCCTGCGCGCGCTGCGCCTGCAGGGCGTCGATGTCGTTGGCGACGCGGCCTTCGGCCAGCGCCGGTCCGTCGACCACGGCAATGACGCCGTCGACCGTCACCCGGCTCTTCACCGACGGCCACTGGAAGGCCTGGACCAGCGGCTTCGGCAAAGCGAGGCCGGAGGTCTCGATCAGGATATGGTCGACCTTTGGCGTCAAAGACAGGATCTGGTCCAGCGCCGGGACGAAATCATCGGCGACGGTGCAGCAGATACAGCCATTGGCCAGTTCGACGATGTTTTCCTCGGGGCAGGTGTCGATGCCGCAGCCTTTCAGGATTTCGCCGTCGATGCCGATGTCGCCGAACTCGTTGACGATGATGGCCAACCGCTTGCCGCCGGCGTTTTCGAGCAGATGGCGGATCAGCGTCGTCTTGCCGGCGCCGAGGAAGCCGGTGACGACGGTGCAGGGCACGCGCGAGAGGTTAGCGGACGACTCTGGGGCGGTCATATCTGGTCCTTCAAAAGGTCGAGGGGAGGGATGCGGGCAACGAGGCCGCGCTTCAGGCAATCGGGGCGGCCGCGCCATGGGATGAGGCCGTCGGTCGAAGTGGCGAAGAGTTTTGCGCCGGTGACGAGATCGGCGCCGCTGGTCGTGGTCAGGTCGCCAAAGACATAGCTCCAGCAGCCGTCGCGCAGGATAGCGGCGCTGAGGCGGCGCTTGCAGTTGCCGAGGCATTCGACGGTGCGGATACGGATGTGTTCGCCAGAGGCGGCGCGGCGCGTGTCTTCGGCCAACAATTCGCCGGCGCGAGGATGGCCGTCGGAGCCGGTCTCGTCGCGGCAGGAGGCGCAGACGATCACGGTGACGTCGGACAGAGCATCATCATCGCCGGACAATACGCCCGCTGTCTCAGCCAAAAAACTGCTGTCGCGTTCCAAATCAGGCTCCTTGCCCGGAAAACCCGCCAGGCGATCGGATTCTTATATCCTAGACGGCAGGTCTCCTGGCTCGCGGGTCATCGCCTTGGTGCCGCCTTCCCGGGATTTTCCCAGTGGTTATCGGCCTTGGCTCGTCGCTTACAGTTGCGGGGACAGCCGCGGATTTGAAATCGAGATTTCGCACCGCATTCCCTCTTGGCTCCTCCCTTTGCCGAGAGGAGACCGTCTGAACCGGATTTAGGCTTGTGGAGGCAGTCGTGTCAACGCACGTCTACGACGCGGCAACGTCGGCGAGAGCCGAACCCAGATCGCCGGCCGGCGTCACCTCGATGCGTTGCAATCCGAGCCAGCCCTGCATCAGTTTCAATTCCTCAAAAAGTTCGGCGGCGGTTTGCGGCGGCGCGCCGGGCTCGGCATAGGCGGCATGGACGCGCAGCATGCCGGCGGGGCGGTCAGCCCTAAGGTCGATGCGCGCCACGATCCTGTCGCCGAGCAGGAACGGCAGCACATAATAGCCGTATTGGCGCTTTTCGGCCGGGGTGTAGATCTCGATGCGATAGCGGAAGTCGAACAGTCTTTCCGTGCGCGCTCGCTCGAAGACGACGGGATCGAACGGAGCGAGTAAGGTGCGCGCCTTGATCTTGCGCGGAAAACGGGCGTCCTTGTGGAGATAGGCGGGCTTGCTCCAGCCTTCGACGGTCACCGGCAAGAGGTCGCCGGCGTCGACCAGTTCCTCGATGCGGCCCTTGATGTCGGCCGGAGAGAGGCGGAAATAGTCGCGCAGATCGGCCGCTGTCGCGACGCCGTGGGCGCGGGCTGAGATGCGCAGCAATTCGCGGTGCGCATCCTCAGGCGAGGGCACCGGCAGGGCAAGTATTGCCGGCGGCAGCACGCGCTGCGGCAGATCATAAAGCCGCTCGAAGCCGCGACGCGACGCCGTGGTGATGCGGCCGGCCCAGAACAGCCATTCGAAAGCGTGCTTGGCGTCGCTCCAGCCCCACCAGCCGCCCGAGCCTTTCTGGCCTTCGAGGGCAGATGCGGCGATTGGGCCGCGCGACACTACCTCGCGATAAATGTCTTCAATGTAGGCGGCGCGCTCGCGGCCCCACTTGGCCAGCCCATTGTACATTTCCTCGCCGCGCTCGGCCCGTTCCATGCGCCAGCGCATCAGCGGATAGGTTTCGACCGGCAGAAAGGAGGCTTCGTGCGCCCAGTATTCGAAGACTTTGCGCTTACGCGTCACGGCGGCGTTGTCGAGCAGGGCGAGCGGGTAGGGGCCAAGCCGCGAATAGAGCGGCATATAGTGAGCGCGCACCACCGCGCTCACGGAATCGATCTGCAGCAGGCCGGTGCGGCCAAGCACACGGGCCAGATGACGGCGGTCAGGCGTGCTGCTGGGGCGAGGATCGGCAAACCCCTGTGCGGCAAGCGCGATGCGCCGGGCCATGGCGAGCGAGATTTTTTCCTTCATGCAGACGGCATTCTGTTGGTGTTCGACCAGGGGTGGAGCAATGATTCCGCACCATGCTAGCAGGGTTTTGGCGGCATCTATGTCAGGAGAGAAAAGTGGAGTAAAAGGTGAAGGAAATCAAACAGGAGCGGATCGGACCAGTTTATCCGGATATGCCGCCCAGCACCGTGTTTTGAACAAGGTTTGACTTGCTTCGCCGAAAGCCCTGCGCTAACCCTCGCCGCGTTGCAGCATAGAGCCCCTAAAACGGTTCAGTGGTTAAACTGTCACGCTTCCGCAAGTGGGTCCGGTGCTGTAATCAGAGTGGATTGGCCGCCAACGGAAAGCTGCAGCATGAACGCATTGTTGAGTTCGTACCTGCCCATCGTCCTGTTCATCGGCGTGGCGCTGGTCGTCGGCCTGGCGCTGCTTGCCGCACCCTTTCTGGTGGCCTACCGCAATCCCGATCCGGAAAAGCTTTCCGCCTATGAATGCGGCTTCAACTCGTTCGATGATGCCCGCATGAAGTTCGACATCCGCTTCTACCTGGTGTCGATCCTGTTCATCATCTTCGATCTGGAAGTGGCTTTCCTGTTTCCGTGGGCAGTGTCCTTCGGCCAGATCGGCATGCTCGGTTTCTGGTCGATGATGGTGTTTTTGGCGGTGCTGACCATCGGCTTTGCCTACGAATGGAAGAAAGGAGCGCTGGAATGGGATTGAGCGACAATTCCGGCACGCTCGTCGCGCCGAAGCCGAAAGGCATTCTCGACCCCAGCACCGGAAAGCCGGTGGGGGCGAATGATCCCTTTTTCCTCGAGATCAACAACGAGCTTGCCGACAAGGGCTTTCTCGTCACCTCGACCGAGGCGCTGATCACCTGGGCGCGCAGCGGCTCGCTGATGTTCATGACTTTCGGTCTTGCCTGCTGCGCGGTCGAGATGATCCATACCTCGATGCCGCGCTATGACTCGGAAAGGTTCGGCGTTGCGCCGCGCGCGTCGCCGCGCCAGTCCGACATCATGATCGTCGCCGGCACGCTGACCAACAAGATGGCGCCGGCGCTGCGCAAGGTTTATGACCAGATGCCGGAGCCGCGCTACGTTATCTCGATGGGCTCCTGCGCCAATGGCGGCGGCTATTACCACTATTCCTATTCGGTGGTACGCGGCTGCGATCGCGTCGTGCCTGTCGACATCTATGTGCCCGGCTGTCCGCCCAGCGCGGAAGCGCTGCTCTACGGCATCCTTCTGTTGCAAAAGAAGATCCGCCGCACCGGCACGATCGAGCGGTGAGCGGGATGATGAGCCTGAATGAACTCTCGACCTATCTCGGCGAGAAGCTGAGCGGTCGGATCGGCAATGCCGTGTTTGCCTATGGCGAACTCACCATCTCGGTCGAGCCGCACGATCTGATCGAGGTGGTCAGCTTCCTGCGCGACGATCCAAAATGCCAGTTCATCTCGATCATCGACGTCTGCGGCGCCGATTATCCCTCGCGGGCCAAGCGCTTCGACGTCGTCTATCACCTGCTGTCGCCGAAGCAGAATGTTCGCATCCGGCTCAAGGTGCAGGCCGACGAAGAGACTGTGGTGCCATCGATCACCGGTGTGTTTCCGGGCGCCGACTGGTTCGAACGCGAAACCTACGATCTCTATGGCGTGCTGTTTTCGGGCCATCCCGATTTGCGCAGGATCCTGACGGACTACGGCTTCGAGGGTCATCCACTGCGCAAGGATTTCCCGCTGACCGGCTTTGTCGAGGTGCGCTACGACGACGAAGCCAAGCGGGTCATCTATGAACCAGTGGAATTGAAACAGGAATTCCGCAATTTCGATTTTCTCAGCCCTTGGGAGGGGACGGATTACGTCCTTCCGGGGGATGAGAAGGCGAAACAGTGAATAGTGAATAGTGAATAGTGAATAGTGAATGGAAAGACGGGATGAGACGTCCGGGAAAATCAACGACTATCGAGATCTGAACGTATGGAAGGATTCGATGGAATTGGCTGCAGACATTTATCTCGCGACGAAAGCATTCCCGCGAGAGGAACTGTTCGGCATGACGTCCCAGATGCGGCGGGCGGCAGTCTCAATCCCGGCAAACATTGCCGAAGGTTTCGGGCGCGGCCAGCGCAAGCCGTTCGTTCAGTTTCTTCGCGTCGCGCAAGGCTCGTTGAAAGAATTGGAGACCCATACCCTTCTTTCCATGCGCTTCGGGTTGTTGGACGAAAAGAGTGCGGGAGTGCTTTCTCTCAGATTCGAGAAGTTGGGAAAGATGATGCGATCGTTCATTCGATCTCTGGAGGTCGGTGCAGGCAAATGACCATTCACCATTCACTATTCACCATTCACTCATCGCCAAAGGCGATCCATGGCTGAAACTTCCGTCCGCAATTTTAACATCAACTTTGGACCTCAACACCCTGCTGCGCATGGTGTTTTGAGGCTGGTACTTGAGTTGGACGGCGAAGTCGTCGATCGCGTCGATCCGCATATCGGGCTGTTGCATCGCGGCACCGAGAAGCTGATCGAAGCCAAGACCTATCTGCAGGCCGTGCCCTATCTCGACCGGCTCGACTATTGCGCGCCGATGAACCAGGAGCATGCCTTCGCGCTGGCCGCAGAGCGGCTGCTCGGCATCGAGGTGCCGAAGCGCGGCCAGCTGATCCGCGTGCTTTATTGCGAGATCGGCCGCATCATGTCGCACATCCTCAATGTGACGACGCAGGCGATGGATGTCGGCGCGTTGACGCCGCCGCTTTGGGGCTTCGTCGAGCGCGAAAAGCTGATGGTGTTCTACGAGCGGGCCAGTGGCTCGCGCATGCATGCAGCCTATTTCCGGCCCGGCGGCGTCCACCAGGACCTGCCGCAGCAGCTGGTCGAGGATATCGGCAACTGGATCGATCCGTTCCTGAAGTCGCTCGACGATCTCGACGCACTGCTCACCGGCAACCGCATCTTCAAGCAGCGCAATGTCGACATCGGCACCGTCTCACTGGCCGACGCCTGGGCCTGGGGCTTTTCGGGCGTCATGGTGCGTGGATCCGGCGTCGCCTGGGATCTGCGCAAGTCGCAACCCTACGAATGCTATGCCGAGATGGATTTCGACATTCCAATCGGCAAGAACGGCGACTGCTACGACCGCTATCTCGTGCGCATGGAAGAGATGCGCCAGTCCGCCAAGATTATGCGCCAGTGCGTCGACCTGCTGCTCGGCAAGGAAGGCGCGGGACCGGTGTCGAACCTCGACGGCAAGGTGGTGCCGCCGAAGCGTGCGGCGATGAAGCGCTCGATGGAAGCGCTGATCCATCACTTCAAGCTGTACACCGAAGGCTACCGCGTGCCGGCCGGCGAGGTCTATGCGGCGGTCGAAGCGCCGAAGGGCGAGTTCGGCGTCTATCTGGTCTCGGACGGCACCAACAAGCCCTATCGCTGCAAGTTGCGCGCGCCCGGCTTCGCGCATTTGCAGGCCATGGACTTTTTGTGTCGCGGCCACATGCTGGCCGACGTCACCGCCGTGTTGGGTTCACTCGATATTGTGTTTGGTGAGGTCGATCGCTAATGGCACGAGGCGCTTTGCATGTTGCCGTTGGTGTTGCTGCTGGCGCGGCCGGGATGGGCGCCGTTGCTGCTTGGGGCAGCTCACCGCAGAGCTACCTGGTGTCTTGCAGACCTGAGGGCACAAAAACTGAAGTCGTTTGTGGTATCGCCGCAAACGGCAGGTTGTGGAGCTTGTATTCGGGTTGGTATCTCCATGCCGATACGGAATATCCGGATTGGAAGGTGGCACTTGGCATGGATTGTTCGGATCGGTATCGCGAATATCGCGATTACGTCGACACCGCTTGGGAAAAGATCGGAAAAGAAGTGAATTCCGACGTTTTGGCTAGCTCCGACCCTCGCTTTTATTTCGACTGCTACAGCAGAGTTCAAAACTAAATGTCAGTCCGCCGTCTCGCAGAAGCCAGCCTCCAGCCAGCCGCCTTCGCCTTTAACCGGGCGAATGCGGCAGCGGCGAAGCAATGGATCAAGAAATATCCGAAGGGCCGCGAGCAGTCGGCGATCATCCCCTTGCTGATGCTGGCGCAGGAGCAGGAAGGCTGGGTGACCAAGGCGGCGATCGAGACGATCTCCGACATGCTCGGCATGCCCTACATCAGAGGGCTCGAAGTCGCGACCTTCTACACGCAGTACCAGCTCAACCCGGTCGGCACCCGCGCGCATATCCAGGTCTGCGGCACCACGCCCTGCATGCTGCGCGGCTCGGAAGCGCTGATGGACGTGTGCCGCTCGAAGATCCATCACGACCAGTTCCACACCAACGACAAGGGCACGCTGTCGTGGGAAGAGGTCGAATGCCTTGGCGCCTGCGTCAACGCGCCGATGGTGATGATTTTCAAGGACACGTTCGAGGACCTGACGCCGGAGCGGCTTGCCGAGATCATCGATCTCTATGATGCCGGCAAGGGCGCCTCGGTGACGCCCGGGCCGCAGAACGGCCGCATCACCTCCGAGCCGATCACCGGCCTGACGACGCTGACGAGCGAAAAGGCGATCCTGAAGACGACCCGCGACAGGGAAGCCAAGGCGGCTGCCAGGGCCGCCAGGCAGGCAGCACCAGCGGCAATTGCCGTGACGCCGGCGGCTCCGGCCGTACAGGCACCGGCTGCCCCGGTCGCGCCGTCGAAGGCCAGCAAGCCGAAGACCGATGCGCCCGAAACCAGCCCGGCGCTGGAGACGCCTTCTCCGGCAAAGGTCGCACCAGAGACGGAAAAGGCGGCGAGCGTCAGAGCACCGCGGCATTCGGCCGCCAATGCCAACAAGGCCGCGCCGGAAGTCGAAAAGGTTTTGAGACAGCGCAGCGGTCCCATCACAAAGGCTGAACCAGCGGCCGCTTTCAAGGCGCCGGAAGCCAAGGGCACGCAGCTCGGCGCTGCCGGTAAGACGGCCGCCGCGAAGACGACCAATGCCAAGCCTTCGCTCGAGGACAAGAACCGTCCGGCCGGCATCGCAAGGCCGGCACTGGTCGACGATCTCAAGCTGATCTCGGGGGTCGGCCCGAGAATCGAAGGCGTCCTGCATTCGCTTGGCATTTTCACTTATGCGCAAGTCGCGTCCTGGAAGAAGGCCGAGCGCGAGTGGGTCGACGGCTATCTCAACTTCCACGGCCGCATCGAGCGCGAAGACTGGGTCAAGCAGGCCAAGGCGCTCGCCAAGGGCGGGATCGCCGAATATATCCGCGTCTTCGGCAAGAAGCCGGTCTGAGGGACGAACAATGCTTCAGGACAGAGACCGCATCTTCAACAACATCTACGGCCGCTTCGACAAGTCGCTGGCCGGCGCGATGGCGCGCGGCGCCTGGGACAACACGCCCGGCATCATCGCCAAGGGGCGCGACTGGATCGTCAACGAGATGAAGGCATCAGGCCTGCGCGGCCGCGGCGGCGCCGGCTTCCCGACCGGGCTAAAGTGGTCGTTCATGCCCAAGCAGAGCGACGGCCGGCCGAGCTATCTCGTCGTCAATGCCGACGAATCCGAGCCCGGCACCTGCAAGGACCGCGACATTTTGCGCCATGACCCGCACACGCTGGTCGAAGGCTGCCTGATCGCCGGCTTCGCCATGGGCGCGGTTGCCGCCTACATCTATGTGCGCGGCGAGTTCATCCGCGAGCGCGAAGCGCTGCAGCGCGCCATCGACGAGGCCTATGCGGCCAAGCTGATCGGCAAGAACAACATTTCCGGATACGATTTCGACATCTACATGCATCATGGCGCCGGCGCCTATATCTGCGGCGAGGAAACGGCGCTGCTCGAAAGCCTCGAAGGCAAGAAGGGCCAGCCGCGGCTGAAGCCGCCGTTTCCGGCCAATGTCGGCCTCTATGGCTGCCCGACGACAGTCAACAATGTCGAGTCGATCGCCGTGGCGCCAACCATTTTGCGCCGCGGCGCTGCCTGGTTCTCGTCCTTCGGCCGGCCCAACAATGTCGGCACCAAGCTGTTCTGCATCTCGGGCCACGTCAACAATCCGTGCACCGTCGAAGAGGCGATGTCGATCCCGTTCCGCGAACTGATCGAGACGCATTGCGGCGGCATTCGCGGCGGCTGGGACAATCTGCTGGCGGTCATTCCGGGCGGCGCTTCGGTGCCGCTTGTGCCGGCGGAACAGATCATCGACGCGCCGATGGATTTCGATGCGCTGCGCGACCTGAAATCGGGTCTCGGCACGGCGGCCGTCATCGTCATGGACAAATCGACCGATATCGTGAAGGCGATTGCCCGGCTTTCCTACTTCTACAAGCACGAGAGCTGCGGCCAGTGCACGCCGTGCCGTGAAGGCACCGGCTGGATGTGGCGGGTGATGGAGCGGCTGGTGCGCGGTGAGGCGCAGAAGCGCGAGATCGATATGCTGCTCGACGTGACCAAACAGGTCGAGGGCCACACGATCTGCGCGCTGGGTGATGCGGCGGCGTGGCCGATCCAGGGCTTGATGCGGCATTTCCGCGGCGAGGTGGAGCGGCGCATCGACGAGTTTTCGCGCAATGCGCACCGGGCAGAGCCGGTGATGGTGGCGGCAGAATAGAGAAGAATTGAAAGACGGGCGAATGCCCGATTGGAATGCGGGCAATGCCCGATTTGAAATACGGGCAAGGGCCCGATCTGAAATACGGGCGAATGCCCGATCTGAGATACGGGCAAGTGCCCGATCTGAAATACGGGCGAATGCCCGATTTGAGGAAACAGGCCGGGGCATACGGAAGAAACGACCAGGAGACCACCCATGTCGCTGAATTCGAGACCCGATCATTTGATGCCAGATTTGGAACCGTTCGAGAAGATGAGCCAGGACCTGACCAGGATGATGCCGAAGGAGATGGCCAGCGCCGTCAATCTTCTGGCGCACCCTGTCGCGGGTGCGGCAGCGCTATCGGTGCTCGGCATTGGGCTTGCCCATCACGCTTTTGGGGTGTGGATGGGCGTGCTCTCGGGCGCCGCCGAAACCTCGCAGCGGCTCTTCCAGCCGATCGTCGACGATTTAGATGCCAGGGTCGAACGCTTTTCTCAGACAGGAACAAGCTCCTCGACCAAGGCGCGCGCGGCGACGAAAACCTTGATCGCCGAGGCGCAGTCCTTCGCCCGGAACGTGAATGACATAGCGGCGAACAGCATGGACGATGCACGCAGCGTAGTCGATGCGGCTGCCGCACCGGCCGGTTTGATGCCGGAGGACTTCAAGCAGCCCAAGGCCATGGATTGTCCGGCAAACCCGGTCGACCTCAAGGCCATATCGGGCATCGGGCCGAAGCTGGAACAGGTGCTGAACGGCCTGGGCATCTGGACCTACGGCCAAATCGCGGCGTGGACGCCGGAAGAGATCGCCTGGGTCGACGATTATCTGTCGTTCAAGGGCCGCATCGGTCGCGATAACTGGCTTGGCCAGGCGGCGGCGCTGGCCGCCAAGGCCGAGAGGTAGGGGACGAGATGGAGGTCCACGACAGGCGCGATGTTCTGGACGTGCGCAACGCCATCGTCAGCAATTCCAGTTTCGATGACGTCGACATGTCGAACGCCCGGTTTCACGACGTCGACCTGTCGGCGGCCAGGATCCACCGCACCAACCGGAGCAACACCAGGGTGGAAGACGCCAATCTTTCGAATGCGTATTTCACCAACGTAGACATGAGCAACGTGAAGATAGAAAACGCGCAGGTCGCGGGCATGATGATCAACGGCATCAGCCGTGACGACCTGTTCCAGGCATATGAGACGGCGAAGACCGCCGGGGGCAATTGATGGCAAAGCTCAAGGTCGACGGGAAAGAGATTACTGTACCCGACCACTACACGCTGCTGCAGGCAGCCGAGGACGCCGGCGCCGAAGTGCCGCGCTTCTGCTTCCATGAGCGGCTGTCGATCGCCGGCAATTGCCGCATGTGCCTGATCGAGGTGAAGGGCGGGCCGCCCAAGCCGCAGGCGTCCTGCGCCATGGGCGTGCGCGATCTGCGTCCGGGACCGAATGGCGAAACGCCGGAAATCTTCACCAACACGCCGATGGTCAAGAAGGCCCGGGAAGGCGTGATGGAATTCCTGCTGATCAACCATCCGCTCGATTGCCCGATCTGCGACCAGGGCGGCGAGTGCGACCTGCAGGACCAGGCGATGGCGTTCGGCGTCGATTCCTCGCGCTATCACGAGAACAAGCGGGCGGTCGAAGACAAGTATATCGGGCCGCTGGTCAAGACGATCATGAACCGCTGCATCCATTGCACGCGCTGCGTCCGCTTCACCACCGAAATTGCCGGCATTTCCGAGCTCGGCCTGATCGGTCGCGGCGAGGACGCCGAAATCACCACCTATCTCGAAAGCGCGATGACATCGGAACTGCAGGGCAACGTCATCGACCTTTGCCCGGTCGGCGCGCTGACCTCCAGGCCCTACGCCTTCCAGGCGCGGCCGTGGGAACTGACCAAGACCGAATCCATCGATGTTATGGACGCCGTCGGCTCGGCGATCCGCGTCGATTCCAGAGGCCGCGAGGTGATGCGCATCCTGCCGCGCACCAACGAGGCGGTGAACGAGGAGTGGATTTCCGACAAGACCCGCTTCATCTGGGACGGCTTGCGCACCCAGCGCCTCGACCGGCCATATGTCCGCAAGAACGGCAAGCTGGTCCCGGCAGACTGGGCCGAGGCTTTTTCCGCGATCAAGGACGCGGTGTCGAGCACCGCGCCCGACAAGATCGGCGCCATATCAGGTGATCTCGCCGCCGTCGAGGAGATCTATGCGCTGAAGCTGCTGATGGCCTCGCTCGGCTCGAAGAATACCGACTGCCGCCAGGATGGCGCCGCGCTCGATCCGTCGCTCGGCCGGGCAAGCTATATCTTCAACCCGACCATCGAGGGCATCGAGCAGGCCGACGCGGTGCTGATCATCGGCGCCAATCCGCGCTTCGAGGCGTCCCTGCTCAACGCCCGCATCCGCAAGCGCTGGCGGGTCGGCAACCTGCCGGTCGGCGTCATCGGCGAGGTCGGCGATACGCGCTACGACTATGAGCAGCTCGGCGCCGGAACGGAATCGCTGAAGGAATTGGCCGACGGCAACGGCAAGTTCTTCCAGGTGCTGAAGGAGGCCGCGCGGCCGCTTGTTATCGTCGGTCAGGGCGCGCTGTCGCGCTCGGACGGCGCGGCCGTGCTCGGCCAGGCGGCGAAGCTCAGCCTGGCCGTCAATGCCGCGAGAGCCGACTGGAACGGGTTTGCCGTGCTGCACACTGCTGCGGCGCGTGTCGGCGGTCTCGATGTCGGCTTCGTGCCGGGCGAGGGCGGAAAGAGCGTCGCCGGCATGCTGGGCGATATGGACGTTTTGTTCCTGCTCGGCGCCGACGAGATCGACATGGCCAGGACCGGCGACGCCTTCGTCATCTATATCGGCACGCATGGCGACCACGGCGCGCACCGCGCCGACGTCATCCTGCCGGGTGCCGCCTATACCGAAAAATCGGGCACCTACGTCAACACCGAGGGCCGGGTGCAGCAGGCCAACCGTGCCGGCTTCGCGCCGGGCGATGCACGCGAGGACTGGGCGATCCTGCGGGCGCTGTCGGATGTGCTGGGCAAGAGATTGCCGTTCGATTCGCTGCCGCAGCTGCGCGCAAAACTCTATGGCGAATACCCGCATCTTGCCCGCATCGACCAGGTGGCGGCCGGCAATGCTGACGATATCGCTGAGGTGGCGAAACTCGGCGGGCAGCTGGACAAGGGCAGCTTCACCTCGCCGGTCAAGGATTTCTACCTGACCAACCCGATCGCGCGGGCCTCCGCGGTGATGGCGGAGTGCTCGGCGCTGGCGAAAAACGGTTTTCAGCAGGCGGCGGAATAGCATGGACACCTTCTTCTCCTTCTACGTGCTGCCGGCGCTGCTCATCCTGTTGAAGTCGGTCGTGCTGATCGTCGTGCTGTTGATCTTCGTCGCCTACATCCTGTACGCGGACCGCAAGATCTGGGCGGCGGTGCAGCTGCGCCGCGGCCCGAACGTCGTCGGCCCCTGGGGCACGCTGCAGGCTTTCGCCGACCTTCTGAAGTTCGTGTTCAAGGAACCGGTGATTCCATCCGGCGCCAACAAGGGCGTTTTTCTGCTGGCGCCTTTGGTTTCGGCGGTTCTGGCGATCTCCGCCTGGGCTGTCATCCCGGTCAGTGAGGGCTGGGCGATCGCCAACGTCAATGTCGGCATCCTTTACGTCTTCGCCATCTCCTCGCTCGAGGTCTATGGCGTGATCATGGGCGGCTGGGCGTCCAACTCGAAATATCCGTTCCTCGGCGCGCTGCGCTCGGCGGCGCAGATGGTGTCCTACGAGGTCTCGATCGGTTTCGTCATCGTCACAGTGCTGCTTTGCGTCGGCTCGCTCAACCTGTCCGACATCGTGCTGTCGCAGCAGGACGGGCTGGGCACCCGGGTCGGCCTGCCCAACACCTTCCTCGACTGGCATTGGCTGTCGCTGTTCCCGATGTTCGTCATCTTCTTCATCTCGGCGCTGGCCGAAACGAACCGCCCGCCCTTCGACCTTGTGGAAGCCGAATCGGAACTCGTCGCCGGCCACATGGTCGAATATTCGTCGACACCGTTCCTGCTGTTCTTCCTCGGCGAATATGTCGCCGTCGTGCTGATGTGCGCGCTGGCCACCATCCTGTTCCTCGGCGGCTGGCTGCCGCCCTTCGACTTCGCTCCTTTCACCTGGGTGCCGGGGCTGATCTGGTTCGTGCTCAAGGTCTGCCTGGTGTTCTTCATGATCTCGATGGTGAAGGCCTTCGTGCCGCGCTACCGCTACGACCAGCTGATGCGGCTCGGCTGGAAGGTCTTCCTGCCGATCTCGCTGGCGATGGTGGTGATTGTCGCCGCGTTCCTCAAGATCACGGGGTTTGCGTGATGGTCCAAGCGGATAGCTTGCCGCGCGAGTCAGCTCACACGCGCCGCCGTGGAGTTTCGATCGGCACGTCTACGGAAAGGCAGCGAGCGATGAGGGAGCGGTCATGAACGCGAACTTGATCGGCGCTTTGGTGGGCGGGGTGGTTGCGGCGGCAGATTTCGCGCTGCTCAGGTTGCTTGCCTCGCGCGTTGAACTCGATGAGACGAAACGCGTTTTGAACATAACCGGCCTCAGCCAGTTCGTGCTGCTGCCGATCGTGGGCTGGTTCGTGGTCCCGCTGTTTGCTGGAGAATGATGATGTCAGCGCTAGCTCAAGCCGCAAAGTCGCTGCTGCTGCAGGATTTCGTCAGTGCGTTCTTCCTGTCGATGCGCCAGTTCTTCGCGCCGAAGGAGACGATCAACTATCCGCACGAAAAGGGGCCGACCAGCCCGCGCTTTCGCGGCGAGCATGCGCTGCGCCGCTATCCGAATGGCGAGGAGCGCTGCATCGCCTGCAAACTGTGCGAGGCGATCTGCCCGGCGCAGGCCATCACTATCGAGGCCGGCCCGCGCCGCAACGACGGCACCCGCCGCACGGTGCGCTACGACATCGATATGGTGAAGTGCATCTATTGCGGCTTCTGCCAGGAAGCCTGCCCGGTTGACGCCATCGTCGAAGGGCCGAATTTCGAATTCGCGACCGAGACGCGCGAGGAACTTTATTATGACAAGGACAAGCTCTTGGCCAATGGCGACCGCTGGGAGCGCGAACTGGCGCGCAACATCTCGCTGGACGCGCCGTACCGATAGGACAGCTTTCTTCTCCCCGTTCACGGGGAGAAGATGCCGGCAGGCAGATGAGAGGGGCCAACGTCGCAAAATTCAGCCCTGCCCCTCATCCGGCCCTTCTGGCCACCTTCTCCCCGTAAACGGGGAGAAGGAAACGGAATGACGCATGGACGGGGCGAGAGGCCTCGTTTATGGACAACGCGGCTTCGGCACCGGAGGCGGAACGAAGCCACACATCAAACAGGACGAACGTCCTGTTTGGACAGGAACTAGGGGGAACCCATGCTGAATGGACTAGAGGCGGCCTTTTTCTACCTCTTCGCCTTTGTCGCGGTGGCGTCGGCGTTCATGGTCATTTCGGCGCGCAATCCCGTGCATTCGGTGCTGTTCCTGATCCTGACCTTCTTCAACGCCGCAGGCCTGTTTATGCTGACCGGCGCCGAGTTCCTGGCGATGATCCTGCTCGTCGTCTATGTCGGCGCCGTCATGGTGCTGTTCCTGTTCGTCGTCATGATGCTCGACGTCGATTTCGCCGAAATGAAGGAAGGCGCCCTGCAATACGCGCCGATCGGCGCGCTGGTCGGGCTGATCCTGGCGGCTGAGCTGATCGTCGTGCTCGGCGGCTATACGTTCGCGCCGCAACTGGCGGCGACGGTTGCAAAACCCATTCCGGACCTTGCCGCGCGCTCGAACACGGCAGCGCTCGGCGACATCCTCTACACCGACTACCTCTACTACTTCCAGATTGCGGGCCTGGTGCTGCTGGTCGCCATGATCGGCGCCATCGTGCTGACGCTGCGCCACAAGCCGGGCATCAAGCGGCAGTCAATCGCCGCCCAGGTCGGCCGCACGCCGGCAACGGGAATGGAAATCCGCAAGGTCAAGACGGGCGAAGGAATCTGAGATGGTCGTCGGCATCGCACACTATCTGACCGTATCGGCGATCCTGTTCACGCTCGGCGTGTTCGGCATTTTTCTCAACCGCAGGAACATCATCGTCATCCTGATGTCGATCGAGCTGATCCTGCTCGCGGTCAACATCAATTTCGTCGCCTTCTCGGCAGCACTCGGTGATCTCGTCGGACAGGTGTTTGCGCTGTTCGTGCTGACGGTCGCAGCGGCTGAAGCGGCGATCGGCCTCGCCATTCTCGTCGTCTTCTTCCGCAACCGCGGCTCGATCGCGGTCGAAGACGTGAACATGATGAAGGGTTGACGGAAACCACCATGTATCAGGCCATCGTCTTCCTTCCTCTGCTCGGCTTCCTGATCGTCGGCCTGTTCGGCACGTCGCTCGGCGCCAAGGCGTCCGAATACATCACCTCCGGCTTGCTGGTGATATCAGCCGTGCTGTCGTGGGTCGCCTTCTTCGCCGTCGGTTTCGGCGAAGGCGAGGTGTTCACCGTGCCGGTGCTGCGCTGGATCCAGTCGGGCGGGTTGGAGGCGGCATGGGCGCTGCGCATCGACACGCTGACGGTGGTGATGCTGGTCGTCGTCAACACGGTGTCGGCGCTGGTCCACATCTACTCGATCGGCTACATGCATCACGACCCGAATCGGCCGCGCTTCTTCGCCTATCTGTCACTGTTCACCTTCGCCATGCTGATGCTGGTGACGGCTGACAACCTCGTGCAGATGTTCTTCGGCTGGGAAGGCGTCGGCCTCGCCTCCTATTTGCTGATCGGCTTCTGGTACAAGAAACCGTCGGCCAATGCCGCCGCGATCAAGGCCTTCGTCGTCAACCGCGTCGGCGATTTCGGTTTCGCGCTCGGCATCTTCGGCGTGTTCGTGCTGTTCGGCTCGGTCAATCTCGGCACCATCTTCGCCAATGCGGCGACGTTCATTCCGGCCGAAGGCGGCTCCGAGGGCGCTGCCGTGCTGACCTTCCTCGGCTATGCGCTCGACAAGCAGGCTGCGATGACCGTCGTCTGCCTCTTGCTGTTCATGGGCGCCATGGGCAAGTCGGCCCAGGTGCCGCTGCACACCTGGCTGCCGGACGCCATGGAAGGCCCGACGCCGGTCTCGGCGCTCATCCATGCCGCCACCATGGTGACGGCCGGCGTGTTCATGCTGGCGCGGCTGTCGCCGCTGTTCGAACTTTCGCATTCGGCGCTGATCGTGGTCACCTTCATCGGCGCCTTCACCGCCTTCTTCGCGGCGACCGTCGGCCTTGTCCAGAACGACATCAAGCGCGTCATCGCCTATTCGACCTGCTCGCAGCTCGGCTACATGTTCGTGGCGCTCGGCGTCGGCGCCTATGGCGCGGCGATCTTCCATCTGTTCACGCATGCCTTCTTCAAGGCGCTGCTGTTCCTCGGCTCCGGCTCGGTGATCCACGCCGTCTCGGATGAACAGGACATGCGCAGGATGGGGGGCCTCAGAACGCTCATTCCGAAGACCTACTGGATGATGGTGATCGGCACGCTGGCGCTGACCGGCGTCGGTATTCCGGTGACGGTCATCGGCACCGCCGGCTTCTTCTCCAAGGACGCGATCATCGAAAGCGCCTTTGCCGCGCACAATCCGGTCGCCGGCCTTGCCTTCGTGCTGCTGGTCGTCGCCGCCTGCTTCACCAGCTTCTATTCGTGGCGGCTGATCTTCATGACCTTCCACGGCCAGCCGCGGGCGAGCCACGAGGTCATGCACCACGTCCATGAATCGCCGCCGGTCATGCTGGTGCCGCTGTACATCCTGGCGGCGGGCGCGCTGTTGGCCGGCGTGATCTTCCATGGCGCCTTCATCGGCGAGGGCTATGCCGAGTTCTGGAAGGCGTCGCTGTTCACGCTGCCGGAGAACCACATCCTGCATGACATCCACGAAGTGCCGTTTTGGGTGAAGCTGTCGCCGTTCGTCGCCATGCTGATCGGCTTTGCGATTGCCTGGCAATTCTACATCCGCGCGCCGGAAATGCCTGTGAATCTCGCGGCGCAGCATCGCGGGCTGTACGCCTTCCTGCTCAACAAGTGGTATTTCGACGAGCTCTTCGACTTGCTGTTCGTGCGGCCGGCAAAACGCCTCGGCCACTTTCTGTGGAAGACCGGCGACGGCACCGTGATCGACGGACTTGGTCCTGACGGGGTCTCGGCGCGCGTCGTCGACGTCACCAACCGGGTCGTCAAACTGCAGACCGGCTATCTCTATCACTATGCCTTCGCCATGCTGATCGGCGTTGCCGCATTCGTCACCTGGATGATGCTCTGATGACCGCCTGGCCGATCCTCTCGCTGGTCACCTTCCTGCCGCTGGTTGGTGTGCTGTTCATTCTGCTGATCAATGACGACAGCGAGAATGCCCGCCGCAACATCCGCGCCATTGCGTTGTGGACGACTGGTATCACCTTCATCATCTCGCTGTTCATCTGGACCGGCTTCGACAATGCGGAGGCTGGCTTCCAGTTCGTCGAGAAGTTTGCCTGGCTGGATTCCGGCATCTCCTACCATATGGGCGTCGACGGCATCTCCATGCTGTTCGTCATCCTGACCACCTTCCTGATGCCGCTCTGCATCCTGGCTTCGTGGGAATCGATCGAGAAGCGCGTCAAGGCCTACATGATCGCCTTCCTGCTGCTGGAGACGCTGATGATCGGCGTGTTCTGCGCGCTCGACATCGTCTTGTTCTACGTCTTCTTCGAAGCCGGCCTGATCCCGATGTTCATCATCATCGGCGTGTGGGGCGGCAAGCGGCGCGTCTACGCCTCGTTCAAGTTCTTCCTCTATACGCTGGCCGGCTCGGTGCTGATGCTGCTCGCCATCATGGCGATGTTCTTCCAGTCCGGCACCACCGACATCCCGACGCTCCTGACGCACAACTTCCCGGCCACGATGCAGACCTGGCTATGGCTCGCCTTCTTCGCCTCCTTCGCCGTGAAGATGCCGATGTGGCCGGTGCACACCTGGCTGCCGGATGCCCATGTCGAGGCGCCGACGGCCGGTTCGGTCATCCTGGCCGCCATCCTGCTGAAGATGGGCGGATATGGCTTCCTGCGCTTCTCCTTGCCGATGTTTCCGATTGCCTCGGAGATGTTTGCGCCGCTGGTCTTCGCGCTGTCCGTCGTCGCCATCATCTACACCTCGCTGGTGGCGCTGATGCAGGAGGACATGAAGAAGCTGATCGCCTACTCGTCGGTCGCCCACATGGGCTTCGTCACCATGGGCATCTTCGCGATGAACCAGGAAGGCGTCCAGGGGGCGATCTTCCAGATGCTGTCGCACGGCCTGGTCTCCGGCGCGCTGTTCCTCTGCGTCGGCGTCATCTACGACCGCATGCACACGCGCGACATCGACGCCTATGGCGGGCTGGTCAACAACATGCCGAAATACGCCACCGTGTTCATGATCTTCACCATGGCCAATGTCGGCCTGCCCGGCACCAGCGGCTTCGTCGGCGAGTTCCTGACTATGCTCGGCGTGTTCCGGGTCAACACCTGGGTGGCGTTCTTCGCCGCCACCGGCGTTATCCTGTCGGCGGCCTATGCGCTCTGGCTGTATCGCCGGGTGATCTTCGGCGCGCTGACCAAGGACAGCCTGAAAGGCCTGCTCGACCTGTCGACGCGCGAGAAGGCGATCATCTATCCGCTGGCCGTGCTGGTCATCTTCTTCGGCGTCTACCCGGCGCCGGTCTTCGACGCGACCGCCGCTTCGGTCAAGGCGCTCGTCACCAATGTCACCGCATCCATCGACACCGCGCAGACCGCGGCGGCGAACTGACCCGAGGGGTTTGCGAACCATGACGCCGGACCTTCTCTCCAGCCTGTCGCTGTCGACGCCAGAGCTGATCCTCGCCGTCGGCGCCCTGGCGCTGCTGATGCTCGGCGCCTATTCGCGCGCCAACACCACCACCACGGTCAGCGGCCTTGCCGTCGCCGTCCTGGTGGTTGCCGGCGTCTGGACGATCCTTTCCACCGGGCAGGGCAACGCTTACGGCGAAGCCTTCGTCCAGGATCCCTTCGCCCGCTTCATGAAGGTGCTGGCGCTGATCGGGTCGGCGGTGACGCTGGTCATGTCGATGCGCTTCGCCAAGGCGGAGCATTTCGACAAGTTCGAGTATCCGGTGCTGATCCTGCTGTGCACGCTCGGCATGATGCTGATGATCTCGGCCAACGGCATGATCGGGCTTTATCTCGGCCTCGAACTGCAGTCGTTGGCAATCTACGTGCTGGCGGCGATCAACCGGGACAATCTGCGCTCGACCGAGGCTGGGTTGAAGTATTTCGTCCTCGGCGCGCTGTCGTCGGGCATGCTGCTTTACGGCATCAGCCTCGTATACGGCTACACCGGCAACACCGGTTTCCAGGAGATCGCCGCAGCACTTGGCGGCGGCGAGCGGCAGCTTGGCCTGGTCTTCGGCCTGGTCTTCGTGCTGGCAGGCCTCGCCTTCAAGATATCGGCGGTGCCGTTCCACATGTGGACGCCCGACGTCTATGAAGGCGCGCCGACGCCGGTGACGGCCTTCCTCGCGGCGGCGCCGAAGATGGCGGCGATGGCGCTGATCGTGCGCGTCACCATGGACGCCTTCAAGCCGATCGCGGCCGACTGGCAGCAGATCATCGTCTTCATCTCGATTGCCTCGATGCTGCTTGGCGCCTTCGCGGCGATCGGCCAGACCAACATCAAGCGGCTGATGGCCTATTCCTCGATCGGCCATATGGGCTACGCCCTGGTCGGCCTCGCCGCCAACAGCCAGGCCGGCGTGCGCGGCGTTGCCATCTACATGCTGATCTATCTGGTGATGACGCTCGGCACCTTCGCCTTCATCCTCGCCATGCGGCGCAAGGAGGGCAATGTCGAGCAGATCGGCGATGTCGCCGGCCTGTCGTCGACCAATCCCATCATGGCGACGATCCTGACCATCCTGATGTTCTCGCTGGCCGGCATTCCGCCGCTCGCCGGCTTCTGGGGGAAGTGGTACGTGTTCCTTGCCGCCATCAACGCCAACCTCTACGCGCTGGCGATCATCGGCGTGCTGGCCTCTGTGGTGGGCGCCTATTATTATCTGCGGATCATCAAGATCATGTGGTTCGACGAACCGGTCGGCGGCTTCGTGCCGATGGCGACCGAGCTTCGCGTCGTGCTTGGCGTCTGCGGCGCCTTCGTGCTGTTCTATGTGCTGATCGGCGGGCCGATCGGCACCTATGCCGAAGCCGCCGCCAAGACATTCTTCTGACGGGATGGCATTTCGGCTGGCTCCAACAGCGGCCTCGGAAGGGTTCCGGCTCGAGGCACATGACACGGTCGGTTCCACCAATGCGCTGGCGCTCGACCATGCGCGGGCGGGGGATCCGGGCAAGCTCTGGGTCGTTTCGAAAAAGCAGGAAAGCGGGCGCGGCCGGCGCGGCAGGGTCTGGGCGACGCCCGAGGGCAATCTGGCGGCGACGCTGCTGGTGGTCACCAATGCCGAGCTTCGCCTGGCCGCGACGCTCGGCTTCGTCGCCGGGCTGGCGCTGGCCGATGCGCTCGACGCCGTCGTGCCGAAGGTGAGGATCGCGATCGGCCTCGACGGCGGCATCGATGGAAAAAACCGTTTCGAGCTGAAATGGCCGAACGATGTGCTCGCCTCCGGCGCCAAGCTTGCCGGCATCCTGCTGGAATCGGCGATACTCGAAGGCGATCGCTTTGCGGTGGCGGTGGGCATCGGTGTCAATGTTGTGGCATACCCCAAAGATTTGCCTTATCCCGCGACATCGCTTAGCGCGCTGGGCACTGCTTGCGATGCCGAGACATTGTTTCTGGCGCTGTCGGATGCCTGGAGCGAGAATGCGCGGCTGTGGAACGATGGCCGCGGGCTGTCCGCCGTCAGGCGGCGCTGGCTAGCGCGCGCGGCAGGGCTTGGCGGGCAGGTTGCTGTCAGAATTGACGGTAATGTGGTGCGCGGCACGTTCGAGACCATTGACGAGGACTGCCGTTTCGTGATCCGCGACGATGAAGGTTCGGTTCTGACGATCGCCGCCGGCGACGTGCATTTCGGTGCGGTCGCGTCGGCCCAAGTTTGACAGGCCAAGGTTTTAACAGGCCAAGGTTTTTGACAGGCCAAGGTTTTTGACGGGCTCAGGCTTGATTGGCTCGAGGTTTTGACGGGCCCCAAATATTGATGGGCTGGGGTTGACCGGCCAGGAAAGGAATTATCATGGCGACAGCGGAAAACGCCGAACTCGTCTTCGTGCCGCTTGGCGGCGTTGGCGAGATCGGCATGAACTTCGCCCTCTATGGCTACGGGCCGGCCAATGCGCGCGAATGGATCGTCGTCGATGTCGGTGTGACCTTTCCCGATGCCAGCCTGCCCGGCGTCGACCTGGTGCTGCCCGACACGCGCTTCATGGAGGAGAACGTCGCCAATTTGCGCGGCATCGTCATCACGCACGCGCATGAGGACCATTACGGCGCGCTGCTCGACACATGGCCGAAGCTCAAGGCGCCGGTCTGGATGACGCCGTTCGGCGCTGGATTGCTGGAAGCCAAGCGGCAGGGCGAGCAGGGCGCACCAAAGATCCCGGTGACGATCTACCGCGCCGGCGAAAAATTCAGCGTCGGCCCGTTCGAGATCGAGGCCATCCCGGTCGCGCACTCGATCCCTGAACCGATGTCGCTTGCGATCACCTCGCCGGCCGGCACCGTCATCCACACCGGCGACTGGAAGATCGATCCGGCGCCGACGATCGGGCCGCTGACCGACGAAGCGCGGTTCCGCGCCTATGGCGACAAGGGCGTGCTGGCGCTGATCTGCGATTCCACCAATGCGCTGCGGGAAGGGGTGTCGCCGTCGGAAGTCGCGGTTGGCGAGGGCCTCAAGGGCGTCATCCAAAGCGCCAAGGGCCGCGTTGCGGTCACCACCTTTTCCTCCAATGTCGGACGCATCGTCTCCATTGCCAAGGCGGCACGCGATGCCGGCCGGCAGTGCCTGGTGCTCGGCCGCTCGCTGAAGCGCGTCATCGATGTTGCCGGCGAGCTCGGTTACATGGATGGGCTGCCCGAATTCATCGCCGAGGAGGACTTTGGCTTCATCCCGCGCGAAAACCTCGTCATCATCTGCACCGGCAGCCAGGGCGAGCCGCTTGCGGCACTGGCGAAACTGTCGCGCGAGGAGATGAAATCGGTGTCGCTGACGGCAGGCGACACGGTGGTGTTTTCCTCGCGCACCATTCCCGGCAACGAGAAGGGTATCCTCGAGATCAAGAACCGTCTGATCGATCTCGGCATCAAGATCATCGAGGACGGTGATGCGCTGGTGCATGTCTCCGGCCATCCGCGCCGCAGCGAGCTGCGCCAGATGTATGAATGGGTGCGCCCGCAGATCGGCGTTCCCGTGCATGGCGAGGCGGCGCATCTGGTGGCGCAGGGATCGCTTATGTCGGTGTCCGGAATCGGCCAAGTGGCGCAGGTCCGCGACGGCGACATGCTGAGGCTCTATCCCGGTGCGGCGACGATCATCGACCAGGTGCCGTTCGGCCGCATCTACAAGGACGGCAGGCTGATCGGCACCGACCAGGCGATGGGCATTCGCGACCGGCGCAAGCTGTCTTTCGCCGGCCATGTCGCGGTCAATGTCGTGCTCGACGACAGATATGAGCTCGCCGGCGATCCCGATCTGGTCGCTATCGGCGTCGCCGAGGCCGATGCCCGCGGCGAGAGCCTGGAAGACCTGATGATCGATGCGGCAATCGGCGCCGTGGACTCCATCCCCCGTCAGCGCCGAAAAGACCTCGACCTCATGCAGGAGGCAGTGCGCCGCGCCGTCCGCGGCGCCGCCAATGAAGCCTGGGGCAAGAAGCCGCTGGTGACGGTGTTCGTCACAAGGTAAGGGAATAGGGAGTAGGGCAGTACGGCAGTAGGGGGAGAAAGTAGTTTTTCCCTACTCCCATACTGCCCTATTGCCTTACTGCCCTGAGGAAAACCTATGCTTGGACGCCTTAACCATGTCGCGCTTGCCGTGCCGGATTTGGCCGCGGCGACAGCGGCTTATCGCGACACGCTCGGCGCTCGGTTGAGCGCGCCGCAGGCGCTGCCGGAGCATGGCGTGACGGTGGTGTTCGTCGATGTCGGCAATACCAAGATCGAATTGCTGGAGCCGCTTGGTGAGGGCTCGCCGATCGCGGCATTCCTCGAGAAGAACCCCTCGGGTGGCATGCATCATCTGTGCTATGAGGTCGACGACATTCTTGCCGCGCGTGATCACCTCAAGGCCAGCGGCGCCCGCGTCCTGGGCGACGGCAACCCGAAGACCGGCGCGCACGGCAAGCCGGTGCTGTTCCTGCATCCCAAGGATTTCTTCGGCACGCTGGTCGAACTGGAGCAAGCATGAGCTGGGTTTCATTTCTCGCCCTGTTCTTCATCACATGGTGGGTGGTGCTGTTCGCCATCCTGCCGTTCAGCCTGAGGACGCAGGACGAGGATGAGGACGTGACGCTGGGCACGGTATCCAGCGCGCCGCGCGGACCGCATATGCTGCGCGCGGTGCTGCGGACGACGATCGTCACGCTGGTTCTGCTTGGCATCTTTTATGGCATTACGAGGGGGCTCGGCCTCGGCATCGACGACATCCCGCACATCGTGCCGGATTTCACCCAGAGTCCCGAAAACTAGAGCAATTCCAGGCCGGAAGAACCGATGCGGTTATTTTCGAACCCGCTGTGCTGACGTTGCGTAAGTGATTTGGCAATTTGTCGTGCTAACCAAATGATTGCACAAAAAAAATGCAAGGCACGAGGCCTTGCAATTTAAACGCGTCCGATCTGTTTCCGGTATCCGGCGGCAGCGAGTAACCGCGCCTAGATCGCATCCTCCCAAGACTTTGACCGCGTAGGAGAGCAGATTTCTTTCCGCCCTCTCGGTTATCGGCGCACATTAGACCAAGCCGGGTGAAAATGTCACGCAGAATTTTGCCCGGAAATAAGCAATCTCGTGCTGCACTGCACAATAGTATGGCAGGCGTTGCTTGCGAAACGACCAGCAAGGCGAACGCGGCACTGCGGCGCCTTTGCGACGCCCAGTGGGCGCCCATCTGGCGCCCAGGAGGGAGCGGGTTTCCATTCCGTCATGAAATGGCTATGAAGCCGGGGCAAGCAAGCCAGCGCTGCGCCGATTCCGGTGCGGCAATCCTCTCTCTCACGGACCAGTCCATGCGTTTGTCGCGCTATTTCCTGCCTATCCTTAAAGAAAATCCGCGCGAGGCCGAAATCGTCTCGCACCGGCTGATGCTGCGCGCCGGCATGATCCGCCAGCAGGGGCAAGGCAGTTTTTCCTGGCTGCCGCTCGGCAAGAGGGTGCTGGACAAGGTCTGCCGGATCGTTCGCGAGGAGCAGGACCGGGCCGGCGCGCTCGAGATCCTGATGCCGACCATCCAGTCCGCCGAGCTGTGGCGCGAAAGCGGCCGCTATGACGACTATGGCAAGGAGATGCTGCGCATCAAGGACCGGCAGGATCGGGACATGCTCTATGGGCCGACCAACGAGGAGGTGGTCACCGAGATTTTCCGCGCCTATGTGAAATCCTATAAGGATCTGCCGCTCAATCTCTATCACATCCAGTGGAAATTCCGCGACGAGGTGCGGCCGCGCTTCGGCGTCATGCGCAGCAGAGAGTTCCTGATGAAGGACGCCTATTCCTTCGATCTCGATTTTGCAGGCGCCAAGGCGGCCTATAACAGGATGTTCGTGTCCTACCTCAGGACGTTCACACGCATGGGGCTGCAGGCAATCCCGATGCGCGCCGACACCGGGCCGATCGGCGGCGACCTCAGTCACGAATTCATCATCCTGGCCGATACCGGCGAGAGCCAGGTCTATTGCCACCGCGACTATCTCGCGCTCGAAGTGCCGGGGGCGGACACCGACTTCTCCGACGATGCCGAGATTGGCGACATCGTCAAGAAATGGACGACGCCCTATGCCGCAACCGACGAGATGCACGACGAGGCGGCGTGGGAGAAGGTTGCGGCAAGCGACCGAGTCTCGGCGCGCGGCATTGAGGTCGGCCACATCTTCCATTTCGGCGACAAATATTCGAAGGCGATGGGCGCCAAGGTGACCGGACCCGACGGCAAGGATCATTTTGCCTCCGGAGGTTCCTACGGCATCGGCCCGACGCGGCTGGTCGCGGCGATCATCGAGGCCAGCCATGACGATAACGGCATCATCTGGCCGGAGGCGGTGGCGCCTTTCGACATCGGCCTGATCAATATGAAGGCTGGCGACGCCGACTGCGACCGCGTGTGCGATGAACTCTATGCGGCGTTTGTCGCCGTCGGCAAGGACGTGCTCTACGACGATACCGATCAGCGGCCGGGCGGCAAGTTCGCCACCGCCGACCTGATCGGATTGCCGTGGCAGGTGATCGTCGGGCCGCGCGGCGTGGCCGCCGGCGAGGTCGAGATCAAGAATCGCAGGACCGGCGAGCGTGAGACGCTGCCGATTGCGGACGTGAAGAAACGCTTCGGTTCTGCCGCATGAGCGAAGCGGCAGTAGCAAAATCCCCGGCCGCCGGAGCTTTTTCCGTGTTCGAACGTATGGTCGCGTGGCGCTATCTGCGCTCGCGCCGCAAGGAGACGGTGATCTCCGTCATCGCATCGATTTCCTTCCTCGGCATCATGCTGGGCGTCGCCACGCTGATCGTGGTGATGGCTGTCATGAACGGCTTTCGCGCCGAGCTCCTGACGCGCATCCTCGGCGTCAACGGCCATCTGATCGTGCAGCCGCTCGACATGCCGCTGGAGGACTATGCGCAGGTCGCCGGCCGCATCAATGGCGTGCCTGGCGTCCAATACGCCATTCCGCTGATCGACGGGCAGGTCCTGGCGCAAGGCAATATCGGCGGCGGGTCGGGGGCGCTGGTGCGCGGCATACGCGGCGAGGATCTGGGCAAGATTTCAATTGTCGCCAACAATATCAAGCAGGGCTCGATCGCCGGCTTCGACACAGGCGAGGGCGTCGCCATTGGCAGCCGCATGGCCGACAATCTCGGCCTTGTGCTCGGCGACACGATCACGCTGATCGCGCCCGACGGCGATGTGACGCCGCTCGGCACGACCCCGCGCATGAAGGGCTATCCGGTCACGGCGATCTTCGAGGTCGGCATGTCGGAATATGACAGCTCCATCGTCTACATGCCGTTTTCGGAAGCGCAGCTCTATTTCAACATGGATGGCCGGGCTCAGGCGATCGAGATCTATGTCGACAATCCCGACAATGTCGACGCGCTGAAACCGAAGGTCGAGGAGGCGTCACAGCGGCCGATCAGCATGGTCGACTGGCGAGAACGCAACCGGACATTCTTCGATGCGCTGCAAGTGGAGCGCAACGTCATGTTCATGATCCTGACGCTGATCGTGCTGGTGGCGGCGCTCAACATCATTTCGGGGCTGATCATGCTGGTGAAGGACAAGGGCCACGATATCGCCATCCTTCGCACCATGGGCGCCACGCGCGGCGCGATCCTCCGCATCTTCCTGATGACGGGCGCGGCGATCGGCGTGGTGGGCACCATCGCCGGCGTCCTCCTCGGTGTCATTATCTGCCTGAACGTCGAGCGCATCCGCCAGTTCTTCTCCTGGCTGGCCGGCGAAAGGCTGTTCAATCCCGAGCTCTACTTCCTGAGCCAGTTGCCTGCCCGCATGGACGCCAGCGAGACGATCTCGGTGGTGCTGATGGCGCTGGTGCTGTCGTTCCTGGCGACGCTGTTTCCGGCATGGCGCGCGGCCAGGCTCGATCCGGTCGAAGCGCTGAGGTACGAATGATGGCCGAGGCCATTATCGAGCTGAAGAGCGTCGAGCGGCATTATGTCCAGGGGCCGCGCAAGCTGACCATCCTCAACGGCGCCGATTTTTCGTTGAAGCGCGGTGAGATCGTGGCGCTGGTGGCGCCTTCGGGCACCGGCAAATCGACGCTGTTGCACACCGCCGGACTGCTGGAGCGGCCGGACGCCGGCGATGTCATTCTGGCCGGCCGAGCCTGCGGGCGGCTTTCCGACGACGAGCGCACGGCGATCCGCCGCAACGATGTCGGCTTCGTCTATCAGTTCCATCACCTGCTGCCGGAGTTCACGGCGCTGGAAAACATCATGATGCCGCAACTGATAAAAGGGCTGACGCGCAAGGAGGCTGCCGAGCGGTCGGCGCAACTGCTCGACTACATGCAGATCGGCAAGCGAGCGCAGCACCGGCCGTCCGAACTGTCCGGCGGCGAGCAGCAGCGCGTCGCCATCGCGCGCGCCGTCGCCAATGCGCCGCTGGTGCTGCTGGCCGACGAGCCGACCGGCAACCTCGACCCGGTCACCGCCTCCTATGTGTTCGAGGCACTGGGCGCGCTGGTCCGGCAGTCGGGCTTGGCGGCACTGATCGCCACCCACAATCACGAGCTTGCCTCGCGCATGGACCGTCGCGTCACGCTGGCCGACGGCAAGGTTGTTCCGCTTTAGCTGCATCGAGATTCAGGTGATGCCGGCCTGCGAACGGCGGTTTCCTGCGCTTCCGGTACTCACGTACCCAAAAGTACGCTCCGTTCCGGTTCTCGGAACCCACCGTTCTCGGCGCGGCCTGACCTGAATCTCGACACACCTAACGGGCTGATCCTCAGCGTGCCGTCTTGTCATTTCCCACTCGCAGCCAGCGTGGAAGCGGTGGAAATCCGCCTGTCAACCTTTGCTTAACCCTGCCGAACTGAGCGCCGCGAATTTCACGGAACGCGTGGACTGCGGTCGTTGACATTCGAACAAAACTAGAACAAAATGCTAACATACTGAAAACAGGAGAGCGTTATGACCGGTCTTGTTCAGGATGTCGTGTCACTGGTGTGCATGAGCACGTTTCTCATTTCCATGGCGATCTGGATCGGAGCGATGTGAGGCAGCGCGCCCCGTTTCTTCCAGGGTTGAGAGGCGGCGTCGGAAATCGGTGGTTCAGCGCCGCTTTGTCAGCCGGCCTTGCGGGCCGTTTCGACAAGCAGAGCTGCGGCGGGTCCGAAGACATCCTCGAAGGCAGATTTCAGCGCGAGATCGAGGTCGGCCATTCGCAAGGGAAGGCCGAGGTCGACGAGGCTGGTGACGCCGTGGTCCTGCACGCCGCACGGCACGATGCCGCTGAAGTGGCTGAGATCGGGCTCGACATTGATGGCGATGCCGTGAAAGCTCACCCAGCGCCTCAACCTGATGCCGATCGCGGCGATCTTGTCCTCGGCGAGTGATCCGTCGGGCAGGGTGGGGCGATCCGGCCGCACCACCCAGACGCCGACGCGGTTCTCGCGCCGTTCGCCGCGCACGTCGAAGGCGGCGAGCGTGCAGATGATCCATTGTTCAAGTGCCGCGACGAAGGCGCGGACATCCTCACGCCGCCGCTTCAGGTCGAGCATCACATAAGCGACCCGCTGGCCTGGCCCATGATAGGTATATTCGCCGCCGCGCCCGGCTGCGAAAACCGGGAAACGGTCGGGCTCGATCAGGTCCTCGATGCGGGCGCTGGTGCCGGCGGTGTAGAGCGGCGGGTGCTCGACCAGCCAGACCATCTCGCCGGCGGCGCCGCTTCGGATCGCTTCGGCACGCGCCTCCATCACGGCAAGCGCATCCGGATAGGCGGTGAGGCCGGGTTCGATCCGCCATTCGACCGGCGCCGAACCGGGCTGGGGCAGGAACGACGTGGCGATCTGGCTGCGTTCTGTCATGGTGGGTCTCGCTAAAGCGCGCCGCGTTTGAAGGGAACCCGTGGGCGCGCTTTAGATTTTTGTTTTATGCATGTCATTGTCCCAAAATCTGCGCACCCTCGGTTCAAACCCGAGGGCATGTTTTTGGGCGACATGCATTCGCCTCACATATGGCGGCAATCGGCTGAAACGTCCAGCTGCGAGCGCGTTTCAGCCCTTTGGAGGGTTATGCCGAAGCCCGGGCAATTAATGCGCGACGCGCCCTTGTTTCGCCGGAAACGATTTGCTACACGCCGCGAGCCGGTTCGTTCCGGCTCCTACCACGTGCGGTCGTGGCGGAATTGGTAGACGCGCAGCGTTGAGGTCGCTGTGGGGCAACCCGTGGAAGTTCGAGTCTTCTCGACCGCACCATTACTTCTTCCGAAATCATGATTATCGAATTGCAATCACTCGACAAAATAAGGTTCGGTAAATCCGGCCTTGCAAAATTCCACCGTTTTGTGCCACTGGTCGCGCCACATACCAAGCCCCGGCAGGCTTTTTGGCAGGTGCGTGCATGGGTCGAAATCGAACCCGAACCGATCCCGATAGATACCTCACACAGCGGCAAGGCAACTTCCACTACAAGCGCCGGGTGCCGGTCACCATCGTGCATCTCGACGAGGGCACGCCGCATGTCCGCACCTCGCTGAAGATCGATGATCGCGGCCTGGCGCGCAAGAAACGCGATCTGCGAGTCGGCCGACGATGCGCTGTGGGCGCATCACAAGGCCGGCTACCCGCACTACCGCAACCGCGAGGACGATCTGTCGGTGACCCTGAACAAATACCAGCGCAGCAACGCCCTGCTGCCGACAAAGTTTCACACCGTCTACTCGTTCCGACACTCGTTCGAGGGCGGGGGCAATGGAGCGCGTAAAGCCGGGAAGTATCAGCTATCAGAGATTAATGGTTCTCTTCTGGCTGACCGTCTATGTCGTTTGTTTCATCCACGCCTATATCATTTGGGGATCGGTGACGTTTTACTATCTCGGCTTGTGGTACAACTACGATTTCGACAATGCACTGTTGGCCTATAGTATAATATCCTTGTTTGGCTGTATCTTACCAGTATCGATCACTCGATACTCTGACTTTGCTTGCTGGATAATTTTTCTGATTATCTTCATTCCGGCTATCCTGTGCGTGCGTGTCCGTTCAAGGATACGCAACCTTTAGCGCTCCTGCCCTGATTATTTCGTTGGCAGTATCGTTCTTTTTTATGATTTACATACCGAGAGTCCTGGTGCTCCAGCAACGTGACGTTATACATCGGTTTCAAGCAGAGTGGTTTCTGTTCTTTTTTCTTGGCGTCTATTTCGTTGCTGTGGCGCTTTACGTCTATGAGCTCGGAGGGATGTTAAATTTCTCCAGTCTCGGTAGTATTTATACCCAGCGCGCGCTATTCGCTGCGGCTGCGCCAAGCGCAGTTGCCTTGTATCTCACGGGATGGCTATCGAACGCGATGAACCCCTACCTGCTGGCGGTCGGCATGTTCGACCGGTCCCGGAGATGGTTGCTGCCTATAGCCGTAGCGGGTCAAGTCCTCGTCTTCATGGCCTTCGCTGGCAAGGTGATGTTGGTAATGTTGTTCGTGGTGGTCGGATTTTTCATCTTCGCCGTCAAGGATGGTCGCATAGTGGTTCCGCGTCTCGTCTTCGGAGCGGCGGCGCTGGGCATAACTGTTTCCGCGATACTCATTGCCACCGGCTATCAACCGACAGGAGTGGCTTTTGACGTGGTTTCCACTATCTTCATGCGCACTCTCGCCTTACAGGGGGCGATGGTAGGTGTTTACGCTGACGTATTTTCAGATAGCCCTCTCACCTACTGGTCGCATTCGAATATCGTCAACCTATTCGTCGACTACCCCCACAAGGTGCCGCTGGGGTTTGTCGTTGGCATGCGGCTCGCTGGAGGTAGCGGCTTCAATGCCAACTCAAGCTTTTGGGGCGAGCGACGGAGTGGCGGCGTACGGCATGATTGGCGTCGTCATCATCGGGGTGGTTTTCGGCGTCCTGCTCAGTCTGGCAAACAAAATTGTCACGCCTGGGCGGCTTACTTTCGCAGCAACGGTGTCGATCCCGTTTCTCATGCAGGAGGCGAATATCCCTCTCCTCACCGGCCTTGTCACCGGCGGCGGGTTGTTCATGGTCGCGATGATCGCTTACGGGATGCCGCAACCGAAATTGCCCCGGACCGTCTACGGGCATCCAATAGCCCGGCCGTCCGTTAGGCGGTTCGCCAGGAGCCTGTCGGACTCGGTGAAAAGTACGCGACATTCTAGCGCGTCCCGCTGAGTCAGCCTGCTAGGCCGTATCGGCTACATCTGAAAGCAATGGTCGCTTCGGCCGCCCTTTTCTCTGTCCATATCTCAACGATTGCGCCATGGACCTGACGTTCAAAGGCGCCGTTTTCAATGGATGGAAGCGTGTGCAAACCGAAACACTGCGCGAACCTACAGATGGTTGGGCGCGGAATGCCGCGCACCGACCGCGTGGTTTGACCCGTCATCACATGCCAGCCGCTTCAAAGACCGAATTGTGCCGCGAAGCGGACCATCGGGAACCCTCGGCAAAATATGCGCTTGTTCACGCATGCGCTCTGCGGCTATGTATTGATGTTAACGCCCGGCAAATAGCCCGCTGGTTCGTTATATCGAGGCTTGTTTGCGGACGCGACTTTCCAGCCGCGCAAGCAAATAGTCGACCTCTTGTCTGTCCGCCGCCGACAACGCACTGCCCGGCTTGCGCTGGGCGTCGGACGCGATGGCGCCGCGCTTCATCATCGCATATTTGCGGACCGCAAGTCCCACTCCTGGTTGCTGCTCATAGCGCAGATAGGGCAGGTGGGCGTCGAAAAGATCGTGCGCCTTGTCGCGCTCGCCGGCGGCAGACAGTTTCACCATTTCGACCAGCATATCGGGGAAGGCATAGCCGGTCATCGCGCCGTCGGCACCGCGCTCCATCTCGAAGTCGAGAAAGAGGCCGCCATTGCCGGTGAGGATGGACAGCGGCCGCAGCGAGCCTTCTTTCTGGAAGCCGCGCAGCGCGCTGATCTTCTCCAGGCCTGGCCAGTCCTCGTGCTTGAGCATGAAGCAGGCCGGGTTGTCGGTGACGATGCGGCGGATGACGGCCGGCGTCATGACGACCGAGAGGGTCAGTGGATAGTCCTGCAGGACGAAAGGAACATCCTCGCTGATCGCTTCGGATGCGTTGCGAAAATAGGTGACGATCTGGTCGTCGGTGCGCAGCGCCGGCGGCGGTGCGATCATCACGCCCTGCGCGCCAATCTCCATCGAGGCGCGCGCAAGGCTGCGCATGGCGGCGAAGCCAGGGGCGGAGACGCCGACGATGACCGGCAGCCTGGTGCGCGCCAGAATACGCTTGACGATCTCGAGTGATTCGCCGGCGTCGAGCTTCGGGGCCTCACCCATGATGCCGAGGATTGTCATTCCATCGACGCCGCAGCGCTCGTAGAAATCGACCATCGAATCAAGTGAGTCCCAGTCGATCTTACCATCCGCCTCGAACGGCGTCGGGGCAATGGTGTAGACAGCTTTGGTGTCAGGACCGATGGCCATGAGATCCTCCTAAATTCAGCTTTCAGTCATAGCGCAGGACCAACGGTACGATCCAACCCGGCAGTTGGTCCGGACGGGCGGGCGCGAAGATTTTGTAATAGACGCAGCCTTCCGGTCCCGTGCCGATCGCGCCATGGCGCGGGCCGGCGGGAAAAAGAAGATCGCCCGGATGTGCGTCGAAGATATTGCCGCCAATGGCGAGCTTACACATGCCCGGTACCATGATAAGGATCTGCTCGTTGTCGTGCCAGTGCGGAACGGAGCCATCTTTTGAGTGACCGCCAGGCGTTGAAGTAACCGCATGGTAAGCTTGCTTCGCTATCACATTCACAATGCCACCGATGTAGCATTTGAACCTTGGTAAATAAGTATGATCTTAATTGCGGAGGCGGGGGACTACAGTCCAACGACAAAATGGTCATTGCGCCTTGCGTTCTTTTTAGCAATCTACGTGGTGTGCGCGTCTGCAATAAGTCCACAGTCTTTCTTCCACCTAACCCTGGTCTATGCCCAGAAATTCGCCGCCGGTATTCCGATCTTGTTTGTTGCAGGTGCCTGTTCCGCTGCGCTTATTTATGGTCGAGGAAAACCAACTCGCTACGCCGTAGATTTGGTCCGAGCGCGCTGGCGTGGCTGTTTGCTGGCGCTGTTGTTCTTCTTCGCCAGCTTGACCGCGTTCTCTACCTACAAGATGGCCATCCCGTCCGTCATTCCATTCTATGCGGACAACTGGTTAGCCGATCTGGATGAATGGTTGCACGGGGCAGCGCCGTGGGAACTCACGCACAAGCTCGACAGCAACACTTGGTCGATCGTCGTCTTCAACAGCTATGAGGTCATTTGGTTTTTCCAGTGGTTCGGCACCATGCTTTTCATGTCTCTCTGGTCAGACAAGATTGCCACCATCCGCTACCTCTGGGCAGCCGCGCTGACGTTATCCATCCTCGGCACTATCCTGGCCTTGGCGCTGGCATCGGTCGGGCCGATCTACTACTACCAGTTTGTTGGCGAGGACCGCTTCAGCGGACTCAGGGCCGCCATGGACGGTCTCCACTATAGCCACATGGTGCGGGAGCCCGCTGCATACCTTCTGACGGCTTACCAGAGCGGCCGACCAGACCTTGGCGGTGGCATCTCGGCCATGCCAAGCATGCACGTCGCCTTTGCCACACTGAATGCCTATCTGCTTTCTTCCCTCAATCTCTGGCTCGGTATTCTCGGTTGGATGTTCGCAGCCTTGATAATGTACGGTTCGGTATATACCGGATGGCACTACGCAGTTGACGGCTACGTCTCCATCATCGTGGTGTCGGTGATCTGGTGGGTGACCGGACGCCAGCCAGCGCAGATCGAGACACAATTTGCGATACGTCAACCCATAGAAGGTTAGGTGCCTGGCAATGTCAGCCAAGGGCAACAGCGCTGGTTAACTGGGCGTCGCCCTCTGCATAAGGGACGATCCGCGAGGTCGAAATTCACGGAAAAGAGAAGTCTTGCGCTGTCGGACATCATGCTCTCCGGGCTGTCATCCATCTTCGGCCGCGAGATCAGGCGCGATCAGCGCAGCGATTGACGTCAAGGGCTGTCGATCCGGGGAATGACTTTGCCAAAGTCAAAATCCAGCCTTAACCTTCTGCAACACCAGGTCGAGAACCCGGTCGATACTCGATCTGTCTGGGAAAGCCGCACGCAACGGAGCCATATTTATGAGTGACAGCCAGGTAAGGATTGCGGGCGTGAACACCATTCGAAGCCTGCATGCTGAGCTGCCAGTCAACGCCACCTTCCATATCTGGCTCAAGGCGACCAAGCCGGACGTTCCGGGCTCGCTGTCGTTTTCCAATGTCCGTGGCAAGTTCGGCGAGGTGAGCGTCACGAACGCCGAAGAGCATGAATTCAGAATTTTTCACGTCTTCGGCGGCGGCAGTGTCGAACTCGATTACGACACGGATCGAACCTCGGTATCGGTTGCCTACTGGTTCGCATTGGCCGACGTGCTGGAGACAGGCATTACAGTTCTCCACACCAATCCGGAAAATGCCCCGCCGAACATCCCTGACAGCTATCATTTTCGTCCGCCGTTCGGCTGGATGAACGATCCGAACGGATTTGGCCGGTTTGGAGGCCGCCCACATCTGTTCTATCAGCATTATTCCCATGGGCTACGGTGGAACACGATGCATTGGGGGCACGCCGTATCTTCCGATTATTTGCGGTGGCGTCACATGCCAATCTTTCTGTTTCCGTCGGAAGATCTCACCGCAAGGCCCGACAAACGGGGCGGCGCCTATTCCGGTTCGGCCATCCCGCTTGCCGATGGCCCGGGCATTCGCGTCTTTTTCACCGAGCAGGTACAGGACCGTATCCCGGAACAGCAGATCCAACTCACGGCCACTTCCAGCGACCTCATCATGGCGGGAGATGCGCACGTCATCCTGCCATACCGCCCGCTTGACCAGGGATTGACAGCGGATTTTCGTGACCCATACGTCTTTAGGGGACCGGATGGCCTTTGGAAAATGCTGCTGGGCAGCCAGAGCGATGAAGGCGGCGTTGTCCTGCTCTACGAAACCCGTGACCATACGGCCGCCACCGGTTGGACGTATATCGGCAAGCTTCTGGTCGAGAAACACTATCGGACGACGGCGATCGAATGTCCCTGTCTGCTGCCGCTCGACGGGCCTGCGACCGATCCTGCGACGCGCTGGGTTCTGATTCTCGGACTGATGAACAGTGAGGACCAGTCCACCCGGCGCAAGAACCTGACAATGGCCATTGTCGGCTGGTTCGATGGTCGGACCTTTGCCAAGGAATTCGAACAGGAACTGGACTTCGGGACGGATAATTACGCCTTCCAGGCCTTCGTCGACGGTGATGCCATTGTCGGCATAGGGTGGCTTGCCAACTGGGCCGACACCGGACCGGCGATCGATTTCCCCACGGCCATGACGTTGCCCCGCAATATCCATCTGTCTGCAGGCGAGTTGCACACCCCGCCCATCGGCGCTGCCGAGAGCCTGCGGAGCCATATTCTGGACCGGACACGCCTCGCAGCCGGAGAGCAGGTAAGCTTTATCAACGGCGCTGTCGAAATCCTGTTCGAGCTCGAAAAGCCGGGTACCCTTTTCCACTTGAGGCTGCAACATCCAACTGTCCGGCTCGAGGTTGTCGTCGACGACGAGGGACTTGCGATTTGTCATGGAGACGACGCAGCGGCATCCCCTCACTATATTGCCAAGGGAGCCCGTCCGAAACGGCTGCGGATATTCCTCGACTACGGATCGATCGAGGTTTTTGCGGATCGCGGTCGTTGGGCTGGCACGAAACGGATCAGCGGTTTTGAGCCGGTGCAGTCGGCACGTCTCATCGCCGAAACGGGCGCCGTTCTACACGCGACGGTATGGGCGCTCAAACCGTGACAAGGAGAGTTCAGGATTGGATTCCAGTTCAGGATTGCAATTCCAGTTCAGGATTTGGCGTCCGCAAACACCGACCAATGAACGAGGCCTGCGACGACGCCAAGGGCAAACTGTTCCTTCGCGCTGTAAATCAGCGGGTTGCCCCGAGCCATGTCAAGCAGTTCGGGAAGGGCATTGGCGACGACAATTCCACGCGCATCCGGCAGCTCGAACATGCTGCGATCGTTGTTGGTATCGCCGGCGACGACCACCTCATCCAGTCCGATGCCGAGCTCATTGCAGAGCCAGGCCAGCGCCTGGCCCTTGTCTGCTGAGCGCGGCAGGATGTCGAGATCGCGTCCGCTCGAATAGACCATCGTCACCGACAGGCCGGCCTCGGCCAGAGCACGCTCGATGCTGGCAAGGGCTTCCGGACTTGCGTCGAGCAGGTACCAGCTCGATTTGAAGGCGTGCTGATAGCCGTCGGGCTGGCGGACGGTGTCTTCGAGCGGCCCGAGCACCGCGTCGATCTTTTCAAGCGACCAGCCTTCCGAAAATCTCTGGGTAAAATGGCCCAAATCGGTAAAATGTGCGGGACGAGAGGTGTGCCGCGGACCGGCGAGCATCGTGCCGACACCGCCGATCACGTAGTCCGGCGCTGGCAGGCCGACTTCGTCGACGAAGTTCAAGATATCGTCGGCCAGGCGACCGCTGTTGTAGACGAGAACCGGCCGGTGCTCGGGATCGAGCGCTTCCCATTTCAACCGAAAGCGTGACGTCGCCGGCGCATCGCCCGCCAGGGTCCCGTCGAGATCACTCGACAAAAGCGCGATCGGTTTCAATCGCCGTCGTTCCACGGCTCGTCCCAGTCATGATCGTCGACCGCCTTCAGCACCGGACGGCCTTCGACAAGGCTGACCAGTTGCTGCGCGATGCCTGTCCAGGTGAACAGGCTGCGCGCCTTGTGCGCACCCATGCGGCCCAGGCGGCCGTAGAGGCGCTGGTGCTTCATCGGCTTGACGATGGTGATGCCGAGATCTTCCTTGTCGAACGGATCGCCAAAAAGTGCGTGCCGGCCATAGCTGATCCCGCGATAGAGGCCGCCATGGATCGTAACCACGGTCGGCGTTCCGCAGGCCATTGCCTCGATCGCGGTCATGCCGAACGGCTCGTAGCGGCTCGACAGGACGAACATGTCCGCCGCCCGATAGGTGTCGGCCAGATCCTCGTCCGCAACATAGCCGGAGAAGACGACACGATCCTGCAGGCCTAACTGTTCGACCTGTTGCTTGAGCTGGTTCAGGATCTTCTGTTCCTGCTCGTCCATGTTCTCGCCGCCGACAGCAAGCCTCAGGACCGCATCCGGCACACGCGGCGCCACCACGGAAAACGCATCGATCAGCAGGTCGTAGCCTTTGTTGGTGGCGAGCCGGCCGAGAGCCAGGACCGTTCGCCCTTCGAAGCCGAGCCGATGGCGGATCAACCGGCGAGACGCCTCGCTGACGGGGAAGAACCGGTTGTCGTCGTAACCGGGCGGGATCATGTGCACGCGGTCGCGCTCGAGGCTGTAGTCCTCGACCAGCATATCCACCTGCGGTGGCGTTGTTGCGATCACCATGGCGCAGCTTCGATAGATGATCGTCTCGTGCTTTATGCGCTCGGTGAAATTGAACTCGGCCTCGAATGTATCGGCCTTGTCAGGGTAGTCCGTCTTCATCTGGCGCTGCTTCCATATGCCAAGCGAATGCGGCGTATGGATGTGCGGGATATTGAGCGCTTCCGACAGTCGCTGCCCCGCCACGCCCGCATCCCAGTAGTGACTGTTGATGAAGTCGTAGGAGAGATTTTCGCGGCGAATCAGACGCAGCGCGCTTTCACACCACTCGAGAAGGTGGCGGTGGAGATATTCCTTCGGAATAAAATCGGGTCCGCCACAGGCGACACGCAGGACGCGAACCCCGTCGGCCACGTCATCGACAGGAGGCTGGTCTTCAAATCGTCGCGTCCAGATATCGACGGCATAACCCAACTGGGCCAGCTTTTTGGCAAGTTCCAGGACGTAGACCACCTGTCCGCCGGTATCGGCCGCGCCGAGTGGCGGGTTGGCTGCTACGTAGCCATGGGTTGAAATGAGTGCAATTCGAGGTATCGCCGCATCCGAGTTGACGTCCGGCATCTGTATCCTTCTCTACGATTGATCTCCGCACGCCCGCAGTCGAAGCAAGCGCAGGTTCAACTATATAAGGATTCCAGGCTCCATCGGCAAATATTGAGAGGCCGATTTTGCTGCCTGCTCCAAACACACCATATCCTCTCGTGCGGGCCGTTTTATGACGGCTGGACACTTGGTCCATTCGGCAGATCGACGGTAACGACGAGCCCGGTTGGCTGGTTGTCTTGCAATTCGATCTTGCCGCCGTGGCCCTGGATGATGTCCGCAACGATCGAGAGGCCAGACCGAAGCCATGCTTCGACGTACCACCGCGCGACGTGTCCTCTTTGAAGAACGGTTCGAAGACACGAGCGCGCGCGGGTGTCGGAATGCCCGGCCCATCATCGACGACCGCGATGCGCGCCGCTGTATCAGTCTGCGTCAATGCGACGGTGACGTTGCCGGCGAACCTGACCCCGTTGTCGCAGAGATTGGTGATCGCACGCGCCAACGCATTGGGTTTGCACCAGCCCAAAAGCCGATCCGGCCCAGAATATGAGACCGGAAACCCGACATCCGAAAATTCGGCGCAGACGGTTTGCAGCACGCTGGCAATGTCGGCGCGTTGCAGCTTTTCCGTCGAGACGTCGTTGCGCAGATAGGTCAAGGTCTCGTCGATCAGATCTTCAATATGCTGGATATCGGATAGCATCGCGGTTCGGATGAGCCCATCATCCATGCGCTCGGCGCGAAGCCGCAGCCTCGTCAAAGGCGTGCGCAGATCGTGGCTGACGCTGCGCAACATGCGGGTGCGGTTTTCGATCATGGTCCGGAGGCGTGTTCTCATCCTATTCAGAGCGTGCGCCAGGCCGACCATCTCGATAGAGCCGCGTTCGACGAAAAGCTCGTCGCCATTCTCGATCTCGGCCGAGCCGACGGCCGCCGAGATGCGTTTCAATGGCTCCGTTACGGTCCATACCGCAAAGAGCCAGATCAAGGTGGGCGAGGCGATGAAAGCCATAAACTTGTAGAATAAGGAGCGGACAAGGTCTGTCGTGAGTAAGGTATCGGGTACTCCGAAATGAGCCAGGATGGTGTGCCGATCCAGGCCGATGGCAAACGCGGATTGACCATCGACAATCAGCCATCGCCCCTCAATCGACCTTTTTCCGAATCCGAGGAACCGATATTTCGCCACTGCACATAAGAATATGGAGTACCGTCGATCTGCTCCTTCGAAAGTATCTTGAAATCCAGGCCCGCACGAGCCGTCGCTGCGAGGATCTCGTTGCGAGCTTCCGCTGGTGCTTCGCGCAACAAGCCGGCAATCACGCTGGCTCGTACGACACTGTCGTTGATGGCCGGCAGGTCGATATTCCTCGTAAAACTTTCGATGACCGATCCGGTGGACATGATCACAAACACCGCGATGAGAATGATCGCCGTGAGTTGCCCACGCACTGACTGCGGCAGGCTGCGGCGGATGAAATCCCTCATGCTTCCTCCACCGTCGCGGTGAAGATGTAGCCACCCAGCCGAACAGTCTTGAGAAGCACCGGATCGCGCATCCTTTTCGATCTTCTGGCGGATCCGGCTGACATGGACATCGACGCTTCGCTCGATCGGGCCGGCAAGCCCGGCATGAGTCACGCCGAGCAGCTCCTCACGTGAGAGAACCCGGCCTGCATTGCGGCAGAATGCGAGCAGCAGGTCGAATTCATGCATCGTGGTCGAAACACGCGCATTGCTCGGATCATGCAATTGCCGGCGTATGGGGTCGAGGCGCCAGCCGTTGAAGCAAAGCACCCTCGACCAATCCCGCTCGTCGGGAGCGTAGGCCGTGCGGCGCAGCAGCGCGCGTATCCTGGCCGTCAGTTCGCGCGCGCTGAACGGTTTCGTCACGTAGTCGTCCGCGCCGATCTCCAATCCAAAGATACGGTCGATTTCCTCGCCAAGCGCGGTCAGCATCAGGATCGGTACGTTCATTCGCGCGCGAAGACGGCGGCAGATGCTGAGGCCGTTTTCACCAGGGAGCATGACATCGAGCACGATGAGATCGAATTTCTGCTTGCGAAGCGCGGCGTCCATGCGGACGCCGCTCTCGGCTATTTCCACGATCATGCTGTTTTCAGTGAGCGTTTCGCCCAGCATGCACGCGATCTCGACATCGTCTTCGACAATGAGGATACGCCAAACTTGCCTTGTCGATTTGGACTCGGCGTTCAAATCGCCTTGGTGTCGTGCGACGTTTGCCATTGCCTGGACTGGTACCTGTGTGCGGTCAGAACCGATAGCCGACGAGAAGTATGCCTGAAGGCTGGATCTTTTCGACGACGATCGGACTGTCGGCGGCGTCACCCACGAGAACGCCGATTCCAGCTTCGCCACGCAGCATCCAGTTCTGGTTGAGCAGATATGTGGCGGAGACCGAAAAATCGGCGCGCTTCAACCCGGCGCCGGCATCGTAGCGCGCCAGTCCAGAGCGAGCCGATTGTTCCGGCGTGACGCCGAAATAGGCCTGCATATGATTTTCGTCGGCGAAAACGGTGGAAGCGCTGGCGCTGATCATCAATGATTGGGACAGCGGCTGGCTGACCTCGATCCCGACCTCACCCACCAGGCCATCGCTGCCGCCGATGGTCCTGTCCACTTGCGCGAAGATTTCAGCCGGGCCGAAATTCACGGCGGCCTTCGCGCCGACGGTGGCGCCCATGCCGATGTCTCCCAGCCCGCGCAGACGGTCGCCATCGTCTTCATCGCGGCCCATTTCATAACCAAGCCGCGCGCTGAATTCGAACGGGTCTTGTTTATAGATGGCAATGTCGGCGCCTGTCGGATCGATCGTTACCACGTCGCGGAATGTCGCCGTGACAAAGGGCACCGGCATGATCTTGAACTCGTCACTGCCCTCGTACTTTGGAACGATGATCGCGCCGCCGCCCAATACGACATGCCAGTCGGACAGTTTTTGCTCGAAACGGGCGAAACGAGAAGGTTCGGGCGGCGGCAGGGTGAAATCGTCCGAATTCACGGCAATGGCGTCGGCGGCAAGTGCTATTCCCGGATGCGTTGAAAACAGGATGGCCATCGCTGCAGAGATGCCCGGCCGGCAAGTATTCCAGAGTCCATTTTGGCGGACATGCGTGCTCCAGTATAGCGAGGCGATAAGCCCCCGATGCTTTCACCATTTCAGATGAAAGTGGCCGCATGCGTTAAGTGATGTTACGTTTTGCTGCGCAATCGTGGTTTCATCTTGGCGTCTACGAGAGAGCGATGATGTCAGATGATCGATCCGTTCGCGCTTCGGACGATCAGGAGTAAACGATCTCCCGTCCGCTAATCCAAGTTGCATCGGCCTTCGCCTCCCCACAGGACAGGGCGCATTTTCGTCTGATATTTCCGCGCGTTGCGCCATCAGAGTGGCGGACTCCCAAGTCGGAATCGTGTCGCCGCCCTATCTTTGTGTTTTAGCATCGGATTTTCCCAAAACCGGTTTCCACTTTTGGGCTCGATGCTCTAGACGTGACAGGCACCTTTTCCGGAATACTGATGGCGGGAGGCGCTGGTGGAAGGCCAGGACGAACAGACGACCGGCGCCAGGGCCGCTGAGGGCAGCCACGCCGACATTTATGGCGAGGACGGCGCCATTCTGTCGTCGTTCCTTGCCGCGATCGGCGCCGCGATCGCCGATCGCGACACGCTGACGCTGAAGCGTGAAGTCGACGACCTGCACCAATCGGAACTCGGGGACCTGATCGAGGCGCTTCATCCCGAACAGCGCCGCGCGCTGGTCGAATTGTTGGGCGCCGACTTCGACTTTTCCGCGCTGACCGAGGTCGACGAGGCGATCCGCCGCGACATCGTCGACAGCCTGCCCAACGCCCAGATTGCCCAGGGGGTGCAGGACCTAGATTCCGACGACGCGGTCTACATTCTCGAGGATCTCGAAAAGGAAGACCAGGACGAGATCCTGTCGCAACTGCCGTTCACCGAGCGGATCAGGCTGCGCCGCTCGCTCGACTATCCCGAAGAGACCGCCGGCCGCCGCATGCAGACCGAGTTCGTCGCGGTGCCGCCATTCTGGACGATCGGCCAGACCATCGACTACATGCGCGAGGACAACAACCTTCCTGACCGCTTCAGCCAGATTTTCGTCATCGATCCGAGCTTCAAGCTGCTCGGCGCCATCGACCTCGACCAGATCCTGCGCACCAAGCGCTCGATCAAGGTCGAAGAGGTCATGCATGAGACCAGGCACGCCATTCCGGCGACGATGGACCAGGAAGAGGCGGCGCGCGAATTCGAACAATACGACCTTCTCTCCGCTGCCGTCGTCGACGAGAACGAGCGGCTGGTCGGGGTGCTGACCATCGACGACGTGGTCGACGTCATCCAGCAGGAAGCCGAGGAGGATCTGCTGCGGATGGGCGGTGTCGGCGACGAAGAATTGTCGGACAGCATCCTTTCGACCTCGCGCTCGCGCGTTCCGTGGCTGCTGGTCAATCTTTTGACGGCGTTCCTGGCGGCCTCGGTGATCGGCCTGTTCGAACGCACGATCGAGCACATCGTGGCGCTGGCTGTGCTGATGCCGATCGTCGCGGGCATGGGCGGCAATGCCGGCTCGCAGACCATGACGGTCACGGTGCGGGCGCTGGCGACGAGGGACCTCGACATCTACAATGCCGGCCGCATCATCCGCCGCGAGATGGGGGTGGGCTTCATCAACGGCATCATCTTCGCCATCCTGATCGGCATCGTCGCGGCCGCCTGGTTCCGCGATCCCAACCTGGGCGGCATCATCGCCGCGGCGATGATCATCAACATGTTCGTGGCCGCACTGGCCGGCATCCTGATCCCGCTGCTGCTCGACCGGTTCAAGATCGACCCGGCCGTGGCTTCGGCAGTTTTCGTCACGACGGTCACCGACGTCGTCGGCTTCTTTGCCTTTCTCGGCCTCGCCACCTGGTGGTTCGGCGCGTGACCAACGCCCGCTCAATTGACTTTTACGTAAATGCCATGCGAGATTTTGGAACGGCCTGGCCGATTCTGACACGCGTGCGGACGATAACGCGGCCGCATGGTGGAACTCGCAGCGTGGCCGGGCATTTGGGGTGATGATGCGGGAATATTATTCGATAACCGAACTGACCCGCGAATTCGATGTTTCGACGCGGACGCTGCGCTTCTACGAGGACGAGGGGCTGGTGCAGCCGGTGCGGCGCGGCCGCACGCGGCTGTTTCGCCCGTCGGACCGGCACCTCATCCGCCAGATCATGCGCGGCAAGAGGCTCGGCTTTTCGATCAACGAAATCCGCGAAATCATCCAGATGTACAAGGAGCCGCCGGGGGAGATCGGTCAACTCAACCTGATGATCAAGCGCATCGAGGAAAAGCGCGAGGATCTGCGCCAGAAGCGCCGCGACCTCGAAGAGACCCTGGCCGAACTCGACCAAGCCGAGGAATCCTGCGTCGAGCGGTTGGTGGAGCTCGGCGTCAACACCTGAAGCTCAAATCCAGCGCCGCACCTTTTTTGCGTAATCCCGGTATTTCTTGCCGAATTTCGCCGTCAGGACTTTTTCCTCGCCCTCGATCGCCATTTTCTGTGTTGCGAAGGCCGCGATGATCGCCAGCGGCAGGAACCATACGATCCCCGAGATAAGGGCGACGCCGATCATCAGCAGCGTGTTGGCCAGATAGATCGGATTGCGGCTGACGGCGAAGGGGCCCGTCGTCACCAGGTGGTCCGGCACGGCGTTTGGGTGGAGCGTCGTCTTTGCCCGGATCATGGTGCGGATCGCTGTGTACCAGAGTGCGACGACGCCGAACAATGCCACCCAGCCGGCCGCGAACAGGATGTCGCCCAAAAGGCCTCCGATCCATGGCAGCGGATAGAGCAAGCCAAGCGCGATGCTGACGGCGATGGCCGCGACATAGATCAGCGGCGGCCATGGTATGAGCCCGGGTCTTGGCTGCCCCGGGTTCAGTTGCCCAGATTTCTGTTGATGGTCGGTCATTGTGCTCCTCCCTCCATCAAAGTGCTGTCGGTTTTGGCCGTGCAGATGCCGGCAAGCTCGCCGAGATGCGCCTTCCATTGTGCAGCCTGATCGTTGCTGTAGAGCCGATCAAGCGTGGCCTCGCCCTCGAGCGTATCGAGCATGCACACACAATAGCTGGTGCAGAACTCCGTGTCGCGCGATTGCTCGCACGACGTCTGGCACTCTTTCAGGAACGTCACCTGCCTGGTTTCGACCGGTGCCGGCATGACTTGCGAAAGCAGCCAGACCGAGCCGATCAGCACCGGCTGGTGGATCAGATAGAAGGCGAGGCTGTGCCGGCCGATAAAGACCAGCGGATTGGTCCAGCGGCCGGGCGTCAGGCCCGCCAGCCGCGTCAGCACGCCGGAGGCGAAGGCGAGTTTTGCCGCCGCGATGCCGACAAGCACAGCGCCGAACCATGGAAACAGCGGGACATAATCGTTGGAGCGCGGGTTGGTTGCGGACAGGCCGACCCACCACAGGGCCGGATGGTCGAAGATCTCGGACCTGAGGTAAAGCGGCGCGGCGATGACGAAAGCTGCGACAACCAGCGTCAGCAGCGCCGGCAGCCGCAGAAACGCCAGGCCGAGCAGGCTGGCGAGCGCGATCTGGTGCAGGATGCCGAAGAAGATGAAGCTGTCGGGCGTGAAAAACCTTGTGGCGGCCGATATGGCGAGCGCCGCCCCGGCGACCATGGCGAAGCGTTTCCAGAAGCCGTTCCAGCGGATTTGTTTGCCATGGGCGAGGAATAGGCTGACGCCGACGAGGAACAGGAAGGTCGAAGCGATGCAGCGCGCGTAGAACTTCCACCAACCGACGGCTGTCAGGCCGGGATCGGTGTAGCCGAAGAATTCGAGATCCCAGGTGAAATGGTAGCTCGCCATGGCAAGCAAGGCGATGCCGCGGGCGACGTCGATGGTGATGATGCGCCTGGATCGGTCCTGAACGGCCGGCGTATGAATGTTCATGGTCTCGCAATCTGATTCAACACTGCAAGACGACTATCATGGTTGCCCCGGACAGAAGAAGACAGGGCCAAAACCCCTTCGTTGCTCAGGGCTAAGGCTGAAGCGTTTCGTGGCGCTGACGTACCCAGTTGTGGAAGCGGTGCAATTCGTATTCCTCGGGCATCAGCACGCCCGCCCTATGGCGCATCGAGCGCAGGCCCTTCTGGTTGACCGCGCAGATATCAGCGTCTTCCTCCAGCACCTGCCGGCCGAAGGCGACGATGTTGTCGATGTCCGCCGTTGGATCGGCGAGCGCCTCGGGCGAAAAAAGCCATTCGGCGGTCAGTTCGGTCTGCTCCGGGCCGAGCGGCACCAGCCGCACGGTCCTGATATAGTCGACGTGGCCGACGATGAACATCGACGGCAGGTTGGTGGAATAGGTCTGGCCGGCGGTGCGCTCTGGCGAAGTCAGGTCGGGAAAGACCGGGCCATGGACGCGGCCGTCGCGCGACCAGGTCTCGACTCCGGCCCGCAGGCCGCCGGAAAACTCCGGCGCATCATTGTCGGCGTGACGGGCCCATTCGGGGTCGTCGTGCCGCTCCATCAGGCCGCGGCCATAGATCGGCACCAGCGTCGACAGGTCCTTGTGGACACCCGGGCAATGCAGGCACTCGTTGAAGTTCTCCCAGAAGATCTTCCAGTTGCAGTTCATCACCTTGCGCAGCACATGGCCGGTCACCAGCGTTTCCAGCGGCCAGTTGGCGAGATTGCCGGATGCGGGATCGAAGGATGTTTCGGCCGTACCGGCGGCATCTTCCGCCAGATTGACGAAGACAAAACCACGCCACACCGACAGCGTCACGCGGTAGAGTGGATGATCGGCCTTGTCGAAGCCTTCAGGCAGCGATTTCGACGGCACGCGTACGAGATCGCCGCGCAGCGAATAGGACCAGGCGTGATAGGGGCAGGTGATGAGCCGCGCCTTCAGCCGTCCTTCGCTCTCCCGGCAGAGCTGCGAGCCGCGGTGTCGGCAGGTGTTGTGGAAGGCGCGAAGCGCGTCGGTCTCGTCGCGCACCACGACGATCTCCTGGGCGCCGATACGGAACGTCCTGAACGCCAGCGGCTGGGCGAGGTCGGTCTCGCGGCAGACGAGCAGCCAGCTTCGATACCAGATGGCGTCGAGATCGCGCTGATAGGCCTCGACGTCCCAGTAGGCTGACGACGGCAGCGTCGGTTCAACTCGCGTCAAACCGTTATAGCGATCGCGCTCGCTCGGGCTGGGCTGCATGACCGGCTCCTGTGACACGCCAGCCGACACCCGGCCGCGAAAATTGTCAATTGCGGCGCCGGGCGGCCGGTTTGCCGAACGGCGCATTCGCGCTGGTAGCTGGCGGAATTTGGTTTGCCGGGCGGCACGATTCTGCCTATAGTCGCGGCCGTCGTCGGTTCCGTTTTGGAACCAAGAGGGAATGCGGTGAGGGCGAATTGTTTGCCCAATGCCGTGGCTGCCCCCGCAACTGTGTGCGGTAGTCCTCTCCATATGCCACTGAAGATCTCTTCGGGAAGGTGGGGAAGGGCGCTGATCCGCGAGCCAGGAGACCTGCCGGCGACAGGAGAACTGACTTCTATGCCCTCGGGTGGAGGGCGAAAGGACAAGACATGAATACCGCTTCCGTCTCGCTCGGCGCTTCCGTCTCCTCGCAGTCACGCTTCATGCAGCTGGCGCTTGCTGCATTTCTTGGCGTTTTCGTCATGGGTTTTGTCGGCTTCTCGCATATCGATGCGGTCCACAATGCCGCCCACGACTACCGCCACTCGATGGGCTTTCCCTGCCACTGACGAGGGGCTGACACCATGACACTGTTTCGCAACGTCGTGTTCATCGCGGCGATCGCAGGGCTTGTGGCCGGCGTCGTTCTCGCCTGCATGCAGGCCTTTGCCACCGTGCCGCTCATTCTCAAGGCGGAGGTCTACGAACAGGCCGGCGGTGGTCACACGCATGACCACCATGCTGTGGCGCCGGCCGCGCCAGGCAGCAATGCCATGAGCAGCGCCGAACCGGCCGAAGCTGCCGTCCCGGAAGACGAAGGCTGGGCGCCGGCCGACGGTTTCGAGCGCTTCGCCTTCAACGTCGTTGCCAATGTTGTCACCGGCATCGGCTTTGCGCTGATCCTGGTCGCCGCTTCGGAGTTCGCCGGCGGCATCGGCAATTGGCGTCAGGGCGTGTTCTGGGGCTTTGCCGGCTTCGCCGTGTTCACGCTGGCGCCGAACCTTGGCCTGCCGCCCGAACTGCCGGCGATGCCGGCGGCCGATCTCACCCAGCGCCAGATCTGGTGGACGGCGACGGTGGTGGCGACCGCGGCCGGTCTCGGCCTGCTCGCCTTTCGCAAATCGCTGCCGCTGGCTCTTCTTGCCGTGGCGTTGATCGTGGCGCCGCATATTGTCGGCGCGCCGCAGCCCGACAGGTTCGAATCGCCGATCCCGGAAGGCCTGCACCACCAGTTCGTGGTGGCGGTGACGCTGACCAATCTGGTGTTCTGGCTGGTGCTCGGCGCTGTCGTCGGCTTGGTGCGCGGCCGCTTGACCGGCGTCACCGGCCTGCGCGACAGCCTTGCCTGATCGCGCTGCTCCAGGCAGCAAGCTGACCCTGGTCATCGGCGGTGCACGCTCGGGCAAGAGCGCGCATGCCGAAAGATTGGCGACGGCGTGCCCGGCGCCGTGGGCCTATATCGCCACGGCGCAAGCCTATGACGACGAGATGCGCGAGCGCATCGCGCCGCACCGGGCGCGGCGCGGCGACGGCTGGACGACCATCGACGCGCCGCTCGATCTCGTCGGCGCGATCGAGGCGCTGCCTGACGGCCGGCCCGTCCTGATCGACTGCCTGACGCTGTGGCTGACCAACCAGATGCTGGCCGAACGCGACATTGAGGCCGAATGCCGAGGGCTGGCGGATGTGCTGTCGCGGCCGCGCGGGCCGTGGTTCGTGGTTTCCAACGAGGTCGGCCAGGGCATCGTGCCGGACAATGCGCTTGCCCGCCGGTTTCGCGATGCCGCCGGCCGGCTCAACCAGCAGGTCGCCGCCGTGGCCGATGCGGTGCTGCTGATGGTGGCGGGACTGCCGCTCAAGGTGAAGTGATATGACCGATATCGACGACAGGGACGAAGAACGCCACCGCGCCAAGATGGCCAAGCGCAAGGCGGTGCAGGACGCCGAGGTCGCGGCCAAGACGGTCGAGAAGGGACTGCTGATCGTCAACACCGGCCCCGGCAAGGGCAAGACCACTGCCGCTTTCGGACTGGCGCTGAGGATGCTCGGCTACGGCAGGCGCGTCGGCGTAGTCCAGTTCATCAAGGGCAAATGGCATACCGGCGAGAAGGACGCCTTTGCCGCTTTCGGCGATCGGGTCGTCTGGCACACGATGGGCGAGGGGTTTACCTGGGAAACGCAGGATCTGAAGCGCGACATCGCCGCCGCCGAGGCTGCCTGGGCCAAGGCGCTCGAACTGATGGCCGATCCTTCGATCAGCCTTCTGGTGCTCGACGAATTGAACATCGCGCTGCGCTATGAGTACCTCGATTTGGACAAGGTGGTGGCGGCGCTCAAAGGCCGGCGCGAAAACCTGCATATCGTCGTCACCGGTCGCAACGCCAAACCGGCGCTGGTCGATGCCGCCGATCTGGTCACCGAGATGGGCGTGACCAAGCATCACTTTTCCGCCGGCGTGAAGGCGCAGCAGGGCATAGAGTTCTGAGCCATTGGATATGCGAGGAGCGTGCCCCGCTGGCCGGCAGGCCAGCGGGGTTGCTGTCCCCGGCACTCTCAAGACTTGGGTTCCTCGCCCACCGCGAAGCGGGGAGAGGTGGCCGCGAAGCGGCCGGAGAGGGGGCCTTCGTAGAGCGCGGTTCCCCTCTCCGTCTCGGCTTCGCCGAGCCACCTCTCCCCACATTCGTGGCAAGGAACCCAAGCTGGAATGAAGCCGTGCTCCGGCACACCCCTCTGCCTGCCACAGTTACTTTGTTCTTGCTTTGTGCCGGCAGTTGTGCTAGGTGATTTCTGCATGGTGCTGAGTTACACCAGCGACCCGCCCTTGAGGCGGGTTTTTATTTTTGCCGATCTCGACCGGCGCAGGTCTGGACTGGACGTCACGCTACGATGACGATCCCCGACAGCAAGCCGAACAGTGCTATCAGCAGAAAATCGGCAACCCGATAGAGTCTTAGCGCTCGCCTGATGTCCATGCTCTCGACATCGCGGCGGCCGCCTTCGCCCATGAACGCGTCGTCGACCATGACGCCGTCGTAGGAGCGCGGCCCGGCCAGCGCCAGGCCGAGCGCGCCGGCCATCGCTGCCTCCGGCCAGCCGGCATTGGGCGAGCGGTGCTTTTTCGCGTCGCGCCGCATGGTGCGCCAGGCGTTGCCGGCATCGGCGTCTTTGACGAGGAAGGCGGCCAGCACGATAAGCAGTGCGGTCAGCCGCGACGCCGGCAGGTTGATCAGATCGTCGAAGCGCGCCGCCGCCCGGCCGAAAGCCTCGTGGCGCGGGGTGCGGTGGCCGATCATCGAATCGGCGGTGTTGGCGGCCTTGTAGGCAACGCCGCCGGCCAGCCCGCCGACGCCGATCCAGAAGACCGGCGCGACGACGCCATCGGAAAAATTCTCGGCAAGGCTCTCGATCGCCGCGCGGCAGACGCCGGCTCTGTCGAGCTTTTCCGGATCGCGGCCGACGATCTGCGAGACGGCAACACGACCGATGTCGAGTCCGCCATTGTCGAGTCCGTCGGCCACCGCCTCGACATGCTCGGCCAGGCTCTTCTGCGACAGCAGCGATGTCGCCAGGAGCGCGGTGAGGATCAATCCGGCTGGAATGCCCGCAAGCATGGTTTCCACCGCGAAAGCGATGGTGGCCGGCACCAGCACGATGATCAGCAGCGCTTCGATGCCGCGCCGACGACGGATCGCGTCGGAATCGGTGGCGCGGTTGAGCCTGCGGTCGAGAAAGGATATCAGCCTGCCGAACCAGGTGACAGGATGGCCGATGGCGCCAAGCAGCCAGCTGGGATAGCCGACACCGAATTCAACAAGCAGTGACAGGAAAGCGATCAGGATCGACATGAAGTCTCTTGATGGAGCGGCGGCAGTGGTGGATCACGGCGGAAGCCTTGGCCGGGCGAGGGCGCTTTTTCCGCATGCGCCTCAGCCCTTCGTCGACCTCTCGACCGGTATCAATCCGCACTCCTATCCGTTTTTCGAGCTGCCCGCCACCGCCCTGTCGAGATTGCCGGAAGCTGTGCGCGTCCGCGATCTGGCCGGCGGCGCGGCAAGCGCCTATGGCGCGCCATCGGCGGCCAATGTGGTGGCAGCGCCGGGCACGCAGATTCTGTTGCCGCGTGTCGCTTCGCTGGTCAGCCCCGGCAAGGCGCTAGTACTCGGGCCGACCTATGCCGAACATCAGCGGGCAGCGGCAATCGCCGGCCATGTGGTGACGGAGGTCGACGATTTCGATGCCCTGGCAGGAGCCGACCTTGCCATCGTCGTCAACCCCAATAATCCGGACGGTCGCATCGTCGAACGCAAGAAGCTGCTTGCGCTTGCCGAAAAATTACGCGCCAGAGGCGGGTTGCTGGTCATCGACGAGGCGTTCATGGATGTCGGCCCGTTTGGCGAAAGCCTGGCCGGCGATGTCGAGCAAGGCGGCATCGTCGTGCTGCGCTCCTTCGGCAAGTTTTTTGGCCTTGCCGGCCTACGGCTCGGCTTTGCGCTGGCCGATGCGCTGACCGTCGAACGGCTGGAGGCGCAGTTCGGGCCGTGGGCGGTTGCCGGCCCGGCGCTCGAATATGGCATCCGCGCGCTTGCCGACAGCGGCTGGCAGGCCGAGATGCGTCGCCGTCTGGCCAGCGATGCGGCACGGCTCGATACGCTGTTCGGTCGCTTCGGCGTCGCTGTGGCCGACGGCACAACGCTGTACCGCTATATCAGGCAGTCGGACGCCGCCGCACTGTTTTCGGCGCTTGGCGAGCGCGGCATCCTGCTTCGCCATTTTTCCGGCCGGCCGCATGTGCTGCGCGCCGGGCTGCCGGGCGGCGACGAGGAATGGCAGCGGCTCGAATCGGCTCTTGCCGACTGGGCGCAACAGCGCGACGATGACGCGTAAAGCGCGTCGCATTTGAACGGATTCATGCGATGCGCTTTAGGTTCTTGTTTTTATGCATGTCGTTGTCGCAAAACCGCTGCGCACTTTTGCGCGGCATGCATTAGGAGCTCAGCCAATGATCCATGTCTGTTCGCTGTCTAAGGTCGAGGAAACGGTCGTGAGAACCGGCGCCGAGTGGCTGCTTTCTCTGCTGGCCGCCGGTACCGACGTGACGCGCCCGGCCTCGATCTCCCGGAAAAACCATCTGCATCTGGTCATGCACGATATCGCGGTGGCGCAGGAGGGCATGACCATGCCGGGTGAGGAGCATGTTCGCGACCTGCTCGATTTCGCGCGCCGATGGGATCGTGCAAGGCCGCTGGTCGTGCATTGCTATGCCGGTATCAGTCGGTCGACCGCCTCGGCCTATATCATCGCAGCAGCACTGGCGCCGAAGCGCGGCGAGGTTGAATTGGCCGAGACGCTGCGTGCGTTGTCGCCCACCGCGACGCCCAATCCGCGGCTGATTGCAATTGCCGACGCGCTGCTCGAGCGCAACGGCCGCATGATCCGCGCAATCGAGGCGATCGGGCGCGGCGCCGAGGCCTTCGAGTGCACGCCTTTTGCGTTGAAGATCGACGGCTGATTCTGGTCAGAGGCCTGATCCGTCCCGATCGGGCTGGGCCGCGCTTATTTTCACGGCAGCCGTCCAAGCTATTTGGTGACCCTTTCCATGTATCGCGTAGCCTCCTCCAAGCCCTTCGGTGCTGGTTCGAACGGTTCGCACTCTTGAAAGCCGAACTTGCGGTAAAGAGTGATAGCACTCGTCATGAATGAAATAGCACTCGTCATGAATGAAATTGTCACCAGGTTCACTTTTCGGAACTTGGACTGCTCGATAGCGTCGAGCGCCGTCGCAAGGAGGCGGGCTCCTACGCCTTTTCCTCGTCCTTCCGGACGCACGAAGAGCTTAACGATCTCGGCCACATCTCCATGGCTGACGTGGCCGACGCAGCCCAAGGCGACAGAGCCAATCCGAGCGACGTACATGCCTGTGCTGGGCAAGGTGCACTTTTCCAACAAGCTCGCGGCATCGTCAGAATAGTAGGCGGAAATCACGTCTTCCGACGGAAGACCGTGCACGCCGCATTGTGCAACGTCCCATTGACCCATCTCCGCGATGAGTGCGCGGGCTTCATGGAAGTCAGCAAGCGTCAGTGCCTTTCTGACGACAACCATCGCGCACCCATGGATATGAGACCAGAGACAAACCGCGAGACTTTACTTTACGCATGTTGCGGAAACCAGCGCCATCAAAGTGGGTGTCTGTGTTCAACCTCAAGCGGGGCGTGTGAGGCCCACTTGACCTGAAACAGACCCTACGCCAACCAGTCGGCCAGCTTCGCTTTGCGCACATCCTTCAACAGGCTGATGAAACCGTCGGCTTGATGGTTGGCGGTAATCCTGCCCTTTTCGGCCGTTGCAATGCTGGCGTCGCCGACCACGCCGTTCGGGTTGAGATCGGTGGCGATCCAGGCGAAGGCGTGCGTTCCGGTGTGGCGCAGCAGCGCAAATTCCTTTTCGGCGCGGGCGACGTTGGACACGAAATTGTCGGCCTTTGCCATGTCGACCAGATCCGGCCGGAAATGCAGCATCAGCGAGGTTTCGACATCGCCGCCATGGATGCCGTGGCTATCCTCAAGCTCGGTGTACAAGCCGGCCGGCCGGCCGAAGCGCTGCCAGCTCGTCTTCACCGCCAGCATCTTTGCCCGCACGCGCAATTCTCGGGTGATGATGCCCATGATCTCCTCGTTACCGCCATGCGAGTTGACGACGATCAGTTTCCTGACGCCGGCCCGCGCAATCGACAGGCCAAGCTCGGTCCAGGCGTCGATCAAGGTCGCCGCCGGCAAAGTGAGGGTTCCCGGTGCATGCAGATGCTCGTTTGACTTGCCCACCGCCTGGACCGGCAGGATGCGGATGTCGAGATCGCCAGGCAGGCGCTCGATCACCGTTTCAAGCATGCCGTTCATGATCGAGCTGTCGGTCGAAACCGGCAGATGCGGCCCGTGCTGTTCGATCGCCGCCACCGGGAGAACGGCGATCGTCGCCTCCGGGTCGATGGTGGCGTATTCTGTGGTCCGATAGTCGCCCCACCACACGCGTTTGTTTGCTGCGGTCATGTCATGCCTTTTCGATAGGCTGGCCTCTTCGATGCAGACCTAGCGCGGGAAGGATCGCCTGTCGATCACCCTGCCGCGATGACCTCGATCTCGACCTTGAATTCCGGCCGCGCGAAACCGGATACGATCATCAGCGTCGAAGCCGGCGCCGGGCTGGTGAACAGGCGATCGCGAACGTCCATATAGGGTTTCAGGAAGGCGCGGTCGGTGACATAGGCGTTGATGCGGACGATGTCGGAAAGTCCAAGCCCGGCGTCGCCGAGAATCGCCGCGATGTTTTGAAAACAGAGCTCGGCCTGCGCGCCGGCATCCTCCGGGATCTGATCGTCCGGAGTGATGGCGACCTGGCCCGAACACAGCACCAGCCGCTTGCCGGGCGGCACTTCGACGCCATGGCTGTAGCGGGCAAAGGGCGGCTTGATCGACTTCGGCGTCAGGAATTTGAACATGAAAATCTCCAGTCTACTGCCGGTGTAAAGCCGGATTAGGCGAGCCCTCAAGATGCAGTGCATACTATCAGGGCGATTATGGACAGGCGTTCAAAAAATAGGCACGATGCCGTCGGTTCAGCAGGACCCGTCCGGCCTTGGCGCGCCTCTGTTGCGCAGGCGGGCGGTCCCGGGTGATGGCATGTGTCTTGCTTCTTGAATCGATGGTGCTTGAATCGATGGTGTCGAGCCCGGCGCGCGGCGCGCCGGAGCCAACTGAGGGTGGTGTGGATGGACGGAAAACTCAAGATTTCGGCTGGCGCGATGGTGCTGCTTGCCGCAAGCACGCTGAGTGCGGCAGCAACCGAAAAAGTCACCTTCGGCACCAACTGGCTCGCCCAGGCCGAGCACGGCGGCTATTATCAGGCGGTCGCTGATGGCACCTATACCGCTTGCGGGCTCGACGTGACGATCATGCAAGGTGGCCCGCAGGTCAGCGGGCGGCCGCTGCTGCTTGCCGGCAAGATCGACTTCTACATGGGCGGCAACATGCTGCAGGCCTTCGACGCCGTGCAGCAGGAGATTCCGCTGCGCGTCGTCGCCGCCTCGTTCCAGAAAGAGCCGCAGGTGATCATGAGCCATCCGGGTCAGGGGCTCGACAGATGGGAGGATCTGAAGAACGCGGACCAGTACATTATTGGCGACGAAGGTGCACTGAGCTACTTCCAGTGGATGATCACGGAGTTCGGCTTCGATCCGGCCAAGCGCGTGCCCTATACGTTCAACCCCGCACCTTTCATCGCCAATCCGAAGTCGATCCAGCAGGGTTACGTGACCTCAGAGCCCTTCGCCGTCGCCAAGGAAGGCGGCTTCCAGCCCAATCTGTTCCTGCTCGCCGAGTACGGCTTCGACACCTATGCGACGACGATCGAGACCATGCAGGCGACGATCGACAAGCGGCCGGAGGTGGTTCAGTGCTTCGTCGATGGCTCGGCCAAGGGCTGGTACAACTATCTCTACGGCGACAACGCTGCCGCCAACGCGGCGATCAAGAAGGATAACCCCGACATCAGCGACGAGCAGATCGCGTTTTCGATCGAGCAGATGAAGAAATTCGGCATCGTTGATTCCGGCGACACGGAAAAACTCGGCATCGGCGCGATGACCGACGCGCGCATCCAGAGCTTCTATGACAAGATGGTGAAGGCCAAGGTCGTGCCGGCCGACGTCGACATCAAGAAGTCCTACACGCTGGCCTTCGTCAACAAGGGCGTCGGGATCGACCTGAAGAAATAGTACCCGGGCATGATGCAGGAGAAATTGGCGCAAGCGCCGGCAAGCGCATCGGGCAAAGGTCCGATGCTGCTGGCGCTGCGCGGCGTCGGCAAGGTCTTTTCCAACGGCGTGACAGCGCTCAGCGACGTCGACCTGACGATCCGGGAAGGCGACTTCCTCAGCCTTCTTGGCCCGTCCGGCTGTGGCAAGTCGACGGCCTTGCGCCTCATCGCCGGTCTTGCAACGCCGACCTCCGGCCTGCTCGACTGGCGCGGCAGCAGCGCCGCCGATCGCTCTGACATCGGCTTCGTCTTTCAGGAACCGACGCTGCTGCCGTGGGCCGATGTCTTCGACAATGTCTGGCTGCCGCTGCGGCTGAAGGGCGTGTCGCGGGCCAAGGCTGCGCCTGTCGTGATGGAGATGCTGGCGCGGGTTCACCTGACCGGCTTCGAGAAAGCCGTGCCGCGCGAATTGTCCGGCGGCATGAAGATGCGCGTCTCGATCGCCCGCGCCATGGTGACCAAGCCGCGCGTGCTTTTGATGGACGAGCCATTTGCGGCATTGGACGAGATCACCCGCTTCAAGCTCAACAACGATCTTCTGGAACTGTGGCAGGACGAGCGTTTCACCGTCGTCTTCGTGACCCACAGCGTCTTCGAAAGCGTTTTTCTCTCCAACCGCGTCGTCGTCATGGCGGCGCGACCGGGCCGGGTCTTCAAAGAGCTCGCCATCGATGCCTCCTATCCGCGCAACGAAGCCTTCCGCACGTCGCCCGACTATGCCGCGCTCTGCCGCCAGGCGTCCGATGTGCTGATCGGCGCCATCAACTCAACCGCCGGACCGCATTATGACGGCCATTGAAGAGCACGCGCTGACGCTCGATCCAGAGGAGGCGCGTCGCGTGCGCCAGGAGCGGCTCGAGCGGATCGGCCGATGGCTGCTGCCGCTGGCGATCATGGTCCTGGCGATCTGGCTGTGGGACCGCATCTGCATCTGGAACGACATCCCGAAATATATCCTGCCGCGCCCCGCTGTGGTGCTGCAGACGCTGTTCGACGATGCCGGGTTGCTGTTCTCCTCGCTGCTGGTGACGCTCAGGATCACCTTCCTCAGCCTGCTTCTGGCCGTCATCGGCGGCGTCGGGCTGGCGGTGCTGTTCGCGCAATCGAAATGGGTGGAGATGTCGTTCTTCCCTTTCGCCATCGTCCTGCAGGTGACGCCGATCGTCGCGATCTTTCCGCTGATCAACATCTATGTCGACAACCAGACGACGAAGCTTCTGCTGTGTGCCTGGATCGTCGCCTTCTTCCCGATCCTGTCCAACACGACGCTCGGCCTCAACTCGGTCGACCGCAATCTGCGCGACATGTTCAGACTTAACGGCGCGACCCGCTGGCAGCAATTGCGCTACCTGCGCCTGCCGGCGGCGATGCCCTATTTCCTCGGCGGGCTGAAGATCGCCGGCGGCCTGTCGCTGATCGGCGCGGTTGTGGCGGAGTTCGTCGCCGGGGCCCAGGGACAGTCGTCGGGGCTGGCCTCGCGCATCATCGAGGCCGGCTACCGGCTCAACGCACCGCGGCTGTTCGCGGCGCTGATCCTGATCTCGTTCACCGGCATTGTGATCTTCCTGGTGCTGTCGCTGATCTCGCATCTGATCCTGCGACGCTGGCACGAGAGTGCGCTGAAGCAGGAGCGGTGATGGTGCTGTGTGTTCAAGGCAAAAGCTGCCGGTCGTCCATCCCGGCGTTAGCGCTGCCCCTCATCGCCCTGCCGGGCACTTCTCCCCGTATAGAGACGGGGAGAAGGACGCCTTCATCGACGGTTTCGCCAATCACCGGCGTTGCTGAAAGTATGCCACGGTCGCGGCCGGCCCCTTCTCCCCGTCTCTATACGGGGAGAAGGTGCCGGCAGGCGGATGAGGGGCAGCGATGACCTCAGAAATGATCCCCGAGTCCGGCCAATTCGTACTTTCCAACGTCCGGCTTCACGCATCACTGACGCCGGGATTCTCCGCTTCCTATGACAGCGATGGGTTTGCGCTCGCCGACATCGCTGTCGCCGACGGCAAAATCTCCAGCATTTCCGCGCGCGGCCAGTCCAATACACCGGCGGGCGCCGTCGACCTCGGCGGCCGCATCGTCATGCCGTGCTTCGTCGACTGCCACACGCATATCGACAAAGGCCAAATCTGGCCTCGAAAACCCAATCCCGACGGCACCTTCATGAGCGCGCTGAACGCCACCGGCGCCGACCGTGCTGCCCGCTGGAGCGCCGAGGACGTCGCTCGCCGCATGGATTTTTCGCTGCGCTGCGCCTACGCGCACGGCACCAGGGCTTTGCGCACCCATCTCGACAGCGTCGCACCGCAGGAAGAGATCTCCTGGCCGGTGTTCGAGGCGGTACGGGAGAAATGGCGTGGCCGCATCGAGCTGCAGGCCGCCTGCCTGCTCGGCATCGAAGGCGTGCGCGACAAGAAATGGTTCGAAAGCCTGGCCAAACGCGTCGCTGCGGCCAACGGCGTGCTTGGCGTCGTCACCTATATGCTGCCGGACCTGGAAGAGCTTCTCGATCGGGTTTTCGCGCAGGCGATCAAGCATGGCCTCGACCTCGATTTCCATGCCGACGAGACCGACGACATCTCGGCGATCTCGCTGAAGAAGATCGCCGAGGCGGCCCTGTGGAATGGTTTTGAGGGAAACATCCTCGTCGGCCACTGCTGCTCGCTGGCATGCCAGCCCGATCTCGACGTGCTCGACACGCTGGACAAGGTGGCGAAGGCGGGGCTCGCCGTGGTGTCGCTGCCGATGTGCAATCTCTATCTGCAGGACCGGCGCGGCGACAACACCACGCCGCGCTGGCGTGGCGTGACGCTGCTGCACGAGATGAAGGCGCGCGGCATTCCAGTCGCCGTCGCCTCCGACAACACCCGCGATCCGTTCTACGCCTATGGCGATCTCGACATGCTGGAGGTCTATCGCATGGCGACGCGTATCCTGCATTTCGATCACCCGGTCGGCGACTGGCCGCAAGCGGTGACTTCGATGCCGGCCAAGGTGATGCGGCTCGACGGTTTCGGCACGCTTGCCGCAGGCGGTAGTGCCGACTTCGTCGTCTTTAGGGGGCGGAGCTGGACGGAAATGCTGTCGCGGCCCGAATCGGATCGCATCGTGGTGCGTCATGGCCGCGCCATCGAGCGCCAATTGCCCGACTATGCCGAACTCGACGATCTGATGGTGCGATGATGGATCTGGCTGCGCTCAAACGCGATCTCGACGGTCTGAAGATCGACGATCATCCGGCGATCGTCCAGCAGAAGAGTCGCGATTTCTACTGGTACAGCCCGGTGCTGAAGCAACAGCTCGACCATGTCACCGGCGACCTGATCGTGACGCCGAAGACGGAAGTCGAGGTGGTCCGCGTGCTTGCCGCGTGCCACCGGCATGGCGTTCCGGTGACACCGCGCGGCAGCGGCACCGGCAATTACGGGCAGGCGATGCCCTTGTCCGGCGGCGTCGTGCTCAATCTCGCCGAGATGAACGCAATCAAGACGATCGCGCCCGGCCGCGTCGTGACCGGTCCCGGTGCCGTCCTCGCCGACATTGACAGGGCGACGCGCGCGCATTCCGGCCAGGAGCTTCGGATGTCACCATCGACCTATAATACCGCTTCGATCGGCGGTTTCGTTGCCGGCGGCTCGGGCGGCATCGGCTCGATCCGCTGGGGCGGGCTGCGCGACCTCGGCAATGTCATTCGGCTTAAGACCGTGACCATGGAGGCAGAGCCTCGCATCATGGATCTTAGCGGCGAGGAGGTGCTGAAGGTGATGCATGCCTACGGCACCAACGGCATCATCACCGAGGTCGAGATGCCGCTGACCGCATCCTACGACTGGATCGATGTCATCGTCGGCTTCGACGAGTTCATGGATGCGGCCGGCTTCGGCAACGATCTCGCCATTCAGGACGGCATTCTGGTGAAGCTGATCACGCCGATCGCCGCGCCGATCCCTTACGATTATTTCAAGCGGCACAAGAAGTACTTCCGGCGCGAGCAAAGCATCGTCGTTTGCATGATCGCGCCGCATGCGATGGACGCCTTTGTCGCCCTCACGGCGCGCAGCAAGGGCGAGATCGTCTTTCGCGCCGACAAGGAGGCCGATCTTAGGGGTTTGCCGCCGGCCTATGAGCTGACCTGGAACCATACGACGCTACGTGCCATCAGGGTCGACCCTGATATTACCTATCTGCAGACCCGCTATCCCTCGCCGGATCACCTCGCTTACGTCAAGGCGATGATCGACCGCTTCGGCGACGAGGTGCCGGTTCATCTCGAATTCATCCGCTTCGACGGGGCGATCGGCGTCGCCGGGCTGCCGCTGGTCCGCTTCACTACGGCCGAGCGCCTCGACGAGATCATCCGCATCCATGAAGACAATGGCTGCTGGGTCTTCAATCCGCACCGCTACACGCTGGAAGAGGGCGGTATGAAGCAGACGGACGAGGTGCAACTCGCCTTCAAGCGCGAGACCGATCCGCAAGGGCTGCTCAATCCCGGCAAGATGATCGCCTGGGAAAACCCGGACTACGACTATCGCTCGGGCAAGTCGTTCCTGTTCAAGGGGTTGCAGAAGGCGGGGTGATGAACGTGCTCGTGCTCTATGCCCATCCGGTCGAAACCAGTTTCAATGCCGGTTTGCACCGGACGATCCTCGAGCGGCTGACGGCCGCCGGCCACGGCGTCGACGACTGCGATCTCTATGCCGAGAATTTCGATCCGCGGCTGACGCTGGCCGAGCGGCTCGGTTATCACGACGAGCGCGGCGCCGGTGATCCGGCAGCGCCCTATGTCGAGCGCCTGCTGAGGGCAGAGGCGCTGGTGCTGTCGTTTCCGGTGTGGAACTACGGCTATCCGGCCATCCTGAAAGGCTTTTTCGACCGCGTCTTCCTGCCCGGCGTGTCGTTCAAGCTGGTCAATGGCAAGGTGCAGCCTTCGCTGCACAACATCCGCAAGCTGGCGGCGGTAACCACCTATGGCGGCAGCCGGCTCCAGGCCATGCTGATGGGCGACCCGCCGCGCAAGCTGGTCAAGCGCGTGTTGCGCGCCACGGTCAAGCCAGGTGCCTCCGTGTCCTATCTCGCGCATTATTCGATGAACCTGTCGACCGATGAAACGCGCAAGAGATTCATGGCGAAAGTCGCCGCCAGCATGGATGCCTTCTGATGCGGGTCCTGGTGGTTTATTGCCATCCGGTTCCGGAAAGCTTTTGCGCCGCGATCCGGGATAGTGCCATCGAGGTGCTGAAGGCGAGAGGCTGGGAGGTGCGGCTGCTCGACCTCTATGCGGAAAATTTCGATCCGGTCATGGGCTGCGACGAGCGACGCTCCTATAATGAGCACGCCCCGCAGGATCTGGCGCTCAAGTCGCATATCGAAAATCTCAACTGGGCCCAGGCAATCCTCTTCATCTATCCGACATGGTGGTACGGGTTGCCGGCAATGCTGAAGGGCTGGCTCGACCGGGTCTGGGCGACCGACGTCGCCTTCCGACTGCCGGCCGGCAAGGGACGGATCCAGTCGCTGATGAGGCATGTGACGAAGATCGGGGTGATCACGACCTGCGGCGCACCGACCTGGTGGAGCGTCGTCGTCGGCCAGCCGGGACGCAAGACAATCCTGCGCGGCATGCGGGCGCTCTGCGCCACCCGCTGCAGGACGTTCTTTCTGGCGCACTACCTGATGGATGCGTCGACACCAAAGACGAGGGCGGCGTTTCTGGAGAAAGTGCGAATGAAGTTGGCACGGTTTTGATAGATGAGCGTCCTCTCCCCGTTCACGGGGAGAAGATGCCGGCAGGCAGATGAGGGGCAGCGTCAAGCTTGCAAAACTTGTGCCGCCCCTCATCCGGCCCTTCGGGCCACCTTCTCCCCGTAAACGGGGCGAAGGGAAAAGAGCTACATCCGCACCCGTTCCGCCTTCGGATCATACATCGGCTTCAGCGACACTTCCGCGGCGAAGCGCTCGCCGGCGATCTCGATCTCGTAGGAAGACGACAGCACATCCGCCTCGCTCTCGCCCTGGCAAGGCACGTATCCGAGCCCAATGGCGCCGCCGAGATGATGGCCGTAATTGCCCGAGGTGATCGGGCCGACAATCTTGCCGTCGCGCAGGATCGCCTCGTTGTGGAAGAGCAGCGGTTGCGTGTCTTTCAGGCGGAATTGCACCAGCCGCCGGTTCAATCCTGTTTGCTTTTTTCTCAGCACGGCATCGCGCCCAAGAAAATCGCCCTTGGCAGTCTTCACTGCGAATCCAAGGCCTGCCTCCAGCACATTGTCCTCGTCGGTGATGTCGTGGCCGAAATGCCGGAAGGCCTTCTCGATGCGGCAGGAATCCAGCGTGTGCAGGCCGCAAAGTTTTAGGCCGACATCGGCGCCGGCCTCCGCAATCGCCTCGAACACGTGTGCTGCCTGGTCGGTCGAGACATAAAGCTCCCAGCCCAGTTCGCCGACATAGGTCACCCGATGGGCGCGGGCCAGCCCCATGCCGATTTCGATCTCCTGGAACGTCCCGAACGGATTGCTTTCGTTGGAGAAATCGTTCGGGCTCAGCTTTTGAATCAGCTTCCTCGAATCCGGGCCCATCAGGCAGAGCACGGCCTCGGCAGCGGTGACATCGGTGATGACGACGAATTCATCGGCGAGATGCTTGCGCAGCCACGCGAGATCACGCTGCAGCGTCGCCCCGGGCACGACCAGGAAGTAAGCCGTTTCAGACAGCCGTGAGACGGTGAGGTCGCTCTCGATGCCACCGCGCTGGTTGAGCATCTGGGTGTAGACGATCTTGCCCGGCGCCACGTCCATGTCGTTGGCGCAGAGTTTCTGCATGAAAGCGCAGGCATCGCGGCCCTCGACACGGATCTTGCCGAACGAGGTCATGTCGAACAGGCCGACGCCGTTGCGGACCGCCAGATGTTCGTCGCGCTGGTTGTCGAACCAGTTCTGCCGTTTCCAGGAATAGCGGTACTCGCGCTCCTGGTCCTCACGCGCGAACCAGTTGGCCCGCTCCCAGCCGGCAACCTCGCCGAACACCGCGCCGCGTGCCTTCAGATGTTCATGGAGCGGGGAGCGCCTGACGTTCCGAGAGGTCGCCATCTGCCGGTAGGGAAAATGGTCGGCATAGAGCAGGCCGAGCGTCTCGGAGACTCGCTCTCTGAGATAGCGGCGGTTCTTCTGGAACGGCTGGGCGCGGCGGATGTCGACCTCCCACAGGTCGAAGGGTGGTTCGCCATCATTGATCCATTGCGCCAGCGCCATGCCGGCGCCGCCTGAGGAGACGATGCCGATGGAGTTATAGCCGGTCGCCATCCAGTAGCCGGATAGCTCGGGCGCCTCGCCGAGATAATAGCGATCGTCAGGCGTAAAACTCTCGGGTCCGTTGAAGAATGTGTGGATGCCGGCGCTGGCCAGCATCGGCATGCGGTTGACGCCCATTTCGAGGATCGGCTCGAAATGCTCAAAATCCTCGGGCAACTGATCGAAACAGAAATCTTCGCTTATGCCGTCCATGCCCCACGGCTTGGCCACCGGCTCGAAGGCACCGAGCATCATCTTGCCGGCGTCTTCCTTGTAGTAGGCGCATTCGTCCGGCACACGCAGCACAGGCAGCCGGGTCAGGCCGGGGATCGGCTCGGTGACGAGATAAAAATGTTCGCAGGCATGCAGCGGGATGGTGACGCCGTTCTGGGCGCCAAGCTCGCGTGCCCACATGCCGGCGCAATTGACGACGATGTCGGCCTCGATCATGCCTTGCTCGTCGCCCTGCATCCAGGAAACCCCGGTGACGCGGCCATCCCTGGTGTGAACCTTGGTGACCTTCACATTCTCGATGATCGTCGCACCGCGCTGGCGCGCACCCTTGGCCAGCGCCATGGCGATATTGGCCGGGTCGCATTGGCCGTCGAGCGGCAGATGCACGGCGCCGACCACATCCGAAACGTTGAGATGCGGGTACATCTCCTTGACTTCGTTTGGCGAAATCTCACGCACGTCGATATCGAAGGCGCGGGCGAGCGACGCCTGCCTATAAATCTCGTGCTTGCGTTCCTCGGTCAGCGCCACAGTGATCGAACCGACTTGGCGCATGCCGGTGCCGACATCGGTCTCGGCCTCCAGCTTGACGTAGAGGTCGGCCGAATATTTCGCCAGCCGCGTCATGTTCTGCGAGCCGCGCAACTGGCCGATCAGGCCGGCGGCATGCCATGTCGTGCCCGATGTCAGCTGCTTGCGCTCGAGCAGCACGATGTCGGTCCAGCCGAGCTTGGCCAGATGATAGGCGACGGAGCAGCCTGAAACACCGCCGCCGATGATGACGGCCCTTGCTTTGGGAGGAATGGTTTTGGCCGGAACGGTTTTAGCCAGAACGGTTTTGGGGGACGGGGCGGTCATGCGGCCTCACGGCGGTAGCTGGTCGCAAAGCGGCGCAAGCGAAGGGTTGCTTCCAGAAGCACCACCTCGGGCTGGCAGAGGCTGACGCGAATATGGCCGGCGGCGGCTTCGCCGAAGCTCGAGCCTGGCATGACGCTGACTTTTTCCTTGTCCAGGAAAGCCCAGGCGAATTTCTCGTCGTCCGGCTCGAGAGCAGATATGTCGAGCATGACATACATGCCGCCTTCGGAGCCGCGCACGGTGATGTTGTTCATGCCGCGCATGGCGTCGAGGACGACGCTGCGCCTTGCGGCATAGCGTTCGGCGATCTCCTTGACGCCGTAGCCGTTTTCGAGCGCCTCGGCGCAAGCGAGGCTGATGAAGGCCGGCAGGCCGTAGGTGGTCACCAGATTGAGGCTGGTCAGCAGCGAGATCATCTGTTCGGGCCCGGTCAGCCAGCCCATCCGCCAGCCGGTCATGCCGTGGCTCTTCGACATGGAATTGATGACTAGCGTGCGTTCCGCCATGCCGGGCAGCGATCGCGGCGAGACGTGCTCGCCGCCGCCCAGCGTCCAATAGACCTCGTCCGACAGCAGCCAGAGGTCATGCTCCCGGCAGATCTGCGCCAGCTCCTCCAGCCGCTGGCGCGAATAGACGGCACCCGTCGGGTTGTTCGGCGTGTTGATCAGGATGGCGCGGGTGTTCGGCCGAAGTGCGGCGCGAATGTCGGCGGCGCGCGGCTGAAAACCATCCTCGGCGGGCGTTTCGACCACGGTGAAATCGGCGCCGGCTGCACTGAACGTGTTGGGATAGGTCGCGTAATAGGGCGCGACCACGATGGCGTGGTCGCCCTGGTCGAGAACGGCTTGCACCGCCGCGTAAAGTGCAGCCTGACCGCCCGGTGTGGCGATAACCTGATCCGGGTTGGTCGTAACGCCGGTGCACGCAGTCGAGGCCGCCGCCATGGCCTTGCGCAGGCGCGGAATGCCGGGAAGCGGTGTGTAGTGGTGATTGCTGGCGCGAACCGCGGTCACGCAGGCTTCGATGGTTTCCGTTGGCGTATCGAAATCATGATCGCCGACCGACAGCATGATGATGTCCTCGCCGGCCTCCTTGCGTGTCCAGGCGGCGAAATGAACCTCCCAGCCATCCTTGCCGGAAGGCACGATGCCGGAAATGCGCGATGACGGTCTGGGCATTATGCTACTCCCGAAATTTCGTAGCCGGCTTGTTCGAGCCGGTCGCGCAGGGCGGCGATATGGGGCGGCCCGACTTCGCAGCAGCCGCCGACGATGTCAGCGCCGGCCTCGACCCAGCCGACCGCCTGGTGGGCATAGGCGTCCGGATCAAGGTCGTGGCGGGCGTGCAGCACTTCCACTGTGCCGCCATGCTTGAGCGCCTCGACCGAGGTGAAGCCGTTGGCATAGGCGCCAACCGGCCCGCCGAGGCCGATCATTTCGGGCAGCGCTGCAGCAATCGCTTCGGGCCGGCAGCAATTGATCAGTCTAGCTGCGACCGGCAGCCCGTCGAGAGCGCTCGACGCGGCAGCAATGGCTTCGCCGCTGCGCAGCCGTGGTTCGCCGTGATCGGCGAGCGTCCACGACACCCACACCGGCTTGCCGCTTTCCGACGCGGCGGTGACAGCCGCGCGCGCCTCTTCGGCCGACGCCATGGTCTCGCACAGGAACAGATCGACGCCGTCAGCCTGCTCGGCAACGATGGTGCGGTAGATGTCGAGCGTATCCGGGAAGGATATCGTCAGTGCCGGCGCGTAGCTGCCGAACAGCGGCGACAGGCAGCCGGCGATTGCCGCGTCTCCGGCCTGGTCGCGAGCTTGCCTTGCCAGTTCTATGCCGCGCTTCTGCAGCGGCTTGAACAGCTCTTCCGCGCCCTCGCGCGCAAGACGCTCGGGCGTTGCGGAATAGGTGTTGATGGTGATGACGCGAGCGCCGGCCCGGATGAACTCCGCATGCAGGTCGCGCACCAGATCCGGTTCGTCGATCAGCACCCTGGCCGACCATAGCGGCGTCGGTTCGGAGCTGCTGCGGCGGACCAGCTCCTGGCCCATGCCGCCATCGGTGAGAATGACAGTCTTCACGCGCGCAACCTCTCGTTCTTTGGATCCCACAGCGGTTCGTCCTTCTGCACGACCGCCTTGAAGCGCTCGCCGAAGATCTCGACCTCGACCGAGGTCCCGGGCTCAGTTAGGTCGGCGCGCAGCATGCCGAGCGCGATCGACTTGTCGATGCGATGACCCCAGCCGCCGGACGTCGTCTCGCCGACGATTCGGCCGTCATGCCATAGCGTCGACATGGTTGGCGCGTCGCAGTCGCCGGGGTTTTCGACGACCAGCGTGACAAAGCGCTTCTTCACCCCCTGCTGCTTCTCGTTTTGCAGCGCTGCCTTGCCGCGGAAATCGGGCTTGTCCCATTTGACGAAACGCTCCAGCCCACCCTGCAGGATCGAATAGTCGGTCGACAGGTCGCCTTTCCAGGCGCGATAGGATTTTTCAAGCCGCAATGAATCCAGCGCGTACATGCCGAACGGCTTCAGGCCATGCTTCTGGCCGGCCGCCCAGACGGCGTCGAACACGGTGGCGGTGTCGTCGATCCTGGTGTGGATTTCCCAGCCGAGTTCGCCGGCGAAGGACACACGCAGCAGCCTTGCCCAACGGCCGGCGATTGTCGTCTCCTGGTGCGTCAGCCAGGGCAGGGCAAGGTCGGCGGCGCAGACATCGGCGAGGATTTTTCGCGAATTGGGCCCGGCGAGGATTTGTGTCGCGTATTCCTCGGTCCTGTCGACCAGCTTGAACGAGGCGTCCTTCGGCATGCACCATTTCAGCCACTCGAAATCATGCCACTGCGCCACTGCGGCGGTGATCAGCGTCATCAAATTCTCGTCGTGGCGCACGACAGACATTTCGGTGACGATGCGGCCCTTGTCGTCGGCAAAATAGACGAGGCCGATGCGGCCGGGTTTCGGCACCAGCCCGGTGATCTGCTGGCTCAGCCATTCGGCAGCGCCAGGGCCATCGAGATCGAAGCGGGAAAAACCAGGCAGGTCCAAAATGCCGGCGGCATCGCGCACGGCGAGGCATTCTTCGCGGACGCGATGCTGCCAGGGCCCGTCGCGGCGGAAGGTCAGCGTCGCGGCTTCCGAGACGTCGTCGCCGGCTTGCGCGTACCAGGTGGCGCGCTCCCAGCCATTGTAGGCGTCGAAGCAAGCGCCGAACGCCTTGATGCGATCATGGATCGGCGACAGTTTGCGGTCGCGGCCGGCCGGCCAGGCATGACGCGGGAACTGGATGGCATATTCGTTGCCGTAGATCTCCATGCCCTTGGCGACGCAGTAATCCGGGGCCGAGGCAAAGCTGGTGAAGCGGCGCGGATCGCAGGACCACATGTCCCATTCGGTCTGGCCTTCAGTCATCCACTCGGCCAGCACCTTGCCGGCCCCGCCGCCCTGGGCGATGCCGAAGGTGAAGACGCAGGCCTCGAAGGCGTTCGGCACGCCGGGCATCGGGCCGATCAGCGGGTTGCCGTCAGGGGCATAGGGGATCGGGCCGTTGATGACCTTGGACAGGCCGGCGGTGCCGAGTATCGGCACGCGGGCGACGGCATCGGCCAGATAGTCCTCGAGCCGGTCGAGATCGTCGGGGAACAGCTGGAACGAAAAATCGTCTGGCATCGAGTCGTTGTGGCCGACCCAATGCGCACGGCAATTGCGCTCATAGGGGCCGAGGTTCATGCCGTTCTTTTCCTGCCGCAGATAATAGGAGGTGTCGACGTCGCGCAGCAGCGGCAGTTTCTTGCCTTGCTCCATCGACCATGCGGCCAGTTCTGGGATTTCCTCGAACAAGATATATTGATGGCTCATCACCATCATCGGCACGTCGCGGCCGAACATCCTGCCGACTTCGGCCGCACGGTAACCGGCGGCGTTGACGACGATCTCGCAGCGGATCTCGCCCTGCGCGGTCTCGACCACCCATTCGTCCTTGTCGCGGCGCACGCCGGTGGCCGGACAGAAGCGAATGATCTTCGCATCCAGATCGCGGGCGCCCTTGGCCAGCGCCTGGGTCAGCTGCGCCGGGTCGATGTCGCCGTCGCTCGGATCGTAGAGCGCGCCCTTCAGATCATGCGTTTCGATGAACGGGTAGCGGCGCTTGATCTCGTCGAGCCCGACCACATCGATGTCCATGCCCTGGTAGCGCCCCATGCCCTTGGCACGCCGGAACTCCTGCATGCGCTCGGCGGTATGGGCCAGCCTGAGCGAGCCGGTGACGTGGTAGTTCATGGGATAGCCGACCGCGTCGGCCAGCCCGCGATAGAGTTCCGTCGAATAGCGCTGCATGTTCATCAGCGACCATGACGAGGAGAAGGTCGGCACGTTGCCGGCCGCATGCCAGGTCGAGCCGGAGGTGAGCTCGTTCTTTTCCAGGAGCACGCAGTCGGTCCAGCCCGCTTTGGCGAGATGGTAGAGCGCCGACGCGCCAACGACACCGCCTCCAATGATCACCACACGTGCCGTGGTCGGCAAACCGGCCATATCCTTCTCCAGACCTCTAGTAGACAGGTGGCGAAACCACCCAGATGACTACCGCCGGCTCCGCACCGGGATTGCGCCAGCGGAACGGCTTGCCGTCGAAGCGAAAGGAGTCGCCTTCGCCAAGCTGGTGCCAGACGCCTGATATCTCGATGTCGAAGTTGCCGGAAGCGACATATCCGGCTTCCTCCGTCGGCCGGCGGGCTTCGACCTTCAGTTCAGCACCCGGCGCGAAGACCGAACGCAGCATCTCGAAGCTACCGCCGAGATCGGGCGAAAGAAGCTCCTCCACCAGGCCGGAATCGCTTGTGCCAAGCGTGCGGCGGCTGCCGGCGCGCACGACCACGCCGCGCTCGTTTTCGACGGGCACGTCGTGGCTGAAGAACAGGCTGACCGGCACGCCGAACAAGTCCGCGAAGGCTCTGAGATCGCTGAGCGACGGTATCGACAGGCCGCGCTCGACCTGACTGACCCAGCCGACCGAGCGACCGAGCTTCAGGCCGGTCTCGGCAAGCGTCAGCCCGCGCGCCCTGCGCAGCGTCCTGATATCGCCGGCCAGCAGCCGTTCGCGGTTTTCCTGCTCCGATCTGACGGCGGTTGAAGACAAAGCTTTTTTCTCGTGGTGAAAATGTCTCGGGGTGAAACCCCTTGGTGAAAAATTGGGGGTAAATTTCATGAAGGGTCAGGTTCGTGAAAAAATCAAGACAATTTTCATGGGGCCACAAGATTTGCTTGCACCGGTTTGGGGGTTCAGGCAAAGGCTCGGCCACGACGGCGAGTGAGGGCGCCCGATCGAGTGCTTGCGACAGAGGGCCACGCGTCCAATTGGACCCGCAATGGTGCTCTCTCAATTTGGATGGCGCATGATCCTTTCCGGAATCGATTCCGGTTTTCGGGTCACGCGCAAAGGGACGCCCATGCTGGAAAACAGGACTAAGATTACGGATGGCGCGGCGATCGTCGACGAGGCGATCACGTCGCGCCGGTCGGTGCGGGCATTCCTGCCCGACATGGTCGACGACGAGACGATCCGCGCCATTCTCGCCGTTGCCGCGCGTGCGCCTTCGGGCACCAACATGCAGCCCTGGCGGGTCTACGTCACCAAGGGCGAGGTCAAGCAGCGGATCACCGATGCCATCCTCAACTCCGGCATCCGTGCCGAAAAGGCCGATTGGGACGAATATCGCTATTATCCCGACCAGTTCTTCGAACCTTATCTGACCCGGCGGCGGGCCAACGGCTTCGGTCTCTACAGCGTGCTCGGCATCGGCCGGCGCGAGGTCGACAGGATGCGCGCGCAGCACGACCGCAACTTCGTCTTCTTCGACGCGCCGGTCGGCATGATCTTCACCGTCGACCGGCGGCTGAACAAGGGCTCCTGGATCGATTGCGGCATGTTCCTGCAGAACATCATGGTGGCGGCGCGGGGCAGGGGCCTGCACACCTGCCCGCAGGCAGCCTTCGCGCCCTATCACAAGCAGATCAGGCCGGTGCTCAGCATTCCCGACGAGGAGATCGTCGTCTGCGGCATGGCACTTGGCCGTGAAGACACATCCAAGCCCGAAAACGCGTTCCGCACCGATCGAGCGCCGCTGGAAGAGTGGGTGACGTTCGCCAGTTGAGGTGACGCCAGGTGACGACGTGCCGTCTCGGTCTACTGCACTTCGTAGCCGACTTCCTCACCGGCGTGGCAGAGTGCCTTCCAGAACGAGCGCGCGAACGAGCGGAACACATAGATGTCGAACTGGTCGGCGCCGGTGCGCTGGATCTGGGCGAAGACGTCGTGATGCATGGTCGAGCGGCCGGCACCGACCGGAAACGCCGGCAGCGCGAAGTCGATGGCGAAGAATTTTGCCAGCACCCATTCGGCCTTCGGCCCGGCGATGCGGATCGCGGTGCGGCCATGCGACAGGTCGGTCACCGTGCCGATCGCCGGGGTGACGACATTGGCAAAGGCCGATGCCAGGCCCTCGGCCTCGTCGACCACGGTGAATTTTCCGGGGGCAAAACCGAACGCCGACCTCGCGCCGTCGGTGCTGCCGGCGCCGGCGCCGTCGGGCAGCGCAAGGCCGGTGACGGTGCGGATGCCTGCTATCAACTCCTTCTCCCGGCCCGGCCAGGCAGCGAGCTGCAGGATCGATCCCGGCCTGGTTTCGGAGAGGATGACCTCGATGCCGTGTTCGAAATCGCCATGCGAGCCGGTGCGCAGCTCCAGTTCAAGCGGTGCCGGCTCGAGAGGTGATTGGCGCTCAACCATGCATGCGGCTCCCGTCCGGATCAAAGAAGTGGTTGGAGACGATCTCGAGCGGGCCGAACCGGTTGCGCAGGGGATCGGAGATATGGGCGCGCGTGCCGCGCCGTACCTTGCCGTCCTTGACCAAAGCGAGCGCGATGTACTTGCCGAGTGCCGGCGAATAACAGCAAGCGGTGATGTGGCCGATGGAATCGTGCGGGTTGGCTTCGTCAAGCGCCTCGACGATGTGCCCGCCGCCGTTGAGCGGCTGGTTGTCCAGCGAAATCAGGCCGACGAGTTCCAGACGGCCGGGCGCAATCAGGCCCTCGCGATCCATCATCGCCGAGCCGATGAAGGGCTTCTTCTTGGACAGCATCCAGTCGAGATGCAGGTCGCGCGCCGTGGTGCGGCCGTCGATCTCGGCGCCAGTGACGTGGCCTTTCTCGATGCGCATCGTGCCCAGCGCCTCAAGCCCGTAAGTCACCAGTCCGAACGGCTTGCCGGCTTCGATCAACGCTTCCCAGACATGGGTGCCGTAGCCGGCGCCGGAGTAAACTTCGAAGGCCATTTCGCCTGAGAAGGAAAGCCGGCAGATCATCACCGGCACGCCTGATATCTTGCCGTGCACGATGCCCATGAAAGGCAAGGTGGCGTTGTCTACCGCTGTTCCGGTGACGCAAGCGGCAAGAATGGCTCGCGCCTTTGGCCCGCCGATGGCGGCACCCGCCCATTCGTCGGTCACCGAGGTGACGTGGACCTTCAGCTCCGGCCAGATGACGTCGAGGAAATATTCCAGATGCTGCATCACCTTGCCGGCATTGGCCGTGGTGGTGGTCATCAAAAAGTCCTGTTCGCCGAGCCGCCATGTCGTGCCGTCGTCGAAGGCGAGGCCGTCCTCGCGCAGCATCAGCCCGTAGCGGGCCTTGCCGACGGCCAGCGTCGAGAACATGTTGGTGTAAACCCGGTCGAGGAATTCCGCCGCGTCCGGACCCTGTACGGCGATCTTGCCCAGTGTCGAGACATCGACGATGCCGGCGCTCTCGCGCGTCGTCCTGGCTTCGCGCACATAGGCCTGCTCGATCGTCTCGCCTGAAAGCCCGTAGATCATCGGGCGATACCAGAGGCCGGCCGAATACATGGTCGCGCCGTTAGCGACGTGCCAGTCATGCATCGGCGTCAGCCGTTCGGGCCTCAGGTCGCCGAAACGCTCGGCGGCCAGCGAGCCGATCGACACGGCCGAAAAAGGCGGACGAAAACGGGTCGTACCGACTTCGGGGATCGGCTTGCCCAACGCTTCGGCCATGATGGCTAGGCCGGCTATGTTAGAGCTCTTGCCCTGGTCGGTCGCCATGCCGAGCGTTGTGTAGCGCTTCAGATGCTCGACCGAGATGAAGCCTTCGCGATGCGCAAGCCGCACATCCTCCGCGGTCACGTCGTGCTGGAAATCGACGAAGCTTTCTCCATCGGCCCTGATCTCGAACACCGGTGCCGGATCGGGATCGCCTGGGACGGCTTCAACGACCGGTAGGGCGGCTGGCGTACCCGTTCCACCCGCCGCGGAAAGGCCGGCGGCGCGGCCTTCGGCGATTGCCTCGGCGGTGGAAAAGCTGCCGGTGAAGGCGCCGGCGCCAATCCATCGCTGCGTCGCCTTCGGTGGCAGGAAGGCCTGCAACGCCTCGTTCCATTCCGCCTTGGCGCCGGCCTGGCTGGCCAGATGGATGGTCGGCGACCAGCCTGCCGACATCAGCAGGCAGTCGGCTTGAATGCTGCGCGTGTCGCCGGCAAGCGCGCCGTTGGCCATGTCGAAGCGCTGCACCTTGACGCCGGACAGCGCCTTGCCGCCTTCGGTGGCGACCACGGCGTGACCGGAAAGGATCTTGGCTTCCGCTTCATCGGCGAATTCGCGCATCTCGCTCGAAAGCTCCGGCCGCACGTCGACGATGGCGACAATCGCCGCACCGGCCTTCTTCAGCGCCAGGGCGGAGCGATAGGCGCTGTCATTGTTGGTGAAGAGCGCGATCCTATTGCCCGCCAGAACGCCATACTCATTGGCGTAGCGCTCGGCGGCATGCGCCAGCATCACACCCGGCCGATCGTTGCCCGGAAACACCAGCGGCCGCTCCAAGGAGCCGGTGGCCAGCACCACCGATTTGGCGCGGATTATCCAGTAGCGATGGCGCGGTTCGCCCTTGCCGGGCCTCTCCTTATGGTCGGTTACCCGTTCGAGTGCGGCGAGCGTGTTGCCGTCGTAATAGCCCCAGACCGTGGTGCGCGGCAGCAGGCGGACATTGTCATAGCCTTCGAGCTGGCCGGCGGCTCGCGCTGCCCAGTCGGCCGCGGGCATGCCGTCGATCGTCTCGCCCGACCAGTTGGCCGAGCCGCCGAAATGCGGTTCGAGCTCGCTGAGGATGACACGCGCGCCCTGATCGGCGGCTGCCCTGGCGGCCATCAGCCCGGCCGGACCGGAACCGACCACCAGCACATCGCAGAAGGCGTTCATCCGCTCGTAACGTGCCGTGTCGGCAGCGGTCCCGGCGCGGCCGAGACCGGCGGCGCGACGGATGAAATGCTCGCAGAACATCCAGAAACGCGTGTTTTTCAGCGGGCCGATCGCGGGTCCCATGAAGGTCTTGTAATAGAAGCCGGCGGACAGAAGCTTACCGCCGAGCTGGTTGGCGGCGCTGATATCCCAGGCCAGCGATGGAAAGCGGTTCTGGCTGACAGCGGTCAGCCCATCATAGATCTCGACCATGGTCGCGGCGATGTTCGGCTCGCGAACCTCGCCGCGCAACACCGTCACCAGGGCGTTCGGTTCCTCGACGCCTGATGTCAGCACGCCGCGCGGACGGTGATATTTGAACGAGCGCCCGAACAGGGTGACGCCATTGGCCAGCAGCGCCGAGGCAAGCGTGTCGCCGGCATGGCCGGTGTAAGGCGTGCCGTCGAAGGTGAACCGGATGGTTCGCAGTCGGTCGATCCGGCCACCGGCATCGGTGCGGCGCGGGCTCATAGCTTGCCCTCCGCCTTGTGCCGAGCCGCGACTTTGTGGTCGCCGCGCGTGAACGCGACGCTGGAGATCTCGTGTGTCAGCGTGTTGCGAACGACCCTGAGATGGGCGCGGCAGCCGCCGGAATGCTGCCAGATCTCGTTGTGGTCACCCGCCGGGTTCAATCGGTCATAGACATAGGCGTTCCAGGCATCGAGGTCCTGCGAGGCAGGTTGGGGGCGCTCACGGTTGCCATCACCCTGATAGGTGAACTCGATGACGTCGCGCGGGCCGCAATAGGGGCAGGTAATCAGCATCGAGTTCCTACCTAATGCAGCCGCGGCGTCGCGCCCTGGCCCTTGTCGTCGATCACCAGGCCGCGATGGAAGCGATCCAGCGTGAAGGGCGCGTTGATGTCGTGCGGTTCATCCTTGGCGATGGTCCAGGCAAAGCACCAGCCGGAGGCCGGCGTCGCCTTGAAGCCGCCGTAGCACCAGCCGCAGTTGAGATACATGCCCGGCAGCGGGCCGGTGGCGATGATCGGCGAGCCGTCCATCGACATGTCGCAGACCCCGCCCCAGTTGCGCAGCATACGAACGCGGGCGAGACCCGGAAACAGCGCCAGCATCTCGCTCATCACCTCATCGACAACAGGCAAACTGCCGCGCTGGGCGTAGCTGTTGTAGCCGTCGAGATCGCCGCCATAGACAAGGCCGCCCTTGTCCGACTGCGACATATAGAAATGGCCCATGCCGAAAGTCAGGACCGTGTTGATGAACGGCTTCAGCGATTCCGTCACGAAGGCCTGCAGCACGTGGCTCTCGATCGGCATCGTATCGATGCCGGCGAGCCGCACGACTTGCCCAGTGCTGCCGGCCACCGCGACCGCCACCTTCCTGGCGCGGACCTCGCCGCGCGAGGTCGTGACGCCGGTGATGCGGTCACCGTCGCGCAGGAAGCCGGTGACCTCGCAATTCTCGATGATGTCGACGCCACGGCGGTCGGCGCCGCGCGCATAGCCCCAGGCGACGGCATCGTGGCGGGCGGTGCCGGCGCGCCGTTGCATCAGGCCGCCGACGATTGGGAAGCGCGCCGTGGCGGAGACGTCCAGGGCCGGCACCAGGCGCGCGATCTCGGCCGTGGTCATCAGTTCGGCGTCGACGCCGAGATGGCGCATGGCGTTGCCGCGACGAGCAAAATCGTCGAGCTGGGCCGGCGTGTGCGCGAGGTTGAGGCAGCCGCGCTGCGAGAACATGACGTTGTAGTTAAGATCGTGCGACAGGTTCTCCCAAAGCTTCATCGAATGTTCGTAGAAGCGCGTGTTGGCAGGCAGCAGGTAGTTGGAGCGGACGGCTGTCGTGTTACGGCCGACATTGCCGGAGCCGAGCCAGCCCTTTTCCAGCACCGCGACGTTGGTGATGCCGTGCTCCTTGGCGAGATAATAGGCGGTCGACAGGCCGTGGCCGCCGCCGCCGATGATTATCACGTCATAGGACGCCTTCGGGTCCGGCTTGCGCCAGGCTGGTTTCCAGTCCTTGTTGCCGGTCAGCGCATTTTTGAGAAGTGAAAAGGCCGAATATTCCGCCATTCTTTTTGTTATCCGTTCTGGCTTTTTGTTGTCCGTTCCGGCTTTTCATCATCCGTTCTGGGCGATGCGGCACATTATAGAGCAGGCCGCTGCCACAAAGCCAATATTGCGCCATCGCTTTTCGACTGGCCGACTCCGAAATCGGCGGGCAGAGCGGGACGGCTTGCTCCCTGGTATGAGCGTCTTTATCAAGGGCGAGCTTTAGAACGCCTTACCGTCTGTGAGTCGCCAAACGATCATGCTTTTCCGACTGCTCCGCTTCGTCCTGGTCCTGGCGATCGTCGCCTCGGCGCCGCTGTCGCTTGATGCGGCGGCGCAGGGGCTTGACCAGGTTGTCTCCGGAGTGGTCGCCGACCAGCAGAAAATCCTGCAGGACCTGACGACGAGGACCGACAATCTCGAAAAGAAAATCCAGGAGGACGGTGACGACGACGCCAGTCTTGTCGATATCCGCCTGCAGCTCGAGGAAATGTCGCGAGGTGCGCTGAACAGCGCGCTTGCCTTCCGCCCGCGCCTTTCGGAGATCAACGCAAGACTCGATCAGCTCGGGGCGCCTCCGGCCGCGGGCCAGCCGCCCGAACCCGACATCGTGACCAGCGAACGCCAGGCGCTGGCGTCCGAAAAGGCCGAGATCAATGCTGTCATCGCCGAGGCGCAAAACCTGTCGATCCGCATCAACGGTCTCATCGACAAGATCGCCAATATGCGCAGCGAGCTGTTTCGCAATCTGCTCACCAAACGCTACGTGCTGTCCGACGCTCTGAGCCCTGAGGTCATTTCCGATGCCAACGATGAATTTACCGGCTTTTACAAGGCGGTGTCGTCGTGGCTGGCCTTCGCCTTCAAGTTCAAGTTTCAGGCCGTGCTGGCCGCGACCTTGATGGCGCTTTGCCTGGCGGCGGTGCTTTTTGTCGGTGGACGGCGTCTGTTCGGGCGTGTCTTCGAAGCAGACCCTTCCATCGAAGATCCGTCCTATCTCAGCCGGCTGTCGGTGGCGTTCTGGTCGACATTGCTGCCGACGCTGGCGGTCGGCGCCTTCCTGGTCTCGACGGTTTTCTTTTTCAACTACTACAACGTGTTGCGCGGTGACATTGGCGTTTTCCTGAATGCGCTGGTTGGGGTCATCGCGGTGGTGTTTTGCGTCAACCGGCTGGCCAATGCGGCGCTGGAGCCGCGGCTGCCGAACTGGCGGCTCATCCCGGTTGAAACCGGCCCGGCACGCTGGCTGGTGCGGCTGACGACGGCCATGGCGGTGGTGATCGGCGTCAACAATTTCCTGTCGGTCGTCAACGACAAGATGGGCTCACCGCTGTCGCTGACCATCGCCAGAAGTTTTGTCGCCACCATCATCGTCGGCATCATCCTGATCCTGATGGGGCTGCTGAAACCGTACAAGGCTGCCGACGGAAGCTGGCGTCCCTGGCCGGCGTGGCTGCGCTACACGGCAGTCGCGATCGGCCTTTTCACCATTGCCACTGCGCTGCTCGGCTATATCGGACTTGCCATCTTCGTCTCGCTGCAAGTCGTGGTCACCGGCACCATTCTGGTGACCGCCTATATCGGCTTCCTGTCGGCGCGGGCGATCAGCGAGGAAGGCGGTTTTGCCAACACGTCGATCGGGCGCTGGCTATCGACCAATTCCAGTTATGAGGAGTCCGCACTCGACCAGCTCGGCCTGGTCGTCAGCGTCGCCATCAACCTGATGATCGTGCTGGTGTTCCTGCCGCTGATCCTGTTGATGTGGGGCTTCCAGCCCGGCGACATCCAGGCCTGGGGCTACAAGCTGGCAACGGGCCTCACCATCGGCTCGGTGACGATCTCGGTGACCGGCATCCTCACCGGCATCATAGTCTTCATCATCGGCTATTTCCTGACGCGCTGGTTCCAGGGCTGGCTTGACGGCTCGGTGATGGCTCGCGGCAAGGTCGATACCGGCGTGCGCAACTCGATCCGGCTGGCGGTCGGCTATGCCGGCGTCGCGCTCGCAGCACTCGTCGGCGTCTCGGCGGCGGGCATCGATCTCTCCAACCTGGCGCTTGTCGCCGGCGCCCTGTCGCTCGGTATCGGCTTTGGCCTGCAGAATGTCGTCTCCAACTTCGTCTCCGGCCTGATCCTTTTGGCCGAGCGGCCGTTCAAGGTTGGCGACTGGATCGTCGCCGGTGACATCAGCGGCACGGTCAAGAAGATCAGCGTGCGCGCCACCGAGATCGAGACGTTCCAGCGCCAGTCGGTGATCCTGCCCAATTCAAACCTGATCAATAATGCCGTCGGCAACTGGACGCACCGCAACAAGCTCGGTCGCATCGACATCAAGGTCGGCGTCGCCTATGGCAGCGACGTCAAGCAGGCCCATGCTGTGCTGTTGGAGATTGCGCGCGGCCATCCGCTGGTACTGAAAAATCCGGAACCCTTCGTGCTGTTCACCAATTTCGGGCCGGCCGCTCTCGAATTCGAAATCCGCGTGTTCCTGGCCGACGTGATGAACGGCAACATCGTGCAGAACGACATCCGGTTTGCCGTCCTCGATGAGTTCGCCGATCAGCATATCGAAATTCCATCGGCGCCACGCGCCGTCGTTGAGACCAAGAAGGATGAGGCGTGGCCGATCGACGACGACAAGATCGAAGTCGATTTTGCCGAACAGGAGCAAGCGAAGGCGGAAGCCGTGGCCGAGACGAAACGCCTGGCCAGATCCGGGCGCAGGACCCGCAAGCCGGATCCCGATTAGGTGTATGATATTCAGGTGATGCCGACCTGCGAACGGCTGATACCTGCGCTTCCGGTTCTCACGGCACTTTCTTTTGCCGCCTGTCCTTGTCGGAAAACCGGAGCCACTTTTCCGGGACATGCGGAAATATCCGCTCCGTTCCGGTTCCCGGAACCCACCAGTCTGGTCGCTTCGCGCCCGTCTTCGACTCCGGCTCGGCCTGACCTGAATCTCAACATACCCTCAAATCCGGCTTTCGGCGCAGCGAAAGCAATTGCGGCATGAATGCGGCATTCAGTTGCCGTTCAGCTTGCATCTCATATAAGCTCACATGCAAAGGGCGGGAATGCCTTGCGAAATGCAACAGAGGCGGTGGCAACACCGATACTGCAAATGTGGAAGTCTCTCGTCGCCGCCATCGCTTTTCTTGCCGTGGGCGGTTCAGCCCTTGCCGCCAGCGCGACCAACAAGGACGCCGAGACCCGCACACTCGTCGTGACCGAAGGCGGTGGCAAGACGGAACTGGCGCTGGCCGCCGGCGAAACCGCGGAATTCTGCCCAACCGGCTGTTTCGTTACCATGCCGAACGGCGACCTCGAAGCGCTGACCGGTTCTGAAACAATCGAAATTTCGGGCGGCGTCGCCCGCATCAAGTAACCGCGTCAAAAAACCTGTTTTTCGAAGGCCGGGCAAATGCCCGGCCTTTGATCGTTTCGGGTTATCGAAACTTAACGATGAAAGGGAAAATACCGTCCCGCAAACCAGGCCGGGCTGGGGGCTTTAACGATCGCTGCGCTGTTGCCCGCTATATCGGGCCGAAGACGCCGAAGCACGGGCGGGTTTTGGATCGGCGCCTGATCCTTTCCGAAAGATCGGGTTTCGGGATCATGCGCTTTTAGGCAGGGGCGACGAAGAATGGACGCGCGGTCGGACAGGAACGCAATCCCGCTTGCGGTCGATCTCGACGGCACGCTGATCGCGACGGACCTGTTGTGGGAAGGCCTGTTCATCCTTCTCAAGAAGAATCCGCTCTATATTTTCCTGGCGCCGTTCTGGCTCGCCGGCGGGCCGGCGCGGTTAAAGCAGGCCATCGCTCAACGCATCGACATCGATCCTGCGTCACTGCCCTACCGCGAGGCGCTGCTTCAGCGCCTTCGCACCGAACATGGCGAAGGCCGCAAGATCGTGCTGGCGACCGGGACGCCGCGCAAATTCGCCGAGGCGATCGCCGCACATCTCGGGATATTCGATCGCGTCCTGGCGACCGACGGCCCCCACAACATGACGTCAGGCAGAAAGCGCGCCTCGCTTGTCGCCGCCTATGGCGATGGCGGCTTCGACTATGCCGGCAACAGCCGGCACGACCTTAGGGTATTCGACGCCGCGCGCACGGCAATCGTCGTCGCGCCCGACCGCCATGCCGCGCGCTGGCAGGCCGCGCACAGTGCCGAAATGATGCCGGCGCCGAAGCCGACATTCAGAACCATCGTCAAGATGCTGCGCGTTCATCAGTGGCTGAAAAACTCGCTGATCGCGGTGCCGATGGTGCTGTCGCACGAATACTTCAACGCCGACATGATCTGGGAATGCCTGCTGGCATTCGTCTCGTTCAGCGCAGTCGCTTCCGCCATCTACATCCTCAATGATTTCTTCGATCTCGCGCTCGACCGCAAACACCTGACCAAGCGCAACCGGCCATTCGCCAGCGGCGCGCTGTCGATCCCGTTCGGCCTCGGTTCAATGATGGTGCTGCTCGCAATAGGCGTTGGTGCCGGGCTGCTGCTGCCGATCGAATTCCTCGGCGTGCTCGGCGGCTACATGGTCATCACCACCGGCTATTCGCTTTCGTTCAAGCGCATGCTTCTGATCGACGTGCTGACATTGGCCGGTCTCTACACGATCCGCGTCCTGGCGGGCGCCGCGGCGACCGGCGTCGACGTCTCGTTCTGGCTGCTGGCCTTCTCGATCTTCTTTTTCCTGTCGCTGGCGCTGGTAAAGCGGTTTGTCGAGCTGCGCACGACCGCCATTCCGGCCGGCGAGCGCATCGCCGGCCGCGGCTACCGCACCGAAGACCAGGAGATCGTCGCCCAGGCGGGCATGGCTTCGGCCTTTTCCTCGGCGCTGGTGCTGGCGCTCTATATGGACAGCGTTGCGGTGCGCGAACTTTATTCGCATCCCTGGCTGGTCTGGCCGCTGGCGCCGATCGTGCTGTACCTGACCATGCGCGTCTGGATTCTCGCCCGCCGCGACGAGATGCATGACGATCCGGTCGTCTTTATCATCCGCGACTGGCGCAGCCAGATCGTCGTGCTCATCGGCGCCGTGTTTCTGGTCGCCGGAGGCTGGTAGGCGTGGGGAAGGAGCGGCTCCAGAGCTTCGGTCTTGCCACGCCACCGGCACACAATGTGATCCCGGCGGATGACGCTGTTGCGCTGCTGAAGAGCGGCAAGGCGACAAGAAACGCTTTGCTCGCCTACGGCAATGGCCGCTCCTATGGCGATTCCTGCCAGAATGGGGCCGGTATGATCGTCGATATGCGGCCGCTGAACAGGATCCGCGCCTTCAATGCCGAGACCGGCGTGATCGAGGCCGATTCCGGCGTGCTTCTGTCCGACGTCATCGCCCATGCAGCGCCATACGGCTTCTTCCCGGCCGTCGTTCCGGGCACGCAGTTCGTCACGCTCGGCGGCGCCATCGCCAACGACGTTCACGGCAAGAACCATCACCGGCGCGGCACCTTCGGCTGCCATGTCGAATCCTTCATGCTGCTCAGATCGGACGGACAGGCCCATTACTGCTCGGCCACCGAGAATGAACGGCTGTTTGCGGCGACGATCGGCGGCGTGGGGCTGACTGGCCTGATACTGTCCGCATCGATCCGGCTGATGCGGGTGCCATCGCTCGACATCGTCGAGAAGACGACGCCGTTCCGTGATCTCGGCGAGTTCTTCGAACTTGCAGAAGCGGCCGATCAGGCCAACGAATACGTCGTCGCCTGGATCGACCAGCTTGCCGGCGGCCACAGTCGCGGGCGCGGGCTGCTGTTCACCGGCAATCACGCCGAGCATGGCTCCCATGTCGCCTTGCGTGCTGGTGGAAATCTTTCGGTGCCGTTCCAGCCGCCGTTCAACGTGCTCAACCGGCCGTTCCTGACTGCCTTCAATGCCGCCTACCGGTGGAAGAAAGGCCGATCCACGGCGCCGCAGCAGGTCGGCTACCAGGGTTTCTTCTTTCCTCTCGACGGCGTCGGCAACTGGAACCGGCTCTATGGACCGAATGGGCTTTTCCAGCACCAGAGCGTGATGCCGGAAGACGTCGCGCGCCGAGTGGTGCCGGCGTTGCTTGCGGCGGCAAAACGGGCCGGGCAGGGCTCGTTCCTCACAGTCCTGAAGCGCTTCGGTTCGATCCGCTCGCCGGCACTGCTGTCGTTCCCGCGGCCGGGTTTCACGTTGACGCTGGATTTCCCCAACCGTGGCCGGACGACGCTGGCGCTGCTGAAGGAGCTCGACCAAATCACAGTCGAGGCCGGTGGCGCGGTCAATCCTTACAAGGACGCCCGCATGGGCGCCGACGTATTCGCCGCCTCCTATCCGGAATGGCAACGCCTCGAAGCGATCCGCGATCCCGCCTTCATGTCGAGTTTCTGGGCGCGAACGGCGAAAAAGATCGAGGCGCGAGACGGAACCGCCGAAGCCGCGGAATAGATAAAATTCGAATAGTTCGTGGTAAACAGATCGATAATTCAAGCTTTCCTCGAATTTTTTTGTGCTTCACGAAATGTTTGGAAGTTTTCAGTAGAACGGAAAAGGTTGATGGAAAAAACATGAAATACATCGTCTCCATTCTGTTCACGGTCATGACCAACGCTGCCGCGCAACTCATGCTGAAGCAGGGCATGATGTCACTCGGTCCGATTTCCTTCGAGGGCAGCAATCCGTTGCTGAAGCTGTTGCAGATCGTCTTCAGCCCATGGGTTTTCCTCGGCCTGTGCACCTTCGTCATCTCGATGGCGGCGCACATCTATGTGCTGTCCAAGGTAGAGCTCAGCTTCGCCTATCCGTTCCTCAGTCTCGCCTATGTCGCCGTTGCGATCTTCGCCTATTTCATCTTCCGCGAAGACCTCAATGGCTGGCGTATCGCCGGCATCGCTTTCATCTGCGTCGGCACGGTGCTGATCGCCCAAAGTGGCCGGGATCTGGGTGGCCGGGATTTGGGTGGCCGGGATTTGAGCGGTCGCGGGCATGATGAGGAAACGGCCTCCTTTTCGCCCGACAAGATGCACAGTAGGATCGTTCGATGAGACATGTGATCTTCGGCGGCGACGGTTTCGTCGGCCGCCACCTTGCCCCGAAACTTCTGGCCGATGGCGAGGAGGTGGTCGTCGCCGACATCGTCAGAAGCGACCTGCCGCATTACCGCTCGGTCCGATATGTCAGGTGCGATGTCACCGATCCGGCATCGGTCGCTTCGGTTGGGCTGAAGGCCGACGACATTGTCTATAATCTGTCGGCGAAAATGCTGTCGCCGATCCAGGTGCGCGCCAAGCGCCACGAATTCTTCTTCCCGGTGAATTTCCACGGCACCGAGCATATCATGCAGGCGATGGACAGAGCCGGCGCGCCCAGGCTCGTCCATTATACGACTGACATGATCTACGGCCACACGGTCACACAACCAATGACCGAGGAGCACCCGGTCGCGCCGCTCGGCGAATATGGCTGGTCGAAGCAGAAGACCGAGGAACTGGCCACCGAATGGCGCAAGCGCGGCATGTCGATCTCGCTGTTTCGACCGCGCCTGATCATCGGCCCCGGCCGCCTCGGCATCCTCGAAAAGCTATTCAAGCTGATCGACTGGAACCTTCCGGTGCCGATGATCGGCTCGGGCAAGAACCCGTATCAGTTCATCTCGGTGTTCGACTGCGCCGAGGCGGCGCGCGCCGCCTGGAAGGCCGGCGTGCCTGATGAGGCCTATAATCTCGGCTCGCTCAACCCGCCGCCGGTCCGGAAACTGCTCGGCGACCTGATCAGGCATGCCGGCTCGAAATCGATCCTGATCCCGACACCGGGCTGGGCGGTCAAGCGCACGCTCGACCTGCTCGACCTCTTGAACATCCCGATCATGGATCCGGAGCAATATCTGATCGCCGACGAGGATTGCGTGCTCGACGTGTCCAAGGCCGAACGCCAGCTCGGCTGGGTGCCGCAACATCGCGACGAGGACATGCTGATTGCCGCCTACAGCGAGTATAGCGCCAAGAAAGACGGCCATGCCGTCGCCGCCAGACATGTGCCCGCCGAGTGAACGGCCAGCAGGAGATTCTTGACCGTCATGACCAAGCCAGACCACACGACTGCGCGCGACACGGTCAGCGCGCCGGCGCTTTCGCCCGCCACCACAGCCAAGCCCGATCTGATCAGCGTCGAGCAGGCCAAGGCGATGGACGTCGCGCGCATGACCGACCTGTTCAAGGTGCATCTCAATCCCGGCCAGCTGCATTTCATGAAGCTGCTCGGCTTCCACAAGATCAAGGTCGAGCGCGCCGAAGGCATGTTCTACATCGATCAGAACGGCCGCAAGATCCTGGATTTGTTCGGCGGCTTCGGCTCGCTGGCCTTCGGCCACAATCATCCGCGCCTTCTCGAGGCGCGCAAAAAGTTCCAGGAGGAGAAGCGGCAGGAGATCGCCATCGCCTTCATGTCGCAATATGCGGCGGCGCTGGCGCACAATCTCGCCAAATGCTCGCCCGGCGACCTCGACATGGTGTTTCTGGGCTCTTCCGGCTCGGAAGCCATGGAGGCGGCGGTGAAGCTCGCCGAGCGCGCCGCCGGCCCGAAGCGGCCGAAAATCGTCTATGCCGAGAATTCCTTCCACGGCAAGACCAAGGGCGTGCTGGCGATCACCGACGGCTCGCTCTATCGCGCCGACTTCAAGATGGCCGACAATGTCGTGCGCATCCCGTTCGCCGATATCGAAGCGGTCGAGCGCACCTTCCGCTCCGATCCCGAGGTCGGCGTCATCGTGCTCGAAACCATCCAGGGCGGCGGCGGCATCATCCAGGCGCCTGCCGAATACTGGCAGAAGCTGCGTGCGCTGTGCGACCAGTACGGTGTGCTGTGGATCGCCGACGAGGTGCAGTGCGGTTATGGCCGGTCCGGCCGCTTCTATGCCTTCGAGCACTACGGCGTCGTTCCGGATGTGACGGCGCTGGCAAAGTCGCTTGGCGGCGGCAAGGCGGCGGTCGGCGCGATGATCGCCAGGCGCGAGGTCTATATGAAGACCTATGGCACGCCGAAGACGGCGATGATCCACGCCATGGCCACCTTCGGCGGCATGGGCGAGGCCTGCGTCACCTCGATCGAGGCGCTCAACGTGCTTTACGACGAGGGGCTGATCGACAACGCCGCGGTCACCGGCGACTACCTGCTGCAACGCCTGCAGGCGTTGAAGGAAAAATACCCGAAGATCATCAAGGACGTGCGCGGCAAAGGCTTGATGGTCGGGCTGGAATTCCACGACTTTTCGCAGACCCTGCCGATGGTGCTGCGGCCTGTGGTCAGCGTGCTTGACGACAAGCTGAAGGGATCCTTGTCCGGCTTCGTCGGTGCGCTGCTGCTGCGCGACTACGACGTGCTCGTCGCCTTCACCGAATACAACCGCAACGTCATACGTCTCGAACCGCCGCTGATCTGCCAGCGCGAGCATGTCGACCGCTTCGTCGAGGCGCTCGACAGCCTGTTGTCGCGCGGCATTGTGTCGATCGTGAAGGATTTCGTCAAAAGCCAGGTCCGCTAGCCCCAGGTCCGCCAGCCCCAGTCCGCCGAGCGAAACCATGCTGACCAAATCTCCCGCTCCGCCAAACCTGCTCGACCGGTTCACCGAGGCCGGTCTGTCATGGGGCGAGGGCACCTATGCACGTCTTGCCGCACCGATCGGGGCGGCGGCCTTCGCCCTCTACATCCTGCTGATCGCCGTGACGGCATGGTTCATCCCCGACGCCAATTGGGACATGCTGCCCTACCTCGCGATCGCCGAGGAGGGCAGCTATCGCGATGTGCAGGCGCTGCACGATTATGCCTATGGCACGGTCAGGGACGGCGTGTCGGCGGGCGACTACAAGGCACTGATCGATGACGGCGGCGGCTTCCGCAGTCATATGGCCGGCAATGCCGCCGATTTCCATTCGCTGCTCGGCATGTACCGGATCAAGTTCCTCTACGCCGAGATTCTTTCGACGATGAGTTCTGTGATGTCGCCGGTCGAGGCCATGCGCGCGGTCTCGGTGCTGTCAGTGCTGCTGTTCGGTGCGATCGCGCTGCTCTGGCTGCGGTCCGAAGGCGCGCTGGTGCTGGCGCCGGTCGCCGGCGCGGTGCTGATGATGGCCGAATTCGGCGACGTGGCGCGGGCCGCGACGCCGGATCTGCTGTGCTCGGCCCTATTCCTCGGCGGGCTCTTTGCCTATGTGCGAGGCCGCGAGGTGGCCACCGCAATCCTGCTCTTTCTCGCCGTCATGGCGCGGCCCGACAACATCGTCTTTCTCGCCGTCTTTGCGGTGTTGCTGGTCGCCTTCCGGCGGAAGGCGTGGGGGGCGCTGGCCGGCTTTGCCGGCTCCCTGGTCGCCTATTTCGCCATCTCGCATTGGGCGCAGCACCCCGGCTGGTGGTCGCATCTGTGGTTCTCCAGCATCGACCAGCACTACAATATGAACGGCTTCGATCCGCCGTTCTCGGCCGTCTCCTATCTCCGGGCTTTTGCCGTCTCGCTGGTCCGCGCCGTCAGCCTGAACAGCTGGGTCGGCATCTCGGTGCTGGCGCTGGCGGGTTGGTATGCCTTAAGCCGCGCCGGCTTCAAGCTCGACCGCCGCGCCGGCATCCTGTTTGCGGCATTGGTGCTTGGCGTGCTGGCGAAGTTCACCGTCTTCCCGATCCACGACACCCGCATCTACTTTCCCAATCTGATCCCACCGTTCCTGCTGCTCGCCGGCCCCTTCATGGCGCTTTGGGCGAGCATCGAAGCGCATCGCGCCGCAGTGTTGCACGTCATTCCCGTCGACAAGCCATAAGTTCCGTCGCCAGCCTGGCGCGCAGCGTTTTCCCGTGAGGAGGCCGATCTAAAACCAGTTTCTGCGCATGATCCCAACGAAAAATCGGACTCCGATTTTTGGGGGCATGCGCCGGGGTCGCGCCGCACCTGCAGCGTGTCGCAAACAGGCGGTAGCACGATGGCCGTCGCCTGCATATTGTGCGCCGATCAAGCGGGCGCCTGGCGCCTGCAGCAGCACTTTTGGAGTCGCGGGCAATGGCAGGGTTTCCGGAAAAAGCGAAGGTCGTCATCGTCGGGCTGGGCGGTATTGTCGGCGCATCGGTCGCCCATCACATGATCGAGCGCGGCTGGGACGACATCGTCGGCATCGACAAGTCAGGCATCCCGACCGATATCGGCTCGACAGCGCACGCTTCCGACTTCTGCTACACCACCAGCCATGATTTCCTGTCCTGCTGGACGACGCTCTACTCCATCGACTTCTACGAAAAGATGGGCCATTACGCCCGCATCGGCGGCCTCGAGGTTGCTCGCGTCGGCGACGACGATCGCATGGCGGAGATCAAGCGCAAAATCGCCTCGGCAAAGGCTTTTGGCACGCGCGCGCGCTTAATCGAACCGGCTGAGATCAAGGAAAAATTCCCGCTGATCGAAGAAGAGATGGTGCAGGGCGGCCTGTGGGATCCCGATGCCGGTCTCGTCATCCCGCGCTCGCAAACAGTCGCCGGCAAGCTGGTCGACCAGGCGGAAGCCTCCGGAAAGCTTATATCCTTCGCCAACACGCCGGCCAGGTCGCTTATCGTCGAGAACGGTCGTATCAAGGGCGTGGTGACCGATCGCGGCACCATCGAAGCCGACTACGTGATTGTTTGCGCAGGTATCTGGGGCCGGTTGATCGCGGAAATGGTGGGCGAGGACTTGCCGGTCATGCCGATCGACCATCCGCTCACCTTCTTCGGGCCCTATACCGAGTTCGCCGGCACCGGCAAGGAGATCGGCTGGCCGCTGCTGCGTGACCAGGGCAACTCGGCTTACATGCGCGACACCGGCGATCCCAGGACCGCCGAAGGCGGGCAGATCGAGTGGGGCTATTACGAAGAGACCAATCCGCGCCTTTGCCATCCGCGCGACCTTCTGGAGAAGGACCAGGCCCGTCTTTCGCCCTCGCAGCGCGACCTCGACATGGAACAGATCCTCGCACCGCTCGAGCGCGCCATGGAACTGACGCCGATCCTGGGCGAACTGGGCTACAATGAGAGCCATTCCTTCAACGGGCTTCTGCAGGTGACGGCAGACGGCGGCCCCTCCATGGGCGAGAGCCAGAAGGTGCGGGGCCTCTGGTATGCCGTCGCGATCTGGGTCAAGGACGGCCCCGGCATGGGCAAGCTCATCGCCGACTGGATGACGGACGGCCGCACGTCGATCGACCACCACGCCATCGACTATTCACGCTTCTATCCGCACCAGACGCAAGAGCAGTTCATCTGGGACCGCTGCACCGAAACGGCGATGAAGGTCTACAATCCGGCCGTCCATTCGCGCGAGCCCTTCTCAAAAGGCCGTAATGTGCGCCGCTCGCCGTTCTGGGAGCGCGAGAAGGAACTCGGTGGCTATTTCATGGAACTCGGCGGCTGGGAGCGCGCCCATGGCTATGCCGCCAACGAGCACCTGCTCGAGAAATACGGCAACCGGGTGCCGGTGCGCGAAAACGAGTGGGACAACCGCCATTTCTGGCGCGTCTCCAATGCCGAGCATCTCGCCATGAGCGAGGATTGCGGCATCGTCAACCTGTCGCATTTCGCGATGTACGACGTGGAAGGCCCGGATCACGTCGCGCTGATGGAATGGCTATGCGCGGCAAAGATCGGCGGCGACGGCAATATCGGCAAAGGCATCTACACCCATTTCCTCGACGATGAGGGCATGGTGCGCGCCGACCTGACGGTCATCCGCATGGCCGACCGCTGCCGCGTCATCGACGGCGCAGATGCCGGCCCGCGCGACTTCCACTACATGCGGCGGACGGCAGAAGACAAAGGTTTCGACGTCACCATCACCGACGTGACCGAAAAGTATGTGACCGTCGGCATCTGGGGCCCAAACGCCCGGGCAAGATTGAGCAAGGTCGTGGAAGACCCGGACGGCCTGACGCCGGAGAATTTCCCCTTTTCGGCGATCAAGCCTGTCAGGATCGCCGGCAAGGATGTGACCGCTTTCCGCATCTCCTATGTCGGCGAGCAGGGCTGGGAACTGCACATGCGATACGAAGACGGCCTGGCCGTCTGGGACGCGTTGCGTTCGACCGGGGTGATGGCTTTTGGCGTCGAAACCTATGCCAACAGCCGCCGCATGGAGAAGAGCCTGCGCCTGCAGAACGCGGATCTTCTGACCGAGTACAATCTGCTGGAGGCCGATCTTGCCCGTCCGAAGGTCAAGGAGGCTGATTTCAGCGGCAAGGCGAATCATCTGGACTATCGCGCCCGCGCACATCAGCCGGCCATGCTTTGCACGCTTGTCATGACGAATAATGTCGATTCCAAGGGCGTTGCCCGCTATCCCGTCGGCACGATGCCGGTGATGGATCCGCAAACGGGCGAGACGCTGGTCGACGAACTCGGCCGCCGATCCTTCACGACCTCGGTCGCCTACGGCCCGACCATCGGCAAGAACATCGCACTCGCCTATCTGCCGTGGGCGTATTGCCAGGAGGGCCGCAAGCTGGATGTTGAGTATTTCGGCGAGACATACCCGGTCGAAGTGGCCGCAGTCGGCTACAGGCCGCTCTACGACCCGGAGAACCTCAAGCCACGCAGCTGAGCCTTCCTTCAATAGAGGGTGAGGGGGCGGACTCGCAAAACGTGAACGCAAAGACTTAAGGCGCGTCGGGTCTGAGCGGAGTCATGCGACGCGCTTTAAGTTCTCGTTTTTATGCATGTCGTTACCCAAAACCGCTGCTCACCCTCGGTTCAAGGCCGAGGGCATGCCTTTGGGTGACATGCATTAGTTAGATCGGCGCTGGGCTTTTCGCTTTGTGGCGCGACGATTTTCGCTTACCTTGCGGCATGTCTGCTTTTCCTCACGCAGGACATCTCCTCTCAGGCGCCGCCGTGCTGGCGCTGATGCTCGCTCAGGCGCGGGAATCCCGCGCCGCCGAACCTGTCGATATTGAACTGGTGCTGGCGGTCGACGTTTCGCTGTCGATGTCGCCGGCCGAACTCGAAATCCAGCGTCGCGGCTATGTCGCGGCGCTGACGCACGACACTGTGCTGCAGGCCATCGCTGAGGGCGCCTATGGCAAGATTGCCGTCACCTATGTCGAATGGGCCGGCACGACCTGGCAGCACGTCATCGTGCCTTGGACGGTGATCGCCAATCGTGCCGACGCCGAGCGGGTGGTCGAACAGCTCTCCGCCCATGCGCCCAACAGCGCCCGGCGCACCTCGATTTCCGGAGCCTTGCAATTCAGCAGCGATCTCTTCGCCGAAAGCGGCTTTCAGGGCGTCAAGCGGGTCGTCGACATTTCAGGCGATGGCCCCAACAATCAAGGTGCTCCCGTCAACATCATCCGTGACGAACTGGTCAAGCAAGGCATCACCATCAACGGCCTGCCGCTGATGACCCGGGGCGGCTTCACCAGCGTCTACGACGTCAACTATCTCGACCGTTATTACACCGACTGCGTCATCGGCGGGCCCGGCGCGTTCATGATTCCGGTCAATGAGTGGACGCAGTTTCCCGAAGCGATCCGCCGCAAGCTGGTGCTTGAGCTTGCCGGGCCTGCCTCACCGCAATGGGCGGTGGAAGAAGCGGCGCATCCGCCGGTGGTGCTGGCGCAAGACAAGCCGGCCACCGACTGCCAGGTCGGCGAGAAAATGTGGCGCGACCGAAGCTGGATGTTCGACAGCCGCTAGCCCGGGGCTAGCTTGACTTCAAGTGCTCCCCGCCAGAGGTACGCGTGCAAGATGTTGCCTTGTCTACGCGGCCAGCAACTGCTTGCGATCGACGCGCTCCTGCTGCGGCGAGCGCGCATAGAGCTCGCGATAGCATTTGGAGAAATGAGAGGCGGAGACGAAGCCGCAAGCGACCGCCACTTCGACCACCGGCAGCGATGACTGGATCAGCAAGTGCCGGGCTCGGTCGAGGCGGATCTCCAGATAGTAGCGGGCAGGGGATCGTCCCATCTCGGTGCGGAACAGGCGCTCGATCTGCCGGCGTGACAGATCGACATGGTCAGCGATCTCGATCAGCGACAGCGGCTCGGACAGGTTTGCTTCCATCAATTCGATGATGGTCAGCACCTTGGAGTTCTGTACGCCAAGGCGTGCGCGCAGCGGCAGGCGCTGGCGATCGGTCGGGCTGCGCACGCGGTCAGTCAAGACCTGCTCGCAGACCCGGTTAACGAGATTGTCGTCGAAATCGTCGCCGATCAGCTTCAGCATCATGTCGAGCGCCGCGGTGCCGCCGGCGCAGGTGTAGATGTTCTGGTCGATCTCGAAGAGGTCGGCAAAGACATTGGCCTTGGGGAACGCTTCGGAAAAGCCTGGCAGGTTCTCCCAATGAATGGCGCAGCGCTTGTTGGACAACAGGCCGGCGGCGGCCAGTATATGTGCGCCGGTGCACAGGCCGCCGAGGGCGACGCCGCGATTGTATTCCTCGCGCAGCCAGGCGAAGGCCGATCTGTTCTGGTAGCGCTCGACATTGATGCCGCTGCAAACGACCGCCATATTCGGCCGTTCGGGGCCGGACATCTTCTTGCGTTCGTCCTCCAGCGAGGTGTTGACGGCGCATTCGACGCCGTTCGAGGCGCGCACCGGCTTGCCGTCGATGCTGGCGAGCCGCCAGCGGTAGGCCTCGTAGCCGAGCATCCGGTTGGCCGAGCGCAACGGATCGAGCGCCGTTGCAAAGGCGATCATGGTGAAATCGGGGACCAGGAAGAATACAAACGATCGCCTGATCTGATGATTTACGACGTTCACAGGGTAACCCTCACGCTACAATGGCGCGAACAGGATGTCGCGATCAGCATAGCGACATCAGGAAAAAGCTTTCCTGTCAATTGGCTAGGCGGCAACGGAAGACTTTATTTGCGACATGGGTCGCAAATGGGCAATCGCTATGGGATGATGGACCCAACATGCTGCCGGATTGAGCTTAGGCCGCATGTGGTCGGGGCGTGACCAAGCACGCCGCCTCGGCAGACCGAAGCGGCGTTGTGATCAACTTCGAAGCAGCAGCAGCGAGCGCCGCTTGCGAACTTGGCAGATCAGGCGACGAAGCCGAGGCGCGCGGCGGCCACGGCGCCGGTCTGGCCCGGCATGGTGTTGGCAAGGCGCTGGCGCTCGAGCGCGGTCGTCAGGTTCATTTCACGGCGAGCAAAAAGGCGGGCAAAAAGCTTCATCATCATCTCCATTCAGGTTGCTCAGACGGGTCGCCTTCGCTTGATGGAGTGGGGCAGCTCGTTGGCTGGAGCTGATATAGGCTTACGTGCGGGGAAACTAAATCGCAAAAGCGAACCACTTGATAGGAAAAGCGACACGGAATGCGACAAATTTGGGCAACTGCCCAAGATTTGTGAATATGTACAATGCTTTAGGCAGAAATCCCGCTGCTATGCAGCGCATTCATATGCGTCATGCAGCGGTGATATGAGTCTAAAAGAACATTTAACAAAATAAACGGCCTGCCGAACATGGTCTGTGCGGCAGGCCTTCAGCTTTTGATACACACGATCTATTTTACTCCACCAGCCCAGGATCCAACGCCATAGCGAGTGCCGGTCTTGGTGTCGGCGGCTTCGGGCCAGCCGATATCCTTTTGCAGTTCGATCGGCAGAGAGCGGATGGCGCGTTCGGTCTGGTAGCGGGCGCGGGCCGCGCTGAATTCGGTCGCGATGCGGCCGATGGATGACAGGATAGACATTTTTAATTCTCCTTCAGGTTGGGTCGGGTGCCGGGCGTTCGGCGGACCAAGCGCTACATCCGGTTTGTTTCAGCTTCATTTCGTGTCGATTGCAGATCAGTGTCACCGCCGTTTCAACGCCGCCTTCGATGCGTCTGCCTTCGATGGAGTTGACTATCCTCCCAAAATGATGTTCAATCAAACGAAATGGAATGATAGTTTGCATCAGAAAAATTGAAGGTCGATCCCAATGAACGCCCCACTCAATCATCCGTTGCCGCTGCTCGATCTCGACGTCTTGCGCACCTTCGTGGCGATCGCCGAGACCGGCAGTTTCACCACCGCGGCCAATGCCGTCTTCCGCACACCGTCGGCAGTTTCCATGCAGATCAAGAAGCTGGAGGACATTCTCGGCCGCTCCGTGTTTGCGCGCGACGCGCGCTCGGTGACGCTGACCACGGATGGCGAGATGCTGCTCGGCTATGCCCGCCGGCTGTTGTCGATCAACCGCGAGGTGGTGTCGAAGTTCATCATCCCCGACATTGTCGGGGTGGTGCGGCTCGGCTCGCCCGACGACTATGGCGAGCGCGTGCTGCCGCATGTACTGAAGCGTTTTGCGCAGTCGCATCCTTCAATCGCGGTCGACGTCACCATCGATCAGAGCATCAATCTGCGCCGGCGCATGGACGACCGGGCGCTCGACATCACGCTTCTCACCAATTCCTACAAGACCAGCGCGCTCGGCGCCGAAGTGCTGCTCACCGAACCGATCGTCTGGGCCGGCGCCAAGGGCGGCTGCGCGCATCTGCGCGAGCCGCTGCCGGTGTCATTGTGGGAAGAGGGCTGCGCCTGGCGGGCCGGTGCGCTCGAGGCGCTTGGGCGTGAGGGCCGCAACTACCGCGTCGCCTATATGAGTGCGCACACGGCCGGCCAGCGCGCCGCAATCATGTCCGACCTCGCGGTGGCGCCGCTGCCGAAATCGTTCCTCGGCAGCGACATGGTCGAGCTTTGCCCGAAGGACGGCATGCCCGACATCGGCACCTACAATCTGGCCATGGTTGTGGCGCCGGACGCCAGCGCGCCAGTGAAGGCGGTCGCCGACCACATCCGTGCGACCTTCGAAGTGTTCAGGGAAACCGGCAAATTCTGACTTAGGACCTCAACGGCTTAGCCAAGTTGTGAGCGGTGACGCCGCGATTCGTCCTTTGCAGCGCCAATTCGCCGGCTTTGGCATGATAGCTTTCGGTGTCGCTGGCTAAAAACGTCACGATGCTATCCCGCGCGCGCCGCGCTTCCGGCATGTCGATCAGCGGCCAGACGTGGAACATGCCTTGCTCGTGCACGACCTCGATCTCGACACCGGCGGCACGGGCCTTTTGCGCGAAGATCAGATTGTCGGGGGTCAGCATGTCGCGCGAACCGGTCAGAAGCAGCGTTTTCGGCAACACCGAGAGGTCACCGTAAAGCGGACTGATGCGCCAGTCGCTGGGATCTATGCCGGCACTGTAGAGCCGGACTGCCTCCAGCCCGCCAGGAATTCCCAGCCACGGATCGTAGCGTTCCGCCTCTAACACTTCGGGGTTGGCGAGCGACACATCGAGCCCGGGCGAAATCAGCACATGACGCCACGGCAAGGACAGGGCGGCTTCCGCGGCCATCATGGTCAGCACCACGGCCATGTTGCCGCCGGCGGAATCGCCCATGAAGACGATGTCCTGCGCTTCCGTTTCGTCGAGCATCTGACGGTAGACCTTGCCGACCATGCCGAACATGGCGTGGAAATCGTATTCGGGAGCAATGGGATAGATCGGCACGGTGATGCCGAAGCCCAGGCGGGCCGCCATGTCGGCGATCAATCCCCAGTGATAGGACGTGATTTGAAAGACATAGGCGCCGCCATGCAGGTAGAGGATCCGCTTTCGCTCGCCGGTCTTTGGTGCGATCTCGTACACGGGAAAGCCGTCGACGCTGTGCGTCGCGATCTCGAAACGCTGATGCAGCGATGCGGGCGGCCGATGGTTCTCCGTCTTGCGCGCGTAGGCAATCCAGCGCTGCAGGTTCTCCGGGCTGGAGAAGGCTTGCTTGCGGCTATACCTGAGCACGAAGGACACGACGTGGCTTTTGATACTGGGCATGCGGACACACGGACTTCGGCTGAGCCGACTAAGAGAACCCTCGCTATCGAAGATCGTGACTTCGCCCAGAATGTCAAGATTTGCGCGGTCTCAACACGGCGGTGTGATCTGGCTGGCAATCAAGGCGAGCATCTGGTCGTGGCACGCCGCAATGCTCAGCGCCGGAGCAGCAGTGCGGCGCGCAGCCGACGGTCGCTTACTGCCGGAGCCGCATCACGGCTCCGGCGCTTGGCCAGCAGCTTGCATTTGTCGGCGAAGGTCATCAACGCGCCGAACCCAGAAGCAGGGCCGAGAAGGTGACCTGCGGGTCGTTGCGCGGCGACACGGGCCAGCCGATGTCCCTTTGAATTTCGGGCGGCAGGCTGTTCAGGGCCCGGACGGACTTGTTCCTTTTGTGTGCATGCTTGATGGCCATACGATAGCGGCCGAGGCTTTCGAACATCGACATCTTCATCTCCCTTGGAGTGGTGCGGCGGCTGAAAGTTATTTCCTGCCTGCCGTTCGATGCCGGTTAAATGCGCCGCGCGTGTATCTGGTGGATTTCACGAAAAACAGCGCCTTGTTTCAGTTTGGGCTGATCCGGAAACATTTGCATGCAAACGAGAATGAGGGCGAAGTGCAGCTTTTTAGCAGTGGGGGCTACCCCCGGCCGCGCCGGGCGGCGTGGCCCTCGCGCGAACGACGCCGCGGGGCGGCATCGCCGGCAATGCCGTCCTCGGTGACGGTCTTGCGCGGTGGCAGTTTCACCGCCGCCGATAGTTTCGGGAACGGGTCGACCTTGTTCGGCAGCGCCATGGCGTAGACGAAGTGCTCCTGGAATTTTGGCTCCAGCGCCGTCTCGATCTTCTCAATCCGGCTCACCGTTTCCTCGATCTCGCGGCGATAACCGCGATTGAGCAGCGCCATGCGTGCACCGGCGCCGGCGGCGTTGCCGACGGCCGAGACCTTGTCGAGATCGCAGTCGGGGATCAGTCCCAGCACCATGGCGTATTTCGGATCGATAAACGAGCCGAAGGCGCCGGCGAAGTGGATGCGATCGACATGATCGGTGTGCTGCTTTTCCATCAACAGCTTGGTGCCGGCATAGAGTGCGGCTTTGGCGAGCTGGATGGCGCGCACGTCGGTCTGGGTGATGGTGATCCTCGGCTCGCCTTCCTTCAGCACGTAGGAGAAGGTGCGGCCAATGGCTGTGACGCGCGGCGAGCGGGCGGAGAGCCCACCATCGACGACGCCGTCCTCGGAGATAATGCCGGCCAAGTACATCTCGGCGACCACTTCGATGATGCCGGAGCCGCAGATACCGGTGACCCCGGTCGCCTGCACGCTGTCGAGGAAGCCGGGCTCGTCGGACCACAGTTCCGAGCCGATGACGCGGTATTTCGGCTCCAGCGTGTCGGGATCGATGCGGACGCGCTCGATGGCGCCGGGCGCGGCGCGCTGGCCGCCGGAGATTTCCGCGCCCTCAAAGGCCGGACCGGTGGGCGAGGAGGCCGCCACGACCCGCTGGCGATTGCCGAGCACGATCTCGGCGTTGGTGCCGACGTCGACGATCAGCATCATCTCGTCCTGGCGGTGTGGGCCTTCCGACAGCGTCACCGCCGCCGCGTCGGCGCCGACGTGGCCGGCGATGCAGGGCAGCATGTAGAGCCTGGCACCCTGGTTGAGCTTGAGGCCGATGTCCGACGCCTTGATGTGCACGGCGCCCGAGACGGCCAGCGCGAAAGGTGCGCCGCCGAGTTCGGTCGGGTCGATGCCGAGGAACAGATGGTGCATGATCGGATTGCCGACGAAGACGGAATCCAGGATGTCGTTGCGCTGGACGCTGCCTTCCGCGCAAACCTTGTCGACAAGACCCGAGATCGCCTCGCGCACCGCGACCGTCATGCCTTCGCGACCGTCCGGGTTCATCATCACATAGGAAACGCGGCTCATCAGATCCTCGCCGAAGCGGATCTGCGGGTTCGACGTGCCCGACGAGGCGGCGACGCGGCCCGACAGCAGCGACACCAGATGCATGGCGATGGTGGTCGAGCCGATATCGCAGGCAAGCCCGTAGGCCTCGTTCTTGAGGCCGGGCCACAACGAGATGACCCGCGCGGTCTCGCTTTCGGCATCCTTGTGGATGGCGGCGGTCGCGGTCCAGTTGCCATTGCGCAAGATGCCTTGCACCTGCGGCAGCAGATGGAAATCGAAATCGAGGCTCTTGAGCCCCCAGTCCTTCATCAGCGCGATCTTCAGGCGATCGAGATCGCCTGATGGATTGTGCATGTCGGGCTCTTCGATCTCGACATAGCACATGTGGATTGCCGAATCGCGGGCAATGACCCTGGTGTCGGCGTCCTTGCGAATGGTCTGTGCGTTGATGACCGTATCCTGCGGCACGTCGACGACGAGATCGCCGAGGATCTGCGCCGAGCAGGACAGGCGGCGCCGTTCGGGAAGGCCGCGAACGCGTTCGTAGCGCTCCTCCTTGGCGCCCTTGGGCGAGATGTGGTCGTTGGAAGAGACGATCTTGTGTTTGGCGAAATTGCCTTCCTGCACCTCGACCTGGCAGCGCCCGCAAGTGGCGCGTCCGCCGCACACGCTCTCGACATAGACGCCGAGCTGGCGCGCGGCATCGAGCACCGGCGTGCCGACCGGAAACCGCCCGCGCTTGCCGGACGGCATGAACAGCACGAGCGGATCGGTGATGTTGGCAGGAGAGTTCACGATTGCGCGCTTATCCTCGAGCCATACGGGCTTCACGACCGCCGCGCCGGCGGCCGCCATTGCCGTTGCCTTCGCCCGGCGCATTGACTTGCGTGGGCGCCGCGACCGCCTGGCCGCCTTCGGCCGGCTTGTAGTCCTTGTAGGTCCTGATCCAGTTGGTGCAGTTCTCGTCGGTGCCGTTCAGCACGTTGGCGCCGCGCACAGCTTCCATCTCTTGCGGCCGTACCGGGTTCATGATCGCCGAGGTCATGCCGGCGCCGATCACCATCGGGATGAAGGCGGCATTGATGCCGTGGCGGTGCGGCAGGCCGAACGAGATGTTTGACAGGCCGCAGGTGGTGTTGACCTTGAGTTCTTCGCGCAGCCGGCGCAGCAGCGCAAAGACCTGGCGGCCAGCATCGCCCAGCGCGCCGATCGGCATGACCAGCGGGTCGACGACCACGTCATGCGCCGGAATGCCGAAATCGGCGCAGCGCTCGACGATCTTCTTGGCGACGGCAAAACGCACGTCCGGATCCATCGAAATGCCGGTCTCGTCGTTGGAGATGGCGACAACCGGAACATTGTATTTCTTGACCAGCGGCAGGATGGCTTCGAGCTTTTCTTCCTCACCGGTGACGGAATTGACCAGTGGACGGCCCTTGGCCACCCTGAGCGCCGCCTCGATCGCCGCGGTCACCGAACTGTCAATCGACAGCGGCAGGTCGACCAGGCCCTGCACGATCTCCAGCGTCTGCACCAGCAGCGCCGGCTCGGTGGCGTTGGGATCGACGGCGGTGACGCCGGCATTGACGTCGAGCATGGTCGCGCCGCAGGCGGCCTGTTCCAGCGCGTCTTTTATGACGGTGTCGAAATTGCCCGCGATCATCTCGGCCGCGAGCTTCTTGCGCCCGGTCGGATTGATGCGTTCACCGATGACGCAGAAGGGCTGGTCGAAGCCGATGATGATTTCTCGTGTCGCCGAGGCGACGATCGTCCGGGTCATGAAATCTCTCCCTCGTGATATAAAGACTTCCTTATATCGTTTCTGATTTCGATCAAGTGAATGGTGACCGGCCGCGCCGTCAATGCGCGGTCTTGACCATGTCGACCTGCGTTTCGGTGATCTCGTCATGCAATATGTGGTCGAGCCGGTCGGCGACGAGCTGGTCGTCGCGGCGGATTTCGCGCTTCCAGGGCTGGCGCCCCTTCAGCACGCCCGATTCATCCACGATCTCGGCGACATATTCCTCCTGGCGATAGGCCATCACGTGGACGCCGGAGACGCCGGGAATTTCTTTCACCTCGTTGATGATGTCGATGCAGAGCTGCTTGCCTTCCTCCTTCTGGTCCTGGGCGCCTTCCAGCCGCTTGACGATCGAATCGGGGATATGAATGCCTGGCACGTTGGAGCGGATCCATTTAGCGGTCTTGGCCGAGGCCAGCGGTCCGACGCCGCACAGGATGAAGCATTTTTCCGTGAAACCGAGATCGCGGACCTGCTGCATGTAGGTGCGGAACATCGGCACGTCGAAGCAGTACTGGCTCTGCACGAACTGCGCGCCGGCGGCGATTTTCTTGCCCAGCCGGTAGGGGCGGAAATCGATCGGCGGCGCGAAAGGGTTGATCGCCGCACCGAGGAAAAGCTGAGGCGGCGTCGTCAGCTTGCGGCCGGACAGGAACTTGCCGTTGTCGCGCATGATGCGGCAGGTTTCGAGCAGCGACATGCAGTCGAGATCGAATACCGGCTTGGCGCCTGGCTGGTCGCCGGCCTGCACGCCGTCGCCGGTCAGGCACAGCATGTTGGCGACGCCCATCGCCGCCCCGCCCAGCACGTCGCCCTGGATGGCGATGCGGTTCCTGTCGCGGCAGGCGATCTGCATGATCGGAGCGTAGCCCATGCGGGTCAGCAGCGCACAGATGCCGACCGAGGACATGTGGCAGTTGGCGCCCGAGGCATCGACGGCGTTGATGGCGTCGACCCAGCCGTCGAAGATTTTGGCGCGGTTGTAGACGTCTTCCGGGTCGGCGCTGTCGGGCGGGTTGAGCTCGGTGGTCACCGCGAACTCGCCGCGCCTCAGGACGCGCTCCAGCCGGCCGCGCGAGGTGTGGCCGGGCAGCGGGTCGAGCGGCAGATGGATGCCGGCCGGGTTCTCGTCGGGCTGGCGGCCGATCATGCCGGTGCCCCGGGGTTAGGAGCGTTGCGCGCGGTCTCGCGCGCGGCGGCGGCCTGTGCTGTCACCCGCAGCCAGGCCGAGGTTTCGCGCAGCGACTGGTCGACCGGCTTCTGCACGTCGAGGATCTTGTCGCCATGAACCATGTTTCGCGAACCTTCCCAGGCCTTGACCCAGACGCACGGCATATCAGGCTCGACCTCGCAATTGCCGTTGGCGCGCACACCGCCGCAAGGGCCATTGCGCAATTGCTTGGGGCAATTCATCGGGCACGACATGCCGGTAGAGGAAAGGATGCACTGGCCGCACATGCGGCAGTCGAACATAAAGCCCTTGACGCGTTTTTCGACGAATTTGATCGGACCTTCGACGCGGCCGTAACCGATGCGCTTCCACAGCGGATGGAGGAGCAAAAACGTGTCGGAGAACCTGGCGTAGAACCATTCGAGCAGTCGCGAGTGGCGGACAGACCACAGCCTGACCGCGAAGGAACGCTGCACGCGCCGCTGCGGCGACACGTCGGCCGGCTTGTAGTCGGATTTCGGCGCTGCCTTCTTGACCAGAGTGGCCTGGGTAATCGCCGGGGTCGTTTCAGACATCTTCTTTTCCGCCGGCCTTGACCAGAGCGACCAGCCGCTCGCGGTCGTATTTCGCGTCGATGTCCTGAAGGGCTTTTTCCGCCTCGGCTTCAAGATCGTCGCTGACCGGCACCGGGTCGGCCTTGCGCCATTCGGCCAGATAGTCGTCGGTGCCGCCGGCGCCGGTGCGCATCGCGGACATGTCGATCGCCTCGGTAAAGCGCAGCGGCAGTTCGCGCTTGGCGTTCTGCCGGCCTTTCCTAACGATGACCTGGGCGGGGATGTCGCGCCAGTAGACGACGATCAGATCGGCCATGAATTCCTACTCCCGTAGAGCGCCCTGCGTTCAATCGGATGGACAAAGGACGGTCTACCACTTTGACTCAGCTGCATCGTGCTTTCCGGAGATCGATCTTTGGGCCGATGCAGTGGTTCCGAGCATTGCCGGAAGCGCTGTTGGGCTGCTTGTTATGGGACGACGCGCGCGCATTCAAAAGCGACGCAATTGGAGGCCGCAAGGGAAAGATGAAAGTTTTCGGTATTTGGCTTGGTATGGATCAGCCGGCGCGACGATCGAAGCTGCCGACAAGCTTCCTCTGGAAGCGGACATAGCCTCGCTCGGTCGTGCGCAGATGTTCGGCGACAATCTGGTGGAAACGCGGCAGGCGGTGAAAGGGAACGGCCGGATAGGAATGGTGCTCGGAGTGGTAAGGCATGTTCCACGCCACGAAGCGCACCAGCCTTGTGGTAAAGGTGGTGCGGGTGTTTTCGAGCATGTTGGCGACATGCGGGCACAGCGCATGCTCGGCCAGCAGGTAGGCCCGCAAGAAGGGCTGGCCGATGAGCGCCGGCACGATCCAGACCCACAGCAGCAGCGCCGACTGTGCGGCCAACGACGCCGCCAACAGCATCGCATAGGCGAACAGGAACCAACGTGCTTCCAAAATCACCTTGTCGCGGCCCTTGTCCGGCACGAAGCCGTCGCGGTTGCGGCCGGCCGCGTTGACGACGATCACGCGCGCCATGCCGCTCCAATAGGGAATCCCGGAGAGATAGCGCAGGTACTGGGCTATGGTCTCCGGTTTCGGAGCCATCAGTTCGGGGTCGTTGTCCGGATCGTGCGTGTGGCGATGGTGCGCGAAATGAAAGTAACGGAACCATGCCGGCGGCAGCAGGATCAGGAAGCCGGTCACGCTGGCGATGGCGCGATTGAGCCACGGCTCCCTGAAGGCCGTTTCGTGGATTGTCTCGTGCAACAGCGTGAAGAAAAAGACGATCAGGATCCCCTGCGGCAGCATGAGAACCGGCCAGAACGGAATGCGGGCGGCGATCAGCGTACCCAGCACGACAACCAGCCCGCCGTGAACGGCGAGCCGGACAATGCCGGGCCTGTCCAGTTTGGCGGTGAGGTCCCGACGATCCTCGACCGAAAGGCTGGCGATGATGGTGCGGTGGTCGATTTCGCTCATAAGGGCCAAGCTTATCGCCGAGGCGCCGTCTGGTAAATCGGCGCTCGTTACCAGACGCCGGTTTTTACGCCGGTCCAGAGATAGAACCAGATCGTCGGATGGCACCATTGTTTGCAAGGCAGGCCGCGGCGCGGCGCCCGTAACGACATAGTGCTGGCGCGTGGGGTGCTAATGCATGTCGCGCAAAAGCATCCCCTCGGGCTTGAACCAAGGGTGCGCAGCGGTTTTGCGATAACGACATGCATGAAAACAAAGAAACCTAAAGCGCGTCGCATGAAGCCGCGACGCGCTTTAGACCGCCGGGTTAACCCTCATGATCGGTGACAGGACAGCGGGCTCAGCGCCTGAGCTCAAGGATGTCGAGCTTCGATTCGTAATAGGGGGCCGGGAACTCGATGCGCCATTCGTTGGCGCTGTTGCAAAAGGCATAGCCGATCTGGTCGCTTTGCCGGCCGCTGCCATAGGGTTTTGCAGGATCGTCATTGACGGAAAGGGAGCCGAGATAGATCGAGCGCTGTTCGCCGTCGTCGAAGAAACGCCCCTTAGTGCGCTGCGAACCGGTGAGTTTTTCCAGCATCCAGCCCGAACCATCGTCGCTCACCTTGCACTTGAACCAGCCATAGATGACGAGCGGGCTCAGCCCGCCGGCCTTGATGGTGCGGCACTGCCAGTTGCCGGTCAGGTCCTTGTCGGAAAACGAGACCAACGGCTTTGCCAGCAAGGCGTCGAGCCGCTTGACATCGGCGACGTCGCCAGCCCTGGCTTCGTCAAGGGCTGCCTTTCGCGTCGCGTCATATTTGTCGAGCCGCACCTTGTCGGCGGGCGTGATCAGCTTCTGCACCTCGCCATCGGCGAGCGCGGGAAGGGCGAAGCAGACAACGCCTGCGGCAATCAGGAGGCGAGCGATCATCGGTGCGTTTCCTGGTCGAAAGCTGGAACAGCCTGTTTTCTCGTTTGGCATACAACTTACCCGTTCGCGGTGGCCTGTCATCCGTGCTTAACAGCGGTCAGGTCAAAACTCGTGGTTTCACCGATGCGGATCTTGCTTACGGGGTCGTCAGGCTGGCTGGGCAGCGCGCTCGCGCCGCGCCTGCGGGCCCTTGGCCATGACGTCATCGGGCTGGATCCGGTCCCGTCGGCGCAAACGCAGATGATCGGCTCGGTCGCCGACCGTGATCTGGTGATGCGGACGGTCGAGGAAAACCGCATCGAGGCGATCGTCCACAGTGGCGCGCTGCACAAGCCTGACATCGAACACCAACGCAATGAGGATTTCATCGAGACGAATGTGCGCGGCACGCTCAACCTGCTCGACGCAGCGGTGGTATCAGGCGTTCAGCGCTTCGTCTTCACATCGACGACCTCGCTGATGATCTCGAAAGCCATACGCGCCGGCTTGACCGGCGGTGCGGGCAGGGCCGCCTGGCTGACGGAAGACGTGTCGCCCGAGCCGCGCAACATCTACGGCGTAACCAAGCTTTCGGCCGAGCATCTTTGCCGCCTCTATCACGTCCAGTCCGGACTGCCGGTGATCGTGCTGCGCACCGCCCGGTTCTTTCCCGAGGCAGACGACATGGCGCATGCGATCGAGCAGTCGGACGCCAACACCAAGGCCAATGAGCTGTTGTTCCGCCGGCTGACCGTGGAAGATGCCGCCGAGGCCCATGTCGCGGCGCTGGAGAAGGCGCCGCAACTGGGCTTCGATATCTTCATCGTCTCGGCGCCAACGCCGTTCCGGCCCAATGATTGCAAGGCATTGATCGCCGACGCCCCGTCAGTCGTGGCGCGTTATTTTCCGGAGTTCCCGGCGCTCTATGCGCGAAAAGGCTGGACGATGTTTTCCTCGATCGACCGTGTCTACGACGCCTCACGGGCGCGGGACAGGCTGGGCTTCGTCTGCAAGACGAGCTTTGCCGCTGTGCTCGCCGGGCTTGCAGCGGAAGAAGGAGCCGCCTGACGAACGGTCAGCCGTGTCCGGCGGCGCTGGCCAGCTCCGTCGTCAGATCGCCGTAGCCGGTCGAGCGGCGCTCATAGGCGAGGCCGAGCATTTTCGCGGCCTTCTCGGCGACCTTGTCGAGTTCCGGGTCGTCGGTCTGGGCGATATAGACCAGCTTCTGGTAATTTCCGAAATAGTCCTTGATCAGCTCCGGATGCCGATCGAGGCCGAGCGGCTTCATGAAGAAGGCGTCGAACTGCCGGCACAGGAAGTCGGTCATGTAGAACGACATCATGTCGTCGTCGGCGACCTTCGCATAGGCGTCCATGCCCTGGTAGAAGGCAAAGCAATGCGGCCCGGCCATGCGCTCGACGCCGTGCTTCTCGCAGACGCGGTCAAGCAGGCCGCCGGTGCCGCAATCGGCGTAGCCGACGAAGATGTTTCTGTAGCCGTCCGCCTTGGCCTTTTCGATCGCCTTGTCCATGGCCGGTGCGATGCGGTCCGGGTAGAAATGGAACTCCGCCGGCAGGCAGGTCAGGTCGAGATGGTCGAGCCCCAGCTGCTCCTTGACGGCCAGAACTTCGCGCGCAATCATTCCGCAGGCGATGACAAGCAGCCTGTCGCCTTGATCGGGTTGTAGTTTTCGTATGGCGCTCATGGAACCAGTTTAACCGATCTTCGTTGCTGTCGGGCGAATCTATTGTTGAGGGAGACACCACTCATGAAACTGTTACGCATCGCGCCGATCGCCATTATCGCTTGCGCCTTGGCTCTTTCAGCCTGCGCCAATACAGTTCGCGGCGTCGGCAGGGACGTCAAATCGACCGCAAACGCAGTTGAGGACACGGTCGAGAATCCCTGATCCGCAGTTTCACCAAAGCGCGTCGCGATCAACATAGTTCAAGCGAGGCACGTAAATCCTTGTAACATCTCGGAACAACAAAGCCGCGCTGCAAGGCGCGGCTCGGTTTATTGTGCATGCCGATTCGCCGAGATTAGGTCGAAGCGCGGACGTTCGTCAGGGCGGGTGCACCTGGGGCAGGCACGAAAAGTTGACTTCTCGAATGCGGGGCATGCCGGTAACCTTTCCCTGTACCTCAACAACGAAGACAGGAGCATAGGATGAAGACCGCTCTCCTAGTTGTCGCCGTTCTGGGCCTTTCGGTGTCCGGCGCCGCAGCGGAATGTGTTGGCCACAACAAAACGACGGCTTCCGTAGATCAGCAAACCAAAGCTGCAAGCGTAGATCAGCAAACCAAAGTCGCAAGCGTCGCGAATACAACCGCCGACACGCCGATCCTGAAGGAAGAGGCAAAAGAGTCAGAATAGGCGCTTCTACCCGCCTAAACGCTCCGAGCCAGGCCTGCCGTGCTCAACGTCCCGTTCAAAGATTCCATCGGGTATGTTCGTTACGCGGATCGCTGTTTCTTGTTTGTGTCTTGACAAGCCGGCGTTACGAGCCGCATCGGCCTGCATCATAGCATAAGTACGGGCTTCCGTACTTATGCTCCTGTTCTTCTCCCCGTCAGCTCAGGCCGATGCGCGGACGTTGTGCTTGCGCTTCATGAAGTCCTTGGCGGTCTCGACTGCCACGGCTGCGTCGCGGCAATAGGCGTCGGCGCCGACGGCTTTGCCGAATTCCTCGTTGAGCGGGGCGCCGCCGACCAGCACGACGTAGTCGTCGCGGATGCCCTTTTCCTTCATCGTGTCGATGACCACCTTCATGTAGGGCATGGTCGTCGTCAGCAGCGCCGACATGCCGATGATGTCAGGCTGATGCTGTTCGATGGCGTCGAGATATTTTTCCACCGCATTGTTGATGCCGAGGTCGATGACGTCGAAGCCGGCGCCCTCCATCATCATGCCGACAAGGTTCTTGCCGATGTCGTGGATGTCGCCCTTGACGGTGCCGATCACCATCTTGCCCTGCTTCGGCGCGCCGGTGGCGACAAGCAGCGGACGCAGGATGAACATGCCCGCCTTCATCGCGTTGGCCGACAACAGCACTTCCGGCACGAACAGGATGCCGTCGCGAAAATCCTCGCCGACGATGCGCATGCCTTCGACCAGTGCCTCGGTCAGCACCTTGTAAGGCGCCCAGCCACGCTCGAGAAGGATGTTGGTGCCTTCCTCGATCTCTTCCTTCAGCCCGTCATAAAGGTCGTCGTGCATCTGCTGCACGAGTTCGTCGTCGGAAAGCTCGGAAAGGATGATCTCGTCGTCGGCCATTTTTAATCCAGCTCCTTGCCGCACAGATGCAATTGCGGGGCCTCAAATATCACGTCAATACCTAACCCGCTACAGGCTTGCATCCATAGCTGATTTGCGACTTCCCGCAAAAGGAAAGCGACTGCAAATCTATTGGAATTCTTGTCGATTTTGCGACAGGCGTTGGCGCTGGCGGGCCGTTTCGAATAGGGTGCATGACTACGATCCGGCCACAAGCCGCGATATGCGGCCGTAATAATTGCGCCAGAACAAGGTCAGGGAAGAACGATCATGAGTGAGAACGCGCCGGTCGACCAGGAAGCGTCAAACGCGCGGCGCGGACGCGCCGCCAGTGGTGGTGCCGCTGCCCGACGGGCGGCGCGCTCGGGTGGCGGCCCCGGCACCCAGCTCACCTACATCAAGCGCAAGATCAACGTCTATGAGGTGCTGGACGAGGAAGGGCTGGCGCTGATCGAGAAGAACACCGACACGGTGCTCGAAGAGATCGGCATCATCTTTCGCGACGACGCCGAGGCGCTGCAATTGTGGAAAGTGGCCGGCGCCGACGTCAAGGGCGAGCGCGTGCATTTCCCGAAGGGGCTCTGCCGCTCACTTTTGAAAACCGCGCCGTCCGTCTATACCCAGCATGCCCGCAATGCCGAACGTTCGGTGCAGATCGGCGGCAACGCCACCGTCTTCGCACCGGTCTACGGCCCGCCCTTCGTGCGCGACCTCGACCGCGTCAGGCGCTATGCGACGATCGAGGATTTCCAGAATTTCGTGAAGCTCGCCTATATGGCGCCGTCGATCCACCATTCGGGCGGCACGGTGTGCGAGCCGGTCGACGTGCCGGTCAATAAGCGCCATCTCGACATGATCTACAGCCACATCAAATATTCGGACAAGCCGTTCATGGGTTCGGTCACCGCGCCGGAGCGCGCCGAAGATACGGTGGCGATGGCCAAGATCGTGTTCGGCGACGATTTCGTCGAGAACAACACGGTGCTGACCAGCCTGATCAACGCCAATTCGCCGATGGTGTTCGACGAGACCATGCTGGGGGCGCTGAAAGTCTATTCGCGCCACAACCAGGCCTGTATCGTCACGCCGTTCATCCTCGCCGGCGCGATGAGCCCGGTGACGGTCGCTGGCACGCTGACCCAGGTTCTGGCCGAAGTGCTGGCTGGCGCGTCGTTCACGCAGCTGATCCGGCCGGGCGCACCGGTGCTGTTCGGCACCTTCGCCTCGTCGATCTCGATGCAGTCGGGCGCGCCGACCTTCGGCACGCCGGAGCCGTCACTGGTTTCCTATGGAGCGGCGCAGCTCGCACGCCGGCTTGGCCTGCCGTTCCGCACCGGCGGCTCGCTCTGCGCTTCGAAAATCCCGGACGCGCAGGCGGCCTATGAGAGCGCCAACACGCTGAACTCGACGATCCTCGCCGGCACCAATTTCGTGCTGCATTCGGCCGGCTGGCTCGAGGGCGGGCTCGCCTCTTGCTACGAAAAGTTCATGATGGACATCGACCAGCTCGGCATGACGCAGAAGTTCTCCGAAGGCGTCGACCTGTCGGAGAACGGCCAGGCGATGGATGCCATCCGCCAGGTCGGCCCGGGCAGCCACTATCTCGGCTGTGACCACACCCAGGCCAATTTCCAGACCGCCTTCTACCGTTCCAGCATCGCCGACAACAATTCCTACGAGCAGTGGCTGGCCGAAGGCGAAAAGACCGCACCGCAGCGCGCCAACGAACTCGCCCGCCGCTGGCTGGAAAGCTACGAGGCGCCGCATCTCGATCAGGGCATCGACGATGGGCTGAAGGACTTCATCGCCAGCAAGAAGGCGTCGATGGCCGACGCCTTCACCTGAAAGGAGCCCGAGTCAGGCGGGGCTAAAGTCGCCAACATCATCCACAAGGAAGTCTGGCGGAGCGCCTTCTCCGAGCCGGACAGGAAGGGGTGACTCCTGCGCCCAGCATGGTCGAAGATATAGCGAAGGCGCTTTCCGCCCATGGCCTCATCCTGCGCGGCGGCTTCAATTTTGCAGGCGATGAGGAAACACCCTCCGGTCTTTCCGGCGCTGCCGCCAGATCCGTGCTGTTGGTGGGACAGGCGGGCGTCGCCCCATGGGCGCATTTCCTGCGCTGGCGGGAAGCCCAATCGCAAACTATTGCCGATCCGCTCGATGCCTGGTCGCGCGAAGTGATCGGCGCAGTGGCGGAGAAATTCGGGGCGCGCGCCGCTTCGCCCTCCGACAGACCGTATCTGCCGTTCCAGCAATGGGCGATGCGGGCGGAGGGCTTGCGGCCGTCGCCGCTTGGCATCCTCATGCATCCGCAATACGGGCTCTGGCACGCCTATCGCGGTGCGCTGCTGTTCGAGGACGAGATTGCGCTTGGGGAAACTCGCGACGTGATTCACCTTTGCGATGCATGTGTCGACAAACCTTGCCTGAAATCCTGTCCGGTCGACGCCTATTCTGCGGATGGTTTCGCGCACGAAACCTGTCTGGCGCATGTGCGTGGGCAAAACGGCGCGCCGTGCCGAACCGGTGGTTGTCTCGACCGCAACGCCTGTCCCTACGGCGCGGCCTATCGCTATCCGCCACAGGTTCAGGCCTTCCACATGGCCGCTTTCGCGGGTCTGTAGCACCGCCGAATGCCGCACGGATTTGCATGAGGCTGCCTCATTGCGACTTGCCCTGTTGGCTTGCGCGACCGTGGTCGTCGTCTGCCGGCCGACAAAAATTTCTTTCCATTGCCCAAGGAATCGCCACTAGCCTTCGTCCAATAGGCAAATGATGGCGCTGATGCTGGATGAAAGCGAAGCCTCCGACGCCGAGCTGATCGGTCGTGCGCAGGGCGGAGACAGGGGGGCTTTCGGCAAATTGCTCGAAAGGCACTATGACTTCGTCTATCGCGCCGCCTATCGCTGGTGCGGGAAAAAGGCCGACGCCGAGGATATCGCCCAGGAAGTCTGCGTCCGGCTCGGCCGGGCGATCCGCGATTATCATGGCAGCGGCGCCTTCACCACCTGGCTCTACACCATGACGCTGAATGCGGCACGCGACATGATGCGCAAGACCGTCCGCGAGGCGATCAAGACCGAAGCCTACGGGGCTTACGAGCTGATCTCGGGAAAAGCCCCGGCCGAGCCCGAAGATCCAGCCGAGGCGCTTTGGGCGGCGGTGCGGATGCTGCCGGACAAGCAGCGCGACGCGGTGCTGCTCGTTTATGGCGAAGGGCTGAGCCACGCACTCGCTGCCGAGGCGATGGGCATCTCGGAGACGACGGTTTCCTGGCACATCCATGAAGCGAAGAAACGGTTGAAGGCGCTCATGCTTTCAGCCGGGGAAGTGTGATCATGGTCGACGACAACGAACTCAACAGGCTGCGCGACATCGCAGCACCGGCACCCGGCACCGACGCGAAGGCGCGCGCCTTCGAGGCCGCCCTGCGGGCTTACGACATGGACGAAAAAACTTCACCTGCCGCCCAAGGATCGGCGAAAGGGCTTCGTCTCACAGAGCGAGCACAAAAGCTCTGGAGCGAAATCATGCAAAAGAAACTCTTCGCCACCCCGGCCATTGCCGGGCTCGTCGCCCTGCCGATCGCCGGTTACGCCACCATCTATATGCTGCAGGAGCAGCCGTTCCTTTCCGTGGGGGACGAGAAGATCACCGAAACGCTGGCCGATAAACCGCTGGCTAAAGATCCGGCCACGGTGAGGCCGCTCACTGTGGCCGAGGCCGACAAGCGGAAGAAAGCCGATGCCGACGCCGAAAACCGCATCGCAGCCGAGGCGCTTCCCCCGGCATCGCCGGAGCCACAATCGGCGGCCGGCGGCCTGGCAAGGCAGGGTGCGCCGACCGGCAATGTGCCCGCGCCGGCGGCGAGCGGCGAGTTCGCACAGGACGGCGGCGCCAGCGCCCCAGCGGTCAAGGGGATGGCCGGCACAACAGCCGAATCCAAACTGATGGTACAACCGCCTGCCGCTATGCCGGCCGACCAGGTGCCGCTGCCGGAACAAAACCGCGACCGCATCGAGGATTTTAGGACCAATCCGGTGCGTGCCGCGCTCGAAGACCCGGTGTCGACCTTCTCGATCGATGTCGATACTGCCTCCTATTCCTTCGTGCGGCGTTCGCTCAGGGAAGGTGTCGTGCCGCAGGCCGACACGGTCCGCGTCGAGGAGATGATCAACTACTTCCCCTATGACTGGAAAGGACCGGACGTTGCCTCGACGCCGTTCAACTCCACCGTCGGCGTCATGCCGACGCCGTGGAACGAGCACACCAGGCTGATGCATGTCGCCATCAAGGGTTTCGACGCGAAGCCGGCCGAGCAGCCCAAGGCCAATCTGGTCTTCCTGATCGACGTGTCGGGGTCGATGAACGAGCAGGACAAGTTGCCGCTCCTGCAGTCCGCATTCCGGCTTCTGGTCAACAAATTGAAGCCCGACGACACGGTTTCGATCGTCACCTATGCGGGCGATGCCGGCACTGTCCTGGAGCCGACGAAGGTTTCGGAGAAGGACAAGATCCTCAATGCCATCGACACGTTGGCGCCCGGCGGCAGCACGGCCGGCGAGGCGGGTATCAGGCAAGCCTATCGGCTGGCGCAGAAATCCTTTGTCAACGACGGGATCAATCGGGTGATGCTCGCCACGGACGGCGACTTCAATGTCGGTCAGACCGACGACGACGATCTGAAGCGATTGATCGAGAAGGAGCGTAAGACCGGGGTGTTCCTGTCGGTGTTCGGTTTCGGTCGCGGCAATCTGAACGATCAGATGATGCAGACCATCGCCCAGAACGGCAACGGCACCGCCGCCTATATCGATACTTTGGCCGAGGCGGAGAAGGTGCTGGTCGAGGATGCGTCCTCGACGCTGTTCACCATCGCCAAGGACGTGAAGATCCAGGTCGAGTTCAACCCGCAAAAAGTCTCGGAATACCGGCTGATCGGCTACGAGACCCGCGCCTTGAACCGTGAGGATTTCAACAACGACCGCGTCGATGCCGGCGAGATCGGCTCCGGCCATTCGGTCACCGCGATCTACGAGATCACGCCGAAAGGCAGCGGCGGCGAGAAGATCGATCCGCTGCGCTACGGCCAGGGTTCGGTGAATAATGGCGGCGTCGCCAATGCCGACGAATATGCGTTCGTGAAGATCCGCTACAAGTTACCAAATGAGGATGCCTCGAAGCTGATCACCACGCCGGTGACATCAGCCAACGAAGTTGCTGATTTCGACCAGGCCAGCACCGACCAGCGCTTCTCCGTTGCGGTCGCGGCTTTTGGCCAGAAGCTGCGCGACGAGGATGCGACCGCCAAGTTCGGCTACGACAAGATCATGGAGATTGCCACTGCCGCCCGGGGAGCCGACTCGTTTGGCTACCGGTCCGAATTCCTCTCGCTGGTGCGCCTTGCCTCGGCGCTCGGCGGTAACCGGTAATGGTGATGACGGCCGGTTTCCTTAGATAGAATCGTTCTGATACGGGAAAACCGACACACGGGCGGGTGAGACAGGCCGGCGAGGAAAACCTCGCCGGCCTTTTCATCATTTGCAATTTCGATATCGATCGTGACGAGTAGCCGAAAAGCGTCAGGCGCGGCTGCGCCGGCGCTCGCGGCGGGCTTCGCTGGTCTCAACGGTGTTGACCGTCGCCTGCTTGTTGCGCATCGGGCCAATGCGCTCGACGATTTTCTCGACGGTCGGGCGATCCGATTTGGTGTGCGCATCGAGCGCCTTGCGCATGGCGGCCAGGTGGGCGAACGAGGTGCCGCAGCAGCCGCCGACGATCTTGGCGCCGGCATCGACGGCCAGCCTGACATAGTCGGCCATCAGCTCGGGCGTGCCGGAATAATGGATTTCGGCGCCGCGAAATTCGGGAATGCCGCAATTGCCCTTGACGATCACCGTCGCCTCCGGCTTCGCCTCGGTCATGTCGAGCAGCGAGGCGAGTATGTCGGAGGCGCCGACGCCGCAATTGGCGCCGACGCCGAGTGGCGCCTGCGGCAGTCCATCGGCAACGCCGTGGATGTCCTTCGGCAACAGCCCCATCATGGTGCGGCCGGCGGTGTCGAAGGAGCCGGTATAGGTATAGGGCAGGCCGACGCGGATCGCCGCTTCGGCGGCGGCGCGGATTTCGTCCGGCGCCGACATGGTCTCGATCCAGGCGACTTCGGCGCCGCCGGCCTTCAGGCCCTCGATCTGTTCGGCAAAGGCCTCGACCGCCTCGTCATAGGTCATGGCGCCGAGCGGCACCAGCAACTCGCCGGTCGGGCCGACCGAGCCGGCGACGACGATCTTGCGGCCGGCTTTATCGGCGACAGCGCGGCCGATCTCGGCGGCGCGCCGGTTCAGCGCATGCACGCGGTCTTGCGCATGGTGCAGCTTCAGCCGGTGGCGGGTGCCGCCGAAGGAATTGGTCAGGATGATGTCGGCGCCGGCATCGACGAAGTTCTGGTGCAGACTGGTGATGATGTCCGGCGCCGTCTCGTTCAGCAACTCTGGAGCCTCGCCGGCCTCAAGCCCCATGGCGAACAGATTGGTGCCTGTGGCGCCATCGGCAAGCAGAACGCCCTTTTCGGCAAGCAAAGCGTCAATTGGATTGGTCATTGGAAATTACGCCTTCCGGGATTCCAAGCAGACTTCGCTCGGCCGCTACGTCTGCTTAGGTTTTTGTATTGCCGCAGGTTCTCGTCGCAAACCGCGAGGCACTTTTGCGGAACCTGCTGGTCGAGATAAGGATATAAAGAAATCTTTATATGGCGTCAATGTCGGCGCGGTAAACAAGCCGTCAAAATTGCATTTCCGCCAGCCTTTGCGTGAAGCTGGCCGCCTCATGCGCATTGATATCGGCGGCGCGGATCAGATTGTCGAAATGGCTGGTCAGCGTGCGGACCGGCTGGGTTGCGTTCAGCACCAGATACATGTCGCCGACATAGATGGCAGCACGATAAGGCCCGAAGATGGTGAAGGGGATCGAATAACGCATCCGTCCGTCATAGAGAAACAGGCGGAAGGTGGGATAAAGGTCGTCGAGCAGCGTCGCCATGTGAAGAAGCTGCTGGTGGCGGTCGGCCTCAGGGAAACGGTCCCAGACGCCCAGGCCGCGCGCAAAGATCTCCAGCGTGTGGCGGGGCATGCAGACTTCCATGTCGGTTTCCGGCCGCCGGTTGTAGTCGATGCGGTACTGCGTCTCGCCGGCCTGCGCCTCGCGGCTCTTGTTGGCGATGCCCGCCTCGTAGTCGATGAGCGCTTCGGTGCGCAGAAGGTCGGGAATGCCGGCCGGCACGTAACGGATTTTCGTCCCCGCGGCCTCGGCATGCCATTTGGCCAGCAGCGTGCGGTCGAAGCCGTCAGGCGCTTCCTCGATCTCCAGGCTTTCGCGGATTTCACCGGTGACGCCTTCGTCCTGGCTGAGGCCGAGCAGCCAGTCGAGCGACACTTTGAATTCAGCGGCGATGTTGAGCAGCGTTTCGGCGCGGGGAAGGCGTGTCGAGGCGCCGGACAGCAACTGCGAAAGCGCCGAGCGGTCGATGCCCACCGCAGTCGCGAAGGCGGACTGGTTCAGATCGGATCGTGTCAGGAGCATTTTCAGGCGCTCCCGAAAGACCGTCGATAGGTCGCGTTTGTCCATATCGTCATTCCGGCCATTAGGAGGAAAAAAATCCGCCGAATCCGCCAACGCGGCACTTTGGGCGTAAATGAATCCTCCAGGTTGTTTACAATAGATAACACATGCGGCTGAAAATGCGCAATCGCAACATTTTGTGCGCTTTGTCGCGTTGCAGCATCACGATGCTCCTGACACAATACTGTCAGGAATCAAAACGGTTCCGGCGACTGGAAGGGCAGTGGTCGATCCATGACAAGCAGGAATAACAGACGACGCAATGCACCGGCCATCGAATGGCCGACCGTCTTCCTCGCGTTTTTCTGTTACGGCACCTGGCTCGCAGCTGGCCTGTTCCTGTGGCCGTCCTATCCGCTGCTGGCGCTCGTCGTTCTGGCCCTGATGGCGGCGCTGCAATCCTCGCTGGCGCACGAAGTGCTGCACGGCCATCCGACCCGCAATGCGCAGCTCAACGAAGCTTTCGTCTTTCTGCCGATTGGTCTCGTCTGGCCATTCCGTCGGTTCAAGACCATCCATCTGCGCCATCACGCCGACGAACGGCTGACCGATCCGCTTGACGATCCTGAAAGCTACTACAAGGCGCTGTGGCGCCATGACGAATTGCCGCCGGCGATGAAGTTCCTGCTGAAGATCAACAACACCATGATCGGCCGGCTCATTCTCGGCCCGTGGCTGTCATGCATCGGTTTTTTCATCGACGATGCCAGGCAGGTGCTCGCCGGCGACAAGGTGATCCGCAAGGCATGGCTGCTGCACGCCATCGGCCTCGCCGTGGTGCTGCCGGTCGTGCAGTTCGGCTTCGGCATCCCGCTATGGCTCTACATCCTGGTGCCGGTGTGGCTCGGCCAGTCGCTGATCTCGATCCGCACCTTCGCCGAGCATCAATGGTCGGAGCATCCGGAAGGCCGTACGGTGATCGTCGAGCGTTCGCCGCTGTCTTTCCTGTTCCTCAACAACAATCTGCATTTCGTCCATCACAAGAGCCCGACGGTGGCCTGGTACCGGCTGCCGAAGCTGTTTGCCGAGCGCCGTGACGAGTGGCTGCGGATGAACAATGGCTATGCCTATCCGAACTATTTCGCGCTGCTCAGGGCATATGCCTTCAAGGCGAAGGAGCCGATCGTCCACCCGGTGCTGCGGCGCACGCCGGAACCGGGCCGGGCGTTCAAGCCACGCGTCAGGGCGCGCAGCCTCAATGGGCTTGGCAGCGCGCCGGTGCCGGCCGAGCCGCCGAAAGAATGAATTTTTGGGCATCGCCGGCGGCGATGCCCAGGTGCGCGTCAATGGCCTTGTCAATTTCTCAGCGTAACGATCAAAGTCCCGGCATGAGCGATTTCATTGCCGCCTTGCCGATGTATGACTGGCCTGAAGAGAAGAACGAGGTCGATGCCCAATGGGCGCGGCTGCGTGATGCCTTGCGGCAAAAAGGCATCGACGCGCCGCAAACCGTCGCTCGCGTCAATGCCGATCTGCGGCCTGTCGAAGGCGGCATCCGCGACGCCGCCGGAAAGGTGATTGCGCCCGATCCGGCGACGCTGCCGCCCGACGAACTGGATTTTCACGGACTCTGGCTGCATCCGGCGCTGCTGTTCGCACAGGCCTGCTGGGGTCCGCTGGAACTCGGCCTATTGGAACATGTCCAGGTGATCAGCCAGCCGCGCTACGACGCATTCGAAGGCGGGCAGGGTGAACTCTATTCGAGCGCGCTCGTGATGCGTGCAGGTGAAGCGCCAACGGTTGCCTCACCGTCCGATGGCGGCCGCCTCATTCCGCTCGATGTCCTGCGTGGCAAGCATTTTACCTTCAACAGCCTCGATTCCATGTCGGGCATTATCGCGCTAACGCGTGACTTGGAGGCGCTGGGCGAAAGCCTGGACATCTTCTCTGAGCGCAGCGAAAGCGGTGGCCACCGCGCCTCGATCGTCGCTATTGCCGAGGGCAAGGCCGATGTCGCGGCCATCGACTGCCAGAGCTGGGCCAAGGCGCGGCGCTTCGAGCCGGCAGCGGAAGCGGTCACGGTCGTCGGCTGGACAAGGCGGCGCAAGGGCCTGCCGTTCATCACCGCCAGGACGACACCGGAAAAGATCGTGGTGGCGCTGCGCGAGGCGGTCGCGGCGACCGCATAAAAAACAATCAGCCGCCGAGCAGCCGCTCGTCGAGCGGATAGGTCGAAAGCTGCTCGTTGCCGGTTTCGGTGATCAGGATCTGCTCTTCGATCTTGACGCCCTCGCGTCCGCCAAGCCGGCCGATATAGCTCTCGACGCAAAGCACCATGCCCGACACAAGCACGCCGTCGGGGGTGTCTTCGGTCCAGTCGACCGCATGCGGCAGCGTCGGGTATTCGTCGGCCAGGCCGACGCCGTGATAGAGCACGCCGTAACGCGTCGGGAAACAATCTCCGGGCGGCACCGCCGAGTGTTCGACAAGATCGCGGAACGATGTGCCCGGCTGCATCAGGGCGATGTTGTGGGCGATCTGGTCGGCGGCGATGCGAAACAGCTCGCGTTGCTCGTTGGACGGCTCGGTGTCGCCGCAGAGCCAGGTGCGCGACAGGTCGGCGCAGAAACCGTAAGGGCCGATCAGATCAGTATCGAAAGCGACGAGATCGCCGGCTTCGATCGTTCGCGACGAACATTCCTGAAACCAGGGATTGGTGCGCGGGCCAGAGGTCAAGAGCCGGGTTTCGACCCATTCGCCGCCACGCGCGATGTTGCCGCGGTGGAGTTCGGCCCACAATTCGTTTTCGGAAATTCCTGGCCTTAATGCTGCTTCCATCTCGCCCATCGCCGCCTGGCAAGCGATGATCGAGCGGCGCATGGCCAGGATTTCGTCGGTCGATTTGATCAGACGCGCGTTTTCCATCAGCGCTTCGCCATTGCCGATCGAGATGCCGAGGCGGGCGAGTTCTTCGACGCCCTCGGGATTGATGCGATCGACGGCGATGCGGCTGACACCGCCGCCATGCTCCTTAACCAGATCGGCGATCCCGGCGGCCCAGCGGCGGACCTTTTGCTCGGTCAGTTCGCCGCTGTAGAGATAGATCCACGACACTGCCGGCCGAACCTCGTCGACGACGCCGGAGTGGTCGGAAAGGTGCTCGCAGGAAAAATAGTCGAACAGCACCACCGGACCTTCGGTGGCAACGAAACAATGCCTTGTCGGATTATGCGCGACCCAGAGCTGCATATTGGTCGCGTCGGTCGCATAGCGGATGTTGATCGGATCGTAGAGCAAGGCTCCCGCATAGCCGCGGCGCTTCAACTCGGTGCGGATGCGGTCGAGCCGGTAGTGGCGCATGGCGGGCAGGTCGGGAGCAGCAATGCCGGCGGCGTGCCACTCGGCTTCCGCCAGTGCGCCGTAGCCAAGCACATGCTGGTTGAGCTCAGCGGCCTTCTGCCGCGACTTCAGGCGCAACGCATCGATTGAGCCTGCTTCGCCCGGCTCGAACGGCATGATCTTGCGATGACGAGGAGGCCGATCAGCCGGGTTCCTGTCCACCCTCGGCTCCTTTGCTGACGCCTTCGCCGGGTGCTGTGGCTTTTTCCGCAGCCGTTCTCTTCAATCTTACATACGCGCCGGGCCGGGCGGACGTGTCGGTGCCAGGCAGTAGCGGAACCATGATTTGCTTTGGTTGGCCATCCGGCTCATAGCCGGCTTTTTTTAGCTGCTCCACAATGACCGGCCGCGGATCGTCGCGGTCGAGCCAGACGAGTACGGCCGGATCTTGCAGCAGCCTTTCGAAATTTGGCACTTCCTGATTAAGCGCGACCAATTTTTCGCCGACCAGCCGCAGATTGCCGACCCATGCACCGTCGGATATTGCGGTTTTCACCGGCCCGTCAGCACTCAGCTCGCGATACAAGGCCGGGTAATCCACCCTGATCATCCGCGAGAGACCACTGGTCCCGTTTATCTGGAAATACCAGGTGGCGGGCGCGAGCAGAACGGCGATAATCGCTCCGGCCGCGATCACCAGCTGCTGGGCGTCCCTGCCGCGCGGTGCGAGCCGTTCCATATAGGCGGCCATCGCCAGCGGCAAGACGACCATGACCGGCACCAGCCAACGGGCCTTGACCTCGGTCACGCCGGTGGCCAGCACGAGTATCGCCAGCATGGCCAAGCCGATCGCCAAGGTACGCCACAAGAGAACTTCCCTGGCCGGAGCCTTGGGTTGACGATCGGAGAAACGGAATCCCGTCAGCGCGAAAGCCAGCGCGTAAACGAGCACCGGCAAGACAGCGAAATTGAAAATCCCCATGATAAACTTGCCGGCGCCGGTGGCCGCGGCCACCATGCGACCCTGCTGTAGGTCTATTCCGAACTTCTCGCCTCTCGCCAGCAAATCGGCAGGATGCATCAGGCTCCAATATGCGGTTGGCGCCAGCACCAGTATCGCGACGGCAACGCTGATTGCGAATTTCGGATCGAGGATCGCGCCGCGCAACTCGCGCAGCGACAGCACCGCCGCAACAAGGGCTACCACCAGGAATAAATCGTTGTATTTGGCAAGAATTGCCGCAGCAATTGCCAAGCCGAACACCGCGTAGGCGATCATGGTTCGCCGCTCTATCAGATAAGCCATCGCCAGCAGCAGCAGCGCGCAGAAGCCGACAACGGCGACCGAATGCGACAAGGCCCGCTGCGATTCCCAGGCGATTTGCGGGATTGTGAAAAGTCCGAGCATGGCTGCCGCTGCCGTCGCTTTCGTGTAGCCGAACCGCCGCATGGCGGCGAACACACTGCAGGCGGCGAGGAACAGCACTGAGTATTTGACGAGCTTCAGCGTAAAAATGCTGGTGCCGAAAATTTGCGCGGCCAGCCAGTTGATCCATGTGTAGAGAGGCGGCTGCGAGCCGCCATAACCAGCCCAAAGATATGGCAGATAAATCAGTTGCTCCGCGTCATCGATGCCGACGCCGGTTCCTGCCCAACTGGCCAGAACGGACAATATGACGGTTTGCAAGGCCAAATAGGTTGCGACCATAACGATCGCCGCCGGGAAGGGGCCGATCCTGCCCTCGGCAAGCCATACGGCCCATTTCATCGAATATCTCAACGCGTTCTCATCGCCGGTGCCGGTTGCCGCCGGCTCCGCTAGCATGAAGACCATGCCCCGCGCAACGTCGCCTGATCGCTGCCGGAGCGGCGGGCTTGAAGTCGTGGCCGCCACCCTGTCTTGTTGTCTGGACATCGGATTTCCCGAAATCGGTCACACCCGGGTCATGCTCGGGGTCAGGCCGACGCGTCCGGCGCTTTAGGTCCGCATCTTCTCGCCGCTCGGGTCGAAAGGCGGCTCGACATTGATGCGAGCCGGTCGTCGGCTTCCGAGGATTTCGATCTCGAATAGTCCGGCGCTCTCGTCCCCGGCCAAGGCAGCCGGCACATAGCCTTGCGCCATCGATTTCTTGATATAATGGGCATAGCCGCCGGAGGTGACCCAGCCGACCACGCGCCAGTCACCGTCGACGATGCCACGCACGGCCGAAGCGCCTTCCGCGGCCCTGGAGCCGCGCACTTCCTTGCCGTCCGCGTCGAAACGCGGCGCGCCATAGCCATGCGGCTTTTCCACCGTGCCGTAGTCCTTGTCGCCGACCTTGGCCCAGATTGGTTCGTCGCCCATCACATCGGCATCCGCGGCATCGACGATGAAGGAGACTCGGCGCAGTTTTGGTCCTTCCGCCTGCTCCCTGGCTGCCGCTTCGCGTCCGATGAAGTCGTTCTTCTCCAGCTTGACGAAGCGGTCCATCGCCCCTTCGAACGGCCCGTAGATCGGGCGCAGCTCGCGGAACCAGGTCGGAAAATTCTTCTCCAGGCGCATCGAGAGCAGGGCGCGCATGCCGAAATCGACGAGGCCGAACTCTTCGCCCGCCTCCCTGATCGCCTTGTAGACGAGACGCTGGTAGGCCGGCGCCATCCAGATCTCGTAACCGAGATCGCCGGTATAGGTAATGCGGTTGACCATGCAGGGCGCGCCGCCGACCGCCATCTCGCGAAAATCCATGAAGCGGAAGGCCTTGGTCGAGATGTCGACATCAACCAGTGTCTGCAGCAGGTCGCGTGACTTCGGCCCGGCAATCGACAAGCCGACCAGCGTCTGGTCGAAGCGGTGGATGCGGACCTGCGACGCCCTTGGACCATCCTTCGGCAGGTGCTTCTCGAACCAGCGCATATGATATTTTTGCGCCGCCGACGAGCTCCAGATCATGAAGCGCTCTTCGCCCGCCTTGGCGATGGTGAAATCGCCGATCAGCCTGCCGAACTCGTTCAGCATCGGCGTCAGCACGATGCGGCCGGTCTTCGGCATGCGGTTGGTCATCAGCCGGTTGAGGAAATCTTCCGCTCCCGGCCCTGAAACTTCGTATTTGGCGAAATTGGCGATCTCGGTGACGCCGACCTTCTCGCGGGTGGCGCGCACTTCCTCGCCGATCGGCCCGAAATCGTTGGAGCGATGGAAGGAAACGATGTCCTTCGGCTCGGTGCCTTTCGGGGCGAACCAGAGCGGGGTTTCGAGGCCCCAGCTATCGCCCATGACGGCGTTGTTGGCCAGCATCGTATCATAGAGTGGCGTCGTTTGCGCCGGGCGCGCCGCAGGCAGTTCCTCGTTGGGAAAGCGGATGGAAAAACGGCGCGAATAATTTTCGCGCACCTTGGCGTTGGTGTAGCGCAGCGTCGCCCATTCGCCGAAACGCGCGACGTCCATGCCCCAGACGTCGAAGCCGGGATCGCCATGGACCATCCAGTTCGACAGCGCCAACCCGACGCCGCCGCCCTGCGAGAAACCGGCCATGACGGCGCAGGCGCACCAGAAATTGGTCAGGCCCTGCACCGGGCCGACCAGCGGATTGCCGTCGAGCGCGAAGGTGAAGGGACCGTTGATGATCTGCTTGATGCCGGCCTTCTCGATGCCGGGAAAATGCTTGAAGCCGATTTCCAGCGACGGCGCGATGCGGTCGATGTCGGGCTGCAGCAGCTCATGGCCGAAATCCCACGGCGTGTTGACCGGAGACCACGGCTTGCAGGCTTTTTCATAAGTGCCGAGCAGGATGCCGTTGCGTTCCTGGCGGGTGTAGATCTCGCCCTTGAAGTCCATAACGCCGATCATCTCGCGGCCGGTCGACTTGTTGAATTCCTCGACCTCCGGCATCGGCTCGGTCAAAAGATACATATGCTCCATCGCCAGCAGCGGCAGCTCGACGCCGACCATACGGCCGATCTCGCGCGCCCACAGGCCGCCGCAGTTGACGACATGATCGGCCTTGACCGTGCCTTGCTCGGTAACGACGTTCCAGGTGCCGTCGACCTCCTGCGTCAGCTCGACGACGCGGTTGCGCAGCACGATTTCGGCGCCGAGCTTCCTGGCGGCCTTGGCGTAGGCGTGGGTGGTGCCGGAAGGATCGAGATGGCCTTCGACCGGATCCCACATGGCGCCGACGAAATTCGTCTCGTCCATCAGCGGGAACATCGCCTTGGCCTCTGACGGCGTGATCAGCTCGGTGTCCATGCCGAGATAGCGGCCTTTGGCGTGGGCAAGGCGCAGGAAGTCCATGCGCTCCGGCGTGTCGGCCATCATCACGCCGCCGGTCAGGTGCAGCGAGCAGGACTGGCCGGAAAGCTCTTCGATCTCCCTGTAGAGCTGCACCGTGTAGGCCTGCAGCTTGGCGACATTGGGATCGCCATTGAGCGTATGGAAGCCGCCCGCCGCATGCCAGGACGAACCGGAGGTGAGCTCCGAACGCTCGATCAGCATGATGTCGGTCCAGCCGGCCTTGGCCAGATGGTAAAGCACCGAGCAGCCGACCACACCGCCACCGATGACAACCGCTTTTGCATGAGATTTCATGAAGATAGTTCCGTTTTTGAAGAGATTGAATCGAGTGCGCGGGGCGTGAGAACGAAGCGGAGGTCGGATACAGCGATGTTTTCGGCCAGCCTGCCATCAAGCGCGGCAAGGATGGTTTCACAGACCGAAGTACGATGTTTCAGGACGTCATGGTTCCAAAGACGCAGAACCGAATAGCCTTGGGCGCGCATGAAATCGTCGCGGCGGCGGTCACATGAACTGCCGGCGTGTTGGTGTCCATCAACTTCAACGACAAGCCATTTCTCGCGGCACGCGAAGTCTGCAAAAAAGGGGCCGATGGAAAACTGACGCGTAAAGCGATAGCTGCCAAGCTTGCGCGCCTTTAGTTCAAACCAAAGCAATGCTTCCGCCTGATTGCCTGCTTGCCTGAGTTTTCGTGGTCGCTGGGTTGTACCTATGCGGCGACTGCGTGTCTGGGGAATGGCGTCCCCCACTCCGTCGCTGCTTCGCAGCGCCACCTCTCCCCCCTCCGGAGGGAGAGGAAGGGCGCCGGCTGGAATAATCTCACGCCCTTCCTCTACCCCGTCGAGCGGGGGAGAGGTGTCGAGCGAAGCTCGACGGAGTGGGGGTCGACTACTCATCAGGATCAAAAATCGGTCGGCGCGCCGCCTTCGGACCGACGTTTGTCGACGAAGGCGTTGAGCTCCTCGCGGATCGCCGGGTCCATATAGGGCTCTTCATAAGAGGCCAGCCGCTCCTTCCACACCCGATTGGCTTTTTCGATAGCTGTCGGCGATCCGGCTTCCGCCCAGGTCTCGAAATTGCGCCAGTCGGAGATGACAGGCGAATAGAACGCGGTCTTGTAGCGGTCCTGGGTATGCTGGGTGCCGAAGAAATGGCCGCCCGGACCGACGTCGCGGATGGCGTCGATGGCCAGTGCTTCCTCCGAAAGGTCGAGCGGGGTCAAAAATTCGGCTACCATCTGCAGCAGATCGATGTCCAGGATGGTCTTCTCGTAGGAGCAGCGCAGGCCGCCTTCCAGCCAGCCGGCCGCATGCATCATCAGATTGCCGCCGCCCTGGATGGCGCCCCACAGCGAGAATACGCTTTCATAGGCGGCCTGTGCGTCGACCGTGTTGGCGGCGCAGGTGTTGGAGGTGCGGTAAGGGATGTTGTAGCGGCGGGCGAGCTGGCCGCCGACCAATTGCGCCTTCATGTATTCCGGCGTGCCGAAGGCCGGCGCGCCGGACTTCATGTCGACGTTGGAGGTGAAACCGCCATAGCCGACGGGCGCGCCCTTGCGCACCATCTGGGCGAAGGCAATGCCGGACAGTGCCTCGGCATTCTGCTGCACCAGCGCACCGGCGATGGTCACTGGCGCCATGGCGCCCGACAGGGTGAACGGCGTCACGATGACGACCTGGCCCTTGCTCGACATCTGGATGATGCCTTCCATCATCGGCACGTCGAGCTTGAGCGGCGAATTGGTATTGATGATGGTGAACACCGACGGCTGTTCGAGAAGCTGTTCGTCGCTGATGCCGCGCGCGATCCTGGTGATCTCGATGCCGTCGACATTGCGCTCCTTGCCGAGCGAATAGATGTGGAACACCTTGTCGGTGAGCACGCTCAAATCGCGGATGCATTCAAGGTGCCGGACGGACGGATGGATGTCGATCGGCTCGACCGGATAGCCGCCCGTGCAGTTCAGGATGTTATGCATCTGCGCAAGCTTGAGGAAGTTTCGATAGTCCTGCTGGTTGCCCGGCCGGCGGCCGCGATCGATGTCGGAACAATTGGGCGCCGACGCCATCATCGAGATGATCAGGTTGTCGCCGCCGAAGCGGACATTGTGCGTCGGATTGCGGGCATGGATGGTGAATTCCGACGGGCAGTGGGAAACCAGCTCGAGGATCATGTCGCTGTCGAAGCGCACCCGCTCGCTGCCTTCGCGGACATCCGCGCCATGCGCCTTCATGATGCTTCTCGCCTCGTCGTGCAGCACGTCGACGCCGATTTCCCTGAGCACGCGCAGCGAGGCGAGGTGAATCGATTCCAGCTCGTCGTCGGAGACCAGCTTAGTCGGCGTCAGCGGGATTTTCAGCTGACGGAAAGGCGGCTGCTCGAATGCCGCCGCTGCGCCGGCGCGCTTGCCCGCGCGGCCGCCGCGACGGGCGCGGTCGTTTGCCAATGCCGGTTCGGCGGGATGAAGGGCGGCGGTCATGATAGTCCTCGTACGCTGCGACGGTGCGGCGGCATAATGGACCGACCGCCGGCCCGCCATTGCGGAGGCGGCGACCACTAGGGCGAGGGAAGCGACATGGACGTTCGCCGGCCGGACGCACCAGGGCGAAACCAGATCTGTGCCCGAACTGTGAAATATGTCACGTTGCGATCACGTCATATTGAGTAAGTACATTGAATACAAACCGTCCTGAGGGGGACTATTTCCGTGCCGGATGTTGTCAGCGTGCGTGCAGCGACCAACAACGAAGTCGCCTTCATTGCCTGGGATATTGACGGAATGATCGACGGCTGTCTCGGCTTCGAGATCGTCCGCATCTATCCCAGCACTGGCGAGGAACGCTGTCTGGCGTCCTGGGTGCCTTTCCGGGGGCAACGCAACAGGGACTGGATTCCGCAGGATACCGGCGTCTGGCCGGTGCAGAAGACATTCTGGCGCGATCTTACGGTGCGGCGGCGCCGCGACAGCGTTGAAATCAGGCCGGATGGCGAAATGGTCGCCTACCGGGTGCGTCCGGTCGGCGACATGCGGCCCGGCCTCGTTCCGGTGCCGGTGCGGCCCGAGAAAGCCTATACCGGAGCGGCGCGGCCGCTCGGCTATCTCGGACAAGGTGCCGTCAGCCCGACCATTTTTCTGGGATCGATGTTCGGCAACGCGCGGCTCGCCTTCACCAACGGCGTGCTCTCGACGCAATGGCTGTCGCGCGCGCTGGAAGACGCCGGCATCAAGGTCGGGCAGCGCGATAAGATCAGGGCCGAGCTTCAGCGTCCCGGCAGCAAGATACGCGCCTATCTTCACGGCGAGGTTCCGGACGTGCTCACCAGCCTGATGAAACGGGCCAAGGCCGAGGGCGGCACTGTCAGGCTTGCCCTCTACGAACTTGGCGATGACGAATTGTGCGACGCGATCATCGACGCCAAGGATGTCGTCGACGTCATTCTTTCGAATTCGGGCAGGGATGAACAAACGAAGGCGTGGGACGCGGGCAACGCGCCATTCAGAAAGCGGCTGCGCGACGCCGGCGTCGTGCTGACCGATCGTCTGTTCAACAACAACCATATCGGCCACAACAAGTTTGCCGTCTACCGCGACGCCCAGGGCAATCCGCAAGCGGTCATGACCGGCAGCACCAACTGGACGTCGACGGGCATTTGCGGACAGTCCAACAACGCCTTCATCCGCGACGACCCTGCCATGGCCGAAGTGTTCGATGCCTATTGGGAACGGATGAAAGCCGACGTGTTCCCGCCGCCGGCAAGCGATAGTGCCGCCGGGCGTGTGGCGCAGAAGCAAGGCAGGCCGTTTCGCCTGAAGAATCGCACACCGAACCATGTCAATGGAACCACCATCTGGTTCTCGCCAAACGATCCCGACCGCAGCAAAAAGGACATCTCGGTGCGGCCTGTCGATCTCGAAGACGTTTTCGCACGGATCAAGGCGGCGAAGGAGGCGGTGCTCTTTCTCGTGTTCAATCCGTCGCGGCTTGGCAACAATTCGGTCATCGATCAGGCGGTCGCGGCGGCGACGGCGAATCCAAAGCTGATCGTGCAAGGCGCAATCAGCGATCACACCGCCATGCCTAACTACGTTGCCCCGACCCGGGATCCGGTCACCAAAAAATCGAACAGGGACGGCAAATCGCCATTCGTCTTTCCGGAGAAGGTCTGGGAGGCGCCGAACGTCTCCATCGTCAGGGCGGCCAACCTGACCGGGGCCTCCGTCGCGCGAGATTTCCAGGCGGAAGTGCTGACCGTCGGCCATGCGATCGTCCACGACAAGATCGTCATCATCGATCCGATGGCCGACAACGCCACCGTCATCGCCGGCAGCCACAACCTTGGCTACAAGGCGTCCTATGAAAACGACGAGAACATGGTGATCGTCGAAGGCGACAAGACGTTCGCTGCGGCCTTTGCGGTGCATATGCTCGACGTGTTCGACCATTACAAGTTCCGCGCCTGGCGCAGAACGATTGGAGAAGGACCGTCGGACAATGACGGGCTCTCCATCGACGACAACTGGCTGAAACCTTACGCCGACGGCAGGAAGGGGGCGATTGCCCGGTATTTTCCGTAGTGGCCTGAATGGCGCCGCGGACCCTTGAACAAGTCATGCTCTGGCTGGCGCAAGCGGTTCTCAGACTGGCATTGTCGCCCCTCCAGAGTGAGTCCCGGTCGCCAAATCCACCGTGAAGCCTTGCTCGGACTCGGTCTGAATGTCCCAAAACACGCCACAAATAGTATCGTAGGTCATCGTTGTGAGTTTCAGATTATCCCACGAAATTCTCTCAGTTCGCCATGCCTCTCCATTGACGCCGATCGCCAAAAGCTCCGTATTATTGACAAATATAAGAAGTCTATACTTCACAGAGCTTCGAACAGCAATTACCGGGACGATTGTAAGGCTTTCGTGCACCTTGGGGTCAGTAACATTAACAATGTAAGCCTGGCCTGCGGATATTGCGCAGAACTTGTTTGGATTTGGAGTAGTAAATACGCCCGTTACCGTTTTTGGTCCGAACCGCCCAGACGCAAGGGTGCCAATCCACTCCTCGCCTTCATACGGAACTACACGAACGTTCAGCCCATCATGGCCGCCCGATTCAGGCCCCCCGGATAGAACACCCGTTTGGTGCTTTCAGGGGGCAGGTCGCTCAGAACATCGAGTTCGAAAGCTGATGCAAATGGTTGCTCGATCATTTTGGGTCCGCTTTGAAAAAGCGATGCAGGATAACCTCGGTCTTCTTCCCCGACGACGAAGGACGGACGCCGATTTCAAACAAGCCATTACTGCGGTTAACCCGCCCGGGCAACGTATACATTATGGCATCGTTGCTCATGTTGGGCTCGCGGTTCGCCAGAAGTTCGGGGTCACTGTCTTCGTAACGTTGTGGAAAATCTCTGCATTAACTCGGGGAAGTTGTGGAATGGCCCGGATTCTCCCGCGCGCCGGAGGAGTTCGCGAGCTGAATATATACGGGGGCGATTGCCCGGTATTTTCCGTAGTGGCCTGAATGGCGCCGGGGACCCTTGAACAAGTCATGCTCCGGCTGGCGCAAGCGGTTTTTGCCGCCGGTGCTTCCCGGCATGCCGCCGAAACGCTAATCGTGCAGGCTCCCTGTTGGTGCGGATCATGGACCTGGCGGAACAGAACAGCGACGAGACAATGCAGTGGGCGGCGATCACCGGCGTGATCGCCACTGTTTCGGTTTTCGCCATCGCGCAAGGGCTGAGCTACCCGCTGCTGAGCTTCATCCTGCAGCGCCAGGGCGTCTCGCCGGCCATGATCGGCCTGTCGGCGGCAATGACGCCGGTCGGCTTTATCGTCTCGTCGCCGCTCATCCCGGCACTGGCGCGCCGGTTCGGGGCAGGGCGCACGGCGCTCACCTGCGCGGCACTTTCCGCGATCATGCTGGCGCTGATCGGCTGGACGCAAAATGTCTATCTCTGGTATCCACTGCGTTTCCTGATCGGCGTGGTGACCAATCCGCTCTATGTGCTGAGCGAAGTCTGGGTGATCGCGCTGGCGCCTCCGGCGCGCCGTGGTCGCGTGATGGGGATCTATTCCACAGTCATTTCGGCAGGTTTCGCCGCCGGCCCGCTGTGCCTGCTTGCGGTCGGCACCGAAGGATGGCCGCCGTTTCTCGTCGGCATCGGCGCATTCGTCTTTTGCGGAGCCTGCCTGGCGCTGGTGCTGCAACGGCTGCCAAAAGTCGATGAGGCCGGGCACCAGGTTTCGGTGATGGGGTTCATGCCGATGGCATGGCTGCTGCTGTCGGCGGTCGTGGTGGCCGCCGGTTTCGAACAGGCAGTGCTCGCGCTGCTGCCGGTCTACGGAGCGCATTATGGCATCGCGGAGGCCCGCATGTCGGCGCTGCTGTCGATGATGATCGCCGGCAACATCGCCATGCAGGTGCCGCTCGGCCTGCTGGCGGAACGGCTGACGGCGCGTCTGGTGCGATTTATCTGTGTATCGCTAACGGTGCTCGGATGCGTGTTGTTGCCGGTGCTCATCGAGACGCCGCTGATCTGGCCGTGCGTGTTTGTCTGGGGCGCGGTTTCCTACGGCATCTACACGATGTCGATCATCGAGCTCGGCGAGCGGTTCACCGGCTCGGCACTGGTCGCCGGCAACGCCGCTTTCTCGCTGATGTGGGGTGTCGGCGGCATCGCCGTGCCGCCGTTGGCGGGCGGCGCCATGGATATCCTTGGCGCCAACGGCCTGCCGATCACGCTTGGCGCCATTTGCTTGGCGCTGGCGCTTACAACCGTCTTGCGGGGGCGGATGGCGTAAATCCGAAAAGCGACCCGTATCTTGAACATTGGATGTCTTGAACATTGGCGCCGCCATATCGATGTTGCGAGGCCGACGCCTGATTCAACCGGAGACCACATGACCAAGTCGAACACAAAGACGCGGCCGAATTCGGCGACCGAAGATCCCTTTCTCTGGCTGGAAGACAGGATGGGCAAGGAAGCGCTCGACTGGGCTCACCGTCAGAACGAGATCACGGTCGCCGAGTTGCAGGGCGATCCGTCCTACCAGGCCTGCTTCCAAACCGCGCTCGACCTGATGACCGCCGAAGACAACATTGCGGTCGGGTCTGCGCTCAACGGCCACGTCTATAATTTCTGGCAGGACAAGACCAACGTGCTCGGCCTCTGGCGGCGCACTACGGTCGCTTCCTACAAGACCGAGAAGCCGGATTGGCAGACGATCATCGACTTCGACAGCCTGTCCGCGAAAGAGGGCGTGAAATGGGTGTTCAGCGGCGCCAGCCGGCTTTACCCAGATTTCAGCCGCTGCCTGCTCAGCCTGTCGCCGGATGGCGGCGACGCCAGCGAGATGCGCGAGTTCGACATCGACAGCAAGTCCTTTGTCGAGGGCGGCTTTCGCGCGCCCGCCTCGAAGTCGGGCTTCAACTGGCTGGACAAGGACACGGTCATCGTCTCGGCTGCCTTCGAAGAGGACGAAAAGACCCAGTCCGGTTATCCGCGTGTCGTCAAGCTGTGGCAGCGCGGCACCCGGCTGGAGGATGCGACGCCGATCTTCGAGGCGCAGAAGCAGGATCTCGCCGCCGGCGGTTCGCTCGAATTCGACGGCGACAAGCGGCATCTGTTGCTGACCCGGACGCTCGATTTCTTTGCCTCGCACAGCTTTCTGCGTCTGCCCTCCGGTGAAAACAGGCGCATCCCGCTGCCGGACGACGCTACCGACACGGTGCTGCTCAGGGATCAGCTCGTCTTTGGGGTGCGCAGCCCGTGGACGGCGCCGGACAGCACGCGATGCCAACCCGACGGCCTCTATTCGCTGGACTTCACGCGCTGGATCGAGACCAATGCGCTCGGACCTATCGAGACCGTGCTCGCGCCGGCGGATCGTGTCTCGATTGCCGGCATTGCCCGCACGCAGGACCGGTTGTTCATCAATCTGATGGACAATGTGCGCGGCAAGGTCGTCGCCTGCGATCGCAGCGGCAGCGGCTGGTCGCTGCAGCCGGTGGCGCTGCCCGAAAACGGCAGTGTCGGCATCAGCCACGCCGAGCGCTTCGGCTCCAGCGTGTCATTCTCCTTCACCGATTTCCTGACGCCGAGCTCGATCATCTGGTCGGACGACAACGCTGCGACGCTGGCAACGGTGAAATCGCAGCCGGCGCGTTTCGACGCGTCGTCGCTGGTCTCGGAACAGTTCGAGGCACGCTCGAAAGACGGCACCAAAATCCCTTATTTCGTCGTCAGGCGGCGCGACCAGAACGGGCCGGTGCCGACGCTGCTTTACGGCTATGGCGGCTTCGAAGTGCCGCTGCTGCCAGGCTATGCCGGCGTGCGCGGCCGGCTGTGGCTGGAAAAGGGCAATGCCTATGTGCAGGCCAGTATCCGCGGTGGCGGCGAGTTCGGTCCGAACTGGCATCAGGCCGCGCTCAAGGCCAATCGCCAGAACGCCTTCGACGATTTCGCCGCGGTCGCGCAAGACCTGGTCAAACGCGGCATCGCCACGCCGGCGACGCTCGGCATCCAGGGCGGCTCGAATGGCGGCCTGCTGACCGGCGTTTCGCTGACCCAGCACCCCGAGCTTTTCGGCGCGGTGATCATCGACGTGCCGCTGCTCGACATGCTGCGCTACACCGAACTGCCGGCCGGGGCATCCTGGATGGCCGAGTATGGCGATCCGGCGAAGCCGGAAGAGGCCGAGTGGCTTGCCGCATACTCGCCTTATCAGCATGTCGAGCCCGATGCTGCCTATCCGCCGGTGCTGCTGACGACATCGACCGCCGACGACCGCGTCCATCCCGGCCATGCGCGCAAGATGGCCGCGCGGCTGCAGGCTGTCGGTCACGCGAAGACGCTGTTCTTCGAAGAGACCGAGGGCGGCCATGGCGGGCGCGGCGATCGCCGGCCACAAGCGGCACAGGCGGCGATGAAGTATGTTTTTCTGCAACGGGCGCTTAACGGAACGGCTTGAACTGGTCGCATCGGACCGCCTAAGATGCTGCCATGGCTCGGATGAAGACATGTCGCGCGCTTGGGGTGGCGGTGACGCCGTCGCCGCGCACGCTTCGCGCCGAGCTTTTGCGGCTTTGCGCCCGCATCGGCTATTCGCCGCCCGCCTTCCTCTGACGAATCCGCCCCGGCAGCGAAACGCCGGATTGGTTCAAGAGGAAACATCAGACATGACCTATCAGAATTATTCGCTGAAGCAGCTTCAGCAGATCGATGCTGCGCATCACCTGCATCCGTTCACTGACCACAAGGAGATGCGCGAGGCCGGCTCACGCATCATCACCCACGCCAGCGGGCCGTTCATCTACGATTCCGAAGGCACGGAAATCCTCGACGGCATGGCCGGGCTGTGGTGCGTCAACATCGGTTACGGCCGCGATGAGCTGGCCGAAGCGGCCTACGCCCAGATGAAGGAACTGCCCTACTACAATTCCTTCTTCAAATGCTCGAGCCCGACGCCGGTGCTGCTGGCCAAAAAGCTGGCGGAACTGGCGCCGAAGCATGTCAACCAGGTGTTCTTCGGCTCGTCCGGTTCGGAGGCCAACGACACGGCGCTGCGCCTTGTCCGTCACTATTGGGCATTGGAAGGCAAGCCGGAGAAGAACCGCATCATCTCGCGCAAGAGCGCCTATCACGGCTCGACCATCGCAGGCACGTCGCTGGGCGGCATGGAGCCGATGCACAGGCAGCTCAACGGCGCGGTTCCCAACATCGTCCATGTGATGATGCCTTATGCCTATGAACTGGCTCTGCCCGGCGAAAGCGACCATGATTTCGGCCTGCGCGCGGCCAAGGCCGTCGAGGATGCCATCCTCGAAGCCGGCGCCGACAAAGTCGCCGCCTTTATCGGCGAGCCGGTGATGGGGGCGGGCGGCGTGAAGATACCGCCGATGAGCTATTGGCCGGAAGTGCAGCGTATCTGCCGCAAATACGATGTCCTGCTGATGCTGGACGAGGTCATCACCGGTTATGGCCGCACCGGCGAGTGGTTCGCCGCTCAGACATTCGACATCGAGCCCGATACGATCACCACCGCCAAGGCGCTCACCTCCGGCTATCAGCCGCTGTCGGCGCTGCTGGTCGGTGACCGCATCGCCGCGACGCTGGTCGAGAAGGGCGGCGAGTTCAATCACGGCTATACTTATGCCGGCCACCCCGTGGCCTGCGCCGTGGCGCTGAAGAACCTCGAGATCATCGAGCGGGAAGGTTTGGTCGATCGGGTCAAGAACGACACCGGACCCTATTTCGCCAAGGCGCTGCAGGAGCATATTGGCGGGCACGATCTGGTCGGCGAGGTGCGCTCGATCGGGCTGATGGGGGCGATCGAGATCGTTAGGGACAAGGCGACCAAGGAGCGCTTCCTGCCGGCCGGGAGCGCGGCCGTGACCGTCCGCGACCACGCAGTTGCCCAGGGCATGATGCTGCGCGCCACCGGCGACACGATGATCCTGTCGCCGCCGCTGATCTGGACGCACGAGACCATCGACATGGCCTGCGGCCGCATCGCCAAGGCGCTTGATCTGGGGCAAGCGGATTTGCGCAAGCGGTGAGATGAAACGATCGCCGGGCGTCCTGCAACCGGACGCCCGGCGTTTAGGCCCGATCGGCGGACTTCACTTTTTTGTCTCGGGCAGCGCCGCTTTGCTCAAGGTCGTGCTGCGTTTTGGTACGGCGCGCCGGCGCCCCATAAATCGCGCAAGCAAGTTCCGTCTTCTCTTGCGCTGGACAAGATCGATATCGCTGACAAGCTTTGCGCCGCCCTCGCGCCGCTCCAAGGTGATCTTGCGGCTATGAAAGGCTTCCAGCTCGGCGCGATGCGCCACACTTATGATGGTGACCTTCGGCAATTCGTGAACGATCATCTCCATCATCTTGTCCTGGCTCTTTTCATCGAGTGCTGACGTTGCTTCATCCAGCACGATGATATCGGGGCTGTGCAGCAGAAGACGCGCGAAGGCGAGCCGCTGCTTTTCGCCACCCGACAGGGTCTGGTCCCATGGCGCGTCGTCCTCGATCTTGTCGTTCAGATAATCGAGCCCGACCTTGTCGAGGGCAGCCTTGATCTTGTCCAGCGTCCAGCGATCGGCGGCGCCTGGATAGGCGACTGCGCGGCGAAGCGTCCCGGTGGGGACATAAGGCCGTTGCGGCAACATGAACAGCCGTCTGTCGGCGTGGATGTTGACGCTGCCGCCACCCCACGACCACAGACCTGCGATGGCCCGCACCAGCGTGCTCTTGCCTGAGCCGGATTCGCCGGCGACGAGCACCCGCTCGCCTGATTCGATCACGACCTTGGTTTCCTTGACCACGGCGGTGCCGTCGTCGAGCGACACGGACAGATTGTTCAGGCTGAGCATCGCACCGCCTGCAGCTTCGCCGCGCTTTATGCGTCCGAGCTTGTTGCTCTGTTCCGCGCGCTCGAGCCCGTCGAGCGACATCATCAGCGAGGCGATGCGCCGTGCACAGGCGTTCCAATTGGCCAGACGGGGGTAGTTGTCGACCAGCCATCCGAACGCGCCCTGCACGATGGCAAAGGCAGAGGCAGCCTGCATTACCTGGCCGAGTGTCATGCCGCCTTCGAGAAATTTTGGAGCGCAAAGCAAAACCGGCACGACAGGCGCAAACAGACTCGCCCCTGCGATACCAGCGTTGTGCGCATGTGCTGCCCTGTAAGGAGCGCCCATTGCCTGAGCACATGGGCGAACGTCCTGTCGATGCCGCTACGCTCCTCCTCCTCGCCGCCGAGCAATGCGATGCTCTCGCCGTTTTCCCGCACGCGCGTCAGCGTGTAGCGGAATTCGGCTTCAGCCTGATTTTTTTCCTCGGAGAGGTGGACGAAATGGCGGCCAATGACCGCCATGGAGGTGGATGTGATCGCGGCATAGAGTACCGCGGTGACGACGAGAAAGCCGGGAATGGTCACCGTCGAACCTGCGATCGTCAGGGTCAGGGCCCCGCCGATCGTCCAGAGCACCACTATGAAGGTCGAGGCCGACAGAAACGCGTTGATGACACCGGCGATGAAGTCGACCGGGGATTCGGTGGCAATCCGCAAATCCTCGGTAATGCGGGCTTCGGGGTTCTGGTGGTCGCCGCCGACGAGGTTCAACTGAAAGTAGCGGCCGCTTGCAAGCCACCGCGCGATCACCGCGCTGGTGAGCCAGGAACGCCAGCGGCGCTGAATCGTCATGCGAAGGAAGACCTGTGCAACGACAAGGCTTCCGCTGCCGAGCACGAGCGGCACGAAAACGGCGCTCAGGACATAGACGGTGCGACCATTGCGTTGCTCAAGGGCGTCGAAAATTGCGCGATTCCAGACATTGATCCCATACTGGAAGCCGACATTGATGACGATCAGGAGCAGTAACCCGATCGTGTATGGCCAAGCCCGCCTATCGCCTCCGCGGCCCCAGTAACCGCGCGCGCTGATCCAGAAACGCCTCAGCAAGTATCTCTTGCGCGCCTGCTCGGCCTCCTCAGGGGTCAGCTTCGGATCGGGTTCGACGAAATCCACCGGCGGCGGGGCCGCGCCGACGATCCCAGACGCGACTTCGACAGTCGATTGCTTCTCCTGGCGCGACTTCTCGGCATCGCGTGATTTGGAGACCGATTTCGGCTTGGATTTAGCCCCGGACATACCGGCGATAACGGCTTGGAAATCAGAAGGTTTCATGATGTCCGCTCAAGCCGCGTGATCGCCACGTCGGCGCGGATGCGGTCGGCGTCGTTCTTGGCGTTTTCCTTGATCTGCTGCCATTTCGTGATGCTGTCGATAGTCCTGCCGACAGGACGTCGGTCAGGACCGCCGCCACGAGGCCGACGACCATCTGGAGACGCGCCAGGGCGATCGTCTCACTGTCGTTGAAGAATGCGAAACGCAAAAACCGCGCTCCATGGGGAACGCGGCTTTGCCAGATACGCATGGCGCTTCGCTGACTGAACACTTGGCGAAACTTACGGGCTCCGGGACGCGAGACCTGATCCGGAGCGCCGGGCGGATGCGATATGCCGCCTCGCACTCCGTTCTACAGGGACATCGTTACCGGGTGGTTATCGATAGTTTAAGCAAATCTAAATTTCCGAGGTTTCTTTGCCGGAACCGAAAGCCAGTCGAGTTCGAGGCTTAAAGCGCGTCGCGTCTGCTGCGCACGCTGTGCGCACCCTTGGGGGGTTAAGCCCAAGCCTTTGGGCGACATGCACTACGCCGGGGTGCCGCGCAAGAAATTTATGATGCCGGAGAAGTCGGCAGCGGCATGCCCCTGGGCGTTGAACAGCGCATAAAGCTGGGCGGCCTCGGCGCCGAGCGGCGTCACCGCACCAGCGCTTTGGGCGGCTTCCTGCGACAGTTTCAGGTCTTTCAGCATCAGTGCCGCGGCAAACCCCGGCCTGTAGCCGTTGTTGGCCGGCGATGTCGGCACCGGACCAGGGACCGGGCAGTAGGTAGTCAGCGACCAGCACTGGCCCGACGAGTTCGAGGCGACGTCGAACAGCGCCTGATGCGACAGGCCGAGCTTTTCCGCCAGAACGAAGGCTTCGGCGACGCCGATCATCGAAATGCCCAAGATCATGTTGTTGCAGATCTTTGCCGCCTGTCCGGCGCCGTCATCACCGCAATGGACGATACGGCCGGCCATCGGCTTGAGGACTGGTTCGGCCTTGGCGAAGGCATCCTTCGAGCCACCGGCCATGAAGGTCAGCGTGCCGGCGGCGGCGCCGCCGGTGCCGCCGGAAACCGGTGCATCGATCGACAGCAGCTTATGTCTGGCGGCAATGGCGTGGGCTTTTCGTGCCGATTCGACGTCGATGGTCGAGGAATCGATGAACAGCGCGCCCTTTTTCGCCTTTGGCACGATGTCTTCATAGACCGACAGGACGTGTTTGCCGGCCGGCAGCATGGTGATGACCACATCGGCCTCCTTCACCGCTGCAACGGCATTGGCCATGACGACGACCCCATGCTCCTTGGCGATCACGAGATTTTCCGGGATCAGGTCGAATCCGTGAACGGCATATCCAGCCTTGACCAGATTGGCTGCCATCGGATTGCCCATATTGCCGAGGCCGATGAAGGCGATGGTGGTCATAATGGCACTCCGTGGTTTGGGTAAGGCAGCAGTTAGGCAGTAGGCAGCCTATTCGGGCGAGTTTGCCAATAAGTGGCGAAGCATTTTTCCGATGCCCTTGGTCGATAACAGCACCTGATAAGCTTGATCACGCGCCAGATCCATCGCCTGCTCCCATACGATATGATCCTTGTATGAATTGATCCTGCCGGTCACTTTTTTGCCTACTGCCTACTGCCTACTGCCTACCGTCCGATCAGGGCGCGCGCGATGATGACGCGCATGATCTCGTTGGTGCCTTCGAGAATCTGGTGGACGCGCAGATCCCGCACCAGCTTCTCGATGCCGTAATCGTGCAGATAGCCATAGCCGCCATGCAGTTGCAGCGCGTCGTTGGCAACGTTGAAGCCGATGTCGGTGACGAAGCGCTTGGCCATCGCCGACCATTTTGAGGCATCCGGGGCCTTGCGGTCGAGCTTTGAGGCAGCGGCGTAAAGGAATATCCGTGCAGCCTGCAGCTCGGTTTCCATGTCGGCCAGCTTAAACTGCAGCGCCTGGAATTGGTTGATCTTGGCGCCGAAGGCCTTGCGTTCGGCGGTGTAGGACAGCGCCTTGTCGAGCGCCGATTGCGCCCCGCCCAGCGAACAGGCGGCGATGTTGAGCCGGCCGCCGTCGAGCCCGGCCATGGCGATGCCGAAACCGGCACCTTCGTCCGCGAGCAGGTTTTGCGCCGGCACCTTGCAGTCCTCGAAGACGACCTGGCGGGTCGACTGCATGTGCCAGCCCATCTTGTGCTCGTTGGCGCCGAAAGACAGGCCAGGCGCATCTTTCGGCACGACGAAGGTCGAAATGCCCTTCGGGCCATCGGCGCCGGTGCGCGCCATGACGATGTAGAGGTCGCTGTCGCCGGCGCCCGAAATGAACTGCTTGACGCCGTTCAGCACATAGTCGCCGCCGCTCCTCACCGCGCGCGTCTTCAGCGCCGCCGCATCCGATCCTGAACCCGGCTCGGTCAGGCAATAGCTCGCCAGCCATTCCATCGAGGTCAGCTTCGGCAGGAAGTGCTGGCGCTGCTCGTCACTGCCGAAGCGGTCGATCATCGAAGCCACCATGTTGTGGATCGAGATGAAGGAGGAGAAGGCCGGATCAGCGAGCGACAGCGCCTCGAAGATCAGCACCGCGTCGAGCCGGCCGAGCGCTGAGCCGCCGACATCGTCACTGACATAGATGCCGCCAAGGCCGAGCGGGCCAGTCTCGCGGATCACGTCTGCCGGAAAATGCTTGTTGCGGTCCCAGTCGAGCGCGTTCGGAGCTACACGATCGGCGGCGAAGGCCTCGGCCATTTGCTGGATGGCGCGCTGGTCCTCGTTGAGTTCGAACTGGCTGGTGCCCGCATCGACAGCGGCGTCCATGGCGTGCTCCCTGATGTTCTTCGGCTTGCTGGCCTGTCGTTTTTGGCTTTGCGCGCCGTCCAATCTAGACCAATGATGCCGCCGCGCAAGCCGACCATCTCCATCCAACCATCTGGGGGCGGCTGGTTGAGAATGCGTGTCTGGGGCAAAAAGTGACGACAAATTTCGATGAACTGCTTGGACGTTTCCACAGCTATCTCGAAACATTCGATGATGCGCTGGTGCGCGATGCCGTGGCCCGGATCGGCTGGGCCATGCCGCCGCGTCCCCTCGAGCCGCGTCCGCTCGCCTGCCTGCGCCAGCTCGATCGTATCGTCGAGCTCGCTCCGGCCAACGCTCAGCCGCTGGCGCGGCTGCTTGCCGAGCGTCGCGGCGAACTGCGCTGGGGGCAGACCTACAGCGAGGCGGATTTCGGCAAGACATTCATCGACAACTACGGCTGGCTGGAGGTCTTCGGCACGCGCGGCCATTTCGTCAACGACGAGGTAGCGGCCGGTCTGCTGATCCTCGGACCTGAAATCGTCTATCCCGACCACCATCATGTCGCCGAGGAGATCTACATTCCGCTGACCGGCGGCACCGGATGGCGCATGGGCGAAGGCGACTTTGGCAAGCGGGAGGCGGGTGAGGTGATCCACCATGCCTCTGATGTCAGCCATGCCATGCGCACCGGCAAGGAGCCTCTGCTGGCGCTCTACATCTGGCACGGCGGACCACTGGCCGCGAAATCCACGATCAGCGGCACCATTTCACAGGGCAGGAATTAATGGCCAGAGCAATCATGCTGCAGGGCACGGGCTCCGATGTCGGCAAGACGGTGCTGGTCGCGGGCCTCTGCCGCGCGGCGAGGAAGCGTGGGATGAAGGTGCGGCCATTCAAGCCGCAGAACATGTCGAACAACGCCGCCGTTGCCAATATACCGGGCGACAAACTCGGAGGCGAGATCGGCCGCGCCCAATGGCTGCAGGCGATCGCCTGTGGCGTTGCGCCCTCGATCCACATGAACCCGGTGTTGCTCAAGCCGCAGACCGATATCGGCGTCCAAGTGGTGGTGCAGGGCAAGGTGTTCGGCGAGGCGCGGGCACGCGACTACCAGGCGCTGAAAGCCCGGCTGATGGATACCGTGCTCGACTCCTGGGCCAAGGTCGGCGAGGGTGCCGACCTCGTCATCGTCGAAGGCGCCGGCTCGCCGGCCGAGATCAATCTCAGGAGCCGCGACATTGCCAATATGGGCTTTGCGACGCGCGCCAATGTGCCGGTGATCCTCGTCGGCGACATCGATCGCGGCGGAGTCATCGCCTCGGTCGCCGGCACCCATCTGATCCTGCCGGAAGAGGACCGGCGCATGATTGCCGGCTATCTCATCAACAAGTTCCGCGGCGATGTCTCGCTGTTCGATGACGGCCTCAAGGCGATCGAGAGCTTCACCGGCTGGCGCTGCTTTGGCGTCGTGCCGTGGCTGAAGGCAGCGGCGCGGCTGCCATCGGAAGATTCCGTGGTGCTCGAACGCCTGGCGTCCGGCGAGAAGCGCGCGCTGAAGGTCGCGGTGCCGATGCTTTCGCGCATCGCCAATTTCGACGATCTCGACCCGCTCAAGGCCGAGCCTCAGGTCGAGGTGGTGTTCGTGCCGCCCGGCCAGCACTTGCCAGAGGATGCCGGGCTGGTGGTTATTCCCGGTTCCAAGTCGACGATCTGCGATCTCCTGAGATTCCGCGAGAATGGCTGGGACCGCGACCTGCTTGCCCACCGCAAACGCGGCGGCCACGTCGTCGGCATCTGTGGCGGCTTCCAGATGCTCGGCCGTGTCGTGCGCGATCCCGACGGCATCGAGGGCAGCGTTACCGAGACGGAAGGGCTCGGCCTGCTCGACGTCGAAACGGTGATGGAGCCGGAAAAGACGGTGCGCAATGTCAGCGCTCGCTCGGTCCAGTTCGACCTGCCGCTCGAAGGCTACGAGATCCATCTCGGCCGCACCACCGGTCCGGACACGCTGCGGCCGTCCGCCGTCATCAACGGCGCCGATGACGGCGCCGTCTCGGCCGACGGCAAGGTGTCGGGCACCTATCTGCACGGTCTATTTTCCGCCGACGCTTTTCGGGCGAAATTGCTGGAAAATCTCGGCGTCAAAGGCGGCGGCATCGACTACCGTGCCGAAGTCGAACGGGCGCTGGACGAGATCGCAGCCGAGCTGGAAACCCACCTCGACTGCGACGCGATTTTTGGTTTGGCGCGGTAGCTCCTCGGCGTAGCAGTTTTGACAGGTAAGATGTGCTGGCGTTGACTGACTGCATACCTTGGCGATTAGCGGAAACGCCCACCGCCTCGTCATCCTTGGGCGGAGCAAGGAGCGAAGCGACGCGGCGCAGACCCCAGGATCCATGCCGTAACGTCGAAGTGTCGCGACGGTGCAGAATTCTGCTCCGCTGCACTTTTCGGCTGAGGTAACGGCATGGATCTCAGGGTCTGCGCCGCGTCGCTT
>NZ_CAKXZT010000169.1:0-1950 GCF_935825525.1 Mesorhizobium escarrei
GGTATTCAGAATGACCGAACCGCCCTCCCGCATGATCGGCTCCACCGCCTGAAGCGAGAAGAAGACCGACTTGACGTTCGTGGCCATGAGGGTATCGAACGCTTCTTCGGTCGTATTCGAAAGTGGTGTCATGTAAGCCACTCCGGCATTGGCGAAGAACACATCCAGGCCGCCGAATGAGTCCTTGATCCGTGCCGCCATGTTGCGCAGGCTTTCCGTCGAAAGGGCGTCCACCTGGAGCGTTAGGAGGTCATCACCGATGGCCGCGCGTGCCTTGTCCAGCTTGGGTTGATCTCGACCGGTATCGCCACACGGGCACCCGCCTCGTGCATTAGCTTGGCAGAGGCCAAACCTATACCTGAAGCGCCACCGGTAATCAGCACCGTTTTGTTCTCGAGCATGCGATATACTCCATCCTTATAGTTGAACATGAGGTATCTTCCTTCGGTGCGGTTATGCGTGCCTGAGACTGTCCACGGCATCGAGAACGTGTGTGCTGTAGACCAGCGCAGCGCCTGCATTGAGGTTGATGGCGACACCGAGCGCCTCGGCGATTTCATCATCAGTGGCGCCAAGCTTTACCGCCTCGGCAGAGTGAGCGGCGATGCAACCGTCGCAGCGAGTGGTCACAGCAACAGCGAGCGCGATAAGTTCGCGCATCTTCGCTTCGAGGTGGCCGGTTTTTGCGCCCGCGCCAGCCAGGAGAGTTGCGCCTTTGATAGTATCAGGTGTCCTGGTGGACATTTCCTTGAGGCGGAGATTGACGTCCAGAAGCTTTTTCTTCCAGTCGAGCATCAGAATGACTCCAGTTGCGGTGTTCGGGTTTGAAGCGGCCGGTGGCGGAAACAAAGTACGGGGATGGCGCTCCCCGCTCAGGATGAGCCACTCGGGTTGGGCGCGGCTGACAATCCCAGCCGCCCGGCTTGCAGTGCAATCTCGCTGACCTGCTCCGGCGTTGCCGACTGCAGGTGCTGGGCACTTCCTAGTCGTGATGATCGTGCGTTAACTTCGCCGACTCGGGCACGGTGAACGTATGAGTCACCTCCTGTCCGGGGATGACGTTGTGATTAGCGTCCACCAGCGCGATCTTCACCTTGTGCTCGCCAGGCGGCAGCCCGGCTATGTCGACTGTGTTGTTGTCACTCGCATCCGCCCACCACCAGGGCAAGTCGTCGACAATGACGTGCAGATGCCCGATACGTGGAGATACCTGGAGGGCGCCCGCCCCGAACACGGGTATGATGCGCAGGTTCTCCACCCGGTACTGGGCCCAGTAGACGCCTATGGCCAGCCCCTCCGGAAGCGGGGGATCCACAATCAGCTTGGGCGCAGGCTCGTTCTCGATGGCGACATACGGGGAAGCGCCGCGGATCTCCCTCGCGCTCTGGGCGAAGGCGCTCGTGGCGAGCATGGTGCCAGCCGCGACAGCGGCAAGGGTCTTGATGAGAGTCATGGCATTGTCCTTCTTTGATGAGTGCAGGATTTTGTCAGGCCAGCGGGCCGCCGCGCGGCGCCGCTTTAGCTCGGCGACGTTTGCGTCCGGGACGTAGCTGGTGGACGATCTCCGGACGACTCTTGGTATGCGTCTTCGAATTGGTTCCGCCTCTCGCGCCACGGCAAGCGGCGTAGTTCCTTCGCGAGAGCTGGGGCTGCGGACTCTCGATAGCGACGCGCCCAAAGGTTGAGCCGATCCTCGTTGTCCAAAAAGAACTTCCAGTCGCTGATGACCGCGGGTCTGATCAGCAGGAACGGCACAGGCGCTGTGAACGGTCGAAAGCTGGGGTTGTATAGCGCAAACCCTTCGTTGGTTTCGTAAAACCCTCCCAGCACCAGTCCAGCTTCTGCATAAGACGGGACTCCAAGATGCTGCAGGATTTCGTCGAAAAGATCCTTTGCTCGATCGGCCGACAAATCGGTGAAAACAACGACGATTGATTTGTAGATCGCATC
>NZ_CAKXZT010000169.1:1960-16486 GCF_935825525.1 Mesorhizobium escarrei
ATCATCGGCTCCTCCCAGGCGGGAAAGTGGCCGCCCCTTTCGGCGTCGTGAAAGTAGATCAAGCTCGGGAAGGCGCGGCGCGCCCACGTCTCCGGGGCTCGAAAGAGATCGTCGTCCGGGAACGTCGTGATCGCGACCGGGACCGTGATCTCATCGGTCTTTTGCGCGGCAGCACTGATGAGGTTCTGATCGCGATTCTCCCAGTAGAGCCTCGCCCCGGAGGATACGGTGTTGGTCAACCAGTGCAGCGAGAAGTTGTCCAGCACCTCATCCGGTGTCGGCCGCTGCTCCGGGTCCTTGCCGTAGGTCCACTTGCCGAACCCGCCGTGCACGAGCATCCAGCCCGCCAGGCCGGCGGGGGAGTCCGTCAAGCCGTAGCCGACGGCCTGCGGTCGCGCACTCATCATCGTCAGGTAACCCCAGCCGCCGTTCTTGATGAACCCTTGCATGGCATCGAATTCCGCGCGCTCCTTCGCGGTCAGTCCCGCAGGCGCGGGCCTGCCGGTAGCGATCGCTTCGGCAGCGTCGGGCGGGAACACCGCCGGCAGGTTGGTGTGGATGCCGAGCAGTCCCGTCGGCGCCTGCCGGGCCATCGCCTCGACGACGCCCGCTCCCCAATCGCCGCCCTGGGCGACGTAGCGCTTGTACCCCAGCCGGTTCATCAGAACGTCCCAGGCACGGCCGATGCGCTCCACGCCCCATCCGGTCTCGGTGGGTCGAGACGAAAAGCCGTAGCCCGGCAGGGACGGAATCACGACGTCGAAGGCGTCTTCGGCCCGGCCGCCGTACGCGGTTGGGTCGGTGAGCGGACCGATTATCTTGATCTGCTCGAAGATCGAACCGGGCCAACCATGCGTGACGATCAGCGGCATCGCATTCGGGTGGCGCGAGCGGACATGGATGAAGTGGATGTCCACGCCATCGATGTTGGTCATAAACTGCGGGTGCGCGTTGAGCTTAGCCTCGCCGTTCCGCCAATCGTAATCCGTTGCCCAATAGCGGACGAGTTCCTGCAAGTTCACGAGTTGCGCGCCCTGCGACTGATCGGCGACCGTCTCCTTGTCGGGCCAGCGGGTCGCAACAAGGCGCTGCTTCAAGTCGGCGAGGTCCGCGTCCGGCACATGGACGCGAAACGGGCGGATTGCGTTGCCGACCGCGGTGGCCGCGCGCAGCGTCCCGGGAAGGATGCTGATTGCGCCGGCGGCAGCAGATACGAGAATAAGATCGCGCCGTGTCGGCGCTGCCGATGTTGACGACGAATTAACGGACAAGGCAAGTCTCCTTTGTTCAATGCTGCCGGAGCGGTGAGTAGGTCGGCACCCCGTCAGCCAGCTTCGATATTGATGATTTATGGCTGCTACTTGCCTCTCCTCTTGTCGAATCCTTACCTCCCTCCATTTTTTTGTGGGCTGCGGTGCGTCCGATTACCTAATGATACCTTTGTCTGATGGACGACTGTCGTCGCGCCGCCCACATTGTCTCAGCTGGCTGCAGTCCCCACATGTCGTGGACCGGTCATAAGCCGGATCGCCAGCGTGCGGTCGATAAGCGAGCGAGTTCCACCATCATCTCGCCGCCCGTCCATTCGCCTCGGATATGCAGATGAAGCAGTCGCGATCGGGTAACAATCAGTCCAGAACGTGGTCCGACGAAGCGTTGGAGGCCACCGAGTTCTTATTCGCTGACTATCGTGATTTCGCCTTTCCGCCGCACGTGCATGAGACTTTCGGAATTGGTGTGATCGAAGCTGGCGGGCAGCAGTTTCGCCCTGGGCGTGCGCCCTCATTAATCATGCCGGCGGACACACTGTGCGTGTTCAATCCAGGATTAGTGCACGAGGGGCGTCCAGCAACCGAGCAGGGCTGGCGTTATCGAATGTTCTATCCCTCGGCGACGCTCGTTGCTCGCGCACTCGAGGAGGCGCAGGACCGCACCGTTGGTGGTGAGTGGGGTTTTGCACACCACGTCATAGATGACCCTGAACTCTACCGAGAGTTTGAGAATTTGCACGTCTCATCACAACTCCGGGAGACCTTGTTGGAACGTGAGACGCGCATCGCCGTCTTTCTTCGTCGATTGTTCAAGCGCCATGGCAATTTTTCCCCCGTTGGAACGCTGGCGCGCGTCGCGCCCCGCACAGTGGGGATTGTTCGCGATTACCTTCACGCGAACGCGGAAAGCCAGGTCAGCATCACCGACCTCGCGCAGGCAGCCGGTGTATCAAGTACGCAGGTGATCCGGTCTTTCTCCGCGGGAACAGGCATGCCGCCCCATTCCTATCTCGTCAGCCTGCGAGTCGAACGAGCAAAGGTGCTCTTAAGAGCAGGAACCTCGCTAGCCGAAACGGCACTGGAGGTGGGTTTCTCGGATCAAAGTCAGTTTACCCGCCATTTCAAGCGGCTGACAGGAATGACTCCCGGGCAGTTCGCCGCCGAAACCTCACTGCAACGCAGAAGGTAAGGAATCAACAAGACCGGATTTCGTGGTTGCCTTACTGTTGCGGCCGGGCCCTTCTTTCGTCAACCAGACATCACCGTCCATCCGGCCCAGGCGGCAATGTGAGCTCAATGCGAGGCTAAAATGGCCACGAATGACGTAACGCTCATGCACCGGGTTGCTCCGCGACCGCCGGGCGACGCTGTCAATTTGCGCCCGACAAACAAAACCGCCTTGGTTGCCTTCCTCTTCCTGGGCGTAATCTGGGGAAGCAATTTCATCTTCATGAAGTGGGCCGCGCAAGAAATATCTCCCGCGCAGATTGTCTTGCTGCGCGCCATCTTTGGCTTCCTACCAGTCTTTTTCTACGCGTTGTGGCAACGGGCGCTGCGCTGGGAGCATATCCGCCATGCTCACCACTTCGTCGTCATGTCGCTTCTGGCGACGGTGATCTATTACTTTGCGTTTGCCAAGGGCACTGCCCTTCTTCCGTCGAGCCTTGCTGGCCTGTTGAGCGGTGCGATCCCGCTGTTTGCGTTCCTTTGTGCGTGGCTGTTTTTGCGCGAGGAACACATCAATGTAGCTAAGGCAGCGGGTATAGCCCTCGGCTTCTCGGGCGTGCTTCTTATCGCGCGTCCCTGGTCGGTTTCGGACGGCATCGACGTGGCTGGCGTCGCATACATGATCGCGGGTTCTCTCAGCGTCGGATGCTCGTTTGTATATGCCCGCAGGTTCATCAGCCCGTTAAAACTGCCCGCCGCGGCACTGGTGACCTACCAAATCGGGGTCGCTATGATCCTCCTTTTCGTAGCCACGCCCCTCGACGGAATCGAAGCTGTTTTTGGCGATACTCGCGCCTGGATCGGCCTTGTTTTTGGCCTGGGGCTGTGCGGAACGGGATTCGCGTATCTCGCTTACTACTATATCGTCGCGAACCTTGGCGCGGTCGCCGCCTCGGGCGTCACGTATGTTCCACCGGTCGTGGCCCTCGCGATCGGCGCGGTTCTTGTCGGTGATGATATCCATCCTCTCAGCTACGCTGCGATGATCCTGATCTTGTCAGGCGTCGCGGTACTGCAGTTTGGCAACCGGCGAATTGAGAGTTGAGCTTCACACCACCTTCGACTTTGTCGCTCCGTCCCGCCCAGGAGCGATCGGCTACGGGCAGTTCGTTCCCACTGACCACTGTCAGACCCGGCACGCACCGGAAACAGGCTGCGCGCCTAGTGCAATGTCGCTTTGCCACAAGAGGAGTCTGTGCACATGCCAACATATCTATGTACCAGCACAACCGGTCGCCTCACCTCGGAGCAAAAAAGTAAGATTGCAGGTGAGATAACGAAGATTCACAGCGAAGTGACAGGCGCTCCCGCCTTCTTCGCGCAGGTCATCTTCAGTGAAGTAAAAGCCGGCGATTGGTTCATCGGTGGTGCGCAACTGACGCACGACCACATTTTTATCTCTGGCCATATCCGGGCGGGCCGTGCAGTTGTGGATAAGACCCGCATGATCAAGTTGATGAGTGAAGGTGTCGCACAGGCGGCTGACGTCAAAAATGGGAGGGCCGTCTGGCTCTATCTCAACGAGCTGCCACCGCGGCAGATGATCGAGTTCGGCCAGGTGCTACCGGAACCTGGCGACGAGCCAGCCTGGACAGCCGCGCTCCCGGAACAGGATCGCGCCTTCATGCAATCGTTGCCTGTCGCTACCTAGACCAGCGACGTGGTCTGCTTGATGTGAGCACCTGCTGCTGCGGGCCTAACGGGGGTGACAATAGCTTGTCGCCCCCCGCACAGTTCCCGGGAGCGGAACTACCCCACCGGGCTCCCAACTTGGGTCACGACGCGGAACCGCGCGTTCAGAGGTTGATGCCGAAGGCGAGCGGGCGGAAGCCAAGGTCGCTTTCCGGGCAGTGTCACGACATTCTTTCCTGCACACGCCAACGACTGCAACGGGTCAGTTCACGTCGATGCACGCAGGCGCGACGAGGGCCGCGCCCTGTCGGCATCGATGATCACCACGGACGCGCGCGGGTCCATTACCGGAGGCTGTATGCCTGTCGCTGAAGGGTGGACCATGCCATGCCGGGTCATGGAGAGTTCTCCCGGTTCGTCGCCGTTTTGTCCGGCGGTCCGCGCGGCTGTCTCCACTGTTCGAATACCTCGATGACGATCATGCGTCCGCCGCAGCACGGGCATTGTGAGCGGAAGTCGACGGACGACACGATTTCCGTCGAGTGCGCACCGCGACGGTCGTCCTGGCTTCGGGAAACCGCGTCCTCAACTGCTGGGATTGCTTCTGGCACGATCTTGAACGACATCGCCGCCAAAGTTCCGATGCGCACAACGCCACGTTTCAGCTCGCGGATTTCCTGCGCCGCCATGATCAGGTTGCGGGCGCCATGGAAGGTCTTGCTGACCTCGCCATAGAACAGCAGGCCCTGCTCGGTCGGAACGAGCCGGCCGTGCGAGCGGTCGAACAGGCTGAGGCCGATGCCGATCTCCAGTTCCTGTAGCAGGCGGCTGACGCTTGGCTGTGAGACGTTCAGCGATCGCCGCACTCGAGACCGAGCCGGCCACCATCGTCGCCTCGAAGGCCTCCAACTGGCGAACGCTGAGCCCCGTAAAGCGCATCTCTTTCTCGCAGTATTGGATTAGCACATACCGTACGAAAATCTTGATCTTTGACTCCACTGCGTTCGGGCCCTTGCAGTGCGTGCGCCTGGCAGGAACGATCGGAGCCGTCGTGAAGCGAGCCAACTTCATCTTCATCTGTGCCGACCAACTGCGCTACGATGCGCTTTCGGTCACCGGCAACTGCGTCGCCCATACCAGCCACATCGACCGGATCGCCGCGCACGGCGCGACATTCCTCCGGCACTTCACGCCGAGGTCTATTGTGTTCCTCGCGAAGACGATTCATGCGTAGTACTCGCGTTTTCTAGACCAATGCTGAACACGACCTGTACCGAAGTCCAGTAGGCGTGTCAGGTCGGCGGCTCCATTTCCTTGAACGGGACCCATGTTGGACCAGCAAGAGGAGACGAGCGATGAGCACGATCGGGAGCGCAATACAATCGATGCAATCAATTGCCGGGGTAAGTGTGCCTGACTCGCCCCTGATCGCAGAGGCAATCGGATATGCGCAAAGGCTCTCTGAGCCTTACCTCTTCAACCACGCCATGCGGTCCTGGCTCTTCGCTGCAAAGATCGGGCAGGTGAAGGCGATCGAGTGCGACGCGGAGGTTGTGGCCGTCGGCGCCGTTCTGCACGACATCGGGCTCACGCACAGCGTTGGCGGCGACCATCGCTTTGAGGTCAACGGTGCGAACGCGGCCCGGTCGTTCATCAAGGAGCGCGGCCTGTCGGATCGCCGGGCGCAGCTCGTCTGGGATCTGGTTGCGCTCAATTCGACGGCCTCGATCGCGCTTCACAAAGAGCCGGAAGTGGCCCTCGGCACGATGGGCATCGGGCTCGACTACGGCGGGTTCGGCTTCGAAGCCCTGATCCCGCCAGCGGAAATGGCCGCGATTCTAGACGCGTTCCCGAGGCTCAAGATGAAGCAAAACTTTGCCGAGACGTGCCACCATCTCGTCGAAGCGAGGCCCGAGACAAGCTCTGACAACTTCTTGCGCGACTTCGGCGAGCGATTTGTGGCCGGCTACAAACCCGTCTCCACCGTAGACCTGCTGATGAATGCGCCGTTTGCTGAATAGGCGTAATTGTCCCGGTGGATGTCGACAGCGACGCTCAAGCCGTCATCATCAACAGGTTCAGAAGCTCCCGCTGAGACTATGCGCCGGTCCTGCTCCTGGTCCCCTTCCTGCGAGGTATCGATGCGCATCCACCACCTGAACTGCGGGAGCCACTGCCCGGTAGGCGGGCGCTTCTACGACAACGCGGCAACTGGGCTGATGGCCAATATCTGTACGCACTGCCTCCTCATCGAGATCGCCGACAGGCTCGTCCTAGTCGATACGGGCTACGGGCTCGCGGATGTCCGCAACGCTCCGGAGCGCCGGCTCAGCCGTCTGTGGCCGCTGGTGCTGAACCCCAACCTCAAGGAGGAGGACACCGCGCTGCGCCAGGTCGAGGCGCTGGGCTATTCCGCGCGCGACGTCCGGCACATCGTCCTCACCCATCTCGATTTCGACCATGCCGGCGGGCTTGAGGATTTCCCTGACGCAAGGGTCCACCTACTGGCGGCCGAGCAGGAGGCCGCGCGGCACATGCCGCGCAGTTTCGTCGGCAACCAGCGCTATCGGCCTCTGCAATGGGATGGTGTGCGCGACTGGCGCACCTATGCGCCCGCCGGCGAGCCGTGGTTCGGTTTCGAGGCGGTTCGTGAGCTCGAAGGACTGCCGCCCGAGATCCTCATCGTCCCGCTCAGCGGTCACACCCGCGGGCATGCCGGCGTAGCCACACAGACCACCGCCGGCTGGCTGCTGGATGCCGGCGATGCGTATCTGCACCACAGCGAGATCGACACAGGGCGGGGAATGCCACCGGGGCTCGCCATCTACGAGCGCATCATGATGACCGACCCGCCGGCGGCGCGGCACAATCTTGGGAGGCTGCGCGAGCTAAGGCGAGCGCACGGCACAGAGGTCGAGATTTTCTGCAGCCACGACACCGGTGAACTGCAGGCGCTGCAGGCCAGAAGCTAGTTCAGCTTGGCCAGAAGCTGACGAGCCATACGCCGATCGGCCTCGCCTCCGACGCGGGCGGAGCCCTGCCTGGAGGTGCGAAACGAGTTGGCAAGAGAGCTTGGACTGCGCCTCGGGCGGGCGTTGGGAATCCGAATGACTTCTTTGGCGCATGTATGGACCGGCTGCTGATCGCAAGTGAGTTCGTGCGTGAATGTCGGAAGTCGCTGATATGTAGAGAAGACCCTATGCGATGCGGCGGCATCGCCAGTTCCCAAGGGTTGTCGAACCTCTCCAAAGGGCTTGAGATCAGTGCGCGACAATTTCGTTTTTGGCGTGCCGTTTAGCTCCAAGTATCACTTCTACTCTACGTAGACCCAATCGTTATCCGCTGCCTGTCGCCGCAAGATCATGGTCATCCGAGCGCTAAGTCATTCGGTAGCTAACAGTCCCGACAACGCGAGTCGCAGGAGAAGATGATGCTCTATCGCCGCAACCACCATTCCCTTCAGAAGATGCGTCATCCATTCCTGTCGGTGATCGCCATCTGCGCCGCAGCCGCTCTGTCCGCGCCGTCCGCTGCCCTCGCGCAGACTGCTCCTTATGCGGATCCGGCCAAGCCCGCCCTCAAGAAGGGGAGTATGGTTCTCGATCCTTCGCGCGCCGCCCTTGTGGTCCAGAACGGTTCCATGGATCCGAAAGGTAAGGCATGGCCCGTCGTCGGCGAAACCGAGCAGCAGCTCATTCCGCACCTTGACCAGCTATTTGCTGCGGCGAAGGCCGCGGGCATGGTCGTTGCGAGCTCCCCGCAGCACTACTACCACTGGAACCACGAATGGCAGGTTCAGGGCCCTCTAGAGGTATTCCAGCATGAGGTAGGCATCTTCGACCGAAAGGGACCCTACACGTTATCTGCTCAGCAAATGAGGCTGGTGTTCGGCAACGCGCGAGTAACGGCACGATTCAATTCCGGTCGAGACATTGGGGGAAGCGAATGATTTGCATCACCTGCAATTCCGCCTTTCACCGGCGACCATTCCACTACTACTTTTGTTCGCAGACGTGCTGGGATGACGCCATAAGAAACACATCCTGGAGGATTCTATCTGATGGTTTCGCTCCGTTCATACCGCCTGTTAAGTTCACTACTTCTTCTCGGTACCCTCGGGCTCACGGGTCGGGCCAGCGCGCACGAGGCTCCGAACGGCTGGAAGTACCCCTGTCTCGTTGTAGCAATGTGGACTGCAAGGAGGTCCAGTCGTCGGCGGTACTGGAGAAACCGGAAGGCCTCATTCAATTCACCGGTGAGGTCGTAGGTTACCAAGACCGGCGCGTGAAGAACTCTCCTGATGGTGAATACCATTGGTGCGCGCATCGGGCGGGCATTGATGCAGGCCAAACGATTTGTCTCTTCGTGCCGCCGAAAGGCTTTTAGGTGCGCGGCGCGGCTGAATGGTTTGAGCTCAACCACCAGCACTTACGGTGTGTGTCCAGAGAGACGAGGACAGGTCCATGAGCAAACAGGGCGCCTCGGAGGCCGGCCAGAATGAGAGCGTGGGTGAGTTCCAAGAAACAACCAACCCGGCACTGACAGGCCTTCAGGGCCGCTGTCCGCGCTGCCAGAAAGGACATCTGTTCGCAGGTTTCCTGAGCCTTGCCCCTCGCTGCGAAGTCTGTGGCCTCGACTACTCGTTCGCCGATCCGGCCGATGGCCCCGCCTTCTTTGCTATGTCCATCGTAGCGTTCCCAGCGCTCGGTTTCGCGTTATGGCTACAATTAGCTTATGAGCCACCGTACTGGGTGCATTTGTTGACCACTCTGCCGCTTACGGTCGGTGCCTGTTTGCTGCTCCTTCGACCTTTAAAAGGCTGGCTGGTATGCTCCCAATATTTTCACAAGGCCGCCGAAGGGTCGATTGATTGGGATTGGCACGCGGATTTGACGCGCTCGCAAAACAAGACCGGTGGGCGCGCAGGTGATGCGAAGGTAGAAGCAACGACGACTCATCGAGGTGGGGAAGGCTCGGAGAAGGCCTAGTCTAGTCGCCGATCGTCAGCTCACGACTCGGACTCGATGCTGTACATCCGCCATCAGCTGGATTGGGGAACTATGAGCAAGTAAGCAATTGAGCCGACCGCACGATTGGAGAGCGGCTCGATGCGTTGTGACCAAGTCCACCGACTATGACGGCTTTGTGGGGCAACAGCTTCCGACTTTGAACGCCGGTCGTACGGGGCTTGGCGAGAGAACTCAATCGCCTGGAGGTGCGCGACAGCGGCAGCCGTAGCTGACTGTTCCTGTCAATAACGCTGCCAGTGTGGGAAACATCCCAAGCGTCGACGCTAATGTCGCTTGCCAGTTAATCGTGAGAATGCGGTAGTTTCGGTTCGGTTTGGCAATTCATTACGAGAACGGCTAAGCTATATTTTCAATTTAACTGCAACAGAATCAAAGTGAAGGCCATGAATTATTTGAATTTCGTACGTTTGCTCCTTCGGGAAATTCAATGCCATTACGGTGCCAACGTTGCTTCTCACATTATATGCCAATAGCTCGGTTTAATTATCAAATTAAGTGCACGTTCTCAAATTGAGTGCAAAGCTAACCAACTGAAATCGTTGACAAGCCATTCTCATAATTAACTGGGAAGCGACAATTTCTTCCGGAACGAGCACCCGGCTGCCATATCATCGGCGAGATTCGTCGCAAGCTCACTTTGAGTTGATACATTTCGGATTTTGCAACATCGGACGCAGAGCCGACGGGACCCCCAGCTTTTTCATGCTCCCCCGTCGTAGATACTAGTAAACAGGTCGCACCGAATTGCCTGTTGGACGTACTCCTCCCACGCAAGCGGGTTTGTGTTGAGCAACGGAACCTTCGTTGATCCAAACCTCAACCAAGCTCTCGCCGAGGGAGGTTTCAGCCTCAATCCGTCGCTTTATCTCCTTCCGAGCATTTTTGTCGTGCAGTCGCGCCGGATTATCTCGATCACGGTCTCGGTGGTGCGGTCGAGATAGCTGCGCCCGTCGGCGAGCCGCGCTGTCGGGCTGATGTAGCTCTGCGGGCCGATGTGGGCTGCGGGGTCGAGCGAGTGCACCGTGATCTTCCCGGCGTCCAGGGCCCGGTTCCAGGCGCTGCGCCGCCACAGGCGCCAGCGCTGGGGGAAGAGTCCGATGCCCACCCGCTCGATCCAGTCGTTCGCGCTGGTGAGCCGGTACAGGTGGAGCGCATGCGTGAGGTCGTTGGCGCCGTTGTGGAAACCGCCGAGCGTGATCAGCCACAGCGGAGCGCGCAGTTGGGTGAAGAGCTCCTCGACCGCGCCGGTGGCCACCTGGGCGCCACCGCTGTAGCAGAGCAGGACGACCGGTATGCCGCTGGCGGGCTCGTAGCCCGCAAGCCGGAGCTGGTCGGCGATCTGGGCGCCCACTGCACGGTTGTACAGCGGGCGGTACCGGCGGTCGGCGGCCACAAAGGTCTGCATGACATTGTGCAGGAACAGCGTGATGCCGAGGTGCCGCCGGAGCCAGTCCCACACCGGGCGCCCTGCGAGTGGGGCCGCCAGGGGCGAGTAGGGCTGGAGCTGGCCCAGCACGCGCAACTCAGGTGCTCCGGCGATGACGGCCTTGACGAGCTGGCCGCCGTCGCGCGTATCGGTGAAGCGGCGCTTGCCGATCCCGTCCAGGTAGACCACGTAGGCGTCCGGCGGTCGCCCTGGATCGGCACCCCTGGCGTAGGGCACCTCCGGTGGGAGCGTGGCGGCCGGTGCGCGCCGGCCGATGGTGTAGACCATCAGCTCGTAGCGGGCGAGCAAACCCTCGGCGAGCAGGAACGGGCCGAGCGCCAGGAGGGCGACGAGCAGGAGGAGCTCGCTCACACGATCGCCTCCGGCTCCCGCGCGCCGGCGATGATCCTCGCGATCAGCCGCCGGACCACCTCGACCGTGGCGGCGAGCCCGACCGCCGCGACGGCGATGCACCCGGCCGCGGCCCACCAGCCCAGTCCCGACGCCGCGGCGAGCGGGCCGGCCAGCCCTGTCCCGACACCGGCCACAAGCAGGATGTGCAGGAACGGCCCGAGGAGCGGGAACGCGAGGACGGCGGCCAGAAGCAGCGGGGCGACCAGGGCGGGCGTCCAGGCCAGCCCGGTCGTGCCGGGCAGCGGGGCCGCGTCAGGCGCCACGACCGGCCGCGCCAAGTCGGCGACGGTCCACGCGGCGAGGGGCCACAGCGCGATCACCGTGCTCTCGACGACGGTGCCGGTCACCATAAGCCCGGCCACGAGCCGCGGGGACAGCTTAGGCCTGCGCGCCACCAGGGGCAGCACCCGCCCCGCACTCTCGGACAGCCCGGCGAGGACCAGCAGGACGGCGACGGTCGTCGACATGGTTCAGCGCCCCTGTGCTCGATCGGTCGCGATGCCTCCTCGCGCGTCGTCGAGATACCGCTCGAGCTCGTCAGCGGCACGCCGGGCTCCGCCGGCCTGCCGCTGCGCGGCGCGCTGTGCGGCTGCCGCTTCGCGGAAGCGCGGCTCGTCCAGCAGACTCCGGGCGAGCGCGCGCACCGTCTCCGCAGTGGCGTCGTCCGTGCGGAGCGCGAGGCCGGCACCGAGTTCAACGACCCGCCGGGCCACCAGCGGCTGGTCCGCGCCCTGTGGCACGACGAGCGTCGGCACCCCGGCCCACATCGCCTCGTTGACACTGTTCATGCCGCCGTGCGTCACGAAGAGCGCCGCCCGATCCAGCACCTGGAGCTGCGGCACGGATCGCCGGGCCAGCACGTTCGCCGGCAGCGGACCCAAGTCTGCTGGTTCCGTGTGCCCGGTCGCGACGACGACGGTGCCGCCCAGCGGCGCCAGCGCGGTCGCGAAGGTCCGCAGTAGGGCGGGCCCCGCATCGAACACCGTGCCCAGCGACGCGTACAGCACGGGGTCCTCCAGCCGGACGGCGTTGAACCCCGGATCGGTCAGGCGGGAACCGACGCTCGCCCCGACGAACCGGTACGAGGGGTCGAACGCGTCGGCTCCGGGCTGGAACGCGCTGGAGGTGAAGACCAGGTTCAGCGGCTCGCGCGCGTTCATCAGGTCGGACAGGGGCAGCCCGCCGGTGTCGTAGCCGCGGTGCAAGGCCCAGCGCGCGCGGACGTAGCCCCAGCCGATGCGAGGACGGGCCGCCGCGGCGGCCACCAACTCGCGGGAGATGCCGGTGGGGCTGGGCACCTGCCGGTTGAACGCGAACGTGGTGAACGTGGCCGCCGACGGCACACCGAGCTCACGCGCGGCCACGGCGCCCCATGGACAGGCTGCCCCGTGCACGATCAGGTCGGGCCGGGTGCCGCGGAGGTCCGAGAGCACCCCGGGCAGCAGGCCGAGGGCGGTCCGCGCGAGCTCTTCCAGCATCGCGAGGGGGATCGGCGGATCGGGCAGGGGCAGGTCGCCCCCAGAGTAGAGGTGGACTTTCGCACCAGCAGCCTCGATCTGGGCCGCGAACGCGGGGGAGGTGTGGTAGGTCACCGTGTGACCACGCCGCGCGAGCTCTGCCACGACCGGGAGCGTCGGGTTGATGTACCCGTGCATGCCGATGTTGAGGAACGAGACGGTGCTCATCGACGGCCTCCGGGTGCCACCGCCACCGGCTCGCCCCGGTACAGGCCGGGGCCGGTGATGACCAACTCGTCGAGGAACCGGTTCGCCGAGACCAGCGCAGCGTCGGTCAGCCGGCGGGAGTGGCTGAAATCCCAGAGCGCGGGCCAGGCCACGACCAGCGCGATCGTTCCGCCGGCACCGTGGTCTAGAACTGTCTTAACGGACCGACTGGAAAGCATCAGTGTTAGCTTTCGCTGCGGCATCTCAGACCCCAAACACCTTCATCACCTCGTCCCCGAATTGGGCGCATGGTCTCCGTCCAGTGATGTCACATAAAGAAGGAAGAGCCACAGCTTCGGGTCTGTCGACCTATTTCATGTGCCCGCACCGGCCCAACCGCTTTGTGCGTGCTGCAAAAAACAACAGTGCTTTCCGACATCTTTTCGTCAAGCGGTGGCGCGCGGATAAACGCTGAGCACACGCCCGACGAACGTACTGAACTCGGTCATGTAGTTGCGCAAGAACTCCTCCGTTGATTTGGAACCAACCAGGCCGTCGTCGGAAATCAGGTCAGGTGTGAACTGGATGTAGGCCTCGATGGCATTCATCATAGGCGAATTGCAGAAGCTCAGAATACTCTTCAGATGCTGTTGGCCGACCGCTGTGCCGATCGCCCCTGGAGAAGTACCGATGATCCCAGAAGGTTTTCTGGTAAAGGAGTTCTGTCCCCAGGGCCGGCTCGCCCAGTCGATGGCGTTCTTTAGGCCGCCAGGGATCGAACGGTTGTATTCCGGCGTTACGAAAAGGATCGCGTCGACAGCCGCGATACTGGTCTTTAGATCCCGCGCGACCTTTGGATAGTCGGCATCGTAGTCATAGCTGTAGATCGGCAGCTCACGGAACGCGATCTCGTCCATTTTAAGCTCGGCCGGCGCTAGTCGCACCAGGGCTTTCGCTAGTTTTCGATTGAGCGACCCCTTGGCGAGGCTGCCGACAAAATACCCGACTTTGTAATTGGACAAAGTTTCCTCCTGACTTGATGACCTCAACACCCCCCGACGGACGGGGCCTCTTCACACCAGACGACCGCACGGTCCCAGCCCCATAATGCTCGTCGCTGCGCGTGCCGCGCGGCAGACCAACGTTACCGATCGCAGGATCGACTGCGGTTCCCGCCGTTGTGCCGCCTTCGAACAAGAACGGTGACGCGGCGATGCCGGGTAGCGGGCCGTCAGGTCCTCGGCGATTGCCTGCCCCAGAAAGCCGCTATTCCTGGTAATTAGTACGGTTCCCCGCGGGGCGTCTTCCATCTGCATGCATTCTCCGGCTGGGGGATCAGGACGAGTGCTCCGGGCGCTGCGGTGCTTCCTTTAGCGATAGGTCTGTCTGACAGGTCTAGTCGAGAATGCTCCAACCCGGCGTGCGAGCCTATCAAACGGTAGGATCGGTTAGACAATACCAAGGTATGGGGCGATTCTAACCCCACTTGAGGGTGCGACGGTGAGCGCTCGACCGGGTGGAGTTGGTCAGGGTCTCCGGTTTAGCTTGGAGAGCCGTTCTTGAGGCGCACGTCGCGCGACCTTTTTGAGGTCTGCACGGTTAACGAAGGCACCGCATTAGGGTCATTTTGGGACAATTATCGCGAGGCCTGCTGGACATCCGATATTCGCCAGAAAGGGCGTTTGATTTCGATGAGTTGGCGACGGGGATCGCCGGCCTTGACTCTGTCGCGGATGAGCGCAACCAAGTCCGCCTTGACAGCCGGATCCGACAAGAAATAGCTATGGCCGATGAAGCCGCCGCCGCCAGAAAACTCGATGAAATCGACCAGCCCTCCCATCAGAGACACTTCTCTATTCGGC
>NZ_CAKXZT010000170.1:0-1890 GCF_935825525.1 Mesorhizobium escarrei
GGTATTCAGAATGACCGAACCGCCTTCACGCATGATCGGCTCCACCGCCTGAAGCGAGAAGAAGACCGACTTGACGTTCGTATCCATGAGGGTATCGAACGCTTCTTCGGTTGTGCTTGAAAGCGGTGTTGTGTATGCCACGCCGGCATTGGCGAAGAACACATCCAGGCCGCCGAACACATCCTTGATCCGCGCCGCCATGTTGCGCAGGCTTTCCGTCGAAAGAGCGTCCACCTGGAGCGTCAGCAGGTCATCACCGATGGCCGCGCGTGCCTTGTCCAGCTTGGGCTGGTCCCGACCGGTGATCGCCACGCGGGCACCCGCCTCGTACATGAGCTTGGTGGAGGCCAAACCGATTCCCGAAGCGCCTCCGGTAATCAGTACCGTCTTGTTCTTGAGCATGAGATCTATTCCTTCCTTGTTCTTCAGCGTGAATTTGTTCCGGCGTTGCGGTCATGCCTGCCTCAGACGGTCCACGGCATCGAGAACGTGTGTGCTGTAGACCAGCGCAGCGCCCGCATTGAGGTTGACAGCGACACCGAGCGCTTCGGCGATTTCACCATCAGTAGCGCCAAGCTTTACGGCCTCGGCAGAGTGAACGGCGATGCAGCCGTCGCAGCGGGTGGTGATAGCAACAGCCAGCGCGATAAGTTCGCGGATCTTCGCATCGAGGTGACCGGTTTTTGCGCCCGCGCCAGCCAAGAGAGCGGCGCCCTTGAGCGTATCCGGCGTCCTCGTCGACAATTCCTTGAGGCGGAAGTTCATGTCCTGGATCTTTTTCTTCCAGTCGAGCATTGGACGACTCCAACTTGCGGTGTTCGGCCTTCAGGCAGCCGGTTGAGAGACAAGTAAGTCGGTGGCGATCCCGCTCGGGTTACGCCAAGGGGGTAAGGGGCTGGGGGCGGATGAACGGCAGCCGCACCCCGAAGAAGCAATGCGCTGTGCTGCGCATCACCTCTAGTTGCCGTGATGCTCGTGGGTCGTTTTCGCCGACTCCGGCACGGTGAACGTATGAGTCACCTCCTGTCCGGGGATGACGTTGTGATTAGCGTCCACCAACGCGATCTTCACCTTGTGCTCGCCGGGCGGCAGCCCGGCTATGTCGACTGTGTTGTTGTCACTCGCATCCGCCCACCACCAGGGCAAGTCGTCGACAATGATGTGTAGATGCCCGATACGTGGTGACGCCTGGAGGGCGCCCGCCCCGAACACGGGTACGATGCGCAAGTTCTCCACTCGGTACTGGGCCCAGTAGACGCCTATGGCCAGCCCCTCGGGAAGCGGCGGATCCACAATCAGCCTGGGCACAGGCTCGTTCTCGATGGCGACGTACGGCGAAGCGCCGCGGATATCCCTCGCGCTCTGGGCGAAGGCGCTCGTCGCGAGCACGGTGCCAGCCGCGACGGCGGCAAGCGTATTGATGAGCATGGTCATGTGCATTCTCCTTCTTTGATGAGTGCAGGATTTCGTCAGGCTAGCGGGCTGCCGCGCGCCGCCGCCCTAGCCGGACGGCTCTTGGTATGGGTCTTCGAATTGGTTCCGCCTCGCGCGCCACGGCAAGCGGCGTAGTTCCTCAGCGAGAGCTGGGGCTGCGGACTCTCCATAGCGGCGCGCCCAAAGGTTCAGCCGGTTCTCGTTTTCCAGAAAGAACTTCCAGTCGCTGATGACCGCGGGTCTGATCAGCAGGAACGGCACAGGCGCTGTGAACGGTCGAAAGCTGGGGTTGTATAGCGCGGACCCTTCATTGGTTTCGTAAAACCCTCCCAGCACCAGTCCGGCTTCTGCGTAGGATGGGACTCCAAGATGCTGTAGGATTTCGTCGAAGAGATCCTTTGCTCGATCGGCCGACAAATCGGTGAAAACAACGACGATTGATTTGTAGATCGCATC
>NZ_CAKXZT010000170.1:1900-19143 GCF_935825525.1 Mesorhizobium escarrei
ATCATCGGCTCCTCCCAGGCGGGAAAGTGGCCGCCCCTTTCGGCGTCGTGAAAGTAGATCAAGCTGGGGAAGGCGCGGCGCGCCCACGTCTCCGGGGCTCGATAGAGATCGTCGTCCGGGAACGTCGTGATCGCGACCGGGACCGTGATCTCATCGGTCTTTTGCGCGGCAGCACTGATGAGGTTCTGATCGCGATTCTCCCAGTAGAGCCTCGCCCCGGATGATACGGAGTTGGTCAACCAGTGCAGCGAGAAGTTGTCCAGCACCTCGTCCGGTGTCGGCCGCTGCTCCGGGTCCTTGCCGTAGGTCCACTTGCCGAACCCGCCGTGCACGAGCATCCACCCCGCCAGGCCGGCGGGGGAGTCCGTCAAGCCGTAGCCGACCGCTTGCGGTCGCGCGCTCATCATCGTCAGGTAACCCCAGCCGCCATTCTTGATGAACCCTTGCATGGCATCGAATTCCGCGCGCTCCTTCACGGTCAGTCCCGCAGGCGCGGGCCCGCCTGTCGCGATCGCGTCGGCAGCGTCAAGCGGGAACACCGCCGGGAGATTGGTGTGGATGGCGAGCAGTCCTGTCGGCGCTTGGCGCGCCATCGCCTCGACGACGCCCGCTCCCCAGTCGCCGCCCTGGGCGACGTAGCGCGTGTACCCCAGCCGCTTCATCAGCACGTCCCAAGCACGGCCGATGCGCTCGACGCCCCATCCGACCTCGTTGGGTCGAGACGAAAAGCCGTAGCCCGGCAGGGAAGGAACCACGACATCGAAGGCGTCTTCGGCCCGGCCGCCGTACGCGGCTGGGTCGGTGAGCGGACCAATGATCTTGATCTGCTCGAAGATCGAGCCGGGCCAACCATGCGTCACGATCAGCGGCATCGCGTTCGGGTGGCGCGAGCGGACGTGGATAAAGTGGATATCCACCCCATCGATAGTCGTCATGAACTGCGGGTGCGCGTTGAGCTTGGCCTCGCCCTTGCGCCAATCGTATTCGCTTCCCCAATAGCGGACGAGTTCTTGGAGTTTTGCGAGCTGTGCGCCTTGCGACTGGTCGGCGACCGTCTCCTTGTCGGGCCAGCGGGTCGCTGCGAGGCGCCGCTTCAGGTCGGCAAGGTCGGCGTCCGGCACGTGGACGCGAAACGGGCGGATTGTGTCGCCGACGGCGGTGGCCGCGCGCAGCGTCCCTGGAAGCAGGCTGACGGCGCCGACGGCAGCAGATGCAAGTATAACATCGCGCCGTGTCGGCGATGGCGATGGCGATGTTGACGACGAGGTGTTGGACAAGGCAAGTCTCCTATGGTCAATGCTGCCGGAGCGTTGAGTAGGTCGGCACTCCGTCAGCCAGCTTCGATTACCGGCCATACGCTGCAAATCGCGAGCAGACATGGGCCTGCCAAATCGTGTCTAATGGATCGCTGCTCGGCGCGCTTTCAGAGGACCTTCATTTCCCCTTAAGGAAGCCTTCATGTTGGCGTATCCGATGTGCTAATCTCCCACTGACCTAGCGGCCGTGGAGTCGCCGGTGCTGTTCCTATTTGATGATTTCTCTCTCGACACCGACCGCCGTGAACTTCGTGGCGCAGGAGGCCTGATCTCCCTCGAGCCTCAGGTCTTCGATCTTCTGACCTACTTGATTTGCAACCGCGATCGGGTCGTCAGCAAGGACGACATCCTGGCTGCGATCTGGCACGGACGGATTGTTTCGGAGTCCGCATTGACTACACGTATCAATGCGGCCCGTAATGCAATTGGCGATAGCGGCGAAGCACAGCGCCTCATCAAGACGCTGCCGCGCAAGGGCCTGCGATTTGTGGGCGCGGTGAGCGAACGAAAGGAGCCTGTGGCAGCTCCGCTACCTTTGCCGTCCGGGCAGCTTACACCTCCCGTGCTGCCGGTTCAGCCTTCGATAGCGGTTCTGCCATTTGCCAATCTGAGCGGTGATCCCGAGCAGGAATACTTAGCTGATGGCATCGTGGAGGAGATCATCACGGCTTTGTCACGCATGCGCTGGCTGTTCGTCATCGCCCGCAATTCAAGCTTCACATACAAGGGTCGAGCCACCGACATAAGGCAAATCGGGCATGAGCTGGGAGTGCGCTACGTGCTTGAAGGCAGCGTGCGGAAGGCCGCCGACCAATTGCGCATCACAGCGCAGCTTATCGAGGCGGCTACCGGCGCTCATTTGTGGGCTGAGCGCTATGATCGCAAGCTCGCCGACACTTTCCTGGTGCAGGATGAGATCACTGGAAGCGTTGTGGGCGCGATCGAGCCCGAGTTGCGGAAGGTCGAGCGGCAGCGAGCGATCCGCAAGAAACCCGAAACTATGGACGTATGGGATCAATACGCGCGGGGCATGTGGCACTTCTACCAGTCAACTGCCGAAGACAATGCCGCAGCCGAGGCTCTCATGCGAAGGGCGATCGATCTGGACCCGACATACGCGCAGGGGCATGTTGGCTTGTCGGCGGTTCTTATCCAAAGGATCCTTTCGGATTGGAGCGAAAACATCGAAGCCGACCGGCAAACAGGGTACGAAGCGGCGCGCCGCGCCGTCGAGCTCGACGACAAGGATCCCACGGCACACTTCTTGCAGGCATCGCACAGCCTGCTGAAACTGGATCACGGGTATTCCTTAGCGTCGGCGCAGAGAGCAGTCGACCTAGCACCGAATTTCGCAATGTGCCATTTCGTCCTGGGCTGGGCGCGCCTCTTTCTCGGCAAGTTCGAGCAGGCGATTGAATCGTTCCAGCTAGCGATGCGCCTGAGCCCGTACGATCCGTTGACATACGTTTTCTGCATCCATCTGGCGCTGGCGCACTACCACCAAGGGCACTACGCGAAGGCTGCGGAGATCGCGCGCACCGGCATCGGACTTCGGCCCACGCGCATGGCGTACCGGGTAATCGCCGCCTGTTGTGGCCAGCTCGGCCAAGTGAGCGAAGGGCAGGCCGCGCTCGCTCAAATGCGCCGCCGAATGCCGAAGGATGCCGAAAAACGATGGGACGTGTCATATCCTTACGCCGATCCTGCCCACCGCGCGGCTTTCATCGATGGACTGCGCAAGGCAGGTTGGGACGGATAGTGGCGGTGGGACGTGGCAACGGTCGCAATCGACGTCGAAGCGCTGTTTGCGTGGGCAAGTCGTGAGATAAGCGAGCACGCAAAGTCCTTGAGCATCGACGGGACAATCATCGCTGCCAGCTTGTTGGGGTAGGTCACGCGAGGCGGGTCCGGGCCTCCCGGCCTTGGTCCGGCGGGCTCATCAGCGATCCGCTCCGAGAGAAGCGCCGCTTGGTTCCTCGATTCCTCGGCGGTTTCTCTCGAATCTGGCGCGGCGATCCTGATGGCGCGGTCGGAAAACTTTACCTGGGCAATGCGCCTCGGCCTGGTAACGTCCTGCATGCACGCCGGAATAGGCTGTGGGGTATCTGCTCCGCAGAGCGTCGGGCCAAGACGACTGATGTCGGTTCCGCACACGCTCTATGGATTATGAGCCCCTGGGCGACACGAAGACGCAGATCGTTTGACCCGCATCGACGCCGGCCCGTTGCGCGCATCAATGGTATTCGCCGTCGGGCGAGCCCTTCACACGCTTGTCCCGGTAGCCGACCACCTCACCCGTGGACTGGATGACGTACCCCTCGGGCTTCTCGCCGATGAATTCCCGCAAATTATACTCGTCGCTCATTTCGGCTCACCCGATCTTTACCAGCACATTTGTAGTTTCCGGCGATATCGGCATACTGCAGGTGCTTGATGAAGAACCGGCTCATGAACGGAATTTCAAGATTGCCTTGGCCGATCTTGCGGAGCACCTCGAACGTCCCGAGCGCCAATCGCGGCGATCCCTGACCGGAATTCCATCGGCACTTCTGTATGAATCAGAACAATCCGTCTGTCGTCGATCCGGTGATAGGCGGCAGCGATCACGCCATCGGCAATCGGCAACTCGAAACGATGCAGTTGAGTGTTTTCCGTGAGCTTTGCGTTCATTTGAGATTCCTCAACTGTGTGTCGCGTTGAACTTCAGGTGGGTGGTTGCACAAGTCATTGTCGCCCTGGTGAGAATGACCGGCCTTGCGAGGAGACGGGTTGACTATCGCTTGGCGTCGATCGAGGATCCGGCCATTGCCCAGATGATAGTTATGCGATTGTCCTTCCGAGAATTGCCTGGATGACCCGCCGAGGCTCGACACAAGCATACTTCTTGAGTTGATACCGGTGGTTCTTGTTGATGAAGTCAGCCGCCTTGACTTGCCCCGTCATGAGGCACTCGATAAACTGCATCTGCTCTCCTATCATCGGTTGGCATTGCTGCCCCGACGAGAGACATACCCACAGTACAAGAATGCTCGTCATCGAACTCTCCTCTCAGCTTGCAGATAATCCTGCCAATCTTTGCATCGCGGGCAATCGCAGTTCCGCTGTTGTGCCCGACCCGAGGGTGCTCTCAATATCGACGCTTCCGCCTGTTTCCTCCGCGAAGCGCTTCACCATCGGCAAGCCGATGCCGCCAAGGCCTTTGTCCTTCGTGGTGAAAAGGGATCGAAAGCGCGAAGCACGGTCTCCCGCGTCATTCCAGTACCGCTATCGATGAAGCATCCACGACGCACCGCTCATTTCCGTTCGCCTCTCAACATTGGCCGGGCGCTTCTTGCTTCAACCATGATCGCTCGGCGTTCGAACGCCGGGCCTGGGCCCCGCATGTAGTGAAGTTCCGGCCGGTAGGTCGGTGCGATGAACTCACGGACTGCAGATGCCAGCCGTTTTCCAAGCGCTCGCAGTTTCATGGCACAACTCCTTTCTCCATCCGAAAGTGATGGGGTGGAGGATGAACCACGCTGAGCTGAAAGACTTTCAGACGACCTCAATTTTGCCTTGGGGTCTTGTCCAGAATTGTCCAGAATACCTGCGATCGGGGTAGTATTGTGGGCCGAGAGGCCACCACGCCGGTCGCGTAGCGGACTGGCCAACCCGATGCGAAACCGGGCGGACCAGTCTATGTCTCGATTTCCGCGCTCCTAACAGGGATGACAATGGCTTTTCGCCCCCGCCAGGGTCCGGCTAGCGGAACTACCGCACCCGCCTCCCAACTTGGAGTTATGACGCGGAACCGTGAGTTGGGAGGTTGATGCGAAGGGGAGCGGGCGGAAGCCAGGTCGCCTTCGGGGCCGAAAGCCGACAGACCGCTACCAGAACACATTTGGCTGAAGCAGTCATTCCGTGTAGATGTCAACTCGGAGAATAAACTATGCTCCCTGCTCTTGGCCCACAGCCCGGCGCGGCTGTCACGGCCGGATTTTCGCGCGAATTTCTGCGCCAGGGTGTTTTCCCGCTTCGCAGTCGAACTCATACGGGAACCCATACATGTCTATAATGCGGGCCTGAATGGTAGCGGCGCGCAAGTCTTCCCATAGGGACCGGTCATGGATACTTTCAGCACCATGCGCGCCTTTCGGCGCATCGTTGAGCTTGGCGGACTGGCCAGGGCCGCCGAAGATCTCGGATTGTCGTCGGCAGGCCTCAGCAAGCAGTTGCGCGCCTTGGAAGCCCACCTCGACACGGTGCTGTTGCAACGCACGACCCGCAGTATGAGCCTGACGGAATCCGGGCGCGCCTATTATGCGGATTGCTGTCGCATTCTCGATGAACTGGACGTGCTTGAACAGTCGATGAGACAGCAATCCCAGCGCGTCACGGGAAGGCTGAGGCTTAATGCGCCGCTCTCATTCACCCTCAGCATTCTCTCGCCGCTTCTTGCCGAATTTCTCCGGGACTATCCGGACTTGCAGCTTGATCTGGTGATGGAAGACCGACTGATAGACGCCGTCGCGCATGGCTTTGACTTGTCGATCCGGCTGCGTTCCAGTCTGGACGATTCCACGTTGATCGCCAGACGGCTTGCCACCGTCAAACAGGTTCTATGTGCGGCCCCTTCATATCTTGAACAAAATGGCGAGCCCGCAACACTGGACGATCTACGACGTCACAAGATCCTCATCTATAGTCTGGCACAAATTCAGGATATCGTCCCCATGCAAGAGAATGCGGCAGCCGGCAGTGAGCGAAGCCGGATCAACAACAGCCTGCTGCTGCGCGACATGCTCGTCGCGGGCCTGGGAATTGGCGCACTGCCTTCCTTCCTCGCAGATCCGGCGATTGCGCGCGGCGAACTTCGGCGTATCCTTCCCGCCTTCATGGATGAGCCGCGCCATGTCTATGCAGTCTATCCAACCAGCCGCCATCTTCAACCCAAGGTAAAGGCCTTCGTGGAATTTCTGGGCCGTCGCCTACCTTCCGTCATGAACGACTACAGCTAGCGTCCCAAAGCACGCAGGCTGGCAACCAAATGCCTACCGGTATTCTTGACCGGCAGCGAAAACTGTCCGTACCACGACGAGCTTACTCCCCCGCCACGCTGTCCGTAAGTTGATGTCATCGAACAGTTTGACATCACAAAGGACAGGATGATGACGCTACAAACCCCTACCGGCCACACAGCCCCGTTGATCGTCGATTTCTTTCACGATGTCGTTTGCGGCTGGTGCTATGTCATGTCACCACGTTTGCGGCAGGTCGCAGCCGAGCTAGATATCGAGGTCCGCCATCGCAGCTTCATCCTGCAGGATTCCCGTGAAAGGATAGTGCAGGCTTTCGGCACGATGGAGAAAGCTAAGACCGAGATTCTTGGCCATTGGGAAGCCTGCGCAAAACAGGATGACGAGCAGCGCATCGATATCGAAGGCATGCGCGCCGAAAGCTTCGAATATCCTAGTGGTCTTGCTGGCGCGCTCGCCTGCCAGGCAGCCCATATCATAGGCGGCGATGCTGCCCACTGGGACTATTTCGATGCCGTCCAGAATGCCCATCTCAGCCAGCATCGCAATATCGGCAACCGTTCCGTGCTGCTCGACATCGCCGTCGATCTGGGTTTCGCGCGCGACGTCTTTGCGTCTCGCATGAACAGTGAAGCCGCCGGCAACCGGGTGCAGGCCGACCGCGACGAGGCCCGCAAGCTCGGCATTCGCTCCATTCCCACCCTGATCGTCGGTCCAGATGTCGACCGATTGCAAACCATGCCTGCACCGGCGCTCAGGGCCCGGCTGCAAGCTGTCATGCTGAATGCATGACAGCTTCTCGGAAACTCTCGGCCCCAACCTCCGAAAGGAAAGAAAACATGAAACGCTCCCGTACATTTCGCGTAATCGGCCTGCTATTGCTCGTCAGCGCCAGCCTTTCGACCGAAGCACAAATAGCCCATGCCGAGGGTAACGCAAAAGCGCCCGTTGCCACCAGTGGTCAGGAAGTTGGCATCAGCCCGTGGGGTCCGGACGATGAAATCGGCCGCCTCAACCTGATCACGCCAGAATCGCGCGCCGCCGTCCTGTCGCGGATCAAGGGCGGCAAAGCATACGATCTGGCGACGGACTACTATATAGGCATGCCGAGCTGGCAGGCTGCGGGCGATCCACATTACCAGTTCTGGATGACCCATACGCCGCGCGGCACGGAGGTGGATGACCCGATGGGCGTAGGCAAGGAAATGAATGCCACCCGTAGCTACACGGGATCGGCGTTTTCCATGTACAGCCATACCGGCACCCACATCGACGCGCTCAACCATTTCGGTATTCATGGCAAGATCTGGAACGGTTTCAAGGCCGACGAGCATCTCGGCGATCGCGGCTGGAAGCGCACCGGCATTGAAAAGTTCCCGCCACTCATCGCCCGGGGCGTCATGATCGATATTGCCGCGGCCAAGCGCGTGGATATGCTGTCGGACGGTTATCGGATCACCCGTCAGGATATCGAAGACGCACTGGCACGCCAGAACTCCACCCTGCAGGAAGGCGACATCGTCCTGATCCGAACCGGCCGTATGAAACTTTTCAACGACCCGCAAGCCTATATGGCGAACCCTCCCGGCATGGGACTGGATGCGGCACGCTACCTCGTCGAGGAAGGTGGCGCGATGGTGGTCGGCGCGGACAATCTGAGCTTCGAAGCCTTTCCTTCGGAAGTGCCGGACGACTATGTGCCGCTCCACACCTATCTGCTGGCGCAGCAGGGCGTTCCGATCATCGAGTTGCTCGCACTTGATGAGCTGTCACGGAACAAAGTCTATGAGTTCGCCTTCATTGGCGGCCCGCTGAAAATCCGTGGCGGCGATGCTGCGCCTCTGCGTCCGGTTGCTCTGCCACTCCAGTAGCTGAAAGCCGGCTTTGCAATATCGAAGCGGCGGCTTACGGCCGCATGAGCACCGAGCGAGTGAGGATGGGCCCCGCTTTCGGTCACGGAGGAAAAGCGGATTGTGAGCACGCCCCGATGCGAATGGCGGCGATGCTGCCTGCAGCGGTTCGAAGAGATCGACCTCTACGCGTTAAGGTCGAAAGTCACGCATTTTGCGCAAGAGTGCCCGCCACGTGGCGGTTATTCACGCGCATCGTGGGTGAACACAATGATGGCAAGCGGCGCAATCAGGCGCCGGACCAACCAAAACTCGAGGTTCAAAATGAGTGATACACGCAAACTCGTCGCCGTTGATGGCGCATCGCAGAATATCGGCTCAGGCCCGGCGGATGCCTTGCCGAGCAAGGGCAATCGCGTCGCCAAGCCGCGCTCACGACAATCGCTTCGGCGGATGCTCGCTGCAGCTTCGGCCGGGGCAATCGGACTTTTGGTCGCAACGGCGGCATCCGTGGAGGGGGCCGCCACCAAGGCGCCGGCCGCGACCGTCCAACCCGCGCAGGATACGTCGATCCGCCCGTTCAGCTTCCAAGCGTCCAAGGAGGCACTGGCTGACCTTAAGCAGCGGGTCAAGGCGACGCGATGGCCGAGCCAGGAATTGGTTGCAGACGACACGCAGGGCGTTCGGCTTGAGATGATGCAGAAACTCGCCGACTACTGGGCGAACCAGTACGACTGGCACAGGGCCGAAGCGAACCTCAACAAATATCCCCAGTTCGTCACCAACATAGACGGCGTGGACATCCACTTCATCCATGTGAAGTCGAAGCACAAGAACGCGTTGCCCGTGATCATCACGCACGGCTGGCCCGGCTCGATCATCGAGCAGTTGAAGATCATCGACCGACTGACCGACCCGACCGCGCATGGCGGCACCGAAGCCGATGCGTTCGACGTCGTCATCCCGTCACTCCCCGGTTACGGCTTCTCGGGCAAGCCCACCGAGCTCGGCTGGGATCCGCAGCGCGTCGCGCGTGCCTGGGTCGTTTTGATGGAACGTCTGGGCTACAAGAAATACGTCGCGCAGGGCGGCGACTGGGGTGACGCGGTAAACGAGCAGATGGCATTGCAGAAGCCCGCAGGGCTGCTCGGCATCCACACCAACATGCCCGGCACGCTTCCCGATAACATTTCAGCGGCGCTGGCCGGCGGTCCGCAGCCGACGGGCCTGACGGGCGATGAGCAATATGCGTGGAAGCAACTCGATTTCTTCTACAAGCATCGTGTCGGCTACGCGTTGGAAATGGGAGCCCGGCCACAAACACTCTACGGCCTGGACGATTCGCCTATCGCCCTTGCCGCGTGGATGATTGATCATGATCCGGAGAGCCAGAAGCTGATCGGCCGCGTCTTTGACGGAGCTTCTGAAGGGCTGACGCGCGATGACATCCTCGACAACATCACGCTCTACTGGCTGACTAACACGGGGCTGTCTTCGGGTCGCCTCTTCTGGGAGAGCAAGCTGCCTTTCTTTGCGCCCAAGGGCGTGACCATTCCGGTCGCGGTCAGCGCCTTCCCGGACGAGATCTACACCGCTCCGGAAAGCTGGTCGCGCCAGGCCTTCCCCAACCTGATCTTCTACAAGCGCCATGCGAAGGGCGGCCACTTCGCGGCTTGGGAACAGCCGCAGGCGCTGGTCGAGGACATGCGCGAGGGATTCCGGTCGCTGCGCTGAGGTCGAGATGGTGGTGGGCAGCGGTACGCTGCCCGCGGTTTTGTTGAGAAAGCAGGCCGCCTGCGTCCTTCGCCGGGGCGTAGGCGGCTTTCGCAACACAACGATAGGGTTGCCAGCCAAAAATTCAGGCAAAACTGCCCGACTAGCGCGCAATCCGATCGTCGCCCCGTGGTGGTCGAGGAGACTGCCGACGCGCCGCGCTATATCCAGCCAGAGAGCTTGTGCAAGCTGTCGGTCGATAGCTGATCAGTGCGGGCAGAAGGGCCACCGTCACGGTCAGGCCGGAATTTACGAGCGGCATGTGCTTGTCGTCATCAATCGCCCGGGTGTTTTCCCGCTTCGCAGTCGAGCTCATCGCACATCCGCCGTCCACGCCGTTCAATGCCTCGGCGGCCCGCACCACCGGGTTCTTCGAGGTGTCCAAGTGGCTCCGCCATGCATTGTTTCAGGCGGACCCCAAGGAAATGAAAGCTATATAGACAGTCAGTGGGCTGGCGCACGCTGAGCAACGCCTTTGGGCTCGCCAATCTAGCGGCCCCTCGGACGATCGAGAAGCCTAGGAGGGTCGGAAGAGAAGTCGATCCACGGATTGTCGTTCAATGTATTTGCTGACCGGACAGTTGGATCGCTATATCGCATCACGAATGTCTCTGGTCCGTGCGCATGGGCTATCACGAGACCGTGCTCGGCGTCGAAATATCCGCCATGAGGAACGATGCCGGGATAGCTGATCCGCCACCCGTGCTCACCCTCTCGGACTTCGCTGAACCGCACTTTGGCGACCGCGCCATCTTCCAGCACGAAGAACCAAGTGTAGGGGCCGCCGGAGACGATGGTCATCACCTCGTCGATGCCGCGCCCAGAATCGGCGCGGTTCACATGCAGCCGTCCGAATTTCCGCATCAGAAAGGCGACCGTCTCGTCGTCGAGCGCCTTCATGTCGTAAACTTTTGGATATGGCGGGACACCTTCCTCGGAAATCGAGAGTGCTCCGCCGCCTTCCACCGCGGGTGCGCGGCCCGCTTGTCCGGCAATTTCAAGTAACGACGGCCGATCCAGGGCGAACATCAACAGAAGCTGATTATGCTCCGACTGATTCAATGCTCGATGTCTCGAGTTTGCGATCAATGGCCGCGCCCCCTGCGGAATCGGAATCTCGAATATCCGCACTCCAACACGAAGAAGCTGCTCGTTGACAGCATCTAGCCCGGATATGTCGGCTCGACCATCACTGAAAGACAGACGAACGAACCGATCGTTGGGCTCTTCGGCGGAAGCCGACGTTGCGCCCATCGCAAGGATGGTAAGTGAGCTGATTAACATGACTACGTGCTTAAAACTGAACATCTGACACCTTTTAGCAGACATCCACCCGATGGCCGGCTTGTTGAGGCCGAGACTGGCGTGACTGGACGTCATTGACAAGTCCGGACCTTGGGCACGGAGCCCGCAAACACCGGACGATCTACGGCACCACAAGGTCCTCATCTATAGGTGGCACAAATTCAGGATATCGTCCCCATGCAAGAGAATGCGGCAGCCGGCAGTGCGCGAAGCCGGATCAACAACAGCCTGCTGCTCCACGACATGCTCGTCGCGGGCCTGGGAATTGGCGCACTGCCTTCCTTCCTCGCAGATCCGGCGATTGCGCGCGGCGAACTTCGGCGGGTCCTTCCCGCCTTCATGGATGAGCCGCGCCATGTCTATGCGGTCTATCCAACCACCCGCCACCTTCAACCCAAGGTAAAGGCCTTCGTGGAATTTCTGGGCCGTCGCCTAACTTCCGTCGTGAATGACTACAGCTAGCCTCACAAAGGCCGCACTATCTCTTTGCCCCCACATGTGAATGTGGCGGGCAGGCTGGCACCCAAATCCTGTGATCCTGCTGCTGCCTACCGGTATTCTTGACCGTCAGCGAAAACTGTCCGTACCACGACAAGCTTACTCCCCCGCCCCGCTGTCCGTAAAATGATGTCCATCGAACAGATCGACATCACAAAGGACAGGACGATGACGCGATCGGAACTTGCCAATGTCACACGGTTGACGAGCCTCGCTGCGTTGACGGCCTCGATCGCGCACGAAGCGGTTCGCAGCGCTACGCTCGGCGCTTCGATGCTGATGATGGCTGCATCCGCCATGGGCTTCTCGACCGGCCCCGATGGTCGACTTCAACGCCTATGCGATGGTTGCCGAATTTGGGCTCGCGCTGGACGAATTTCCCGTGATGCTTGTCGCTCTGGGGCACGGTCTGCCGCAAAACTGGCCGCAGAAACCGCGGCGGCCGGTCGAAACAGTCCTCGAACTCGTGTGAGGCCGTCATGACCAGCCGTATTGCCTATGTCCTGGCGACCGCAGTCGCACCCGCAATATGGGGAACCACGTATATCGTCACCACTGAGTTCCTGCCACCGGATCGGCCCTTGACCGTCTCCATACTGAGAGCGCTACCGGCGGGGCTGCTGCTGCTCGCGGCCGTGCGTTCGCTGCCAAGCGGCAAATGGTGGGGTCGCGTTTTTCTCCTGGGAGCCCTCAATTTTTCAATCTTCTGGTATCTGCTGTTCGTTGCCGCCTATCGACTGCCTGGTGGCGTCGCGGCCACGGTAGGGGCCATGCAGCCGCTTTTCGTGCTTTTCCTGGCGCGCTTCATGATCGGAACGCCGATACGCCCAGTTTCCGTCTTTGCTGCGCTTGCCGGAGTTCTCGGCGTCGCCATACTAATACTGCAGCCAGATGCGAGGTTCGATCCGGTGGGACTTATAGCCGGTCTCGGCAGTGCCGTATCTCTTGCGGCTGGCTTAGTGCTGAGCAAACGCTGGCAAGCGCCGGTCTCGGCGCTCACTTTCTCGGCCTGGCAACTAACCGCGGGCGGATTGCTGCTTTTGCCGTTCGCTCTTGCGGTGGAGCCCGCCCTGCCCATTCCGAGCGCGAAGAACTTGGCCGGCTTCATCTGGCTTGCCGTGCCCGGCGCGGCTTTGACCTACATCCTTTGGTTTCGCGGCATTGCGCGGCTCGGACCTGCGGCTGTCGCGCCGCTCGGCCTGCTGAGCCCGGTCGTCGCGGTGGTGATCGGCTGGATGGTGCTCGGCCAGAGCCTCGGAGCGTTCCAACTAGCTGGTATGGCGATAGTGCTGCTCAGCGTTTGGGCGGGGCAGAAGGTCCCGCAGGCCGCTCAGGTACCTCGACCGATCAGAATGCGTGACCGCTTCTCCCGAAAACTTTCGGCCTCCAACCTCGAAAGGAAGAAAACATGAAACTCTCCCGTACAATTCGCGTAATTGGCCTGCTCTTGCTCGGCAGCGCGAGTCTTTTGACCGAAGCACAAATAGCCCATGCCGCCGACGTGAAGTCCGTTTCAAGGCTCGCATTCGGCCCCGACAACATTCTCTTTGTTGCCGACTGGAAAGGCGCCCAGCTGCATGCGCTGGCGTTGCCAGCGCCCGTGCCCAGAAGCGGCGAAGGCACCTTCAACATCCTGGACCTGGAGGCATTGCTCTCCAAGTCGCTAGGCGCTGGCAAGGTCAAGGTCGAAGACATGGCGGCGCGCCCTGGCTCGGGCGAGGTGTACCTGGCGGTGAGCATCGGAGCGAACAAGACGCCGGCGGTTGTTGCCGTGACTTCCGACAAAAAGGTGCGCGAGCTCAACCTTGCGAGCATCAAGTCTACGACGGTTGCGCTGAAGAACCCGAACAACTCCAAGTACGAGTTCTGGAACGAAACACCGGAACGCAGCTTCACCGTCACGGACATGAAGTGGAACAACGGCGAGTTGTTCGTTGCGGGCCTGTCAAATCAGGATTTCGCGTCGACTCTGCGTCGCATCCCGTACCCGTTCACCAGCCAACAGACGATGACGTCGGTGGAGATCTACCACACCACGCACAACCAGATTGAAACGCGCGCTCCCATTCGCGCAATGTCATTCGCAACGCTTGGCGGAAAGCCTTACGTCGTCGCCGCGTATCTCTGCACGCCGCTCGTGACCATCCCGCTCGAGGACTTGAAGGACAGTGCGCACATCAAGGGCAAGGCCATCGCGGAACTGGGCTACGGCAACACCCCCGCGGACATGATTTCGTACAGCGCCAAGGACCCGAGCGGCAAGCCGCAAGACATGCTGATGCTTTTGAATTACCAACGCTCGGGCAACATCATCCCGGTCTCCGAGGTCGAGGCTGCCAACGAGAAGCCAGGCATCGACAAGCCCGTGCCTGCCGGCCAAATCGTCGGCGTGCAGGAGACGCCGGCACCGCTGGTGGGCGCCACCCGCATCGACAACCTCGACGACCAGTTCTTTATCGTTGTGCGCCGAGAGCTGGAGAAGGATGCCCTACAGTTGGTGTCGTTTGACAAGGCCATGCTGTTCCGGCTAACCGATTACGTCTCCGAGTACGACTTCCCCCAGTACCGCTACAACAACGACGAGTTCCAACTCAAATACTTCAAGCCTGCCCATGACATCCTGATGAAGCAGGAAGGGTTCCCCGAACTCATCGGTACGCACGAGTGAGGCCGCTGTGACGAAGGCGTTGCGCGCTCTGTGCGCCCTGGCCCTATGGACAGCGGCCGCCGCTCAGGCGGTCGCTGCTCAGTTGGTGCCTGTTGCCGTCCAACCGTCAGGGCCTGAGGTGCCAGCGAACCTGTTGCGCATCTCCTTGGTGTTCGCGCAGCCTGTCGGCGAGCAGGTCCTGCCACGGCTAGAACTGCGCCAGGCCAACGGCAATGTCATCGACAAGCCGTTTTTGGAGCAGGAACTCTGGTCTCCCAGTGGCAAGATCTTGACGGTGCTTCTGCATCCTGGGCGCGTGAAGAGCGGGCTCATCGCGCATGACACCGTCGGACCTGTGCTCCACGCCGACGGGCTGGTGGTGCTGACGTTGGACGGTCAGGAAATCAAGCGCTGGAAGGTGGGTTCGGACGACCACGATGGCCCGCGCCCGTCCGGCTGGAACGTCGGAAGCGTCCGCGCAGGCACACGCGAGCCGCTGGTAGTGGAGCTGGACGCGCCTATCGACGGTCGGGATGTCGACTACCTCGCGGTTGCGAACTCGAGTAATCGCCGAATCCAGGGGCGCGCTCGGCTCGACGTTGGCGAAAAGAGATGGTTCTTTGCGCCCGACGCTCCCTGGACTGAATTGAGGTACACGCTGGCCGTCTTTGGCAACCTCGAGGATGCTTCCGGCAACCGGTTGAACGGACACTTCGAGTCGCCCGGGACTGCGCCTGAGCCGACAGCTGCCGACGTCTACATCCCTCTAGCGATTGACCGAACGCTGGTGACGCCGTAAGCGCCGCTTACGCAGTACGGCGTCCCCATCGAGAAGCTGTCCCGCAAGCTCAAGAGTACCCGCTTCGAGCCGTACGGCCGCACGAACAATCCCCAGGTCCCCTTCGAGACCAGCTTCGTCGACTACATCTTCCGCCGGCTGGAGCTAAAACACGGCAATACCGTTGATTTCGATCATCTGCTGGGGATGAAAAGGCCCTTGACCTCGACCAGAGTGCTTGTTGCTGTATGTTCTTCAAAGAACTGGCTACAGACATCTTCCGTAATGGGCAGGCAGGCACCCAAATCCTGTGATCTTGCTGCCTGCCGGTATTCTTGACCGGCGGCGAAAACTGTCCGCACCACGACGAGCTTATTCCCCCGCCACGTTGTCCGTAAGTTGATGTCCATCGAACAGATCGACATTAACAAAGGACTCGATGATGACGCGCGCGGAACTTGCCAATGTCACACGGTTGACGAGCCTCGCTGCGTTGACTGCCTCTATCGCTCACGAGGTCAACCAGCCGCTGGCCGGTATCATCACCAACGCCAGCACCTGTCTCAGGATGCTGGCCGCCGACCCGCCCAATGTTGAGGGCGCCCGTGAGACCGCGCGCCGCGCCATCCGCGACGGCAATCGCGCGGCCGATGTGATCACGCGGCTGCGTGCTCTTTTTAGCAAGCGGGCAGCCGCGATCGAACCCATCGATCTTAACGAGGCCACTGCCGAGGTAGTTGCCGTGTTGTCAGGCGACCTTCAGCGAAATCGCGCGATTCTGCGTACCAAACTTGCCGACGGGCTGCCGAGGGTCGGCGGCAACCGCGTCCAGCTCCAACAGGTGATCATGAATCTGTTGCGCAATGCTGTGGATGCGATGACCGACGTGGACGATCGCGCGCGGTCAATACTGCTCAAGACTGAGCCGGACCAGGACGGCCATGTGCGCCTCTCGGTGCAGGATGCCGGCGTCGGCTTTGGCCCTGCGGGTCCTGACCGGATCTTCGATGCGTTTTACACCACCAAGAGCGACGGCATGGGAATCGGACTCTATGTCAGCCGCTCGATCATCGAGGAGTTTAACGGGCGCCTCTGGGCTCAGGGAAACGATGGCCCAGGCGTCACGCTCTGCTTTTCGATCCCGAAATACGTTCCGGATCCCGCGACACCAGATCGTATCGGCCCGAGACGGGCGCCCGTCAACGGGGTGCAGGCCTACCCGTGACGAAGCCCGCAGCTGGGCATCCGCTTCATTCCCACCCTGATTGTCGGTCTGGATCTCGACCGATTGCAAACCATAGCTGCAGCGACGTTCAAACCCTTCCGGCATGGGACTGGATGCAGCACGCTACCTTGTCGAGGAAGGTGGCGCGATGGCGGTTGGCACGGACAATCTGAGCTTTGAAGCCTTTCCCTCGGAAGTGCCGGATGACTATGTGCCGCTGCACACCTGCTGGCGCAGCAGGACAATCATGGAGTTGATCGCACTTGATGGGCTGTCACGGGACAAGGTCTATGAGTTCGCCTTCATTGGCGGCCCGTTGAAAATTCGCGGCGGCGATGCAGCGCCTCTGCGCCCGGTTGTTCTGCCGCTCAAGTAAGTGAAAATGGACTGCTCCTCACAGCCGGCCCTATGGAGGTGAGAAGCTGTAGGCATGAGGGCTCGACCATCTGGAGACGTTGATGTCTAGACGATCGACCGATTGGGTCGCCTTCGTTCCGAAGATGGTGTCCCTCTCCAGAGAATGAGCGCACATCTCCGAAAAGGGCGCACCGCGATACCCGAATTGGTCGCCAATAAATGTCAGCTTTCAGGCAGTAGCGATGGTCGCCTCAACGGCCGACATGAGGCGCACAGCAGTCGTTCATCAGGTGTGCCGAAGGCCCGGCCTGATCCCTTGCCCTTGGCGCGATAGTCGTTCCAGCGGAAGGTGACGCCCTTGTCGTCGCGGGCAATCAGCCGGCTGTTGGAGATGGCGACGCGATGGGTGTAGCGGGCCAGATAAGCCAGCACCGCCTCGGGCCTGGCCAAGGGGCGCTTGGCGTAGACGACCCTTGCGA
>NZ_CAKXZT010000171.1 GCF_935825525.1 Mesorhizobium escarrei
AACCACTGTGAAAAGGTACTAGGCTGGTGAAACCCCTTGTCGTGGAGGCTACGCCAATAGCTGCCACGATTTATCTCCGGTCGCCGTCAGCGGCTTCCGGGAGATCCAAAACAGTCTGCGAAAGCCGCATCATTGATGGCGAGCTCGGGACTTCGGCGCTCGTAAGGGCCCTTGGCCGCCGCAAGATCGCTTCCAAAAATCACACATGTTGACGTTAATTTAACACCATTGTACGATCGATTCCGTTGGTTCGGAATTCCCATCGGTGTTCGGCGGTTGCTTCGCCGGGCAGCTTTCGCCGTCGTCAAGCGCAATGCACCAAATCCTATTCGCAACCCGTATCCGGCAAGCGCTGCGCTGAGAGGTAGCCATGTCCAGCCTGCTTGGGATCGACAACGGCCTGACGGTGACGAAGGCGGTGATCTTCGATGCCGACGGCTCGCAATTGTCGGTGGCGCGCCGGCGGGTGCCGCAATCGATGCCGCATGCGCGCTGGGTCGAACGCGATATGGCCGGTCTCTGGCAGGCGACCGCCGAAGCGATCCGGGAAGCCATTGCCTCGAGCGGCAGGCCGGCTAGCGACATCAACGCAGTGGCGGCGACAGCGCATGGCGACGGCCTGTACCTGCTCGACAACGAGCGACAGCCGCTAGGCCCGGGCATATTGTCGCTGGACAGCCGGTCGGGCGAAATCGTCGACAGATGGTCGCAAGGTTCGGTCTTCGCCGAAGCGCTCGCCCTGACTGGCCAGGTGCCGCACGCTTCCTCACCGTCGTCGCTGCTGGCCTGGTTATGCGAGCACGACGCGGAACGCTTCAGCCGGATAGCGCACATATTCGCCTGCAAGGACTGGCTGCGTTTCTGCCTGACCGGCACCATCGGCACCGACCTCACCGAGGCGAGCACCTCGTTCACCAATATGCGCACGCAAGGCTATGCGCCGGAGGCGATGCGCATCTTCGGCCTTGAGGCATTGTTCGAAGCTTTGCCGCCGGTGGCGCATTCGGCCGATATCATCGGCTATGTCACCGCCGATGCAGCGGCACTGAGCGGGCTTGCGAAAGGCACGCCGGTCGCTTGCGGCCTGCATGATGTCACGGCCTCGGCGCTTGGCATCGGCGGCCACGAGGAGGGCGTGGTCAGCATCGTCGCCGGCACCTATTCGATCAACGAAATTGTCTCCACCGCCCCGCGCGTCGACCCGCGCTGGTTCTGCCGCAACGCCATCGACCTGGGGCGCTGGAACAATATGGCGATCTCGCCGGCATCGACGGCGAATTACGACTGGTTCCTCGACACGCTCTGCCGCCCGGAACAGGACGAAGCAAAAAGGACCGGCGGCTCGATCCACGAGATGCTGGCGGCAGAGATCGACGTGGCGCTTGGCAAGCCCTCGACGATCTTGTTCCATCCCTATCTGTTCGGCTCGCCTTACGGCAATGCAGCGAGTGCCAGCTTTCTCGGCCTGCATGGCTGGCATGACCGCGGCGACATGCTGAAGGCGGTGCTGGAAGGCATCGTCTTCAACCATCGCACTCACGTCGAAGCGCTGCGCGACGGCTTTGCCGTTCGTCAGGTGCGGCTCACCGGCGGCGGTTCGCGCAATCCGGCTTTCGCGCAGATGTTTGCCGACGTGCTCAACGTGCCGGTCATCGTCACGTCGACCGAAGAGGCGGCGGCCTTTGGCGCAGCACTTTGTGCCGGCGCCGCCGTTGGCCTGTTTACCACGGCGCAACAGGGTGCGCGCGCCGTCAGCAAGACGAGCCACGAATACCTGCCCGACGCGGCGCGCAATGCGGTTTTCGAGGAGCGGTTTGCTCTCTATTGCCGCATTGCCGAATTGCTCAAGCCGCAGTGGCCGGAGATCGAAAGGCTGGCGGGGCAAAGCACTGAGGGGGCTGCATGATCAAGGCCGACGAACGGCGCGAGGAAATCGCCGACTATGTGATCAAGTTCGGCCAGGTGCGCATCGACGACCTGGTCGAGCATTTCGGCGTGTCGCGGATGACCATCCACCGCCATATCGACCAACTGGCGCACCAGGGCGTGCTGCGCAAGCTGCACGGCGCGGTGACGGTGCAGCCTTCCGGCCTTTATGAAAGCGCTTTCCGCTATCGGGTGACGGTCGGCAGGGCCGAGAAGGATGCGCTGGCGCATGCGGCGCTGGATTATATTGAGGCCGGCCAGGCCGTCATGCTGGACGATTCGACGACGGCGAACGCGATCGCGCCACTGCTGCCCGACATCAAGCCACTGACCGTCATCACCAACAGCGTCGCTACTGCAGCACTGCTGACCAATGTCGACGACATCGACTTCATCTGTCTGGGCGGGCAGTACCACCGCACCTACAACGCCTATATCGGCATCGTCTGCGAGAATGCCGTGGCGCAATTGCGCGCCAATCTTCTGATTTGCTCGGCTTCGGCGATCTCAGGCACTACGGCTTTCATCCAGGACCAGCATGTGGTCCGGGTCAAGCAAGCGATGGTCGCTGCCTCGACCAGGCGCATTCTTGTCGTCGACCATTCCAAGTTTGACAAGGTCGCCCTGCATGTCTTCGACGATCTGACCCGTTTCGACGCGGTGCTGACAACCGACGGGGTAAGCGATGCGCAGGCGCAAAAGCTCGAACAGGCCGGTGTGAAGCTGCGCATCGTCAAGATGGCTCAGCGATGAGCCCTTCCCACGACGCCGGCGCATCCGACCCCGCATCAAACCCCGGCTCAGCCGACCCCAACGGCCTCGCCCTTATGAACAAGACGGGCGATGTCGACGTCGTCATTCTTGGCGCCGGCATCAATGGGGCTGGCCTGTTCCGCGACCTCTGCGCGCAAGGCGTCAGCTGCCTGATCGTCGACAAGGGCGATTTTGGCTCAGGCACAAGTGCTGCGCCGTCCCGGTTGATCCATGGCGGCCTGAAATATCTCGAAACGGGCGAGTTCGGCCTGGTGGCACAGTCGACGCTGGAGCGTAACCTGCTGTTGAAGAACGCGCCGCACTATGTCAGCCCGCTGCCGACAGTCATCCCGATCTTCTCCTGGAGCAAGGGCATATGGGCGGCGCTGCGCACGCTGCTGGGCTCGACCAGCGCGCCGCGCAGCCGCGGCGCCATCCTGATCAAGATCGGCCTGACGATCTATGATTTCTATGGTTCGCGGCATCGTGTCATGCCGCGCCACCGACTGGTCGGGCGACGGCGGGCGCTGAGCGACATGCCGGCGCTGACCAGGTCGATCGTCGCCACCGGCACCTATTACGACGCCAGGATCAGCCATCCCGAAAGGCTGGTGCTCGAACTTATCACCGACGGGCTGGCAGCAAATGCCCTCGCCGCGGCCGCCAACTACACGACGCTGGTTTCGTCGTCCAATGGCGTGCTGACTTTTCAGTCAAATGACGGGGGCCAGTCAAAGGATGGGGGTCAGTCCGAGAACGGCACTGTATTTTCTGTACGGCCGAAACTGGTCGTCAATGCCGCCGGTCCGTGGATCGACGATGTCAACGCCTCGCTCGGCGCGCCGTCGAAAATAATCGGCGGCACCAAGGGCTCGCACATCCTTCTGAAGCACGACGAACTGGTACGAAGCCTGGCAGGCCGCATGCTCTACTTCGAAGCCGACGATGGCCGCATCTGCCTTGTCTACGATTATCTCGGTCTGGCGCTTGTCGGCTCGACCGACATCCAGGCCGACAACCCGGACACAGTACGCTGCGAGCCGCAGGAGATCGACTATCTGCTCGAGAGCGTGCGTGCGCTGATGCCGGGCATGAGCTTTGGACGCGACCAGATCGTCTATGCCTATAGCGGCATCAGGCCGTTGCCTGCATCCGACGCCTCGGTCCCCGGTTTGATCAGCCGGGATCATTCGGCACCGGTCGTCGAGCCGGAGGGTTCGCGTCCGTTTCCGATTATCTCGCTGGTCGGCGGCAAATGGACGACGTTCCGCGGCTTTGCCGAGGAGGTTGCCGACACGATACTCGACCGGCTGGGATGCCGCCGCAAGGTCACCACGCGGTCGATGCCGATCGGCGGCGGCAAGGGTTTTCCAACCGAGCCTGCGGCGCGAGCCGCCTGGCTGGCCGATGCCAGATCGGCTTCGGGCGTCGACGAACGCCGTCTCGACCAGCTTCTGTCGCGCTACGGAACCAAGGCGTTGCCGATCGCCCGCCACCAAGGCCGATGCGACAATGAAGATCGCCTGCCGGGGGCGAGCGACTACAGCGGATCCGAGATCGATTACATCGTTCGCAACGAATTCGTCGAGCATCTGGCCGATATCGTCATGCGGCGCACGACCCTGGCCATTGGCGGTTCCCTGACCATGAGCGATTTGAAGCAGATCGCCGCCATTGCCGGCCGTGCACGTAGCTGGGACCCGCAGCGGATGTCCGACGAACTCGATGCCGCTGTCGCGCAGCTCAGCGACAGGAATCTGATGCGATTGTGATGGGGCCCTGATTTTGGACGGACCCGGCGTCGGGATATGCCGTTTCGAAAATACCACATGAAAACAGTCTCCTAGGCATCTCCGGTCCCGTCGCGTCTCTCGTCTTACGGGAGATTGGGCAAAATATCACATCTATTGACGTGAAATTAACACTACAGTATGGTCGATTTCAGCAGTTGGCTGATGAATGAGCAACGCGATCGGTGACAAGTTCGTGCAGTCACCGAACACCGGCTGTTGGTTCGCTTCAGCAATCAACAAGGAGCCCCCTCGATGGCGTCGCTGACGCTGATCCCTCCGATGCCGTTGACAAGCGACACAAGGCGTGAAAAATTTTTCAACTTAAGATAATAATATCATCCCGGGAGGAGATGGAATGCAATCCAGCAGCGCTGTCAATCATGGGCTGATCGGCGTCACGTCACGGGTCGTCGCGCCATGAACTCGCAGCCTGCGACCCCGATCAATCGGCGCGTGACACCGGAGGTCCGTCGCATCGTCGCCGCGGCAGCGGTCCTGATCTTACTCGGGGCGATGGTTCTCGACACCAAGGTCGTCATAATTGGTTCGGCGGAAGACGCGCGCAAGGCCGCGTTTTCCCCGGAGGAATACGGCAAGTCCGAGTTTCCGAAGGTTCAATCCGCCGTGGAGCAGCGTGCGGTGAACGCCGCTACGCTTGCGTCGGCCATCGCCAAGGACAAGGCGGCAGCGGAGAAGGAATACGGCGTGCCGGCCAATGTCGGTACGGAATTCTCAGTCAAATTCATCGGCGTGGTCGGCGAGGGAAAGTCCGGCATCTACGCCGTCAAGGTCGACGATGTTCCCAGCAGCTTGGTCATTCGGGTGCAGACCGGGCCGGCGATCAACGGAACCGACCTGCGCGATGCCACGGGAACGATCACCTTCGGGCAATTCACCAACCAGATCGAGTATCAGAACGCAGGATCGGCCTTGAACAACGAGATGAAGAAGCAGGTGTTGTCAGCCATCGACAATTCCAATCTCACCGGGAAGACGATCTCGGTGGTTGGCGTGTTCAAGTTGATCAATCCCAAGGGCTGGCTCGTCACACCGGTCAAGCTGAGCGTTCAATGAATGCGGCACCTCAATTCGAGCCTGCGGCCGGCGACACCGTGCTCGCGGCGCGCAACATCGTAAAATCTTATGGCGGAACGCATGCCCTCAAGGGGGTCAATTTCGACATCCGCCGTGGCGAGGTCACCACGCTGTTCGGAGAGAATGGCGCCGGCAAGTCGACACTGATGAAGATCCTTTCCGGTGTCGAGACGCCGACGTCCGGAAGCATCGAGCTCGATGGTCGTCCTGTCGTCTTCTCCTCGACCGTCGACGCGCGGGATCGAGGCATTTCGATAATCCATCAGGAGTTGAGTCTCGCGCCCAATCTGAGTGTGCGCGACAATATTTTCATGGGCCGTGAGTTGCGGGGCGCGACGGGCCTCGACTTCACGGAAGAGGCTCGTCAGACGCGGATGCTGATGGCCGATCTCGAGGAAGACATCGATCCGACGACCCTGGTGCAGGATTTGCGCCTGGGCCAGCAGCAGATCGTCGAAATCGCCCGCGCGCTCTCCGTCGATTCACGCATCCTGATCATGGACGAGCCTACCTCCGCATTGAGCGCGACCGAGGTGGAAGTGCTGTTCAAGGTGATCCGGGACCTGACCGCCCGCGGCGTCTCGATCGTGTACATTTCTCATCACCTCGAGGAGGCGCTGCAGATCACCGACCATGCCGTGGTGCTGCGCGACGGAACGATCACGGCGACGGCCAATGCGAAGAACATCGATCTCGAATGGATCGTCCGCAACATGGTGGGCGAGAACTTCGACCTGGGATCGCCACCCACCGGTTACGCATTCGGCGATGTTGCCCTGTCGATCGACGATGTGAGCATCGCCGATGTTTCGGGTTCGGACCGCCTGGTCGTTGACCGGCTGTCGCTCGATGTGCGCGCCGGCGAGATCGTCTGCATTTACGGGCTGATGGGCGCCGGGCGCACGGAATTGCTGGAGTGCGTCGCCGGACGACTGCCGATGACGGGCGGACGGGTCTTGCTGGAGGGCAAAGACGTCTCCCGCCTCAGCATCGCCGAGCGCATATCGAGGGGGCTTGTGCTGGTGCCCGAGGACCGCCAACGCGACGGGCTGGTCCAGACGATGTCGGTAGGGGCAAATCTGTCGCTCGCCAGCATCGGCGCCTTCGTCAAGGGGATGATACTGTCCCGGTCGCGGGAGCGGTCGCTGATCGACGGAACCATTCGCGACGTGCGCGTCAAGGCCGCGGGCGCAGGCGCGCCCATAGGATCGCTGTCCGGCGGCAATCAGCAGAAAGTCGTCATCGGCAAGATGCTGACCACCGACCCCAAGGTCATGCTGCTGGACGAGCCCAGTCGCGGCATCGACGTCGGCGCCAAGGCGGAGGTGTTTCGGCTGCTCGGCGAGCGCGCCGCGCAGGGGCTCGCGGTCGTGTTCTCGACCTCGGAAGTTGCCGAGTGCCTTGGTATCGCGCACCGGATCATCGTCATGCGCCGCGGCAGGATTTCGGCTCAGTTCGGCGCCGACGTCACGAAAGAGCAGATCATGGCCGCCTCGGGCGAGGCGGTGCTTGTCTGATCATGAAGAATACAGGAGCCAGACCGTGACCAGCGCCAGTCAGAATCGTAGCCGTCCCGGCTCGACAACATCAAGCGATGGCTTCAGCGTGGCCAAGCTGTTGCTGGAGGGCCGGGCGTTCCTCGCGCTGATTGTGATCATCCTCGTCTTCTCGATGCTGTCGCCCTATTACTTCTCGCTGGGCAATTTCCTCACCATGGCTTCGCATGTCGCCATCTTCGGCATCCTCGCGGTCGGCATGCTGCTGGTCATCCTCAATGGTGGCATCGACTTGTCGGTGGGGTCGACGCTTGGGCTGTCGGGGGTCATCGCCGGGTTTCTGATGCAGGGCGTGCAGTTGCAAGCGCTCGGCATCGTGCTGTTTCCCCCGGTCTGGGTGGTCGTGGTGCTGGTGTGCGTGCTCGGCGCACTGGTCGGCCTGGTCAATGGCGTGCTTATCGCCTGGTTGAAGGTGCCGGCCTTCGTTGCCACGCTGGGCATGCTCTATGTGGTGCGCGGCGCCGCGCTGCTGATGACAAACGGCCTGACCTATAACGATCTCGGCGGCAAGCCGGAGCTGGGCAATACCGGCTTCGACTGGCTGGGCTTCAACCGCCTGTTCGGCATTCCCATCGGTGTGCTGGTCATGATCGTCATCGCGATCATTGGCAGCATCATCCTCAACCGCACTGCCTTCGGCCGGTGGCTCTATGCTTCCGGTGGCAACGAGCGCGCCGCGGAGCTGTCAGGCGTGCCGGTGAAAAAAGTGCAGGTGTCGGTGTACATGCTGTCCGGCATCTGCGCCGCGGTGGCCGGTCTCATCCTGTCCTCGGAACTGACCTCGGCAGGACCGACCGCCGGCAATTCATACGAACTGACCGCCATTGCGGCCGTCGTCATCGGCGGCGCCGCACTCACCGGGGGTCGCGGCAATATCCGTGGCACGCTGGTCGGGGCCTTCGTCATCGGCTTTCTCTCCGATGGCCTCGTGATCATCGGCGTGTCCGCCTACTGGCAAACGGTGTTCACCGGCGCGGTCATCGTGTTGGCGGTGCTGCTCAACGCCATTCAGTATCGCCGTCGCGTCAAGCTCCCGAGCTCGACCGGCGGCCCTTCGACTTCTCCGCAACAAGCCGGCAAGGCCCGAACGGCCGATCCCGCTCACGAGAAGATTGCCGGTTGACCGGTACCATCGCTAACCAAGGAGGAAATTTCATGTATGGCAAGGCAAGAATTCTAATGCTCGCGGCCTTTGCGCTGGCCGCTCCGGTCCTCGCAGGGTCGGTGACCGCAGCGTCGGCCGAAGGCCTCATCTCGATCATCGTCATCGATCCGGCCAACCCGTACTGGCTCACCGAAGGCAACGTGGCCAAGGCCGAAGCCGAAAAACTCGGCTACACCGCGACTGTCGGCGCTTCGAAAGCGGACACGAACACGGAAAGCAGATTGATCGACACTGCGATCACCAACAAATCCGTGGCGATCATCCTCGATCCTGCCGACGCCAGCGGATCAATCGGCGCCGTGAAGAAGGCGATTGCCGCAAACATTCCGGTCTTCCTCGTCAATGCCGAGATCAACCAGGAGGGTCTGGCCAAGGCACAGCTCGTTTCCAACAACGCACAGGGCGCAGCCCTTGGGGCACAGCAATGGGTGACTGATATCGGCGAGAAGGGCAACTATGTCGAACTTCTGGGCGCCCCGTCCGACAACAACGCCGCCACCCGGTCGAACGGATACGAGACCGTGATCAGCCAGTATCCGGACCTCAAGAAGGTCGGCTCGGAAGTCGCCAACTGGGACCGTACCCAGGGCCACGACAAGATGCAGAGCCTGCTGCAGGCCCATCCCGATATTATCGGCGTGACGAGCGGCAATGACGAGATGGCGCTCGGCGCGATCGCCGCGCTGAAGGAAGCCGGGAAGCTGTCGAGCATCAAGGTCGGCGGCTTCGACGGCTCCCCGGATGCAGTCGCTGCGATCAAGGCTGGTGACTTGCAGTACACTGTGCTCCAGCCAGTGGCCGTCTACTCGGCGAAGGCGGTACAGCAGGCCGACTCCTTCATAAGGACCGGCAAGACCGGAGCGCCGACCGAGAAGCAGCTGTTTGACTGCCTTCTCATCACCAAGGACAATGTCGACAAATACACGGCACCCTTCACGCTTTCGGAGTAAAAAACCGGGCGAGGAGTTTTCCTTCGGGACACTCCTCGCCTGATCCGAGGCGGCGACGTCTTTGACAACCGGACATATGTCACGCTCAAACTGAAGCACGGCCGTGACGATGATCCGCCCACGTGGCTCTATGGAGCGGCTGATGTGGCCCACCCCATGTCGTTGAAACGTCATCCGTGCCGTCCCATATCTGCATTGCGTCGGATGTTTTCCTCCCATTGCGTCCGGCGCGTTCCCCTCTGGAGGTTTTGAACCTTCATGCCTGGCCGGACTTCAACAGTCCGGCCTTTTTTCTATTGGTCCTGTGAAGCCGCGGGTCCGCGAGCCAGCTTGGAACCGCCGCAGCGGGTGCGGCAAGTGAAGCTGCCATTTTGTCGGGAAATCCACTAGGCTCGCTTGGTTTGCGAGACGGCGAGAGATGCCCGGCCTGAAACAGATGCCCGATATCAGACAAATGAGGTTGCTCGGCATCGTGGCCGCGACGATGATCGGCCTGTATGTCTGCTATCTCCTGGCGTTGCCTTTTTTGCCTGCATTGACCTGGGCGATGGTGTTGGCAATCGTCCTGCATCCGGCTCATCGACGGGTCGAGGAAAGGCTCAGGAATCAAAACCTGGCTGCACTGATATCGGTGAGCGTCGCGGCGGTGGCGGTCGGCCTGCCGCTCATCTTTGTGGCCCAGCAGCTCGTTGGCGAGGCGGTAAACGGCGCCACCTATATGGAGGAGGTCATCCGGGGCTGGAACACAGATCTCTTCCTGTCGGGCTATCCCAGGCTTTCGGCGGTTGCCCGGTGGATCGAGAACCAACTCGATCCGGCCGGCACGGTCGCCGCATTTGTACAATGGCTGACCGGACAAAGCACATCGCTGTTGCGCGGCTCGATCAACCAGGCCGTGATGTTCGTGCTGACATTCTATCTGCTGTTCTATTTTCTGCGGGACCGTGAACCCGCCCTGCGCGGGATCGAGCGTCTGTCGCCGCTGCGTGCATCGGAGACGGCATATTTGCTGTCCCGCCTTGCCGAGACGGTGCATGCGATCCTGATAGGCACCGTGCTCATCGCCGTCGTGCAGGGAACGCTGGGCGGTCTGATGTTCTGGTGGCTTGGCCTGCCCACTCCGGTGTTCTGGGGCCTGGTAATGGGGCTTCTTGCCATCGTGCCGGTGCTCGGCGCATTCCTGATCTGGGTGCCGGCAGCGATCTATCTGGCGCTGGAAGGGGCTTGGGCGAGCGCAGCGATCCTGACCGTCTGGGGCGGCGGCGTCGTCGCCGGCATCGACAATCTGCTCTATCCGATGCTTGTCGGGAGCCGGCTGCGGCTCCACACAGTGGTCGCCTTTATCGGCGCGATCGGTGGCATCGTCCTCTTCGGAGCATCCGGGCTGGTCCTCGGCCCTGCGGTGATCGCGGTCACCGTCAGCCTCGTTGACATCCTCAAGAAACGATTGAGCGACCAGCCCGAGGCGGAACTGACGCCAAAGCGCGAGACAAAGCCATCGCGTCAGTCGAGAGCCGCGCCTAGTGGTGAGTAAGCGCCGCCGGGGCCAAAGATCACTGCATGCGCCGCGGTGGGCTCATTCTTCGCCGGCCAGATAGGCGTTGCTGTAATAGGCCGCGAAATCGGGTCGTTCGCCGACCGGGTTTCCATCGCCGTCGCGCAGGGCGCCGGCCTTGAACAGGTAGTCGCCGATAGCCTCCATCTTTGCGGGATCGATCGTGCCGATCGCGCCGGTGGGGCTTTGCAGATAGTGGCCGTCGACCAGCGCCTTCAGTGATGCCTCGATCAACGGTCGGTCGGTCAACACGTCGCTGTTTGCTGCGATCAGAACATCAGCCGCTTCTTGCGCATGTTCGACGGCGAAGGCATAGCCGCGCCTGGTCGCGGCGATGAACGCGGCTGCCGTGTCCTTGTTCTTCTCGAGGTAGGCCCGGCTCGAGCCGATGAAATTGGTATGTTGGTCGGGCACGCCGAAATCCGCATAGCGGAAGGCGCGCTGGGCTTTGCCGTCGAGTTCCGCCTTGATCCCCTCCCAGGTATAGACTTCGAGCGTAAAATCGACTTTGCCATTGGCCAGGGCCTCATAGGCGGAGGTGCCCAGCGTCACTGTTTCGAATTTGCCCTCGCCGCCATCATGGCGGATGATGGTGCCGATCAGCGCATTCTCCCATGCGCTGCCGAAACCGCCATAGGTCAGGCCGTCCAGATCCCTTGGGGATTGTATATCGGCGCGGTCGGCGTTGAACACCAGCCTGCCGGTTTCCGTCTGCATGATGGCGTAGGTGGCGACGAGGTCGGCGCCGGCCGTGCGCTGGGTAAACAATCCTATGGAACCCAGTATGCCGAAATCGGCCACGCGGTTGGCGATCAGCGTGCCGGCCGCAGTGTCGCTGTAGGGCAGGATCTGCACGTCGAGCCCGGCCTCGGCGTAGAAGCCTTTCGCCTGGGCGACATAGAGCCCGACATGGTTTGTGTTCGGCGTCCAGTCGAGCGCGACGGTGACAGTCTGCTGGGCGCGGACGGACGTGACGGGTCCGAGCCCGGCGATCAATGCGGCAGCGATGAAGAGGCGTCTGGAAAGCATGGTCATGTCCTTTCGGCGGGCTGTGGGTCGAGCAGGGTATTGAGGATGTCGGCTTCGATGGCGCTGGCTTCCGGCGAGGCAAGATCCTTGCGCGGACGCGGAAGAGGTATGGCGATTTCGCGCAGCACGCTGGCGGGGCGGCGGCTCAGCACATAGACGCGGTCGGACAGGAAGACCGCCTCGCGCACGTCGTGGGTGATCAGCAGGACGGTCCAGCGGTGTCGGTCCCACATCGTCTGAAGCCAGCGCTGCATGCCGGTGCGCGTGAGGGCGTCGAGTGCGCCGAACGGTTCGTCGAGCAGCAGCATGGCGCGGTCCTGCACGACGGTCCGCAACAGCGCGGCGCGCTGGCGCATTCCGCCCGAGAGCTGCGCCGGATATTTTTGCTCGAAGCCGGCAAGGCCGAATTCGCCGAAGAGCGGCGCCACCTTGCCGCGCGCCGCCTTGCGGGACATGCCCTGCACTTCGAGACCGAGCGCGGTGTTGTCGATAACTGTGCGCCACGGCATCAGGGCATCGTGCTGCGGCATGAAGGCAAACGGTCGGCGTGTATCGGCCAGTGGCCGCCCGTCGAAGTCGACATCGCCGCCGTGGCCTTCGAGACCGCCCGTCAGCAAGCTGAAGATCGTGGACTTGCCGGCTCCGGAGGGGCCGAGGATTGAAACGAATTCGCCCGGCTCGACATGCAGAGTGATGCCGGCAAGCACGTCGATATCGCCAAAACGCTTGCTGACCTGGCGCAGCTCCAGCCGCCTGCTCATGATTTTCGTGCGCCATCGAGCCGCTCCCATGGCATGACGACGCGCTGGATCAGCACCGTAGCAGCAAACAGGGCTAGCGTGAGCAAGGCGCTGACCAGCACGGCCGCCAGCACGAGATCGGGCCGGAAATTGTTCTTGGCGTTGAGCATGTAGATGCCGAGCCCTTTGGCCGCACCGGCATATTCCGCGAAGATGGCGCCCACCACGGCATAGGTGATCGAGATGCGCAGTCCGGCGAAGAAATAGGGCAGCGAGGAGGGCAGGCGGGCCAGCCGGAAAATGCGCATGCGGGAAGCGCCCATCGAATTCAGAAGCGCCGAGATGTCCCGATCCGTCGATTCATACCCCTGCACCAGCGCGACCAGCATGGGAAAGAAAGTCACGAGGGCGACCAGCATGATCTTCGGCGTCAGCCCGAAGCCGAACCAGAGCACGACCAGCGGGGCGATCGCCACCAGCGGCAGGGTCTGGCTGATGATGAACACCGGGAACAGCGCACGGCGCAGCGGGTTGAAGAAGTCGATCAGCACCGAAAGGATGAAGGCAACGGCCAACGAGCAGGCGAAACCCGCCAATGTGGCGCTGATCGTCGGCACGGTGTTGTCGAACAGCGCCTGGCGCTGCTGGATGGCCTGGGCGAGAACGCGTGACGGCGCGGGCAGCGTGGTGGGCGAGATGCCCGAGAGACGCGCATAGAGCTCCCAGGCCAAAACCAGGGTGCCGACCGATAGCAAGGCCGGTCCGACCTTGCCGAACAGGACTGCGATTCGTAGCGTGGCGGAGAATGGTTGGGACATGCGAGACCTGTCTGGCGCGAAAGATCAGCGCGGTGCCGGGTCGTTGGCCGAAACCGCGAGGTCGATCGCGAGTTCGATCGTCACATGGCCTTCGAGCGGGCCGACCGGCAGCGTCGAAATAACGTCTGTCCCTATGCGAAACCGATCGCGGCATGGGTCGAGCGCATCGAGCGCGGAGACGCCGACGAAATCGCCAATCATCCGATAAAGAGGGAGCATCGGATAAAGAGGGGGCATCGGATAAAGAGGAATCTGTGCGTCAGAAAACATTGCCCGCCTCGCTCCGCTGGTATTATCCAGATCAGCTCTAGGGTTTACGGGCTTGCAGCCCATCTCTCAGCCCCGACGATACGGAGCACCCCTGTGGATGGCGGCAATTAAACAGAAATGCCGTGGAGCTGCAAGTCTGCGTCCGGCCCGTGAAACCTCAGGTCAGGGGAGGTGGTCGCAGTGCTATTCGATCGCAGCGGGTGCGGAGAAAGGCGTCGATCGGGTGGACAGCTTCCCGTTCGTCGTCCCATTATCGATGCTAGGCGTTTGGTGAGTTGTGGAAGCATGAAGATTGCATGCGTTATCGGCAGCGGGTTTCTCTTTCGTCGAGTACGACCGCGCTTTGTTGGAGAGCCAAATGCAAGAATTTCTTCTTTTTGCGCTCGTAGGGTTTGTAGCTCAAGCTGTGGACGGGGCTCTCGGCATGGCCTACGGCGTGGTTTGCTCGACAACACTGCTGGGGTTTGGCGTGTCTCCTGCACACGCTTCGGCTTCAGTTCACGCGGCTGAGCTGTTTACCACTGCCGCCTCGGGTTCGGCTCACCTCTATCACCGCAACATCGACTGGAAGCTTTTCTGGCGGCTGATGCCATTTGGCGTTCTCGGCGGCGTTCTCGGCGCTTTTGTGCTCACCTCGTTTGAGGGAGCGATCATGAAGCCATATGTGACCACATACCTTGCGCTCGTCGGAGCTTGGCTCCTGTTCCGTTCCTTCCGGCGGTTCCCAAGCAATCCGGTCCCTGCAAGCGCGGTACCTCCGCTTGGACTTGGTGGTGGATTTCTCGATGCGGCAGGGGGTGGCGGATGGGGACCCATCGTAACGACGGGCCTTCTCGGTTTTGGCGGGACGCCCCGCTACATTATTGGTACGGTAAATGCCAGCGAGTTCCTCATCACGCTCTCGGTGTCTCTGACCTTCTTGTTTGCGGTGCTAACGGGCCACTGGGAGGAGGCAGGAGAGCTAACCGAAAATCTACTCTCTGTCGCGGGCTTGATCCTTGGCGGCGTAGTCGCAGCGCCGATGGCCGGATGGGTAGTGAAGTCAATCGCAGAAAAGACGCTTCTCAGGCTCGTTGGTATTCTCATTATATTGCTGGCGGGCTGGCAAACCGCGCAACTCTTCGAATGGGTGTAAACTGAGGCACATTGAAAAACTTGTCGACGTTGCTTCTCTGGCGGCCGTGCCGGAGACAAAACCTCAATTCCCAAATGGAACGAAGAGACCCCTTTGATGTTTGGCTTTCTTGGACAACCGGAGGACGAGTCGATGAAAAAACTGGTTGCAACAGCAGGGTTGGCGCTGGCGGTCGCGATGCCTGCAGCGGCTCAGGACACCGCGACCGCCAAAGCCGAATTCGTCAACATGGCTGGCGAGAAGATCGGAACGGCCACGCTGACCGAGACGGCACACGGCGTGCTGATAGAGTTGGAGGTGACGGGACTGCCGGCGGGCGAATGGGTTGCGTTTCATGTTCATGAGACCGGAAAATGCGACCATCAGAGCGGCCATGCCTCGGCCGGTGGGCACTTCAATCCGACGAATGCCGAACATGGATACCTCACCGGGAAAGGCCCGCACGCGGGCGATATGCCAAATCAGCGGGTCGGCGCCGAGGGCGTTTTGCGTGCCCAGGTTTTCAACAGCATGGTCAAGCTGGATGGTGGAGACACGGCGATACGAGGCAAAGCATTGATGATCCACGGCGGACAGGACGACTACAAAAGCCAGCCGGCCGGTGATGCCGGAAACCGTCAGGCCTGCGCCGTGATCGAGTGAGAAGCCCCCAAGGGAGTAGCCGACATATGATCTGATCGGCGATTCAGCTCGGCTGCCAGGTTGGTGTCGGAGCCTCTGGCATGAGGACAAGCCAGACGGTAAGCTCGTGCGCCTGCAGAGGAATTGACGCGCAGCCATTGCGCCGAAGTTGGCCTTCATTTTGCGACTGCCGGATGATTGCATGAACGATACTTCTCCTATGGGTGTGCCCGCCACGGGTCTTGCCCAGTCAGCCATTTCCGCCCGCGGCCTGGTCAAAACGTTCGGCAAGCTGCGCGCAGTCGATGGTATCGACCTCGATGTGCCGCGCGGCATGATTTTCGCTATCCTGGGTCCGAACGGCGCCGGCAAGACAACGCTGATGCGGATGCTTGCGACGCTGTCGCGCCCCGACGCCGGCTCCGCGACCGTGATGGGGCACGATCTCGTGCAGGCCCCGCACGAGGTCCGTGCGGCAATCGCGATGACCGGGCAGTTCGCTTCGCTCGACGAGGACCTGACCGGCCGGGAGAATCTCGTCCTGCTCGCCCGACTCTGGGGTTTTCGCGGTCGCGCCGCGAAAGCTCGTGCGGACGACCTGCTCGCGGCTTTCGGCTTGTCCGAAGCGGCGACGAAACAGGTGAGGGACTATTCGGGTGGCATGCGAAGGCGGCTCGACATAGCCGCCTCGCTGATCGTCACGCCGGGCGTGCTGTTCCTTGACGAGCCGACTACAGGCCTCGATCCGAACGCCCGCAAGGATGTCTGGGGCATGATCCGCGGCCTCGCCGAGGCCGGCGTCACCATCCTGCTCACCACGCAATATCTCGAAGAGGCCGATCAACTCGCAGCGCGCATCGCCGTCATCGACCACGGCAGGAAGATTGCCGAGGGCACCAGCCGCGAATTGAAGGCGGCCACCGGTTCCGGGTTTCTCCATGTCGCGCTCGCCGATGTTGCGCGGCTGGACCAGGCGGCGACCATTCTGGAACGCCGGCTGGAGCACCCTGTCCAACGCAGTGCCGAGGGCGCCGAACTCTCCGTCCTTGCCGGCACGCCGAAGGCCGCCAACGAGGCGCTGGCCGACCTGGTCGCCGCCGGCATCGAACTGTCGGATTTCTCCATGGGCCAACCCAGCCTTGAGGAGGTCTTCTTCGCGCTGACGGGCCAGCCGAGCCTGGGTGAAAGCCGGAAGGACGACACGCCATGATCGACGCGACATCCCTGCAGCGGCTGCAAAGGGTCGCCCGACCGAGGACTCCATCAGCCCTTTCCAATGCGCTGGTCTTCGGATGGCGCGCGGTGCTGAAATTCAAGCATGTGCCGGAGCAACTCTTCGACCTGGTGATGACTCCGATCATGTTCACGCTGCTCTTCACCTTCGTCTTCGGCGGCGCGCTCGCCGGTTCGCCTGGCGAATACCTGCAGTTCTTCCTACCCGGCATCCTGGTTCAGACCGTGGTGTTCAACGCGGTCTATTCGGGCATGGGATTGTCGACCGACCTCGGCAAGGGCTTGTTTGACCGCTTCCGATCGCTGCCGATCTGGTCGCTGTCTCCGTTCGCCGGTCTGATGGTGGGCGACATCCTGCGCCATTTGATTGCCGCTTCGATCATCCTCGCCATCGGGCTGATCCTCGGTTACCGGCCGGAGGCGGGCATCCTCGGCGTGCTTGCCGCCTTCGCCATGCTGATCGCCATCGGGTTCGGCATGGGCTGGGTATTCATCGTGCTCGGCCTGCTGATCCGCACGCCAACCACAGTGATGACGCTCGGCTTTACCTTCCTGTTCCCGCTCGTCTTCGCCTCCAACATCATGGTCGACCCCGGGACCATGCCGGACTGGCTGCGGGCCTTCGTCGAAGTCAACCCGGTGTCGCTGATGACGACGGCGCTGCGCGGGTTGATGGGTGGCGGGGCGACACTCAGTCAGGTCGTCCTCGCCCTGATCGCGCCGGTGGCGCTGACCGCGATCCTGGCGCCGACGACACTATGGCTGTATCTCAGAAGGTGAGACGAGTAGCGGGAGAGGTATTGCCTACGCGACATGCGCCGTGCGCTGCCTCGGCTTGATCGCGGTGGCGAGCAGCAGGCCGGCGACGATAAAGGCGGCGCCGGCGAGGTCGTAGTCGTGCAAGCTTTCCCCTAGGAAAAGATAAGCGAGCACGGCGACGAAGACAGTCTGCAGATAGAGCAGCATGCTGGCGCGCCCGGCGCCAAGCGTCCCGACACTGCGGTTGTAGAGGTAATACATCAGAGCGCCGCCCGGGCCAGCGACATAGGCGAGTGCCAGAAGACCATTCGCATGCAGCGCCGAACGCTCGCCGGAAAACAGCTCCCAGAGATAGAGGGGCAGTGCGGCCAGCGCGCCGGCTCCCAGCAGCAGGACCACCGTCGGCAGCAGTTCGATAGCGAATTTGGCGCGACGCAGCAGCACGGTGTAGAGGCCCCAGCAAAACGCGCTGCCGACGATCCACAACTCGCCGGGATTGAACTGGAGCCGCATCAGCGCGGTAAGGTCGCCGCGCGCCACGATCACCACCATCCCGACCAGAGCGAGCAGCGCGCCAAGCGCCTTCCAGATGCCGAGGGGCTCGCCGAGCACGAAGCGGGCAAGCACCATGGTCATGATCGGCGACAGCGCCATGATGATGCCGGCGGTCGTCGCGTCGGTGTAATTGAGGCCCGTGTAGATCATGCCCTGACAGAGGGTCAGCCCGATGGCGCCGATGGCCAGCACCTCGATCGCCCGGGACTGGATCAGTGCGAGCATCGCCCCGTGATGATGATGGACGATAGGCAGCAGGGTCGCGCAGGCGAGCGCCAGCCGCCAGAAGCAGAGCGCCCAAGGCGGCATCTCGGGGGCAACCCACTTTGCTGCGATGTAGACGCCGGCGGACAGGAGCCAGCAGAGCGTCGCGGTGGAATAGGCGAGTGGAAGCGATGCGTCGGCTGTCGTCTTGACTACGCTAGGATGGGCTATCGGCAGCGATTGCATGCCCGTCTCCTCCCACCGCCGATCCTAGCAGGATTGCTGCGTCTTGCCGAGCAGCAACGTCAGCTATGTCACCAATTCCTGTGCGGCGGCTTTTTTGTTTTCCGTGTGGAACACAGGCCAGCGACGAAAGTTCGGGCTTCCGCAGCATCATTCCCGTAGACAAAGGCTGCCAGATCGGATCCTCCCGCCGATCAGAGCCCGCGACCTCTCCCGGAGGCGCGGGCTTTTCAATTCACAGGCTGCGGCCGTTGATGCTCCGGCTGCGTAGATGAAGCACCTGGCCAGGTTCACGAAACTGGCTCCTGGAGAACCACCTGGTTTGCCAGAGGGCGTTTGGCGGCTCTATGAAAGGTTATTGGAAGGCCTAGACGGGTCGACGTGATCGCTATCGAGTGCTTCGCGCACTCTGCGGACATTCGAAACCTTGACTAACTTGAGATGCAATGCGCGCTCCATGGTCGGCACTGCCAGGCGGCAAATCAGGCCGGGAGCCGCCACATTCGCACGCGACCTGTACCCCGCAATTCCGTTTCCGCGAGTGGGTCGCAAGCAAAATTTGGTCCAAGCAATTTGCGAGTTGCATCCGAAATACGGATTTCATCGGGCTCCGCTGACGTTTGAATACGTGCGGCGAGATTAACGGTCTCGCCCCACAGGTCGTAGGCAAACCGCCTTTTGCCTATAACGCCCGCGACGATTGGTCCTGAGTGAATTCCAATTCTGAGTCTTATCGGTTCCCCTGCGAAGCGTTCGCGCTTAACCGCCTTCCGCAGTTCAAGTGCATAGTGCGCAAGGGCTTCTGCATGATCGGGTCGCGCGACGGGCAGGCCAGCGACCACCATCACACAATCGCCGATTGTCTTGATCTTTTCGCAGCCGTATCGTTCCGAGAGCAGATCCGCCGCCTTGAAGAAGTAATTTAAAATAGCGAGCGTTGTCTCGGCTCCGACGCTCCGCGCTCTTTCCGTAAAGCCTACGATGTCGGCAAAAAGCACACTCACGTCAGCATGGCTGTCTGCAATCTGTTCGTCCGCTTTTAGCCGCTCCGCGATCGACGCTGGAAGAATGTTGAGGAGTAGGCTTTCGGCGCGCTGGTATTCACGCGACAATCCCTCTTGGCTCTGCCTCAACGCCTCGTTCGTCAATTGTAATTTTTCGTTGAGTTGGCGCTCCCTCTCTTGCAGGAGTGTCATTTCATAAGCCTTCTGTTGAAGCCGCTGCCTATTGTCGCGTTCGGCAGTGGCGTCAAGAAAGAGCAGCCATACGCAGGCATTGTCAGCAAAAAGATGAAGGTCCGCTACACGCCCGCTGGGCAGTTCGACCATGGCCATATGATATGGAAGCTCCGGGCAAGGCAGCAAACCTTCCATGAATTCAAGCTGCTCGGCTACGGGCTTGCCAACGCAAAGTGATGATAGGCCGTAATGTTCAACATTACCGCCCTTTGCAGCGATGCAAAGCTGGGCGTCAATTTTCAGATATGCGACAGAGTGCTCGTTGTAGAAGAAATCGTAAATCCAGCTTCTGACTTCTCTTGGCAATCCATGCATGGTCTATTTAGCAACCATCGAAGCAAGCTGACGAAACGCATCATCAACATGTTCACCCGAAAGCGCACTTGTTAGATAGATTTGCCATCCAAGTTGCCTCAATTCGTTTATTTCATTGTCCGAAATCGCCCACCGATCGGCCAGATCGGATTTGTTGAACAGCAATACAAACGGCATAGCGCCGAACTCGGCCTCGGCCCGCTCGCGCAGCGTGAGCGCCACGGCTAGGGTAGCGGCGCGGGTTCCGTCGACGACAAGCACGAGCCCGCTCGCGCCCCGCACATAGCTGACGCGGAATGAGCCGATATCGTCTTCGCCGGCCAAATCCCACAAAATCAGATCCACGGTTTTGTCCGGCAGTACAACACTCTTCTTGTCGATTTTCACTCCCACCGTGGTCAAGTAGGTTTCTGAAAAGATGCTTTGCACAAACCTGCGAACCAGACTCGTCTTTCCGACAGCGAACCCGCCCAACATGCAGATCTTCTTTTGCAATATCCCGGGCTCCGCCCTAGTGGAAGTTTACCGTAACCGAAACTCTGCGATTGGCGGAGCTCCCGGTTCGGCTATTTTCAGTTTCCGCTGGCTCAAAGGTGCCCGCGCCGCGAACCAAGAGCAATTCCGGATCGACGCCGCGCTTCTTGAGAAGCGCACGAACTGTCTCCGCGCGGGCGGCGCTGATCGACACGTTGGCCGTCTCACGGCCCGTGGCGTCCGAATGGCCGGTCAGCATGAACTGTGCTGTTACGCCTGCCTTGCGGGCGTCCTTGGCCAATTCCTTCAACTGATTTGCCAATTTGTCGAGAACCGGCAGTTGCTCTGGTCCCGGTACAGCCTTGCCAGAATCGAAGAAAATGTCGACCGCTTGAATAGCCTCCCTCAAATGAGTGAGTTTCTGAGGGGTCAACTCACGCAGCTCGGAAATTTCTAGAGAGAGTCCGTCCGCGGCCAGTTGTTGGGCGGCGACCCGCGCCCGATCTATCCAGGCGGCAGGAGCCTCACCCACGACAACGATGCGATCCTTGATGATCGAAAATCGTACTGAATCCGGCGGAGTCAGCGACGCCATCAGCCGCTTGACCACGAACTTCGGATCAAGGCTCTGATAGAATTGCCAGTGTGAATGAACGCGAGAAGGATCAACCCCTGTTCCGGACAGCAGAGCCTGCGGGTCGGCGGCCTGCGGGTCTCTCAGGCCGGAAATATAGAAGTGTCCGCCCCTCGCCGTTTGTTGGGCGACGATGATTCCCGGTTGGGCCTCAAGTCGCGACACATAAGTCTGCCAGTGCTCCGCCGCGCGTGCTTCGGGGCTCACATCACGAACCTTGGAGAAGTCGAATACCGGTCCGCCTGCCGAAAGCTGTCGGGCCGCTGCGCGTGCCCGATCTATCCAGGTGTCCGGAGCCTCACCCTCGGCAACGATGCGATCCTCGACGATCGAAAGCCGAACCGATTTCGGCGGAGCCAGCGACGCCGTTAGCCGCTTCAGCACGAACTTCGGATCAAGGCTCTGATAGAATTGCCACTGCGAATGAACGCGGGCAGGATCAAGCTGCGTTCCGGACAGCAAAGCCTGCGGGTCGGCGGCAAGCGGGTCTCTCAGGCCGGCAATATAGAATTGGCCATCGCGCACCTTTTGTTCGGCAACGATGATGCCCGGTTGGGTACTCAGTCGCGATACATAGGCCTGCCAGCGCTCCGCCTCGCGTTCTTCGGGGCTCACATCACGAACCCGGGAGATGTCGAATTCCGGTCCGCCTGCCGAAAGTTGTTGGGCGGCGGCCCGCGCCCGGCTGATCCAGGTGTCGGGAGCCTCGCCCTCGGCAACGATGCGATCCTCGACGATCGAAAGCCGAACCGATTTCGGCGGGGTCAGCGACGCCGTTAGCCGCTTCAGCACGAACTCCGGCTCAAGGCTCTGATAGAATTGCCACTGCGAATGAACGCGAGCAGGATCAACCCCTGTTCCGGACAACAGCGACTGCGGGTCGGCGGCAAGCGGGTCTCTCAGGCCGGAAATATAGAAGTGTCCGCCGCTTGCCGTTTGTTGGGCGACGATGATTCCCGGTTGGGCCTCAAGTCGCGACACATAAGTCTGCCAGTGCTCCGCCGCGCGTGCTTCGGGGCTCACATCCTGGACCTTGGAGACGTCGAATACCGGTCCGCCTGCCGAAAGCTGTCGGGCCGCTGCGCGTGCCCGATCTATCCAGGTGTCGGGAGCCTCACCCTCGGCAACGATGCGATCCTCGACGATCGCAAGCCGAACCGATTTCGGTGGAGCCAGCGACGCGGTCAACCGCTTCAGCACGAACTCCGGCTCAAGGCTCTGATAGAATTGCCAGTGTGAGTGAACGCGGGCGGGATCGACCTGCGTTCCGGACAACAGCGACTGCGGGTCGGCGGCAAGCGGGTCTCTCAGGCCGGAAATAAAGAATTGGCCATCGCTCGCCGTTTGTTGGGCGACGATGATTCCCGGTTGGGCCTCAATTCGCGACACATAGGCCTGCCAGCGTTGCCCGGATTGCCAGGAAAGAAAGAACCAACCGCCTGCCGGAATCAAAACCAGCAGGACTGCAGCCACCACCAGCCACGGAAATCCCTGGTTTGAGTCCTCCTGCTTCAGTTCAACGCAGGTCTGCAACTGCGTCTCTATGCCGGCCAGCTGCGAACTGTCGCCGTCAAACTGCTCTAAAGCCTGTGAGTATTCGTCGTGGATGCGAAACAACACATCGCGAACTATTTCATGTAATTCCTCTGGCGGATTTCCTCGGATCACCGCAACCAAGGTCGCAAACGGTCCAACTTCTGACCAGAGACGAAGCTCCCCGAAACGGATAGTGTCCAGGCCGCTCTGTTCTTTCTCGTTAAATGAGTCTTTCACAAAATCTTGAATTGCACTAAGCATCGAAGAAATGAGTTGAGGATCTTCGCTCGTGGCATTTTCGGCAGTTACATGCGCAATCAAAAGCCCGGAATTGCGGTTAATGAGAAACACATGCTCTACACGATAGACAAGAGAATGCTTAAGAACAACTTCTGAGAAGCTTGCACCCGTTCTCCAAGCTTCAAATCTCCACTTGAGCCCATGCCAGGTAAATATATGTCTTAAAGTTTCATTCAGCGACTGAAAGGTCTGATCGATCTTTTCCCCGATCGACTTGCGAATTGCCGGCAGAAACACCGGGTACAATATATCCGTAAGCGTACGCGGGCTCTTCTGGATGGACCGTTGCACGGCCCTCTCGACAGCTGGCGCAAGGGCCTCGCCGAGTTGCGCATAAGGCGCACGTGCGGCTGCACTGGGGAGAACACCCCCAACTGCAGACGCAAGCTGCTCAGGTTCGTCGAGCAGGTGCGTAACTCGTGAAAGCTCGGAAATTTCGCGGCCGACCAGCAACTGGCGCAGCGTTGCCATGCGAGGATCGGCGGTTGGAACTCCGTCGAAACGCGCACGATAGTCCGGATCAACGTTCCGGGCAATTTCGACCAAAAGACTAGCCAGAGCCTCGCGATCAATCTCTGTATCGTTCGAAGCTGCTTTTTGAGCAAGGCTGATTGGGTCGACGGTCGACGTCAAGTTCCGATCAACTCACTTTCCAACTACGCTCCGAGTTGCTCTTGCTGCCGGCGGGATCCTGATTTAGACATTTTGCAACCTCGACAAACAGGCCAGCCAAAAGATTTCGGTCGGTCTTGACGTTGCTGAGATCGGAAAACATTTTCTCCATCAGCATCTGCATGCTTTCATTCTTTTGCTTGATTTCCTCACGCAGCAATTGATCGCTTCGATTTATCCGGTCCGCAACTTCGCGCTCAAGCTCGCTCAATTGATCCGACAACGCGCGCACCTGCTTTTCAAGCGCCTGATTTTGCTCGCGAAGATTCCGGTCAATCTCCTTGTCGGCCTCGGCTCGTGCATCCTTTTCGTTACGCAATTGCGCCGCGAGCGATTCGACCTGCTTCTTTGCATTTGACTCGTACATTTCAAGATTGCGCTTGGCCTCGGATTCGACATCCTTGAAGCGCTGCAAGAACCGTTCTTCAAGCTTGGAAAAACGGCGGTCATAGTCCTGCATCTGGTTGCCGAACAGCAGATCACGTATCTTGTCGACACCTACAGCGTCGCCGGAGACCCCGCCCTCGCGAGCCTGGACCCCCATGAAGGCCAGCCCGTTTCCGTCTGCATTACTTTTCAGATTCTCGTCCGCTTTATTTGCTGAAGAAGCGGTATTCGAAGATTCCTTAGCCATCCTTATGCCCCTTCATTTGAACACCTACCACAGTGCAAACTCAAAAAACGCCCAAGCATGTCAGCAAAATACCCGGCTCGCAAGCCGGAATCTTCTTGACTTAAGCCAATTCGTGCGTCCCTTTTACATCTCTTGAACTAGCAGCAAATGCACGAGTTCCGATTGGTGTCGCTCTCGCATCTCTTTGTGATAGCAGCCATAACCGGCTAATCTAGTCGACCATTGGACGCAATCTACTATCGAAATGAGTAATACAATGTCAGGCTATAGCTACTGGAGCGCAATTAAGTAGCGCAGATTCATTAGAAGTATCTAAATTAGGTGGTCTGGCGGTTCACATACTGTCTCACATCCGGCTGTATACTGCGACGATCAGCTTCCGATGCGGGCCCAACGGTAGAAGGAGGCCTTCTTTCGCACGGAGAATGGCTGTTCGAGAATGCACCTCGGAATCGAGGCGTTTCGGTCGATAGGAGGGGAGCAATTGTCCCAATCACTGCAGTCATTCACACCAAAGGTTCATTGGGCTTGCATTCATTGCGCCCCCGATTGCAAAAGACGTCAGGTTGCCATAGCTATTGCACTCATACGGTGGCGGGGACCGTAGCTTGTGGTCATGGCGCCGACTCCGGGAATCGACATGAGTATGCGGCATGCCTGGCTTTGACGTCCATCTGCGACAGCTGGCGCCCAAGCTCGGCGGCACGGATGCGAATGCTGCGCCAGGCTTCCAACATCGGTAGCACGACAGGAGCAAGCTCGCTCTGCAGCCAAATGGCGGCGTCGCGGCGGCTCGGAAGAGTTCGCAGGAGACTGTTTGGACGCAGTGTCCCTAAGGACCGTTCCCTTTGGCAGGAAATCGCCGGCTATGTTTCGGGACTCTTGTTCTACCTTCGAACCAGGCGGGTAAGACGGCGTGGCGCATAATCCCTTGGTTTCAATCGTGGTTCCTGCGCACAACGCGGAGGTAACGCTGGCGCGCGCACTCGATTGC
>NZ_CAKXZT010000172.1 GCF_935825525.1 Mesorhizobium escarrei
AGTGTCCGCGCCAGCCTGCGCGGCGTGGCAAGATCGTCGAAGTCGAGAAGCATCTGCTCAAGCTGATATTGGACGCGGCGGCCCGCGACGGGATCGTCCCAGACCTTGCCGAGTTCGATGATCAACTCGGTGAGGGAGCCGCCGAACCTGTCCCACCTGGCAGCCAATTGCGCTGGCACTGACAGGCTTCCTACCATCAGGCCACCGAAGACCACACTGGCGATGTCATGCGCCCACTTACGTCCGGCCGGGAGCGCGCGCAGGATCTGCGGGCTGATCGAGCGGCGGCCGCTGCCGCAATCCGACGCGGCGTTCCACAACGCGAACCAGGCGAGTGCTTCGGAAGCGGTGTGGCCGCTCGCCTCGATCGCTCCATTGGCGTGTGCCGACGCGGGGTGTTTGACCCTGGGATCAGGAGAAAAGCCGCGGGCGATCACGATTTCCGCATCTGCCAGCATCTGCATCGAATTGCGAGTGAGCGAGTTCGGGCTGGCCCGATAGAAAGCGAGCGGCTCGTCGACCATCACCCAACGTTTGCCTAGACGTGCGAGGCGCTGCCACAGATCCCAGTCCTCGCAGGTGCGCAGCGAAACATCGAAGCCGCCCAACTCGACAATTGTCTTCCGGTCGACGAGCAGCGCGTGAGTGCGGATGGCGCACCGGCGGGCGAATGTTTCGAAGGGCTGGGTCGCAACCTCTGTCGGGATGCTCGGCGGGGTGAGTTCGCCATCGGGCATCACCCGCCGGGAACCGCAATAGGCGGCGACCGCATCGGGCGCGGCTTCAAGTGCGGCCAGCATTTTCGCAAGGAAGCTGGCGTCCACCCAATCGTCCGCATCCAGGAACATGAGCCAGCGTCCGCGCGCTGTCGAAATCCCGCTGTTGCGCGCGCCGGCGGCGCTATACGCGCAAGAGCTCAACGTCCGAAACCGGGCATCGTGCTCTACATAGCCGGCGATGATCGCGGCGGTGGCGTCCGCGGAGGCGTCGTCGACGATGATCGCCTCCCAATCCATTATTTCCTGATCGAGAAGGCAATCGAGTGCGCGCGCCAGCG
>NZ_CAKXZT010000173.1 GCF_935825525.1 Mesorhizobium escarrei
GGTGCATCGTGATGCCTGCTCCTTCGCCTGTGGGGAGTTGGCGCAGATGATGTCTATGTTGAGCTCATAGAGCGCCCGGCCGAATTGCGTCAGGCCGCTGCCGCGATCCAACTTGGAACCATGCGTCGTCCGGAAGATACCGTGCTTGTCGCTGTAGAAAGCCAACGGCTTGCCCCATGCCTGCAGATAGGACTTCGCCGCGTGAAAGTAGTCAAACGTGTTCTCCGACCCGGCAAAGCGCAGATGCAGCAGCCGGCCGGTCGCGTCGTCGATGAAGACGAGCAGGGCGCATTTGGGCCCGCGCTCCTCGAACCACCAGTGATGCGAGCCATCGATCTGCACCATCTCGCCTAGACAGTCGCGCCGGCCGCGCGGCTGGTGCAGCCGGCGCTTGCGCTCACGGCGCAATGTCCAGATGCCCGCCTCCGTCATCCATTTGCGCAACGTCTCCTTGCTTACCGCAAGCTGGTGCCGCTCAAGCAGCTTCTCGCGCGCCAGCGTTGGACCGAAATCGCCGTAATGCTCCCGAATCAGTTTCAGCGCAAAGTCGCGAACGCCATCAAGAATGCGGTTGTTGGAGGGACGGCCACGCGCCTTGTGGCAAAGAGCCGGCGCGCCTTCAGACTGAAACGTCTTCATTAGCCGCTGGACTTGCCTGGCCGAGACGCCGAGCAAACCCGCAGCCGTGGCGCTGGTCATTCTTCGCTCACTAACCCTCGACAGAACCTCAATCCGCTGCAGCTCGCGTTCGCTCATCAGAACCAGTCCCAACCTGCAATCTCCTGTGCGCTCGAAGGCGAGGAGATTGGCAAGGCAAATGCAGGGGCGACATTCCTACTTTGCCAGATCCGGACATTTTAACTTAGCTGCTACAATGTAAAGTTGCATAAAAGGCGGCGTGGAACTCGAACGTTCCGCTCAGGGCAGGCGCGCGGCCGCAAACTGTGGTAGGTGCTCGTTGCACATATCTTGGTCGCCCAGAGTGCCTCGTTGAGGCCATGCCGTCAAAGGCGGAAAAGATGTCGGCCTACACGCGTTGGCCCGTTGGCAAGGGCTGTAATTGCCCCTTGGCCTGCTCGGTGGTTAGGGCATGTGGAACGATGTCCCTATCGCAGTGTTAAATGGCGAAAAGAGGGAGGCAGTACAGATGGATGATCTCAAAGAGACGGCATTGATCGCGCGGCTTGCGGCGCGGCACGAGTTGTCAAGGGACGCGGTAAAAACCGTGCTGCGTGCCCTGCGCTCGGGCGGCGGTTCCATGGCGCAGTTCAGCCATGCCGAATTCGGCGGCATGTCGCAGTGGTCATCAGGCATGACAATGGTCGGCGACATGTTCAACGATGCGCTGAGGGCGAAGCTGAACGCGGTGGCCACCGATCTAGCAGCTTATCTACGGGAGAATCCTGAGGTCGCCCATAGTGAACCTGCCGAAGTGAGCTATAGATCGCAGCAGCAGGTACCTGAAAGTTGGCCGGGCGGACTCGGCACACCCTCATCGACCGGATCGCAGAACCATTTGCGTTACGCGATCTATCCTGACACGCGGCGACTGGTCATCGAGGATGCCGGGCAGCGTACGGTCTACGACACCGGCGATCACGTTATCTCGGGAATCGCCCAGGCGCAAAGTACGGATGCGACACTGACATTCCGCAGCCAGAACGGCTTTGTGCGGCTCTCGGAGCTGAAGAAGGTCGATGCTTAAGGTGTGGCCTGCGACACTCCTGGCGGTGCGTTTGGCCCGCACCCATGATGGCCTTGTGGTGAAACGGATATGAGATTGAGCCTATCATTACCTTCGTGGCGATGACGAGATGAGCCTACGGGCGTGCTTTGCGGACGTGCGATTGCCCGTCTCGGTTCACGCCGAGCTTTTCTGCGTTCTGGGGGACGGCCATGGAAGTTCGCCTCAGAAGCGGCGCCTAATCGGAAACCTTAGCACCTCGGCGTTTTGGGGTGGTTGTCTGAATTCTTCGACGGCAACTGCCTCAATCAGCAGGTCCAAGGCTTCGCGACCCCTCCCGCGGTAAGGCTGGGGCAAAAAGGCATGGTGCGGCGCACAAAAATATTGCAATGCACTACAGATGCCGTAACGTCAGTTTCCTAAATGAACGAGGCGGCTTTTGTGAAAGGCCGCCCACCGCAAAGGATGGAAACTATGACCAAGACCGCTGATAAAACCGCTGAAATCATCGAGAACGTAGAACTCCCGACCGTTGACGAGGTAACCGATCAGTTCCGCGCTGTCGCCGAAAAGGGCGTCGAGCAGTCGAAAGAAGCCTTATCGAAATTGGCGACCGGCGCCGAGGCAACCCAGACGGCTCTCGAGTCATCCTTCGAAACAGCCAAGACCGCTAGCAATGAGCTGTCGCTGAAGACGATCGCCGCGCTGCGCGCAAATGCTGAGGCCAGCTTTTCTCACCTCGAAGCCCTGGTTGCCGTGAAATCGCCCTCCGAGTTCATCGAACTACAGACCGCCTTCTTGCGCAAGCAGGTGGAAAAGACCGTCGAACAGGGCAAGGAGTTTCAGGCGGCGGCGACGAAAGCCGCCGAAGATGTATCCAAGCCGATCAAGGACGTCTACGAGAAGGCGATGAAGGATCTCAAGGTCGCCTGATTGGTCTAGGCTATCGGAAATCCCCGCAAATAGAAAAGTTCCGAATGACGCCCGCGCCGACCCGGCGCGGAGCGGCCTTGGCAAGTTTTCACCCCGCCCGTCATCCGATATGCAACGGGCCGCTCGCGTCCTTGCGGCAAAGATTCGTCTGGGAATAAAAGCTTCACTCAGGCATGTGTGCGCGACGACGTCATTTGCTCGGGCGACGGAGCCTGGCTTAGCGGCACGCAAAGATCGGCTTCGCTGATTTTTGCCTGTCCGCTAAGCTGCAGCACGCCGAAAAGCTTGGCTTTCAACGCGTCAATCGTGGGCAAACCGTCGCCGCCCCTTCTTGCTTTGAGATTCGGCAGCACGGCGCGTTCAATCGAAACCGTGCTGCCTTCAATGTACTGTCAGGCCAATCAGCCGGCGGGCGTGTAAACGCCGACAGCCTTGTTGGCAGCCGCGAGCACCGCCTTCATGTCGAGCTCTTCGAGAACAATGAGGTCGGTCACCGAGCCGCTTGCCCGCACCGCCAGGGCTAGGCCCATCCCAGCGGCCTGGTCCGGAACCTCAGCATTGATGACGATATCATACGCGCCGCGAGTAAACATCACGCCGGCCACCTTGCCGCCAACGCTTTCAAAAAGCGCCTTGATTGCAGCTTCCCGGTCTGAGCCCTGTATCAATCCTTTGTAAGCATGGGGCGCATAGTTTGCCAATATAGTCACTTTTATGGGTATTCCTCCACAATGGCTTCGAGCGGCCCGACAGCCTTTTCGGGGTAGACCTACAGACGTCGGGTTCTGACCGGCGGGCAGACGCGAGGGACGGTCGCCGGCGCGAATGATATGCGCGCAAGCTAATGTAATGGCATCGTGCGAACGAATGCTGTGTTCGTCGGGGGAGTGGTGCATCGCAGAAGGCTTGAGCGCCCAATTCGTACACCGCGCTCCAGGCTGGACGGTTGGTTTGACTAGAAAGTCCCGCCAAGTTGTGTGCGTCAAGTTCTGCAAAAATGGCGTGGCATTCAGCGGTGACGTTGGCGTTTCCGCCGCGCAGCCCCCGTGTTTAGCGGAGCGGCGGACATGGCGGCCGCGTCTCAGGCGGCCAATGCCCTCAGGCTCTCCTTCTTGTGCTCGCGCAAATGATCCATATTGAGGTAGCGGGTCGCCTCGAGCCAGTTCTCGTGGATCTCCACCGCCAGTGCCCGAACCAGTCGCAGACAGCTCTGCTGACTGGGGAAGATGCGGACGACCAGGCTACGCCGCTTGATCTCCTGGTTCAGCCGCTCCAGCATGTTCGTCGACTTCATGTGATTGTGATGGGCAAGCGGCAGCCGATAGAAACTCAGCGTCTCCTCGATGCTGTCCTCTACCCAGCTCACTAATTTCGGGTATTTGGCCTGCCATTTGGCGATCCACTGCGCCAGGTCGCGCTTGACCTCGGCTAGGTCGCGCCGGTCATAGAACCATCTGAGCTCCATCAGGCAGTCGTCATCGACCTTGCGCGGCCCACTCGGCACGAAAGGAGCCGGCGAAGTCCCGATTCTCAACGTTGCTGCAGCAATTGCCATGGCGACCCAGCCGTGTTGGGGCCGCAATCAACGACGCTCAATGAAGAGCGTAAGTGCGTTGTGGCCGAGCTGGACAAGGTGCCCGCGGCGACCGGTGTCATCGCGCTGCATCCTGCGGTGCTGGCACGCTACGAGGAACAACTAAACCAACTTCAAACGGGCTTGCCAAAGGCATTGTGGCTGGCGATTCCGAATCTTCAGAGGCGATGCAGGACTTGATCGAAACCGTTACTGTGTTTCGAGATCCATCGAGGATCGGCGGAATTGAAGTCGAAATCGCTGGGCGTCACACCGCACTTCTGGGCGAGAATGCCTTCCCCAACGGCGTCAAGGGAGTGTGGGGAAAGGTGGTAGAGGGGAGGGAACTGCAATCCAACATTCTCCGTGCGCCGGCAAAACCGGCGGGCGGTAGCACTTCCACTCGGTGCGCCAGCACACCGCATCGCCGACACCATCGCTCTTGGAGCGAATTTCTTCATCCCCCTGCCAGCCGTGGCGCGCGGATCATTTCGGCTTCGCCGGAGAGCGTGGCGACCCACGCCGTCAGCTAACCACTTCTCGCGACGCGATAGAGGGGCAAAGAAAGCTTTGCGACAGAGTCCGTTTGGGTCCCAAGCGACACACACCGTGTGGCCAGCAACGGTAAGACTGTGATACCATTGCACAAGTTGCGTCGCCGCCGGCAGACTGCCGTTCCCGCGAAGCCGGACAAGCGCAAGTGCTCAGTGTCGTAAGTCTCAACCCGTTGAACAAGTAGCTGCGGATTATGGAACTTGTCTTCGCCCTTGGCCTGATCGCCTTCAAGGTCGCGTTGCTGATTGCGATCCTGCTGCTGCTGCCCTTGCCGCTGACGTGGCTCGAACGCAAGATCGCCGGACACATGCAGCAGCGGATGGGGCCGATGCGCGTGGGGTGGCACGGCTTGCTGCAGCCAGTGGCGGACGGAATCAAGCTCCTAACCAAAGAAGACCACATCCCGGCCGAAGCCGACCGCTTCCTGTTCAAACTGGCGCCAATCCTGGCGCTCACCCCGCCCTTCGTGGTGTTCGTCGCGATCCCCTTCGGCGAAAGCGTCTCGGTCCTCGGCGCCGAGATCACGCTCTACGTCTCCAACATGAACGTGGCGCTCCTTTTCGTCTTCGCGGTGATCGGGATCGAGGTCTATGGCGTCATCTTCGGCGGCTGGGCCGCCAACAGCAAATACGCGGTCCTGGGCAGCCTCAGGACCTGCGCGCAGATGATCAGCTACGAGATCCCGATGGGGTTCGCGGTCATCGGCGTGGTAATGCTGGCGCAATCCATGAGCCTGCTCGAGATCGTGCGGGCGCAGGCCGATGTCTGGAACATCGTCTACCAACCGGTCGGCTTCTTCGTGTTCTTCGTCGCCGGGCTGGCCGAAGCGCAACGCATTCCCTTCGACCTGGCGGAAGCGGAAGGCGATCTGGGGGCCGGGTTCCATACTGAATACAGCGGTATCCGCTTTGCGTTCTTCATGGTCAGCGAATACGCCATTATGCTACTGGTGTCGGTCCTGTCGGTCATCCTGTTCTTCGGCGGCTGGAATGGCGTCCTGATCCCGTTGCCGCCGCTCCTCTGGTTCGTGCTCAAGGTCGCGTTCTTTCTCTATGTGTTTATGTGGTTCCGCTTCACATTTCCGCGCTATCGCTACGACCAACTGATGGCGATTGGATGGAAAGTCTTGCTTCCACTGTCATTGGCGAACATAATCATAACCGGCGTCGCTTTCCTTTAGGAACCGCAGCGGCTCCGTAGCGAGGCGGCGATGTCGCGCGCAGTGGACAGAAGTGGAACATGGATCGGCTGGGCGTTCTTCGCCGATCTGGGGGACGCCCTGGCGCTGACCTTCAGCTATATGTTCTCCAGATCCGTGACCATGCAGTATCCGGATCAGGAAAAATGGTTGCCCTATTCGCGTTACCGCGGGCATCACTTCCTGAAGCGCGACGAGGAGGGCGAAATCAAATGTGTGGCATGCGAACTCTGCGCGCGGATTTGTCCCTGCGACTGCATCGAAGTCATCCCCTACGAGGACGAGAAGGGCAACCGGCGCCCGGCAAAATTTGAGATCGACATGGCCCGGTGCCTATTCTGCGGGCTGTGCGAGGACGCTTGCCCGGCGGACGCGATCGCGCTTGGCCAACAGTACGAATTCTCGAGTTTTTCCTCGCGTGACCTGGTGGTCGGACGTGACGATCTGCTCGGCAAACCGGGCAAGGCGACGACCGGCGGCGGTGTGGTCGCGGCGCGCCTGAACACCGAACAGGACGTGCTGGTCGAGACGAGCGAGCCGCAGGGATACGACTGGTGGCAGAATATCCGCCGAACGTGAACGCGGCAGCCGTCAAGCCGGAGCGCGCAGACAGGAGGCTCAGATGCTTGTCCGCCAAATCTTGAAGACCAAATCTCCCGAGCTCATCTCGGTCGCACCAGATCAGACGGTCGTAGAAGTCCTGCGGCTGTTTCGGGACAACAACATCGGATTCGTGGTCGTCAGCCGTTCGCCCGGGGAATGCCTGGGCACGCTGTCGGAGCGGGACTGCTGCCATGCGGTGGCTGAATACGGAATCGAGGCGCCCACAATGCGGGTCGCCGACATCATGAACCGCAGTGTGGTGACCTGTTCGACACAGGATTTGCTGCCCTTTGTGATGTCGCTCATGACCGAACGACGCACGCGCCATGTGTTGGTCATGGATGGCGACGCTTCTGTCGGCGTGGTGAGCATCGGCGACGTAGTCAAGCACCGGCTCGACGAATTGCTCCGTACCGAGCAAGCGTTGAGCGATTACATTGCCGGGACCCCTTATCACTGAGGATGCAAACCCGACTAGGGTGAACTGCCCGGAAGCTCGGCAATGCCTCGGCCGTGATTTTCAGGGCGCCCCCCGACTCCGGTGGCGAAGGCAGCGTGCGCCTTTTGAACCTCCACCGGACAAGGGTATTCGCCCCGCCGCATAAGGCTGTTGAGACGCAAGTCTCTATAGTTTTCCGGCACGAACACGAGGCCCCGGGGAAAATGTCTGTTGACCTTGAGCTGCGCCCTCAGTTCGCCCTGGGTGGATCGTACGATCACCTGATCGCGATCCGAAAGGCCAAGCTCTGCGGCGTCCCACGCGCTCATCTCAACATATGGGTCATCCGCCACCGTATTCAGGATCTCCGAGCGTTCGGAAAGATATCCATTGTGGAACAGGCAGTTGCCGGTGACCAGCATGAGCCGGTCGGTCGCATTCGGGGCAGGCGGGGGGGCGAAGAACTCGCCAGCCGGCGGCGTCGGGTCCGCCGTGGTGAATGCTCCGTCGGCGCCAAGCCCTTCCTGCGTCAACCCCCGGTAGGCGGGAACCAGCCGAGCTATCTCGCCGAAGATTTCGCCTTGCATCGACGGCTGCCATGCCTGGCTGCGGAGCGCGGCGACGAAGTCGAAGATCGCCAAATTGCCCCGCGCCTCGAAGGCGGGTTCGCGGAACTTGCGGACCGCCTGGATCCGGCCCTCGTTGTTGGTGAACGTGCCGGATTCCTCTCCATAACCCGCCGCGGGCAGGACGACATCGGCCACGCCCACCGTATCGGTGAGGAAGGTGTCCTGCACGATCAGAAGATCGGCGGCGCCAAGCGCCCGCTTGACGAACTCACGGTCGGGATAGGTCATCAGAGGGTCGCTTCCGGCGATATAGAGCGCGCCTATGCGCCCCTCGTTACAAAGCGCCAGCATAGCGTCGATATCCGCGCCCGCCTCAGGCGGAATTTCGGCGCCCCAAGCCCGTATGAGAGCTGTGCGCGCCGCGTGATCACCGACCGGGCGCAGCCCCGGCAGGACCGCCGGCAGAACCCCCATGTCCCAAGCGCCTAGCTGGTTGGCTCGGTCGAAGAGGAACTGCATCGCTGGGCCCTTGCCGAGCACGCGGAGAACCCGCAACAGGTTGGTGAGCTGCTGCAGCGTTGCGCGCGCTTCGGAAAGCCTCAAGAGGTCGGCGCTGACAAGCACGGTGACGCTTCGACCTTTCAACAGTAGGGCGGCCAGACGGTCCGGCCCGTCGCTGCCGGTGGTCGCTGCTGGCCCTCCGGTTGTCGCATCGATGTCCGCAATAACTTCGCCCACCGAGTTCTGACCGGCTCCCGCGACCAGCGCCGCTGCCATCGCGGCGAGGCTCGCGGCCTCAGCGCCCGGCGCAACGCGAACGACCGCTGGGGCATCGGCATCCAGCCGGGATGGGCGCGCCGAGAGCATGATCAACGTGGTCTGCCGCCGCCGCGCCTCGTCTCGCAGCAGGTATTCGGTGACCGGGTTTTCGTCGGTCACGTTGCCACCGACGACAAGCACGCAGTCGTTGCCTATCACCTCCTCCAGCGGCGCGCGGGTGTAGAAGCCCGCCACCAACGGGCCGAGCGTATCGAAGGGCGTGGACCAGCGCGACGAGCAGTCGATGTTGTTGGTCCGGAATACCGTCCGCATCAACTTCTGGAACTGGTACAGCACCTCGTTGGGCAGGCGCGGCGAGGCCAGCCCGCCCGCAGCCTTGCTCTCGACCGCCGACAGGCGCCGGCACAGGTAGCCCCCGGCTTCGTCCCAGGAAACCGGAACCAGTGCGCCGTCACGACGGATCATCGGCCGCTTGATCCGGTCCCGGCTCCCGACGAAGTCGAGGCCGAAGCGCCCCCGCACGCAGAGCGTTTCGCGATTGACGCCATGCTCCCACTTCGAGCGGACCCGCATGAACTCGCCCTTGCGCGCGCCGACGGTGAGCTGGCAGCCGGTGCCGCAATGCGGGCAGACCGTGTCGGTCTCGACCAGATCCCAGGGCCGTGCCTTGTAGCGATAGGGGAAGCTCATCAGCGCGCCGACCGGGCAGACCTCGACGCAATTGCCGCACTGGTCGCAACTCGCGAGACTGCCCTCGAAGCCGGTGACGGCGGTATCCATGCCTTTTTCGATGGTGCCCAAGGCGACCGCTCCGACCACGTCCTCGCACATCCGGACGCAGCGCTGGCACTGGATGCAGCGGTTGACGTTCATGATGATGACGGGGCTGAGACGGATGTCCTCGGAGTGGAACACACGTTTGGCATCGCGGAATCGGCTTTCCCGGGGCCCGTATGCCATCACCATGTCCTGAAGCTCGCACTCGCCGCCCTTGTCACAGATCGGGCAGTCGAGGGGGTGGTTGGCAAGCAGCATGTCGAGCATGGAAGAGCGCGTTTCGTCGATCAGCGGCGTGTTAGTCCGCACCACCATGCCGTCGGTGACCGCCGTGGCGCAGGAAGGCTGCAGCCGCCGCTGCCCTTCGATCTCCACCAGGCACATGCGGCAGGAGGCCAGCGCCGGCAGCCGCTTCAGATAGCAGAAGGTCGGGATTTCGATGCCCAAACGCTCGGCAGCCTGCAGCACCGTAGAGCCTGCCTCCACTTCCAGCGTTTGTTCATCGATCGTGACGCTAACCATGACTTCTTGCGGCCTTCTCCCTGCGCGCTCCTTAGTGAAACGAGCACCTGCCCTTCTCGATATGGGCGACGAATTCATGCTCGAAATGCGCCAGTGCCGCCCGCAGCCCCATAGCCGCGCCGTCGCCCAGAGCGCAGAACGTGTTGCCGAAAATGCCCTTGCAGAGCGCTTCCAGCTGTTCCAGATCGTCCGGCGCGCCCTGCCCTGCCTCGACCCGGCGCAGCACTTTCACCACCCAGTTCAGCCCTTCGCGGCAAGGCGTGCATTTCCCGCAGGACTCGTGGTGGAAGAACTCGATGATCCGGGTGGCGACCTTGACCATGCAGGTCGAGTCGTCGATCACGATCACTCCGGCCGAGCCAAGCATCGAGCCGACCGCAGCCAGCGAGTCGAAGTCCATCCCGACATCCAGCCCGCGCTCCGGGATCAGCGGCGCCGAGACCCCGCCGGGGATCACCGCCTTGATCCTGCGCCCCGGCGGCGGCCCGCCCGCGCGGTCCTCGACCAGTTCACGCAGCGATATGCCCATCGGCAGTTCGTAAAGGCCCGGGTTCCGCACGTGCCCGCTGAGGCAATAAAGCTTGGGACCGGGGCTCTTGTCAGGGCCGATGCTGCGAAACCAGTCCGGCCCCCGCGCCACGATATGCGGCACGCAGACCAGCGTCTCGACATTGTTGATCACGGTCGGGCTGGCGTAGAGCCCCGCGACCGCCGGAAATGGCGGTTTCAGACGGGGCTGCGCCCGCTTGCCTTCCAGCGAGTCGAGCATCGCCGTCTCCTCGCCGCAGATATATGCGCCGGCGCCGCAATGGATGTGCACGACGAAATTAAAATCCGAGCCCAGAATCCGTGTTCCCAGATAACCCTTCGCATGGGCCTCGGCGATCGCCTGCTTCAGCCGGTGGATCGCCAGCACGTATTCCCCGCGGATGTAGACATAGGCGGTTTTCGCCCCGATCGCGTAGGCGCTGATCACCATGCCCTCGATCAGCTGGTGCGGATCACGCTCCATGATGATCCGGTCCTTGAACGTGCCGGGCTCGCCCTCATCGGCGTTGCAGCACAGGTATTTCGGCTTGTCGGCCCGTTTCGGCACGAAGCTCCATTTCAACCCGGTCGGGAATCCGGCGCCGCCGCGACCGCGCAGGTTCGATTGCTTGACGAGGTCGATGATCTCGTCGGGCGTGTGCTCGCGCAGCGCCTTCGCCAGCGCCTGGTAGCCGCCGCGGGCCTCATAGCTCGAAAGCAGATGGCCATCCGGCACGTCCATGTTTCTGAGAAGGACCGGTTCGAACATGGCGGCTACTCACCCGGCGGCCCTGCGGCGGCGAGTTCGGCGCCAGTCGTTTGCCCCGCCGCCGCGCGCAGCCTGTCCAAGAGCGCGTCGATCCGCGCAATGTCGAGGTCGCCGTGATAGTCGTCGCCGACCTGCATCACCGGGGCCATCTCGCAAGCGCCGAGGCATTCGACGGTCGAAAGCGTGAACAGCCCGTCCGGGGTCGTGCCGCCCTTTTCGATCCCCAGCACAGTCTCCAGATGCCTCAGCAGGTCCTCGGATCGGCGCAGCAGGCAGGAGAGGTTGTCGCAGAGTTGCAGGTGGAACAGACCCACCGGCTCGGTGTGGAAGAGGGTGTAGAAGGTCGCCAATTCGTAGACCCAGACCCGCTCGACACCGAGGATGTCGGAGACCTCTTCCAACACCGGGCCGGGCAGGTGGCCATGTTCCTTCTGCGCGATCAGAAGCGCGGGCATGATCGCCGAGCGCCGGTCGGGATACCGCGCCGCCGCCGCCTCGATCTTTTCGCGCATGTTCATCGCGTCAAATCCCCTGCTACTTGTCTACCTCGGCCATCACAGGGTCGAGGCTGCCCAGCACGGCGATCATGTCCGCCAGGTAGCGGGCATTGCTGACCCCGAACAGTCCCTGAAGGTTGACGAATGACGGCGCCCGCACTTTCATCCGGAACGGTTTTTGCGACCCGTCGCTGATGATGTAGAACCCGAGCTCGCCCTTTGGCGCCTCGATCGCCGAATAGACCTCGCCCTTCGGTACCTTGAAGCCATAGGCCGAGAGGTCGAAATGCTGGATCAGCGCCTCCATCGAGCAGTGCACCCTGTCCTTGTCCACCGGGAAAGCGATCGTCGGCATGTCGATCTGGAACGGCCCCTCGGGCATCTGGTCGAGGCACTGTTCGATGATCCGGACGCTCTCGCGCATCTCCTCGACGCGGCATCGCCAGCGCGCGTAGCAATCGCCCTCATCGCGGGTAATGACGTTGAAAGCCAGCCGGTCGTAAATCTCGTAAGGCTCGTCGCGGCGGATGTCCCAGTCGACGCCCGAGGCCCGCAGGTTCGGGCCACTCAGGCCAAGGTCGATACCGTCCTCGGCTGAGATCACGCCGATCCCCTGCGTGCGCTTCAGGAACACCCGGTTGTTCTCGACCAGCCGTTCATAGTCGCGGATCCGGTTCGGGAAGATGTCGCAGAACTCCCTGATCTTGGGGAAGAACCCGTCGGGCAGGTCCTCGCGCACACCCCCGACCCGGCAGAAGGAGGTGTGCATCCGCGCCCCGCTGATCATCTCCAACAGGTCCATGATCATTTCACGCTCGCGCATGGCGTAAACCAACGCGGTCATGGCGCCCAGATCCATCGGCAACGCGCCGGTGATCAGGAGGTGACCGGAGATCCGCGCGAGTTCGGCCATCAGCACGCGGATATACTGCGCGCGGATCGGCGCTTCGATGCCCAGGAGCTTCTCCACCGCTAGCGCGAAAGCGAGGTTGTTCGAGGGCGGGCAGAGGTAGTCGAGCCGGTCGGTTAGCGGAAAAATCTGGGTGTAAGTGAAGCTCTCGGCCAGCTTTTCGGTGCCGCGGTGGAGGTAGCCGATGTGTGGGTCCACGCGCGCGACATACTCGCCGTCCAGCTCAAGGACGAGCCGCAGCACCCCATGCGTGCTGGGATGCTGCGGGCCGAGGTTGAGAAGCACCTCCTTTGTGTCGAGCGCTTCACCTGTCGGCCTGCTCAGTTCCGTGACTTCGGTCATCTCACTTCCCGGCGTCGAACGGCCTCCCTTATGGAATGTCCTTGGTGGCGAGATCGGGCTGCGTCGGCGGCGGGCCTTCCGCGCCAAACGGGTTCAGCGTGTCCTTGTAGCCCCGGAGCGGAAAGTCCTTGCGCTGCGGAAAGCCCTCGAAGCCTTCCCACATGTAGATCCGGCGCAGGTCTGGATGGCCCTCGAACCGGATGCCATACATGTCCCAGGCCTCGCGCTCGTGCCAGTTGGCGGTCCGCCAGACCCCCGTCACCGACGGGACCCGCGGCGGATCGCCGAGCCCGCACTTGATGCGAATGCGCCATTTGTTGGCCAGCGAATAGAGGTGGTACACCGCCTCGTAGCGTGGTGTGTCGGGGTAGTGATCGACGCCGCAGATGTCGGACAGGAAATCGAACCTCAGCGTAGTGTTTTCCTTCAGGAACCGGCAGAGATCGACGATCATTCCGGAGGGCGCGGCGAAGGCATGAACACCGTGCGCGAAGCCGAGGTCGTCGATCCCCCCGCTGAAACGCTCCGCGATCGTAGCGGGGATGAGAGGGGCTTCGCCGCTCATGACGCTGCGATCCGTTCCAGAGGCGTCCCGGCCAGCGCCCGGGATTTTTTGATCTTCTCCTGAAGCAGAAGGATGCCATGCATCAGCGCCTCGGGCCGCGGCGGGCAGCCGGGCACATGCACGTCCACCGGCACGAAAGTCTCCGCCCCCTGCACCACGGCGTAGGTGTTGTAGACCCCGCCCGAGATCGCGCAGGTGCCCATGGCGATGACCCAGCGCGGCTCCGGCATCTGGTCATAGAGCCGGCGCACGACGGGCGCGAACTTCCGCGTCACCGTGCCGGCGATGATCATCACGTCGGACTGGCGCGGCGAAGGCCGGAACACCACGCCGAAGCGGTCGAGATCGTAGCGGGCGCAGCCGGCCGAGATCATCTCGATGGCGCAGCAGGCAATCCCGAAGGTCTCGGGCCAGAGCGCCGACCGCCGGCTCCAGCTGATGACACTGTCGGCGGTGGTGAACAGCACGCTGTCGCGGATCGTTTCGCCTACTCCTCCCATTCCAGCGCTCCCTTCAGCCAGGCGTAGGCGAAGCCCACGATAAGCAGCAGCATGAAGACAAACATCTCGACATAGCCGACGAGCCCGATCTCCTTCAGCACGACCGCCCAGGGAAACAGGAACATCGCCTCGACGTCGAACACCACCAGCAGGATTGCGAGGATGAAGAACTGCACCCTGAAGCGGCCCCCGGCGGCCTCGCCGGCTGGGTCCATGCCGCACTCATAGGGCATGTTCTTCGCGGGATAGGGGTTGGACGGGCGCAGGAGCGAGGAGACGAACAGCGTCACCACGGCCACCAAGACAATTCCGGCGACCATGAAGAGAACCGGCAGGAATTCCATTCCAGTCATGTCGCGCTGCCCTGGTCACCCACCGAGGGCTTGCTCAAGCTGCGACCGACCAATCTTCAGGCCGGCGGTGCTGGCCCTCGTGCAGCGACTAGGGCATCCTTTCGTACGCTCCAGAGTATTCCCTTGGCCGGTTCATTGCAAATCCAATCGTGGTCAACCGCCGAACACGGAACTCTGGGCAAGCCTCAGAAACCACGCCGGAAACAGTCCGATGCCGATGGTGCCGGCGGCAGTCAAGGCGAGCGTGGCGCGGACGGACGGCGTCAGGGCAGGCTCGAACGCGCGCTCCGGCTCGCGCATGTAGATCACCATGACGATGCGGATATAGAAGTAGGCGGCGACGGCGCTCAGCAGCACTGCAATCACCGCCAGTATGACGAAACCCCGCTCGATGAGCGCAACCAGCACGTAGAACTTGGCGAAGAACCCGGCCGTCGGCGGAATGCCGGCCAGCGAGAACAGATAGAGCAGCATCAGGAGCGCCAGCCCGGGATGCGACTTGGCGAAACCCGCGTACTCCTCGATGACCTCGCCCGAGAAGTCACCGTTCCGCATCATGATGACGGTGCCGAAGATGCCGAGGTTCATGAACGTATAGATCAGCAGGTAGAGCATCACGCTGGCAATCCCGTCCGCACCGCCGGCCACCACGCCGAACATGGCGAACCCGGCATGGGCGATGCTGGAATAGGCCAGGAGGCGCTTGAAATTGTCTTGGACCAGCGCCACGAAACTGCCGAGCGCCATGGTCACCACAGCAATGACCGCCACGATGATCCAGGCATCCGAGGCTGCGACAAGCGGGTTGAGGAACACCCGCAGGATCACCGCGAACCCCGCCGCCTTGGGGGCGACCGACATGAAGGCCGTGATTGTCGTCGGGGCGCCTTCATAGACGTCCGGCACCCACATATGGAACGGCACCGCGCCGACCTTGAAGACCAGCCCCGCGACGATGAAGACCACCGCCAGCAGCAATCCGGGATCGAGCGGATCGCCGGTCACCGCCGCAGCCATCCCGTCCAGCTGCGTCGTGCCGGTGAGCCCGTAGACCAGCGAAACGCCGTAAAGGAAAATCCCGGTCGAGACCCCGCCAAGGATCACGTATTTCAGCGACGCTTCGTTCGACCGCCGCTGCTGCCGCAGGAAGCCGGTCAGCACATAGGTGGAGAGCGACATCAGCTCGAGGCCGACATAGACCGACAGAAGATCGGTTGCCGAGGCCATGATCATCATGCCGGAAAGCGCAAAGAGCAGCAGGACATAGTATTCGCTCAACGCGATCCCCTCGATCTCGGCATATTTTCGCGACAGGAGGAACGTCAGGATGGTCGAAAGGTAGAACACCATCTTGAAGAAAACTGCGAAGCGGTCGACGATAAACATGCCCGAATGGGCCGGCCGCACCTCGCCCGCCAGTAACAGTGTCGCTAGGGCCGCAACCAGCACGGTTGCAGCGGAAGCCCAGACAAGGAAATGCCCCGGCCCCTTTGGCACAATCTGACCCAGGATCAGGAGGATGCAGGCGCCGGTGACCACGACGATCTCGGGCAGGCTCGCAAGGATCGACTGGTAGAGCGCGGCGTCGGTCATGGGCCGTCCCCCCTGCCGTGCACCTGCGCCAGCAGATGCTTCGCCGATGCGTCGATGATGTCGAGAAAGGGTTTCGGATAGAGCCCGACCCAGAGCACAAAGGCGGCCAGTGGCAGGATCGCCACCATCTCGCGGGCGTTCACGTCGCGTATCTTGAACCGCGCGCCGACGCTGGCCGGACCGAGCGCGACTTTCCTATACATGCCAAGCAGGTAGGCCGCGCCCAGCAGAGCACCCAGAACGGCGGCGGCGCCGACAGCCAGATTGGCCGCAAACGCGCCCGACAGCACCAGCAACTCGCCCACGAACGAATTCGTTCCCGGCAGCGCCATCGATGACAGGGTGAACAGCGCAAGAAACGCGGTATAGACCGGCGCCGCCTTCATCAGCCCGCCATAATCCGCGATGCTGCGGGTATGGGTCCGCTCGTAGATCAGACCGACGAACAGGAACAACGCGCCCGTCGTTACGCCATGATTGAACATTTGCAGGATGCCGCCCTCGAGCCCACGGAGGTTCAACGTGAAAATTCCCAGCGTCACGAAACCCATGTGGCTGATGCTGGAATAGGCCACCAGCTTCTTGAGGTCGTCCTGCCCCAGCGCGAGTAACCCGCCATAGACAATTGCGAGCGCCGAAAGCGAAAGCATTAGCGTCGAATAATACAGCGACGCCTCCGGCAGCATCGGCAGCGAGAACCGCAGGAAGCCGTAGGCGCCCATCTTCAGGAGAACGCCGGCGAGGATGATGCTACCCGCCGTCGGCGCCTGCACATGGGCGTCCGGCAGCCAGGTATGGACCGGGACCATCGGCACCTTGACCGCAAACGCGATCAGGAAGGCGAAGAACAGCCAGGACTGAACCCGGAACGGCAAATCCTGCGCCGTCAGGGCGAGGATGTCGAAAGTCTCGCCGCCGTGGAAATAGAGCACGATGACACCGATCAGGAACAGAAGGCTGCCTGCCAGCGTGTAGAGGAAGAATTTGAACGCCGCATAGACCCGGCCGTCGCCGCCCCAGACGCCGATGATCACGTACATCGGGATCAGCATCGCCTCCCAGAAGACGTAGAACAGGAACAGGTCGAGCGCGCAGAACACCCCCAGCATCAGCGCCTGCATGGCCAGCAGGCTGACCATGAACTCCTTCACCTTGCGGTCGATCGCGACCCACGAGGCGAGCACGCAGATCCAGCCCAATAACGCAGTCAGGAATACAAAGAGCGCGCTGATTCCGTCGATGCCGAGCGCGTAAGTGATTCCGAGCGCGGGCACCCACGGGCGCGTCTCGGTGAACTGCATCTCGTGGGTAGTGGTGTCAAAGCCGGCCAGCATAGCGATGCAGAGAGCGAGGTCGAGGACGGTGACACCTAGCGCCGTCCACCGCACCGCATCGTCGCTGCGGAGAAACATCAGAACCGCTGCCCCGGCGGCGGGCATGAACACGATGAGGCTAAGCAGCGGGAACGCCATCGCACCCCTACCGCCACACCACGGCGAAGACGGCGATGGCTGCGATCACACCGACGATCATGGCCAGCGCGTAATGGGTCACGACGCCGGTCTGCAACTGTCGCAGCGCGCCGCCACCGCGCAGGATCGAACGGGCGACGCCGTTGACGACGGCGTCCACACCGTTGAGATCGATCCGCAGTCCGGCCCGTGCGGTTCCGTGCAGGAAGGGCAGCACCGCGGTCTCGGACACGTCGCTCACCGCCTTTTCGTAGCGCGCCAGCGGTTTTTCGGCGAGCCACATGAAATGCCGCGCGCCTTTGCGGTAGAACCAGTCGGTGTCGATGCTGATCGTGTTCTCGGGGTCGAGCGCCCTGAGGAACAGCACGAAGCCCAATGCGGTGAACATCAGTATGCCGAGGCTCTCGGTGATATGGACGCCGGTGTAGGGTTCGAAGTCGACTGGATGGGGCAGCAGCGCGTAAAGTGGTTGGGGGAACACCCCGATCGCGATGCACAGCACCGCCGCCATTCCCATCGCAACCAGCATATTGCGGGGCGGCTCCCGCGCCTCCAGCTTCCGGTCCGTGCCGAAGAACATGTAGTACGGGAGCTTGAGCCCAGTGTGCAGGAAGGTCCCAGATGATGCCATCGTCAGCGCCATCACGACCAGCGCGCGGTGATCCTGTCCGGCGGCGGCCACCACCATCGATTTGGTCACGAAGCCCGAGAAGAACGGAAATGCCGAGATCGCGAAGGCGCCGACCATGTAGAGCGCCACGGTCAGCGGCATGGTCCTGTAGAGCCCACCGAGCTCGGTGAGCTTGCGCCGCCCGGTGACGTGGATCACCGCCCCCGCACCCATGAACAGGAGCGCCTTGTAGAGGATATGCGCGAAGGCATGGCTGGAGGCCCCGTTCACCGCCATCTCGGTACCGATGCCGACGCCCGCCACCATGTAGCCCACCTGGCTGACGATGTGATAGGCCAGGAGCCGACGGCAGTCGTTCTCCAGCACCGCGTAGATGACGCCGTAAAGCGCCATTGCCGTGCCGAGCCAAACGAGAAGCTCGGTGCCCGGAAACGCCCGGGCCAGCACATAGACGGCGGTCTTGGTGGTGAAGGCGCTCATGAACACCGCTCCGGTGACGGTCGCCTCCGGGTAGGCGTCTGTCAGCCAGGCGTTGAGAGGCGGCACCGCGGCGTTGAGCATGAACCCGGCAAGGATCAGGTAGGCGGCGACGCCCATCCCCCCCTCGATCGGGCCGAAGAGCAGCGAACCTGTGGCGAGCCCGTGGAGAATGACGCCACCCAGCAGGGCGACGCCGCCGGTGATATGGACCATGAGATACCGGAACCCCGCACGGATCGCCTGTTTGCCGCGCTGGGCAAAGACCAGATAGGCAGAGGCAAACGCCATACCTTCCCAGAACAGGAACAGGGTCAGGTAGTCGCCTGCAAACACCACGCCGAGCGCGCTGCCAACATAGACGAACGCCGCCACATGCTCTCCGGCGCCCGTCAGGTGCAGCGCGTAGACCATGCCGATCAGCGCCATGATGGTGAAAACGGTGGCGAAGACGATGCTCAGTCTGTCGACCTTGGCGATCAGGATTTCCTGCCCGATGAACTCCGCCGCGCCGTAGCTGCCTGGCTGCACGGTGAGCACGGCGAGGATCGCCACCGCGGGGATCAGCATCAGATAGGCCTTGCGGATTGATCCTTTCAGGAAAGGGATCGGCAGGGCGCCAAGAATGAACAGCAGGGCGGGATGGACGAAGTCAATCATAATAGTCCTCGCGCCGCATCAACCCGCCCTGATGGCCGAGGAACTTGGAGACGAAGATCAGCAGGACGCAGGACAAGAAGCCATAGACGGCCGACCAGCCCGGCAAGCGGTCCCACAGGTATTCAGCATGTTCGCGGGGGACCAGAAAATCGGCGATGACGATCAGAACGAGCGCAAGATAAAACAGCCGGCGGCGTTGCTCCGCGTATCTCGCCTCACCAAAGAAATCGACGACACGCCTGATCATCTGACCACTCCTTCCGCCAGGGTGAGAAAATAGCCGGGGAAAATACCCATCGACACCGACAGGATCGCGGTCGCGACCAGCGGGATCGTCACCATCGGAATTTCACGGACCGTCGTCGGACTTTCCTGTGTCTCCGTCCCGAAAAAAGCGACATAGCTGACCGGCAGGAAGTAGGCGGCGTTCAGGACCGAGCTCACCAAGAGCACGACCAGGAACGCAATCTCCCCCGCCTCCACCGAGCCCAGCGCCAGATACCACTTGCTGACGAAGCCCGCGGTCGGCGGCACCCCGATCATGCTGAGCGAGGCCACGAAGAACGCCCCCATCGTCCAGGGCAGCCTGCGGCCGATGCCGGCCATGTCGCTGATGTTCCGCTTGCCAGACGCGCAATAGATCGATCCGGCGCAGAAAAAGAGCGTGATCTTGGAGAAGGCATGCGCCGCAATGTGGATGATCCCGCCGACCATCGCGACCGGCGAAAGTAGGACCGCGCCCAGCACGATGTAGGAGAGCTGGCTGACCGTCGAATAGGCGAGCCGCGCCTTCAGGTCGTCCCGCGTCAGAGCGTAGATGGACGCCATCAGAATCGTGAACGAGACCAGATAGGCCGTTGCAATGCCGAGCCCCAGCCCGTCCACCAGCCCCGCGCCGAAGACATGGAACACCACCCGCAGCACGCAGAACACGCCCATCTTGACCACGGCCACCGCATGCAAAAGCGCGCTGACCGGTGTCGGCGCCACCATTGCGGCAGGTAGCCAAGCGTGCATCGGCATCACCGCAGCCTTGGCGAAACCGAAGAGATAGCAGAAATAGACGACCGTCAGTAGCGGCGCCGCGGCGTCGACCCCCGCCAGCAGCCCCCCCGCCACAAAGTCGAGCGACCCGGCAATGTGGTAGGTCAGTGCCAGCGCGGCAAGAAGCAAGCTTTTCGACGCGCCCATCAAATAGACGAGGTACTTGCGGCTACCCGTCCATCCCTCTTCGTCCTCGTGGTGATAGACGAGCGGATAGGTGACGAGGCTGAGCACCTCGTAGAAGATCACCAGCGTAAATAGATTGGCGGCGAAGGCGCCCCCGACGGCCGCCGCGAGGCTGGTCGCAAAGCAGGCGAAGAACCGGGTCTGCGCGTGCTCGTTCAAGTGCCGCATGTAGCCGATGGAATAGATCGCCGCCACAATCCACAGCAGCGACGAGACGGTGGCAAACACCATGCCGAGCGCATCGACCCGGAAAGCGAAGTCGATCCCAGGCAGAATCTCGAACAGGCGTAAATCTACCGTGCCGCCCGCCAGCACCGTGGGCGCCATCGAGGCGACAATTGCGAACATGGCGATCGCGGCCAACGGCGAGACGACATCGCGGAGTTTCTCGCGGTTGTTCAGAAGGAGAACGGCAAGGGCCGCCAGGCCTGCAACGGCGACGGCAAGCAGCGGCCGGATCGATATCACCGGTTCCAAGCCGCTATCCTTTCATCATGGTCACGTCGTCGACCTTGAGAGTGGACTTGTTCCTTACGAGGGCAACCAAGATGCCGAGGGCGACGGCAACCTCCGCCGCGGTGATTGCGATGACGAAGATCGCGAATATCTGCCCGCGGAAATCGTCGTAGTAATGCCCGAAAGCGATGAAATTAATGTTGACCGAGTTGAGCAGGAGCTCCAGCGACATCAGCACGACCAGGATATTGCGTCTAAGCAGTACGCCTGCTGCTCCGATCACGAACAGGACCACTCCGAGCAAAATGTACCACCAGAGCGGAACCATCACCCCTGCTCCTTCCGCGCCAGCACGATGGCGCCGACCAGGGCGGCCAGCAGGATGACAGAGGCGGCTTCAAACGGCAGGAGATAGTCGGCGAAAAGTGTCGTGCTGAGTTGCCTGATCTGATCGCCGCCGCGCACAATGACGGGCTCCGTGACCGAAAAGCGGTCGCTCCAGAGCACCAGCACAAGCATCTCCACCCCAAGCAGGACAAGCAGCACCAGAGCCGGCAGGTTGCCGCCCGGCAAGAACCGCTGCAACACCGCTTCGCGCACATCGATCATCATGATCACGAACAGGAACAGGACCATGATTGCGCCGACATAGACGAAGATCTGGATGACAGCGAGCAACGGCGCCTCGAGCAAGACGAAGATTGCCGAGATCTGCAGGAAACACGCCATCAGCGCCAATGCGCTGTGAACCGGATTCCGCGCCAGGACCACGGTCAGTGCCGTGATCACGGACGCCGCAGCGAACAGAAGAAAGAACGCCTGATCCATCGACGCCGGCCCTCCGCCGCGATCTGTCACTCGGCGCAAGACGGCCGGATTTGAGATAGCTGCGCACTTCAGATGCGTCTACAAATTGTGCCCTAGTATCGGATTTTTCTCAAGATTGCATGGTTTGGCGCTACGTTATGCCCAAGTCGCAACATCTGATACGGTGTGCGATACCGCAGCCTGCTTATCCGTTGTTCAGGCTGCCGAAGGAGGTCCGGCACGGGTTCAGAAACCCAGAAAAAAGGACGTCGCCTTTGGCGAGCTTACCCCGCCCAGATGTAGTGAATAATCTCTTCGGCCTCGCGCTCGACCTCCTCGATGCGCTTCTTCACCACGTCGCCGATCGAGACAATGCCGTCGAGTTGGCCGTTCTTCACCACGGGCAGGTGGCGGAAGCGGCCTGTGGTCATGATCTCCATGACTTGGTTGATCGTGTGGTTCTCGGTGCAGAGGTTGACCTTGGCGGTCATTGCGTGACGGACACTCTGCTCCAGGGCCGCAGCCCCATGCTTGTTCATGGCGCAGACGATGTCGCGCTCGGACACGATGCCGACCACCTTGCGATCGCCATTGGTAACGACCAGTGCGCCGATCCTGTGCTCAGCGAGCCTGTTGATCGCCACGGTGAGCGTCTCGTCCGGGCCGATCGTCTCGACGGCTCGACCCTTGTCCTCGAGAATCGCTTTGACGTTCATGGCTTCCTCCAAGCGCTGCTACGCTCTAGCCCTACGCCCCGTCTCCCTCTCGGTGCATTTTCTGCCCCATCGTGCGCCGCGCGCCTTGATATTTCAAGTCCGACTTGCGCGCCCAGGCCACAGTGCTTCCTGGCGGTAGGCCTTCATGATTGGCTCACACATACCGCCGCCTGCTACCGGGGTCGCCTTGCCGGTGGCGCCAGTCGATCTCTGTTGCCAGCCGCCGGGTAACGGCTGTCGCGTGGCGGCACCAAGGCGGTCAGAACCCGGACTGACGCCGGAGCCATTTTTCCGACTCTTTGCCGACAAAAATCCAACAATATCATGCCGTTAAACGTCTAAAATGGTAGAGGGAAGGGCGCTGGAAACTAACCTTCTCCATTTTCGGCAATTCGCCAACCGTCGCGATCTCGCGATCGAGCAGCGTCCTCCAGTCACTCATAGCCTGTCATCTCGAGATAGCCGCGCCCGGCATGGGTGCCCTCAAATCGGATCGGGCCTTCCCAATAGGGAAAGCGTGTGTCCATCCAGGCTTCTGGGTTTAGCGTCCGGATGGTCACATCCACCCCTTTTTCCGACAATTGCACCCTCCAGCGGATCGGCACGCTACGTCCCGCGACTGCCGCCGTTTCGAGCGGCGTCACCCTTAGCGCGCCGGGGGCCTGCGGCTGCGGCCTGCCGTCGGCCTTGATCCATGTGGCCGATGTAAAGCCCGCGCCTCTGTCGCGCAGGCGAAAGCCCATCATCTTTTCGCCGCTGTCGAAATGCAAGGAGAACCAGTCCCACCCGGTCTGATCCTCAGCCAGCGGCTGCGAGGACCATTCGTGGTCCAACCACGCCTGACCGGACACCGCAATCACGCCCGCCGGAAGGGTCAGTGTACCGGTCACGTGGTAGAATGGTTGCGAGTAGTAATAGCTCGCCTGCCCCTTCTCGGATTTCACCGAGTAGCCCTGCACTCCCTGCGGCACCAGAGGGCCTTTGGCGTCCAGCGCCAGTTCATAGGAAAACGCCTGTCCCGCCGCGTGCAGATCGAGCGCCGACAGCGCATCCGCCTCTGGCAGGGCCCGGCCTGCCATCTGCCAGTTGTCAATCCACGCCGCAAAGGGCGCAGCCGTAACCCCCGCCTGGCCGATGCCGCCCCGTGCCAGCCGTTCGGCCACGAATTGGTGCGTTCGCGTCGTCAGCCCGGCATGGCCCATCCAAAGCTGCGGACTGGACCAGCCGGACCGCTCCACCGGGGCGAGGGCGGATCGGAAAAGAGTCCATTGCACGCCATAGTCCGCTCCATCCGCAGCTTGCAGGTTGGCGGTCAAATACCACCATTCGATCCGGTAACCGGGGTGCGGGCCGTGGTCTGCCGGAAAGTTGAATGCAGTCCCCGGCTGCGGCACTGAAAACCCGTCAGCCTCTGTGCCAAGCCCAGCAAAACCCTGGCCAAAGGCAGGTGCGGCCAAGCACATGTAGATCAGCAATGCTCTAACGCTCATGTGCAAATACCTTCAGCAATTTCGATGGTGAAAGGCGCGCCAGCCGCCAGGCAGGCACGGCGGCTGCAAGTCCGGCCGCCAGCAGCGCGAGCGCCGTCAGCCGCGCCCAGTCACCGGGAAAAAGATGCATCGGCAGGCGCCAGCCAAAAGCCTCCACATTCACCACCACCAGTAGAACAAAGGCGAGCGCAATACCCACAGGCACAGCGGCCAGCATGGTCAAGGCTGCCAACAGCAAGCCGCGCGAAAGCTCCAACCATGCGAGGTGGCGGCGGGTCAGACCCATGGCCCAGACCGGCGCCAGTTGCGGCAGGCGCATCCCCGACAGGGTTATGAGGCTCGCAAACATCGCCAGCCCTGCGACTCCCAGCGTCAGAAAATTCAGCGCGGCTGTCACGTTGAATGTGCGCTCAAACACTTTGAGCGAAAAGGCCTTGATCCCGGCCTGGTTAATCACGTTCTGCGCGGGCAGCCCGAATTCCGCCCGCAAATCCCTTCCCAGTGCTTCGGCCTTGCCGGGGGCAATTGGAATGGCATAGCGCAGGCGGGGGACGTCCGGGTAGTGCTGGACCAGTGTGTCGATCCCGATGATTATCTGGCCAATCGGGTTGCCATAGTCGGCATAGACGCCGGCGATGCTGGCCCGCCAGCCACCGGGCAGCGTGATCTGGTCCCCCAAGCCCAACCCTCGGCGCCGCGCCAGTTGTTCGTTGATCAGGGCGCCGTCGCCTGCGGCGATCCGGTCCCACACCTCCGGCACTGCAGATAGGATCGGCCAGTTGTCGCGATAGGTGGCATGATCGGCCACGCCGTATATTGCCGCGGGCTGGCCTGCGACCCGGCCCTCAATGCTCCAAATCGGCAGGACCGCGTCGCTGCGCTGGGCCAGCCAGTCGTGTATCAGCGTGGCCTCTGTTTCAGTGCGCGCGGTTACGTAAAGCCTCGGAGGCTAGACGCTGATCGAGCCAGCCGCTGAAGGTCAGCCGAAAGCTCCCCACCATCGTGCTGACGCCCACATTGGCGGCCAGCGCAAGCAGCAGTGCCATTAGCGCCAATGACAGGCCGGGAAGCTGTTGACGCGTGTCGGCCCAAAACCATTCAGCCAATGGTCCACGCGCCAAGCGGCTGCCAAGGTGCAATATCCCCGTCAGCACGAGCGGCAGCATCAGTGCCGCCCCAACAGCAGTGCCGCCAGAAGCGCAAAGCCCGCCTCGAAGCCGGATCCGAAGTGTGCAATTCCCGCCGCCGTCAACAGGAGCACCATCGCAGCCACGCCTTGCGCGCGCAGTCCCCGTTCCGAAGCCCGCGCCCAGGCCCGAGGCTGGGCCGGTGCAAGCAGCGGCAGGTGCCATAAGCGCCAGAGGCTCTGCGCGGCCGCCACCAGCGTGCCGATTACCGCGATGGCCAGCCCCGCTGCCCACACTGCGGGGCGGATCGACAGCGTTCCCGGCACATCGGCCCCGTAAAGCCCGCGCAGGGTGGCGGCGACGTCGGGCAAAAGGGCCGAGGCGACTACATAGCCAAGTGCCACGCCCACCAGCCCCGCGAGGAGGGCGAAGGTCAGCAGCTCGGCGATCAGCAAAAGGACCAGCACGCGGGCCGGCAAGCCCAGTGCGCGCAGCGTGCGAAACACCGGGCGGCGCTGTTCAAAAGCCAGACCGATGGCGGAATGCACGATGAAGAGCCCCACCGCAAAGGCAAGAAAACCGAAAGCCGTCAGGTTCAGGTGAAAACTGTCGGTCAGCCTGGCAAGATCTCCCGTTTCGCTCGGCTCGCGCAGGGTCAGGCCGGGGGCTGTCACCTTTAGAGGGGCACGGCCAATCGGTTGGTCCGGCCAGAGCAAAAGACGAGAGATCTTGTCCTTTGCCCCAAGCAGGACCTGCGCCTGCCCGATGTCGGTGAGGACAGTGCCAGGCGGCAAACCCTCGGCCACGCGCACGGGAGGTGTCGCTTGCTCGGTTAGTCGTGCCGCGGTTTCCGGGGCTGCATAGAGCACACCGGGCGCCGTGATGAACGGCAATAACTGGTCACCCGCCGCAATATCCACCTGCTGCGCCTGCGGCGGCAAAGTCAGTGGGTCAATGCCAAGGACGCGCAACCGCACGTCCCCAAACCGCATTTCACCTTCAATCACCGGCGAAGCCAGCCAGCCTGCTCGCCGCAGTCTCACAAACTCCTGTTGATCCATCCGGGCCCCGTCCTCACGCACCAGTTGCGCGAGCCGGTCCTGCCCAAGGATCGCCGCTGCACGGTCATAGCTCGCCCGCGCCTCACCGTTGATCGCCTGAACCGCTGACCACAGCGCCGTTGCCAGCGATAGCCCCAAAAGCAGCATCGCCAATTGGACAGGCCGCCTGCGCCAGTGAGACAAGAGCGCTGAACGTAGTCCCCAACCATGTCGAAACCGCACAACGCTCCGCGGTCGCAGGGATAAGCCGATCCCTTACGGGAACGCTTTGCTCGTCCGCTGTTCGAAGCGTTGAGGTCTTCTGGGCTGGTACACGTTCTTGCGGCCGTGGGAGTAAACTTTCCGCGCGACATCACGAATGGAGTCCGGTGGTGCATCGAAGGACGCCAAATAACCCGCTTCGGCTGTGGCTGCTTCCGGTTTTGCGTTCGCGAGCGCTTCGATCTCAATCAAGAACAGCATTTCAAACATGCCATTGTAGCCGAGAAAATGGAGGTATTGTCCGGCCTCGTCGTAGCTGCGGCTTCGGTTCGGAAAAGTCAGCGCCAAGGTTGAACATACCTCAAGCCGTTAAGAACCGCGTAGCGAACGTCTGTTGCAGGCTCGCGGCCTTGCGTCTCTTCGCATTGTGCGCGTTCAAAATTATCATTCTGGTAGTGGCATCTGTTTTGCTGAGCCCAGCCATGGATCGGCTTCCCATATCTGCCGGCGCCCCGGTGAAGACATGATAGATCGTCCATGACCCGTCCGGCTCTATGCGCCGGCCGTAGTCATGATTCATATCGTATCGATCCAAGGCTCCGCCTTCGTTCTCCCAAATGCTGATATCAACAGCATCGCGATTTTCGCGGGCTTTGTCGTTGGTGTCGTTCATGGCGGTGCACCTCTTGGGTGGGCTAGTCAAAATCTATATGGCGGAGCTGGACTGGCGGCCTCCAGCGAAGCCCGCGCCCTGGAAGCGCCACTCCAGGACGTTTGGCCGCCCGTCATGACCGACGTCTGGACTTACCAGGTGATGCCGAAAAGCGCCGAATAGACAATGATGCCTATAGCAATCGTGACCGACGCTCTTACGAATAAGCTCTTGTAGTCGTAAAGGTAAACCTGAGCAGGGATATAGGTTTTCACAGCGGCCTCCTTTGTTTTGTTATTTTTCGGCCAGAAAATCACCCTATCACATAAGGAGCATCCAAAATAGTTTTTTTGGAGCTTTCCTGGCGGAAGTGGCTTAGCGGCCAAAACAGGGCATTCGGCAGCTAGCGGTTCTCCAGACAAGCGGCAGTTAAACCGCAATTGGCGCATACCGTTCGTGTACCGTTCTTTTGGCCATGCTTGCTATCGCGGCGTCACAGGCTCTCGACCCGCCAACTCCCCAAATCATCGATTTTGAAAGGGCTGCGTCGCTTCGCGAGCGCAATAATCTGCTCTTTCCAGGGATATGCAAATGAACACCCGCACAAAGCACACGACCGTGAAATTCACGGCACCATTCTCGCTGGGAGGCGTCGATGAGTTTCAGCCGCCGGGCGATTATGCAATCGATGAGGACGACGACTGATCGACGGGATTTCCTGGCTCGCCTACCGGCGTGTCGCCACCTTCATCCATATTCCCGCCGACTCCTCGACCCTCTATCTCGCGAGCCAGCTTGTGGGTATCGACCATCACGAACTCGAAGCTGCGTTAGAGCAGGATCAGGAACAGGCGCTAGGCACAATCAGGAGGATCCAGCAATGAACGTTCATCGTTTCGCCGTCGGGCAGTCGGTCAGATGCTATGGTCAAAAAGATAGCCAAGGCCGCACATACTAGTGAGCGGCGAGACGAGAAACCATCGGGACAGAAGTAATGTCTGGATCTTTCGAGAAGGGGTATTTGGACGGTTGGAAGACGGTTTCGCCCGGCATCCCAAGCCACTCCATCCCCGCAGGCAAGACCGAATACCAAGCCGGGTTTGACCGAGGCGTTGAAGATGCGAAGGCACGGAAGCGGCCTACCAAACCCTAGTAGGCCCGCCATTCCCCTACGGCTGGGTAGCGTGGCAACCCCGCATCATCCGGCTAATCAGGTGTTTGTCGGCGTTCTCTTGGCCGGTGAGTTCGCGCACCAGATTCTTGGCGTGCTGAATCCTGTGCGCTTTGGTTACCCGTCCTTCCTCGACCGAAGCCTTGAAGGCATCGCACAGAATGTCAAAGTCGTGAGCGGAGATAAATCCGTCTGAGCGGCTGTCGTTTTCCATCACATAACTCCCATAGGGGCGGGAGTACGATCTACGCTCTCAAGCGCCAGCGCCCGTTCAGTGGCCAGCGACATTGGGAATGTACGCTTTCGACAATCCATTAGCGAGTCATTATGTACCGGCCTGTCACCGGCATTGGTGAATCCGTTCGCCGGGAAGGCACAAAAAACCCGCTTCCAGAGGATGCTTGAAAGCGGCTTCGTAGCCACCGGACGCGGCGGGGGGCCGCCCGGGCTCTATCAACATATGCGCGAAGTGTTGGTTCCAGGGCGGGTAGCGTTTGGCTCGTGTCTAGCCTTCCACACTCTGCGCGCCGATGGCGCTTGCAAGGACGACGGGAGAACACCATCTAAAGTTGATAGCGAACAAGCTGGAAACGTCGGTTCGAGTCCGGCGGCTCCGACCAATCGGGGTTTCGTCTAGGGGTTAGGACGCCACACTTGATAAACGCCGCTCCCTTCCGGTCGAGCGGCGTTTTCGTATCTTCTGTAAAAAGCGAACGAACGGCCCGCCTTGTGAAAGGGCGAGCCGTTCTTTTCGGGTTTGTCATTCCCTTGCGGCTGGATAGGGTCAACTTGGCCTGCTGCCTGTCCAATGAACCGGCAGCAGGCCAGAGAGACCCACTCCGGCGGGCTTTTTTTGTGCGCGACTTCGATAAACCACGGATGATCCTGCGATTGTAGGCCTATCTTCCAGCAGCCGAGATGTGCAACTCGGCTTAACGATCGATCTCTCCGAACACGATGTCGAGCGAACCAATGATCGCGGAGACATCGGCGATAATGTGGCCCCGACACAAGAAATCCATTGCCTGCAGATGGGCGAAGGAGCGTGCTCGGATCTTGCACCGGTACGGAACATTGCTGCCATCGGAAATCAGATAAACGCCGAACTCACCCTTCGGTGCTTCGACCGCAGCGTATACCTCTCCGGCGGGCACGTGATGCCCTTCCGTGTAAAGTTTGAAATGATGGATCGTCGCTTCCATCGAGCGTTTCATCTCGGCACGCGACGGTGGCGTGATCTTTTGATTTGGAAGTGCGACCGGCCCCGGCCTTCCGGTGAACGCAGCTTTCCCAGACATTGCTTCATGATCCGAACCGATTGGCGCATTTCCTCCATGCGGACGAGATAGCGGTCATAGCAGTCCCCGTTCTTGCCGACAGGAATATCAAAATCCATCTCAGGATAGCATTCGTAGGGCTGCGCCTTGCGCAATCCCAAGCGGCGCCCGATCCGCGCACCATGACGCCCGAGAAGCCCCAAGCCCAGGCATCGTCGAGGCTGATCAAGCCTATATCGACGTTGCGCTGCTTGAAGATACGGTTGTCGGTGAGCAATCCTTCGAGATTGTCGCAAACCTTGAGGAACGGATCGCAGAAATCCCAGATGTCGTCCAGAAGCTTCGGAGGCAGATCTTGATGGACGCCGCCGACCCGAAAATAGTTCGCATGCATGCGGGCGCCGGAGGCCCGCTCGTAGAAAACCAAAAGCAGCTCAAGCCAGGGGACGCCTGATTCTGCCTGTGGGATCTGAAGAAGTACAGTTGCTGACTGTCATCGACAAGGATGCGGCAGGGCAACTCGAGGTTCTGGAACTCATCCCGGTTCAGTTCAGCCGGCTCGAAACGGTCACATGAGGGGTGCGGCTGCGCGAAGCCGTGGCGGAAGATCAGGATAACGCGCGCCGCATCGATCACACGGGCGCTGGATGGCATCGCCGATCTTTTGACATCCATGCCGCTACGCTAACTCTCGAGCAGGCCTGCAGCTGCCCGTCGCAGCCGCTGGCGATCATGCCGGCGCGGTCGTATTGCGCGCTTCTCAAAGAGCTTTATCCAGCCTACTGTGTGCCTACCAGAGGGCAAATGGGTCGCTCATCTGGGAATTGACGGCCAAACGCTCAAGGAATTCGCCCAGTGGCCAACACGTAGCGGGCAGGAGGTAACGATGGATCTCAAAGACAGGCGCCTCTGGTACGGCGTGGTAGCCGTGATCGTGGTATTGGTCGTGATTGCGTATGCGGCTGGTTGGTTTGGCGGCACACCGATACCAGCGCCGCAGCAGTGAGAGCGATCGTCATTCTCGCTTGGCGGCAGCTGACTGCTCAGTCTCTAAAGGTCGAAGGAAGGGATCCCTGATTGGCTGTTTCGCTGGTTCGGCTACCATCCTGACGACGCACAGCCTGGACCGTTTTTGAGATAGCTTCCGCTCAACCTGTTGGACGGACCGGTTCCTGGATCGCGTGCAATTCGCAACACTCCGCCATCGGGCCGGGTAACTTCGATAATGATTTCGACACGGACAAACTGCGATCCTACGGAGTAGCCAGGCGCCAGGTCATGCCGGAAGTCGTACACTGGAGCCACAAGGGCCCCAACGACCGGGCGGAGAACTCGAATGAGCCTGGCCTTCGGCGGTTTCGAAGCTAAGCTGCCACTCCCTTGATCCCGCTGCCCGGCCACCAATGGAGCCGGGCCACTCCAGCACAGACTCTGCCCGTCGATCACCTCGATCGGCAGGGACTCCAGACCGACATCGTCGAACAGCCGCGCATTTTACCGCGTTCGCAAATTAACGGCCGGATCTTTGCGAAGCCTCCACATCTTCGTGAACGAAGCCCTCCAGGCATCATCGTGATTGGACTTCACTATCCGTTGGAGTCACGCTCGCCTCAGGTAGTAGTAGGAAATGGTGGACCAACTATCGTCCGAATAGGAGGCCAACATGAAGCACCAAACTCTGGAGCAATTGCAGGTCGTGGCCGAGGTGGATCAGGGCTACTCGCGCCAGGCCATGTCGCGCAGCGAACGTCTTGAACGCTGGGCGCAGCTCCTTGAACGGAACCCTGACCGGCGCCTCTCGACGCTGCACCAGACCGAGTATCAGCCGGTTAGAGCACGCGCGGCCATGCGCGGCGACGGCTCGCCGATCTCAGTCGCTTTCGAGGATCCTGTCCTTCGCGCCGCCGGGTTGGAAAACGACAACTACGGCGAAGCGAAGCGGTTCTTCGAACTGACCGACGGGCAATTGCATGAGATCATCTGCTATTGCCATTTCGGCGCGACGGTGAACGCCGTAACGGCCGCCCGTCACATCCGTGCGGCGATTGCCGGGAGACAGCCAGGCATGTTCGCTCGGATGCGTGAGGCGTTCGTCGGATAAAGCCGGAGCCGTTTCGCAGCATCATTTTTGAACCGGCTCGCATGGAAAGCCGCCGCAGCGCAGGCAAGCGCTCCCCACGCGGGGAGGCCGCGTTGCATGAGGGATGGTGCGGTCATGATTATCCAAGGTCCTTTTCGAGAGCGGCGTCGAGGTCTGCTGGGCTGAGCTGCACCATCTGTTGCGTCGAACTTTGGCCGAACTCTGCAGGGCGATTGCCGGCAGGTGAATGAGCGCGCCGACGCGTCGCCAGGCAAGCCTGGAGGATCCCCTCAATCGATCGACGCGTAGTCTCCGGCAGGTTGCGACGCCTCAAAACCCGGCAGCCGGAACGCGGATGAAAAGTGAACGACGGTCTGCGTGGTGCGACTGGTCATGAGTGCGGCTTTCCGCAGGAGCACGCCGACGCCCTCCTGCATCTTTTCCATCCGAACCGGAAAGGTCCCAATGCTGCCAGTACATCCGTGGTCAGCGCCGTGGATTCACAGCCTCGAACAGAGCGACATGCGCGCCGGATAGGCGCTATACATTCGCTGTCGAAAATTCGGTGCTTCATGGCGGGTCGAAGGTCGCGGACCTATGTCGATCGGGACCGCGAAAGCCAAATCGGATAAATCCACGCGACCTATATATATGTCTCGATGCACTTTCAATAAAGGCTAAATAGGTTGGTTTGTAATTTTCGGATTAATAAAGCCTCTTGTCGGCAAAAATGAAAAAGTATGAATTACAATAATTGCTTATTGCTCCGCCTTTCGGATGGCCAAAGGGCCGGTAGCAATGACTGATTAACATTTCAATATTTTCGGCTTGAGGAATTAAAAAATTGGCACTCCTATCATTCGAGTGCCAAAGGGGCTATGCTATAGCTGCAGTCGCTCTATGTGCGGCGGCAGAAAGAACCCCCAATGAAATTCCAGCCACTTCACGACCGCGTCGTCATTCGGCGCGCTGAAGGCGATACCAAATCCAAGGGCGGAATCATCATTCCCGACACCGCCAAGGAAAAGCCGCAGGAAGGCGAAGTGATCGCCGTCGGCCCGGGCTCGCGTGACGAAAGCGGAAAGCTGATCCCGCTCGACGTCAAAGCCGGCGATCTCATCCTGTTCGGCAAATGGTCCGGCACCGAGGTCAAGATCGACGGCGAGGATCTCCTGATCATGAAGGAGAGCGACATTTTGGGCATCGTCGAGAAGACCAAAGCGGCCGAGAAAGCCGCCTGACTGGGGGATTTCCGCTCTCCTAATTTCTAGACTGAACTGGGACGAAAAATCATGTCTGCCAGGGAAATCAAATTCTCTACCGATGCCCGCGACCGCATGCTGCGCGGCCTCGAAATTCTGAACAACGCCGTCAAGGTGACGCTCGGCCCCAAAGGCCGCAACGTCGTCATCGACAAGGCCTATGGCGCGCCGCGTATTACCAAGGACGGCGTCGCCGTCGCAAAGGAGATCGAGCTTTCCGACAAGTTCGAGAACATGGGCGCGCAGATGGTGCGCGAAGTGGCCTCGAAGACCAACGACCTTGCCGGTGACGGCACCACCACCGCGACCGTGCTTGCCGCGTCCATCCTGCGTGAAGGAACGAAGTTCGTGGCCGCCGGTATGAATCCGATGGATTTGAAACGCGGCATCGACCTCGCTGTTGCCGCAGTGGTGAAGAACATTCAAGCCCGCGCCAAGAAGGTCAAGTCATCGGACGAGATCGCCCAAGTTGGTACGATCGCCGCCAATGGCGACGCGTCGGTCGGCGAGATGATCGCCAACGCGATGAAGAAGGTCGGCAATGAAGGCGTCATTACGGTGGAGGAAGCCAAGACCGCCGACACGGAACTCGATGTCGTCGAGGGTATGCAGTTCGACCGCGGCTATCTTTCTCCCTACTTCGTCACCAATGCCGAAAAGATGCGGGTGGAACTGGAGGATCCCTACATCCTCATTCACGAGAAGAAGCTCGGCAATCTGCAGGCGCTGCTGCCGATCCTCGAAGCCGTGGTTCAAAGCGGCAAGCCGCTGCTGATCATCTCCGAGGATGTCGAGGGCGAGGCGCTGGCCACCTTGGTCGTCAACAAGCTGCGGGGCGGCCTGAAGGTCGCGGCGGTCAAGGCTCCGGGCTTCGGCGACCGCCGCAAGTCGATGTTGGAAGACATCGCGATCCTGACTGCCGGACAGCTGATCTCCGAAGACCTCGGCATCAAGCTCGAGAATGTCACGATCGAGATGCTCGGACGCGCCAAGCGCGTGCTGATCGAGAAAGACACGACGACAATCATCGACGGCGCCGCCAAGAAGCCGGAAATTGCGGCCCGTGTGTCGCAGATCAAGGCGCAGATCGAGGAAACCACTTCGGACTACGACAAGGAAAAGCTGCAGGAACGGCTGGCGAAGCTCTCCGGCGGCGTCGCCGTCATTCGCGTCGGCGGCGCGACTGAGACGGAAGTCAAGGAAAAGAAAGACCGCATCGATGATGCGCTGAACGCGACCCGCGCCGCGGTCGAGGAAGGCATCGTTGCCGGCGGCGGCGTGGCGCTTTTGCGCGCCAAGGCAGTTTTGACTGAGCTTACTGGGGCGAATGCAGACATGACGGCAGGTATTTCGATTGTGCTGAGAGCGCTTGAGGCCCCCATCCGGCAGATTGCCGAGAATTCCGGCGTCGAAGGTTCGATCGTCGTGGGAAAACTGATGGACACAAAGGACCCCAATCAGGGCTTCGATGCGCAGACCGAGCGTTACGTCGACATGATCAAGGCCGGCATTGTCGATCCCGCCAAGGTTGTTCGAACGGCCCTTGAGGACGCCGGTTCCATCGCCGGGCTTCTGATAACCGCCGAGGCAATGGTCGCGGACATTCCGCTGAAGGATGCGCCAGCTATGGGTGGCGCAGGAGGTATGGGCGGAATGGGCGGAATGGACTACTGAGCGGCGCCTGAAACTATAGCCAGGACGACGGAAGGCCAGCGACGCGGGCACATGCGAGCCGATATCTCGGCGATCATCGGTTCGCTCGACATCGTGTTCGAGGAGATCGATCGATAGGCTCGTCGCTGTCGTATTTGCTGCTAAAAATCGTCTTGGAGACAAGGACATGACCGACACTCTTGCCGAGAAAACATGTACGCCTTGTCGCGGCGGCGTCCCGCCGCTCACGCGTGATGAAGCCCAACGCTTCCAGGCTCAGGCTCCTGATTGGGAGCTGGGTGACGATGCCCACCGCATCCAGCGGAGCTTTCGATGCCGCAATTTCGGGGACGCGCTCGCCCTTGTTCAGGAGATCGGTGAGCTCGCCGAAACCGAGGGCCATCACCCCGACATCAGCTTCGGCTGGGGTTATGTGACGGTTTGCCTGAGCACCAAGAAGATCAAAGGTCTGCACGAGAACGATTTCATCATGGCGAGCAAGATCGACCGGGTGTTCGATCGCTCGGGCCGGCCCCTCGACCGCCAGCGGTGACACGGCAAAATCCATTGCCAATCAAGCGAGGTCGTTATGCCACACATCCGAACCGACAATCAGCCCGTAACTCAGATCACGGTTATCGAGCCCGAGCCGGGAAGCAGGCCCAAACTCCTATATGCTTAGCGCAATGCATAGGTGGTTTCATGGCGCAGTTCTGCCGATTTGTTAACGTGGATACACAGACCATCGTTTGGGGGACCCCCGAACAAATTCGGTTTATGCGACCGGACGCGACACATACGACTACGCACATAATCTTCGATGAGGGACATACCCTCAAGGTCGACGGAGCTATCGAAAGCACCATGAAGGCCCTCAAAGATGCCGACCGGACCTAAAGGCCAGAAGCGCCCAGTCATTGCGCGGTCGCGGAAATAAACCTGTCGGCAAAAGCGGGCGGCTTAGTCATTCAACGTCCGGAGCGTGTCGGCTGCTGCCGTTGTTTCGATCTTTGGCGCGGTTTACCTTTTCACGGAAAGCAGCCAGTAGATCAGCCGGGGCATCTAGGTCATTGATCGAAGCGAAGAAGGCAGCAACCATCGCGGCTAATTGATCGTCCGCCTTGCCGTTGTCGTTCATCCCTGGGCAGTGGCTGCCGCTCCATTTGTTCCATCTCCAGCGTGGAAACTTAGCACATGACCGCGATTGAGTCGCGCTCAACGCGGCCACATTGGAGGACCTTACGCTTTTGCTTTCCGTTTTGCAGGCACCTTCTCGACAGGCGCGGCAGCCTTGCGGCCTAGCCCAATAGACTTCGCCAGTTCCGAGCGCTGGGCGGCGTAGTTGGGCGCCGTCATAAGGTAGTCCCCCGGCAAGTCCCACTTGCTTCGATATTCGGCGGGGGTCATGCCATGGTGGGTGGCTAGATGCCGCTTGAGCGATTTGAATTTCTTGCCGTCTTCAAGGCAGGCAATGAAGTCTGGGGTAACCGATTTCTTCGGATTGACGGCGGGGACGAGCGGCCGCTGTTCAACTATCGTCGGCTGGCTAAGATCGAAAGCGACGAGTGAACTGATGCTATCAGATCCGGCAGTCCAGCGACGGGCACCGAGTTGTTGCTCACGAACGCAGCTACAACATCGGCAGTAAGTTCAGCTATCTCGGCAGCGCGACGGTCGGCTTCTTCGGTCAATTCATCAAATCCTTTTGCTGTTCCTAACCGAGACTAGGCGAGGCGTTGGTGGACGTCGTGCTCGGCTCGGCGCCGTGCCATGACTGCCTGCTGTTTAACACGCAGTTGTGTCGTGGCGGTATGCGGTAGTAGCGGCCACTTCCGGAAAGCTAGAAGCCCCGCTTCTTTAGGGTTTTTCGCTGAGGGAAGCGTAGCGGCGACATCGACGGGTGATCCGCAGGGGAGGGAGCAGCGTCAGAGGCCAGCGATGCGGCTTGCTCGGCACGAGACGACGGCAGGCCACCCTCACCAAGCCACTCGTCGTAGTGATGGTCTAAGGCCAACAACAACTCGTCTGGCTTATCCATGCCGCTTCGGAATAACTCGATGATGTGACGGCCAATACGCTCCCTGGCCGGATCGCCAACTGCTATCCCCGCCTGATGGCAATATTCGTCCACCACTGTGGCCAGCATTGAAAGCTGCGTTGGATCCGCTACCCGGTTGAAGGTCAAATCGCTTCTCCCTTGTTGGGCGAAAGCGTGATCGACTCTTCCAATCGCCGGCTTGCCATGAAGGTCACGGCGACCCTCCGCATATAGTGTGTCGGTTCCGTACATACGAGTCGATTCTACCTGCGCTGCCCGTTTAATAACTCGGCGCCAATTCGCGCCTACCTCGTCGTGAACGCTGGCCTGATCGCGGGTTATCAAACTAGGTCCAGATGATAAAAAAACCCGCTGCCGGAGGGGGAGGGCAGCGGGTTTGATTTAAGCTCACCACAGGGGGGCGTGGTTAGCTTGGCACCGGCATCGTACCTGGGAGAGGAGCCAGCGGCTGCGACCGGCGGCTGGCTGGCCTGCTCGACGAGTTCGCCATGCGGCATGGATGTCAAGAGATCATGCTTCGCGGACGGGGATTTTTCATCGCGATCCGCAGAGAGCACATCCCGCACCGCGCCGTTGTCGCTTCCGGCCCCGCTCCTATATGCTTAGGGCAATGCATAGGAGCAGGAGCAGGGGCAATGAGTTATTCCATAAAGCTCGGTAAGGAGCCGAACGTCCTGATGGTCAATGACTTGTCCAGCAGGCAGGCCGTAAACCAAGCGCGCGAACTCAAAGCGGGGAATATCAAATTCCACATCTATGCCAGCGACGGCACTTTGACCGAACTGGATGATCTTGAGCGTGCCGTGGAGGGCGACGACGTTGCCAAGCCAACCTAAAGGCCAGAAGCGCCCAGCCGACGTGATCGGCAACGCCGTCCGCGTCACGCGCATTGCGACCGGCGAGGAAGCCGACGACGTTATTGACGACGGCAAAGACCCTGCCGCAAAGGCGCTTGGCGCAAGGCGCGAAATTGCGCGTGACATTGGCGACGTTTTCGGAGGCTGCCAGCTGCGGCCGAGGACTTCGTCGAACGCCTTCCAGCAGGCTTCGTCTCCCGGACCGCCGTCTAGCACGATGTGCTCGATCAGCCAGCTTTCCAGACTGCGGCCCCATGCCCAGACGTCAACCTCAATGCGATCCTTCTGGATGTCGGCGCCGGCGGTAAGGAACAGGCCACCGGCAGGAACGCTGCCCGCTTGCCATTGCTCGCGCCGGTCATGGAGGCGCTGCCAATCCGGCGCCTCGCCGGTCTCGACCCAAGCCTCGCCGAGAACGGTGTTGCGGAAGGCCTTAAGCGACTCGTCCGACCCCTGAGCCGAATGATATATTAGAAATCTTGAGAAAAAATTGAGATAAAATCGCCTTCGTTTTTACATATGCTATAGATAGAATTTGAAATTCTTTGACTATCGAATGCACATGCGGTAAAGTTATTCTCCAAGATTAAGTAGAGATGTTGAGATCAATTCGTCCACCGACTCGGAACGCTCACGGTGAGTGAGCGCGTTACTGCGTCGGCATGACAAGTAAGAATTTGGTCGGGCCGGACCTGGCGAAGCTCGACCGGTGCATTTGTCCTTGAAATGAAGTTGTCACTGCTCGCGGCTTATGCGGATGAAAATACTCCTGACGTCGATCTCCATAGAATTCCCGCTTGCGACCTATGGCCTTGCCGCCGAATTGCGGCGTAACAGCCAGCTCGCCGCCTGTCAGGTGGAAATGATCGACCTCGATTGGGCGTGCCTTTCCCACTACGAGCGCAAAAACTCGGAAATCTGGCGCTACCTGGCGAAAATCAACGCCGTGAAGCCCGACATCGTCTGCTTCTCGATCTATCTGTGGAACAACCTCGCCTACCGCGAGCTTGCCACGATCACCCGAAGGCTGTTCCCGACCATCAAGATCGTCGCCGGCGGGCCTGAATTGGCGACGCCCGAGGCGGCGGAACCCTGGCTTGCTTCCCGTGACGTGGACGTGGTGGTGCGGGGTGAGGGCGAACGGACCCTCGGCGAAGTTGTCTTGCGAACTGCGGAGCAAGACACTCCGCGCGGTATCCCGGGCACGAGTTTTCTCGGCGACCGCCTCGTCGTACACGAGAAACCAAGCGCGCCCATCCGGGCACTGGACGAGCTTGAATCGCCCTTCCTGGCGGGCGCCGTTCCAATCGAGCTGTTTGACCGGTCGGGTGCCTCGCTGGCGCGCTACCCCAGGGTTCTGCTGGAGACCTATCGCGGCTGCTACATGAAGTGCGCCTATTGCCAATGGGGCAACGGATCAAACACGCGCTTTGCCTTTCCAATGGATCGCCTGCACCGCGAACTCACTTGGCTTCTCTCACACAATGTCGGCGCCATTTTCATCATTGACGCCATGTTCGGATACAAGAAGCAAGGCGCGATCGAACTGCTCGAATACATCGTTCAGGAGAAAAAGCGGCTCGGAGCCTCGACCAAATTCAACGTCTATCACAATCAGGATTTTTTCGACGACCGGCTGTTCGACCTCTACCGCGAAGCGGACGTCCATGTGGAGATCGACCTCCAGAGCACCAATCCGGATGTGCTCGAAAAGCTTGGGCGCGGACGTTGGAAGACCGACAGCTTCGAGCGCCACCTTGCGGCGATCCAGAAAAAGAATGTTCCGACGACGGGCGCGGCGGACCTCATCATCGGCATACCGGGCGATAATCTGAAATCGTTCGAGGATTCTGTGGACTACCTGCTGGGCAAGCACATGCGGGTCAATCTCTACCAAGCCTCCATTCTGCCCGACACCGACTGGGCGCGGCGGGCAGGCGATGGAAAAACGGCGCACTCGCCCTTGCCGCCGCGCGCGATCTTCGAGAGCGCCGATTTCCCCCTCAACGATATGATCGCGGCGCGGCTGATCGGCCACGGGACCGATTTCTTCAACAGCTTCCCCCACACGGCCACGCTGCTCTCGAAGGGCTGGTTCGAGCGTCCCGTCGATCTTTGCCGTGCGCTGGGTGCCCTTGTCTTCAAAAACCACGACCTCATGTATGGTGAAAGCCATCAATACGAGGGCGTGATGCAGGCCTATCTTTCAAGTCTGCCCGACACCATCAGGGCGCTGTGCCCAGACAAACGCAAGGCCGAGATCCTGGTTGAACTTGCCAGCTTCGAAGGCATCCTCGCGGCTCTGAAATGGAAGCGGGGCGGCACCGTTCTATCCCCAGTCCGGGGCTGGCATGTCGAAGCGGACCAATGGCTGACGCAGACGCCGCTCTATCGGCGGGAGGGCGTGACAGAAATGGAATTCCGCTTCGCCGTCGGCCAGCTTGCCATGGACTGCGACCGGCTGCCCGACCCGGCGCTCCTGGATTCGGTCGCAGAGCGGCGCCACGCACTCCTGTTCTTCAACGACAGCCGGCCACGCCATTTCATGATCGACACCGGTTTCACCGCACCTTTGCTACACCGCCTCAATGGCTATTTCACTGTCGCGGAGGCGCTCGCGAATCTCGCGGTTCCCCTTCCGGACATGGCGCCTGTCTGGACGATCCTGTCGCTGCTGTCGGAAGCGGGCCTGATCGTACCCAGTCATCCGGGGACCCAGATCGGGCACAGGGCGCCTAAGGCCGATCCGGTACCGGCCATGGCGGCAACCGCGTAGCGTGGCCAACAAAGGCGAAATTGCTCCCGCTTTGCTGGCGCGAAAGGTCGTGTTTGCCGATCCACTCCGATCGCATCTGCGACTGAGCGACGACGGCACCCGGATCGCTTGGCTCCAGAACGAAGGAGGGATGTTGAGCGTGATGGTGGCGGAGGCGCTTGATACGGCATCCGCCAGGCGCCTGACGGGCGGACCTGTCCGCCCCGTTTCGCCGGCGCTGTTTTGGGCGGCGGACGGACGGCATGTCGTCGTCTTTCGCGATTCTGCCGGTGATGAGAACTATCAGGCATTCAGCATCGACGTGGACACGGGAGCGGAGATCGCGCTGACGCCTGGTGGCGGTACGCGAACGCTTTTCAATCGAACCTCGCCACGTATTCCTTCCGACATCCTGTTCAGTGTCAACGACAGGAACCGGCAAAGCTTTGACCTCGTTCGGGTCAACGCAACGACGGGTCGGCGGATGACAGTGTTCGAGAATCCCGGCTTCAGCCGGCTGCATGCCGACGCCGGCCTCGCTGTGTGCTTCGGCGAGCGGGTGCGGCAGGACGGGTCGATCGAAGTCCTCAAGCGACAAGGGGATGGGGAATGGGTTCCCTTTCTTGAAATACCTCCAGAGGATTCCCTGGCCACGCATATAGATGGCTTGAGTGCCGACGGTGAGGTGGTGTTCCTGCTCGATTCGCGCGGCCGCGATCGCACTGCCCTCGTCGCGATCGATGCACGAACCGCGGTATCGACGGTTCTGGCTGCCGACAGCGAGGCCGATATCGCGGAAGTCGTCTACGATCCCGATACGGGCTGGCCTCTTGCCGCGGCCGCGCTGGCCGCAAGACGCCGCTGGCACTCTATCGATGCAACATTCAGCGCCGACCTCGCGCGGCAGCTCGAGGACGCTGCCGGTCTCGATCTGGTGATCGTGGGCGTCAGCGCCGGGAGACGGCGCATGGTGATCCGCCTCGAAGCGAGCGACGCTCCCGCACAGTGGCGCGTGTTCGATCGCGGCAAGCGGCGCACGCTTCAACTCTTCCCCGAGCGGGACGATCTTGAAGGCATGCCGCTGAGGGCGATGTTGCCCGTTGCGATACGCTCGAGAGATGGTCTGACGCTGCCCGCCTATATCACCGTTCCGGCCGGTCGCGCGCGCCGCTCGCCGCTGGTTATCGTCGTCCACGGCGGGCCTTACGACCGAGACGACTGGGGTTTCTCGCCCTTGCATCAATGGCTGGCGAGCCGCGGCTATGCCGTACTGAGCGTCAATTTCCGCGGGTCGACCGGCTTCGGCAAAGCCTTCACCAATGCGGCTGATCGCGAGTGGGGCGGCCGCATGCAGGATGATCTGGACGACGGCGTCGCATGGGCGGTGAAGGAGGGCATTGCCGATCCCGACCGGGTCGGGTTCTTTGGAGCTAGCTATGGCGGCTACGCCGCCCTGATGGCCGCGGCGAAGAGTCCCGATCTCTATAGTTGCTTCATCGATATCTGCGGCCCTTCGAATCTTCTGTCCTTCATCGAGCGAATACCGCCTTACTGGCACAGCTGGTTCGCCATGATCCTACGCCGGCTGGCGGACCCCGAGACCACGCAAGGACGAAAATGGCTCCAGGAACGCTCGCCGCTTGTTCATGTCGAGCAAATGATCCGTCCGATGTTGATTGCGCAAGGACTGCGCGACGTTCGCGTCAATCCTGCCGAGTCAAGGAACATCGCGCACGCCCTGCTGCGAAGGAACGTACCGGTGACCTTGGTCACGTTTCCCGATGAAGGCCATTTCCTGGTAGGCCAGCGCAATCGTATCGCTCTGATGGCCGTCGTGGAACAATTCCTGGCCTGTCATCTCGGTGGCTTACACGAGCCGTTGGGTGATGATCTGCTGGGGTCAAGCCTCACAGTCGAGATCGGCGGCGAGTGGCTAAGGCCGCTTTCCTAGATGGCGATTTTTAGCCGTCGACTTTGTCGAGCGAGCCGATGAGCGCTGCGTAGAGTACCGCTTCCTCAACGCCGTCAACGTCAAGCAGATCGTTCAGCTCGTCGTCGACGAAACCACCCACGGGACATACGCCAAGGCGAAGCGCGGTCGCCGCAAGGCAGATGTTCTGCATGACGTGACCCGCTTCCAACAACGAAAAACGATACGCCCGCTCACCGTATTTGATCTTCGAGCGGCCGAATACCGCCGTCAGGATGAAGACGGCCGCAGCGTTGTCGACTGCATCGGGAATGAACACCGCCTTCTTTACCGATGCCAGGCCGTCCGCTCGGCCAAGTTCACACAGGGCATGCGAGCGCGGATCGTAGTGATAAAGACCGGCTGGCAACTGCTCCACACGAGCGGCCATCACATAGAGTTCGAGTGGATAGAGCCCGCCGCCTGACGGCACGCAGCGTCTGTGTCCCTTGTCCGGCGTGCCCAGCGCGTAAAACGCCAGCTCCGATATGCACTGGAGATCAATCTCCTGACCCGAGTAGCTGCGCCCCGATCGGCGCGACGTCATGATATCCCAGATACTATCCGCCTCAGCCGCGCTTGGATCGGGCAAGGCAACGCGGGGAGCATAGATGTATCGCTTGAATCCCGACGGAGCGACGAGAGCAGATTGCGGGCTCTGCGCAATCCGCGGCGCGGATCGGCTGATCCTGCTGTTCTCATGAAACAGCTCCGAGACGGAGAACAGATTGCGTTCGCCTAGAAGCCGGCCTCGGATTTTGGATATGTCAGTTCCATGAGGATTGGGCATGGGTGACCTTTGCGAGATCGACTAGGGGAAAGGATGCGGGTGGAGGTTGATTCGCTCGCTCGCACGATCGACATATTCGGCGCTGGTGGCGCGAACACTGATCCTGTGCAGGCCGCTGCCAAAGTAGAGCGGCTGCGCACCTGGAATGATCGCGCGGAATACATGCAGCCCGCACTCCCTGATATCCGGGGAGGTCACATCGACTGCAATGACTTCCAGCCCGGCGCGCGCGATGCGTTCGACACAATGCGTAATCGAATCGAGTATGTCGGCAGGCCCGTCCGGGTCTTGCGGTATCCCTGTCTCACAAGAAGAGGAAAGGACGAATTCGAAGGCCTGGCGGTTTTCCGGCAAGAGGGGCCATAGAACGTGCTCCTCGATCTGCGCAATGTCCTCAAGCGAGGGGTTGGGCAGGTGCGTCCGCTTGTCAATAAGGCTGTTCACCCACAACAGGCATTGTGCCAGTTCGGTGAGCGCACCAACGGCCGCGCGGCTGGCGACCAGATTGGCGCATGAGGAAAACGTCGCGCCGCGCTTTCCGGCCATGGGTACATCGGAGACGGCAACATAGGTTGGAATCGCAAGATCAGTCGTGACGTCGAGCAAGGTGACGTTGCCTTCAATCGGTCCGAAGCGGGCAAGGGTCTCCTGTACCACCTTGGGGGTCCGCAAGTCGATGACGGCCTTCGGCGGACGACGGCTTTGAAGCCACATGAGCATCGCGGCGTCGCGTTCCACGACCTCGCAGATGGCCGAAAGGATCGCTTCCTCCGCCGTGTTGCCGCAGGCCAGACCCGTCGTGATCTGTTGCACCACCGGCGCTTCTCCAGTGCGACCTATATACGGTTGATAGACCGCGAATGCCGGAACGAGGATCGGCTGTTTGCGCGTGAGCGAGAAGCCGATGATCCAGCCGATCGTGTCATCAGGCCGCAGGGCGCGATAGCCGAAGCCGGGCCGTGCCAACTGGACCTCGTCATACAGCGAGAGCGACCAGGGCGAAACCGCGGTAGCCGACACGACGCTGATGGGGCGATAAATGATCTCGTCGTAGGGAACATAGGCGGCGGAATACCGTTCGACCGCCTCGCCGATCGCCCCGACAAGCGCCTGGTCGCGCACGAGTGACGTGGAGCCGCTGATCGGGCTTTCGGAGGGAAATCCGAAACGGCTGTAGTCGCTGGACAGAGCTCCGCAACCGAATATCCTTGGCGAGTCGGGCGCGCATGGCGCCTCATGCAGGATCTTGACGATCCCTGTCTCATCGTCGACCAGCCTGAGCGCCTTGCGCAGGGTGTCTTCGATCGGCGATTGCAAGTGGTGGTGAAGCTGCATTCGCACGTTCTCCGGATGCTGTCGTGCTCAGCCGACCGACCGCGTTTCGGCGGGAATGATGTCCCATATCTTGGTTGGTCTGCGGTCCCTTAGCCGCGAGCATGCCGGGCATCTCGGGAGCTTTAGCACCTCATGGACGCTCCGTTCCATCGTCGGAAGGTCGATGTTGACGATGCGCCCCGCCGCTGCCGAGAGATGCTCGCCCGCAAGGACGCGTAGCAAGTCCAACGCGACGAAATTCCCCACGATACCCGCGAAAGGAAGAAGGGACGGCCACATATCGCGTCTGCCGTTCAGGTCCTTCCAGTGACGGTAGAGTGCCTCGTGATCTTCTGGATGATCCGCGTTTGCCCGGCTGCGCGCCTCGAAGCAAGCGAAACACGCGGTCTGGTTTGGAATGACGAACGGGCCGATGATGGCGCGTTGGCGATCGATCCTTGCCGAAACCCAAGGCACGCCATGTTTGATACATGCTTCGTTCGCTCGGTCGTAGCCGCTCATCGACATGGTGTCGCTCAAGACCGCGACAACGCTTGCAGCCGCAACCGTCTCTTCCCAGCCGGCGGCGTCGTCGATGGTCGTCGGTATCGTCACGACGCGGGATGCGTATTGCTTGCGCAGCGACAGTCCGGTCTTCTCTGCCTCCGACGCTTTGGCCTCTTTGCGGCCGCTCGATTGGGCCGAAGGCGTGGCGCCCTCGATAAGAACGAGTGTGCCGACGCCGGAGGCGGCGAGTATGGTGGCAACGATTTTACCGACGTCCCCAAGTCCCGCAACCACCACGGTCGATTGCGCCAGTCGTCTTGCCGCCTCACCGGCGCTCGCGCCGTATAGCGACCAGTACGCGCCGTCCTTGCCAGACAGCATGACCGCGTCATCTTCTCGTCCGTGCTGGGCCGCCAGGAAACCCTTGTGTTCGATCAGTGTCAGGAAGTCTTCGATCTCCGGCCGCAATGTCTCGTCGAATTCGGCCGCCAGGTCCTCAATCCCATGCCTTCCGTCGAGCAGCGGAAGAAGCGACGGAAGGACGACCGAAACGAAATCACCAGAGAGCATTACACTTCCCGTGAACGAGCGCAGGAGGACTTTTCCTTCCTCGACGGGAACGATCTCGACGCCATGTTGGAGGCGAGGAAAAGACGGGATGGATGAAGGCTTGTTCATAGGTCACCGTGAACTGGATGGCCGGTTTTTGAGCAAACCCTGACGTGCCGCTCCCGGATGGAAGGGGTCAAGCAACGACCGGGGCGATCGCGTGAGGGCTCATCGGGGTCGGAATGGAAAGGCATCCCGATCGAAGGGATGCCTTCACACGCCTGACGCACCCTATCTTGCGATCGTTTCGAGCAGCGCGCTCTTGGAGGAACTTGAGCAGTTCCCGATAATGTTGCAGCCGGAATCGGCGGCGCGGTCGCCCGCCCGCTGCAACTCGCGATACACTTGAACCGCAATCAGATCGCCAGCGATTTCGGCGACCTGCTCGCGCTGTTCGATGCTCAGTTTCAGAGTTGCAAGGCTCAATGTTCTGTCAGCCATATTACGTCTCCCAAATTACGAGATAAGTTTCAGCGTTAATCCAAGATGTTTCGTGTGAAGCCCTCCCTTGGTTGTTGCGTGCGAAATTGACTTCAACTGCCCGATTTTCGGCCACCTGGTTTCGAACCCGCGCGCTGAGCAGCGCCGGCGGACGGTCGGCTTGGCGGTTCTCTCTTCGCGGGTGTCGCCGGTTTTCGATCGTCAAGATTTTCGCGCACGATCAGCGCGACCTCCTCATCGATGATTTGCGTCAGGACGTCGACGAGCTTGTCGTCGCCAGGGCGGCCAATCTCGATGGTCGAAAGGCTCTCCGCGACCAGTGCACGTGTGTCGCTCATCCAATTGTCCTCCGTCACAGCATGTCCTTGGAAGACGACGAACAATTGCCGATGATGTCGCAGCTTCCGTTGGAGCAGTTGCCGATAATCGAGCATCCCGCCACTTTCGCCAGATCGTTGCGGATTTGCAGTTCGCGGTAGACGTGGATTGCGATCAGGTCGCTGGTGACCTCGACCACTTTCTCGCGGTCAGTTGCCGATAGGCCCAGCTGCGACAGCATTCCATGTGATCGTGTATCCGACATCGTTCCCTCCTCGGATATTGACCGGTACTGCACTACGTGGGCAGCACCGATTGCGCCCCGAATTCCTTCAAGCCTGCCAGTCTCGAATTGTCGGCCGGCCGCTCGCTTTCGGGAAGCGCGGCCAGATCGCTCACCAGCATTTCGGCCCACTCGGCCACCTTCTCGGCGTATTTCGGCGAAGACAGCATGAAATGGCACAGATGACACTGATCGCTGAAACGTTTCGGAATTTCGCCGTCATTGTCTTGCTGACGCAGGAAAGGCAGGAAAAAGCCCGGCCCGACGGATTCCAGGACAGCAAGAAGCTTGTTCTGGTCGGATGCCTTCACGATCTCGCCAAGCGTGGAGCGATGCCCGCTTCCCATCCGCAGAGGCTCGGTAAAGCCCCCGGGTGAGCAGCATGGATAGACATCGCCGGAAAGGTCGACCGCAAGCTTTTTGAAATGCTCCCGGCAGTTGCCGAGCGGCCAAGTGAAATCCGTGGGGAATTCTTGTTGTTCCACCCCCGTCAACGCGCGGCCAGCCGGCAAGCAGGGCATGACGACAAACCGCACTTTGTCTCCCAACTCATCGAATGCACCACGGACGTCGTCAATCTCCGTAGCAGACGTCGAGACGACGTTGACGGTCACCTTCAGTCCGACACTCAGAGCTGTCTTTGCCGCGCCGAGAATCTTGCTCAGCGACAGGAATTCCTGATGGAACGGGCTGGTGCTGATGTTGACGGCGCCGAGCCCTGCATCCTTCAGCTCCTCCAGTTGCCGGCCCGCTGCTGGGGAGCTGCCCCAAAATCCGTTGGTGGTTACGGAGGACGTATATCCGCAGGTGCGGGCGTAGGAGATGGTCTCTTTTAGAAGCCTGAGGTAGAGAAACGGTTCACCGCCGCTTATTCCGACCTCCCTGATCGACGGAATCTCCGAAGCTTCGTCGATCAGCCGGGCGATCCGCTCGAGCGAAGCCGATTCCGAATTGGCGGGATGAGAATCGTTGCAGCAGTGCCTGCACGAAATGTTGCACTTGGAGGTCAACAATAGCCCCAAGACTTCGGGGCACGCGTATGCGTGGCCGATGGTCATATGACTGGCTCCAACGGCATGTGATGCCGCCAAGTTTCCATAGTGATTACGAAGGCGCATATGGCGTTGAATAGTAACAACGTCAAAAAATGAAAAATATGCAGAAATTAAGCTACATGAATAGATTTCGATCATCAATATTAGATAAATCTTGTCCAACGGTATGGTTTCGGAATCGTTAACACTGCAGTGCGCTCAGAGCGGCCTGCGCGTAAACGCTCAGTTCGCTGTACGTGCGGTATCGATGGCGGCTTCCGCTTGCTCGGCGGTTTCCGTTCTTCGCTGATGGAACCAGCAGCCGGGGCCGAATGGTTCCAGTCGTTTGGCCGTGCCGCCATGCAGATGCGGCGCGTCCCTAAGGTAATCAAGATGTTCAAGAATAGGTATTATGTCAAAGCTGTATTGCTTGTCGGAGCGTTGATCATGGGTGGCGAGAAAAGTGCCGTTCAAGCGCAGGAGCGCGATGAGACAGTGGTCCGCGTTGCCGAATTGATAATCGATCCGGCCCAGCTCGACGCCTACAAGGCCGCCGTCAAGGAAGAGATGGAAGACGCCATCGATCTCGAACCCGGCGTGTTGGCCATCTACTCGGTGGCCGAGAAGGACAAGCCGAACAGTCTTCGGTTCTTCGAGATCTACGCCAGCGAGGAAGCGTATCGAGCGCATATCGCATCGCCGCACTTCAAGAAGTATGTCGCGACGACGCAGTCGATGATCCTGTCGCGCAAATTGATCGAGACCGTGCCCGTTCAGCTCAGCGCGAAGCCACGGTGACGTCCGTGCATCTTGGGCGGCCGCGCTGAACTAGATAAGCACGTTCGTAACGGAAGAAGTGCCAGAGTCCCACGCCGCAAGTCCCGGTTCAAGCCGCCGGCACGGAAGCGATCGTGCCGTCAGTTTCCGGCCGCGTCCCTACCGCAGGCTTTCCAGCTCGCGGATGCGTTTGGCGCCGTCGGCCTCGAGCTGCCGGGTGACGGCGCCGATCAGCGTTTCGGCAACGACGAAAAGGGCGGCCGAAGAATCCCAGGCCGAGGGCACGGCGGTGCGCCCGGCGATGACATGGCGGGCGAAGCGGGCGATCGGTGACAGCCACTGGTCGGTGAACAGCACGATCTGCACGCCGCGCTGATGCGCCGTCTCGGCAAAGCGGACGAGGCTGTCCTGGTAGCGCCGGATGTCGAAGATCACCAGCACGTCGCGCTTGCCCATGTCGATCAGCCGGTCGCGCCAGACGCCTTCCTGTCCGGCCAGGTGAAAGACATTGGGCTGGACGATGGCAAGGTGGGCGGCCATATAGCGCGCCAGCGGATCGGTGAAGCGGCCACCGATCAGGAAGGTTTTGCCGCGCCGGTCGGCAAGTTTTGCAACGATGTCGGCAAGCTGCTTGTCGGACAGGTGCCTGAACGTCTCGCGCAGGTTGTCGAGCGTCGCCTCCAGCATCGGCGACACCGCGCCGCCGTTCGGCGATGACGGGTTGAGCGTCCGTGACGCCGGCGACTGCAGTTGCGCCGCCAATTCGTCCTGCAGCGCCGACTGGAATTCCGGGTAGTTCTGGAAGCCGAGCCGGGCGACGAAACGCAGGATGGTCGGCGAGGAGACGCCGGCGGCAGCCGAGAACTCGGCGACCGTCTTCAGGCCGATCAACGGATAACTGGCGATCAGCGTCTGCGCCGCGCGGCGTTCGCCCGCCGGCATCGTGCCGATGCGGTCCGAGATCAGTTCGGCAATGCTCGAAATCATCTTTTCCCCACCCCTGGCCGCTTTGCTGAATCGCGTTTGACCCGAAATCGCGTTTGACAAAGCCCGACAAACTGTATGAAATCATCCGCAGGGACGCAATGAGGCAAAATACGTAATATACGATACAGCGCACCCCGGGGACTGCAGACAATGGAGACAGCACGGCCCGCCAGCCTTGCATCACCTGAAACCGTAGGGGTGACGAGCCCCGGCGGATCAAGCCCGTTCGTGCTGACCTGCGACCACGCCTCCAACTTCCTGCCGCCAGAATTCGGAACACTCGGCCTTGCTGCCGAAGAGCTTTCCCGCCACATTGCCTGGGATCCCGGCGCGCTGCCGGTCGCCCGCCGCATGGCCGCGGCGCTTGACGCGACGCTGGTCGAGACCCGCATTTCGCGCCTTGTCGTCGACTGCAACCGCCCACTCGACGCGCCCGACCTGGTGCCGCCGGTCAGCGAGAGCACGGCCATTCCGGGCAATGCCGGCCTGTCGGAAAAGCAGCTTGCCGCGCGCGTCGCTCGGTGCTGGCAACCCTTCCACGATGCGGTCGCTGACATCATCGACAAAAGGCTGGCGCGCGGGCTCGAGACGCGGCTGGTTTCAATCCATTCCTTCAACCCGGTCTACAAGGGTATGAGCCGGCCCTGGCACATCGGCATCATCCATGACGAGGATCGCCGGCTGGCAGCGCCGCTTGTCGCCGCGCTGCAGCGGCTCGCCGGCGTCACGGTCGGCGTCAACGAACCCTATTCGCCGGCCGACCGCGTCTATTTCACGCTGGAACGCCACGCGCGCCCGCGGGGGCTACCCTGCGCGATGATCGAAATCCGCAACGACGAAATATCCGACGAAGCCGGGCAGCGAAAATGGGCGGATCTGCTCACGGGGATTTTTTTAGATCTGGAGCCCGGGGAGGCCAGGAGCTCCCGACCAAGCGCAGTGGGAAAGTCAGTACAATCGGCCAGCTAAGAACCAGAAGGGGACAAAAAATGTCAGCGCAAGACTATTCGGACGTCGACAAGAAGGAGGATCTGAAGGTCCTCCACGGAATGGGCTATGCCCAGGAACTGTCGCGAAGCATGAGCCGCTTCTCGAATTTCGCCATCTCGTTTTCGATCATCTGCATCCTGTCGGGCGGCATCAACTCCTTCGCGCAAGCGACGTCGTCGATCGGTGGCGCGGGGGCTGGTATCGGCTGGATCGTCGGGTGCATGGTTTCGGGATTCTTCGCGCTCGCCATGGCCCAGATCGCCTCTGCGTTTCCGACCGCAGGCGGCCTCTATCATTGGGCGTCCATTCTAGGGAACCGCTTCACCGGCTGGCTCACCGCCTGGCTCAACCTGCTTGGCCTGATCACCGTGCTCGGCGCGATCAACATCGGCACCGCCTTCTTCTTCGTCGGCACTTTCGGCGGAGCCTTCGGCCTGACTGGTACGCCTGGCGAGATCGTCGGGTTTGTCGCCTTCATCACCGTGTTGCAGGCGCTGCTCAACCATTTCGGCATCAAGCTGACGGCTATGCTGACGGACGTCTCCGGCTTCCTGATCCTGGCAACGACAGCCGTGCTGATCGTCGCTTGCCTGATGTTTGCTCCAGCGATCGACATCACCCGGTTGTGGACGTTCACGAACTATTCGGGTGATGCAGGCGGCGGCGTTTTCCCGCAGTCGGATTCCATGGGATATCTCTTCCTGCTCTGCCTGCTACTGCCGGTTTACACCATCACTGGTTATGACGCGTCGGCGCATACTTCGGAAGAAACGTTGAAGGCGGCGCACTCAGTTCCGCGGGCGATCGTTTCGTCGGTGCTCTGGTCATCGCTGATCGGCTGGGTGATGCTATGCGCGATCGTGCTGGCGATCCCCGATCTGGCGGCCGGCGCCAAGCAGGGCTGGGGCGTGTTCTTCGCGACGATGGACGCGATCTTGCCGTCGTGGTTGAAGACGCTGCTCTATCTGGCCATCCTGATCGCGCAGTTCCTCTGCGGTCTCGCAACGGTCACCTCTGCCTCGCGCATGCTTTTCGCCTTCTCGCGTGACGGTGGCATGCCGGTTGGCTCGGCCTCGCTAGCCAAAGTCAGCCCGGCCTGGCGCACGCCGGTCAACGCGATTTGGACGGCTGCGATCCTCGAGATCATCTACGTCTTTCTTGCCCAGTTCATTTCGATCGGTGGCACGAACATCTATACCATCGTCGTCAATTCGACATTGGTGTTCCTGTTCCTGTCCTTCATCATTCCGATCGTACTCGGCATGATGGCGTTCGGAACGGCAAAATGGCCGAATCCCGGCCCGTGGAATCTCGGCGCCGGCCTGTTCAAGCTGTTTTGCATCCTGTCGGTCATCGGCATGGTGATCATCTTCTACATCGCCATCCAGCCGCCAAACGACAAGGTGCTCTATATCACCCTGGGCTTCATTGTGCTCACCGCCGTGCTTTGGTTCGGCTTTGAGAACCGCCGCTTCAAGGGCCCGCCGATCGGCGACCAGATTGCCAAGCGTCAGGCGGCGATCAGGGCAGCCGAGGTGGCCGTCGGCGAAGCCGCCGCCTGACACCTCTCCCATCACCATGGCCGGCACCCTTGCCGGCCATGGCTTTCCACATCTTCATGGCGACAAGCCCGAAACGACAAGCGTTGGAGTGCCAAAGGAATGGCCGGAAATTTCTCGTTCGATCAATTGAAGAAGGCGGTCTCCAGCGGTGAGGTCGACACGGTGCTGGCCTGCATTGTCGACCTGCAGGGGCGGCTGGCGGGAAAGCGGTTCCTGGCACAGTATTTCGTCGATACCGCCCATGACGAGACGCATGGCTGCAACTATCTCCTGGCCGCCGACATCGATATGGAACCGGTGCCCGGCTACAAGGCGGCGAGCTGGTCGAAGGGTTACGGCGACTTCGTCATGAAGCCGGATCTGTCGACGCTGCGGCGCATTCCATGGCTGGAAAAGACGGCGCTGGTGATCTGCGACGTGCTCGACCACCACAGCCATGACGACCTGCCGCATTCGCCACGCGCCATCCTGAAGAAGCAGGTCAAGCGGCTGGCCGAACGCGGCTATGTCGGCTATTTCGCCTCCGAGCTCGAATTCTATCTGTTCAGCGAAACCTACGATTCCGCCCGCAAGAAGCACTGGCAGGGCCTCGACACGGCCTCGCCCTATATCGGCGACTACCAGATCGGCATCACCACCAAGGAAGAAGGGGTCATGCGCCGGCTGCGCAACGAGATGCAAGCGGCCGGCATTCCGATCGAGAACTCCAAGGGTGAGTGGGGACCGGGTCAGGAAGAAATCAACGTCCGCTATGCCGAGGCGCTCGAGATGGCCGACCGCCACGTCATCCTGAAGAACGGCGCCAAGGAAATCGCCGAGTCCGAAGGCAAGGCGGTTTCGTTCATGGCCAAGTACAATTACGGGCTGGCCGGCAATTCCAGCCATATCCACAACTCGTTGTGGAGCGCCGACGGCCAGACGCCGCTTTTTTATGACAGACAAGCCGAATGGACGCTGTCGACGCTCGGCCAGCAATGGGCGGCGGGCCAGCTCAAATACGCCAGGGAATTCACCTGGTTCCTGGCGCCCTACGTCAACTCCTACAAGCGCTTCCAGGCCGGCACCTTCGCGCCGACCAAGATCATGTGGAGCGAGGACAACCGCACCGCCGGTTTCCGCCTTTGCGGCGAGGGCACCAAGGGCATCCGCATGGAATGCCGCATCGGCGGCGCCGATCTGAACCCCTATCTCGCCTTCGCCGCGCTGATCGCGGCCGGCCTTGCCGGCATCGACGAAAAGCTTGAACTGCAAAAACCCTTCGTCGGCGATGCCTATCAAGCCTCGCAGCTGCCGGAAATTCCGAAGACCCTGCGTGATGCCACCGAGACACTGGCGAAATCGGAGATGCTGAAGCAGGCGCTCGGCGACGGCGTGCTCGAGCATTATATCCATACGGCCCGCTGGGAGCAGTTCGAATACGACCGCCGCATTACCGACTGGGAACTGCACAGAGGGTTCGAGCGTTATTAGAAAGATAGTAAGATACTATCTATACCTTGACAGTAAATGCGGCTTGAACTAAGGTTTTACGATGACCGAAGGAACAAAATACCATCCGCTTTTCGAGCATCTCCTGTTCTCGGGTCAGGGCCAGATGTCGATGAGCTTCGCAGAGATCGAGCAAGTTATCGGTGGCCGCTTGCCGCCGTCGGCACGACAGCGGGAGGAATGGTGGGCGAACAGCCCGAGCGGGCACAGCCAGGCGCGCGCCTGGTTGCGCGCAAACTATCGGGCGTCTCGTGTCGATCTTGCGAACGAGCGGGTGGATTTCAAACTGGAGGGATGGCCCGAAGGTTATCGAAAGCCGAATATGGCTACCACAGACAAGACTCGTTCGGGAATGGCGGAACCAGCGCAGGCCAGCTATGAACTTCCGCAGGGAAATACCGACCATCCTCTTTTCGGCATATGGACAGGCAAGGTCACGCTTCTCCAAGGACATGATTACACGAGGCCGGCCTTTGAGCCTGACGTGCTGCCGTGACGCACAGGCTGCTGCTCGACACTTGCGCGATCATATGGATAGCGCTGAACGAGCCAATCACGCCGGAAGCCAAGTTTGCTATCAACAGCGCCGCGGCTGTTGACGAGAAGGTCCGGGTTTCCCCCATTTCGGCCTGGGAGTTGGGCCTGCTGAGCGCCAAGGGCCGGTTGGCGGCAGCAAAGTCGCCAGCAAGCATTTTTGGGGAAGTGATCGCCACGCCAGGCATCAAGGTCGAGGCTCTTTCTCCGGAATTGTTGATTGAATCGTCTTTCTTGCCTGGATCGCTCCACGGCGATCCGGCGGATAGGATATTGATCGCGACAGCGCGGGCGTTCGATTTGACGCTCGTGACGCGCGATCAGTCAATACTGGATTATGCAAGAGCCGGGCATGTTCGCGCCCTTGCCTGCTGACGCTTTGCCTTCGATATATGGAGACGCCCACTTGGAAACCGTAAAACTCAAATCTCCCGTCGATGGTTCGATCTATGCCGAACGGCCCATCGCCACGGACCAGGCGATCAATGCCGCGGTCGAGCGTGCCAAGGCGGCGCAGGAGAAATGGGCTGAGACGCCGATCGTCGAGCGCGGCAAGTACATGCTTGCCATGCTGGAAGCGTTGGTCGCCATGACCGACGAGATCGTGCCGGAGATCGCCTGGCAGATGGGCCGTCCGGTGCGCTATGGCGGCGAGTTCGGCGGCGTCAGAGAGCGCACCAGCTACATGGTCGAGATTGCGGAAGCGGCACTGAAACCGGTGATGGCCTCCAATCCCAAGGACGGGTTTCGCCGCTATGTGAAGAAGGTGCCACTCGGCGTGGTCCTGGTGATCGCGCCGTGGAACTATCCCTATCTCACCGCCGTCAACACGATCGTGCCGGCGCTGATGGCCGGCAGCGCCGTCATCCTCAAGCATGCGGCGCAGACGCTACTGGTCGGCGAACGCTTTCAACAGGCGTTCGACAAGGCAGGCCTGCCAAAAGGCCTGTTCCAGAACCTCGTCATGAACCACGCGCAGACCGAGAAACTGCTCGGCTCGGGCAAGATCGATCATGTCAATTTCACCGGCTCGGTCGCCGGCGGCCGCGCCATCGAAAAGGCCGCAGCGGGCACCTTCATGACGCTCGGCCTTGAACTCGGCGGCAAGGATCCGGCCTATGTTCTGGCCGATGCCAAGATGGACCATGCCGTCGCCAACCTGGTCGACGGCGCCTTCTACAATTCCGGCCAGTGCTGCTGCGGCATCGAGCGCGTCTACGTCCACGAGAAGGTCTATGACGAATTCGTCGAAGGCTTCATCGCCGAAACCCGGAACTACGTCGTCGGCAACCCGCTCGACCAGGCGACGACGATGGGGCCGATGGCACAGGCGCGCTTTGCCGACCTGATCCGCGAGCAGAAGGCCGAGGCGCTGCGCAAGGGGGCCAGGGCGCATATCAACATGAAGATGGCCAATGACGAGCAAGGCTCGCCCTATCTGGCGCCGGAAGTGCTGACCGGGGTCGATCACCAGATGAGCGTCATGCGCGAGGAGAGCTTTGGGCCGATCGTCGGCATCATGAAGGTGCGCAACGACGAGGAGGCGATCGCGCTGATGAACGACAGCCCCTACGGGCTGACGGCCTCGATCTGGACGCGCGACACCGAGCATGCGGCGGCGATCGGTGATCGCGTCGAGACCGGCACCGTGTTCATGAACCGCTGCGACTATCTCGACCCGGCGCTGGTCTGGACCGGCGTCAAGGACACCGGCAAAGGCGCGGCCCTGTCGGCCATCGGCTACGACAATCTGACGAGGCCGAAATCATATCATCTGCGTGAAGCCATCTGATTTTTTCGAAAGACAAAAATGACAAAATTGATTTCCAAATGGAACTATCCGACGACCGTGCGCTTCGGCGCGGGCCGCATCAAGGAATTGCCTGATGTGCTTGATGCCACCGGCATCAAGCGGCCGCTGTTCGTTACCGATCCGGGGCTGGCCAGACTTCCGGTCGTTGCCTCGACGTTGAAGATCCTCGACGATGCCAAGGTGCCCTATGGCGTGTTTTCCGAGGTCAAGCCTAACCCGGTGGACTCCAACCTGACCGCCGGCATTGCCGTGTTCAAAAAGGGCAGGCATGACGGTGTCATCGCCTTCGGCGGCGGCTCGGCGCTCGACCTCGGCAAGCTGATCGCTTTCCAGGCCGGCCAGACGCGGCCGGTTTGGGACTTTGAGGATATCGGCGACTGGTGGACGCGCGCCAACTCCGACGCGATCGCGCCGATCATCGCCGTGCCGACCACCGCCGGCACCGGCTCGGAAGTCGGCCGCGCCGGCGTCATCACCAATGAAGCGACCCACACCAAGAAGGTCATCTTCCATCCGAAACTCTTGCCGGCCATCGTCATCGCCGATCCTGAACTGTCGGTCGGCATGCCGGGCTTCATCACCGCCGGCACCGGCATGGATGCGCTCGCCCATTGCCTCGAAGCCTATTGCGCGCCGGGCTATCATCCGATGGCCGACGGCATCGCCGTCGAAGGCGTGCGGCTCGTCTTCGAGAACCTGCCGAAGGCCTTTGCCAACGGCAAGGATCTCGCCGCCCGCGCCCACATGATGAGCGCGGCCGCGATGGGCGCTGCCGCCTTCCAGAAAGGGCTGGGCGCGATCCACTCGCTGTCGCATCCGATCGGCGCGCTCTACGACACCCATCACGGCATGACCAACGCCGTGTTCATGCCTTATGTGCTGGCCTTCAACCGCGACGCCATCGAGGTGCGCATCGCCCGGCTCGCGGCTTATTGCGGCATCAAGGGCGGCTTCGACGGTTTCGCCAAGGCCGTCATCAAGCTGCGCAAGGAATTGAAGGTGCCGCACGCGCTGCCGGGCCTGATCAAGGGGCTCGACATGGACAAGAAGCGCAAGGGCCTGATCGCCGACATGGCGGTGGTCGATCCGACCGCCGGCGGCAACCCGGTCAAGCTGACCAGGAAGGCGGCGCTGACGCTGCTCGAAAACGCCATTAACGGCACCACCTGAGACGGAATTCGGGCCGGAAACTGATCCGGGAAATTGAGGGCAAAGAAAGGGGGGAAGATGAAAGGTAAGACCGAAACTCGTTAGCCGGGAAAATAGTCGCGAGGCGATTGCTACAACCGGTAAAAAGAGTTTACTTTTTCGTACTGCAGGGCATCGCTTTCACAAAGCATTCATCGGGCTGTCACACGAAAACGATACCGCATCGCAGGCGTCCAACGGCGTCAGTTCAACGGAGAGAACACATGTTCAAATTCACGGGAAAAGTGCTTTCCCTTACGGCCGTCGCCCTGATGGCGACCTCTGCCATCTCGTCGGCGCAGTCCATGGATGAACTGATCGCCGCCGCCAAGGCGGAGGGCCAGCTCACCACCATCGCGCTGCCGCACAGCTGGTGCGGCTATGGCGACGTCATCGCCGGATTCAAGGCGAAGTATCCGGAAATCACCGTCAACGAGCTCAACCCCGATGCCGGCTCCGGCGACGAGATCGAGGCGATCAAGGCCAATAAGGACAATAAGGGCCCGCAGGCTCCTGATGTCATCGACGTCGGCCTTTCTTTCGGCCCGTCCGCTAAGGCAGACGGCTTGGTCCAGCCCTACAAGGTGTCGACCTGGGATACGATCCCTGACAGCGCCAAGGATGCCGACGGCTATTGGTATGGCGACTATTACGGCGTGCTCGCCTTCGGCGTGAACAAGGCCGTCGTGCAGAACGCGCCACAGGACTGGGCTGACCTGCTGAAGCCGGAATATGCCAACTCGGTGGCGCTCGCCGGTGACCCGCGCACGTCGAACAACGCGGTCATGTCGGTTTACGCGTCGGGCCTCGCGGCTGGCGGTAGCGGCGGCCAGGATGCCGCCGCCAAGGGGCTGCAGTTCTTCAAGCAGCTCAACGATGCCGGCAACTTCGTGCCGGTCGACGGTGAAGCGGCAGCTGTCGCCCAGGGCACGACACCGATCGTGATGAACTGGGACTACAACCTGCTCGCCATGCGCGACAAGATGGCCGGCAATCCGGAAATCGAAATCGTCGTGCCAAAGGGAGCGGTTGTCGCAGGCGTCTACGTACAGGCGATCAGCGCCTATGCGCCGCATCCGAACGCCGCCAAGCTGTGGATGGAGTATCTCTACTCGGACGAAGGCCAGCTCGGCTGGCTGAAGGGCTACTGCCACCCGATCCGCTTCAACGATCTCGCCAAGAAGGGCGTGATCCCGAAGGAAATGCTGGACAAGCTGCCGGCCGCCGAGAACTACGAAAAAGCGATCTTCCCAACCTTGGAGGAGCAGAACGCTGCCAAGAAGGAAATCAGCACGAACTGGGATGCCATCGTCGGCGCCGTCGTGAAGTAATTCATAGGGCGCCGGCCGGTTCGCCGGCCGGCGCCCCATGCCAACTTCGGGAAGTCCATGGCAGACTCCACAGTGTCCCAGACAGCCAGCGTCAGCCCTGACGTGCCGGAGATCGGCCGCCTTCGGCTGCCGCTGCATTGGTTAGGCGTAGCTCCGTTCTTCGTTTTCGCGCTGCTCTTTCTGATCTTGCCCACGGTAGGGCTGATCGCGGGCGCGTTCAAAAATGCAGCCGGCGACTATACGCTCGACAATATCATAGCGTTGTCGCAACCCAAGCTCGCAGCGGCCTATTGGGTGTCCATTCAGATCAGCTTTGTTTCTGCGATCCTTGGCGCCTTGATCGGCCTGGCAATGGCCGTGGCAGTGGTTCGCGGGGGCTTGCCGTCGTGGTTACGCTCGGCGACTTTGACCTTCTCGGGCGTCGCCTCGAATTTCGCCGGCGTGCCGCTGGCATTCTCGTTCATTGCGACGCTCGGTCGGCTCGGAGTGGCGACGATCCTGTTGCGAGACATTTTCGGCATTAACATCTATTCGCTCGGCTTCAGTATCTTTTCGTTCTGGGGCCTTATCCTCACCTACCTCTATTTCCAGATTCCATTGATGATCGTCATCATCACGCCGGCGGTCGATGGGCTGAAGAAGGAATGGGGCGAAGCTGCCGCCACGCTCGGCGCAACCAATTGGCAATATTGGCGCATGGTGGTGATCCCGGTGTTATGGCCGAGTTTTCTCGGCACGACGGTCCTGCTCTTTGCCAACGCGTTCGGCGCGGTCGCAACGGCCTATGCACTGACGGGGCCGTCACTCAACATCGTGCCCATCCAGTTGTTCGCGCAGATTCGCGGCGACGTGCTTTACAATCCGAATCTAGGCTATGCGCTTGCATTCGGCATGATCGTCATCACCGGCCTGGCCAATCTCTTCTACATTTTGTTCCAACGGCGAGCCGAACGGTGGCTGAGATGAAGCAAGGCAGCCGTTTTTGGGCCTGGCTGGTTTTTGGCGTGGGAACCACCTATTTTATCCTGCCGCTTTTGGCGACCTTTGAATTCTCCTTGCGTAAGCGGCGAGGGGAATACTCCTTTGACGCCTACCGCACGGTCTTCGGAGATCCGAATTTCCAGGCGACATTTACCTATTCCGTCATTGTGGCGGTCTTCACCATCCTCTTGGGCGTGCTCCTCGTTGTCCCGACGGCTTACTGGATACGGCTGCGGCTACCGCATCTGCGGCCGGTCGTAGAGTTCATCACCCTGCTGCCGCTGGTTATCCCCGCTATCGTCATCGTCTTCGGCTACATCAGAATGTTCGGTTCGAATTCGGCGTTGCCTTTTCTGGCGACAGCGCGCGGCGCCGATGCTCTGCTGGTCATCGGCTATGCAGTGCTGGCGCTGCCTTATATGTACCGGGCGGTCGATACCGGCCTCAGGACCATCGACGTCAGAACGCTCACCGAAGCCGCACAAATCCTCGGCGCAGGCTGGACCACCATCATCGCCCGCATCATCCTGCCGAACGTGCTGATCGCCGTCTTGTCCGGTGCGTTCCTGAGTTTTGCCATCGTCATCGGCGAGTTCACGATGGCCTCGCTGCTGAATCGCCCGGCCTTCGGCCCCTATCTGCAGAACATCGGCGCCAACAGTGCCTATGAGCCATCGGCACTGGCGCTCATTTCGTTCGCCATCACCTGGGGCTGCATGTCGCTGATCCAGATCCTGTCGCGTTTTGCGCCGCGATCGGCGAATCGGCCAAACTGATCGAAAAAGTACCGACCGAAAGAAAAGCCATGGCCGAGCCATTCCTCTCCATCCAGCAGGTTCGAAAATCCTTCGGCGCAACCACCGTCGTCCAAGACTTCAACCTCGACGTCGAGCCGGGCGAATTCGTCTCCTTCCTCGGGCCATCGGGCTGCGGCAAGACGACGGTGCTGCGCATGGTCGCCGGCTTCGAGGAGCCGAGCGCCGGCAAGATCGTGGTGGCCGGCAAGGACATCACCCGGCTCAAGCCCAACCAGCGCAATGTCGGCATGGTGTTCCAGGCCTATGCGCTGTTTCCCAACCTGACGGTGGCGCAAAACATCGGCTTCGGGCTGAAGGTCGCCGGCATGCCCAAGGCCGATGCCGACAGGCGCGTTGCCGAGATGCTCGACCTCATCAAGCTTCCGCAGATGGGCGACCGCTATCCTTATCAGCTCTCCGGTGGCCAGCAGCAGCGTATCGCGCTGGCGCGGGCGATTGCGCCGAAGCCGAAGCTCCTGCTGCTCGATGAGCCGCTGTCGGCGCTCGACGCCAAGGTGCGCGTGTCGCTGCGCGAGGAAATCCGCTCGATCCAGAAGAAGCTCGGCATCACCACCGTCTTCGTCACCCACGACCAGGAAGAGGCGCTGTCGATCTCCGACCGCATCGCTGTCATGTATGGCGGCAAGGCCGAGCAGGTCGGCACGCCGTTCGAGATCTACAACCGGCCGGCGACCAAGTTCGTCGCCAATTTCGTCGGCACGCTGAACGTGCTCGAAGGCACCGTCACCGATGCAGCGTCGGGCAAGGTGCGCGTCAATTCGCAAGAGGTCTCGCTGCAGGGAAAGCTAAACGGCTCCAAGTCCGGCGACACGCTGTCGCTGGCGCTGCGGCCCGAGGCGATTTCGCTCGGCCGCCAACCCGGCCGCGACTCCAGTCTTTCGGGCGAGATCACCGAAGTGCACTTCCTCGGCTCGGTCATCCGGGTTCGCGTCGGCATCGGCGGCAGCACGGTATCGCTCGACACGTTCAACAGCCCGGCCTCGCCGCCTCCCGCCGTCGGCGAGAAGGCCGAGATTTCCTTTTCGTCGGGCGACATGCTGGTGCTGCATTAAAAGCGGCAGACACCGGGATTGGATCGCCGATCTATTCGGCGGGGCAACGGCCCCAAATGAACGGCATTTCGAGGTCGAAATCGACCTCAAGCAGGGTATTGGGTGTCATCATCAGCAATGCACTCGTCCCATTGGCATTTCTCAGAATTTGTTTGCCGTTTCCCCCTAACGTCCCGAGGACTTCCATTTGCTGTTGGATGTTCCATCGGTAGTTGTAGGACATTCCCGTTTTGAAAATATACTCTTTGTGGATCGCCTGCTTCGCCCGGGGAACGATAGGCGCGATGATTTCGAAGGAATAGTCGGTCAATTTCTTGAAAGACTCTCCATACTTAAAACAGTATTTCTTCATACTGTCTTCGCTGGTCAGATCGGAATATCCAAGATCAACCCATTTCCCTTCTATGATGGAGAGCAATCTCTCATTCGTCTGCTGCGCCCAGAGTCCCATCCCTGGGTCCGGTCTCGAAGTTCCCAATAGTTTGATCTTTGCCGCCAGCAATTCGTCGTATAGCGCGGAAGCCTTGGCGACAGGTGAAAAGAGTATCAACGTGCACAATGCTATGAATAGTCTTGGCACTGGGAACTCCTCGCGCGGCTAAACCGGTACAAAGATTTGAATTCGGCGTCTGGTAGTAAACGACTGGTGTCGTCGACAGGTCAAGCCGGCGGGATGAACGGCTGGCTCACCGTCCTGAAGACCGGCAGTGCTTCCAGCCGCGCGGTATGGGCGGCGAGCGCTGGAAACGCGGCGAGCGAAGCCAGGCCGGGATGCGCCTCGCCAAGGAAGCGGAGCACGGCGGCAACCGCGATGTCGGCGTGACCGATGCGATCGCCGAACCAGTAGGTTTCAGGCTTTGTGCTGCGATCGGCTTCCAGTACGGCCATCACGCCTTCTATCTGCTTGCGGCAGCGCTCGACCCAGAGGCCCGAGACCGGCTCGTGCATTAGCCTCTCGTAGAACAGGCTGACCGCCTTATCGCCCAGCCCGGTTGCCAAAGCGGCTATCTTCAGCGCTTGGCGGCGCGCCGGCTCGTCGGTCGGAAACATCCTGTGCTCGGCCGCTACAAGGCTGTCCAGATGGTCCAGCATGGCGTGGCTCTCGATGAGCACCTCGCCATCGTCCAGCACCAGGGTTGGCACGCGCGTCAGCGGATTGTAGGGCCTGATCTTGTCCGCATCGCCGAAGGTCGACCAGGGACGATGTTCAAACGGCAGGTTGTACATGGTCAGCGCTATGCCGACGCGACGGACGAAGGGCGAGTCATATTGGCCGATGAGGATCATGACCCAAGCTTATACGCAGACAACCGCCTCAACGCATACTGCCAAGTCAGAGCTCAACGGCCAATCAACAGCAGCTGATGGTTTTACCACTGCCAATCGTTTTGTTCCGCCGCTACGATAAGGCATGGCGCTTTTCGAGCTGACCCTTGTTCTCCTGCTGATCGCCGTCGCGCTGACGGCGTTGTCGCGACGGCTGGAGGTTCCCTATCCTTCGCTGCTGGCTTTGGCCGGGGTTGGAATTGCCTTTGTGCCCGGCGCACCGACTATCGAGATCGATCCGGAACTGGCGCTTGCTCTGTTCATCGCGCCGGTGCTTCTCGATGCCGCCTATGACACTTCGCTGCGCGACCTGAAGCGCTACCGGCTGTCGTTGGCGCTGCTGGCGCTTGGCGCCGTGGTCTTCACTACCGTGGTGGTTGCTTTCGTCGGCTGGAAGATGGCCGGCCTGCCGATCGCTGCAGCGATCGCGCTCGGCGCCATCGTTGCACCGCCGGATGCGGTGGCGGCATCTGCTGTGCTCAGCCAGTTCAAGGTGCCGCACCGCATCACCGCCATCCTGCAGGGCGAGAGCCTGCTCAACGATGCCACAGCGCTGTTGATCTACCGGATCACTGTGACGGCGGCGCTCGGCCCCATTCTGCTGAGTAGCGCCGTTCCAACGATCCTGCTGTCGACGATCGGCAGCCTTGCGGCCGGTTATCTGCTTGGCCGTTTCTCGCTGCTGACGCTCACCCGCATCGAGGATGCGGCAAGCAGCACAGTAGTGCAATTCGCCGGAACATTCGGGGTCTGGATCCTGGCTGACAGGCTGGGCCTTTCCGCCATCATCACCATTGTCGTCTACGCCATGACGATCGCGCGCACCGCACCTCGCCTGATGTCGGCCAGAAGGCGTGTCAGCACCTATTCGGTCTGGGAGTCGGCGGTGTTCGTGCTCAACGTGCTGGCCTTCGTGCTGATGGGCCTGCAGGCACGCTCGATCGTCGGCCGGCTCTCCGGCGAAGGGCAGGGCGAAGCCTTTCTCTTCGCCGCAACGGTGCTGGCCGTCGTCATCGTGGCACGCCTCGTTTGGGTGGCAAGCTACGTTGCGATCATACGATGGCTTGCCCGCTTCGACGGCGAAGACAAAAGGCGGGATATGCCGACGTTTGGCGGCGCCGTGCTTGTCGGTTGGTGCGGCATGCGGGGGCTGGTGACGCTGGTGGTGGCCATTGCGCTGCCGGCCGGCTTCCCTGGCCGCGATCCGATCGTGCTTGCCGCCTTCGCGGTGGTTCTCGGCACGCTGGTGCTGCAAGGGATGACGCTGAAGCCGCTGCTGCGCCTGCTGAACTTCGACCCCGACAGGACGGTCGACCACGAAGTGGCGCAGGCGCGCGTTGTCATCATGGAGGCGGCCCTCAAGGTGTTGAGCGGCAAGACGTCGAGTGCCGCTTCCGCCGTGCGCGAGCAATATACGGCCCAGCGCACGATTGCCGAAAACCCTGAGAACGCGCAGGCGGCAACGGAGTACGACCGGCTGCGCCTCTATGCCATCAACGGCCAGCGCGACGCCCTGGAGGAACTGCGCCGCAACGGGACGATCGGCGACGAAGCCTATCACCGGTTGGAGGAAGAGATCGACTGGTCGGAACTGGCGGCGTCGCCGGCGGGCCGGTTCCAGCCGCTGACGACGTAGCTACGCTGCCTGGGCCCAAGCTCTCTCCATCCGGCTGCACATTGCAACCAATTCGCCAAACCGCTACTGCCATCACGAAATTGAGCCGGATAAGCAATGAAGCTGGTCAGCTACAACATCCAGTACGGGTTCGGCGGCGACGACCGCTATGATCTCGCGCGGGCGGCGCGTGTCGTGGCGGGCGCCGACATCATCGCCTTGCAGGAAGTGGAGCGGCACTGGCAGCGCAGCAACGAGGACGACCAGCCGGAAATCCTTTCGCGGCTGCTGCCCGAATACTATTGGGTTTATGGGCCGGCCTTCGACATGGACGCCAGCGAGCGACGTGACGGTCGCATCGTCAACCGGCGGCGGCAATTCGGCACCATGCTCCTGTCGAAGCTGCCGATCGCCTGGTCGCGCCTGCACACGCTGCCGCTGCGCCGCACCGTGCGTCCGCTCAACACCCGCAACGCAGCACTCGAATGCATGATCCGCACCCCTGCCGGTCCGGTGCGGGTGCTTTCGCTGCATCTGGCGCATATGGCCGCCGAAGAGCGGCTGGAGCAGATCGATTATTTGCTCGCCGAGCATCGCCGGGCGCCGTCCGACGGCGGCCCGTGGAGCGGCGCCGATGACGAACCCGAGCGCAACTGGAGCAATGGCGAGCCGGAGCCGGAAAACCCGCTGGCGGCGATCTGGATGGGCGATTTCAACATGGAGCCGGGCAGCGCCGAATACCGGCGCGTCGTCGGCAGCACGCCATATCATCGCGGTGCTGCCTATCTCGGCGGTTTTGTCGATGCCGCGGCCGTCGGCAGCGAACCGACGGCGGATTTCCATACCCATGTGAAGACCATCGACGGCAGGCTGACAAAACGACGGCTCGACCACTGCTTCGTCGGCGGAATGTTGGCGGGACGGGTGCGCTCGGTCAGTGCCGATATCGACGAAATCGCCTCCGACCATTTTCCGCTGCGGGTCGACATCGACCTGGAAACGCCGTTCGCGACGGGGACCGAAGGCGCATGAGCCGCCGATGACCTTGTTCGTCTTCTTCGCGGTGCTTGCCGCCGCCGCCATGCATGCGATCTGGAACGCGCTGGTCAAGGTCCATCTCGACCGTTTTTTGTCGATCACGCTGATGACGCTCGGCATGGGCGCCGTGGCGCTTCTGGCGCTGCCATTTGTCGAGGTGCCGAAAGCGGAAGTGTGGCCCTACATCATCGCTTCGGTGATCTTCCACACGGGCTACAGGACGTTCCTGATCGGCGCCTACAAGGCCGGCGATTTCGCCCAGACCTATCCGCTGGCGCGCGGCACGGCGCCGCTGCTTGCAGCACTTGGCGGCATCGTGGCCGTCGCCGAAGTTCCGGCGCCGCTCGCCATCCTCGGCATTGTTCTATTGTCGGCCGGGACGACGGTGCTGTCGTTTCGCGGCGGCGCGCATCTGGAAAGGCTGAACCTGCGCGCCGTCGGCTTTGCGCTGGGCACCTCGATCTTCATCGCCAGCTATACGCTGTCCGACGGCAGCGGCGCGCGGCTGGCCGCGACGGCGTCCAGCTATGCCGCATGGCTGTTCGTCTGCGATGCGCTGTGGGCGCTGGTGCTGTGCCTGATCTTTCGCGGACCAAAGGCGCTGCCGGTGCTGGCGCGCGACTGGAAGGCCGGTGTGTACACCGGCGTGCTCAGCGGCACCGCCTACTGGATCGTGATGTGGGCGATGACCAAGGCGCCGATCGCCTCGGTCGCGGCGCTGCGCGAAACCTCGATCTTGTTCGCCATGATGATCTCGGTGTTTGCGCTCGGCGAGAAGATGACGGGATGGCGCGGTGCTGCCGTGCTCAGCATTGTTGCCGGCGTCGTCGCGCTGAGGCTCGGATAGACGCTGCGGACCATGCGCAAATCAAAGTTCTACAGCGTCCTTTGCACGTCCATAGGACGCGTGGCGCTGTAGTTGCCTGAGAATACGGCCGGCGGCAGCGGCTCGCGGCCAAGGATCAGATCGGCGCCTTTTTCGCCGACCATGATGGTTGGCGCATTGGTGTTGGAGGATGGGATGCGCGGCATTACCGAAGCATCGCAGACGCGCAGACCCTCGATGCCGCGCAGCCTGAGATCCGGCGTCACCACGCTCATCGCGTCATGGCCCATGCGGCAGGTCCCGACGGGGTGGTGGTCGGTCTTGGAACTGCGGCAGGCATAGTCGAACAGCTCGTCGTCGTCGGTGAGTGTCGGTCCCGGCAGCACCTCGCGCAACACGTAGGGGGCAAGTGCCTTCTGCCGCATGATCTCGCGCGCCAGCCTGAGCCCCTTGATCGACATGTCGCGATCGTAGGGGTCGGACCAGTAATTCGGATCGATCAACGGGCCGTCGGCCGGGTCGGCGCTGTTCAGTCGCACCGTGCCGCGCGAATGCGGGCGCAGGAACGCCGAGTTCAGCGTCACGCCCGGATTTTTCAGCTTCTCGACGCCGGCCTCGATGCCGGAGCCGAGGCCGAGATGGAGCTGGATATCGGGCGAGGCGGCGGTCGGGTCGGCGTACCAGAAGCCGCCGGTTTCAAACAGGCTGGAGGCAACCGGACCTTTTTTCAGCAGCAGGTACTGCAAGCCGGCCCACACCGTCCGGTGCAGCTTGGCGTAGTTGTCGTAGGTGTGGTCGCCGGTGCATTCGGCAATGACGAACAGGTCGAGATGATCCTGCAGGTTGCAGCCGACGCCGGGCAGATCGAGCACCGGCGTCACGCCGACCGACTTCAGATGGTCGGCCGGGCCAATGCCCGACTGCATCAAGAGCTTCGGCGAGCCGATGGCGCCGGACGAGACGATCACTTCGCGCTCGGCGCGCAGGATCGTCGGTTGGCCACCCGGCCTGTCGACGATCTCGACGCCAGTGGCGCGGCCCTTGTCGATGACGATGCGCGTGACCAGCACATCTGTCCTGACGGTCAGGTTTTTTCGCGCGCGGATCGGCCTGAGATAGGCGACCGAGGCGGACGAGCGTCTCGCGTCCTTCTGCGTCAATTGATAATAGCCGACGCCTTCTTGGGCTGCCCCGTTGAAGTCCGGATTGAAAGGAATGCCCATTTCCTGCCCGGCGCGAAAATAGGCCTCGCAGATCGGCAGCGGCGCAATCGGGTTCGACACGCCGAGCGGACCCTGGTCGCCGTGAAAATCGTTGGCGTAGCGCTGGTTGTTCTCGGCCCGCTTGAAATAGGGCAGCACGTCGCGATAGCCCCAGCCGGCAAGGCCCTCTTCCTTCTCCCAGGCGTCGTAGTCGCGGGCATTGCCGCGCGTGTAGATCTGGGCGTTGATGGAGGAGCCGCCGCCGATCACCTTGGCCTGGGTATATCGGAAGACGCGATCCTTCATGTGCTTTTGCGGCACGGTCGACCAGCCCCAGGCGGCGATGCCCTTGGTCATCTTGGCGAAACCTGCCGGCATGTGGATCAGCGGGTGCCAGTCCTTGCCGCCGGCCTCGAGCAGCAGCACCTGATGCGATGGATCTTCGCTCAGCCGGTTGGCGAGGACGCAGCCGGCCGGGCCGGCGCCGACGATGATGTAGTCGGTCATGGCGTCACCTGTTCACAGCCTCGGCACCGACAGCGCACCGTCGACATTGATGATCGAGCCGGTCGAAAAACCGAGCTTTCCGCCGGCGAGTGCCACTACGGCGGCGCCGACATCGGCGGCTTCGCCCCAGCGCTTTGCCGGCACCAGCCCGCCGTCGATCAGCGCGTCATATTTGGCGGTGACGCCTGACGTCATGTCGGTGTGGATGATGCCCGGCCGCACCTCGAATACGCCGATGTTGTCGGCGGCGAGGCGTAGCGCCAGGGTTTTCACCCACATCGAAAGTCCGGCCTTGGAGATGCAGTAGTCGGCACGTTCCGGCGAGGCCATTTCGGCGCTGACCGAGGTGATGCTGATGATCGTTTTTGGAAAATCACCCGGCGCCGCAAGCATCGCCCTGGCGACGGCCTGGCTGAGGAACACGGTGCCGCGCAGATTGATGGCGAGAATCCGGTCGAAATTTTCCGGTTTCAATTCCAGCAGGTCGCCGCGTACCACGGCGCCGATGCCGGCATTGTTGATCAGGCAGTCGATGCGGCCGAAGGCGCTTGTCGCGGCATCGACCAATGCGGCATGATCGTCGAGGTCGGCAATGTCGCCGCAATGGTAGGCGAATTTCGCGCCGCGGGCGGTGATGTCAGCGGCAAGCCCGTCGCCGGCTATTTCGGCAAGGTCCACGACAAGGATATCAAAACCCGCATCGGCCAGCGCTTCGGCGCAGGCAAGGCCGATGCCACGCGCGCCGCCGGTGACGATGGCTGCCGGGCGGCTCATGCGACAAGCTCCGTCTTGCAGATGTGGTCGGCGACGCGCAGCGCTTGTGCGGCGATCGACAGCGCCGGATTGACCGCGGCCGAGTTCGGCAGGAAGCCAGCGTCGACGACAAACAGGTTCTTGTGGTCGAACGAGCGGCAGAACGGGTCGAGCGGCGAGGTCGCCGGATCGTCGCCCATCCTGACAGTGCCGCATTGGTGCGAGGGCGTGCGCTTGTCGAAAGGCCGCGACAGGACGATCGGATAGCCGCAGGCGCGGAAATTCTCGCGCATCACCTTGGTCAGCCCGTCGAGCGATTGCATGTTGGAGCGCCGCCACTGCATGACGATGTCCTTGCCGTCGACCATGATGCGGCTTTCGGGATCGGGCAGGTCCTCGCACATCAGGTACCAGTCGACGGCGTGGCCGGCCATGAAGTCCAGCGCGAATTTGGGTGCAAGCTTGACGTTGGCCCGCAGCATATAACCGTCGATCTTGCCGAGAAGCTGGACGTTGCCGAGCGGCTTGCCGCCCTTGCCGTCGGATAGATAGTAGTCGTTGAGCATCAGCGTCTTCTGGTAGACGGAGGTGTTCCTGCGGCGCGGATCGATCGCCAGCATGGCGCTCGAATTGTGGTTCATGAAGTTGCGGCCGACCTGGTCGGAGCGGTTGGCAAGGCCCTTTCCGTTGGGCGACGGCGAACGCAGCAGGATGGCGGCGGAATTGACCGCGCCGGCCGAGAGGATGACCAGTTTCGGCGTCACTTTCATCAGCGTGCCATTCTGGCGATAGTGTACGGCTGCGATCGTCGTGGCATCCGACGAGGCTTCGAGATATTCGACATGGGCGCCGGTCTCGAGCCTGATGTTCCGATCGGCAAGTGCCGCCGCCAGCGGCCCCGATTGGGCGTCGACCTTGCCGGTCCCGGTGTTGGGAAACGCGTCCCAGCCTGTCTTGCCGTCTCTTAGCCAGGCATCGATGTCGACGCCGAGCGGCAGCGATGCCGGGTGCAGGCCGAGGCCCTTGAGTTCGGCACGGGCGCGGGCGATCGGCGGCTCGTCCGGCACCGGCCCGAACGGATAGGGGATCGAGTGGAACGGCTCGGTCGGGTCTTGGCCGAGTGCGCCGCGCACGCGAAAAAGCTGCTCGGCCCTGGAGTACCATGGCTCGAACTCCTCATAGGAGAACGGCCAGGCCGGCGAGACGCCGCCATAGTGCTCCATCTCCGAAAAGTCTTGCCTGCGGTAGCGGATCAGCACTGCGCCATAGAATTTCGAATTGCCGCCGACATAGTAGTAGTTGCCGGGGTTGAAGGGCGCGCCGCCGGCCTCGCGCCACATCTCCTTCGGCCGGTAGTGGCCGTCGACGAAGATGGCGCGCGTGTCGCGCGTGTGCGGCGTCGCCGGCAGCGGTTCGCCACGCTCCAGCATCAGGATCGAGGCGCCGCTGCCGGCAAGGCCGGAAGCGATCGTGGCGCCGCCGATGCCGGAGCCGATGATGACGATGTCCGGGTTTGTCATCAGAGGATGCGGTTCTCGGTCGCCGGATCGAAGAACACCGCCTTGGTCAGGTTGAAGGCGAGCGGCGTGCTGGTGCCCGGCTGGATGTTGGCGTCGGCGCGCAGACGCGCCACCACCGCCTTGCCGCCCAGGTTGGTGACGGCGAAGGTATCGGAGCCGGCCGGTTCGACGACCTCGATGTGACAGTCGGCGGTGGCGATGTTCGATGCGTTGCGTTCGGCTCCTTCGGGATCGGTCAGGGCCTCGGGGCGGACGCCGAAGATGATCGGCCTGTCGTGGAATGCTGACAGACCCGTCGGCGCATCGGCCAGCGGCAGCGAGATCGGCTCGCGCGCCTCGCGCTGCAGCACAACGGACAATGCATTGCCATTGCCGCCGATCGTCGCCGGGATCAGGTTCATCGCCGGCGAGCCCATGAAGTCGGCAACAAACAGATTGGTCGGATTGTTGTAGATTTCGGCCGGCGTGCCGAACTGCTGCACCTCGCCGTCGCGCATCACCGCGATCTTGGTGGCCAGCGTCATCGCCTCGATCTGGTCGTGGGTGACGTAGACGATCGTCGTGCCTGTGGTTGCGTGCAGCCGCTTGATCTCGATGCGCATGTCGACGCGCAGCTTGGCGTCGAGATTGGACAGCGGCTCGTCGAAGAGAAACAGCTTGGGGTCACGCACCAGCGCCCGGCCCATGGCGACGCGCTGGCGCTGGCCGCCGGAAAGTTGGCTCGGCTTGCGCTGCAGGAGGTGGCCGATCTGCAGCACCTTCGCCACCTTGTCGATCGCCTTCTGGCGCTCGGCTGCCGGCACGCCGCGCATCTCCATGCCGAAGGCAATGTTCCCCGCAACTGTCATGTTCGGATAGAGCGCGTAGCTCTGGAACACCATGGCGATGTCGCGCTTCGAGGGGTGGAGATCGTTGATCGTGCGTCCGTCGACACGGATTTCGCCTTCGGTGATGGTTTCCAGCCCGGCGATGGTGTTGAGCAAGGTCGACTTGCCGCAGCCGGACGGGCCGACCAGCACGAGGAAGCCGCCCTTTTCGAGATCGAGGTCGATGCCCTTCAGGATCTCGACCGATCCGAACTGCTTCCTCAGCCCATCAATTTCGAGAAAAGCCATTCGATTATCCTTTGACGGCGCCGGCCATCAGGCCGCGCACGAAATAGCGGCCAGCGACCACATAGACGAGAAGGGTCGGCAGTGCGGCGATCATCGCCGCCGCCATGTTGACATTGTATTCGACGACGCCGGTCGAGGTGTTGACGACGTTGTTCAGCGCCACCGTCATCGGCATCGCGTCGCCGGTGCCGGCATAGGCCGAGGCGAACAGGAAGTCATTCCAGATGTTGGTGAACTGGTAGATGACGGTGACGACGAAGATCGGCATCGAATTCGGCAGCATGATGCGCCGGAAGATCTGGAAGAAGGAGGCGCCGTCGACCTGTGCCGCCCTGACCAGTTCGGTCGGGAAGGCCTCGTAATAATTGCGGAAGAACAAGGTGGTGAAGCCGAGCCCGTAGACGACGTGGACAAAGACCAGGTTGACCGTCGGATTGCCCAGGCCGAATGAAAATCCCGTGGCGTTGCGCAGCGTCACGCCGAAACGGCCGAGGCTGCCGAGGATCGTCGCCATCGGCAACAGCACCGACTGGAACGGGATGAAGCAGGCAAACAGCATCAGCCCGAAGACCAGCGTGTGGCCGCGGAAGCGCCATTTGGTCAGGACATAGCCGTTGAGGGCGCCGAGCAGCGTCGAGATCAGCACCGCCGGAACCACCATCTTGATGGAGTTCCAGAAATAACCCTTGATGCCGGCGCAGGTCAGGCCGACGCAGGTCTCGCCCCACGCCTTCAGCCACGGCTCGAAGGTTGGCGCCCGCGGCAGCGCCAGCATGTTGCCGTTCTGGATCTCGTCCATGGTCTTGAACGAGGTCACCAGCATGACGAACAGCGGCATCAGGTAGAACAGCGCGAACAGCGCCAGCAGGCTGTAAATGACGATACGGTTGACGGTCCTGGCGCTGATGCCGCCAGTGCTCTGGCGAGCGGGCGTGGCAATGACGCTCATCGCGGCTTCTCCCTGAGCTCGGAATAGAGATAGGGCACGATGATCGCGGTGATGGTCATCAGCATGATCACCGCGCTGGCCGAGCCGACGGCCATCTCGTTGCGCTTGAAAGTGTACTCATACATGAAGTTCGACGGCAGCCAGGCCGAGCCGCCCGGCCCGCCGCTGGTCAGTGCCACGACCAGGTCGTAGGACTTGATGGCGAGGTGGGCGAGCACGATGAAGGCCGAGAGGAACACCGGCCGCAGCAGCGGGATGACGATGCGGCGATAGAGCTGGAAAGTGGTGGCGCCGTCGATCTGCGCCGCCTTCATGATCTCGCCGTCGATGCCGCGCAGGCCGGCCAGGAACATCGCCATGATGAAGCCCGAGGCCTGCCAGACGCCGGCGATCACCACCGTGTAGATGACGAAATCCTTGTTCTTGATCCAGTCGAAATGGAAGCTCGTCCAGCCCCATTGATGCAGCGTCTGCTCGAGGCCGAGGCCGGGATCGAGGAACCATTTCCAGGCGACGCCGGTGACGATGAAGGACAGCGCCATCGGGTAGAGATAGATCGGCCGCAACACGCCTTCGCCGCGGATCTTCTGGTCGAGCAGGATCGCCAGGAACAGGCCGAGCGCCAGGCAGATGAAGATGTAGAGAAAGCCGAAAATGCCCATGTTGATAATCGAAGTGTACCAGCTCGACGGCGGGTCGCTCTCGAAGGTCCAGCGCCACAGCCGCTGATAGGCCCGCGGCCCGGTGAGCGCATAGGACGGAAAAGTCTTGGAATTGGTGAACGACAGATAGACCGTCCACAGGATGAAGCCGTAGACGAAGACGATGGTGATCGCAAAGCTTGGCGCCAGCACGATCTTCGGCAGCGCGTCCTGCAGGCGCGAACGCATTGAGACACCCGGGCGGGCGCCATGCTCCGGCGTCAGCTTGATCTGGGTCGTGACCGTAGTCATGGGCTCCTCCCTTACGGGTCCCTTCCCCGCCAGGCGGTGAAGGATAGCCCCGTCGAGACGGGGCGTGTTGTTGATCGCCGGCGCCATTCCGACCAGAGGCCGACCATCCTGGCTTGGTGGAACCTTCCCCACCGGAGCGGGGAAGGTCCTTGCATGCCGGTTTTTATTTGGCGTCTTCGATTGCGTTAACCAGCTGGGTCACGGCCTCGTCCGAGGTCTTGATCTGGCCGTGGACGAACTTCGAGACGACGTCCTTGTAGGCATTGGCGACGGCCGGCGGCGCGCCATAGCCTTGCGCCAGCGAGCCGAACAGCGTGCCGCCTTCGTTGGCCGCCTTCAGGTCGGCGATGCCCTTCTTGCCGCAAGCGTCGAAGTCGGTGTCGGGCACGTCGGTGCGGGCCGGGACCGAGCCCTTGACGACGTTGAAGGCCGACTGGAAGCTCTTCGACAAAGTGGCGGTGGCCAAGGCGACCTGGGCGGCCTTGCGGTCCTCCGGAACGCCGAACATGCCGAACATGTCGGAATTGTAGACCACGCTGCCGTCGGTGCCCGGGAAGCGGTAGCACAGGAAGTCGGTGCCCGGGGTCTTCTTGGCGGCGTTGAATTCGCCCTTGGCCCAGTCGCCCATCACCTGCACCAGCGCATCGCCCTTGATGACCATGGCGGTGGCAAGGTTCCAGTCGCGGCCGGAGAAGTTCGGGTCGACATAGGTGACGAGCTTGGCAAGGTTGTCGAACGACTTCTTCATCGTGTCCGACTTCAGCTGCTCTTCGTCGAGGTCGTTGAAGGCCTTCTTGTAGAATTCAGGTCCGCCGGTCGACAGCACGACCGAGTCGAACATCGTGGCTTCCTGCCAGTTCTGGCCGCCGAGCGCGAGCGGGATGACGCCCGCCGCCTTGGCCTTGTCGAGCAGCGCAACGAATTCGTCGAAGGTCTTGGGCTCGGTGCCGCCGATCTTGTCCATCACCGCCTTGTTGATCCACAGCCAGTTGACGGAGTGGACGTTGACCGGAGCCGCGACCCACTTGCCGTCATAGACCGAGAATTTCTGCAGGGCGGCCGGAACGGATTTGTCCCAGCCTTCCTTTACCGCCGCCTCGGTCAGGTCGCCCATCACGCCGGCCGCGGCATAATCGAGCACGGTATAGCCGAGCATCTGCGAGGCGGTCGGGTAGTTGCCGGCCGCGACCATCGCCTTCAGCGCGGTCATGGCGGCGTCGCCGCCGCCGCCGGCCACGGGCACGTCCTTCCAGGCAAAGCCTTGCTTGGCCAGATCCTCCTTGAGCACGTTCAAGGCAGCCGCTTCGCCGCCAGACGTCCACCAATGCAGCATCTCGACTTCCTTGACGTCCTGGGCATGGGCCGCGAACGCAAGACCCGAGCCGAGAGCCGTTCCGATAAGCAATTTGCGCAACATGTACTTCCTCCCTTGTTGCAGCTACACGACCGGCTGATGTTCGCCGGGTTCTTCCCAACTCAGCCGACCCACCATCCGGTGCGCTGGCCGCGATGAAACTGGATCGTCTTTTCCTCGGTATAGTCCTCGACGGCGCGCTTGCCGAGTTCGCGTCCGAGACCGGACTGCTTGTAGCCTCCGAAAGGCAGCTCGGGATAGCCTTCCATGAACGTGTTCACCCAAACGGTTCCCGAGCGCACATTCCGCGCCACCGACATGCAGGTATCGATGCTGGCGCTCCACACGCCCGCCGACAGACCATAGGGCGTGTTGTTGGCGATGCGCAACGCCTCTTCAATCGATCCAAAGGTCAGCACCGACAGCACCGGTCCGAACACTTCTTCACGCGCAATGGCCATGTCTTCGGTGACGCCGCGAAGGATGGTCGGGTCGAGATACTGACCAGCACTGGAGGCAATCTGCTTGCCGCCGCTATAGACGCTACTGCCGTCGTTTGCAGCCGCCGCCACGTAGCCGGTCACCTTGGCCAGGTGCTCGGAAGAGATCATCGCGCCGACCTTGGTGCTGTCGTCGAGCGGATCGCCGACGGTGACCCTTGCGGTGAGCGCCTTCACCGCGTCGAGGAAGTCGTCGGCGATTGTCTCATGGACGATCAGCCGGCTGCCGGCGTTGCAGCATTCGCCGGCGTTGAAAAAGCCGCCGAACACCGCCGCGTCGGCGGCGGCTTCGAGGTCGGCGTCTGGAAAGACGATCTGGCCGTTCTTGCCGCCGAGCTCCATAGAAACCTTTTTCAGCGAGTTCGCAGCCGACGCCATGGTCATCTTGCCGACCCGGGTGGAGCCGGTGAACGACACCATCTCGACCAGCGGGTGGCTGACCATCGGGGCGCCGACGTCGGCGCCCAGGCCGGCGAGGATGTTGACGACTCCGTCAGGCAAGCCGGCCTGCATCAGGATGTCGCCGAGCACGAAGGTCGAGGCCGACGTCATCTCGCTCGGCTTGACCACCGCGGTGCAGCCGGCGGCGAGCGCGAACGGCAGCTTCTGACTGAGGATGAGGAACGGAAAATTCCACGGCGTGATGATCGAGACGATGCCGATCGGTTCACGCAGCACGACGCCCAGCATGGCGTCGCCGAGATTGGCGTAGGTCTCGCCATGGAGCGTGCGGGCAAGCGCCGCGGCATAGCGCCAGATGTCGACGGCGCCGCCGATCTCGCCGCGCGCCTGGGCGATCGGCTTGCCGGATTCCAGTGCATCGAGCCGGGCAATCTCCTCGAGCCGCGCCTCGATCAGGTCTGCTGCCTTGAGCAGGATCGCGGCGCGCTCGCCGGCCTTCATGCGCGGCCAGGGGCCGGTCTCGAAGGCCTTGTGCGCGGCCTGTACCGCCGCCTCGACTTCCGCTTCGCCGGCTTGCGCATAGCGCGAAACGGCGAAGCCGTGGCCGGGGCTGTTGCGCTCCAGCGTGCGACCGTCGCGGGCAGCGACGAACTTGCCGTCGATCAGCAGCCGGTAGGACTTCGGTGCTGCGGCTGCCTCGGCGGGCATGGCGATGGTGAGGGGCAAGTTCATGTGATTTCCAGGTTCCGCTCGCATTCTCATGATCTTGAAAACGCTGGTTTCTGCTTGGTCTTGAAAGCGTCGACACCGGCCCTGAGGTCGCCGGTCAGCGCGATGAATCCGCTGGCCAGCGCCTCTGTCGCGGCGGCACTTTCCTCGCCCTCGGCGACCGCGATCATCAGCTTTGCGGCCTCGGTTGCCAGCGGGCCACGCTCGGCGATCTTGCCGGCCCAGGCCTTGGCCTCGGGGAACGCGTTGCCCGTGTCGACCACCCGGTCGACGATGCCCAGAGCGAGTGCTTCGGCCGCCACGAACGTCTCGCTGCCGATTGCCATGCGCCGCACCGTCTGGGCGCCGAAACGGCGCACCGCGCGCTGCGTGCCGGACCAGCCGGGCACCACGCCGATCGAGGTTTCCGGAAAACCTAATTTGACGTGCGCCTCGGCGACCCGGAAGTCTGTAGCCGCCGCCAGTTCCAGCCCGCCACCCAGCGCATGGCCGGACAGCACGGCGATCGTCGGTTGCCGCAACCGCGCCAGCCGGTCGAAGACGCGGTGGCCATAACGCACCCATTGCACCTGGAAATCGGCGGCGCTCATTTGCGACCAGGCTTCGACGTCGCCACCCGAGCAAAAGCCCTTGCCTTCGCCGCACAGCAGCACGACACGAACGCTGTCCGCAGCTTCCGCCGCGTCGAGCGCGGCTTCCAGCGCGCGCAGCATCGGGAGGTCGAGCGCGTTGAATTTCTCCGGCCGGCGCAGCGTGACGATGGCGATGGCACCGTCTGTTTCAAAGGTGACGAGACGCTCAGCCATGCGCGCCTCCAAGCGAGGCGCCGCCATTGAGCGACAGTCCGATCGGCCGGTCACGGTAGAGCGCGTCCGGTGTGACTTTCAAATCGTTGGCGACGGCGAGCGGGATCTCGGCCTGCGCCAGCACGTCGCGCTGAAGGTCGATGCCGGGTGCCAACTCAGTCACCATCAGCCCATCCGGCGTCAGCTCCATGACGCAGCGTTCGGTGACATAGGTGATGTCCTGTCCTTGCGCGACCGCGCGCTTGCCCGAGAAGGAGATATGCTCGACCTCGCCGACCACCTTCTTGACCTTGCCCTCCTGGTCGATGCGGATGCCGCCATTGGCCAGCGACAGCCTGGCGCCGGCATTGAAGAAGCCGGAAAACACGATCTTCTTCGCTCGCGCCGTGATGTCGACAAAACCGCCGGCGCCGGCGGTGACATGCGGCCGCGCCGAAAGCTTCGACACGTTGACCGAGCCATGGCGGTCGATCTGCAGGAAGGACAGCAGCGAGGCGTCGAAACCGCCGCCCTGGAAGTAGATGAACTGGTGTGGCGATGGCATGAAGGCATCGGCGTTCGATGAGCAGCCGAACTTGAAGTCGAGCAACGGCACGCCGCCGACCGCGCCCTGTTCGATCACCCAGGTGACCTTGCCGTGCTGGCCTTCCTCGATAAGGATGCGCGGCACGTTGGCCGAGATGCCGAAGCCGATATTGACGGCCATGCCGTCGGCAAGCTCCATGGCGACGCGCCGCGCGATGACCTTCTGGACGCTCATCTCGGCGTTGCGGAAGCTCGACAGCGGCCGGAAGATCTCGCCCGAGATGGCCGGATCGTAGGGCGTCAGCGTCGTCTGCAACTGGTCGGGCGCCACCACGATATGGTCGACCAGCACGCCGGGCACGCGCACGTCATGTGGCTTCAGCGTGCCGTTTTCGACGACGCGCTTGACCTGCGCGATGACGATGCCGCCATTGTTGCGGGCGGCGAGCGCCTGTTCCAGCCCGCCGAGATAGGCGCCCTCGTGCTCGTAGGTGAGGTTGCCGCGCTCGTCGGCAGTGGTGGCGCGGATGATGGAAACATCAGGCACGATCGAGCGGAAATAGAGCCATTCCTCGCCGTCGAACTGCTGCACCGAAACGATCGGCTCGCTGGCCGCCGCATTCATGGCGCAGCCCTGATGACGAGGATCGGCGAAGGTGTCGAGGCCGACCTTGGTCAGCACGCCGGGGCGCTTGGCGGCGGCTTCGCGGTGGATGTCGAACAGGATGCCTGAGGGCACGTTGTAGGCGGCGACCGAATTGTCGCCGATCATCTTCCAGATCTGCGGCGGCTCCGAGGATGACGGGCCGGACGGATAGGAGCCGCACAGCGTGCGCTTCAACAGGCCGGGCTTGGCCAGATGGTCGATACCCCTGATGCCGTACATATCGCCGGCGGCGATCGGGTGCAGCGTCGTGATGTTCTTCGGATGGCCTTCCGCGTCGAAGCGCTCGCCGATGGCGGCGAGCACCGCATCGGGGCAGCCAAGACCGCTCGACGACGATACCGAAACGACCATGCCGTCCCTGATCAGGCTGGCGGCTTGCGCTGCGGAGACGAGTTTGCTCACCCTGCGCCCCCGAGGTTCGGATCGATCGCGACGGATTTGCCGGATCTGGCTGACTGCAACGCCGCCTCGGCTGATGTCAGCGACCAGACGCCGTCCTCGCCGGTGGCCGACGGCTGGCCTTCGCCACCGATCGCCGCATGGAACTGGCGCAGGGAACGGACATAGAGATCCTCGCGGTCGAAGCTCAATTCCTCCTCGCCCTGTGCCGTGCGCAGCAGCACAGAGCCGATCGGCTTCTGCGTCATCACATCTTTCGCGATCAGCGAGCCTTCGCTGCCATGCACCTCGAAGCCGGTGCCGGCGAATTTGGTGGTGAAGCCCTCATGCGACTGGGCGATGACACCCGATTTGAAGCGCCAGATGCACATGGCGCCGTCTTCCAGGCCGCCGGCGGCCATGCCGGCCGATTGCGTGAACGCCGTAACCTCAAGCGGATCGTCGCCGAGTACGAAGCGCAGCGTGTCGGCATCGTGCACGGTGATGTCGAGCACCACGCCGCCGCCGGCTTCCGGCCTGGTGATGCGCCAGCCCTGCAGATTCTCAGGCAGATAGACCGAGTGAAAGACGCGCGCGGCGATCGGCTTGCCGATGCGGCCGGATGCGATGGCTTCGCGCATCGCCCGGTGCGCGCCGGCATTGCGCAGATGATGGTTGGTGCCGAGCACGAGACCGGCCGCCTTGGCGGCGGCGACCATCGTGCGCGCATCGGCGCTGGTCAGCGCCAGCGGCTTTTCGCACAGCACATGTTTTCCCGCCTTAATGGCGGCTAATGCCTGTTCGAGATGCAATTCGTTGGTGGTCGAGATGTAGACGGCGTCGATGTCGGAGCCGAGCAATGCATCGAGCGTCGAGACGGCAAGCGCAATGCCGTTCTCCTTGGCATAGGCCGTAGCGCGCTCCGGGCTGGAACTCATCACCGCCGCGATCTCGCTGTTCGGTTGCGCGCGGATAGCGTTGATCATGAATTGCCTGGCTATCGTGCTTGCGCCGTTCAGTCCCCATTTGACGGTCATGCCGCGTCTCCCATTCCGGCACGGCGATGAGGACCGCAACTGTCCCTGACGACGAGGTTGACGGCGCCGATATGATCCTCGGCGCGCGTGGTGCGCGACTGGATCATTCTCAGCATGACATGGGCGGCGCGCTCGCCGAGGCCTGCCGAATCCACCGCGACGCTGGTCAGTGCCGGCATGTAGTGCTGGGCTTCGATCACGTCGTCAAAGCCGACAACGGCGAAATCCGCGCCAGGTTCGAGGCCGCGCTTGCGTAGCGCCAGCATGACGCCGAAGGCGACCGCATCGTTGAAGCACAGCGCCGCGGTCGGCGGCTCGGCCATGGCGAAGGCCGTCTCCAGGCAGGCAATGCCGCCCTTGCGGCTGGTTTCGCCTTCAACGACCAGTGTATCGCGCTTAGCGATGCCGAGCGCCTCGCAGGCCTCGCGAAAACCGCCGAGCCGCTCGTGATAGACCACCAGGTCCGATGAGCCGCCGAAGAAGGCCAGCCGGTGATGCCCTTTGCCGATCAGGTGGGCGGTGGCGAGCCAGGCGCCGCGATGATTGTCGGGCGCGATCACCGGGATGCGGCTTTCAGGAAGGCGGCGCATGGTGAAGACGATCGGAAGGCCCGCCATCTCGATGCGGCGGAACGCACCGGGAGTCGTGCCGCGCGCCGGCGACACGATCAGCCCGGCGACACCTTGCTCCATCAGCGATTTCAGCACTTCTTCCTGGCGCACCGGGTTCTCCGCCGTGTTGGCGATGAACGGCACGATGCCCGCCGACTGGAAGACGCGCTCCATGCCGACCGCCATTTCGGCGAAAAACGGGTTGGTGAGGTCGTTGATGACCATGCCGATGACATTGGAATGGGCCTTGCGCAGATTGGCGGCCCCGCGGTTGTAGACATAGCCGACATCCTCGATCGCCTTGCGAACCTTCAGCGCAGTCTCAGGCCGGATCAGATCGCTGCCCTGCAGCACCAGCGACACCGTCGACTTGGACACGCCCGCCTCACGGGCAATGTCGAGTATCGTCGCCTTGGGCCTGCTGGCCATCCAGATCGTCCTCCGGTATTTTCTGGTCGAATTTATTGGAACGTTCTAATTCCGAGCCGGATATGAGTCAACCAGGATTTTTCCAAAATTCGAAAAATCCGGCATTCGGCGGCTGACAGCGGCGCTCTTAAACGGCTTTGCCTCTGCGATGCAGCATTTTTTGGGGCGTGGATCAGAATCACTAAGGTGCTTGATTTGTTGGAACGTTCCATTTAATAGACGCGACCAAGGGAGAAATCGATGGACATTGCCTTGCCCGTGGAGGGCGGTCGCAGCACTCGCTACCGTCTTGTCGGCCAGCCGGCACAGCCGGTAGTCGGCACGCGGTTTTCGCGCATTGCCTATGCCGCCGCACATGTCGTTGCCGATCCGCTCGCAATGACCGATCCGTGGTCTCATCCTGCGGTCGACTGGGAGCGCACGATGGCGTTTCGCCATCATCTGTGGCGGCTCGGCTTCCGCATCGCCGAGGCCATGGATACTGCACAGCGTGGCATGGGTTTCGACTGGACAAACGCCAGGGAACTGATCCGCCGCTCGATCGCCGAGGCGCGAACCGTCGAGGGCGCGGATCTCGCCTCAGGTGCCGGGACAGACCATCTGACGCCAGGCGCCGCCAGGTCGCTCGACGATGTCATCGCGGCCTATGAAGAGCAGTTCGGTTTCATCGAGGGCCTGGGCGGCAAGGCGATCATGATGGCCAGCCGCGCGCTGGCGGCTGTCGCCAAGAGTCCCGACGACTATGTCAGCGTCTATGACCGCGTCCTGTCCCAGGCATCCGGCAAGGTCATTCTGCATTGGCTGGGCGACATGTTCGATCCGGCGCTGAAGGACTATTGGGGCAGCCATGATTTCGACAGTGCGCTCGACACGGTGGTCGCCATCATCGAACGCCACGCCGGCAAGGTCGAGGGGATCAAGATATCGCTGCTCGATGCCGGCAAAGAGGTTGCCCTGCGCAACCGGCTGCCTGAAGGGGTCGTCATGTTCACCGGCGACGATTTCAACTACCCCGAGCTGATCGCCGGCGATGGCGAAAGACATTCGCATGCGCTGCTCGGGATTTTCGACGCCATCGCGCCGGTCGCCAATGCCGCGCTGGCAAGACTGACCGACGGCGACCGCGCCGGCTATGACGCGCTGATGGCGCCGACAGTGCCTTTGTCGCGAAAGATCTTCGAGGCGCCGACCGAGTACTACAAGGCCGGTATCGTCCTCTTGGCCTGGCTGAACGGCCACCAGGACCATTTCTCGATGGTCGGCGGCATGCAGTCGGCGCGCGGCATTTGCCACTACGCCGATGTGTTCCGTCTTGCCGACCAGGCCGGATTGCTGGCCGACCCGGAGCTTGCCAACGCAAGAATGAAGAACCTGTGCGCCATGGCGGGTGTTTGACCGCACAACGAGAGTTCGCCCAAATCTCCGATTTGCCTTGTCCCGGCAAATCTGTATGCGCTATGCGTCCGGCGCGGACCATCCGGCGCGTCGACGCCAGGTGGTCATAGCGGCCGTTCTGCATAGGGATACGCCAATGGATTTCGACCTAAGGGGCAAGCGCGTTTTCGTGGCCGGGCATCGCGGCATGGTCGGCTCGGCCATATTGCGCAGGCTGGCGGACGAGGACTGCGAGGTCCTGACCGCATCCCGCGATGAACTCGATCTCATGGATCAGGCCGGGGTGAGGCGCTGGATGGCTGGCCACAGGCCGGATGCGGTGGTGATGGCGGCGGCCAAGGTCGGCGGTATCCTGGCAAACAACAAATTGCCGGTCGATTTTCTGCAAGACAATCTCATCATGCAGACCAATGTCATCGAGAGCGCCTTTCGCAGCGAGGTGCAGAAATTGCTGTTCCTCGGTTCGTCCTGCATCTATCCGAAATTCGCGGCGCAGCCGATCGCCGAGGACGCCTTGCTCACCGGTCCGCTCGAACCGACCAACGAATGGTATGCGATCGCCAAGATCGCCGGGCTGAAACTGTGCCAGGCCTATCGGCGCCAATATGGTGTCGAGTACATCTCGGCGATGCCGACCAACCTCTATGGCCCCGGCGACAATTTCGATCTCTCCACCAGCCATGTCGTACCGGCCCTGATGCGCAAGGCGCACAAGGCCAATCGCGCCGGCGACAAAACCCTGGAGGTCTGGGGATCGGGCACGCCGATGCGCGAGTTCCTGCATGTCGACGACGCCGCCGACGCTCTGGTCTGGCTGCTGAAAAACTATGCCGGCGACGGCCACGTCAATGTCGGCTCGGGCGAAGACATCACCATTGCCGAACTGGCCCGCACCATGCTCGCCGTTGTCGGCGCCGAGGCGGCGCTCACATTCGATGCGACGAAGCCGGACGGCACGCCGCGCAAGCTGATGGACGTGTCGCGCCTGTTTGCCACGGGCTGGCGCCCGCGGTACTCGCTTCAGAGCGGATTGGAGCAGACCTATGCCTGGTTTCTCCAGCACATCGAGAAGGGCGATCTCCGCCTCGGCGCGGCCTGATCTCAATCGACGCTGATTGCTGCCAGCAGACAGCCGTCTCGTGGCCATGGCCAATGCAAAATCGCTCGCCGAGATGCTTGGTTTAGCGTTTTCGGATTCACCTGGAGGAGCGATGCCCCCCCAAATTTCATGATTTCATGTCGTCGATGTAGTCGGAGAGCATTGGCTGGGCGAGAAAATCAAGGCGTCCGATTTTGGCATTCTCGAAGATGCGGCATTCACGCGGTCCAGCTTGGACGCGCCCGTAAATCTGCGGGTACGAGAGACGGCGGATTGTCTGGATGGTGGGCGTGACAGGGATTGAACCTGTGACCCCTGCAATGTCAATGCAGTGCTCTCCCGCTGAGCTACACGCCCATCCGAAGCCGCGCATACACCATTTTTGCTCCGGCGCGTCAATAGCGGGAAAAAGGAAAGAACGGTTCGCCTTGCCACGCCGTCGAAGGCGCGCCGAAGCCCCTGCCGGAATCGGTTCAGGCTGCCTGCAGCATCTTTTCGACCTCGTTGACGAGGTCGCGTAGATGGAACGGCTTCGACAGCACCTTGGCGTCTTTCGGCGCTTTGGAATCCGGATTTAGCGCAACGGCGGCGAAGCCGGTGATGAACATGACCTTGAGGTCGGGATCGATCTCGGTGGCGCGGCGGGCGAGTTCTATGCCGTCCATCTCCGGCATCACGATATCGGTCAACAGCAGCGAGAACGGCTCTTCGCGCAGCCGCTCATAGGCGCTGGCGCCATTGTCGAAATCGCTGACCTGGTAGCCGGCACGCTCCAGCGCCTTGACGAGGAACCGGCGCATGTCATCGTCGTCTTCCGCCAGTAGAATGCGTGCCATGTTATCCTGTCCGAATCACCCGCCCGGGACTGCCGTGGGGCAGCCCGTTAACCATCCTGTATATGAGGAGGTGAGGGTAAACATCAAGTGAACGATAAAGCCCCGATCCGCCTTTGACAAAGCGGTCCGGACGCCGAAACGCTGGACATGCGGCCGGCGAGGTGGCACCTTCCAACCATGATGCAATGGTGTTTCTGGGTTCGTTCAAATTGAAAACGGCAGCCGAGGATTTTTCGGTCGTTCCCCCCTTCGAAATCCGGTCGGGCGCCGAACAGCGCGTCCCCTTCCTCTTCAACTCGCCGCATAGCGGCCATCACTATCCGGACCGGTTCCTGGCGATGGCAAGGCTGGACCGAAACGCCATCCGCCGCTCCGAGGATTGCTATGTCGACGAATTGTTCGGCGGCGCCGTCGCGCTTGGCGCGCCGATGCTGGCGGCAAACTTCCCGCGCGCCTATCTCGACGTCAACCGGGAGCCCTGGGAACTCGACCCGCGCATGTTCGTCGAACCGGTGCCGTCGTTCTGCAACATCCGTTCGGCGCGCGTCGCCGGTGGGCTTGGCACCGTGCCCAAGCTGGTGGGAGAAGGGCTCGACATCTATGCCGGGCGCTTGCCGCTGGCGGAAGCCGTCGCGCGTATCGAGGCCGTCTACAAGCCTTATCACGAGACGCTGAAACGGCTTTTGACCAGGACCCATGCGCGGTTCGGCTTTGCCGTGCTGATCGATTGCCATTCTATGCCGGCGAGCATCAGGGTCGGCGACAGCGGTGTCAGGCCCGACTTCATCGTCGGCGACCGTTTCGGCATGTCCGCTTCGGCAGCGTTGACCGAGACGGCGATTGGCCTGCTCATCGGCATGGGCTATACCGTCGCCCATAACAAGCCCTACGCCGGAGGCTTCATCACCGAGCACTATGGCCGCCCCGTGCGCCATCTCCATGCGCTGCAGATCGAGGTCAATCGCGGGCTTTACATGAACGAGCGGACGTTCCAGAAATCCGCCGGCTTCGATGCGCTCGCCGACGATCTGGCGCACTTCTCGGCCGACCTGATGGCGATGCCCGACCACAATTTTATCGATCTGCCGCTTGCCGCCGAATGATGCCGAAAATCGAAACGAGATCTTGCGCTGGGATAAAGGCGTTGGCGTGCGGTCGGGACGGGCAATCGGCTGGAGGCCGCGCCGAAAAAAAGACCGCATCGTTTGCACGACACGGTCGAAGTCTAGGGAGGAAACGCCCAAGGAGGGCATGGACAGGAAAACCTGTCCGAGAACAAATCTATTGTGCGATGCACAAATGTCAAGCCGCCGACTGGCGTTTTTAATTCACCGTGATGTGGAAAATGAATTTCGAGCGGGCCAGCGTTGCATTCGAGCAACAGTTGTCGATGCGCAAAAGTCCCGCACGCCCTTGTTTTGGGAGAAAACCACGGGCAAACGACGGTTCCAGCAGGCTGCAACGCGGGAGACTCAGTTGGATATCAGCATCGATTTCATGCGGCGCATTGCGGATGCCGCCGCAGCCGAAACCTTGCCGCGCTTCCGCAGCCAAGGCGCGGTCGCCAACAAGGAGCAAGGCAGCTTCGACCCGGTCACCGAGGCCGACCGCGAGGCCGAGCGGGTTATCCGCGCGCTTATATCAGCGGAATATCCCGATCACGGCATCCTTGGCGAGGAGCATGGCAGCGAGAACATTTCCAGCAGGCATGTCTGGGTGATCGATCCGATCGACGGCACCCGTGCCTTCATTTCCGGCCTGCCGGTGTGGGGAACATTGGTCGGGCTGACTGTCGACGGCGATGCCGTTGCCGGCATGATGTCGCAGCCGTTCACCGGCGAGCTTTTCTACGCCAACGCGTCCGGTGCCCATTATGAAGGTCCGGGCGGGCCGCGAAGGCTGACGACACGCAAGACGACAAGCCTCGCCGAGGCGACGCTGTTCACCACCACGCCGGCACTGTTCAAGGGGGACGCGCGCCTGCGCTACGACCTGTTCGAGCGGCAGGTCCAGCTCGCCCGCTACGGCACCGACTGCTATGCCTTCGCCATGGTCGCAGCGGGAAGCGTCGACATCGTCGCCGACCCCGGTTTGAAACCCTACGATATCGTCGCGCTGATCCCGATCATCGAGAAGGCCGGCGGCGTAGTCACCACCTTCGAAGGCGGACGGGCGGAAAGCGGCGGCGATATCCTGGCCGCGGCAACGCCGGAGCTTCATGCCGCCGCGATGGCGGCGCTGCGTGGCTGAACCGTCTGGGCAACTGGCGATTATGGACTGAGGGTACCCATGGCGACGATAGCCCATGCTCCTGACGGGAGGGTGTCAGTAGCTCTCGGCTATGGAGACAATGTCACGGGAGGGAATCACATGCCGACGCAGTCAACAGCCAGCCGTTTCGAAGATGCGCCGGCAGAAAATGCTCCAGCAGAAAAGGCCCTGGGAGATGGCCGGGCCGATTTCGATTTCTTCGTCGGACGCTGGAACGTCAACCATCGAAGGTTGCAGAAGCGCCTGCAGGCCGACACGAACTGGGACGTGTTTGGCGGGGCATGCGAGGTGCGCCCGATCCTTGGCGGGATCGGCAATGTCGACGACAATGTGATTGAATTGCCCGGCGAGGCCTACCGCGCCGCCACGCTGCGGACGTTCGATCCGGCGACGAGACAATGGTCGATCTGGTGGATCGACGGCCGCAACCCGGCGACCATCGATGTTCCGATGCGCGGCGCCTTCGAAGCAGGCGTCGGCACGTTCCTGTGCGACGACGTCTTCGACGGACGCCATATCCACGTTCGCTTCCTGTGGTCGCGGATCACTGAAAAATCGGCGCGCTGGGAGCAGGCTTTTTCACCGGATGGCGGCAAGACCTGGGAGACCAACTGGATCATGGATTTCGCCCGGCAAGTGTAGGCCGACGATCGGCTTGGCAGGTTTTTTTCACCCCAAGTCATGTTTTCAAGCCAAGTCATTTTTTAGACCCAAGTCATGGATTTTCAATGGTTGGAGCAGTCTTTGCGCATCCGGAGGGAGCACGGCACTCAATCAGGCGGTGTCGTCACTTCCCGGAATGAAGGCATCGAAGGCGGCAAAGAACTGCTCGCGAAAAAAGTCGGCTTCCTGCAATATTTCATGGCGTGCGCCGTCGATCACCAGCAGCGAGCCGAGGCGCAGGCGTCTGGTGTAGGTTTCCACCGCCTTGGTCGAGACGACCTGGTCGGCGCCGGCGGCGACCACCAGCAGGGGAACCTGGATCCTGGCCATGAAGTCAGGATCGCTGACGGCCTCGGATGCCTCAACCGCCGCTTTCAGCCAGCGTATCGTCGGGCCGCCGAGCGCCAGTTGCGGGTAGGTTTCGTAGATCAGCGTGTTGCGTCGATAGCGCTCCGGATCCGATGTCACCATATTGGCGGCAAACGGAATGGTTCTTCTGGGCCGCGGACCCCAGGCGGCATAAAGCCTGCCAAGGCCCAGCAGACAGAACAGCGAGCAGAGGCGGCGAACGGTGGTTGTCGAGACCGGCAGGTCGGGCACGGCCAGGAAGGGCGCGATCAGCACCATGCGCCGTACGCGGTTCACCATCGACGGCCCGGCAAGCAGCGTGATCACAGCCCCGGCCGAATGGGCCAATATGTAGTATGGCCCCCGGCAGTCGGGCAGCACGATCTCCTCGAAGAACTGTTCCAGGTCGCCGGTGTAGTCGAAGAAGCTGCGGACATAGCCGCGCTCGCGGTCGCTGATCAGCCGGTCGGAACCGCCCTGGCCGCGCCAGTCGAAGGTGGCGACGCCAAAGCCGCGGTCCGTGAGGTTGCGGGTGGTCTCGAAATATTTTTCGATGCACTCGTTGCGGCCGGTCAAGACGACCACGGTGCCTTTCATCGGGCGCGCAACCGCAGGAAAGAGGCCATAACGAATCTTCTTGCCGTCGCGCGTGGTGAAGAAACCACCGGCGGCATTTTCCGGCAGCGGATTGCCCGGAATTTCGCGAAAAAGGGAAGTTTTGTCGAGGAGGTCCGTCATTCGGCGCTGCGTTTTAAGTGTCGCTGCCTGCATGGCGCAAGCTTTGGTAGGCATAGACGCCCCATGCAGCAAAAGCAAAGGGCAGCAAAAGCAAAGGAATTCCGGACGCGTTGGAAAGGCTGAACGAGGCAGCCGGCGAGTGAGGCCGAAAGCAGCTTGCGGCATGCTTCCGGCCCCCCGTCGATCCGGGAGGAAGGGACGTTACACCCGGTCGGCCCTGTTGCGGCATCTCGCGCATAACCCCGAAAATCGAAGCCGATTTCGCTGTCAATCATGCGCAATCAAAGTGTTACAGCGTCCATTTGCGCGTCCGAGAGGACGCGCGACGCCGTAACCGCCGCCTGTTTCTTGATCCTGGAAGCAGTTTAGCGCGACTTAGCTGAACGCCCGCCGAAGCCGCGGTTCATCTGCCGTTCATCGAGGCGGCAGAATCTTGAAATGCCTTCGCGTGCTCCCCAAATGTCTGCTGCGGCCGCCAATGTCGGGGCCGCTGGCCTATCCGGAACGCCGTCACGGGTTTCGCACCGGCCATACGCAAACCTTGTTGCTCAACAGGAGAACACACTATGCGTCACGTTGATTTTTCCCCGCTCTATCGTTCAACTGTCGGTTTCGACCGGCTGTTCACCATGCTCGATTCGCTTGCGCAGCCGGAAGGTGCGCAGACCTATCCGCCCTACAACATCGAGCGCACCGGTGAGGATTCCTATCGCATCTCGATGGCGGTCGCCGGCTTCTCGGACGATGAGCTCTCGATCGAGGCTCACCGCAACGTTCTGACTGTCAAGGGTGAGCGCAAGGAGGAGGGCAATGGCGAAGGCTCCGAACTGCTTTATCGCGGTATCGCCAGCAGGGCCTTTGAGCGCCGCTTCCAGCTTGCCGACCATGTTGACGTCGTCGGCGCCTCGCTGAAGAACGGCCTGCTGTTCGTCGACCTCAAGCGCAACATTCCCGAGGAGCTGAAGCCGCGCAAGATCGCGATCACCGCGTCTTCGGCGAAGGCCAAGCAGATCGAGGCCAAGACCGCCGCGTAAGCTGCGTCACAAGACGATCTAGGGACGAAGGGCGGCGCTTCGCGCCGCCCTTTTTGACGATAAGGTGCCGCTATCCAGCAATCAGTTCGCCAAAGCGGTCGACCTCTTCGGCCGTCGTCGCAAAGCTGGTGACGAAACGATAGAGCGCCTCGTCCTCGCCGATATGGCCATCAAAGTCGTGCGGCTTGTGCCAGTCGTAGAAGGCGGCACCGGCCAAATGCACCCGTTCGGCCTTGGCCTTTTTCATCACCGCGAACACTTCGTTGGCTTGCGGCAGCCAGGCCAGACGCGCCGACGCGGAATCCTCGATCAGTGCTGCGAGGCGTGCTGCCATGGCGTTGGCATGCCGCGCCGTGTCGAGCCACAGGCCGTCCTTGAAATAGGCTTCGAACTGCGCTGCGATGAAGCGCGATTTCGAGAACAATTGCGCCGCGCGCTTGCGCAGGAAGGCCAGTTCCCTGGCGCGGTCGAGGTCGAACAGCACGATAGCCTCGGCGCACCAGCAGCCGTTCTTGGTGCCGCCGAAAGAGAGGATGTCGACGCCGCCCTTCCAGGTCATCTCCGCCGGTGTTGTTTCGAGCGCGACCAGCGCATTGGCGAAGCGGGCGCCATCCATGTGCAGCGGCAGTTTGTGATGCTTGGCGATCGCCGAAATCCTGGCGATTTCGTTCAGCGTGTATATGGTGCCGACCTCGGTCGACTGGGTGATCGACACCGCCATCGGGCGCCCGGAATGGACGATTTCAGGCGCGAAGCGGCCGACCGTCCTGTCCAGGTTGTTCGGATCGATCTTGCCCAGCGCACCGTCGACGGCATAAAGCCGTGAGCCGCCGGTAAAGTATTCCGGGGCACCGCATTCATCCTCGATGACATGCGACTCTCGATGGCAGAAGGAAATGCCGCCTGATTTGTTGTAGGCGGTCAGCGACAGGGAATTGGCGGCGGTGCCGGTGGCCACGAAAAACACCGCGACCTCGCGCTCGAAGATTTCGTTGAAGCGCTGGTATGCGGCCTGGTCGAGGGCGCCGTCGCCATAGGCGGTGGAAAAGCCGCCGGCATGGGCCGACAGACCCGCGGCGATGCTGGGATGGGCGCCTGCCCAATTGTCGGAAGCGAAATTCATGCGTTTGCCTGTGCTGGGAAAATCGAGGCGACCTTGGCCGTTTTTGCGTGCCGCTCGCAAGTGCCAAGCGCCGGAAAAGCGGTAAAGCCAGCGAGAGGCCGGACCTAAAGCGCGTCGTGTTCGGCCGGCCTCATGCGACGCGCTCTAGGTTGTTGTTTTCATGCATGTCGTTATCGCAAAACCGCTGCACACTTTTGCGCGACATGCATTAAAGGCCGCGACTGAAGGTTGCGTTTTGGCCGGGTGGCGCGTAATTTTCTGTCTCTAAATGCCCAAGATTGTTGTGAATCGGCCTTGTGCGCATCCGCAATTTCTGTCATAAAAATTTAGGACAGTAGTGCTGTCTTATTTTGTCGCACAAAACAGGCTGGATTGGCGTATCATTGGGCCTCTCCGGCCGTTGCCGCGAGCGACAGGTAGACAGCCCGGCTCTGGCCTGTACGATTGCCGGATGCGAACCAGGCCGCCTGGTTCGGCAAGGATTTCGCAAGACGTGCCGCAAGGATGAGAGGGAAGCTCATGCGCTTCCCAAGGGAAACCAGCGCCCGAAGGGCTGGCATGGAGGACAGGACGATGACGGAAGTGACGCCATCTGCGACGAACGGCCCGGCCGCGCAGACGAAAGCGCCAGCCGTCAAAAATCCGTCCGTCGCCACTGGCTTGTCCAAGTTCGAGCGGACCCATACCGGCTTCGCCGCCCACGGCCTTTACGATCCGCGCAACGAGCACGATGCCTGCGGCGTCGGCTTCATCGTCAATATGAAGGGCGTGAAGTCGCATCAGATCGTCACGGACGGCCTGGCGGTGCTCGAAAACCTGACGCATCGCGGTGCCGTCGGCGCCGACCCGCTGATGGGCGACGGCGCCGGCGTGCTGGTGCAGCTTCCCGACCGCTTTTTCCGCGAGGAGATGGCCAGCCAGGGCGTCGAACTGCCCAAGCCCGGCCATTACGCCGTCGGCCATGTGTTCATGCCGCGCGATCCTGAGCTTCAGGCGCATATCGAAGGCATCATCGCCGAGGTCGCGCAGCTCGAAGGCCAGCCGCTGCTCGGCTTTCGCGACGTGCCGGTCGACAATTCATCGTTGTCAAAGGCGCCTGATATCGCTGCTTCCGAACCGGTCCAGCGGCAGGTATTCCTCGGCCGTGGCGCCGAGATCGAAAGCGACGACGACTACGAGCGGCGGCTCTACATCCTGCGCAAGGTCATTTCCGGCCGTATCCATGAAGAGACCAAGGGCGTCGACAATGGCTTCTACGTCGTGTCGATGTCATCGCGGACCATCGTCTACAAGGGCATGTTCCTGGCCTACCAGGTCGGTGCCTATTACAAGGATCTGACCGATCCGCGTTTCGAGACGGCGCTGATCCTCGTCCACCAGCGTTTCTCGACCAACACCTTCCCGTCGTGGAAGCTGGCGCATCCCTATCGCATGGTCGCCCACAATGGCGAGATCAACACGCTGCGCGGCAACGTCAACTGGATGGCGGCGCGGCAGGCCTCGGTCGATTCCGAACTGTTCGGCAACGACATCTCCAAGCTGTGGCCGATCTCCTATGAGGGGCAGTCGGACACCGCCTGTTTCGACAATGCGCTCGAATTCCTGACGCAGGGCGGCTACTCGCTCGCTCACGCGATGATGATGCTGATCCCCGAGGCCTGGGCCGGCAACAAGCTGATGGATCAAGATCGCAAGGCCTTTTACGAATACCACGCCGCCCTGATGGAGCCGTGGGACGGGCCGGCGGCGGTGGCTTTCACCGACGGCCGCCAGATCGGCGCCACGCTCGACCGCAACGGGCTGCGCCCGGCGCGCTACATCGTCACCGACGACGATCGCGTCATCATGGCCTCGGAAGCCGGCGTGCTGCCGGTGCCGGAGGAAAGGATCGTCAAGAAGTGGCGGCTGCAGCCCGGCCGCATGCTGCTGATCGACCTGGAGAAGGGTCGCATCGTTTCCGACGAGGAGATCAAGTCGGAGATCGCGACCAGGCATCCCTACAAGAGCTGGCTCGCCAACACCCAGCTCATCCTCGAAGACCTGAAGCCGGTCGAGCCGCGGGCGCTGCGCAGGGACGTCAGCCTGCTCGATCGCCAGCAGGCGTTCGGCTTTACCCAGGAAGACACCAAGCTGTTGATGTCGCCGATGGCGACCACCGGCCAGGAAGCGGTCGGCTCGATGGGCACCGACACGCCGATTTCGGCGATGTCGGACAGATCGAAGCTGCTCTACACCTATTTCAAGCAGAACTTCGCCCAGGTCACCAACCCGCCGATCGACCCGATCCGCGAGGAACTGGTGATGAGCCTGGTCTCGTTCATCGGGCCGAGGCCCAACATCTTCGACCTCGTCGGCAATTCGCGTCGCAAGCGGCTCGAAGTGCGCCAGCCGATCCTGACCAATGGCGATCTTGAGAAGATCCGCTCCATCGGTCACACCGAGGACCGTTTCGACACCAAGACGATCGACATCACCTATGCTTCGAGCGAAGGCGCGGCCGGCATGCAGGGCGCCATCGACCGGCTGTGCGAGCGCGCCGAGGCGGCGGTCGCCGGCGGCTACAACATCATCATCCTGTCCGACCGTCAGCTCGGGCCGGACCGCATCGCCATCCCGGCATTGCTGGCGACGGCGGCGGTCCACCATCATCTGATCCGCAAGGGATTGCGCACGTCGGTGGGGCTGGTCGTCGAGTCCGGCGAACCGCGCGAGGTGCATCATTTCTGCTGCCTTGCGGGCTATGGCGCCGAAGCGATCAATCCCTATCTCGCCTTCGACACGCTGCTCGACATGCACAAGCGCCACGAGCTGCCAGCCGAAGTCGACGCCAATGAGGTCGTCTCCCGCTACATCAAGTCGATCGGCAAGGGAATTCTCAAGGTGATGTCGAAGATGGGCATCTCGACATACCAGTCCTATTGCGGCGCGCAGATCTTCGACGCCATCGGGCTGAAGACCGATTTTGTGCAGAAGTATTTCACCGGCACCGCGACGCTGATCGAAGGCGTCGGGCTGGAAGAGATCGCGGCCGAGACGGTCAGCCGCCACGCCGACGGCTTCGGCAACGACCCGGTGCTGGGCAACAGCCTCGAGGTCGGCGGCGAATACATGTTCCGCATGCGCGGCGAAGCGCATATCTGGTCGCCCGATGCGGTGGCCACCCTGCAGCACGCCGTGCGCCAGGGATCGTGGCAGACGTTCAAGGACTATTCCGCTCAGATCGACAGCGAGACGGCGGGGGCGCAGAGCATTCGCGGCCTGTTCAAGATCAGGCTCGCCGAAGAAACCGGGCGCAAGAAGGTCGCGCTCGACGCGGTCATGTCGGCGGCCGATATCGTCAAGCGGTTCTCGACCGGAGCAATGTCCTTCGGCTCGATTTCCAGGGAAGCGCACACCACGCTGGCGCGCGCCATGAACGCCATCGGCGGCAAGTCGAACACCGGCGAGGGCGGCGAAGAGGCCGACCGTTACCTGCCGCTGCCGGGCGGCGGCAAGAACCCCGAGCGTTCGGCGATCAAGCAGGTCGCTTCCGGGCGTTTCGGCGTGACGGCGGAATATCTGGTGAATTCCGATGTGATGCAGATCAAAGTCGCGCAAGGCGCGAAGCCCGGCGAGGGCGGTCAGCTGCCCGGTCACAAGGTCGATGCCACCATCGCCAAGGTCAGGCATTCGACGCCCGGCGTCGGCCTGATCTCGCCGCCGCCGCATCACGACATCTACTCGATCGAGGATCTGGCGCAGCTCATCTACGACCTCAAGAACGTCAATCCGGCGGCTGATGTCTCGGTCAAGTTGGTCTCCGAAGTCGGTGTCGGCACGGTTGCGGCCGGCGTCGCCAAGGCGCGCGCCGATCACATCACCATTTCCGGCTATGACGGCGGCACCGGCGCATCGCCGCTGACCTCGCTCAAGCACGCCGGCAGCCCGTGGGAAATGGGCCTTGCCGAGACGCACCAGACGCTGGTGCTCAACGGCCTCAGGTCGCGCGTCGCGCTGCAAGTCGACGGCGGCCTGCGCACCGGCCGCGACGTCGTCATCGGCGCGCTGCTTGGCGCCGACGAATTCGGCTTCTCGACCGCGCCGCTGATCGCGGCCGGTTGCATCATGATGCGCAAGTGCCATCTCAACACCTGCCCGGTCGGCGTCGCGACGCAGGATCCGGTGTTGCGCAAGCGCTTCAAGGGCACGCCGGAACATGTCATCAACTTCTTCTTCTATGTGGCGGAAGAGGTCCGGGCGCTGCTCGCCGAGATGGGCTACACTCATCTCGACCAGATCATCGGCGACACTGACCTGTTGGAGAAGCGGGCGCTGATCCAGCACTGGAAGGCGCGCGGGCTCGATTTCAGCAAGATGTTCTTCAAGCCGCATGCCCCGCATGAGGCGGTGCACTGGACCGAGCGGCAGAAGCATCCGATCGACGACGTGCTCGACCGCAAGCTGATCGAGTTGGCCAAGCCGGCGCTGGAAGCCAGGCAGCCGGTCAGCATCGAGCTGCCGATCCGCAATGTCGACCGTTCGACCGGCGCCATGCTGTCGGGCGAAGTGGCAAAGCGCTTCAAGCACAAGGGCCTGCGCGAGGACACGATCTCGGTGAAGCTCACCGGCACCGCCGGCCAGTCCTTCGGCGCCTTCCTGGCGCGTGGGGTTTCGTTCGAGCTGGTCGGTGCGGCCAATGACTACGTCGGCAAGGGCCTGTCGGGCGGCCGCATCGTCATCCGCCCGCCTGAGAACACGAAGATCGTCGCAGCGGAGTCGATCATCGTCGGCAATACAGTGCTTTACGGCGCGACCGAGGGCGAGGCCTATTTCTGCGGCGTTGCCGGCGAGCGATTTGCGGTTCGCAATTCGGGCGTTGCCGCCGTCGTCGAAGGCGTTGGCGACCATGGCTGCGAATACATGACCGGCGGCATTGTCGTGGTCATCGGCCAGACCGGCCGCAACTTCGCCGCCGGCATGTCGGGCGGCGTAGCCTATGTGCTCGACGAGGAGGGTGATTTCGCCGAGCGCTGCAACATGGCGATGGTCGAACTGGAACCCGTTCCCGAAGAAGACGACCTGATGGAGAAACTGCTCCATCATGGCGGCGACCTCGACCACAAAGGCCGCGTCGACGTGTCCGGCGACATGACCAGCCATGACGAGGAGCGGCTCTATCAGCTGATCTCGAACCACGTCCATTACACGGGTTCGGTGCGCGGCCGCGAGATCCTCGACAACTGGGCGACTTTCCGGCCGAAATTCCGGAAGATCATGCCGGTCGAATACCGCCGCGCGCTGATCGAAATGGAACGCATGCGCATCGGCGTTGCGGCGGAATAGGCTTTGGGAGTTGCCGGGAAGCTTGGCTTCCCGGGCGACGCCTTCATCAACAATCCTGGCCTCGACTGAAGGTTGCCATGGCTGCCTTATGAGGTTAACGGGTGCGTCGTCGAGCGCGCCATCTGGACAGCAGGGACTGGACTATGGGCAAGGTAACAGGGTTTCTCGAGATCGACCGGCAGGTGCACAAGTACCAGCCGGCTTCCGACCGCATCCGGCATTTTCGCGAGTTCACTTTGCCGATGTCGGACAAGGAGGTTGAGAAACAGGCCGCGCGCTGCATGGATTGCGGCATTCCGTACTGCCATGGGCCGACCGGCTGCCCGGTCCACAACCAGATCCCGGACTGGAACGACCTCGTCTACAATGGCGACTGGGACAATGCGATCCGCAACCTGCACTCGACCAATAATTTCCCGGAATTCACCGGCCGCATCTGTCCGGCACCTTGCGAGGAAGCCTGCACGCTGAACCTCGAGGACATTCCGGTCGCCATCAAGACGATCGAGCAGGCGATCGCCGACAAGGCCTATGAAACCGGTCATATCCGGCCCTATCCTCCGGAAAAGAAAACCGGCAAGCGCGTCGCCGTCATTGGCTCGGGGCCGGCCGGCATGGCGGCCGCCCAGCAGCTTGGCCGCGCCGGCCACGACGTTCACGTTTATGAGCGCGAGAGCCGGCCGGGCGGGCTGATGCGCTACGGCATCCCCGACTTCAAGATCGAGAAGCACTACATCGACCGCCGCATCGAGCAGATGCAGGGCGAGGGCGTGAGCTTCCATTGCGGGATCAATGTCGGCGTCGACAAGCCGGTGGCGGAGCTGCTCGCCGAATACGATGCGGTGCTCTATTGCGGCGGTTCGGAAACGCCGCGCCCGGCCAACATTCCCGGCGACGATCTCGACGGCGTGCATGACGCGATGCCTTACCTGGTGCAGCAGAACAAGCGCATCGGCGGCGAGCCGATCCAGTCGGTGGCGTGGCCCTCGCCGCCGATCGTCGCCGGCGGCCAGCATGTCGTCGTCGTCGGCGGCGGCGACACCGCATCGGACTGCGTCGGCACCGCCTTCCGCCAGGGCGCCGTGCGCGTCACCCAGCTCGACATCCGGCCGCAGCCGCCGGAAAAGGAAGACAAGCTTTCGGTCTGGCCCTACTGGGCGACGAAGATGCGCACCTCGTCCTCGCAGGCGGAAGGCGCCGAGCGCGAGTTCCAGGTGGCGACGCTCGAATTCATCGGCGAGGACGGCGCGTTGACCGGCGTCAAATGCTGCGAGGTCGATGAAAGGCGCAAGCCGATCGCCGGCACGGAATTCGTCATCCGCGCGGATCTCGCCTTCATCGCTATCGGCTTTGCCGGGCCGGCCTCCGTCGGGCCGGTGTCGGAGCTGGCTGGCCAGATGAAGATCGCCATCGACAGCCGACGCTCGAACAATGTCAAGGCCAATGATCGCGACTACAAGACCAGCGTCGAAAAGCTCTATGCGGCGGGCGATGTGCGCCGCGGTCAATCGCTGGTCGTCTGGGCGATCCGCGAGGGCCGTCAGGCAGCGCGTTCGATCGACGAGGCGCTGATGGGATCGAGCGTGCTGCCGCGCTGAGACCGTTTGGAAACTCTACTCCCGCGGCCATCTGAGGGCGTTTTCTGCGCTTCCGGTGCCCGGAGCAGGTTTAATGCATGTCGCGCAAAAGTGTGCAGCGGTTTTGCGATAACGACATGCTTAAAAACAACACCCTAGAGCAATTCCAGGAGAAGTGCGTAGCGGTTTTCCGTCCGGAATTGCGAAAAAACAAATACTTAGAGCGGTTCGGCGGTTCTATCAAAAGCTGAACCGCTCTAAAGCGCGTCGCATGAGGCCGGTCACACGCGACGCGCTTTTAGGGAGTGATCGCCGTGGTCGTTTCGGGCACAGTCGCCGCCACAGGCTGCTTCCTTGGCGGCCAGGAAAAATCGTCGGCGCGGCCTGGCGAAGCAGCTGATGCCTTGCCCCCGACGACGCGTTTTTCGCCGGGCCCGTCCACCTGTGCCGGCGCCGCGGCGCCGAGAAGTTCCGAACCGCCGTCGAGTGCCGGATCGCTAAGCAGCATCGGCACGGTGCGGTCGACGGGCATGGGCGTCGGTGCCGGCGCCCCGACGGGAGCGCCGGCCGGCGCATAAGCTGTCGGTGTGCCCGGAGGCGAGGTCATTCCAAGGATCTTCAGCAAGGGTTTTTCGGCATAGAAGGCGAGCTTGCGTTTGCCGGCTTTCGACACACGGATGCCGTCGTCGGTGCGCAGGCGCACCGGCTGGCCGTTGATATCAGGCCCGCTGGTGACAAAGGCGCCTTCCTCGTCAACGAAACCGTCCCAGATGTCGATGAATTCGCCGCCATGACTCTCGGCCGTCGAGCGGTAGATTTCGTTGAAAGCCAGCATGTCGGAGGTCATCTTCGGCGCCTTGAAGGCCGGCATGCCGACCCACAGATACGGGACCTTGGCCGATGCGATGGCCTTGCCGAACGCTTCGGTACGGCGTTCGTATTCCTTGGTCCACTCTTCGGACCGCGGCTGTTCGCGTTCACCGTTCACGCGCATCTGCTGCCGATCGTTGGAGCCCAGCATGACGATCACGGCGGCGGGCTTTTCGGTCTCGATCAGCGACTTGATCTGTTCGGGCCAGTTGTAGAAATCGTCACGCACGAAACCGGACGAACCATTGCTGCGAACGACGATCCTGATCTTGGTGTTTTCGGCAAAGGCGGTGTCGAGACCTTCGGCGAGGCCGCTCGCCATGAAATCGCCAACCACCAGAACGGTGCGGGCATCCGGCGCCTTCTCGACAATCGGCGCGGCCGGCTCAGCCGGCCGGCGCGGCGCGGCGCGGGGCTTTCTGGCTTTTGGCTTGCGTGGCCCGATCCTCTGCATCAGTCGCGGCTGAATCAGTCGCGGCGGCTCCACCCGCTCGCTTCGGCGCAGAAACAACAAGTCGCGCAGCGACCAGCCACGCCTTTGTTCTTCCTGCGCCACGGCCGGCGTGTGAAAGACGGCGGCAGTGCTGACGGCCAGAACGGCAATGGCCAGAATCAGGATCGGCACGCGACGAAGGATCACACGGATACGCGCAGCCGAAACCAATTACCGTCTCCATCCCTTAAGAGCGCCGGACTCTAATACAACCGTGCCGCCGCTCTATCTATTTTGAGCATCAGATTCCCAAAACCGGTTTGGGTCGATGCTCCAGGTCTGCCCTATGCGAGGCTAGTTCTGCCTGAGCGATTTGAGCACTTCCATGCTCGGATGTCCGTCCTGGGTCAAGCCAGCCTTTGCCTGGAATGCCATGATGGCGGCTCTCGATCCCTCGCCGATCTTGCCGTCGAACTTGCCGTCGTAGTAGCCGTACTGGGAAAGCCGTTGCTGAAGCTCCTGCCTCTCCTCGAAGGAGAGCTTCGTGAAAGGCCGCTGCCAGTCCTGCACAAGCCCACCATGGCCGGCGATTTCGTCGGCAAGAAGGCCAACGGCAACCGCGTATTTGTCGGCATTATTGTAGCGCTTGATGACCGAAAAATTCTTGACCATCAGGAAAGCCGGGCCGCCCCGGCCGCCCGGCACCTTCAGCGTGGCCTTCTCCGCGCTATTCCTGAACGGCTTGCCGTTGACACGCGTGACACCCAGCGCTTGCCATTGCGACAGCGACTTCGATCCGGCCGGGAACTTCCTTCCGTCGGGAAGGCTGACTTCATAGCCCCAGGTCTTGCCGGCCTGCCAGCCGTTCTTCCTGAGCAGATTGGCGGCCGTTGCCAATGCATCGGGAATCGAATTCCAGATGTCGCGCTTGCCGTCACCGTCCATGTCGACCGCATAGGCCTGATAGCTGGTGGGAATGAACTGGGTATGGCCCATGGCGCCGGCCCATGAGCCACTGAGGTGGCTTTTATCGATGTCGCCCCTTTGCAGGATCTTCAGCGCCGCGATCAGCTGCGTGCGGGCAAACTTCGATCGTCTCGAATCGGCATAGCCAAGCGTTGCCAGCGAACGCACGACATTGCGCATGACATCGTCGCGCTTGAGGATTTCGCCGTAGTTCGATTCCATCGACCAGATCGCCAGCAGGATGTGACGGTCGACGCCGTATCTTGCCTCGATCCTGTCCAGCCACGGCTTCCACTTCCTGGCCATCTGCTTGCCAACAGCGACCGACTGGTCATGGACGCGGTTGTCGAAATAGTCCCAGGCCGGCGCGGTGAATTCGGGTTGATAGCGAGCTTTTTCCAGCACGACCGGGTCGGCATCGCTGATGCCCTCGAATGCGCGGTCGTAAACGGCGCCGGAAACGCCGCTCCGCACCGCGGTGGCGCGGAAACTCGCCACCCATTGCCGGAAACCGGCGTCGGCAAAAGCCGATCCGGTTGAAATCAGCAAGGCAAGCGAAAGGCTGGCGGCCGCAACGATGCTTGTGAAGCGCTTTGCGGCGTTGCGAACGGACATCTACTCCTCCTTCTTCATCACAGGAAGATCATTCATCGCCGAACCCGGTTAGCATTTAGTTTACCATAGGTGCCGTTGGGAACGAAAAGGCGGGTTGGTGCTTTACGGACTACAGATTTTTTCTGACCGGCCGTTCCATAATCCCAGATTCCGGCACGAAAATGTCTTGAAGCGGGATTGCCGAACAACCTTAGAAGCGGATAGTTGACAGCATGAAGAGAGTTCGCAAGGCAGTTTTCCCGGTCGCTGGCCTCGGCACGCGTTTTCTCCCGGCCACCAAGGCAATACCCAAGGAAATGCTGACCGTCGTCGACAGGCCAGTCATCCAGTATGTGGTCGACGAGGCACGCGAAGCCGGCATCGAGCATTTCATCTTCGTGACCGGACGCAACAAGGCGGTCATCGAGGACCATTTCGACGTTCAGTTCGAACTCTATGACACGCTCGCCCAGCGCGGCAAGGACGATGAGCTCGCCCGCCTGCAGCGGCTGCAACCTTCGCCAGGGCAGACCAGCTTCACCCGCCAGCAGGTGCCGCTTGGCCTTGGCCATGCCGTCTGGTGTGCCCGCGAGCTGGTCGGCGACGAGCCTTTTGCGCTGCTTTTGCCCGATATGATCATGCAGTCCGAAAAAAGCTGCATGAAGGAGATGGTCGAGCTTTATGCCGAGACCGGCAACAACATCGTCGCGGTTCAGGAATGCGACCCCGCCGAGGCCCATAAATACGGCATCGTCGGCCGCGGCGAGGATACGCATCACGGTTTCCGCATCACCGGCATGGTGGAGAAGCCGAAGACCGGCACGGCACCCTCCAATCTTTACATCAACGGGCGCTACATCCTGCAGCCGGAGATATTTGGGATTCTCGAAGGCCAGGAGAAGGGCGCCGGCAACGAGATACAACTCACCGATGCGATGCTGAAGCTGGAGAAGCAGCAGCCCTTCTATGGCTGCCACTACCGGGGGCGCACCTTCGATTGCGGATCGCCGGAAGGCTTTGTCGAGGCCAACGTCGCCTTCGCGCTGTGGCGCAGCGACATAAACGGACGCATGGCGGGCATTATCAGCAAGCTTCTCGACGAGATGAAACCGTCACAGCAGCGGGGCGCAGCGTTCTAAGCCACGTTCAGTCTCGACCACCGTGCTCGCCACCGCCTGACCGCCGAATTTCGGCGGCATGCCCAGACCTCCAAACGGCTTGGTTACGGCTGCAGCGTCACCCCGACAAAGATGCTGTGCGCGGTGTAGTCGCGGCCCTCGAGGTTGCTGATCTGTTTTTCAGTTCTGGCGCGGGTGGTCAGTCCGGCATATCGGTTCAGCCACCACGTCAGTCCGGCCTCGGCGCTCAGCATCAGATCATGGCCATCCGACCCGATATAGTCGCGCCAGTCTGCGCCGAGAGCTGCGTTGCCGATCAGGTTGGCACGGATCTCCCGCTCGCCGGTGAGGCGGCCGGAGTAAAGGATAGTGCCACTTTCATTGGCGGATGTGGTGCCCTCGACGATCGTCTGTCCGGTGAGGCCGATCGTGGTGCCGCGTTCCGGCGACCATCTGAGGTCGGCGTTCACCGTGGCGCCCGAAATTGCCGACAGGCGGTCGTCGTCGATCGCCTCGCGCAGCCAGCCGGCCGAGAACTCGCCGGCAAGCTTCTCGCCGAGGTCGAGCTCGGCGCCGGCCCGAACGCCGAGCCGCGTCGAGGATCGTTCGAAACCATTGGTGTCGACGCGCAAATCATAGACCCGGCGGCCGATTTCGACCTCGGTGAAAGGGGTGATGGCGGGAGAAATCTCATAGCCGGTGCGCAAGGTGGCGGTATAGAGCGTCGAGTCGCGGTCTTTCTGCGACAGCGTTCCGCCCGTCGAAAGCCTGGCGTCGCCGTAAATGTCGTGTTCGACTGCGCCGGTCAGGGCGAAACGCATCTTGCCGGCATCCTTCTCGACCGCCAGGCTGCCGTCAATCGTCTGGCGTACCGGCTGCTCGACGGTGCCTTCGATGACGACCGGCGAGGAAGCCGATTCCGGCGCCGCCTCGTAACCGAGCTTGGCGATAGCGCGCAGATCGTTGTCGAGGTCGACGTTGAGCGTGCCATCGACACGGCCCCGCGCCTCCTCAACCTCGTCGCCCGATATGGTCTTGAGAAAGGTGCCGTAGCCGTCGACGACAGCTGAATTCTCCCGCCAGTCGGAAATGGCATTGAAGCGCAGCGTCGTTTCCGACAGCAGGGCCGGCTTGCCTTCGGCGCTTGAATCGGCATTTGACGACGCCCTCAGGCCCTGCTCGAGCGTCGGCCTGATCACGAAGGAGCCGAGTTTGATGCCGGTGGCGGCGAACGGGTCGTCCTCGGCCCTCCTGTCCCGGCCTTCGATGGCTTCGACGCGCTCGGCGCCCGGATCGAGCTGTTGCCTGTCGGCGGAATCGATGGTCAGGGCACGCGAATTGATTGGGTCCTGGTCGGTCTCGGCGGTGTCCTCGTCACCCGTCGTGGCCGTCGTCGCGGCGGCGCCTTGTGTCTCGGCGGCTTCGTCTTGATCGGCTGCGCCCTGGGTTGCGCTCGATGGCCGAGGCGGCGGGACGGGAACGGCCGCAAACGGATCGTCGGTTGCTTCCGGCGGATCAAAAATACTGCCGGTCGCGGGTGCCGTGTCGTCGTCCTGTACGGCGCCCGGGCTGGCCGGCTGATAGGCAGGCGTCGGCGCAGTGCTCTGGCTGTTTTCACCGGCCTGCGCCATCTGATCCTGGGCGGCCATGTTCAATTGCCTGGTTTTGCGCTGCTGGTCTTCCAGAATCGCCGATTCCGAAACCTCGCCGCGCAGCTCGGTTACCTGGGCATAGGGCTGGGCCGGCCGCAGCAAGGCGAAGACGCTGGTCGCCAGCAGCAAGGCGCAGGCCGCCTTGCCGTTTCGTCTTGTTTTCTTTTCAGCCCCGGACATCGCTACCACTGCTTGCGCGGCGCACGCGCGCCATACTTACCGAACCGTAAACGGGGATGGTTAACGGAGGATTGAGGCGGCGGTCGATCAAAGCCTAGCGGATGGCTACCGGATGGCAATTCCGTTGGACAGGCGCGCGGCAAAGCGCTAATCGCATCAGCCATGCATGCGGGATCCCCAGACAAGAAGCGGCTCGATGGGCAGGCTTCGATCGCCTCGGCGCTTAGAACGGTAGCGACCGAGCAGGCCGGTGTCGCGGCGCTGGCGGCCGCGCTCGAAAACGGATTGACCGAACCGTTCGCGCACGCCGTCGATATGGTGTCGCAGATCGCCGGCCGCGTCATCGTCACCGGCGTCGGCAAGAGTGGCCATATCGGCTCAAAGATCGCGGCGACGCTCGCCTCGACCGGCACGCCGGCTTTCTTCGTCCATTCTGCCGAAGCCAATCATGGCGACCTCGGCATGATCGCCAGGGACGATGCCATCATCGCCATCTCGTGGTCGGGCGAGAGCCGCGAGCTCAAGGGCATCATCGCCTATTCCAGGCGCTTCTCGATTCCGCTGATCGCGGTCACCGCCGGAGAGCGATCGGCGCTGGCACGGGCGGCCGATGTGGTGCTTTTATTGCCGCGTGCGCCGGAAGCCTGCCCGCACGGCCTGGCGCCGACGACATCGACGCTGTTGCAACTGGTGATCGGCGATGCACTGGCCATCGCGCTGCTCGAAGCGCGCGGCTTCACGCCGGATCACTTCCGCACCTTCCATCCCGGTGGGCAACTTGGCGCCAATCTGACGCAGATCCGCGACATCATGCATGTCGGCGACAGGCTGCCGCTGGTGCCTTCCGGCACTGGAATGCACGAAGCGATCCTCGAATTGTCGCGCAAGGGGTTTGGCTGCGTGGCGATAACCGCTGCGGATGGTGCGCTGATCGGCATTATCACCGACGGCGACATCAGGCGCCACATCGGCAGCAATCTCCTGGCGATGAGCGTCGATCAGGTCATGACCAAGGAGCCGAAGACGGCCGGACCGGATACGCTGGTGGCGACGGCGCTGCAGACGATCAACAGTTCGAACATCTCCAGCCTGATGGTTGTCGAAGGCAGACGGCCGGTCGGACTTGTCCATCTGCACGATCTGCTGCGCATCGGCGCGGCCTGAGAGACCTCAGGCCAAGGTCGCTCGCCGGAGATGGTGGGCTCAGTCCAGGACCGCCTCGACCGTCAGTTCCAGATCGGTGTCGGCCGCGCCCGTCACGCGCACCTGCGTGCCGGCCGGCAGATCGGGGCCGGAGACGCGCCATAGCGTGTCGCCCAGCTTTATGCGGCCGCGGCCGTCCCTGATCGGCTCGGCCAGGGTGGCCATCCTGCCGATCATCTGTGCGCCGCGGCGGTTGAGCAGTGGCTGGTCGGTGCCATCATCGCGCCCGCCCACCAGTTTCTTGCCGACATAGGCTGAAACCAGCGACATCGCCAGGAAAGCGAGAACCTGGATCTGCCAGGTCCAGAAGTCCGCGTCCCAGATGAGCAGCGACACCACGCCGATCAGCAGCGCGGCGATGCCGATCCACAGCATGAATATGCCCGGTGCGATGACCTCCATTACCAGGAGGACGAAGCCGAGAACCATCCAAACCCAAGGGCCGAGTTCGGAAATGATGCGGTCGAACATGGCCTCAGGTCTCGCTGGGACGAACGACGGGCGGGCGTGCAGCTTGCCGCGTGGCGCCGGCAGCGCCGTCGCTGCCGAAAACCTCCTTGGCGATCGCGCCAATGCCGCCGAGCGTGCCGATCAAGGATGAAGCTTCCATCGGCATCAGCACGACCTTGCTGTTAGTGGCGGAGCCGATCCTGGTCAGCGCCTCGGTGTATTTCAGCGCGACGAAGTAGTTGAGCGCCTGCACGTCGCCCTTGGCGATCGCTTCCGACACCACCTGCGTGGCGCGGGCCTCTGCCTCGGCCGAGCGTTCGCGCGCCTCGGCGTCGCGGAAGGCGGCTTCCTTGCGGCCCTCGGCTTCCAGAATCTGCGACTGCTTGAGGCCTTCGGCGTCGAGGATCTGCGCGCGCTTGTTGCGCTCGGCCATCATCTGGCGACCCATCGATTCGACGAGATTGGCCGGTGGATTGATGTCCTTGATCTCGACGCGGGTGATCTTGATGCCCCAGGGATGTGCCGCCTCGTCGACGACGCGCAGCAGGCGTTCGTTGATGGCGTCGCGGTTCGACAAAAGCTCGTCGAGGTCCATCGAGCCCATCACGGTACGGATGTTGGTCATCGTCAGGTTGAGGATGGCGTTCTCCAGCCCGGCGACCTGGTAGGCGGCCTGCGCGGCGTTGAGCACCTGGTAGAAGGCGACGCCGTCGACGGCGACGGTGGCGTTGTCGCGGGTGATGATCTCCTGGGTCGGGACGTCGAGCACCTGCTCCATCATGTTCAATCTGGAGCCGATGCGGTCGACGAACGGCACGATGAGGTTGAGGCCGGGGCTCAATGTCTTGGTATAACGGCCAAAGCGTTCGACGGTATAGTTGTAGCCTTGCGGGATTGTCCGGATGCCTTTGAAAAGCACGAGCACGACAAGAGCGACAAGAACAAGAAGCGCGATATCGAAACCACTGAATTCCATTTGGCTCTCCCTCAGATGCCGGCCACGGAATGTTTCTACGCAACCGACTTCACCAAACAGTTAAGTGTGTTTCAGGAACGTTACAATCAGGTGATAGTGGATTACCGGTGCATGGAAAGCCGGCTCGCGGCGCTCGATTTTGTCCGCTTCACACCCAACCCGACAACTCGCGCCGCACCATCGCCTCGATCACCGCCATGCCCTCGGCACTGTCGTTGAGGCACGGAATATGCGCGAACTTCTCGCCGCCGGCATGATGGAAGGTCTCGGCCGCCTCCCTGCCGATCTCGTCCAGCGTCTCTATGCAGTCGACAGAAAAGCCCGGATTGACGATGGCGATCGATCTCACGCCTTCTGCGGGCAATTTTTCCACCGTCTTGTCGGTGTAAGGCTGCAGCCACTCCTGCGCACCGAAGCGCGACTGAAACGTGGTGATCAGCTTCTTCTCGTCCCAGCCGAGCTTTTCACGCAGCAGTCGGGTCGTCTCCAGGCAATGCGCCTGATAGGGATCGCCCTTGTCGGAATAGGGTTTCGGAATGCCATGATAGGAGGCGATGACCATTTCCGGCTCGAAATCGAGGCTCGCCAGATGGCGCTCGATCGAACCGGCAAGCGCCTCGATATAGACCGGTTCGGCATAGTAGGGCGGCACGCTGCGGATCGCCGGGGCGCGGCGCATTTTCATCAGCGCGCGAAACAGCTGGTCGTTGGCGGTCGCGGTCGTGGTCGCGGAATATTGCGGATAGAGCGGAAAAGACAGAATGCGGTCGCAGCCTTGCGCGACCAGGCCTTTGGCGACGCTCTCGGTCGAAGGATTGCCGTACCGCATTGCCCAGTCGACGGTGACGCCGGGCAGGTCGCGCAGCGCCTCGGACAGCTTTTCGCTCTGAGCGCGGGTGTAGGTGCGCAGCGGCGACTCGTTACGCTGCCGGTTCCAGATCCTGGCATAGTTGGCGCCCGACTTCTTCGGCCGCGTGGTGAGAACCAGCCCGTAGAGGATCGGGTACCAGATCGCCTTGTTGAGCTCGATGACGCGCGGATCGGACAGGAATTCCCTGAGATAGCGCCACATCGGCTCGAATTCCGTGCCGTCGGGCGTGCCGAGATTGACCAGCATGACGCCGATCCTGCCCGCCCCGACCGGCGGCTGTCCTGCCGGCAGCGGGCCGAGGACCGTCGCAGCCTTGGGATCGGCAGGGTTGGGAAGCGTCATAAGCGATCTCCGGACACCGCGCGAAACTAGCGATGCCGCGCCGGTTTTCAATGCAGCGTCTGGCCGCACCTTATCAGCGAAAGCGGAAAGACCCGCCCGGTTTGCCGGACGGGTTTTCCAACAATGACGGAAGAATTCAGTTTGCCGCCGGGATGGTCAAGCTTGCGCCGACGGGAAGCCGGCGCGGCTCGTAGTCCTTGTTGGCGTCGGAGATCGTTTTCCACTTGGCGCCATCGCCATAGGCCTTTTCCGCGAGATCCCAATAGGTATCGCCGGCAACGACCACATGGCTGCTTTCGGCCGGTGTTGCCTCGGCTGGTTTGGCCGGTTCCGCCGCAGGAGCCGGTGCCGTCTCGGCTGGCTTGCCCGGTTCGGCAGGCGCTGGCGTTGCCGGGGGCTCCGCCGGCACGGCTGGCGGTGTCGTGGCAATGTCGTCCGAACCGGCCGGCGGCTCAGGCATCGCCGGCTCCGCCGTCGCGGCTGGAGCCGTTTCTGCTGGTTTTGCCGGCTCGGCCGGAGCGGGCGCAGCTTCGGCCGGCTTCGCCGGCTCCTGGGCCGGTACCTGGGCCGGTTCCGCCGCGGCCGCCGTGACCTCGGTGATGCGGCCATCGAGCTTCGGCGTATAGGGCCGATGCGCGCCGAGGTAATCGGCGACCACCTGTTCGAGGCCCGGACCGTAGTCATAGGCGTTCCTGGCCTTGTCGGCGAACACCTCGTAGCCGTCGCCGCCCTGGCGCACATAGTTGTTGGTGGCGACCAGGTAGTCCTTGTCCGGATTGATCGGCGTCCACGCGCCGCCTTGCATGACTTCGACCGATTTGACGCGCCCGGCATTCGGGGCAGCCGATTTGTCGAATGAATATTTTAGGCCGGCAACCTGCGGGAAGCGTCCGGCGCCGTCCTCGATCTGGCTGAGACCGTTCTCGAGCCCGGCAATCAGATCCTTGCCGGAAATCTGGAAAGTCGCCACCGTGTTCTGGAACGGCAGCACGTTCAGCACTTCGCCCATGGTGACCGTGCCCTGGTCGATCGAAGCGCGCAGACCGCCGCCATTCGTGACGACGATCTCCACACCCTGGTCCTTGACGCGGTCGAGGACGGCATCGGAGACGAGATTGCCCATCTCGCATTCGCGGGTGCGGCAGTTCTCACGGCTGCCGTCGATCGCCTTGGTGGTCTCGGCGACCTCCTGGTTCTTCAACGCCTCGATCGGCGCGCCGAGCTCCTTGATGCGGGCAAGCACGGCCGGGTCTGGCGTGATCGACTTGTCTAGGTGGATCGGGTCGCCGCTGGCCTGCTTCACGACCCCGTTGTCGTCGAACACGACCTTGAACTCGCCGAGATATTTGGAATAGGACGCCGCCTGGACGACCGGCACCTTGTAGCCGTCCGGATTGTCGACCATCGTCGGGTAGGGGCCTTCAGCCTTGGGGTCGGTGTTGGACAGCAGCGAATGGCTGTGGCCGCCAACCACCACGTCGACACCCGGGATCTTGGCAATGACGTCACGCTCGCGCTTGTAACCGATATGGGTGACTGCGATGACCTTGTTGACGCCTTCTCCCTTCAGCCTCTCGACCTCTGATGTGATCGACTTGACGTCGTCCTCGATGGTGACGTTAGGGCCTGGCGAAGCGAGCTCCGGCGTGTCGTTGGTGACCGCCCCGACGACACCGATCTTCTGGCCGCCGACCTCGATCACGATCGACGGTTTCACGCGGTCACCGAGCCTGGATTGCGCGTTGGCCTTCACATTGGCGCCGAGCACCGGAAACTTGATCATATCCAGGAACGGCGCCAGCGCCGCCTCGCCGTCGTCGAACTCGTGATTGCCGACCGCCATGGCGTCGAATTTCATCTGGTTGAGGAATTCGCCTTCGGTCTTGCCCTTGTAGGTCGTGTAGAAGAGCGAACCCTGGAAATTGTCGCCGGCGCTGAGCAGCAGCACGTTCTGGCCTTCCAGCTTCTTGCGCTCCTGGGCGATCGCCGTGATCAGCCGCGCCGCGCCGCCGGTGCACTCGCCCTTGGTCTCCTCTTCGGCCGAGCAGGTCGATTCATATTTGTTGTTGCTTTCGATGCGGCTGTGCCAGTCGTTGATGTGCAGGATGTTCAGCGTGTAGTCGGCAAAGGACACGCCGGTCGACAGGCCAAGCGCAGACACCGACAGGGCGGCAATGGCGGCGATCTTCTTCATCTTCGTCTCCCGGATGACCTGTTTAACGCCGTTGCTCGGCTGGAACATAACAGCCAGCTTTTGGCGCATGTTCACATCGCGTTTTAGCTGATGCAAGCGGAATCGGGGCAGCTTAGCCGGCGCAAAAAGGACGGCGGCCTCAAGCCGCCGTCCTATGCAAAAGCAATTCGGCATGCGCTCAGGTGCGTCGCGTCAGCACAAAGTTCTGCCCGCTCACGCTGGTGCAATTAAGCTGCGAGGTGGAGATCAACAAGCAGTTGAAGCTGATCGGCGTCTGGCGGATCAGCGAAGTGCCCTGGATTTGGACCGAGGTGCCGCCGGTCATGCTGTAGCTGCCGTCGGCAAGCTTCTGGCCGGTGTCGGTGGCGACGGTCTTGAAGCTGCCGCCGGCGAAGGTCGACAGGCCCGTGCCCTGCGCGTCGATCCACGAGCCTTCGACCGGGCTCCGCGAGGCCAATGGCGGCCCGCCCGGGCCGGCGGTGGTGCACGCCGCCAAGGCGGCAGCGGCCGCGACAATGCCGGCCGAAAGCAATTTGCGCGCAATCGTCATCATCAAGATCCTCTCCCTCTCGCATGGCCCGAAAATCGATCCGATCTTTCGGCAAGCACGATGCGTACACTCAAAGCGCCAGAGCGTGCTTTGTGCGTCCAGATGGATGCACGTCGCTCCAGGCCGCCTTCCTTCAATCGCCCGATTTCCAGCCGATTGCAAGGCAGTGAGACAGTGCTATCGAACGGGGATGCTGCACTATCGAACGAGGATGTTGCGGAATTGCCATGGGTCGTTTTTGTCGAGGTCTTCGGGGAACAGCCCAGGGCGGTTATCGAGCGGCGTCCAGTCGGTGTAGTAGCCCTTGATTGGCCCGAGATAGGGCGACTGCACTTCCAGGCAACGCCTGTAGTCCATCTCGTCGGCCTCGACGATGCCGGCCTCGGGATTTTCCAGCGCCCAGACCATGCCCGCCAGCACTGCCGACGTGACCTGCATGCCGGTGGCGTTCTGATAAGGCGCCAGCTTGCGCGCTTCCGCCAGCGACAGCTGCGAGCCGTACCAATAGGCGTTCTTGTCGTGGCCGTAGAGCAGCACGCCGAGCTCGTCGACACCATCGACCAGTTCGTTTTCGTCGAGCACGTGATGCACCGGCTGTGGGTTGCCGGCGGCGCCGAACATCTCGTGCAGCGACAGCACGGCGTCGTTGCAGGGATGGTAGGCGTAGTGACAGGTCGGGCGATATTGGACCTTGCCCTTCTTGCCGCGCAGGGTGAAGAAGTCGGCGATCGAAATCGACTCGTTGTGCGTCACCAAGAAGCCATATTGCGGGCCCGGCGTCGGGCACCAGCTGCGCACTCGCGTGTTGGCGCCCGGCTGCTCCAGATAGATCGCGGCCTTCGAGCCATGCTTGTGCTTCTTGCCGTTCTTCGGCATCCATTTCTCATGCGTGCCCCAGCCGAGCTCGGCCGGTTGCAGTCCTTCCGAGATGAAGCCTTCGACCGACCAGGTATTCCAGAACACGTTCATCGGCTTCGGCTTCTTGGTGCGCTGTGTGTCGCGCTCGGCGATGTGAATACCCTTGACGCCGGCCTTCTTCATCAGCCTAGCCCAGCCTTCGCGATCGTGCTGCGCGGGCTCCGAGAACTCGAGGCCAAGATCGGTGGCGAGGTTGACCAGCGCCTGCTTGACGAACCACGAGACCATGCCTGGGTTGGCGCCGCATGTGGAGATTGCGGTCGCCCCGCCGGGGTGCGCGCGCTTTTCTTCGATCATGGATTCGCGTAGCGCGTAGTTGCTGCGGCTGGCATTGTCGGCCTTGGTATCGAAATAGAAGCCGAGCCACGGCTCGACGACGGTGTCGATGTAAAGCACACCCAGCTTGCGACAGAGCCGCATCAAATCCACCGAGCCGGTGTCGACCGACAGGTTGACGCAAAAGCCCTGGCCACCACCTTTGGTCAGCAGCGGCGTCAGCAGCTTCTTGTAGTTCTTGCTGGTCACCGCATCCTGCATGAAGGTGATGTCGCGCTCGTCGAGCAGCTTGCGGTCGGTATCGCGTGGGTCGATGACCGTCATGCGCGACTTGTCGAACTTGAAATGGCGCTCGATCAGCGGCAGCGTTCCCCGTCCGATCGAGCCGAAGCCGATCATCACGACGGGGCCGGTGATCTCACCGTAAACGGGCCAGTTTTCATTCGCCATTTTATCGATTACTCCCCTCAGATAGGCTGAAAAGCCGGGCAAACAGACGCAAAGCGGAGCATTTTTTGCCCGACCGCCACGCGCTACAACCACAGATCATTGTCATAAACCAGCGAAAAGCCGCGAGCTACGCTGCTTTCGTCATGTGATTAAGGAGGACAACCAGTCGCTGACGGTCGGCAGTCATTTCCTTGTGGTCGAGGTCGAGCGCCAGCAATGGCGCGGAAAAGATGCGGCGAGCACTAGCTCTCGTCGATGGTCCCCGATCCGGGCCACAGCCCTATGCCTCCACGCCCAACAGCTTTGGCCGCAGGCCAAAAACAACCTGCGGATACGCCGATCTATTCACCCTGCGGCAGATCGTGTGTCGTCTCCGGATATTGGGAAGGCCGGCGTTCTCTTCAATGCGCGCAAGCCTCGCATAGACCCGAAAGCTCCACCGTGGCCGAGTCGGTTTGGAAGCCCTGCCGTCGGGCAATGCGGCGCAGCACGCGCTCCAATGCCGGGTCATGAACCTCACTTGCCCGCCCGCAATTCGCGCAGATTGCAAAGGCGGCGCGCCCATGGCTGCCGCGTTCGCTGTGGACGCAGAGCGCAAACGCGCTCAGGCTCTCGATCCGGTGAACCAGGCCCCGCTCGACGAGCCGATCCAGAGCGCGATAGATCTGTAGCGGTGAGCGGAGCCCTTCCTGGCGAAGAAGTCCAAGCAGTTCATAGGCCCCCATCGGCCTCTCGGAGCACGCCAGCGCGTCGAGCACCAGCTGCTGGTTGCGTCCAGGCATCCGCTGTTCCCCCGTATTCCAGGCAGTTGTTCCAGGCAGTTTTGATCATAATGGCGAGCGCCAGTTATAGTATAACATTTTCGATTGACGAGCGTGATAACATAACATAACGGATCGTCAAGAGCGGGGCTGACTTTGATGGCTCCCGCGAAGATGGATCGAATGGCTGCCTGTGTGATCTTTCAAGACCTGAAGCTGGGCCACAACAGCGCGCTTCGACGGGATCGTGCGGCCCGGCGATCATCTGTTGGCGGGCACGATCCACATTCCCTTTTATCTCTGCCGGGGCGCGCGGCTGCTTGCCCCGCCTCCGGCGCATCTCCCACAGAACCGCTTGAACAAAGGAGTCGATCGAATGTCCAGGACGCTGAAGCTCACCGCCGTGATAGGCGCTATAACATCGTTGCCAATCGCTCCGTCAGTGGCTGCTGCCGAGAACCTTAGGGTTGTCGCCAGCTTCTCGATCATCGCCGATTTCGCCAAGAATGTCGGCGGCGATCGTGTCGACATCGTCACGCTGGTCGGCCCGAATGGTGACGCCCATGTCTACGAACCGAAACCGGCCGACGCGGCAACCGTCGGTTCGGCCGACGTGGTGCTGGTCAACGGCCTGCAGTTCGAGGGTTTCCTCCAGCGTCTCGTCGAGGCGAGCGCCACGAAGGCGCCGATCGTGGAATTGACCAAAGGCGGCGAGGTGTTGCGCAACACCGAGGAAGAAGGTCACCACGATCAGGATAAAGCCGCCGAGGGCGAGGGAGGTCACGCCGCGGCGGAAGATGGCCATGAGGAAGGGCACCATCATCACGGCGAGTCCGATCCCCATGCATGGCAGTCCGTGCACAATGCCGAACTCTATGTGAAGAACATCGCCGACGCCTTCTGTGCCGCCGATGCAGCCGGCTGTGACACTTATCGGGCCAATGCCGAATCATACGGCCAGCAGCTCGAGGCACTGGAAGCGGAGATCAAAGCTGCCGTAGCTGAGATCCCCGAGGACAAGCGCACGATCATTACCTCCCACGACGCCTATCGGTATTTCGAGCACGAATACGGCATAAAATTCCTGGCACCGGAGGGCGTCTCCACCGAATCCGAGGCTTCAGCCTCCGATGTCGCGGCCCTGATCAAACAGATTAGGCAAGACAAGGCTTCGGCAATCTTCGTGGAGAACGTCACCAATCCGCGCCTGATCGAGCAGATCGCCAGCGAGACGGGCCTGAAAGTCGGCGGTGAACTCTACTCCGACGCCCTGTCGGATAAGAACGGTCCGGCTGCGACCTATCTCGAGATGATGCGGCACAACATCACGACGATCAAAGGCGCGATCCTCGGAAGCTGACCGCCACAACGGAAAGGCGGAGCAATCCGCCTCTTCGTCGATCATAATGCGTTATGTAATAACATCTAAGGAGAATACCATGAGGACAAATTGGGCGTCAGCCACGGCCATCGCGCTGCTTCTGTCCCTATCAACAAGTGCTGCCCATGCCGAGGAGGCGGCCGCACGGCGCCTCTTCATCTCGGATCACGCGGACCCGAAGGTGACCGTAATCGATGCGATCGATGGCGAAAAGCTCGACACGTTTGAGATCAAAGGGCCAGCCTCGCTCCATCGCAGCGAAAGCGGCAGGACCGTGTTTGCCGTGCAGGGCTCGGCCGGCGTCGTTGCCGGGATCGCGAGCGGCATTTCCTTCGAGGACCACGGCGAGCACGGCGACATCGACGTCGAAGCGCCAAAACTTGCCGGCGTCGAGATCACAGGCAAGGAGCCGTCGCATTTCGTCGAGCATGACGGAGACTTTGCCGCTTTCTTCGACGGCGAGGGTGTCGCCCGCATCATCTCCGAGAAGGCGGTCCTGGAAGGCAAGCCGGATTTCAGGGAAGTGAAGACCGACGCGCCGCAGCACGGCATCGCGGTCGCCTATGGCTCCCATGTCCTCCTGTCGGAGCCGAACCGGGAGAAGCCGGACGAGCTCCCGGTCGGCATCAGGGTCGCTGACAAAGCCGGCGCGCCGATCGGCGGTATCCACGCCTGCCCAGACCTCCACGGCGAGGCGTCTTCCGGCAATATCCTGGCTTTCGCCTGCGCGACCGGCCTGCTTGTCGTCAGCCAAGGCGACGGCAGCCCGGCGATCCGTCATCTGCCCTATGCCGACAGCCTGCCGGATGGCAAAACGACGACGCTGATCGGCGGCCGAGGCCTGCAATATTTCCTCGGCAACTACGGCGCCGACAAGGTGGTGCTGATCGATCCGACGATCGAGAGCGACGCATTCCGGCTGATCAACCTTCCGACGCGCCGCGTGCATTTCGCGGTCGACCCTGTTCGTGCCAAGTTCGCCTACGTCTTCACCGAGGACGGCCAGCTTCACCAGATCGACGTGGTGAAGGGGGAGATCGCAAACTCGCTCAAGCTGACCGACCCCTATTCGATGGACGGTCACTGGAGCGATCCGAGGCCGCGTGTCGCGGTCGCCGGCGACAAGATCGTGGTCACTGATCCCCTGCAAGGCGTGCTGCATCTCGTCGACGCGACGTCGTTTGAGAAAACCGGCGACATTGCCGTCGAAGGCAAACCCTTCAACATCGTTTCCGTCGGCGGCTCCGGTCAGACCCACGAAGGCGAATAGTCGCTCCTCCCAAGCGGCCGCCGCGCGTCCGGCCCATTTTTTCTCGGGCCGGACGCATCTTTTATAACTCAAGGGGAGACAAGCAAGGCGCAATCACAGATTGTATCGCCGGTGCCTTCGATTGCGTTTCAGCCAAGCCGTGCCGGGATCAGTCCGCGCAGTGAATTGCCGACGAACAGCGCTTTGGCCGACTTCAGATCATCCAAACTGTAGATTGCCTCGCGGGCGCGGCCTTCATCCAGCAATTCGCCGCGCAAGACGCCAGGCAGCAAGCCGCAATCGAGCCGCGGTGTTGCCAGCACGCCGTCGCCGAAATCGGCAAACAGATTGGTGATCGTGCCCTCACAGATTTCGCCATGCTCGTTGGCCAGCAGCACCTCGTCGGCCCGGCTGATCAGATATTCGGCTCGCGCCCGCTGATAGATGTCCCGGCGGCTCGTCTTGTGGCGCAGCAGCGTGTCGCTTGATTGAAGCCGCACCCGCGCCAGTTGCAGCCGCCAGACCTTGTCGGCCGCGTGCGGCTCATAAGGCAGCGCCGAGACCGTCACCTTGCCGCTGCGCGACAGGACGAGGCGTGTGCGCAAGGCGATGTCAGGCCGGTCGACGGCGTTCATGAGCATCTCGCCGACCTTCTGCGGATCGCAGGCAAAACCCAGTTCGGCCGCCGAGCCATAAAGGCGTGCCAAATGGCGGTCGAAACGGAGGAAGCCCTGGCCTGGCTGCCAGCGCATGGTTTCGATCAACTCGAAATCGGCGGTGTTCCCGTCGCGTAGCGCGCTTTCAGCAGGCACTCCTGATACTCCTCCTCGGCCGTCGAATCGAAGACGACGCCGCCGCCGACATTGTAGACGGCCTCGCCGCTGGAAAAGAGCGATATGGTGCGGATCGCCACCGAAAAGCGCATCGTGCCGCCAGGCGCGATCCAGCCGATGGCGCCGCAATAGACGTCGCGCGGCGTGGCTTCCAGATCGTGCAGGATTTCCATGGCGCGGATTTTCGGAGCGCCGGTGATCGATCCGCATGGAAACAGCGCAGCGAAGATCCGGCGGATGGTGAGGTCGGGCAACAGCTTGGCCCGCACGCGGCTCACCATCTGGTGGACGGTCGGGTAGCTCTCGATGCGGAAAAGCTCCGGCACCTCCAACGTGCCGACTTCGCTGATCAGCGAAATGTCGTTGCGCAGGAGATCGACGATCATCCGGTTCTCAGCCTGGTTCTTCTCGTCATTGAGCAAGAACGCCTTCAGCCGCTTGTCCTCCGCTTTGGTCGCGCCGCGCGGGGCGGTGCCCTTCATCGGATGCGTCTCGATCATGCCTGCGGCGTCGATCTCGAAGAACAGTTCCGGCGAACGCGACAAAACCACCGGATCGCCGAGCGCGATCAGCGCGCCGTATTTCACCGGCTGGCGCTCCGTCAGCGCATCGAAGGCGGCCAGCGGATCGCCCGACCACTGCGCATGAACCGGAAAGGTCAGATTGCCCTGATAGCAATCACCCTTGCGAATGTGATTGTGCAGCCGCGCAAAGCGTTTTGCGTAGTCTTCTGAGGACCAGGCGGCTCTGGCGCTAAAGATCGGGCCGTTGGTCGCCGGCGCGTTGCCGGGCACGATCGGCTGTTCGATCGGCGCGTCGAAGATCCCCAGGCAGACAAGCGGGGCGCGGCGTCCGCCCGGCAGCAGCGGAACGAGCTTCGGCTCGAGCAGGTAGCCGGCCTCGTAGGAGAAATAGCCGGCCAGCCATTTGCCGGCGTCATGCGCGGCCTGCGCAATTTCCAGAGCCGGCAGGAAATCCTCCGCCTCATGCGCCACGATGATGTCGGCCGGCCGGTCGAAGACGAGCTGATATGCGCGCTCGTCATTTCGAAAAATTGCAGAGGGCAGGGGCATGGGACTCGGATGCTGCGATCAATGACGCCAGCTATCGCTCTATATGGCGGCTCGATCGCGCGCAATCGAGAGGCCGGCGTCTCAAGACGCAAACGCAGCCTTGGTGCAAAAGCAAACCGGCAGCACCTCGCGGGTTGTCGCCGGTCTGTATGTGCTCGATGCCGGCAGGCAATTCAGGTGTTGCTCCCGGTCCCCGCGGTCGGGAAGCGGCGCGCGAATTCCTCCTCATCGCCGGCGGCAAGCAGTTTCGCCTGCTCGATCCAGCGCTCACGCTCGATGCGGCCGTCGAAGTTCAACGTCTCCTCGATCCGCTTGACGTCGGCGGCCGTCCAGGCAGCGATCTGCGCATAGGTCGTGACTCCGAGCCCGTTGAGCAGTCGCTCGTTGGCCGGACCGATGCCGATCAGGCGGCGCAGATTGCTGGCTTCGCCCGCCGCCGCCTTTGCTGTCGCAGCTTTCTTTGCCGCTGGCGCAGCGCTCTTTGGTGCAGCTTTCGATGCGGGAGGTTTTGGCGCACTTGCCTGCGACGCGCTCGCTTTCGACGCACTCGCTTTCGATGCACTGGCCTTCGGCGCGGCCGCCGCCTTCGCGGCCGCCGGTTTCCTGGATGTGGTCTTTGCCGGCCCGGTGCTTGCTGGCCCGGTCTTTGCTGGCGTCGTCTTGGCCGGCGCCGCCATCAATGCCGGCGGCACCGGGATTGCTGCCTTTGTCGCACCGGTCTTGGCGCCTTGTGCCTCGCCCAACTGGCGCTCCAGGTCGGCGCGGGCGCCGCGGCATACTTCCAGCTCACGGGCCAGGCGGTCGGCGTCGGCGCGCAGCCTGTCGCGCTCGCTGCGGGTTCGGTCCATGTCATTGTCGCGTTCGCCACGCGGGCGTCCCCAGATGAACCAGCCAACCAACACACCTACCAGGAACGCCAGGAGCATGTAGAAAAAAGTGCCCATTGTCTCTCTCCAGTCCGATCCATCTGCCGTGGCCTGGGACCTTGGCACAAGGACCATTCAATGGTGTGCTCCGCTGCTCGCGGAACAGCCGGCTTAGATCGCGCTGTCGGCGACCGGCTTTTCCTGCCATGGCCAACGGCGCTGTCGCAATCGTCGAAGCGCCGTGACCGGCCGAAGATTTGGCCCAAGCCCGGCGCCCGACTGCGGTTGTGGCGGGACGCTATCATACAGCTTCCGGAAAGCTAACGGAAAAATTCCACGGAGAGTTATTCAAGAACAGATATTTAGGGCAAGAATAGAATGGCCGCAATATGCATTGCGGCTAAACTGTTCTGTCGAACCTGGATGTTCAGCGCTGCGCGTCAATTGTCCAAAGCTTCGAGCTCGTCGATCAGCCCGCCGATCACGCCAAGTCCGATCTGCCAGAAGGCAGGATCGGTGGCATCGAGACCGAAGGGTGCCAGGAGCTCGGAATGATGCTTGGTGCCGCCGGCGCGCAGCATGGCAAAATACTTGTCCTGAAAGCCACGCTCTGCATTCTGATAGACCGCATAGAGCGAATTCACCAGGCAGTCGCCGAACGCATAGGCATAGACGTAGAAAGGCGAATGGATGAAGTGTGGAATATAGCTCCAGAAGACCTCGTAACCCTCGCGCAGCTTGATCGCCGGCCCGAGGCTTTCCGCCTGCACTTCCAGCCAGAACTGGCCAAGCCTGTCGGATGTCAACTCGCCGTTTTTGCGCTCGGCATGCACCTTGCGCTCGAACTCGTAGAAAGCGATCTGGCGCACGACCGTGTTGATCATGTCCTCGACCTTCTGGGCGAGCATGGCCTTGCGCTCGCGCTTGTCCGTGGTCTGGTCCAGCAGCGAGCGGAAGGTCAGCATCTCGCCGAACACGGAGGCCGTCTCGGCCAGTGTCAGCGGCGTCGAGGCCATCAGCGCGCCCTGGCCTGCGGCGAGCACCTGATGCACGCCGTGGCCAAGCTCATGCGCCAGCGTCATCACGTCGCGCGGCTTGCCCATGTAGTTGAGCAGAACATAGGGATGCGCCGACGGCACGGTCGGATGCGCGAAGGCGCCCGGCGACTTGCCAGGCCTTACCGGCGCGTCGATCCAGTTGCGGTCGAAGAAAACCCGGGCGATCTCCGCCATGTCAGGTGAAAAGCGCTGATAGGCGGAAAGCACCGTGTTCTTGGCCTCGGCCCAGCCGATGATCGCTTGCGGGGTCTCCGGCAACGGCGCGTTGCGGTCCCAGTGGTTCATCACTTCCATGCCGAGCCAGCGCGCCTTCATCGCATAGTAGCGGTGTGACAGGCGCGGGTAAGCGTCGCGAACGGCTGAGGCCAGCGCATCCACCACGCTGCGCTCGACGCGGTTGGCGAGATGACGCGAATCGGCGATGTCCTCGAAGCCGCGCCAGCGGTCGGAAATCTCCTTGTCCTTGGCCAGCGTGTTGGTGATCAGCGTGAAGATGCGCAGATTCTTGCGGAAGGTTGCGGCCAGCGCTTCAGAAGCCCGGCGGCGCACCTCGCCATCGGGGTGCTGGAGGCGGTTCAGCGCTGGCTCCAGGGTCAGCTCTTCGCCATCGATGTCGAAGCGCAGATCGGTCATCGTCTCGTCGAACAAGCGGTTCCAGGCGCCGCGTCCGGTAATCGACTTCTCATGCAGAAGCTGCTCGACCCGGTCTTCGAGCTGGTAGGGTTTGTCCATGCGCAGATCAAGCACCCACGGCCGGTAGTGAGCGAAGCCGGGATCGGCAGCAAGCGCGGTTTCGATCGCGGCATCGTCGACAAGATTCAGTTCGAGCGCGAAAAACAGAAGATGCGCGCTGGCGTCGGTCATCTTCTCCTGAATGTCGCCATAGAGCTTGGCGCGCTGCGGATCCGCGGTGTTGCCGGCATAGATCAGTCCGGCATAGGAGACGATCCGGCCGATCAGTTCCTCCAGCGCCTCATAGGCGGCAAGCGCCTCGCCCAGCCTGCCGCTGTCGGCACGCTCCGCCTCGGCGGCGAGCGTGCCTTTCCAGCGGCTCTCGAAGCTGATGGCATCGGCGATCGCCTTGGCGATGTCGCGTTTCAGCTCGGGGGCGTCCATGCCCGAATAGAGATCGGCGAGATCCCATTCCGGCAGATCACCAAGCTCCGCCGCGCCCTGACCGGACGCCGCCGCCGCAAGCTGCCGACCAAAAACCATGCTCATTGCCGATACTTTCCAGATTGCAAGACCTGAGCGGTCAGACCCTAAGATTCAAAGCGCCAAAGATTCAAGGGGATGAGCAAAGCCGGTCAAATCCTAAGGAATTCGTTCACCGGGTTTTTTGAAACCTTATTTAGAACCCTGTGCCAAGATGATCCATAGGGTGGATTCCCCATTGGGTGGGCATTTTGGGGTGGGCAGTTGGGCGAGCATCGTTGAACCAGTCATGACAGGTTCCATACTCATAGTCGATGACGATCCCGTGCAGCGCAGGCTGCTCGAGGCGGCGGTGACGAGATTCGGCCACAGCGCGATCATCACGGATGGCGGCGAGGCCGGTCTCGATGCGCTCGACGGGCCCAATGCGCGCAGCGTGTCGGTGGTCATCCTCGACCTCGTCATGCCGGGTCTCGACGGTATCGGCGTGCTGAAGGCGATGCGTGAGCGCGGCATCCAGGTTCCGGTCATCGTGCAAACCGCCCAGGGTGGCATCGAGACCGTCGTTTCGGCCATGCGTCACGGTGCTTTCGATTTCGTCGTCAAGCCGGCATCTCCCGACAGGCTGCAGGCATCGATCGGCAACGCGCTCAAAGTCGAGGCGGTCGAGGGTGAAGTGAAGCGCACGTCGCGGCGGCGCGGCGGCCATTTGACCTTCAAGGACATGATCACGCACAGCCCGGCGATGGACCGGGTGATCCGCCTCGGCCAGAAGGCGGCCGCGTCCAACATCCCGATTCTTATCGAAGGCGAATCCGGTGTAGGCAAGGAGCTGGTGGCGCGCGCCATCCAGGGCAGCGGCGATCGCCGCTCAAAACCGTTCGTTACCGTCAATTGCGGCGCCATCCCCGACAATCTGGTCGAATCGATCCTGTTCGGCCACGAGAAGGGCTCGTTCACCGGCGCCACCGAAAAACACACCGGCAAGTTCGTCGAGGCGCATTCGGGCACGCTCTTCCTCGACGAGATCGGCGACCTGCCGCTCGACGTGCAGGTCAAGCTGCTGCGCGCCGTGCAGGACGGTGAGGTCGATCCGGTCGGCGGGCGCTCGACCGTCAGGGTCGACATCAGGCTGATCTCGGCGACACACCGCAATCTTCTGCAGCAGGTCAAGGACGGCAAGTTCCGCGAGGATCTGTTCTACCGCCTGAACGTCTATCCGATCTTCGTGCCGCCGCTGCGCGACCGTCGCGACGACATTCCGTATTTGGTCGAGCATTTTCTGGAGAAGGTTGCGCCCACCGATCCACGCCATCGCCTGCACGGCATTTCGGCTGCGGCGCTCGCCATGCTGCAGGCCTACGACTGGCCGGGAAATATCCGCCAGCTGGAAAACGCCGTCTTCCGGGCCTCGGTGCTTTGTGAAGGCGATGTGCTGACCGAAGAGGAGTTTCCGCAGATCCGGGCGCAGGTCGAGGGCACCGTCAACCTCGATGCTCATGGCGTGTTGCCCGCGTCGCCTTTGGTCACGGAGCCGCTTGGCGAGGACGCCCACGCCCCTAACGGCATCGCTGTAACCGAGCTCGATCCGCCAGCCAGGCCGCAGCCTCGCTTCGGCACGCTGCGGGCGCTGGACGAACGCGGCAATGTGCGGACGCTGGCCGATGTCGAACTCGAAATGATCAAGCTCGCCATCGACCATTATAGCGGCCAGATGAGCGAAGTTGCCCGGCGCCTCGGCATCGGCCGCTCGACGCTCTACAGGAAGCTCAAGGAATACGGCATCGATCCGGAAACAGGTCGTATCGACCGGCTTGCTTCCTGACAAGCCAAGTCCTCCCTGACAAGGCAAGTCCTTCCTGACAAGGCAAGTCTGGCCAGCTTGCCAGCCTGGCATCAGAACAGTCGACAGTCGTCGATCGGGCGTGACGCGCCACGAGTGACGCGCTTGCCGGCAGTGTTCACGCATTGAGGCGTCTGGTAACAGATCGTGTTCATGCAAAGCCCGAAACATGATCTAAACCAGCAGTTTACCAAGAAACCCCGTGCAATATTTTTGACGGGATATCGCCACGGTGTTACCGCATTTCGGCTTCAATAAGCGATGATTAACCATTAGGATCGATATTCGGATACGAACACCACCGCATCCGTTGGTCAAATCCGGGGACAAACGGCAGCCTGCAAGGCCTTTTGATTTGAACAAAGTCGAACGACACACAAACGGGCGGCACAATCACATGAGCGCCTGGCCGAGATGGCTGGCAGCGGTGATTCTCGCCTTTGGCTTCCTTACAGCGGCTGCGACCGGCGCCAGCGCCCAGACACGTTCGCTGAAACTCTACAACCTACACACCAAAGAGAAGGCGGAGATCGTCTTCAAGCGCAGCGGCCGCTACGATCAGGCGGGTCTGAAAAAGATCAGCGTTATCCTGCGCGACTGGCGCCGCAACGAGCCGACCAAGATGGATCCGCGCCTGCTCGACCTGGTCTGGGAGGCTTACCGGCAGAGCGGCGCCACCGACTACATCCAGGTCGTGTGTGGTTATCGCTCGTCATCGACGAACTCGATGCTGCGCAGCCGCAGCAGGGGCGTAGCCAAGAAAAGCCAGCATACGCTCGGCAAGGCCATGGACTTCTACATTCCCGGCGTGCCGCTGAAGAAACTGCGCGACATCGGTCTGCGGATGCAGGGCGGCGGCGTCGGCTATTATCCGAGGTCCGGCTCGCCCTTTGTCCACATGGATGTCGGCAATGTGCGGCACTGGCCTGGCATCAGCCGCCAGGAACTGGCGCGCGTGTTCCCCAATGGCAAGACGCTGCATGTGCCGAGCGACGGCAAGCCGCTGCCCGGCTATTCACAGGCGCTCGCCTCCTACAAGGCGCGCAAGGGCGCCGGCGCTCCCGCCATCGAAATGGCCAGCGCAGGTGGCGGTTTCAAAAGATCCGGCGGTCTGCTGGCGGCTTTCTTCGGCGGCGGTGAAGACGAGGCCGATGACAGCGCCGATGTGGCAGTCGCGCCAACGCCGAAGTCAACCGTGAAGCCGGCGAACGTGAAGCTGGCGTCCGCCAAGCCGGCGCCGGCCGCCAGGAACAGCAAGCTTCCGGGCATTGCCATCGTGTCGCCTGAGGATGCGAAGCGCGCCGAGATTCCGCAAATCGCCGATGCGCCTGCTCCGGAACCGGAGGAGGACACGCCGGAAACGATCATCGCGGCGCTGCCGGCGCGTAGCGTGCCGCTGCCCGATTTCGCCCCGCGTCCGAAGACCGATGTCGCTCAGCCGCCCGAAACCGTTCCGTTCGGCGTGGCGGATGCCACCGCCACCACCGAACAGGCGGTGACGACCGCGCAAGCGCCGGCAAACGCTCCCTTCGGCATGGCCGAACCGTCCGTTGTCGCCGCCGATGCGGTGCAGGTTGCTGCCAATGACATCCCGTTGCCGACCTGGCGTCCCAATCACTCGCTGCCGGCCGACCTTGCAGCGGCCGACCTCGCGCCGCAGGACAAGGCTGTGCTTCTGGCGCTGGCGGACACGGCCGGGCACAGCAAGACCGCTACCGATGTGTTCTCGGTGCTGCCGTCGGCTCGGCCCGATCTGGCCCAGCCTGACTTGGCCCGGCCCGAGTTGGTCCAGCCTGACCAGGTCCAGTCAGCCGCGGTCCAGTCTGACGCGGTCAAAGCTGTCCTCGAACGGGTCAGCGCAACCGACGAATACCAGGTCGCTTCGCTCTCCCAGCCAAGCTCGGTCCTCGGTGAGCTGGCGAAGGGCAATCCCGCATCGCCGCGCGATGCTGTCTTTGCCCGCCCGGCTGGCTCCGATCCGGCCGCGGCGATCGGCACGGGTGTGAAGACCACCCGCAAGGCGGCCAGGGCAACCGCCCGTGACCTCAAGCCCGGCCCCAAGTCCGTGGTGGTCGCTGCCGAGCCGAACGCGGCGCGCTGGGCGTTGAACAGCGGCGAGAATGTCGCCGCCGTCTCCAGCGCAGCGACGGCGCCGCGCTACGCCTACAATATCGTGCACACGCCGCCAACCGAAGTCTATACCGTGGGCTTCCAGGCGGAGGATCAACTGGCCGACGCCAACCGGTTCACCGGCAATGCCGTCAAGTTCCTGTCGGTCGCCCGCTTCCAGACCAAATAGTGGATCGACCAGCAAAACAAAGCCGCGCCGCCCGCGCGGCTTTGTTTATGCATGTCGCAATCGCAAACCGCTGCATGCCCTCGGGTCAGGCCCCGGGTCAGGCCCGAGGCATGCTTTTGCGCGGCATGCATTGGTCCCCTGAGGGTTGTCTCTAGTTCCTCTGCACAGTGATTTTGACACGTTGGGCCGATCGGCAGCGCCGTCGACAATTCCTCTCAGCCAATTTCAGTGGCAAATCGCAAACCTTCGAGATTGGCCGAACCGTCCTTCCACTTCGTCATCCCAGGGCGAAGCAAGGAGCGAAGCGACGCGGCGCAGACCCTGGGATCCATATGTGGAC
>NZ_CAKXZT010000174.1:0-95429 GCF_935825525.1 Mesorhizobium escarrei
CGTAACCCTTCACAGAACCGGACGTCGCGCCACACGATTTTGGAATGTATATCACAAATGGCGCGCCCGAAGAGATTCGAACTCCTGACCCCCAGATTCGTAGTCTGGTGCTCTATCCAGCTGAGCTACGGGCGCGCAACAGGCCATGCTTTACATGGCCCCGCGATCCGATCCTCAACGACCGGCCGCGATGTGACGTGTTCCCTAGCGACTGAATTTCCGAAAAGCAAGCCGATCCGGCAAAAGTTTTGCTGTTGTGCCTGGCGAGGATCGGGCGGGCGACGATCAGGCCGGGCGGCGCAGGCCGTTGCGGGCCTGGTCGAGCCGGACCGGCTGGTCGGGAATGGTGACCGCGAATGTGGTGCGGCCGCCTCTGCTTTCTACAAGCTCCACCGTGCCGCCATGGGCGCGGATCAATTCATAGGCGATGGCCAGGCCAAGGCCGGTGCCGCCGCTGCGGGCCGAGCCGCGGAACGCCGCGAACAGGTTCTCGCGCGCCTTCGGCGGCAGGCCGGGTCCGGTGTCGGTGACGGTGATGCGGCTGACGCTGCCGACGCGCTCGGCCGACACTTCCAGCCGGCGCACCACCGCGCTTTCCGCGTCCGCCGCCATCGCCTGGACGGCGTTGCGGCAAAGATTGGTGAGCACGCGAAAAAGCTGATCGGAATCGGCATCCACCTCGAAAGCCAGATCGACGGCATTGACGAATTCGATGCCGCCTTCGGTGTCGAGCAGACCGTGGACGTCGTCGACCAGCTGGCGCAGCCTGAGCCTGCGGCGCGAGGGCGGCGGCTCCTGGGTCCGGCCATAGGCAAGCACACCTTCCGAATAGGATACGGCACGATCGAGCGCGCGCAGCAGTTTTGGCGCGAAGGCCTGCACGGTCGGATCCTTGACCTGGCGCAGACGGTCCGACATCAGCTGCGCCGACGCCAGGATATTGCGCATGTCATGGTTGATCTTCGACACGGCGAGGCCAAGGTCGGCGAGATGCTTCTGCTCGGAGAGCATCTTTTGCAGCCGCTCCTGCATCTGCGAGAGCTCGCGCTCCGCAACGCCGATCTCGTCGGCGCGGGCAGCAGGGCGGATGATCCGGCCGGGGTCGTCGGGCGCCTCCGAAAAAGCCAGCATCGAGCGCGTCATTGTCCGTATCGGGCCGATCATGATCAGGTCTATGGCGGCATAGACCAGCATGGCGGTGAACAGCGAGATCAGCAGCGAGACGAAGGCGACGTTGCGCGAATAGATGAGCATGGCATTGCGCAGGCTGTAGTCGGGCATGATCAGCTCGAATTCCTTGTCGCTGTCGCCGACCGGCCCGAAAACGCGCAGCATCCGCTCGCCGCCGAAAAACAGCGTGTCCAAGGCGCCGGTCATGCCCTCGATCAGGCCGACATTGGCAATGTCGATATGCTCGTCGACATGCGGCGGCATCTCAGCCACGACCAGAAGCCGCGAGACGCCGCCGTCGCGCACGGCGATCGCCTTGGCGCCGATGGCCATCAGCACATCGTTCTGGGCGGCGCGCGACAGCGAGGCGGGTTCTCCCTGCACCAGCACGATCGAGACAGCCGCGGCGGTGCTCAGCCTTTCCTTCAGCCAGCTCAGCCGGTAGCTGGCGATCCAGGGCAGAAAGATGAGGATCTCGGCCAGGAGCACGAAGACGATGGTGAGCAGCAGGAGCTTTGTCGACAATCCACGCGACAAGGGCACCCTGCGGGCGGCTGCGGTCGCCCGATCGGTCCTTTCGTCCCCGGATGGGATTTCACTCATGCTGCCTTTTCTTCACGATCACTTGATAAGCCAAGATTAGGCCATTGCGGCTTTTTTGCCAATTTCATCCTTCGTCCCAATACGGGCAAGACCGCCCAGACTTCGGCCATCACTCCAGCGTTGACCAGAGACGCCGGAATGTCGGCGCCGGATTGACTTCCAAAACCCTTCTTTCTATAAGCCCGCTCACGCTCGGGCCATTCGTCCCGGCGCGGTTTCGATCGCGCCAAAGCCGGCCGGGCAAAGCTCCTGTTACAGAGTGACAGAATCAAGAAGGGCCGCACCCCGCGGTATTAAAACAAATGAAGCGTACCTACCAACCGTCCAAACTCGTCCGCAAACGCCGGCACGGTTTTCGTGCCCGCATGGCCACCAAGGGTGGTCGTGGCGTCGTCGCAGCCCGCCGCAACCGCGGCCGCAAGCGGCTCAGCGCCTGAACGGAAGACGAGATCGTTGCCCGCAACCGGCAAGCCAGTGGGAGCACATCCCAAGCGGCTTCTGAAGCGCGCGGAATTCCTGGCCGTCCGGCGTGGCGAAAAGCGCCGCGGGCGGCTTTTTCTCGTCGAGGTTCTCGACCGCAGCGACGCAGAGGCGCCTCGCGTCGGCTACACGGTCACCAAGAAGGTCGGCAACGCAGTCGTCCGCAACCGCATCCGGCGGCGGCTGAGAGAAGCCGTGCGCACGCATGCCGCGGGTGACATGAAGCCAGGCAATGACTATGTCATCGTCGGGCGCGAAGATGTGCTTGCCATCCCGTTCGGTCAGTTGAAGGCCGAACTCTCACGCCGACTGCGCGGAACACGATAGGCTAAGGCTTTCGATGGAAAACAACCGGAACTTCTTCATCACCATCGCGCTGTCGGTGCTGATCCTGTCGCTTTGGCAGTATTTTTACGTGCTGCCGCACAGCGAGGCGCAACGCGAGGCGGCCCGTATCGAAGAGCAGCGGCTAGCGGAGCAGAAGAAGGCGGCCGAAGCCGCCAGTCCGGGCGGCAGCGAAACGCCGGTGCCGCAGCAAGGCGCCATTCCTAATGCACCCAATGCATCGGGAACCGACGGCACGACGCTGGCCAGCCGCGAGCAGGCGCTGGCGTCGACGAAGCGCGTCAGGATTGACACACCGAGCCTGGAGGGCTCGATCAATCTCACCGGCGCCCGTCTCGACGACCTCAAGCTCAAGCACTACAGGCTGACGGTCGACAAGAACTCGCCCGAGATCGAGCTGCTCAACCCGGCGGCGCTGCCCACTGGCTACTATGCCGAGATCGGCTTTGTCGGCAGCGACAAGACCGGCACGGTGCCGGGCCCGGAAACCGTGTGGACCGTCGACGGCAATGCGACGCTGACACCGGCGACCCCGGTCACGCTGAGCTTCACCAACGACAAGGGCCTGACCTTCAAGCGCACCTTCTCCGTCGACAGCGACTACATGTTCACGGTCTCGGACATGGTGCAGAATTTGGGTTCAGCTGCTGTCACCCTGTCGAATTACGGCCGTGTCACCCGCTTCGACAAGCCTGCCGTTGCCAGCATCTATGTGCTGCATGAGGGGCTGATCGGCGTCACCGGCACCGAAGGTTTGCAGGAACACAAATACGCGGCCGTCGAGGAGGACAAGCAGTACACGCCGGGCAAGTCGACCGATGGCTGGCTGGGCATCACCGACAAATACTGGGCGGTGACGCTGGTGCCAACCGAGAAGCAGCCGTTCCAGCCGCGTTACGCCTATTTTGAGGACGGCCGCCCGCGTTACCAGGCCGACTTCCTCACCGACCCGATCACCGTCGATGCCGGCCAGTCGGCGACAGTCGAGAGCGAAATCTTCGCCGGCGCAAAGGAAGTCGCCAAGGTCAACGCCTATGCGGAAGACCGCAACATCAGGCTGTTCGACCGTTTGATCGACTGGGGATGGTTCATCTGGATCACCAAGCCGATGTTCTATCTGATCGACACGATGTACAAATTTTTCGGCAATTTCGGCCTGGCCATCCTGGCCACCACCGTCGTCGTCAAGGCCCTCTTCTATCCGCTCGCCAACAAGTCCTACGCGTCGATGGCGAACATGAAGAAGGTGCAGCCCAAGATGCTCGAGATCCGCGAGAAGTACGCGGACGACAAGATGAAGCAGCAACAGGCGATGATGGAGCTCTATAAGACCGAGAAGATCAATCCGCTCGCCGGCTGCTGGCCGGTGGCGCTGCAGATCCCGGTCTTCTTTGCGCTCTACAAGGTACTCTACATCACCATCGAGATGCGGCACGCACCGTTCTTCGGCTGGATTCAGGATCTGGCGGCGCCCGATCCGACCTCGATCTTCAACCTGTTCGGCCTCATTCCGATCGCGCTTCCGGATATGTTGATGATCGGCGTCTGGCCGCTGATCATGGGCCTGACCATGTTCCTGCAGATGCGCATGAACCCGACGCCGCCGGACCCAACGCAGGCCATGATCTTCACCTGGATGCCGGTGGTCTTCACGTTCATGATGGCGGGTTTTCCGGCCGGCCTCGTCATCTACTGGGCTTGGAACAATTTGCTTTCGATCATCCAGCAAGGCGTGATCATGAAGCGGCAGGGCGCCAAGATCGAATTGTGGGACAATCTGGTCGCGCTGTTCCGGAAGAAACCGTCGCCGGCGGAATAGAAGGAGCCCCTTTCCGCCGAATCCAGGAAGCCCCGGCGCGGCGGTAGACGCCTCCGCGACCTATAAGCTCCGCTGTCGTTTCAGGAGCGCTCCGCGATGAACAGGTAAGGATGATCCGCCGTGCACGCGGTTGGCGCTGCCGGGCGGATCGCACTATTTGACCTGTTATTTCGTCGCTGGAGCCAGACCATGATCGGACCCAACCCTAACATCAAGCACCCGATCCCGATGCATACCCGCGTCGGCTTCCTGAAGGGGCTGGTCACGGCGCCGAACATCGAGATCGGCGACTTCACCTATTATGACGATCCGGACGGGCCGGACAAATTCGCCGAGCGATGCGTGCTGCATCACTATCCATTCATTGGCGACCGGCTGATCATCGGCAAGTTCTGCGCCATCGCCGAGGGGGCGCGCTTTATCATGAACGGCGCCAATCATGCCATGTCCGGCTTTTCGACCTATCCGTTCAACATCTTCGGTCATGGCTGGGAAGAGGGTTTCGATCCGGCGACCTGGTCGAAGGAATTGCGCGGCGACACAGTGATCGGCAATGATGTATGGATCGGCATGGAAGCGGCGATCCTGCCCGGCGTGGCGATCGGCCATGGCGCCATCGTTGCGGCAAAGTCGGTGGTGACGCATGACGTGCCGCCCTATGCGATCGTCGCCGGCAATGCGGCCAAGGTGGTGAAGATGCGTTTCGACGACAGGACCATCCGGCGGCTTTTGGCGGCGGCGTGGTGGGATTGGCCGGTGGAAAAGATCAGCCGCAACCTCAATGCCATTCGTGGCGCCGATATTTCTGTTCTGGAGGCAGCGGTTTGAACGCGTTGAACAAGTCCGTGATCGGCATCGAGCTGTTCACGCGGCCGTGGATCTTCATCCGCGGCGTGCCGGCGATGAAGTTCCTGCCGCCGGAAGGACCGCCGGAGATCGCCTTTGCCGGCCGCTCGAATGTCGGCAAATCGTCGCTGATCAACGCGCTGGTCAATCAGAAGGGACTGGCGCGCACGTCCAATACGCCGGGGCGGACGCAGGAACTCAACTATTTCGTTCCGGGCGGGTTTTCCGGCGAAGGCGCCGACCTGCCGCCGATGGCGCTGGTCGACATGCCGGGCTACGGCTACGCCACCGCGCCCAAGGAAAAGGTCGACGACTGGACGAAACTCGTCTTCGACTATCTCAAGGGCCGCGTCACGCTGAAGCGCGTCTACCTGCTGATCGACGCCCGCCATGGCATCAAGGCCAAGGATGACGAAGTGCTGTCGCTGCTCGACAAGGCGGCGGTGTCCTATCAGATCGTGCTGACCAAGACCGATAAGATCAAAGCGGCCGGCGTGCCGCGATTGATCGAAGAGACACTGCAGAAGATCAAGAAGCGGCCGGCCGCGTTTCCGTTCGTTCTCGCCACGTCTGCGGAAAAGAGCGAGGGCCTCGAGGAATTGCGCGCGGCGATCGTGCTGGCGGCCAATGGCGGCTAATGCATGTCGCGCAAAAAAGTGCAGCGGCTTTGCGAGAACGACATGCATTGCATAAAACAACAGCCTAAACGCGTCGGGTCAGGCCGGTCAAACGCGACGCGCTTTAGGACTTTGCCTCCAGCGCAATCGTCTGGGTGCTTTCTTCCGTGGCGAGCCTTTCGGTGCCGTAAGCCTTCAGGAACATGCCGACGCCCGACCTGACGATGTGGTCGATTTCATCCTGGCTCGGCGCCTTGGTGCGGTAGGCAAATATGCACTGACGGAAAAGGCCCGCCAGGCACAGTTCGGTGAACTGATAGGCGGCAAGATCGACATCGTCGATCTTGAGCAGGCCGCGCTCGATGGCGGCATTGAGAAAAGCAACGACCTTGTCGTGGCCGCGTTTCGGGCCGCCTTCGTAAAAACGCGCGCCAAGCTCGGGCATCCTGTCGGACGCGCCGATTACGGTGCGCTGCGCCTGGACGACCTTGGCCGACGTGATCTTGAGGGACAGCACTTTGCCGAACTTCACCAGCGTCTCGCGAAGGTCGTCGGCGCGGTCAAGCATCTCGTACATGTTCTTGAAGATCGTGCCGCGCTCTTCCTCGATCAGCGCCTCGAACAGCTCTTCCTTGTTGGCGAAGTAGACATAGATTGTTCCCTTGGAAACGCCGGCCTCGCGGGTGATGTCGTTCATCGACGCCGCTTCGAAGCCCTTGTCGATGAAGACACGACGCGCGCCCTCGATGATCTGGCTGCGCTTGACCGGGTCCTGTCCGGCCGCCGGGCGGCCGCGACGCAGGCCATCCAGCAGGTCGCACTGGTCCTTGTCGGGCTCGGTCAAAACGTCACACCTCGAAAAAATTCGAACCGATCGGTTCGATCATCCTTGATATGGCCCTCTCTCCGCGCTAAGTCAACGGCAGTATCGAACCGAACGGTTCAGTCTGACTGATTTCCCGAGAGATGCCCAGCCTTTAGCAATGCCAAGAGAGATGCCATGTCCTCGAACGCGACCCCCACCGCCGAAGTCCGTTCCTTCCCCAACGCCAAGGTCGCGCCGCCAGCCGAAGCGCCGAACGGACCGACTGAGCCCGCAATAAGTCCTCCGGCCGAGGCGCCGGCCAAAAAGAAACGCTCGGCACGCTCCTTTCTGTTGCCGATCATTGCGCTTGGCTTGCTGGGCGCAGGCGCCTGGTATGGCTACGATTACTGGACCGACGGGCGTTTCATGATCTCCACCGACGACGCCTATGTCCAAGCCGACATGGCGTTCATTTCGCCGAAAATTTCCGGCTATGTCGATCAGGTCAAGGTGACCGAGAACCAGCAGGTCAAGGCCGGCGACCCGTTGCTGGTCGTCGACAATGGCGACTACAAAATAGCGGTCGCCCAGGCCGAGGCGCAGATCGCCACCTTGAGCAAGACGCTCGACCGTATCGACGCCCAGACCGAGGCGGCGCGCGCCTCGCTCGAGCAGGCGCAGGCGCAGAAGACCGCCGACCAGGCCGCCGCCGCCAATGCGGCGCGGGTTCAAGCGCGCGCCGCCCAATTGCTCAAGACACATGTCGGCACCCAGGCCCAACTGGACGATGCCCAGACCGCGGTCGAGCAGGCCAATGCCGCCCTTGTCGGCGCCGACGCCCAGATCGCGGCGGCTGAGGCCAATATCGGTGTGCTTCAGGCGCAGCGCGCGGAGACGGCAAGCACACTGGCGTCGCTGCAGCTTGCCAGGGACAAGGCCGCGCGGGACCTGTCGTTCACCGTGCTCCGCGCGCCCTATGACGGTGTCGTCGGCAACCGCTCGGTCGAGCAGGGCGACCTGATCAGCCCCGGACAGAAGCTCGCGGTCATCGTGCCAATGGACAAGCTCTATATCGTCGCCAATTTCAAGGAGACCCAGCTTGCCCGGCTGGTGCCTGGTGAAAAGGTCAGGATTTCGGTCGACGCGATCGACGGCCAGGATTTCGAAGGCACCGTCTCGTCGTTGGCGCCGGCATCCGGCGCGGTGTTCTCGCTGCTGCCGCCGGAAAACGCCACCGGCAATTTCACCAAGGTCGTGCAGCGCGTCCCGGTTCGCATCGACGTGCCGGCGGATGTGCTGAAGACAGGCAAGCTGCGCGCCGGCCTCAGCGTCATCGTCGCCGTCGACAGCCGCACCGCACCTTCGGCATCGAAATAGGCCGGCGCCTGGAGCAACGTCATGGCGACCGCAACTCTGACCGCGGGATCGGCGCCGGCCAAGCCGGTCGATCACATCGAGCCGCGCCGCATCATCGCCTTCCTGGCGATGGTGTTCGGCATGTTCATGGCGATCCTCGACATCCAGATTGTTTCGGCCTCGCTGGCCGAGATCCAGGCGGGCTTGAGCGCCAGCTCCGACGAAATTCCGTGGGTGCAGACCGCCTATCTGATCGCCGAAGTCATCATGATCCCGCTGTCCGGTTTTCTCAGCCGGATGCTGTCGACGCGTGTGCTGTTCACCGTCTCTGCGGCCGGCTTCACCGCCGCGAGTGCGCTGGCGGCGACCGCCACCAACATCGACCAGATGATCGTCTACCGCGCCGTCCAGGGCTTCATCGGCGGCGGCATGATTCCAAGCGTGTTCGCTGCCGCCTTCACCATCTTCCCGCCGTCGCGCCGCGCCATGGTGTCGCCGATGATCGGCCTGGTGGCGACGCTGGCGCCGACCATCGGCCCGACCGTCGGCGGCTATATCAGCCATGCCACGTCCTGGCACTGGCTGTTCCTGATCAATGTGGTGCCCGGCATCATGGTGACGGCCGCGGCATGGTCGCTGATCGACTTCGACAAGCCCAATCTCAGCCTGTTCCGCAAGTTCGACTGGTGGGGCCTTGCCGGCATGGCGGCCTTCCTCGGCTCCCTGGAATATGTGCTTGAGGAAGGTCCCAACAACGACTGGCTCCAGGACCAGGCCGTGTTCGTCTGCGCCATCCTGATGACCGCCGGCGCGGTGCTGTTCTTCTGGCGCGCCTTCACCGCAGAGGAGCCGATCGTCGACCTGAAAGCCTTCACCAACGCCAACTTCGCTTTCGGCTCGCTGTTCTCCTTCGTCATCGGCATCGGCCTCTACGGCCTGACCTATCTCTATCCGGTGTATCTCGGTCGCATCCGCGGCTACGACTCCCTGATGATCGGCGAGGCGCTGTTCGTCAGCGGCCTGGCGATGTTCGTCACCGCACCGATTTCCGGCATCCTGTCGCGCAGGATGGATCCGCGGCTGATGATGATGATCGGCTTCTTCGGCTTCGCTGCCGGCACCTGGCGGATGACCTATTTGACCGCCGACTGGGATTTCTGGGAGCTTTTGGTGCCGCAGATCCTGCGCGGCGCCTCGATGATGCTGTGCATGGTGCCGATCAACAACATCGCGCTGGGAACCCTGCCGCCTGACCGGCTTAAGAATGCATCCGGCCTGTTCAACCTCACCCGCAATCTCGGTGGCGCCGTCGGCCTTGCCGTCATCAACACCGTGCTGATCGATCGCAGCGCCTTCCACTACGCAAGGCTGGCCGAGCACGTGCAATGGGGCAGCGCCAAGGCGCAGACCACGCTGCAGAACATGACGCTCGACTTCCAGCAGAATGCTGGCCTCGACGCCTCCAAGGCGGCGATCTCCAAACTGTCTGGCATGGTCCAGCAGCAGGCTTCGCTGCTGTCCTTCATGGACGTGTTCTATCTCTTGACGGCGCTATTCGCGACGCTGGCGATCTTCACCATGGTCATCCGCAAGCCGGCCGAGCAGGCTGGCGGAGATGGCGGACACTGATCGCGCAACTTTGCGCGCAAAAAGGGACGCGGCGCTATGGGTCAGGCCGTGGCCGGCTTAAAAGTTAAGGCGACGCCGTTGATGCAATGACGCAAGCCGGTCGGCGGCGGACCGTCGTCAAAGACATGGCCGAGATGACCGCCGCAACGGCGGCAGTGGACCTCGGTTCGGGTCATGCCCAGGGACCTGTCCACGGTCATGCCGACAGCGTTGGGAATCTCCTGCCAGAAGCTCGGCCAGCCGGTGCCGGAATCGAACTTGGTTTCGGAGGAATAGAGCGGCAGGTCGCAGCCGGCGCAGGCGAAGACGCCCTTGCGATGTTCGTTGAGTAGCGGGCTGGTGCCGGGATATTCGGTGCCTTCCTTGCGCAGCACGTTGAAAGCCGCGTCGGACAGGATGGCGCGCCACTCGGCCTCGGTCTTGGTGACTTCGAAGGATTCGGTCGCGTGTGCGTCCTGCGGCCGGCCCATGCGCAGCGCTGCTGCCGTGCCTGCCAACAATGCCACAGCGGCACCGCTCCAAAGAAAGTCGCGCCGGATCATCACCATTCCTCCTTCTGTCCGTTTGCCAAACTCGACCGTCACATGGAAATCAAAAGCCGGTTTGCCAGCTCCCGACAACGGGCACTCCGCACCTGCCCCGCCTACAGCGGACGGCGGACGGTGCGGAGTGTACGCCTGTCGATTGCGCGGGTCACGCAAGCAGAAATCCGCGCACTCGGCATGGAGCCTCAGCCATATCTTCGCTGGCGACGACCCCTTCGTTACATCTTCGGCAGGAGAACCTTGTCGATGACGTGGATAACGCCGTTCGACTGCTCGACATCGGCGACGGTCACATTGGCGACATTGCCGTTCTCGTCGGTCGCGGTAACCTTGCCGCCGTCGGCCTTGAGCGTCAGCTCGCAGCCGCCAACCGTCTTGACCTTGTGCGCGCCACCATCGTCCATGGCCATCTTGGCGACGTCGGCGGCCATCGCCTTGGCACCGATGACGTGGCAGGTCAGGATCTTGACCAGCTTGTCCTTGTTTTCGGGCTTGAGCAGCGTGTCGACGGTGCCGGCCGGAAGTGCGGCAAAGGCCTCGTTGGTCGGCGCGAACACGGTGAAGGGGCCGGCACTCTGCAGCGTGTCGACGAGACCACCGGCCTTGACGGCCGCGACCAGCGTCGTGTGATCCTTCGAATTGACGGCGTTCTCGACGATGTTCCTGGTGGCATACATGGCGGCGCCGCCGACCATCGGATTCTGGGCATAGACGGCGGTTGCGAGCGCGGAGACGGCGACCGTTCCGGCAAGCAAAAGGGTGGCGAATTTACGCATTGTTTCTATCTCCTCAGTTTATTTCTTCCCCTCTTTGGGGCGCAAGGAGATACGGGGGATAAATGCCCGAGTTTCGCCGTTCAGGAGAAAATTTTATTTTTTATAACGGCGAGCATGATTTTCAGGGCAGGACTCTTACAGCCTGCATGCTTCCACGCTAAAGTCACCACAGGCGATAGATTTAAAATCTTCTCGGAAAATCGGCAGACAGGGGCGATCAGATGCTCTTCAAATCGCCCGCAGCGACCACAGGGCCGGTTGGCTGACCGGTCGGCGAACCGCCGGCCGGCTCGAGGCTGACCGCAAGGACGGCGCCCTGAGCAAGTTTTTCCTGCACGGCCGGGGAGATGATCATATGCGTGATCCGACCGGCCGGGATGACGCCCATCGAGACCGGCGCGTTCTTGCCCTCGATCATCCACAGCTCGAAATCCTTGCCGGCGGCGCGCTCGCCGGAGACATGCGACAGGCCGACCTCGCGACGGGCGGCATCATAGACGGCAAGGTATCTGACGTCGCTGCCATCGGCAGCCAGCGAGGCGATCAGCCGCGGCTGCTCGGCCGGCGGATTGAGGTACGGCACGGCGATATAGATCGCCAACGCCGCGACGGAAGCGGCGGCAAGACCGCGCCAGAAGGCAAGGCTTGACCAGAGGCCGGCGCGAGGCTCTGCGACGAACAGCCGGCGATCCAATGCTTCCTTGGCCCTGATCGGCGGCACTGTCTCGGGATAGGCGTCGGCCATCGGCGAAAGACGCGCCTCCCAGGCATCGACAAGGCGCGCGAAAGCGGCGTCCGCGTCGATGCGGCGTGACGCAATCTCGCGTTCGTCCGCGGCCAGGACGCCAAGAACGTATTCGGCGGCGAACAGGTCGTCGCCCCCGGATTCCGGTCGGTCATCCCCTGCCAGCGTCATCTTTCCAGACACTCCCTGAGCTTCAACAGGCTACGCCGCAGCCAGGTCCGCATCGTGTTCAGCGGCACGCCATGGCGCGCCGCCAGTTCGGCATAGCTTTCGCCGTCCAGATAAGCGCCCCGGACGGCCGCCGCCCGGTCCTTTTCCAATTCGTCGAGACAACGATAGATGCGCCCGGATTCACCGCCCGCAACAGCCGCAGCCTCCGGCCCCGGCGCCGGATCGGCCACGTCGAGCGCAGCGTCGATATAGGCGGCAGGCTCTCGCCGCGCCCTTATCCGATCGATCGCGTGATTGCGCGCAATGGCCACCAGCCAGGAAATCGGGCTTAGCTCCGAGACGGCGAAACGGTCAGCCTTCGTCCATATCTTGACGAAGACCTCCTGCAGCGCCTCTTCTGCCTCTCCCCGGTCCTTCAATACACGAAGGCAGACGCCGAAAAGTTTCGCGCTGGTCTGCCGGTAGAGCAGATCGAATGCAGCCCGGTCCTTCATCGAAGTCCGGACGATCAGGTTGCTGATGTCCTGCGGCGTCATCGGCTGCCAAATTAAGCAATTGCCCAAATTAGGCAATTGCCCCAATTTATTCCACTGCATTGTATTGCAACGGCGGAAGCGTTCCTGTGCACCGGGAGCGCCGTGGGCTTTCATTGACACGAAAAGAGCCGACCTTTTTGAGCATCGGATTTTCCCAAAACCGGGTTTCCACTTTTGGATCCGATGCTCTAGCTTGCCGATAGTTGGGGGGAGCAAGAATGTCGGTCGAACGGGCCCTGTGGGAACATGACGCTACCGGCTTGGCCGGCCTGGTGCGCAAAGGAGAAATCTCGCCGCAGGAGCTCGTCGATGCGGCGATTGCGCGGGCCGAGGCCACTCGCACGGACATCAATGCCATCGCCGAGCCGCTTTACGAGGCGGCGCGGACGCGGGCGAAAACCATCGACCGCAACCTGCCGCTGGCCGGTGTGCCCTTTGCCCTGAAGGATCTCGGCATCGCCATGAAAGGCGTGCCGACGTACGGCGGCAGCCGCATTCCGGCTTTCGTTGCCGATTTCGACTCGGTGATGACCGAACGCCATCTGGCCGCCGGCCTTGTCCCGATCGCCACCAGCACCTCGCCCGAACATGGGCTGAGGCTGATGACCGAATCCGCTGCTTTCGGCATCACTCGCAATCCGTGGAATACAGCCCATACCAGCGGCGGCTCGTCTGGAGGTGCGGCGGCGCTGGTCGCAGCCGGCGTCGTGCCGGTGGCACATGCTTCGGACGGCGGCGGCTCGATCCGCGTTCCCGCCGCCTGCACCGGGCTGGTCGGGCTGAAAACCTCGCGCGGCCGTGTGCCGCTGTCGCCGCTCGTCACCGAAAGCTGGCACGGCATGGTCGTCGGCCACGCCGTTTCCCGCTCGGTCCGGGATTCGGCCTTGCTGCTCGACCTGACCCATGGACCCGATCCGCTGTCGCCCTATGCGGCGGCGCCGCCGAAAGGAACTTTCGCCGCCGCAGCAGTGCGTGACCCCGGCAAGCTGAAACTGGCCGTCTACCGGAAATCGCCGCTCGGCCTGCCGATATCGGCCGAGACGCTGGCGGCGCTGGACACTGCGACAGCGTTGGCGCGCGAAGGCGGCCATACGATAGAGCGGATCGACCTGCCCTATATCGATCGCGATTTCATCGCTGATTTCGCCAGAACCGTCGCCGCGGCGGTGGCCGGCACGATGCGCGGCGAAGTCTTGCGTGTCGGCCGCTCCGTTTCGGGCGATGTCGAGCGCGCCACGCGTGTGATGAGCCGCTTCGGCGAAGTCCTTTCGGCCGGCGAGATCTATGCCAGCCTGCAGCGGCTGCACGCCACCTCGCGCCGCCTGATCACTGAGACCGCGCCGTACGATGCCGTGCTGATGCCTGTCATCGCGCACCCGCCGCTCGCCTGCGGCGCGATGGACACGAAAGGCGCAGATGCGTTCCTGGAAGACATGCTCGACAGGCTGCGGCTTGCCCGCCTGCTGAAATTCAAGCCGCTGTTCGGCCAGTTGATGGACAAGAGCCTGTGGTTCACCCACTGGCCGGCAATCCAGAACGTCAGCGGCCAGCCGTCGATCGCGCTGCCTGTTTATGTCACCGACGCCGGCCTGCCGCTCGGCATCCAGGCCGCCGGCCGCCCCGGCGACGAGGAGACCTTGTTGTCCCTCGCCGCGCAAATGGAAAAGATTTCGGGATGGCTGACGCGGCGGGCGCCGCTGCAGATGCCGGTATGAAAGCGGGCCGATTTCACCTGATATGACAGCAAAGCCGTTTGCCCCCTGCTCCAATTCCCGCTAAGACGCCGCCGTTCATGCCAAGCTGGGAACCAAGCCGAATGACGGACCTCGCCGCCACCGCCGAAATGCAGGCCGCGCTGCTTTCGAGGGCGCTGCCCTATATGCAGCGCTACGAGAACAAGACGGTCGTGGTGAAGTATGGCGGCCATGCCATGGGCGACATCGCGCTCGGCAAGGCTTTTGCCCGCGACATCGCGCTGCTCAAACAATCCGGCGTCAATCCGATCGTCGTGCATGGCGGCGGGCCGCAGATCGGCGCCATGCTGAGCAAGATGGGCATCGAATCGAAGTTCGAGGGCGGCCTGCGCGTCACCGACCAGAAGACGGTCGAGATCGTCGAGATGGTGCTGGCCGGCTCGATCAACAAGGAGATCGTCGCGCTGATCAATGCCGAGGGCGAATGGGCAATCGGCCTGTGCGGGAAGGACGGCAACATGGTTTTCGCCGAAAAGGCGCGCAAGACCATGATCGACCCGGACTCCAACATCGAGCGCGTGCTCGATCTCGGCTTCGTCGGCGAGCCGGTCGAGGTCGACCGCACCCTGCTCGACCTTCTGGCTCGGTCCGAAATGATCCCGGTGCTGGCGCCGGTGGCGCCGGGCCGCGACGGCCACACCTACAACATAAATGCCGACACCTTCGCCGGCGCCATCGCCGGCGCCTGCCAGGCGACTCGCCTTCTATTCCTCACCGACGTGCCCGGCGTGCTCGACAGGAACAAGAAGCTCATCGACGAGCTGACCGTCGCCGAGGCCAAGGCCTTGATCAAGGACGGCACGGTGTCGGGCGGCATGATCCCCAAGGTCGAGACCTGCATCGAGGCGATCGAGCGCGGCGTCGAAGGCGTCGTCATCCTGAATGGCAAGACGCCGCACTCGGTGCTGCTCGAACTGTTTACCGAGCACGGCGCCGGCACACTGATCGTGCGCTAGGTGCAGGCTGCAACTTATCGGCGAGGAACCCAGGGTTGAGCAGGCGCCAGGGCGAACTTATCGCCTGAGGTGCCCAAGCGGCACGTGGCCCGGCCCCTTGATGTTCTGCAGCACGAGCTGCGTGTGGACGTCGCGCACGCCGTCGAGCCGCATCAGCCGGTGCATGACAAAGGCGTTGAGCTCGTCCACCGACGGCACCATCACATGCAGCAGGAAATCGTAGTCGCCCGTCATCGTCCAGCACGACGACACCTCGTCCATGCGCTGCACGGCGGCGATAAAGGTTTCGGGCGAACCGTCGCTGTGGGTTACCAGGCGCACCTGAATGAACACTTCGACCATCAGGCCGATGGCGCGGCGGCTGAGCACAGCGGCAAAGCCCTTGATGATGCCGGCGCTCTGAAGAGCCTCGAAGCGACGCGCGCATGGCGTCGTCGAAAGGCCGATATCCTGGGCCAGTTCGGATACGGGCTTGCGTCCGTTACGCTGCAAGATATCGAGCATCTTGATCTCAAAATCGTCAAACTGAGGCACTTTCACTCTCCTGCCCCTTTGCTGTGGTGGCTTTTACCTCAAATCGCCGGTTCGGGCCATCATCAAAGCGGATTCGCCTCACCGGACCCGGCTAAACTTTTATAATGTTAGTCGTGATTTCCAGGGAGAACAGCCATGACGATGAGCGTTGCCGATTACGCCCGCGAATGCGCGGCACAAGGCCTTCGCGGCGACTATTCGGTCTGCCGTGCCGATTTCACCGTTGAGCAGAGCTACAACTACACTGCTGACGAGCAGGCGGTTTGGCGTACACTGTGCGACCGCCAGACGAAGCTGACTAAAAAGCTGGCACACCGGTCCTATCTCGACGGCGTCGCCACGCTGGGCCTGCTCGACAGGATTCCGGATTTCGGTGTGGTCAGCGAGAAGCTGCGCAAGCTGACCGGTTGGGAAATCGTCGCCGTGCCGGGCCTCATTCCCGCACCAGCCTTCTTCGTCCACCTAGCCGCCCGGCGCTTCCCGGTGACCAACTGGCTGCGGACGAACCAAGAGCTCGACTACATCGTCGAGCCGGATATGTTCCACGACTTCTTCGGCCATGTGCCGGTGCTGACCCAGCCGGTCTTTGCCGATTTCATGCAGATGTATGGCGAGAAGGCCGAGCATCTGATCGCACTCGGCGGCGACGAGATGATCAGCCGCCTCTACTGGTACACCGTCGAATACGGGCTGATCCAGGAAGCCGGCCAACCGTTGAAGGCTTTCGGGGCCGGGCTGATGTCGTCCTTCGCGGAACTTCAATTCGCGGTTGAAAGCAAGGACGCGCATCATGTTCCCTTCGATCTGGAAACGGTAATGCGCACCAGCTATGAGATCGACAAGTTCCAGCGCGCCTATTTCGTGCTGCCGTCATTCGACGTTTTGCGCGATGCCTTCCAGAACGTCGCCGACATGGCAGCGATCATCGGACGCCACAAGGGCAAGCCGGCGCTCGACCCGGCGAAACTTTAGACGCTGGCCAGGCTCGCACGATGCAGCCAATGGGCGCGGGCGTTACTGGTGGCGCGCTGTGATGACGATCCATCGGCAGGCCGGGTGAGCCGGCTTCTAAAGCGCGTCGTGTTTGACCGGCCGCATGCGACGCGCTTTAGGTTGTTGTTTATGCATGTCGTTATCGCAAAACCGCTGCACACCCTCGGGTCAGGGCCCGAGGGCATGCTTTTGCGCGACATGCATTAGACGCCCGATGGCCTTGCCGAGATGATCGCTCGGCAGGCCGGAAGCCGAGAAGATGGGACCGTTCAGGCCGCTTCGGAAACGTCCCTGTCCAGGATGGTCAGATTGCGGCCGCGATCCTTGGCCTGGTAAAGGCGGCGGTCGGCGGCACGCATCAGATCCGATACGCCGGCATCCTCGCCGCAGGTGACCCCGCCGATGCTGACGGTGAGGGGTATGACCCGCTCATCGACGGGACGGAAGCGGATCATCTCGACTTCACGGCGAATGCGTTCAGCGACGCGTTTGGCTTCCTGTTCGGTGGCGCCGACCAGAAACGCACCGAATTCCTCGCCGCCGATGCGGCCGATCACGTCGCCGCTGCGCACGCCGCGCTCGATCGCGCTTGCAATCAGGAGCAGCGCATCGTCGCCGGTCAGATGGCCGTAGCTGTCGTTGATGAGCTTGAAGTGGTCGGCATCGATGATCAGCAAAGCACCGCGATCGGATTTACGCCGGGAGGCGTCGAGCGCCGCAAAGAAGCTCTCTCGGTTGAGCATGCCGGTCATGTCGTCGCGGCTTGCCTTCTCCGACAGGCGCCGATGCGCTGCGGCGAGCTGGGCATGAGCGCGGGCGAGGTCGCGATGGGCACTTTTCAACCTCTCGCCCTGCCAGAACGTGTAGGCGCTGGCGATCCAGGCGAGCGCCAGCGGGCAGACCGTGGATGTCAGCCAGATCGTGCGGTTGATCGGAAAGCCCATTGCCGGAACGACGATCAGCGTCAACAAAAGCGAGACTGCGAGGGAGGCGAAAGCGACGGCGGCAGACTTCAGAAATATGCGGCTCATCGCTGGTTCCCCCCTGGACCGTCTGTTTGCCAGCAAGCCCTGAATGGCACCTTTCGGCGATGCCTAAAATTTGAATCATCGCGCCATTTTCGCCACTCGTGACGCGCATAAGTTGTGGATAAAGCCTCTGCCAAAAGCATTGTTTCGTGCCATAAAAGGTTGCATGACCACACTCCCGGATCCCGCCCGCTTTACCCATGTCACCGACTGGGTGTTCGACCTCGACAACACGCTCTATCCGCACCATTCGAACCTGTTCTCGCAGATCGACGTAAAGATGACCGCCTATGTCGGAGAGCTGCTGACGCTGCCACGCGACGATGCCCGCAAGCTGCAGAAGGAACTCTACCGGGAATATGGCACGACGTTGAACGGCCTGATGGCGCGCCACGGCATCGATCCCGACGACTTTCTCGAGAAGGTCCATGATATCGACTATTCCTGGCTGGTCCCCGATCCCGTTCTCGGCACCGCCATACGCCAGCTTCCCGGCCGCAAGTTCATCTTCACCAATGGCGACCGCAGGCATGCCGAACGCACCGCGCGCCAACTCGGCATCCTCGATCACTTCGATGACATCTTCGATATCGTCGCCGCCGGGCTGAACCCCAAGCCAGCGCGCCGCACCTACGAAAAGTTCGCGGAACTCCACGCGGTCACCGGCCACAATGCGGTGATGTTCGAGGATCTGGCCCGCAACCTGTCCGTGCCGAAATCGCTGGGCATGACCACGGTGCTGGTCGTGCCGCGCAACTTCGAGCCGACCTTCTCGGAAATCTGGGAACGTGACACGGCCAACGAGGACGATGTAGATTTCGTCACCGACGATCTTGCCGAATTCCTCACCGCGATCGTCGACGTCACCGCTTGAGCCGTTGCTTTGTAAAGCCGGACCGATACCGCAGTCCGCGGCCTAAAGCTGATAGAAGCGGCTGATGATCCCCCAGGCTTCGTCGGCGGTGTCGACGAAATCGATGATGTCCTGGTCGCCGGGGGTGATCGTGCCTTGCTCGGCGAGGAAATCGAGATCGATCGCCCGTTTCCAGAAAGCCTTGCCGAACAGGATCACCGGCACGCGCTCCATGCGGCCGGTCTGGATCAGGGTTAGCGTCTCGAAGAATTCGTCCATCGTGCCGAAGCCGCCCGGAAACACCGCGACAGCCTTGGCGCGCATGACGAAATGCATCTTGCGGACCGCGAAATAGTGGAAGTTGAAACAGAGTTCCGGCGTCACATAGGCATTCGGCGCCTGCTCGTGCGGCAACACGATGTTGAGGCCGATCGACGGGGCGCCGACATCGTCGGCGCCCCGGTTGCCGGCTTCCATCACGCCAGGCCCGCCGCCTGTCACCACGACGAATTCGCGATAATAAGAGGTGGCCGACTGCTGCGAGCAGAGGCGGGCGAATTTTCGCGCTTCCTCGTAGTATTTACTGTTTTTCTCGAGGCTCTTCTTCTGCGTCTCGTTCTTGGCCGCCCAGGCTTCACCGCCCGGCTCGGGGATGCGCGCCCCGCCGAACAGGATGACGGTCGAGCGGATGCCGCGCTCGGCCAGGATCATCTCCGGCTTCAACAGTTCGAGCTGCAGCCTGACCGCGCGCAGTTCGCGCCGTGTCATGAAGTCGGGATCGTTCCAGGCCAACCGGTAGGTCTCGGCACGCGTCTGTGGCGTGTCCGGCACGCTTTTCGACCGCTCCAGATCCTCGTCCGAATGCGGCAGCGGCGTCCACCCCGCCTTTTCCATAGGAGTCATATTGCCTACCCGTCCAATTATTCACTTGCCAGTTATTAACTTGCGCCGTCCCGTGACGCAGCCGCGATTGACCCTCACCAAGCCTTCACATAGGGTCCGGCGACTTTCAAAACAGGTTAAGGTGCGGCCTCTTAACAGCTTGGTAATGGAGCGAATTCATGTCGAAGCCCGATCTGGCGAGCCTCGAAAAGACCATCGAAACCGCCTTCGAGGAACGCGAGACGATTTCGACGGCAACCCGAGGCGCGACCCGCGACGCCATCCAGTCGGCGCTCGACCTGCTCGACCGGGGTGTCGCCCGCGTTGCCGAGCGCCAGGCCGACGGCACATGGCATGTCAACCAGTGGCTGAAGAAAGCGGTGCTGCTGTCGTTCCGGCTCAACCCGATGGAGATCATCAAGGGTGGTCCGGGCCAGGCCGTGTGGTGGGACAAGGTGCCGTCGAAATTCGACGGCTGGAGCGCCATCGATTTCGAGAAAGCAGGTTTCCGCGCCGTGCCGTCATCGATCGTGCGGCGCTCCGCCTACGTCGCGCCAGGTGCCGTGCTGATGCCGTCCTTCGTCAATGTCGGAGCCTATGTCGACAGCGGCACCATGGTCGACACATGGGCCTCGGTCGGCTCCTGTGCCCAGATCGGCAAGAATGTGCATCTGTCGGGCGGCGTCGGCATCGGCGGCGTGCTGGAGCCGATGCAGGCCGGCCCCACCATCATCGAGGACAATTGCTTCATCGGCGCACGCTCCGAAGTGGTCGAAGGCTGCATCGTGCGCGAGGGCTCGGTTCTCGGCATGGGCGTCTTCATCGGCCAGTCGACCAAGATTGTCGACCGTGCCACCGGCGAGGTTTTCTACGGCGAAGTGCCGGCCAATTCAGTGGTGGTGGCGGGCACGATGCCGGGCAAGAACGTGCCAGGCGAAAACTGGGGTCCCAGCCTCTACTGCGCCGTCATCGTCAAGCGAGTCGATGCCAGGACCCGTTCCAAAACCTCGATCAATGAACTGCTTCGCGATTGATCTTTTCAAAAAAACGGACGTACCCGCTTGCTCGACAGACCTCGATTTCTATGGCTTTTCTTCAGCCTTTCCGGGCGAGTGAACCCCAGTGCCTATGTTTTGGCGGGTCTTTTGCCGCTCCTCGTTCAGCTTTTTCTGCTCTACCAATTCTCGCGAACGCCGCTGGGCACTGCTGCAAGTCAGTACTGGGCCCTCGCCTGGTGGATCGCAGTGGTTGTCTCGACATGGTCGACCTTTGCGCTAACCGCGAAGCGGTTCCATGATTTCGGCAAGCCCACCTACTACGCATTGATCTCTCTCATCGTCGGCGCCATTCTGCTTGTCATTTTGGCCTTTTTCAAAAGTGATCCCGGACCCAACCGCTACGGCAAACGCACCAATGCGCCGGCCGAATCCTAAGCGCCGGGCGGGTATCTAGCCATGCGCTACCGCACGCTTGATGCGAAACTGATCATCGAAACCGCCGAGCGACTGGAAAAACGCGTCGCCGAGCGGTTTCCCGATGCAGGCTTGCGTGGCGTCGCCATCGAACTTGTGTCGCTGTCGCGTGATCTGGCCAAGGCGGCGAAGGCGCTGGAAGCGCCGATCTGGTGGCTGCGCGGCGTCGTCATCAGCGCCATTGCCGCCGGCGCGCTGACGTTCCTGTTCGTCGGCACCATCCTGCCGCTCGGCCGTATCTCCGGCACCCACGATGCCATCCAGTCGGTGCAAGGCATCGAATCCTTGATCAACATGATCATCCTCGCGATGCTCGGCTTCCTCGCCCTGATCCGGACCGAGGAGCGCATCAAGCGCAAGCAGGTGTTTCGCAAGCTTCATGGCTTGCGATCGCTGATCCATGTCATCGACATGCATCAGCTGACCAAGGATCCGGCAGCCCTTTCAGCCGATTTCAAGCCGACATCGCATTCACCGGCACGCATAACTGACCGTGCCGATCTCGCCCGCTATCTCGACTATTGCTCCGAAATGCTGTCGATCACCGGCAAGATCGCCGCGCTGTTCGCGCAATCGGTCAACGACGATGTGGTCGTCGATGGCGTCAACGACATCGAGTCCCTGGGCTCCAATCTGTCGCGGAAGATCTGGCAAAAGATCACGCTGATCGACGGTCCCTTGCGGTCGGCTCGTCCAACTACCTAAGCTAATCTTAATCACCTTGGTCCAACATGCCCCGTGAAGACTGTGTCGACCGGCACGGAGCACTCGACTGGCACACGACGAACCCCTGGCCAACCCGAAACCGCGCGGAAAGCGAAGCGCCGGCGCGCGGCTGTTCGCCTGGTTTTCTTCACCGATCAGAGCGGAACCGGAAGCGGTCCGCGCGCGGCTTCTCGACACCACTTTCGACCGCAAATTCGCTGTCCTGTTCGGCACCATCAGCGTCCTGGTGCTGGCAGTCGGCGCCGCGGTCGTCACCGGCGATCGATGGCCCTACGCCTGGATGGCGGCCGACCTCGTCCTGTTTGCCGTCCGCTTCCTGCTGATACGGGAATGTGAGCGGGCCCGCAAGCACGGGGGAACGGGGCCGCTGGCAGGCCTCATGGCCGCCGGTGGGTCATGGTCGGTGATTTTCGGCCTCGGCTGCTATGGCTGCGTCGTCAGCGGGGATATGGCGCTCGCCGTGCTGGCTGCCTTGAACGTCGCAGGCGTCGTCGGCGTGGCGTCGTCGCGCAACGCAGCGACGCCGCGCTACGCCATATTCGTCATGCTGGCCGTAAGCCTGCCTTTCCTGGTTGGCGCGCTGTTTTCTCCGGCGCCCGGAATGTCGATCGTCGGATTTCAAGTGCCTTTCTATGTCGCCGGCGTCATCATCGTGCTGCTTCAAAATCATGCGATCAACGCCCGCATGATCCGCGCCGAACTGGACAATCGCGATCTGGCGATCAAGGACGTGCTGACCGGCCTGCCAAACCGCATTTTCCTTCAGGAGAAACTGCGCGGCATGTGCAGCGAGCTTGCGGCGCCGGCAGCAAACGGCGGCAGGCCGTTTGCCGTTCTCAGCATGGACCTCGACGGCTTCAAACACGTCAATGACCGCTTCGGCCACGCGGTCGGCGACATGCTGCTGCGCAAGGTGGCCGAACGATTGAAACGCACTTTCCGACCGGGGGACGTGGTCTTTCGCATCGGCGGTGACGAATTCGTCATCCTGCTGCCCGACACATCCGAGATCGAAGCCACCTACCTGGCAAAGCGCGCCATTGAGAAGATTTCGGTACCTTTCGAACTTGGCGTGGGCACCGCAATACCCATCGGGTTGAGCATTGGAAGTGCCTTCGCGCCTGCCGACGGCGGCGAGCCGGAACTTCTTCTCACCTGGTCCGATCACGCGCTCTATGAAGCCAAGCGCACCGGCAAGGCCGTTACTGGGCGCATGTCCGGGCCGCGAACTGACGACCACAGCGATTATTGGGGCCTTTTGCCGCATCCGGCCATCCAATATCCCGCCTAAGCCCGTCGCGTCTGAAGCGACTCCTGCGACGCACTTGAGCCTTGTTGGTTTTATGCGCATTTGCCCAAAACCGCTGCGCCCGCACGGCTCAAGCCCGAGGGCATGCCTTGGGCGACATGCTCCAGGCCTGCGACAATCCGACATGAAAACCATAATGTCGGCGGGATGGCTGGCCCTTATGTCTGGCCGTGACAGGCCTTGCGCTTTCGACTAACGCTTTTGCCCATGACGTTGCCGACCGATCCCGCTGGAAATCTCGCCGCCCTCATCCGCTGCCCCTCGGTGACGCCCAGTGAGGGCGGGGCCCTGAGCACGCTGGAAAAAATGCTGAAACCACTCGGCTTTTCCGTCGAGCGCCCGGTGTTTTCGGAGGACGGCACGCCCGATATCGAAAATCTCTATGCGCGGCGCTCCGGCAACGGTCCGCACCTGATGTTCGCCGGACATACCGACGTGGTGCCGATCGGCGACGAGACCTCATGGACGCATCCGCCTTTCGCTGCCGAGATCGCCAAGGGCGTGATGTTCGGTCGCGGCGCCGTCGACATGAAGGGGGGCATCGCCTGTTTCATCGCCGCCGTGGCGCGCCATATCGAATCGAAAGGCGGCCTGAAAGGCTCGGTCTCGCTGCTGATCACCGGCGACGAGGAAGGGCCGGCCATCAACGGCACGACAAAGCTGCTCGAATGGGCGGTCGCCAAGGGCGAGAAATGGGATGCGTCCATCATCGGCGAGCCTACCAATCCCGATGCGCTGGGCGACATGATCAAGATCGGCCGGCGCGGCTCTTTGTCCGGCAGCATCATCGTCAACGGCCGCCAAGGCCACGCCGCCTACCCGCAGCTTGCCGACAATCCGGTGCGCGGGCTGATGACGCTGGTCGAAGCCTTGCTGCAGCCAGTCTTCGACAAGGGCACCAAGGACTTCCAGCCGACCAATCTGGAGGTGACCTCGATCGACGTCGGCAATCCGGCCACCAATGTTATTCCGGCAAAGGCGGCCGCCACCTTCAACATCCGCTTCAACGACACATGGACCGCCGAGACCATCCAGGCGGAAATCCACAACCGTCTCGACAGGGCCGCGAAGCGAAAGAAATACCGGGCCGGCAGGACGACGCCGGTCGATTACGAACTGGTATGGCGCGACCGGCCGAGCCACGTCTTCCTCACCCGCGACGACCGGCTGATCGATGCGCTCATCGGTTCGGTCAAGGCGGTGATCGGCAGGAAGCCGGAGCTTTCCACCTCCGGCGGCACCTCCGACGCACGCTTCATCAAGGATTATTGTCCGGTGGTCGAGTTCGGGCTGGTCGGTAAAACCATGCACATGATCGATGAACGCGTCGCGCTTGCCGACCTCGAGACGCTGACGCAGATCTATCAGCGCTTCATCGAAGACTGGTTCGAGCAAGGCGCATCGTAATCATGCTTTCGTCGGACGAAACCTATGCTTCGCTCAACGGCGCCTGGCGACTGATGCTCGGCAAGGCCGATGGGCTGCGCCAGCTCGACCTTTCGGCCGACGGTTTCTGGAATTCCTTCTTCGCCATCGTCGTCGCGGCACCGGCACTGATCGTCGGTTGGGTCGGCGTCGCCAACGAGATCGGCGATCCGAATGCATTCGCCGGACGCTTCAGCATGCTGATCCGCCTGGCGACGGTCGACATCGGTGTCTGGGTGTTGCCGCTTGTCGGCCTTGCCCTCGTCGCGCCGCGTGCCGGCATTGGCGGGCGTTTCGTCCACTATGTCGTCGCCAGCAACTGGGCGTCGGCGATCATCGCCTGGATAATGCTGCCAGCGGCGTTGATCAGGCTTTTCCTGCCGTCCACCAACGAGTTCGCCGCACTGGCGTCGCTGCTTTTGTTTGCGCTGTCGATGACCCTGACCTGGCGGATGACAAACCTCGCCATCGGCAGGGGCGCGGCTGTCGGCAGCGCTGTCTTCGCCGGAATGTTCGTGGCGTCGCTGGTCGTTCTGTTCGTGCTGCAGGCGCTGCTCGGCATCGGTGCGCCGAGCGCGACCGGGACTTGAAGCATCTAACTGAATTTATCCGAATTCCTGGTGTGGTTTCGCGATGGGTATGATAATATCATACTGATCCCTGATAGGAGGAATAATGTCCGCCACTGAAAAACGCACTTTCAGCCTACCGGCCGAGCAAGCCGCTTTCATCGATCGGCTCGTTCAGTCCGGGACCTACGCAACCAGCAGCGAAGTCATCCGCGCTGGTCTTCGCGCCTTGCAAGAGCGCGATGCCGCCGTGGAGCGTTGGCTGCGCGAGGAAGTCGCGCCGACTTATGACGCCTGGAAGTCAGACCCTGGTAGGGGTATTTCGCCAGAGGAGATGGCCGAACGGGCGCGCAAGCGCCACAAGGCCCGCTTGCAGGGAAATGCGTGAAGCGTCGAGCTGTCATTTATGCGCTGGAGGCAGGCGGCGATCTCGATCGGATTTACGACATCATTGCGGAAGCCAGCAGTGCCACCACGGCCGACCGTTATGACCAGCGTATCCGGGCATTCTGCGAACGCCTCGAATACGGCTCCGAACGAGGCACACGCCGCCACGATGTGCGGCAGGAGCTTCGCATCATCGGATTTCGAACGCCGCGTCACCATCGCCTTCATTGTAGAGTCCGAGCGCGTGGTAATTTTGCGCGTGTTCTACGGCGGGGCCGATTGGCAGGACGACCTGGCCTAGTGACGCTGGCTGATCGGCACATCTAGCCGCGTCATCCGGATGCCTTCGAATAATCGACCCCAACGAGAAAAAGTCCGTCGGGCGGCGCCACCTGGCCGCACGCTGCACGGTCGCGCGCGTCGAGCGCCGCCTTCAGGTCGGCAATTGTCCAGCCGCCTTCGCCGACGCGCTTCAGCGAGCCGACCATCGAGCGCACCTGATTGTGCAGGAACGAGCGCGCCGAGGCTCGCACTTCGATCACGTCACCCAGCCGACTGACATCCAGCCGGTCGAGCGTCCGGACCGGGCTGTCGGCCTGGCACTGGGTCGAGCGGAACGTGGTGAAATCATGCCGCCCCAGCAGCACCTTTGCCGCCTCGTGCATGGCCTCGGCATCAAGCCGCTTCGGCACCCACCAGATCTTGCCCTTGTCGAGCGCCGCCGGCGCGCGCCGGTTGACGATACGGTAGAGATAGTGGCGGCCGATCGCTGAGAAACGCGCATCGAAGCTATCCGGCACCACAGCCGCGTTGAGGACGGCGATGCGCGCCTTGGCCGCTTGCAGGTGGGCGTTGACGGCATCGCGCACGTTGTCGTCAGGCCATGCCCTGACGAGATCGACATGCGCCACCTGAGCGGTCGCGTGGACGCCGGCATCGGTGCGGCCGGCGCCGCGCAGCGAGACCTGTTCGCCGCAGAATTTCTCGATCGCCTGCTCGATCGCCTGCTGCACCGAAGGCTGGTCTGCCTGGCGCTGCCAGCCGGCATAGAGGCTGCCGTCATATTCGATGTCGAGGCGAAAACGCGGCATTCCTAAGAAGGATGAGGTTAGGCGGCGAGCGCGGTGCCGAAAGCCGAAGCGTAGACCAGCTTGCCGGTCTCAGGCGCTTCGCCCCAGGCCAGCGCCTGCAGCGCTTCGCCCTGGAACTCGCTTTCGAATTTTTCGGCGCGCGCATGACTGTAGCCGAAGCGGCCATAATAGGCGGGATCGCCAAGCACCACCGCCAGCACCTCGCCCGCATCCTTCAGGCGGATATGCGCCTCGCGGACCAGCGCACCGCCGATGCCGGTGCCATGGAATGACGGCTCGACCGCCAGAGGCGCCAGCGCCACCGCCGGAAAGCTCTTGCCGCCGTTCTGCACGAAAAGCCGCGAAAACAGGATATGGCCGACCACCTGTCCATCTTCTTCCGCCACCAGTTCGACGACGGCATCGCCGCCGGTGACCAGCGCGTCGACCAGTCCGGCCTCCGCCTGCTGGCCGAATGCGTGTTCCTCGACCAGGCGGATCGCCTCGCGGTCCCGCGGCGTTGCCGCGCGTATCGACATCATGCTCATGAGAATTCCATTCCTTTTTCGAGCTTGGCCCCGCGCAGAAACTCCTGCGCGGCAATGGGCCTTCCGCCCGCACGTTGAACTTCGACCAACCTGATCGCGCCTGACCCGCAGGCGACCGTCAGCCGGTCGTCGAGAATTCCTCCCGGCTCGCCGGCGCCTTGCGAAAGCGTCGAGCGAAGCAATTTCAGCCGCTCCAAGCGGCCGCCAATTTCGATCTCGCACCATGCGCCGGGAAAGGGCGACAGGCCGCGAATATGGTTGTGGACTTCGACAGCAGGCCGCGTCCAGTCCACGCGCGTCTCCGCTTTATCGATCTTTTTGGCATAGGTCACCCCCTCCGTCGCCTGTGCGGTAAATGTCAGAGCATCCCGTCCCAGCCGCGCCAGCGCTTCCGCCATCAGCGCAGCGCCAATGTGCATCAACCGATCGTGCAGTTCGCCGGCCGTCATATCGGGGTCGATGGCGCATTTTTCGACCATCGCCACCGGGCCGGTGTCCAGGCCCTCCTCCATCCGCATCACCATCATGCCTGTCTCGGTATCGCCGGCCATGATGGCGCGCTGGATAGGGGCCGCACCGCGCCAGCGCGGCAGCAGCGACGCGTGACCATTGAGGCAGCCGAGCTGCGGCGCCTCTAGAATGGGTTTGGGCAACAGCAATCCATAGGCGACGACGACGGCGACATCGACCCGCAAGGCGCGGAACGCCTGCTGCTCAACCTCGTTCTTCAGCGACACCGGCGTCCGCACCTCGAGGCCCAGCCGCTCGGCCTCGCGCTGCACCGGCGACGGCGTCAGTTCCAGCCCACGGCGGCCGGCGGCGCGCGGCGGCTGGGTGTAGACGGCCTCTATCTCATGTCCGGCTTCCGCGATCGCCCGCAGCGTCGGCACGGAGAATTCGGGCGTACCCATGAAGATGACGCGCAAGGGCATTTTTTGGGCCCTATCCCACCAACTTGCCCGGCGCCTTGCTGCCTGATGGTTTGTCCCTGGCGAGCTTCTTGAACTTCTTCACCACCATGTCGCGCTTCAGCTTCGATATGTGGTCGATGAACAGAACACCGTTGAGATGGTCGATCTCATGCTGCAGGCAAGTCGCCATCAGCCCTTCGGCCTCGATCTCCTGCAGCTTGCCGTCGCGATCGAGATATTTGACCCGCACGGCGGCAGGACGTTCGACCTCGGCATAGTAGTCCGGGATCGACAGGCAACCCTCCTCGTAGACCGAGCGCTGATCGGCGCTCTCAAGGATCTCGGGATTGATGAAGACATGCGGCGCCGGCGGCTCGTCTTCCTTGGCGAGGTCGATCACCAGCATGCGCAGCGGTTCGCCGACCTGGATCGCCGCCAGACCGATGCCCGGCGCATCATACATGGTGTCCAGCATGTCATCGGCGAGCTTGCGCAAAGCGCCGTCGACGCGCTCGACCGGTTTCGAAACCTGGCGCAGGACGGGATCGGGAAGGATGATGAGCGGCTTGATCGACATGGCGTCTCACCTAAGACCTCGCACGAAAAGCGTCAACCGGGGCAGTTCCAGCACCGTTCACGTTTTGATCTGTGCCGTCAGGCCGAATCATCTATGCTGTCCGATATGAACGACCTGACCACCATCCTATCCGAACCGATCGCCCGACTCGGCGCCACCACGATCACGCTCGGCCACGCGCTGGCATCCGGCGCGGTCCTGTTCCTGGGCCTGTTCGTGGCGCTCGTCGTCGCGCTCTGGCGCTCGGCCAAGGCGCGTGCGGTGGCTGCCGCGGAAGCCGCCGACCACGCCCGCGACGCCGAGGCGCGAATGGCCGGCATCTTGGCAAGCCAGGCCGAGATGCAGGGCCGCATGGGCGCGATCGCCGAAGTGTTCGGGGCGCGGCAGGCCGAACTCACACAGTCGATCGGCCAGCGTCTCGACGCGATGACCGGCCGTCTCGGCCAGACCATGACTGAGCAGACGAAATCTACGCATGAGAGCCTAGCCAGACTGCAGGAGCGGCTGGCGGTCATCGATACCGCGCAAGGCAACATCCAGTCGCTCGCCGGCCAGGTCGTGCAACTTCAGGCAATCCTCTCCAACAAGCAGACGCGAGGCGCCTTCGGCCAGTTGCGCATGGAAGCGATCGTCGCCGATGGCCTGCCGCACGGCGCCTATGAATTCCAGGCGACCCTGTCGAACGGCAGCCGGCCCGACTGCCTGGTGAAGATGCCGAACGGCGCGCCTGCACTTGCCATCGACGCCAAGTTTCCGCTGGAAGCCTGGAATGCCATCCGTGCCGCCGAAGGCGCCGATTTGCAGAAGGTCGCCGCACAAGCGTTCCGCCGCGATATTGAGGTGCATGTCCGCGATATTTCCGAAAAATACCTGATCCAGGGCGAGACGCAGGACACCGCCTTCATGTTCGTTCCGTCGGAATCGGTATTCGCCGAGATCCACGAGAATTTCGAGGGAATTGTCCACAAGGCGCACCGCGCCCGCATCGTCATCGTCTCGCCGTCGCTCCTGATGCTGTCGATCCAGGTCATCCAGGCGATTCTCAAGGACGCCCGCATGCGCGAGCAGGCGCATTTGATCCAGGGCGAAGTCATCCGGCTGATGGAGGACGTCTCGCGCCTCGACGAGCGGGTGCGCAAGCTGCAGAGCCATTTCGGCCAGTCGGCCAAGGATATCGACGATATTCTCGTCTCGACGTCGAAGGTGACCAAGCGCGGCCAGAAGATCGAGGCGCTGGAGTTCGGCGCGCAGCCGACGGAGGGCGACGCCGGATCGGCCGAGACGCTACACGGGACCGGCGCGAGGGCCGAAGCGGGTGCGCGCGTCGCCGACTCCAAGACCGGTCAGCTGAGACTAAGGGTGGTCGAAGGCGACGACTGAGAGGCTACTGCTCCTCCACGGTCGTCATGCCGCCGAATTCCGGCAGCCAATGCAGCGCCGAGCGGTGCCAGATCTGTTTTCTCGGGATCAGTTGTTCGCGCTGCCGCGCCGTGCCGACTCTGATGCCGTAGACTTTCGCCCCGTTGCCGACCGACGTGGCATAGAGATGCGAACCGCACTCGCCGCAAAAAGCCTGGGCGCGCCTGGCGCCGCTCGATGCGGACTTGATGTAGATCTTCGGCGTGCCCTTGGTGATCCGGTAGTGCTCCTGCGGTGCCGGAACGGTCACCCGGAACGCTGTTCCGGTCAGCTGCTGGCAATCGATGCAGTGACAAATACTGGTCTTGTCCGGATCGACCTCCGCTTCGTACGTGATGGCGCCGCAATGGCACCCGCCGTCGATTTTCATCTCGCTCCTCCCTTCCAGCCCGCGCCTCTATGCGTTGGAGCTTAACGGCGCACCGGTCGAAGCTCCACAGGCATTCACAACACGCGAACCATTCGGTGGTTCAAGACTGCGGCGCCGCCGCCTGTTCGATGATCTCGTCAGTCCAGACCTTGAAACCGGCGAGTGTGCCCGGCCCGAAAATATGGGTCAGCGGCACATCGGCTGCGTCGCGGCCGGAGGCGATCAGGATGCGGCCGATGCGCGGCGCATTGTTGCGCGGATCGAAGGCATGCCAGCGACCGCCGAGATAGACCTCCATCCAGGCGGCGAAGTCCATGTCTGACCAGGGTTTCGGCAAGCCGATGTCGCTGATGTAGCCGGTGCAATAGCGCGTCGGGATGTTCAAGGCGCGGCAGAAGGCGACGGCGAGATGCGCAAAGTCGCGGCAGACGCCGCTTTGCTCACGATAGGCCTCTGCTGCGGTGCGCGTCGGCCGCGCGTTGCCGTAGTTGAAGATGATGTGGTTGTGGACGAAATCGCAGACCGCCTGCACGCGTGGCATACCGAGCGGTGAGTGGCCGAACAGCCGCCACGCTTCGTTCGCCAGCACGTCGCTCTCGCAATAGCGGCTCGGCAGCAGGAACAGCAGCGTGTCGGACGGCAGGTCGCGCACCTCGTGCTGCCAGGCCATCAAATCACCCTTCTCGAAGCTTCCGGGATCGCGGATCACCGCGTCCGTGCCGAAGCTAAAGCGTCCGGGCGGGGCGACAAGACGATTGCACCAATTGCCGAAACTGTCGCGGTAGCTCTCGATCGGCACCGGTGGATTCGAAGTCAGGAAATCCGGCCGCTCGAGATCGGACGCGCGGGAATAGTGAACGTTGAGCATCGCAATCAGCGGCGTTTCCTGCGGAAAGTCGAAGCTCATCTCGCAGCCGATATGGATTCGCATTGTCGTCCTGACCGGCCTGCCGGATCATCACCCGGCGAAGGCGCGGGCTGTTGCTGCAGTGCAAAAAAAGATCATCGCACGGACCGGCGCGGTTTACGAGCGAATTAGAAACGGTTGACAGCCGACGGCTGGCTTCGGCGCCAGATAATGCCTCTTGCGGTCGGGCGTTTCTCTTGGTTCATTTCGCTTGCCACAATTGGAGGAAACGAATCATGGCTAAAGGTGCGATGAAGGCGGGCAAAGAAGCCCGCAAGCCGAAGAAGGACGCGAAGAAACCTGCCGCTGCCCCGACCCTGAAAGCGCCGCCCGTCAAGGCGACCAAACTCAAAGACAAGTGAGCCTCGGCGTTTCGGCGCAAGGTCATGACCGACGGCATTTCAGGACCATCGACATTCAGCGATTGGTCCTGAAGTGCCGTCGGCGCTGCTGTTGATTGAGCACCCGAAATTTCCATATCAATGCGGCGAAGACGACTTCGCGCTTTGCGAAAAGACCGGGACGACCCGCAATCCAATGGAGCGTTCCGATGTCGTGGATTCTTCTCTTCTTCGCTGGGCTGTTCGAGATCGGCTGGGCGATCGGCCTCAAATACACTGACGGCTTTTCGAAGCCGCTTCCGACCGTCCTGACGGTTGTTTCGATGGTCGTCAGTCTCGCCTTGCTCGGACTGGCGCTGAAGACGCTGCCGGTCGGCACGGCCTACGCGGTGTGGACCGGCATCGGCACCGTCGGCACGGCGCTGCTCGGCATCTGGCTGCTCGGTGAGCCTGCGACCGCGATCAGGCTGGCCTGCATCGCACTCATCGTCTGCGGCATCATGGGATTGAAGCTCGCGACCTAACGCGTCGAATACATGCGACGCGCTTCCGGTTCCTGTTTTAAGGCATGTCGTTATCGCAAAACCGCTGCGCACTCTCTGGTCAGGCCCGAGCGCATGCTTTTGCGCGACATGCATTAGTTTGCTGCAAGGCCGCAACCCAAACGCCTTCGGGGGCCGCTGCAAGGCGGCCCTGAATTTGATTAGTGAATCGCGCTGTAGGAGCGCTAGCGAGCGGAAAAGCCTGGAGGCGTCCTGCCGGTGCGCTGCTTGCGCGCCGCATAGCGCGCGTCGCGCTTGGCTTTGCGCTCGGCCTCGTCGGCAAGCAAACGAGCGATGCGCTCGTTCTCTTCGGCTTCCCGGATCTTCGCTTCCGCCTGTGCCGCTTCTTCCGCAGCGATACGCGCCGCTTCGGCAGCAGCTTCGCGCTCGGCCTTTTCGGCCGCTTCGCGCGCCAGCTTCTCCTGCTTCAGCCTGGCCTTTTCGGCCTCACGTATCGCACGAGCTTCGAGGATCGCCTTGCGTTCGGCCTGTCGTGCCAGCACTGCCGGATCGTCTGCTGCCGGCTTTGCCTTGAAGCGCTCGAGAAGCGCCTTCTTTGCCTCGTTTGCGGCATTGCGCCGCTCGAAAACGTCTTTTTCCCTATAGATAGCCAAGTCCACTTCCCTGAAGTCAATTTGCGAGGCTTACATACGCGTGAAAACCCAGAGTTCAAGCGCCAAAACGGTATGCCAGCCATGAAATTCTGAGCTGTTGCAGTCGGGAGACGCCTTTTCGGCTGAATTCGGCCGAAACGGACATGCACTGTTCACCATCCGACCCTCTGGCGGCGCGGCGGACTGGTCGCTACGTGTAGCGCGAAAAACAAAACACCAGGATGACACATGATGGAACTCGGTCTCTACACCTTCGCCGACGTCAGCCCGGAACCAGGCCTAGGCGCCATCGGTGCGCATGAGCGTCTGCGCAACCTGATCGAGGAGATCGAGCTGGCCGACCAGGTCGGCCTCGACGTGTTTGGGTTGGGCGAGCATCACCGTCCCGATTATGCGGCTTCAGCGCCGGTCGTAGCCTTGGCCGCGGCGGCCGAACGCACCCGGCGCATAAAGCTGACCAGCGCGGTCACCGTGCTATCCTCCGACGATCCGGTCCGCGTGTTCCAGCAGTTTGCGACACTCGACCTTCTATCCAGTGGCCGGGCCGAGATCATGGCTGGGCGCGGCTCGTTCATCGAGTCCTTTCCGCTGTTCGGCTACAATCTCGAAGACTATGACGAGCTCTTTGCCGAAAAGCTCGATCTGCTGCTTGCCGTTCGCGATCATGTCAAGGTGAGCTGGTCGGGCAGGCTGCGCGCTCCGATCAACGATCGCGGCGTCTATCCCCGCCCGTTCCAGAACAGATTGCCGATCTGGATCGCGATCGGCGGCACCCCGCAATCCGCCGCGCGGGCCGGTGCGCTGGGCCTGCCGCTGGCGCTGGCCATCATCGGCGGCGAGCCGGCGCGATTCGCGCCGCTGTTCGATATTTACAAGGAGGCGGCCAAACGGGCGGGCAACGACCCAGCGGGTCTCGCCACCAGCCTCAACGTGCACGGCTTCATCGCCGCGACCACCGATCAGGCGGCTAACGATTTTTATGGGCCGCAGGCCGAGGTGATGAACCGCATCGGGCGCGAGCGCGGCTGGGGCCCGACGTCAAGAGCGCATTTCGATCAATCGCGCGGCCCGAACGGCGCGCTGTTCGTCGGCAATCCCGAACAGGTGGCCGAAAAGATCGTTGCCCAGCACAGGATATTCGGCAACGACCGCTTCCTGCTGCAAATGGCGATCGGCACTATGGCGCACGCCAAGATCATGAAGGCGATCGAGCTCTACGGCACCAAGGTGGCGCCGATCGTGCGCAAGGAAACGGCGAAGGCCATCCCTGCCGTGGCAGCGCCGGCCGCCTGATTCGCCAGCCAGGCCGTAGGATTAGGGGCATCATCGACGCCGGCTAACGCATCGGCCCGAAATCGGAATCGATTTTCGGAAGCACGATGCGTGGACATAAGTGTTGGAGCGTACGTTGTGCGCCGCGCCCAATTGGACGCATGTCGCTCTAACGGAACTTTGAAGCCGCAAAGGCGTTTCCGCCCACGGTCTACGCCAATCGCGGTGTGCCGCCGAGGGCCAGAATGAAAGCCGAACCAGCCGCTCCGGGCGCAGGCGATGCCGATAGCCCGGATCCGCGCGCCGAGGCGCGTGCGGATACCCATCTGATGCGTTCGCTGCTCGTTGGCATCTTCATCCTTATGGCGATCTACGCGCTCTACTTCGCCCGCGCCTTCTTCATGCCGGTCATTCTGGCTTTCCTGCTGGCACTGACGCTGACGCCGATCGTCCGCTTCCTGCGCAAGCATGGCATGCCCGATCCCATGTCGGCGACGTTGCTGGTGCTGCTGTCGTTCTGCGTCATCGCCGTCGCAGGGTATCTGCTCAGCGGCCCGGTCATCGACCTCATCAATAACACCTCGGTGATCGGCCAGCAGCTTGCGGAACGTCTGGCGCAGCTGCGCCGCCCGTTCGAAAGGATCGTGGAGATTTCGCGTCAGATAGAGGGACTGACGCAGACATCCCAGCAGCCCGGCATTCAGAGGGTGGCCATGGCGCCATCCGGCATCCTCTCGCAAGCCGCCGGCAATGTGCTGTCGGCGGGCACCAGCATCACCATCGTCTTCGTCCTTTCGCTGTTCCTACTCGCCTCCGGCACGATGTTCTATGAGAAGATTGTCCAATCCTTCCCCAGTCTCAGCGAAAAGAAGCGGGCGCTGCGCGTCGTCTACGATGTCGAACGTGAAATCTCGCACTATCTGCTCACCGTCACGGTCATCAACGCGGGTCTCGGCACGGTTATCGGGCTCGGCCTGTGGGCCCTCGGCGTGCCCAACGCGCAGGTCTGGGGCGCGGCAGCGGCTCTGCTCAATTTCCTGCCCTATATCGGTGCGCTGATTACGATCACACTGGTCACCGTCATCGCGCTGATCAGCTTCGAGACGATCTCCTACGCGCTGCTGGCGCCAGCCTTCGTCATTTTGTGCGACGTCATCGAAGGCCAGTTCGTGACGCCGACGGTGGTTGGCCGCCGCCTCGAGATCAATGCAGTGGCAATTCTCATCGCCATCGCCTTCTGGTCCTGGTTGTGGGGTTTCGTCGGCGCACTGATGGCGGTGCCGCTGCTGGTCGTCATCAAGGTGTTCTGCGATCACTTCGACGGGCTCAGCCCTGTCGGCAATTTCCTGGCGGCGCAGCATACGGCGGTTGATGTCGAAGAGATTTCCGACACCGAGAAAGCGGCAGGCGCATGATCCGGGAACCCGGATAAGTTCCGCAACGGATCCTCGAATTCAAAATGCCAGGCGTCCTTTGCGCCTGCTTTGACGCACGGCGTCTGTTCAATTTTTTGAATTTGCGGCGGTGGCAGTCGGTTCCTACATCCCTCCCGTCCACAGGATCCCCGCCCATGACCGCTCTTTCCGTTCTCGACCTGTCGCCGATCGTTGAAGGCAGCAACGCTTCGCAATCGCTCGCCAATTCGCTCGATCTTGCCCGCCATGCCGAGCGGCTGGGATACAGGCGCTACTGGCTGGCCGAGCATCACAACATGCCGGGCATCGCCAGCGCCGCCACCTCCGTCGTCATTGCCCACGTCGCCGGCGGCACCAGGACGATACGCGTCGGCGCCGGAGGCATCATGCTGCCGAACCATTCGCCGCTGGTCATCGCCGAGCAGTTCGGCACACTTAACGCGTTGCATCCAGGCCGTATCGACCTTGGCCTCGGCCGGGCGCCGGGCACCGACATGGGCACGGCGCGCGCGCTGCGCCGCAACCTCGAGGCCGGCGCCGACAGTTTCCCGCAGGATGTCGTCGAGCTGATGGGCTATTTCCAGCCGGCCGAAGACGGTCAGCGTATCCGCGCCGTGCCCGGCGAGGGCGAGCAGGTGCCGATCTGGATTCTGGGCTCAAGCCTCTATGGCGCGCAGCTAGCCGCCATGCTCGGCCTGCCTTACGCCTTCGCCTCGCATTTCGCACCGACCGAACTCGACCACGCACTGGAGATCTACCGCTCGCGCTTCCAGCCGTCGAAACAGCTCGACAGGCCCTACGTCATGCTCGGTCTCAACGTGTTCGCGGCGCCCTCCGACGCCGAGGCGCGGCTGTTGTTCACCTCGCTGCAGCAGGCCTTCGTCAATCTGCGCACCGGCCGGCCCGGCCGATTGCCGCCGCCGGTCGAGGGATATGAGCGCGACCTCGACCCGATCGCCAAAACCATGCTTGGCCAGGCGCTGTCCTGCGCCGTCGTCGGCGCCCCTGAAACGGTCAGGCAAGGCATCGAGGCGTTCGTGCAGCGCACCGGCGCCGACGAGCTGATGGTTACCGCGCAGATTTTCGACCACGCAGCGCGGGTGCGATCCTTCGAGATCCTGGCCGACGTCCACAAATCGCTGTCGGAAGCGGCCTGACAGGCTTCTTATTTGATGCATGTCACTATCCCAAAACCGCTGCACACCAAACCGCTGCACACCCTAGGGTCAAACCGGAGGGCATGCTTGGGCGACATGCATCAGGCGCTGACGCTTTGCACGATCGCCCCCATGGGCGCCCCCAGTGGCCGGCATGAATTGCGGATCATCAGGCGTCCCTTGAGCGTCAGCTTGCGCGGCGGCGCATCCCTGTTTCCGGCGAGGCGGTCAAGCAGCAGATTGGCCGCCTGCTCGCCGATCGCCTTGACCGGTTGTGCGACCGTGGTCAGTTGCGGCTGGAACACGTCCGACCACGGAAAATCGTCGAAGCAGGCAACCGAAATGTCCTCGGGGCAGGACAGCCCGATATCGCGGATCGCTTTCATGGTGCCGATCACCATCGGGTTGTTGGCCGAGAAGATCGCGCTCGGGCGGTCGTGCAGCGAAAGCAGCTGCATCGTCGCGTTGTAGCCGTCGACTTCATGGAAATTGCCGAAGCGGACAAGCTCGCTCTCGATCGGCAGGCCGGCAGCCTGGAGCGCCTCGCGATATCCCGTCATGCGGTCATGCATGGGCGAGATGTCGAACGATCCGGAGATGTAGCCGATCCGCCGATGGCCGAGATCGATCAGATAGGTGATGGCGTCGAACACCGCGCGCTGGTTGTCGAGAACGACTGAGTCGGTATCGACGCCTTCGCAAACGCGGTCGAGCAGCACCACCGGCACGTTGGCGTCGTCGACAATTCTCTTCAGGATCGCGCCGTCGCCGACGCGCGCAACGATCAGTCCGTCGACCATTCGGTCGAGCAGCAGCCTGATCTGGTCGTCCTGCGTGTTCAGGTCCTCGTCCGTGCAGCACAGCATGACGGCATAGCCGGCGCGGTCGAATGCCTGCTGGATGACCGAAACGACATCGGTGAAGAACGGGTTGGTGATGTGGGGAACGGTCAGCCCGATGGTGCGGGTCGTGCCCATCTTCAGGCTGCGGGCGATCGCGTTGCGCTTGTAGCCGATGTCGAGGATCGCCTGTTCGATGCGCTGGCTGAGCTCGGGACTGACGGTTGCGGTGCCGTTGATCAGCGCCGAGACGGTGGCGACCGAAACACGCGCCGCTTCAGCGACGTGCAGCATGGTCGGGGCCGTGGACTTTCGCTGCTTTTTTCGCCCTGACGCCATCATTTTCGAAACGTTTCATCGTCCTCTGGCTGCAATACCTACGGAATCCTGCAGATTTGCGCAAGAATTGAAATGCATCAATCCCGCCTCGTCAGATAGCGACTTGACATGTTCGAAACGTTTAGATTAGCGTTTGAGATGTTCGACGACAACGGAAGGGAGGCCGTTCTTGTCATGGAGCATGGCAATTCCATCCCGTCCGGAGATGCCGCCGCCGACCGCTCGGCTGTCGTTCTGAGCGCCGAGCACATCTCCAAGGCGTTCGGTGGCATCGCCGCACTCGTCGATGTCGGCTTCGAGCTGCGGCGCGGCGAGATCCATGCGCTGATGGGGGAAAACGGCGCCGGCAAGTCGACGCTGATGAAAATCCTCTCCGGCATCTATACGGATTATGACGGAACGGTGAACGTCGATGCCCATTCGGTCCGTTTCGCCGGCGTCCGCGACGCCGAGCATGCCGGCATCGCCATCATCCACCAGGAACTCAATCTCGTCCCCGAGCTCAGCGTTGCGGATAACATCTTCCTGGGGCGCGAGAAGCTGATCGCCGGACTTATCGTCGACCGCAAGGCAAGCAGCCATGCCGCCGGCGCGCTGCTGCAGAGGCTCGGCATCGAGCTCAACCCGGAAGCGCGGGTCGGCAGCCTGCGTGTCGGCGAGCAGCAGCTGGTCGAGATCGCCAAGGCACTGTCGATGTCGGCGCGCATCCTGATCATGGACGAGCCGACTTCCGCGCTTTCGCCGGCCGAATGCCAGAGGCTGTTCCGGATCATCCGCCAGCTCGCCGACAACGGGGTGGCGATCGTCTATATCTCGCACCGCATCGACGAGGTCATGCATCTGGCCAGCCGAGTCACCGTTTTTCGCGATGGACGCCGCGTGCTGACCGAGGCGATGGCAAAGCTCGATGAAGACACCATCATTTCGGCGATGGTCGGGCGAAACCTGCTTGCCTCTTCCCAGGAAGAGCGTGGTACCAGCGGCAAGGTCGTCCTCTCCGTAAGCGGCCTATCGCTGTCGAAACCAGACCGCCACGGCTGGCGCACCGCGCTCGACGGCGTCGGCTTCGATCTTGCCGAAGGCGAAATTCTGGGGATAGGCGGGCTGCTCGGCTCGGGGCGCACTGAAATCCTGGAGACCATCTTCGGTTCCAGCGGCGGCCGTGCCGGCGGCGAAATCCGGCTCGACGGCGAGCCGGTGGAAATTCGTTCGCCGCGCGACGCTCGCCGGCTCGGCATCGCCCTGGTGACGGAGGACCGCAAGACGCAAGGCCTGCATCTTCAGGCCTCGATCACCGACAATGTCGCGCTGCCGCTGGTCGGCGCGCTGGCGCGGTTCGGCCTCCGCTCACTGTCTGGCGAGCAAGGTCTGGCGCGGCACGCAGTCAAGGCGCTTGGCATTCGCTGCGGGACCATCGAGCAGCCGGCCGGCACACTGTCCGGCGGCAACCAGCAGAAGGTCGTGATCGGCAAATGGCTGGCGACGCGGCCGCGGGTGCTGCTGCTGGACGAGCCGACACGCGGCATCGATGTCGGCGCCAAGCGGGAGATCTACGACCTCATCTTCAAACTGGCGCGAGACGGGCTCGCCATCGCCGTCATCAGCTCGGAATTACCGGAGCTGCTGCATCTCTCCGATCGCATCCTGGTCATGGCCGATGGTCGCCAGACGGGGATCCTGTCGCGCGCGCAAGCCAGCGAGGAGGCCATCATGCGGCTCGCGGCGCCGCGCCGGACCATGACGAGGCCTGCCGCATGAGCATCTTGAACATCCTGTCCCGGACGAAGCTCTATTGGGGCCTGATCGCCATCTTCCTGATCGGCGTGCTGGGCTCGCCGATCAGCTCCAAGGGCAACAACATTTTTCTGTCCTACGGCAATCTGCTCGATGTGCTGCGCCAGGTGTCGACCACCGGCCTGATCGCCACCGGCATGACGGCGGTGATCATCACCGGCGGCATCGATCTTTCCGTCGGCTCGCTGATGGCGATCTGCACCGTGGTCTGCGCCATGCTGCTGACGGTTCCGGGCGTCACGCCGGCGGTGGTGCTGGGGGTGCCGACAGTTGCCGTAGTCGCCCTTTGCCTCGGCATCCTGGTCACCCGCTTCATCCTCCTGAACATCGAAAAATCCCGCGCCGGCCCGCAGGCCACCCACGCCATCAGGCTGGATAGCATTCGTGGGCTGGTCACGCCCGGCATTGTCGGGGTGATCCTCTGCAGTCTCGTGCTGTGGTACCTGCTGCCGCAGGTCGGCTCCAAATTCGGCGTGCTCGGCGGCTGGTGGCGCCTTGCGTCGGCTTGCTGTTCGGCGCGCTCAACGGCTTCATCATCGTTGCCGGGCGGCTGCAGCCCTTCATCGTCACACTGGCGATGATGGTGACGGCGCTCGGCATTGCCCGGCTGACCGCCGGCCAGAACAATGCAGTACTGCCGGTCTACACCGGGTCAAACGCCACCGCCGATTTCGAAATGCTGCGCTCGCTGGTGTTCGGCGTGATCCCGATGCCGGGCCTGTTCTTCCTCGCAGCGATCCTGATCTACGGCGCGGTGCTGCGTTTCACCCCGTTCGGCCGCTATGTCTACGCCATCGGCGGCAATGAAGAGGCGGCGCGGCTGTCCGGCATTGCCGCGGGCCGCGTCAAGATCGCCACCTACGCCGTGTCCGGGCTGCTGGCCGGCGTGGCGGCGGTGCTCTATGTCGCGCAATACAGGCAAGGCAAGCCGGATGCCGGCGCCGGGCTGGAGCTCGATGCCATCGCCGCCGTGGTCATCGGCGGCACCAGCCTGATGGGCGGACGCGGCAGCCTCATCGGCACATTCTGCGGCGTGCTGATTTTCGGACTGCTCTCGAATATCCTGCAATTGCACAACATCAATTCGAACCTTCAGCTCGTACTGAAGGGGATGATCATCATCGGCACCGTGCTCGTGCAGGAGCGCAATGCCTTTGATCTTCTCTTCTATCTGCGCCTGGTATTTGCGCCTCTCTGGGGCGGGCAGGCGCACAAGGAAACGACCGCGGCAAAGCGGCCGTCAAAAGAGACCCCGTCTCTAAATCTTGGAGGAAACAAGAAATGAAACGACGTGAATTGTTGAAGCTTGCCGCTGTCACCGCGGCGCTGCTGACCACGACCGCCCTTTTAACCAACGGCAACGCCTACGCGCAGGACAAGAAGTGGAAGATCGGCTTCTCCCAGGTGACGACCATCGAGCCGTGGCGCGCCCAGTTCAACAAGGACATCCTGGCCGAAGCCGCCAAGCATCCGGAAGTCGAGCTGATCATCACCGACGGCGAGGACAAGACGGAAAAGCAGGTCGCCGATGTCGAGAACCTGATCCGTCAGGAGGTCGATGCGCTGCTGGTGTCGCCGAAAGAATCCGCGGGGTTGACCGGCGTCGTGCAGCAGGCGATCGACGCCAAGATCCCGGTCTTCGTGCTCGACCGCAACGTCGAGACCAAGGACTATACGCAGTTCGTCGGCGGCGACAACAAGCTGATCGGCCGGGCTGCCGGTGAATATGCCGTCGAGCTGCTCGGCGGCAAGGGCAAGGCATCAGGCAATGTCGTAGAGATCTGGGGCGGCATGGGCACCCAGCCGGCACATGACCGCCATGAAGGCTTCCATGAATTCACCGACAAGGAGCCGGGCATCAAGTACCTGCTCGACAAGCAGTCGGGCGACTGGAAACAGGACCAGGCCTACAACATCATGGCCACGGCACTGCGCAACAACGAGAAGATCGACCTCGTCTATGGCCACAACGATCCGATGGCCTACGGCGCCTACCTTGCCGCCAAGGATGTCGGACGCGAGAAGGACATCAAGTTCATCGGCATCGACGGCCTGCCCAATGAAGGCGTGCAGCTTGTTGCCAATGGTGAACTGACGGCGACGTTCACCTATGTGACGCCGGGTGCCGAAGGGCTGCGGCAGGCGATCAAGTTTCTGAACGGCGAGAGGGTCGAAAAGACCATCACGCTGCCGACGCAGAAGATCACCAAGGAAAATGCCGCCCAGATCCTGAAGGAGCACGGGCTCTGAGACACCGGAGACGGTGGCATGAGAGGCATAGCGTAGCGCCGCCCCTCATCCGCCTGCCGGCACGTTCTCCCCGTATAGTGAGGAGAGGATGCCGGCAGGCAGGTGAGGGGCAGCGCTGACCAAGGCCGCGCTCACGCCAGCTTGGCCAAAAGCTTCATGAAAATCGCGGCCTCCTTGGCGGAAAGCGGCGCCAAAGTTTCCTGCGTGATGTCGCGGGCGATCGGGATCAGCCGCTCGACGGCATTGCGGCCTTCAGCGGTCAGATTGACCAGCAGGCGCCTTTTGTCGACCTCATGCTTGGAAAGCTCGACCAGGCCGCGCGCCTTGAGCCGGTCGATGACGCCTTTCACCGTCGCCGCGTCCATGGCGATCAGGCTGCCAAGCTGGTTCTGCGAGGTCTCGCCGACATCGTGCAATTTGGCCAGGGTGGCGAATTGCGGCGGTGTCAGGTCGGCAATGTGCGCGGCGAAGATCGAGACATGGCGCTGGTGCGCCTTGCGCAGGATGAAGCCGACCTGCTCCTGCAGGCGGTAATCGTTCTCGTCGGGCTCCTCGGCCTCGACAAGCTTGAGCTTGACGTCTTCGGCGCTCACCGCAGTCCGTCCCATGCCTTGATGTCCTTTGCCGCGAGGCCGCCCATGCGGTCGTGCACGCGCGGGCCGCAGGTCATGGCGAGGCAGAACAGGATCTCGTCGGGACGAGGCCCGTCGCTAATGCCGACCTCCATGGCATCGAAATGACTGCGCACATAGGCGGCGTTGATATGGCCGAGCGGCACATCGAGCCGCGCGCCGAAGGCGCCGACCTTCTTTGCCGATGGCACGATTGCCTTGGCGTCGCCGAGCCGCTCGCGCATGGCATAGCCGCCAGGCACATGCCACAGCGCGCCATGCTCCAGTTCGCCGGCAATACCGACGATGGCGCCCTTGCCGTAGCCGTCGATCTGTTTCACGTCGCCGCCCAATGCGGTGATCAGCTTGTCGGAGAGCAGCAGCCCGAGCGGCTTCAGATCGTCCATGGCGCTCCGGAGGTCTTCCACGTAACGGCCGGCGAATGGGTTCTTCACCACCGCCATGGCGGCGGCGCGGCGGCGTGGCACCTTCGCCACCGGCCCGCCTTCGTGAAATATCTCTTCGGTCAGCACCGCAACCTTGCGGATCGCAAACTCAGGCATGGGCAATTTCCTTCCTTGATTTCTCGTTGGGCGCAACGAGCGCCATGGGGCCGGCGATCCGTGCCTGACCGGCAAGGAACAAGGCTGAAGCGGCAATCAGGCCATGTCGCCGAAAATCTTCGGCGACAGCGATCCCACTGTCGAGCGCGGCGGCGATTTCGCCTGATGAAAGCGCGCCGACGGCTTGGGTGACCAAACGATCGCCGAGATCGCTGTCCGGCGCCAGATCGCGCGCCGGCATGCGCTCGATGGCGGGGTGACCGGGCAGGTCGACGGCGTTGGCGATCAGGGTCGCAGCGGCGTCGGCTTCAGCACCGGTCCGCGCCAGCACGGTGACTGCGTCGGCGATGCCGAGCGAAAAGGAACGGCCGCGCCAGCCGCTTGTCGCGATGCCGCGGATCCCGTCTTCGGCGCGGATCGTGATACGGTCTGCCAGTCCATGGCCTGTCCCGGCAATGGCAAGCGTCATGGACCGGCCATTGCCGAGATGGATCGCGCTGTCGCCGCCATTGTTGACATAGGCGCGATCGAGCCGGCGGCCGGCCAGCAGCGCACCAAGCATTTCGTCGGCTACCGAACCGGCGACCGCAGCCATTGGCGTGATGAATTGTTTCGCTAGCGGAACAACAGCCGCTTCCATGCGTCGCGCCGTCGGGCCAGCGAAAGCACGGGGCCGCGACGAGGCAGGCCGGCGCAGTTCCGGCAGTTCGTCGACGAGCTGCGGCAGGATTGTCCGGAACCGCGCCACCGCCTGGCCATAGGCGGCGCGGCATTCGTCGACATCGCCAAAGGCCTCGATGATCAGGTCGATCGGGCCATAATTGAGATGCAGCCGCCTGCCGTCCTCAAGCCAATGTGCCTGCGGCCCGTTCATCACCCGGCCCCGTTGCCGGCTGCACGCCGCAACTGCGCCAGCGGCGGCCACGGATTGCGGGCCGGCGCAGCCGTGCCGCGGCGCGGGTTGAGATACTCGCCACCTCTGGCGAGAATGTCGTCAACGCTGCGGATCTCGGCTTCGTAGCCGCCGAGCCTGATATAATCGTCGCGGCGCAGGGTGAACTCGATCGGCGCCACCAGCGCCGGCGTCGGCACATAGCCGAAGGCGCCTTCCGGCACGCGGGTGACGTCGACCATCAGCGTGATGCCGCCGCCCGGCCAGACATAGGCCGGCGCGCCGCCGACGGTCACATACGTCGTCAGGCCCTGCACCGAGCGGGTCAGATTGACCGGGTTCTCGGTGACGCCGGCGCGCAGCGAGCCGCCGGCGCCGCCGACGAACAGCACGGTGCACAGCGCCGGCTCGCAATTGTCCTCGATCAGGCCGACGGATTTCTGCAGCCGCTCGGGGAACGGTTTCTGCACCGGCTTCAACGCGTCGTCGAGCTCGTAATAGGCGAACTGCTCGCCGGTGGTCGAGACCATCAGCAGCGACAGGCCGGGACGCGCGCCCTTCTTTGCATTCCACTCACCAAGGATCGACAGCGGGTCGGAAATGCTGGTGCCGCCCCAGCCGAGGCCGGGTTCCGACACCTTGAAATAGCGGCCCGGCGTCGAACGGCGGCCGATGATTTTTATGCCGGTGTCCTGCCAGCCGAGCACCTTGCCCGCCTGATGCTCGGAGACGACGCCGGTGATGTGGTCGTCCACCACCACCACCTCGTCGACCAGTCCGCGCCACTGGGTGGCGAACATGCCGATGGTGGCCGAGCCGCAGCCGACGCGCATCCGCTGTTCGAGCTTGCCGTCGATGACCGGCGGCTTGCCGGCCTCGACGACGACCGCGGCACCGCCGTCGATTGTGAGTTCGACCGGCTTGCGGTTGCACAGATTGAGCAGCGCATCGCAGGTGGCGCGGCCTTCGGCTTTCGAACCGCCGGTCAGATGATGCACGCCGCCCAGCGACAGCATCTGCGAACCATATTCGCCTGTCGTGACATGGCCGATCGCCTCGCCTCCGGCGCGAACCGTCGCCGTTTCGGGACCGATATGCCGGTCGGTGTCGATCTTCACCTTGACGCCGCAGTAGGAGAAGATGCCCTCGGTGACGACGGTGACGAGATCGACGCCTTCGACCTCCTGGCTGACGACGAAAGGCGCCGGCTTGTAGTCGGGATAGGTGGTGCCGGCGCCGATCGCGGTGACGAAGCGGCGGCCGGTGTTGACCAGTTCGCCGTCCCATTCTTCGCCCTCGGCGACAAACGGCACGACCGCGCCGCCGGCCTCGGTCGCGTGGTCGAGGATGGTCAGCGGATCCGTCCGCACGATCCTGCCGCCGACATTGCCGTAGCGATCACAGGCGCCTGTGCGGCCATCCGCTATGTAGCACATGACCGGGCAGGCATCGCAGCGGATCTTTTCCGCCACTTGCTTCTCGCCGGGATCATGCGTCTCGAAACGTTCGGCAAGCTCGCTCATCGGCGTGCCTCCTTGTCGCGGATGGCGGCGCGGATGCGGCTCGGCGTCGCCGGAAGTTTGGCGACCAGGACGCCGGTGGCATGACGGATGGCATTGAGGATCGCCGGCGCCGTCGGGATCAGCACATGCTCGCCCAAACCCTTGGCGCCACAGGGTCCTTCCGGATCCGGAACTTCGATCAGGATGGTCTCAATCGGCGGCACGTCGCCGATCGTCGGGATTAGGTAATCGTGCAAATTCTCGGTGCGGCCGGGGATGTACTCCTCCATCAGCGCCATGCCGATGCCTTGTGCGATGCCGCCCTCGATCTGGCCTTCGGCAAGCAGCGGATTGATCGCCTTGCCGACATCATGCGCGGCGGTGATCTTGATCAGCTTCACCGTGCCGAGCTTGAGGTCGACCTCCAGTTCTGCGATCTGCGCGCCGTAGCCATAGACGGCATAGGGCTTGCCCTGGCCCTTGGCATCGAGCGGCAGGGTCGGCGGGTCATAGCTTTCCTCGGCGCGAAAGACCAAGCCGTCGGCATCGGCCTTCAGCGTGGACAAATCGATATGCCGTGTCGCTTCGCCCTCGCGGATGATCAGGCTTGTGCCATCGAGAGCGACCGCCGCCTTCTCCGATACATTGGCAAACCGCAGCATGGTCTCGCGCAAGGCGCGGCCGGCCTTTTCGGCGGCCTTGCCGGTCACGAAGGTCTGGCGCGAGGCGGACGTCTTGCCGGCGTCCGGCGTGATCGCCGTGTCGGCGCTTTTCAGGCGGAATTTTTCCAGCGGCAGGCCGACCGCGTCGGCGCAGATCTGGGCAATGACCGTGTTCGAACCTTGACCGATATCGACCGCACCCTGATGCAGGACGACATCGCCAGAGGCGGAGATGCCGACCCTGATGGTCGACGGATTGGGCAGCGAGGTGTTGCCGCAGCCATACCAGCACGAGGCGACACCGACACCACGTTTCCGGGTCTCATTTGCACTGTTGAATGTATCGGCATCGGCAAGCGCGCGCTTCCAGTGCGGCCGCAGCGCTTCAAGGCACTCGGCGATGCCGACGCCCGATTCCAGCCTCTGGCCGGTGACCGTTTCGGATCCGTTACGAAGGCAGTTATTCAGGCGAAAATCAAGCCGATCCAGCCCAAGCTTTTCGGCCAACTCGTCATAGAGCGTTTCCTGCATGATCGTCGCCTGCGGCACGCCGAAACCGCGGAAGGCGCCGGAGATCGGCCCATTGGTGTGGATGGCGCGGCCTTCGGCGCGATAGTTCGGCGTCGCATAGGGACCGGAGGCGTGCACCGGCACGCGGTTGGCGACGGTCGGTCCCCAGCTCGCATAGGCGCCGGTGTTGAAATCGCCGGCAAAAACCATGCCGATGACGCGGCCATCGGCATCGGCGGCGATGGTCGCCTTCATCTCGGCGGGATGACGCTTGGTGGTCGAGATCATCGATTCATTGCGGGTATAAGCGAGCGCCGCCGGCCGCCCGGTCTTCATCGCGACCAGGCCGATCAGCGGCTGCAACGAGACGTCAAGCTTTGAGCCGAAGCCGCCGCCGGTGGCGGTCGGCACGATACGCACCTTGTCGACGGCAAGGCCAAGCACCTTTGCGACGTCGTCGCGGTCCATGTACGGCGCCTGCGTGCAGGCGACGACAACGAGCGTATCGCCGTCCATATAGGCATAGCCGGCTTCCGGCTCGATATAGGCGTGCTCGACATAGGATGTGTCGATGGCGCCGGAAACGGTGAAGGCTGCGTCGGCAAGGGCGGCTTCGGGGTCACCGCGCTCGACGAAGCCAGTGGTGAGCAGGTTTGCCGGCCGATTCTCGTGGATCAGTTTTGCCCCGCCGGCCTGCGCCTCGCAAGGCTGCAGAAAATGCGGCAACTCGGTCCAACGAACGGGGAAATCCGCAAGATCGAGATCGAGGATGGCCTCGCGCTCGCCAGCAACCAGCGCCACCGCCTCGCCACGAAAGCGCGAAAAATTTTCGGCCAGCGCCGGCTGGTCGGCAAAAGGCGCAATGACGCCGAAGCAGTTCTTGCCCGGAATATCGGCAGCGGTGAAGACGCCAACGATGCCGGGATGGGCTTTCACCCAGGAGTCGAGATCGCCGAAGGCGAAGCGGGCGTGATAATGCGGCGAGCGAACCACCAGCACCGCCAACGCTTCGGCCGGGAAGGAATCGCCGCCGAATTTTTCGCCGCCGGTGATTTTAGGCAGGCCGTCGAGCCGGATTGGAGAGGAGCCGACGGCGTGGCCCGAGATTGGCATTCTGCGGTCAGAACGGGGAGAGGGAAACGCCGGCGCTGGAGCTTGTCGCTTCTCCCCGTCACTATACGGGGAGAAGGTGCCGGCAGGCGGATGAGGGGCTGCGCCGTCCTTCGAAAATTCGCTCGCGAAGCGTCCCGCATCCATCACCGCGGCGACGATCTTGCGGTAGCCGGTGCAGCGGCAGAGGACGCCGCCGAGCGCATCCTGGGTTTCGGCCTCGGTGGGATTGGGCGTCCTCTCCAGCAGTGCGGTTGCCGCGATCAGCAGGCCGGGGGTGCAGATGCCGCATTGCGCCGCGCCATGGTCGAGGAACGAGGCCTGCAGCGCCGACAATCTGCCGTTGGCGAGACCCTCGACCGTGGTCACCACGGTGCCGGCGGCAGAAGCCGCAGACATCAGGCAGGCGCAGACGGGTTCGCCGTCGACAAGCACCGTGCAGGCGCCGCAGTCGCCGGCGTCGCAGCCGACCTTGGTGCCGGTCAGGCGCAGTTCGTCACGCAGCACCGAAGAGAGACGGCGAACCGGCGGCACGCAGACAGAAACGGCGGCGCCGTTGACCTCGAAGGCGATGTCGGCGCGCTCCATGGTCATGCCAGGCTGAGCTCCGCTCATGCCAGACTGAGCTTCAGTCACGTCAGACTGCACTTCGGTCATGCCAGGCTGAGCCATGCTCATGCGGCCACCGCCTTGTCATTCGACGCGTGACCCGCGGCGCCGAGCACGGCGCGGGCGACGATCTCGCGCGCGGCGTCTAGCCGGTATTCGGCGCTGCCGCGCACGTCGTCGATCGGCGAAAGCTCGTCCATCGCTGCGGACCGGATCGCAGCGACGAGAGCGTCGTCGACCGGGAGGCCGCGCAAGGCTGCTTCGACACTTGCAAGACGCTTGGCGACCACCGAACAGGAGCCGACGGCGACGGCAGCGTTGCCGACGATGCCATCCTCAATTGTCAGGCGGGCGGCCGCCATGGCTATGGAAATGACGAGATAGCGGCGCGCGCCGAGTTTTACGAAAGCCGACCTGCCGGTGGCCGCTTCTTTCGGTACGCGGATGGCGGTGACCATTTCGCCCGGCTGCAATTCCGTGCGGCGGTTCCCCAGGATGAACTTTTCCAGCGGCAGATGGCGGACCATCGCCACCGAGCGCAGCTCGACCTCGGCGTCGAGAACCAGCAGCGCCGGCACGCCGTCGGCCGCCGGCGAGGCGTTGCAGAGATTGCCGGCGATGGAGGCGACGTTCTGGATCTGGACGGAGCCGACTTCCCGCGCCGCCTGTTTCAGCGCATCGAAAGCCGTCGGCAGCGGATGACGGACAAGATCGGTCCAGGTCGTGCGCGCGCCGATGACCCAATGGCTGTCGGTTTCAGCAATACCGCGCAGCGTCGCCAGGCCGTTGATGTCGAGGACGTTTTCGCGGAAAGGCTTGGCTCCTTGTGCCGGATAGAAATCGGTGCCGCCGGCAAGGATGCGCCACCGAGCCTCGCCAAGCAAAGCGAGCGCCTCGTCGACCGTGGTGGGTTTCGCGTAACGGATCACGCTTTGCCTTCCCAGAAACAATGGCCTTCCCAGAAAAAGGGCCTTCTCAAAAATGGGCCTTCCCAGAAAAGGGTTCCAGACGGATGCTACCGGCATCCGAAACCGGCAAATTCATTCGTATGCAAATGATATCAAGCCAGCAGGAATTGTCAAAGCCGGAGTTTTGGCGCCAGCGCCGGCATCGGCGCGACGGCACGCATTTGTTACGCCCTTGGAGTTGACGCAGCCGGCCATCTGGTCAAGTTTCGGCATCGGTCGCGCCAGCGGCATTTTCGGCAGGATCGAACACCGGAGATTTTCGGTTCGGGTCATGCCTCCGCGACAAACAAGAGGGAGGCTGGATGGCCGACGAAGCGCTTGTCATCATCGACCTGCAGAACGATTTCTGCCCGGGCGGCGCGCTGGCGGTGGCCGGCGGCGACGAGATCGTGCCGCTGGTCAACGACCTGATCCGGCGGACCGAACATGTCGTGCTGACGCAGGACTGGCATCCCGCCGGCCATTCGAGCTTTGCCTCCAGTCATCCCGGCAAGCAGCCGTTCGAAACCATTGAGATGCCCTACGGCCCGCAGACGCTGTGGCCCGACCACTGCATCCAGGGCAGCCTGGGTTCGGATTTCCATTCGGGTCTTGCCTGGACCAGGGCCGAACTGGTGATCCGCAAGGGTTTCCGCCCGGAGATCGACAGCTATTCGGCTTTCTTCGAGAACGACCATGCGACGCCGACTGGCCTTGCCGGGTATCTCAAGGAGCGCGGCATCGACACACTGACCCTGGTCGGCCTGGCGACCGATTATTGCGTAGCCTTCTCGGCGCTCGATGCGGTCAAGCACGGCTTTTACACGACAGTGCGGCTCGACGCCTGCCGCGGCATCAATCTCAATGGCTCACTCGAGACGATGCTGAACCGAATGCGCGATGCCGGCGTAACGCTGGCTTGAACATCACCAATCGCATTCGACACACTTCCAGAGGGGGCTTTATGCGGTTTGCGGCGGCTTTGACGGCGGGCGCCGGGATGGCAGTCGCCACCCTGTTTCCAGGAATGGCGCTCGCAGCCGAGGCCCACGAGTTGCCGGGCGAAACAATGTCGCTGTGGTGGGCGCTGCCCTTTGCCGGCCTGCTTCTGTCGATCGCCACCGGGCCACTGCTCTTCCACCGTGTCTGGGAGCATCACTACGGCAAGATCACCCTTCTCTGGGCGGCGCTTGCGGTCGTGCCACTGGCTGTTGCGTTCGGCATGGCTTCGGCCACGGAGGCGGTGCTGCATGCGCTGCTCACCGAATACATGTCGTTCATCATTCTCCTGTTTGCGCTGTTCACCATTTCGGGCGGCATCCTTGTCGCCGGTAACATCCACGGCACTCCGCTGGTGAATGCCGGACTGCTGCTGATCGGGGCGATGCTCGCCTCGGTCATCGGCACGACCGGCGCCTCGATGATTCTGATCCGGCCGATCCTGCGCGCCAACGACAACCGGCCGTTCAACGCCCATGTCGTCATCTTCTTCATTTTCCTGGTGTCCAACATCGGCGGCTCGCTGACGCCGCTCGGCGATCCGCCGCTGTTCGTCGGCTTCCTGCGCGGCGTCGATTTCTTCTGGACCGCTGCCAATCTCTATCAGGAGACATTGTTCGTCGGCGGCCTGGTGCTGGCCGTCTTCCTGGCCATGGACATCATCCTGCATCGCCGCGAGGCCGGCGCGCCGAAGATCAAGGACCCGACACCGGACACGAAAGTGCGCATCCGAGGCCTGGCCAACCTCCCGCTGCTGGCCGGGGTGATCGGCGCGATCCTGCTTTCGGCGACCTGGAAACCGGGCGTGGCTTTCTCCGTCCAGGGCGTGAGCCTTGAATTGCAGAACCTCGTGCGCGACGCCATCATCCTGGCGCTTGCCTTGCTTTCGCTCGGCGTCTCGCACAAGAGCCACAGGCAGGCGAACAACTTCCACTGGGAGCCGATCGCCGAGGTGGCGAAACTTTTCGCCGGCATCTTCATCTGCATCGTGCCGGTCATCGCCATTCTCCGGGCCGGTGTCGACGGCGCGCTGGCGCCGCTGGTCTCGCTGGTGAGTTCGCCAACGGGTGAGCCCAACGACCTGGCGTATTTCTGGATGACCGGAGCGCTGTCTTCCTTCCTCGACAATGCGCCGACCTATCTGGTGTTCTTCGAGCTCGCCGGCGGCGATCCGCAGCATCTGATGACCACCTTCGCCTCGACGCTGGCGGCGATCTCGACCGGCGCGGTGTTCATGGGCGCCAACACCTATATCGGCAATGCGCCGAATTTCATGGTTTACGCCATTGCCAGGCATCGCGGCGTGAAGATGCCGGGCTTCTTCGGCTACATGGCGTGGTCAGGCGCGGTGCTGATCCCGATATTTTTGCTTGCCGGCTTTTTGTTCTTCGGGTGACTACCCTACTCCGACATAGCGGCGGACCGCCGACGGATCGGCGCGAAGCTCCTCGACGTCGACGGTCTCGCGGTTGCGGCCGTTCTCGATGAACGCGACCCGGTCGGCGACGGACAGCACGGCATCGACGCGCTGCTCGACCAGGATCGTCGAGACGCCAAGCTCGCGCAGCTTCGCGACCGTCTCGCGGATTTTTGCGATCATCGACGGCATCAGCCCTTCGGTCGGCTCGTCGAGCAGAAGCACCTGCGGCTCGAGACACAGGGCCCGCGCCATGGCCAGCATCTGCTGCTCGCCGCCCGACAGCGTGCCGGAGCGTTGTCTGAGCCGCTGGCGCAGCAGCGGAAAAAGGTCGAGCACGATTTCGCGCGTCGTCTTGCCCCTGCCGCGGGCCATCAGGCCGATCTCGATGTTTTCCGCCACCGTCATCTCGGCGAACAGCCGCCGGCCCTGCGGCACATAGGCGACGCCGGCCTTTGGCACGTCATGCGCCGGCAGGCCGGTCAACTCCTTGCCGTCGAGCCTGATCGAGCCGGCGCGTGAGGGAACGAGGCCCATGATCGCTTTCAGCGTCGTCGTCTTGCCGGCGCCGTTGCGGCCGAACAGGCAAAGCACCTCGCCCTTGTTCAGCACGAGGTCGAGGCCGTAGAGCACCTGGACCTCGCCATAGAAGCAATCGAGCCCGGAGATGGTCAGGGCTTCAGCCCGCGGCTGCGTCATGGGGTCGTCCCCAGATAGGCGTCCTGCACCTCGGCATTGGCACGGACCTGCTCGGGCGTGCCTTCGGCCAGGATCTTGCCGGCGTTGAAGACGGTGATGCGGTCGGCAACCTGCATGACCACCGGCATGTTGTGTTCGATCAGAAGCACGGTGGCGCTTTTGGCGATCTCGCGCACCAGCCCGATGAAATTGTCGATCTCGCCGTCGGCCAGCCCCTGCGTCGGCTCGTCGAGAATCAGCAGGCGCGGTTTTAGCGCCAATCCCATCGCCACTTCGAGCAGGCGCTGATGGCCATAGGACAATTGCCCGGCCGGCATGTGGGCGCGGCCGGCAAGGCCGGTGCGCTCCAGCGCCGCCATGACGCCGACATGCACGGCACCTTTCGAGCGGCCGTCGGTCAGCGTGCGCTGCACCGGCAGTACGACGTTGTCGTAAGCGGTGAGATTGGCAAAGACGCTGGTGATCTGGAAGGTGTAGGCGATGCCAAGGCGGACCCTGGCGTAGGCCGGCAGGTTGGTAATGTCGGCGCCGTCGAAGACGATCATGCCCGACGACGGCTGGATGCGGCCGCTGACCAGACTGACGAAGGTGGTCTTGCCGGCGCCATTGGGGCCGATGACGGCGCGAATCTCGCCCGGCATGATGGCGAAGTCGACGCCGTCGACGGCGCGCAGGCCGCCGAAATTGCGGGACAGGCCCTTGGTCGTCAGCAGCGGCATCATGGCAGCCATCCGAGCCAGCGCTGGCGGATGGTGCCGAGAATGCCCCTGGGGAAGAACAGCACCAGCAGGATGAGGGCGATGCCGACGATCAGCAGATAGGCCGAGGTGTAGCCGCTGGTGATGTCGACGACATAGTACATGAACAGCGTGCCGATCAGCGGACCGAGCGTGGTCGCAGCACCGCCGAGCAGCACCCAGAGCAGCGGCAGGATGGAATATTGCACCGAGGCGAAGGTCGAGCCGACATAACCGAACAGCAGCGCGTAGGCGGCGCCCGAAGCCGCGCAGATGGTGCCGGAGACAACGACCGCGACAAGCTTGTTGGAAAAAATGTCGTAGCCAAGCATTTTGGTCCGCTCGTCGTTTTCGCGAATGGCGACCAGCACACGGCCATACCTGGAGCGGACTGTGCCGAGCGTCACCAGCAGCACGATCGAGAACAGGACCAGCGCGCTCATGTAGCGCACGGTCGGGTTGGTGAGGCCGAGCGAGGTGTCGCCCAAAACAAGCACACGTCCCGACTGCGGCACCACCAGGCCTTGGTCGCCGCCGGTCCAGGCCGCGAAATAGAGGATTATGAGATAGAACACCTGCGCGAACATCATGGTGACGATCATGAAGGCGACGCCGGAAGTGCGCAGCGCCAGCAGACCGATCACCAGCGCCAGAAGCGCGCCGCAGGCAAGGCCGGCGGCGAAGGCGGCCGGCACGCTCCAGCCGAGATGGATGACGGCAAGGCCTGCGCCATAGAGCCCAGCCGAAAAGAACATGGCATGGCCGAGGCTGAGCAGCCCGACATAGCCGAACAGCATATTGTAGCCCATGGCGAAAACCGCCAGCACCATGATGCGGGCGAGCAGCCCGTGGTGATATTCCAGCAGGACGAAGCTTAGGGCGAAAAGCAGCGCGATAACGCCCAGATGCAACGCATAGGCTTTTGCCGGTGAGGCCTCCTTCATCGCGATGCCGTCCCGAACAGGCCTTGCGGCCGGAACACCAGCACCATGGCCACCAGCAGCGTGGCGATGATCTTGGCCAGCGTCGGCGAGAAGAACACCGAGATGATGCCGTCCGACAGGCCGATGAACACGGCAGCGACGACGGTGCCGCGCAGCGAGCCGAGCCCGCCGATGATGACGACGATAAAGGACAAGAGCAGCGGGTCCTGTCCCATCAGATAATGCGCCTGGCTGATCGGCACGATCAGCACCGCGGCCACCGCCGCCAGCATGGCGCCGAGCGCGAAGACGCCGGCATAGACGCGGTCGACCGGAATGCCAAAGGCCTGCGCCGTCTCGCTGTCATATTGCGTGGCGCGCATGACGAGGCCGATTTTCGTACGGGTCAGCACGAACCAGGTCGCCATCAGCAGAAGCGCGGATGCGGCGATGATCGACAGCTTGTAGCCGGAGTAGCCGAACCACGGCAAAAGGATGCGGTAGCTGAACGGCGGCTCCACTGGCCGCGCCTCCGGACCGTAGAAGGTCAGCGCCAGTTGTTGGATGATGTAGAGCATGCCGATGGTGGCGACGATGGTGGCTTCCGGATTGTAATTCAGCCGGCTCAGCACCAGCCGTTCAGAGACCAGCGCGATCAGGCCGACGATCAGCGGCGCCAGCACCAGCGCCGCCAGGAAGCCGAGCGCCGGATGGCCTGATATCGCCGTGGAGATCGCCCAGGCAAGCACCGCGCCGAGCATGAAGAACTCGCCATGGGCGACATTGACGACGCGCATGACGCCGAACACAAGCGACAGGCCGAGCGCCGTCAGCGCCAGCACGGCGGAGGTGACGAGGCCTTCGAGGGCGGCGAGGAGAAGGTGAGGTCCGAAGTGCATCGGCTAAGCACCAGCGGGTGCGCGAAGCACCCCCCTCTGGCCTGCCCTCTTTGCAAAGACTTGGCATCTCCCCCTGAAGGGGGGAGATTGGCAGTTCGTACGAAGGCGGCCACTCACTGTCTTTGGTGATTGGCGAAAGCAGTCATGACAGCCAATCTCCCCCCTTGAGGGGGAGATGTCCGGCAGGACAGAGGGGGGTGGCTCGAAGCGCACTGTGCTTAAAGAACCAAGTTCACAGCGGCTGGGTCGTGTAATCCCCTTCCGGCTCGTAGAGGCCGTCCTCGATCTTGGTCTTGTGGACGACGTTTAGCCGGCCGCCTTCGACCTTGGAGATGTTCTGGATGCCAAAACACTGGTGGATCTTGCCGTTGAAGGTCTTCGGCCCCTGCGGATGTTCGGGACCTTCGGCGAACTCGGTCAAAGCCTCGGTCGCCTCGACCAGCTTGGCGCGGTCTTCCGGACCCTTGTAGCCGGCATCCTCCATCGCCTTCTTGACGACATAGAGCGTTTCCCAGCATCCGAACATGTGCGCGGCGGTGGAGACGTCCTTCGGATCGCCGACGGCGGCGCCGTTGTCGTCGATGCCGACGGCGGCGCGATAGGCCTTCTGCGTAGCGGAATCATCGGGCTGCGCGTAGCGCGGCGAACCCTCCCAGAAATGGCTGCCGTCGAGGAATTCGAGGCCGGGGCTGTTGATGTCGGTGGCTTCGAGCGAATCGATGAAGCCGAACAGCTGCGGCCGGCTGGAGCCGTAGAACTCGCCGAGTTCCTTGACGAAGGTGAGCACCGCCGGCCCGACCATGACGTGGTAGATCACCTCGGTTTCGGCCGGGATCTGCGGGAAATATTTGGTGAAGGACGATTCCGTCGGCGGAATGGCGATCTGGGCGATGACCTCGGCGCCCTGCGCCTTCAGCGCCGGCGGCAGGTAGTCGCGATGGTCATAGCCGAAGGCGAAATCGGGGAATATCTGCGTCACCTTCTTGCCGGCATTCGCCGCGATCCACGGCGCCATCGCCTGGATCTGGCTCTTCACGTCGGTGATGCCGGGCTGCAAGACGTAGCGGTTGAGCTTGGTCGAGGCGACGTGGTGGCCTTCGCTGACGACAAAATAGGGCATCTTGGCCTCGCCGGCGGCCGGCGCCGAGCCGATGACGACGTGCGAAAACAGCGTGCCGTAGACGATGTCGGTCTTGTGTTGGGTGGCGAATTTGCCGACCACTTCGGCGCCTCGGCCGGGATCAGTGCCATCATCCTCGATGATCACCTCGACCGGCCGGCCGTTGATGCCGCCGGCTTCGTTGATCGCCTTGACCGCCGCGGCGGTGGTCCTCTCGTACCAGCGGCCATAGGCAGCGCCAATGCCGGTGCGGTGCGACTGGAAGCCGATCTTTATCGGCGCCGAGCTCTGTGCCTGGCTGTAGCGCACGAACCCAGGCGCGACGGCAAGGCCGGCGCCCGCGGCCAACCCCTTGAGCGCCGTGCGGCGGGTGAGACCGGTTCTGGAGAGATCGAAAAAACCATTCTTGTCAGTCACGGCAGTTCCCCTTGTTTTTGAGTTTTGACCAATGGCTGTAGCGAGGCTAGCCACTCCTGGTAAGAGTGCCGAAAATTGCATGTGTACAAACTAAATCATCAAAGCCCTGACGTGGCAAGCGAGCTTTCCCCTGGGGATCAGTCGGCGCCATCGAAGCCGGGCTTTGTCTCATCCGACCGAAGGCGTGGCAAGCAACCACAGGCCGAAGACCGTATAGGCGATCATCAGCACGGTGAGCGGAAACTGGCTGAGCGCGGCGCCGGCGGGACGCGGGTGCAATCGCCAGGCGAGGCCATGCGCGACGAGCACGGCGAGCATGTGGCCAATGATAATGACGCCGGCCTGGATATTCCACAGCCACCATGCCGAGCCGGCGCCGGCGGCGACGCCGGCTTCGATCTGCATGTCGGCGGTGCCAAACAGATTCCAGCCCAGCGCAAACGGGTCGGAAAGCGCAGCCACCGCATATTGGCCGTCGATAAGCAGCGACGTCAGATAGTGCGCAACATGATAGGCGAGCGCGATCGGCACGATCGACCAGACCAGCAGCCCTGAGGCCTGACTGAGGGAATGCGGGCTGCCGGCAAGATGCTGGCCAAGGACAATGGCAAGGATGAACGCAGCCGCAAGCAACACGAACGTCAGCACGAGCCCGAAGCTGCCGATGCCGATCACCGCCGTGCGGCCCGGGAATTCCAGCGGATTGATGCCGAACGGGCCGAGCCAGAAGAAGGTTTTCGACAGGCCGTCGAAAGATACCGACGACAGCGCCAGCAGCAGGAAAGCAATGCCGCTGAGCGACAGCGGCGCGGCATTGCCGAGCTTGGCGCCCGGCCAGCAGAGATTGAGCCGGCCACCTTCATTGCGCTCGGCTTCATTGCGCCCGCCTTCATTGCGCTTGCCTTCATTGCGCTCAAGCAGGGCGAATCGCGCCACCATGGCGAAGAAGACGGTCAGGAACTCGCCGCGCCGGCTCCAGTCGCGGTAGCCGAACACCAGCATGGCGGCAAAACTCAGCAGCCAATAGAGGCCGGCGGCCCAGGCGAGCCGCGCCGGGTCGTCGGGCGCCGGGTCGATCAACTCGAACCAGGCGAAGGCGAAGAACAGCACGAAAGCCGGCCAGCAGCCGAGCCAGGGAGGGGGGCGCCATGTCTTGCGATTGACGATCTTGCGCTTGCCGAACAGGCGGGAAACGACACGCCAGGGCCCGTACCAGGGGTTCAGCCATGACCAGAGATTGCCGAACAGCCCCTGCAGCAAAACCAGCCCAACCCAGAGCAGCGTCCAGATCGCCAGGGGAAGCGGGTTGGAGAGCGGATCACGGCTGCCGAACAGGCCGGCCGCAACCAGAATTGCAAAGCCGGCAAAGGATATCAGGCTGACGACAGTTCGTGCGCCGTCGCCGAATGCGAAAAGCGGCAGACGCCGCCGCCAGAAGCGGTCGGGAAAGTCTGACGGCAGCAGTGCCAGGACAAGGAAACTGGCGACAACGGCTAGCGCGCCGCCGGTGACGTAGTAGCCGGTGGGCAGAAGCAGGACGTGGCCGCGATCGGAGGCATGGGCGAAGGCGGGGGTGGGCAACAGGAGGGCCAACGAAGTCGCAAAGGGCATTGCTATTGCCAAGCGACAGCGCTCTACGGCGCCCCCCTCTGTCCTGCCGGACATCTCCCCCACACGGGGGGAGATTGCGCCGTCATTGCCGCTTTCGCCAATCACCAAAGTTGCAGAGGGAGAGCCGGCGGCGAAACTGCCGATCTCCCCCCGAGTGGGGGAGATGTCCGGCAGGACAGAGGGGGGCGCGACGGAACTCATCCTATCCCAAGAGTTCCCTCACCCTCACACCTTGACCAACTGCTCCACGCGGTCTTTCTCGCCAAATATGCGCAAATAGCGCTCGATCTCTTTTTCGTCGCCGGTGGCCTTGGCGGGATTGTCGGAGAGCTTGACCGCCGGGCGGCCATTGGCCTCGGTGACCTTGCAGACCAGCGAGATGGCGTCGAGCCGGTTGGTTTCGGTCGGCGCGCAGCCCTCGAAATCATTGGTCAGGTTGGTGCCCCAGCCGAAGGACATGCGCACCTTGCCGCGGAAGTGACGGTAGGTTTCCTCGATGGTCTCGACCTCGAGCCCGTCGGAGAAGATGAGCAGCTTCTGACTGGGGTCCTTGCCCTTTTCACGCCACCAGGCAAGGACCTTCTCGCCGCCCTCGATCGGCGGCGCGCTGTCGGGGCGAAAGCCGGTCCAGTCGGCGACCCAATCCGGCGCATCGCGCAGAAACGAAGCGGTGCCGAAAGCATCGGGCAGCACGATCAGCAGATTACCACCATAATAGCGCTGCCAGTCCTGCAGCACCTTGTAGGGCGACTGCTTCAGCTCCTTTTCGGAGTTGGCGAGGGCGGCAAGCACCATCGGCAATTCATGCGCATTGGTGCCGAGCGCCTCGAGGTCGTTGTCCATGGCGAGCAGCACGTTGGAAGTGCCGGTGAACGCCTCGCCGATGCCTTCCTTCAGTGCTTCGACGCACCAGCGCTGCCACAGGAAGGAATGGCGGCGGCGGGTCCCGAAATCCGAAATGCGGATATCCGGCAGCGCTTTCAGCCGCTCGGTCTTAGCCCACATCTTGGCCTTGGCGCGAGCATAGAGCACGTCGAGCGCGAACGGCCCGAACGCCCGCATGGCCGCGCGAGATCGAAGTTCGTTGATAATTGCCAGCGCCGGGATCTCCCACAGCGTCGTGTACATCCACGGACCGCTGAAAGTGAGCTCGTACTGGCCGTCGCGCTTGGAAAGCTCGTATTCCGGCAGCTGGAAATTCTCGAGCCAAGCGAGGAATTCCGGTTCGAATATCTGCTTGCGGCCATAGAAGGTGTTGCCGCCAAGCCAGATCATCTCTTTCTTCGAGAAGCGCAAGGTGCGGGCATGGTCGAGCTGATCGCGCAATTCCGCCTCGTCGATCTCCTCGGCAAGGCGAACCGAGGTGGTGCGGTTGATCAGCGAGAAGGTGGTGTCGATCCTGGGATACATGCCCCAGATCATCTGCAGCATCAGCAGCTTGTAGAAATCGGTGTCGAGCAGGCTGCGGACGATGGGGTCGAGCTTCCAGGTGTGGTTGTAGACGCGCCGCGCTATATCGGTCTTGGTCATGTCTCGATGCCGCCTTCGCTGCTCGCTCTAACTTTCTATTTAGCGTAATTCCCTAAGGAAAGCGCCATGCGCTTTTCCCGGGAAAACCGCTGCGCACCCTTCCTGGAATTGCTCCAAATGCCTCTTAGCATTGAATTTTTGAAAGCGCCTCCCGCTTTGCGGGCTGGCCCGACAAAAAGAAAACCTGCGGCAAGCGGGCTGCTTCGGCTGCTGCAGCCTCAGGAGGCGGTCTTGGCGCCGATCACTCTCAGCGCCGGACGCTTCCTGCGAATGCCGATGCGGCCCGCCACCGGCGCGTCGGCGCGGCCGTCGGCCTGCTCCTTTTCGGCAAACAGCCAGTCGATGAACAGCTGCACGATCGGCGCCGACCTCATCTCGTTGCGGCAGACGACATAGAAATCGTCGACCGCCGGCACCGACAGGCTGAACGGCGCGACCAACAGTCCCCTGGCAAGCAGTCCGCTTGCTGTCACCGTATCGCCCAGCGCCACGCCATGGCCGTGGACCGCCGCCTCGCTCGCCATGCGCGCGTCGCCGAGATGATGGCGCCGGCCGCGCTCCAGATCCAGCGCATCGGCGGCGGCCAGCCAGGTGTGCCATTCGCGGCCGTCGTCGCCGTGCAGGAAGACGTGATCGGCGAGATCGCGCACGGTGCGGATCGGACGGTTGTTGATCAGCGTCGGGCTGACCACCGGGAACAGCTCGAGGCCCGACCATTTGCGCATCCAGCAATCGGTCCAGCTGCCGTCGCCATAATGCACGCAGATATCGATATGCGGCGCGCGAAGGTCCCTGGCGTCATTGGACGGGATCAGCGTCAGCCTGATGTCGGGGTATTGCGAGGTGAAGCTGCCGAGCCGCGGGATCATCCACAGCAGCAGCAGCGCCGGCACGCAGGACACCGACAACGCGCCGGTGCTCGCCGGCCTCGTCATGCGCTGCGTGGCGGCGGCGATGCCGTCGAAGGCGGTCGACACCGCCGGCAGCAATTCGGCGCCGTGCGGCGTCAGCTTCACCCGCTGACCGGCGCGTTCGAACAGCTTGACGCCCAGCGACTGTTCGAGCGCCTTGATCTGATGGCTGACGGCGCCATGAGTGACATTGAGCTCAGCCGCCGCCTTGGTCAGCGAGGCATGGCGCGCCGTCGCCTCGAAGGCCCGCAATGGATTCAGGGGAGGCAGACGCTTGGCCATCGGAGCCTCAAAGGAACACGATCCCCAGAAGTGGGACCCGGTTTTGGATAAGATCGTGCTCGACATTAATGTGAGATTTTCTCACAGCAAAGACCCTAACAATATCAATTGATTTTTCAATGCAGCTGCAAGACACTTTGGGCCGTACAGCATCAAGACGTGAAATCCGCAGGCAGCCGGCGCGACCGTCATTGATGGCCGCACTGCACCAGCCATGGAGGACCGACATGGGTTATGATCGCGGCAAGCTCGAAGCGTTGCGCCGCAAATACGGCGAAAGCCATGGCGGCGAGATGTTCGACCCAAAATTCCGGCGTGTCGCCGACAAGATCTTTTCCAAGAGCGGCACGCGGCTGGCGCCCTATTCCGGCATCCCGACCTTCCTCAGCGCGCCTTACCGGGAAATAGCCGCCGACAATCCTGATTTCGGCGATCTGCAGGTGGCGATGATCGGCGTGCCGATGGACCTTGGCGTCACCAACCGGCCGGGCGCCCGCTTCGGGCCAAGGGCACTGCGCGCAATCGAGCGCATCGGCCCCTACAATCATGTCCTGGAATGTGCACCGACGCATGAGCTGAAGGTGGCCGACATCGGTGACGTGCCGTTCCAGAGCCGCTACCGGCTGGAGACCAGCCATGACGACATCGAGCGCCGCACCAACCAGATCGTCGATGCCGGCGTCGTCCCGCTTTCGGTCGGCGGCGATCACTCGATCAGCCACCCGATCCTGAAGGCTGTCGGCAAAAAAGCGCCGGTCGGCATGATCCATATCGACGCCCACTGCGACACCAGCGGCCTTTTCGACATGACCAAGTTCCACCATGGCGGGCCGTTCCGCAACGCGGTGCTCGACGGCGTGCTGGACCCGTCGCGCACGATCCAGATCGGCATCCGCGGCTCGGCAGAGTATCTGTGGGAGTTCACCTACGAATCCGGCATGACCGTGGTGCATGCCGAAGAGGTGACCGGCCTCGGCATCCCAGCCATCATCGAGAAGGCGCGCAGAATAGTCGGCGATGGCCCGACCTATCTGTCCTTCGACATCGACAGTATCGACCCGGCCTTTGCGCCCGGCACAGGCACGCCGGAAGTCGGCGGGCTTACGACGCGGGAAGTGCTTGAACTTCTGCGCGGCCTGAAGGGCCTCAACATCGTCGGCGGCGACGTCGTCGAGGTGGCGCCGCAGTATGACGCGACCACCAACACCGCCCATGCCGGCGCGCAGGTGCTGTTCGAGATCCTCAGCCTGATGGTGTTCAGCCCGGCGATCTCAGGCAAGCGAGCCTGACGCATCAGACCATGAAGTTCCAAGGCGACCGCCGCGCTGGAGCCGGCGGCCGCATTCAAACAAAACAAGCTTCCAGCAGGGGAACGACAATGACACTTCACATGAAGCTCAAATCATCCATCGCCGCCGTGCTGATGCTCGGCGGCCTTGGTCTTGCCACCCAGGCCGCCAATGCCGACGCCGTCGACGACATCACCAAGGCCGGCGCCATCAATGTCGGCATTTTCTCCGACTTTCCGCCCTTCTCCTCGGCCAGTGCCGACATGAGCATCAAGGGCTATGACATCGACGTGGCGCAGTTCATCGCCGACCAGCTCAAGGTCAAACTCAATTTGGTCAGCGTGACCGGCCAGAACCGCATTCCGTATCTTACCGACAAGCGCGTCGATATCCTGATGAGCGTCGGCTATTCCAAGGAGCGTGAGCAGGTGATCGATTTCGCCGCCGCCTACGCACCCTATTATATCGCCGTCATCGGCCCGGCCGCGCTCAAGGTCGAAGGCAAGGATGACCTCGCCGACAAGTCGATCGCCGTCAACCGCGGCACGCTGGAGGACACGTCGCTGACCGAGGCAGCACCCGCCTCGGCCGACATCCGCCGCTTCGACAACTACAATTCCGTCATCCAGGCCTTCATCTCCGGTCAGACCCAGCTGATGGTCGTCGGCAACGATGTCGGCGCCCAGGTGCTCGCCCGCCAGGAGGCACTGAAGCCGGAGCAGAAATTCCAGCTCCTCACCTCGCCGTCGCATATCGGCCTCAACAAGAACGAGGACCGCCTGAAACAAGCGGTCAACGACGCGGTCGCCAAGATGCTGGCCGATGGCAAGCTGGACGAAAGCTCGAAAGCCTGGCTCAAGACGCCGCTCAATCCCGACAACCTCAAGGATTGATCTCCGGGGTAAGGACCTATCATGGGCTACAGCCTCGACTTCGGCTGGGTTGCCGATGCGACAGGCGCGATCGCGCGCGGGGCGGCCACGACGATCCTTTTGATCGCCGTGACCACGCTCGCGGGAACGTTCCTCAGCATCCTCGGTGCGGCCGGGCGGCGAAACGGCCCCTTGCTGCTCAAGCGGGCGATCGGCGTCTATGTCGAGGTGATCCGCAACACGCCGTTCCTGGTGCAGCTGTTCTTCATCTTCTTCGGGCTGCCCAGCATCGGCGTGAGGCTCGATCCGCTGCTGGCCGCCATACTGGCAATGACGCTCAACATGGCGGCCTACACGATCGAGATCGTCGGCGCCGGGCTTGACGCGGTGCCGCGCGGGCAGACGGAAGCAGCACTGGCGCTTGGGCTCAGGCCACGTCAGGTGTTCGTCAAGATCGTGCTGCCGCAGGCGCTCAAGGTGATCTTTCCGGCGCTGACCAGCCAGATCATCATCATGATGCTGGAGTCGGCCGTGGTCTCGCAGATCGCAGTGCGCGAATTGACCTACGAGGCCGACATGCTGCAGGCGCGCACCTTCCGCGCTTTCGAGACCTATTTCGTGGTGACGATCGTCTATCTCGTCCTGTCGATGGGGCTGCGCCGGCTGCTGGTCAGCGGCGGGCGCCGCGCGCTGGGGGCCGGCGTGTCATGATCGAATTCACCTTCTGGGATATCGTCCGCAACCTTCTGCTCGCCGCGCGCTGGACGGTGCTTCTGTCACTGGCGGCCTTCGTCGGCGGCGGTGTGGTCGGCTTGGTCGTGCTGTTCTTCAGGATCGCCAAGAATAAATGGGCGCAGCGGCTTGCGTCGGGGTACATCGCGCTTTTCCAGGGAACGCCGCTGCTCATGCAGCTCTTCCTGATGTTCTTTGGCCTGCCGATGCTGGGCTTGCGCATAGAACCTTGGACCGCCGCAGCACTTGGCCTCACCTTCTTCGCCAGCGCCTATCTCGCCGAAATCTGGCGCGGCGGCGTCGATGCGCTGCCACGTGGCCAGTGGGATGCCGGTGCCAGCCTCGGCCTCCACTACCTGCAGGAGCTGAGGCTGATCATCCTGCCGCAAGCGTTTTCGATCACCCGCGCGCCGACCGTCGGCTTCCTGGTGCAGTTGATCAAGTCGACCGCGCTGACCTCGATCATCGGTTTCGAGGAACTGGTCAGGACATCCAACGCCATCAACAACGCGACCTTCGAGCCGTTCACCGTCTATGGGCTGGTCGCCTTGATCTTCTTCGTCATGTGCTTCCCGCTGACGCAATATGCACGCTCGCTTGAACGACGGGCGACGACAAACTGATGTCCTTGACACAGTGATTTTGACAGGTCGGCGACCGGCAGCGAACGTCGATCGTTCCGTTCAGTGGAAATCGCAAACCTTTGAGACTAGCGGAAACTTCCCTCCGCTTCGTCATTCCAGGGCAGAGCAAGGAGCGAAGCGACGCGGCGCAGACCCTGGGATGAGGAAGGCATGGGGCCTGTGGCTAATTACCAGCGCCAGAGAGGTGCCTGCAGGCCGGCCGGCAGCGACCGTCAGTCAAAGAACCAATCCCCTGGGCAGAGAAAACTCGCAAGCTGCCTCTGCGCTTAGCGTTCGAAAGCCTTCTTTTGGGTCAAAAGCAGTCATTGGGGATTAACCGATTCCGCGTTGTGAAAAACGATTGGTGACGATAACCGTGTTTCCGGCTCCTCTTCGGAGCTATCTCCTTGTTGGAAGAAGAGTTCTGTGGACTCTTACAATGCTTTATCAAGGGCTTGGGGATGAGAATTGCAATGTTCGTCGCGTTGGCCGCGACAGCGGCTGGATGCGCGACCTCTCCGGTCGACTATGGAGCGTCGCTTTCGAAGCAAGACCGGAAATGGGCGTCGCCGGAATGCCAGCAAGCCCGCATGGCGGCTTCGGACTACGACGCTCGCGAAAAAAAGCAGCCGGGCTGGGGAACCGGCGTCTTTCTTGGCCCGTACGGATTAGGGCTCGCAGCAGCCATCAAGGAGCACCAGCAGAAGCAACGAAAACTGTTCGCTCGCGCGGTGCACTTGCGGTGCTCAGGCCTTCCACTGCCAAAGGAGTTGCAAAGCGACTTAAGCCCACAGGCCGCGAGTGCAAATCAGACGAAATATCCATAGACGTCACGACTCCGCCCTGCTTCGTGACGAAGCCGCTTTCATCAATGCCCAAAGGAGAGCGGCGGCGCGATCCTGTCGCGCCGCAGCCAACGCGCCAGGAGCAGCGCCGCCACCACCGCGAGTCCCAACGACAGGCCGATCCAGATGCCGACGCCGTCGAGCCCGGAATGGAAGGCAAGCAGCACGCCGAGCGGCAGGCCGATGCCCCAATAGCCGATCGCTGCATAGATCATCGGCACCTTGGTATCGTGCAGGCCACGCAGCATGCCGGCGGCCACGGCCTGGGCGCCATCGAAAATCTGGAATAGCGCGGCAAAGGCCAGGAACGACACGGCAAGCCCGATCACAGTGGCATTGGCCGGATCGCCGAGATCGATGAAGGCGCTGATCAGCAGCTGCGGCCACAGGATCATCACCAGCCCCATCAGCGCCATGAACGAAACGCCAATGACAAAAGCGGTCCAGCCGGCGCGGGAAACACCTTCCGGATTGCCGGCGCCATGGGCGAGCCCGACACGCACCGTCGCCGCCTGGTTGAGGCCGAGCGGCACCATGAAGCTGATCGAGGCGATCTGGATGGCGATGGCATGCGCGGCGAGCGAGGCCGCGTCGATCAGGCCCATGAGAAGGGCTGCCGCGTTGAAGATCGTCACCTCGAAAGCGAGGAGGCCGGCGATCGGCAGACCGAGCCGCAGCAAGCCCTTGAAGCGCGGCCAGTCGGCCCGCCAGAAGCGCCCGAACAGCTGATAACGGCGAAACTTCGGCTCAAGCATCACCACCGCCGCCATGCCGACGAACATCAGCGTGCTGGACAGCGTGGTAGCGAGGCCGGAGCCGGCGATGCCCATCGAAGGGGCGCCGAGATTGCCGAACATGAACACCCAGTTGAAGAAGACATTGCAGGCGACGGCAACGAAGACGATGACCAGCGCCCAACCCGGCCGCTCCAGCGCCGAGATGAACGAGCGCAGGACGATATAGCCGTAGAAGGGCAGCACCGCCCATTCGAGCCAGCGCAGGTAGATGCCGGCCTGATGTGCCAGCGCCGCTTCCTGACCCATGGCCAGCAACACGGCCTCGCCGTACCAGAGAAATATCCAGATCGGGATTGAGATGAGGATCGCCAGCCACAGGCCCTGCCGCACGGTGCGGCGCAGATCGCGCACGGAATGGCGACGGCGGCCGAGTTCCATAGCGATCATCGGCGAGGTCGCCAGCATCAGGCCGAGCCCGAAGATCAGCGGCATGAAATAGAGATTGGCGCCGAGCGCGCCGCTGGCCAGCGTGTCCGGACCCAGCCGCCCCATCATCATAACGTCGGTGGCGGTCATCGCGGTCTGGCCGAGATTGGTGAGCACCATCGGCCAGGCGAGCGCCAGCGTCGCCCTGATTTCCTGACGCCAAAGGTTTTCCGGCGCGCGCGCGCCGACTTCGATCGCAGACATTTTTTCGCCTATCCGATTGCGGCGCGTCGGCAAAAAGGGCCGGAAGCCGCCTCTCAGCGCGGAAAATGGCCGCGATCGGCCCGGATTCCGCATTAACCGCCCGGCTTGTCTACGAAATGGGCAGCTATGACAAGGGGCTGGCTCAGGGGAAGCGTTGAGCCAGCAAGGCGTAGTGTGTCAAATCCCGCCTGTTTGGCCCTGCATATTGGGTCCGCCTGTTTGGAGAGAGCACAGAAGCCGCTATGATTGCGTCGTTGCTTGGACTGAAGAGCGGGCAGGTTGCATCAGAAGGCATGCGATGAGCGCATTTCCCGAAATCTATCTGGTTCGGCATGGCGAGACGGAATGGAGCGCGTCGGGAAAGCACACCGGCCTGACTGACATACCGCTGACGCCTGCCGGCGAGGCGGCCGCCGGGCGGGTCGCTGAGCGGCTGCAGGGCCTTTCGTTCCAGGCAGTCTGGTCGAGCCCGTCGCAGCGGGCCTTCAAGACCTGTACGCTTGCCGGCTTCGGTTCGGCCGGCGTGAAGAAGGCCGATCTGGCGGAATGGGATTACGGTGCCTACGAGGGACTGACCACGAAGCAGATCCTCATCGAGCGCCCCGGCTGGCGTCTGTTTCGCGACGGCTGCCCTGACGGCGAGGCGGCAGAGGATGTCCGCGTGAGGGTGGATCGGATCGTCAATGAATTGCGTGACGTCAATGGCAATGTCCTGGTGTTTTCAAGCTCGCATTTCCTGCGGGTGCTGGTGGCGCGCTGGGCCGGCCTGCCGCCGCAAGATGGCGCGCTTTTCGTGCTGGATACCGCCAGCACAAGCGTGCTCGGCTATGAACACGACCTTGGCGAGCCAATTATCCGGCGATGGAACCAGAGATAGCACACGCATTGCCGGCCATTCGAGCCTACCTGATTGCGTCCAGCGCCTGCCTCTGCCGGTGCATCTCCAAAAACACCCGGTAGTCGCGGTCGAACCGGCCGGCGGCCGTCGAATTGGGCTCTCGCGTCTTGCCGCCTTGCTGCATGGCGACGCAGGCAGCGTTCAAATCGGGAAAAAGCCCGGCGGCGGTGGCGGCGATCATGCCGGTGCCGAGCAGCACCGCCTCATCGGCCAGCGGCTCGACCACCGTGCAGCCGGTGGCGTCGGCATAAAGCTCCATCAGCAGCGGGTTTTTGGTGTGACCGCCGGTGACATGCAGCGTGTCGATCAGATAGCCGTTCTCGTTTAGCGCTTCCAGCACATGGCGCACGCCGAGCGCAATGCTTACGGCGGTGCGCCAATAGAGCTTGCACAGGCTGTCGAAGGAGGAATCCAGCGTCAGCCCGCTGATGACGCCGAGGGCATGCGGGTCGGCGAGTGGCGAGCGGTTGCCGTGGAAATCCGGCAGCACATGCAGCCTTCCGGCCAGATTTTCGCCATCTATCTTACGCAACTCGACAACGCGCCGGGCAATCCCGGCGTGCATGGCGGCGTCCGGCTCACCGCCGGCGCCGTGCCAGCGGATGATGTGATCGAGCAGCGCGCCGGTGGCCGATTGGCCGCCTTCCGACAGCCAAAGCCGGGGAAGCGCCGCGCCATAATACGGACCCCAGACACCGGCAAAGGGCTGCGGGTCGGGCGACATCGCCATGACGCAGCTCGAAGTGCCGGCGATCAGCGCCAGATGCCGGCCGATGTTTGTTTCGTCGCCGGCGAAGCCGCCGAGCACACCGAGCGCGCCGGCATAGGCGTCGATGACGCCGGCGCCGACCCGGCATTGTTCGGTCAGGCCAAGCTCGGCTGCGGCTTGCGCGCTCAGCCGGCCGATATCGGCGCCCACCGGGCTGGCCTTGTTAGGCAGATTGCCACGCTCGAAAAGATCGCCGAGCCCGACGGCCTGGAAGAAGTCGTGCCGCCAGCCGGTCTCTTCATGCGCCAGATAGGTCCATTTGGCGGTCAGCGTGCATTGCGAGCGGGCGAGCGAACCGGTTGCCTTCCAACTGAGAAAGTCTGCGAGGTCGAATAGATAGCCGGCTTCGTTCCATGTTCCCGGCAGGTTGCGCTTCAGCCACATCAGCTTCGGCGTCTCCATTTCCGGCGACATGACGCCGCCGATATAGTCGAGCACGGCGTGGCCGCTTTCGGTGCATTCATCGGCCTCGGCAATGGCGCGGTGATCGAGCCAGACGATGGTGTCCCAGCGCCTTTCGCCTGATACCGAGACGCTGAGCTGGCCACCATCCTTGCCCCGCACCACCAGCGAGCAGGTGGCGTCGAAGGAGATGCCGACGATATCCTGCGCCGCCACGCCGGCTTTTTCGCGGGCGGCGCGCACCGCAATGCAGACCGCCGACCAGATATCCTGCGAATCGTGTTCGGCGTGATCGGCCTTCGGCCGGTTCATGACGATCGGATGCTCGGCGCGGCCGAGCAAGGTGCCTCTGGTGTCGAGAATGCCCGCACGGGCGCTCCCGGTGCCGACATCGACCGCGCAAACGAAACTTTTCGTCAAGATATTCTTGCTCTCGCTCCCAGGCCTGCAATCAGATCGGGCAATTGCAGCATGTCAGCGAATATAAAGTCCGGCTCACTCGACGCAAGCCGCGCTTTCAGTGCCGGATTACCGGCATGCGAGCCGCCGGTGAAGGCGAGGACGCGCATTCCCGCCGCCCGTGCCGCCGCGACGCCGACGGGGCTGTCCTCGACGACGAGACAATTTTGCGGGATCGCTCCCATTTTGGCGGCTGCGTGGAGAAAAAGGTCCGGCGCCGGCTTGCCCCGCGCCACCATGGCGGCGCTGAACAGATTCGGCTCGAGCAGCCCGAGCAGCCCGGTGACGTCGAGCGCGTAGCGGATGCGATCCAGCGTGCCGGAGGAAGCGACGCAGCATGGCATGGCGAGCCTCGGCAGAACCTGGCCGATGCCGGGGATCGGCTTCAGCTCGTCGCGAAACTTGCGCATCAGCCCGACGCGCATCTCGCTCAGGTGCTGGTCGGTGATATCAAGTCCGAAGTCGCGACCGAGGATTTCGCGAACGCTTTTCATGCTCTTGCCGAGGAAATGCTCATAGGCGGCATCCTCGCTGACACTGCCGCCGGCAAGCGTGATCATGCTGAGCAGCGCCGAAACGGACAGCCCCTCGCTGTCGACCAGCACGCCGTCGCAGTCGAAAATCACCAGGTCAGGCGTCATTGCAGGGCCCTCATCAGCGGGGACATGCATTGAGCCGATCTTTAGAGATTGCCGGCGAGGTAGCGCGTCAGCGTCGTACGTGCGCCATCGGCCCAGAGTGCCTCGAGCGCCTTGGCAAAGGCTTCGACAAACGGCGCCGAGCGGCCGACCTCGCCATAGATGTCCTCCATGGCGAGCCAGGCGGCAGGCGCAGCCTTGGCCGCCCTGGCGGTCGTCTGCAGCCGGTCCCAGCTTGGATCATTGGGCTCGATGACCCCGCCTGAATCTGTGGTGCCGAAGCAATAGCGGCACCAGAGCGCCGATTCCAGCGCCAGACCGGTGACGCCCTTGCCGGCCTTCAGCCGGTCGGCGATGGTCGGGATGATGAATTTCGGCTGCCGGTTGGAGCCGTCGAGGCAAAGCCTGCGAATGGTGTCGCCGATCTTCGGATTGGAGAAGCGGTGCTCGATGAGTTTGTAATAGTCCTCCAGCACGGTGTCCGGCACCGGCGGCACCGTCGGGATGATCTCGTCGTGCTCCAGCCTGTCGAGAAAACCGCGCACCAGCGGCTCCTGCATCGCCTCGTGGACGAAGTGGATGTCCATCAGCCCGGCCGGATAGGCGATGGTCGCATGACCGCCATTGAGGATGCGGATCTTCATCAGCTCGTAGGGCGCAACATCGCTGACGAACTGCACGCCGACCTGTTCCAGCGGCGGGCGGCCGTCGGTGAAACGATCCTCCAGCACCCACTGCCTGAACGGCTCGCAAAACACCGGCCAGTTGTCGTCGAGGCCGAACTCGCTCGACAGAATGCTGCGCTCGCGTTCGGTGGTGGCCGGCGTGATGCGGTCGACCATGCCGTTGGGAAAGGCGACGTTCTCGCTCACCCAGGTCGCCAGTTTCTCATCGATCAGCCGCGCAAGCCCGATGACGCCATCGGCGGTGACATGGCCGTTGTGGGGGATGTTGTCGCAGGACATGATCGTGAACGGCACAATGCCGTCGTCGCGGCGGCGCAAGAGGCCGGCAAGAATGATGCCGAAGACAGTCTTCGGCGTTGCTCCCGGCTGCGCATCGGCGACGATGTCGGGATGGGTCGGGTTGAACACGCCCGACGCCGGGTCGATGAAGTAGCCGCCCTCGGTGATGGTCAGCGACACGATTTTGATCGCCGGATCGGCAAGCCGTTCTATGATCCCGGCCGCGTCGCCCGGCATCAGGAAATCGATCATGGCGCCGGTGACGCGGGCGCTCATGTGGGCAGAATCCTGCTCGACCACGGTGGTCAGCCAGTCCTGTTCCTGCAACTTGTCGCGGCCGACCTTTTCGCCGTCGAAGACACCGGCGCCGACAAGTGCCCAGTCGTGGCCGACGCCCGCATTGAACAGGTCGTCGAGATAAACGGCCTGATGTGAGCGATGGAAATTGCCGACGCCGAAATGCACGATTCCGGCCCTGAGCGCGGCGCGATCGTATTTCGGGCCGGCCACCTCAGGCGGAAGCTTGGCGAGGATGGAAGAAGAGAGTTTCACGGTCATCTGCTTTACCCTTTAGCGGGACGGCTCTTCCCCCCGTGGAGGAGACGGGGAGAAGAGCGCCTTCGCCCCCTCAACTCATCCACTGGCCGCCATCGACATTGTAGGTCTGGGCGACGATGTATTCGGCGTCGTCGCTGGCCAGGAACACCGCCATGCCGGTGAGGTCTTGCGCCGTGCCCATGCGGCCATAGGGCACCGCCTCGCCGACCAGCCTCTTCTTTTCGCCCCTCGGCCGGTTTTCGTATTTGGCGAACAGGGCATCGACATGGTCCCAGTGCTCGCCGTCGACGACGCCGGGCGCGATGGCGTTGACGTTGATGCGGTGCTTGATCAGGTCGAGCCCGGCCGACTGGGTGAGCGAGATGACAGCGGCCTTGGTGGCGCAGTAGACGGCAACCAGCGCCTCGCCGCGGCGCCCGGCCTGGCTCGCCATGTTGATAATCTTGCCGCCCCGGCCAGCCGCGATCATCGAGCGGGCGGCTGCCTGCAGCATGAACAGCGTGCCGGCGACGTTGACCGAAAACAGCCTGTCGTAGCTTGCCTTGCTGATCTCGACGATCGGCGCCAGGTCGAATAAAGCGGCGTTGTTGATCAGAATGTCCAGCCCGCCGGCCCTTGTCTCGATCGCCTTTATCGCCGCCTCGATCGAAGTAAGGTCGGTGACGTCGAGCTTGACCGCATAGGCTTTTGCGCCGATCTCCGAAGCGGTCTTTTCCGCAGCTTCGAGATTGATGTCGCCGATGGCCACCGTGGCGCCCTCGCGGACATAGGCTTCCGCGAACGCCTTGCCGATGCCGCGCGCCGATCCGGTGATCAGCGCCGATCTACCCTCGAGCCTCATTGCATCATCGCCTTTCCGTCGGCGCCGAAGCGGTGCAGCTTGGTCTTGTCCGGCGTCAGATAGATCGTGTCGCCGTGATGGGCAGCCAGTTCGCCGTCGGCGCGCACCGTCAGAGGCCCGACACCGTCAGCTTGAACGTGCAAAAACGTGTCGGAGCCGAGATGCTCGGCGACGCCGACCGTGGCTTTCCATTCGCCTGAAGTCTTCGAGATGTTCATATGCTCGGGACGGATGCCGACGGTCTTGGCGCCATGTTTGGCCGCCGGCCCACCTTCGATCAGGTTCATCTTCGGCGAACCGATGAAGCCGGCGACGAACAGGTTCTTCGGCGTCTTGTAGAGCTCCATCGGCGAGCCGACCTGTTCGATGTTGCCGGCATTGAGCACGACGATCTTGTCGGCCATGGTCATCGCCTCGACCTGATCGTGGGTGACGTAGATCATCGTCGTCTTGAGCTGATGATGCAGCTCGCTGATCTCCAGCCGCATGGTGCCGCGCAGTGCTGCGTCGAGGTTGGACAGGGGTTCGTCGAACAGGAAAGCCGATGGCTGGCGCACGATGGCGCGGCCGATAGCGACGCGCTGGCGCTGACCGCCGGAGAGCTGGCCGGGACGGCGATCGAGATAGTTGGTGAGGTTCAGGATGCGCGCCGCATCCTTCACCTTCTTGTCGATGGTGGCCTGGTCCTCGCCCGCCATCTTCAGCGGGAAGGCAATGTTCTTGGCCACCGTCATGTGAGGGTAGAGCGCATAGGACTGGAACACCATGGCGAGCTTGCGCTTGGCCGGCGCCTCGCCGGTGACGTCGCGGTCGTCGATATTGATGGTGCCGGCGGAAGTGTCCTCCAGCCCGGCGATCAGCCGCAGCAGCGTGGACTTGCCGCAGCCCGACGGGCCGACGAAGACGACGAACTCACCGTTCTCGATGACCAGGTCGATGCCCGGAATGATGACCGTCGACCCGAACGATTTGGAGACGTGCTTGAGCGTGATGTTTCCCATTGTGTTTCCTCCCCGGGGGTATCTTTGTCGGTTGCTTCAGGCAGCGTCCGTTACTTCACGGCGCCAAAGGTCAGGCCGCGCACCAGCTGCTTCTGGCTGAACCAGCCCATGATCAGGATCGGTGCGATCGCCAGTGTCGAGGCCGCCGAAAGCTTGGCCCAGAACAACCCTTGCGGGCTTGAGAAGGAACTGATGAAGGCGGTGAGCGGGGCGGCCTCGGTGGTGGTCAGCCGGATCGTCCAGAACGCCTCGTTCCATGCCAGAATGATGTTGAGCAGCATTGTCGAGGCGATGCCCGGCACCGCCATCGGCGTCAGCACATAGACGATCTCGTTCCAGAGCGATGCGCCATCCATGCGCGCCGCTTCCAGGATCTCGCCGGGTATCTCGCGAAAATAGGTGTAGAGCATCCACACCACGATCGGCAGGTTGATCAGCATCAGCATGACCATCAGGCCGATGCGGCTGTCGAGCAATCCGGTGTCGCGGAAGATCAGGTAGATCGGGAACAGCACGGCAACCGCCGGCATCATCTTGGTGGAAAGCATCCACATCAGGATGTCCTTGGTCCACTTGCCCGGCGAGAACGCCATCGACCACGCCGCCGGTATGGCGACGAGCAAAGCCAGGATGGTCGAGCCGACCGACAGGAACACCGAGTTGAGGAAGAACTTGAAGTAGCCGCTCTGCGCCTCGACCGCGGTATAGCTTTCCGTGGTTCCCGACGGAAACAGGTTGAAGCCCTGGATGGCCTCCTGCTCCGACTTGAACGAGGTGATGATCGTATAGAGGATCGGGAAAAAGATCAGCAGGGCGACGATCCAGGCGGCCGCGGTCGCGATCGTCTTGTGCTGGGTGCTGACTGCACGTGCCATGGTCAGGTCCTCCCGTATCGGCGATGTTGGCGGCAGGGTCGACCCCCACTCCGGTTTGCTGCGCAAACCACCTCTCCCCCGATCGACGGGGTAGAGGAAGGGTGCGGCTTCGATGCAGGCGTTTCCTCTCCCCCGGGCAGGGGGAGAGGTGTCCCGCGCAGCGGGACGGAGTGGTTCAGCGCACGTGCCATCGTATCCTCCCTTATTTGTCCAGGTTCCTGCCGACCGCGCGCATGGCGAAGAAGGCGACGATGTTGGCTAAAATGACGGCAATGATACCGCCGGCGGATGCCTGGCCGATTTTGAACTCCAGCAGCGCCTTCTGGTAGACGAGGAAGGGCAGGTTGGTGGAGGCGTAACCCGGGCCGCCATTGGTGGTGACGAGGATCTCGGCATACACCGACAGAAGGAAGATCGTCTGGATCAGGAGGACGACGGTGATGGCGCGCGACATATGCGGCAGCGTCAGATAGATGAAGCGGCTGATGAAGCCGGCCCCATCCATCTCGGCGGCTTCCTTCTGCTCGCCGTCGAGCGACTGCAGGGAGGTCAACAGGATCAGCGTCGCAAACGGCAGCCATTGCCAGGCGACGATGATGATGATCGCCAGCATCGGGTATTGACCAAACCAGTCGATCGGCTGCCCGCCGAAGAAGCGCGCAATGTCGGCAAAGACGCCGTACTGCGGATGCATGATCATGTTCTTCCAGACCAGCGCGGCGACCGGCGGCATGACGAAGAACGGCGAGATGACGAGGATGCGGACGATGCCCTGTCCCCACATCGGTTGATCGATCAGCAGCGCCAGCAGGATGCCGCCGATCACCGTGATCAAAAGCACGCTGCCTACGAGGATAAGCGTGTTGAGGATCGACTGCAGGAATGCCGGATTGGAATAAAAAAGCGCGTAGTTCGAGAAGCCGACGAAGCCGTCGCGGATCGGGTTGAGCGGATTGTATTGCTGGAAGGAGAACCACAGGGTGAATGCCAGCGGAACGATCATCCAGACGAACAGCAGCACCACGGATGGCGCCATCATGAAGCGGGCAAGCGAACGGGTCTGCTGAGTAGCCATAACGGTCACCCTTCAAAGGTCAGCCAAATTTTCAGAGTTTGAAGGTGGCCGCCCGAACTGGGATTCGGGCGGCCCCTGCCGGCCATGATGGGCAACCGGCTTTCGGCACCGGGAGGAGCCTACTGGATGTAACCGCCCTCGGTCATCGTTGCGGTGGCGGCGTCCTGGGCCTGCTTCAGAGCATCGTCGACGCTGGTCTGGCCGGCGAGCGCGGCCGAGAACAGCTGGCCGACCGTGGTGCCAAGGCCCTGGAACTCAGGGATGGCGACGAACTGAACGCCGACATAGGGCACCGGCTTGACGGTCGGATGCGTCGGATCGGCGGCGTTGATCGAGTCCAGCGTCATTTTGGCGAACGGCGCCGCCTTCTGGTATTCAGAGTTGGCGTAGAGCGAGGAGCGCGTTCCGGGCGGAACATTGGCCCAGCCTTCCTTCGATGCGACGAGCTCGAGATAGTCCTTGCTGGTTGCCCAGGCTACGAACTTCTGAGCGGCGTCAGCCTTCTGCGTGCCGGCGGGGATGGCCAGCGACCACGCCCACAGCCAGTTGCCGCGCTTGCCCAGGCCATTGTCGGGCGCCAGCGCATAGCCGACCTTGTCGGCGACAGTTGAGTTCTTCGGGTCGGAGACGAAGGAGGCAGCGACGGTGGCGTCGATCCACATGCCGCATTTGCCCTGCTGGAACAGCGCCAGGTTTTCGTTGAAGCCGTTCGATGACGCGCCCTCCGGGCCATTGGCCTTCATCAGGTCGACATAGAACTGCAGCGTGTTCTTCCACTCGGGCTGGTCGAACTGCGGCTTCCAGTTCTCATCGAACCAGCGTGCGCCGAAGGAGTTCGACATGGCGGTCAGGAAGGCCATGTTCTCGCCCCACCCGGCCTTGCCGCGCAGGCAGACGCCGTTCACGCCATTGGCGCGATCGGTCATCTTCTCGGCGGCCTGCTTGACGAAGTCCCATGTCGGCGCGTCGGGCATGGTCAGCCCTGCCTTCTCCATCAGGTCCTTGCGGTACATGATGAAGGAGCTTTCGCCATAGAACGGTGCCGCATAGAGCTTGCCATCGACCGATAGGCCACCGGCGATGGCCGGGATGATGTCCTTGACGTCATAGTCGTCGCCGAGCTTGTCGAGCGGCAGCAGCCAGCTCTGCTTGGCCCAGATCGGAACCTCGTAGGTGCCGATGGTCATCACGTCGTACTGGCCGCCCTTGGTGGCGATGTCGGTGGTGACGCGCTCGCGCAGCACGTTCTCCTCGAGCGTGACCCACTGGAGCTGGATATCGGGGTTCTTGGCGGTGAAGTCGTCGGTCAGCGTCTGCATGCGGACCATATCGCCATTGTTGACGGTGGCGATGGTGATGGATTCGGCATGCGCGGCGAACGCGAGGGTGCTGGCCGACAACAGACCCAGGGTGAGCGTGCGAAGTTTCATCAAATTCCTCCCATAGACCAAGCTGAGCATTTGCTTTGGCTGTGAGCAATTACTCACCTCGCGTGATTTATGTCAAGCCGGATTCGTTGCTGCAGCGCAGCACGCAGCCTCGTGCGGGATCCGGTTCCGGAGGCTTACGGCGATTATTTCCAGCCGGCCAGGATGGGTCTCGGCGCGCGAAATGTCGGATTTCAGCGCCTGCTTGTATGGATAAATTGCCAACCTATTGGCCGGCAATCTCGGCCAGGATCCATTCGCGAAAAGCGCGGATCTTCGGCACGTTGCGCCGCGCCGGGGGATAGACCAGCCAATAGGCGTGGCCGTCGTCGCCGACCAGATCGAAAGGCTGAATCAGGCGCCCATCAGCAAGCTCGGCCTTGAAGAAAGCGGCCGTCACGATTGCCACGCCCTGCCCGGCGATGGCGGCATTCGCCTCATAAGCCTGCGCCCCCATGCTGGAGCCGGGGCGTTTGGCCAGTTCCGGCAGGCCGGCGGCGATAAACCAGTCCCGCCACCAGATGTCGCCGGGGTCGAGGATCGGCAGGCGCAACAGATCGGCAGGCTCCTTCACCCCGCCGATGGTCGCCGCGAGTTTCGGGCTCAGCATCGGCGTGAAGTCCGCATTGAAAAGCTTGTGCACCTCGACGCCCGGCCAGTTTCCGCCGCCCGAGCGGATGGCGATATCGATATCCTCGCGGGCGAAATCGACGAGGCGGTTCGATGTATCGAGGCGCACCGCCAGCGATGGATGCGCGACCTGGAACGAGCCGAGATGCTGCGCCAGCCAGTTCGAGGCAAAGGTCAGCAGCGTCGAGACACAGAGCACGCCGTCGGCGCCGCTGCGCGCCGCAGCATAGGCTCCCCCCAACAGGGCGAACGCCTCGCTGACCGCAGGCGCCATGCGCTGCCCCGCCTCGGTCAGCACGATCTGCCTTGGCCGGCGCAGGAACAGAGGCGCCCCGACGCGCTCCTCCAGCAGCTTGATCTGATAGCTCGCCGCCGCCTGCGTCATGCCGAGCTCGCCGGCGGCCTTGGTGAAGGAAAGGTGCCGCGCCACCGCCTCGAACACCCGGATCGCCTGGAGCGGAGGGAGCTGGGAGACCTGCCGTGACTTGAGTTCAGGCATAAGCCCTCCTTATGGGCCGTGATCGACGTTTGATTGGCAGCAGGGGCCGATCCGGCCGATATTTGAGGTCGACGACCACTCTCTCGTCTGGAGATAATGGAGGCTGACGATCATGACCATTGTACAGGAAAAGCTATTTTTGACGCCAGGCCAAGGCTGGTTTTTGCGATTGGCGCGTGGATTGGCACGGCACGGAGCCAGGAAAAGGGCCTATCTCGACATCAGGGAATTGCCACCGCATCTGCAGCGCGACATGGGTTTTCTCGAGGGCAACGATCCTTGTGGCCGGCACAAATAGCTTTGCTGGACTTATCCCTGATCAGCCGGCCGCCAGCAAGGCGGCGGCGGTCCGCTCGTCGGTGATGAGGCCGTTGACCAGCCGCCGGTTGACTGCCGCAAGGATGCCCGGCAGTTTCCGCTCGCCCATGGCGAGCGCGATCACCAACGACTTTTCACGCGACGGCAACGATGCCGAAGACACCCTGTCATTGGTGATGCCCTCGATCATCCGGCCCTCGCGATCGAACACCCAGCCGACGATCTCGGCGACACCGCCGGCCTTTTGCAGCGCTTTCAATTCACTCTCCGAAATGAAGCCGTCCTCATAAAGCGGCGCCTTGGGGCCGAGATCGCCGATGCCGACGAAGGTGACGTCGGCTTCCGCGGCAAGCGCCAATGTCGGTTGGATCATCGGCTGGCTGAGCAGCATCTCGCGCTCCGCCGGCGAGGAGGCGATGACCGGCAGCGGCATCGGGAATGACCGCGCCTTGACCCTGTCGGCCATGGTGAAGATGACGTTGTAGAAGGCGGCCGAACCGTCGGGCGAGATGTTGCCGGTCAACGACACAACCTTGTGCTGCGGGCATTCCATCGGCGGCAGCTGCTCGATCGCCGCCTTCAGCGTGCGGCCGGTGCCGATCGCCATGACGATCGGCGTCGGCGAGCGCAACCGTCTTTCGATTTCGGCAGCAGCCGCCACGGCGACGCCGATGATGGAGGAGGAAGCGGGATCGCTCGGCACCACCTCGACCAGGTCGAGCGCGAAGCGCGATTTCAGCCGGGCCGCAAGGTCGAGGCAATTGGCGATCGGGTGGTCGACACGCACCTTGATCAGCCCTTCGGATACCGCCAGCGACACCAGCCGCTGCGCCGTCTGCCGGGAAATACCCAGGCTCGAGGCGATCTGGTCCTGCGTGTTGCCGGCGACATAATAGAGCCAGCCGGCGCGCGCCGCGTCGTCAAGCCTGTTGCTGCCGCTGTCCTGCCGGGAATTCAACTTGCTGCCTCCCTACCCCCGAGCATCGAGGCGGGAGCGCCTTACTTTTACGGCGAAACGCGCTTGTGCGCAATTGCCTGTCGCCTGAGCAATTGCTTAGGTAGGTACTCGATGTGCCTGTGGTGCTTCCAGTGGATAATGTAGCCAAACAATTTTCGAAGTCCGGCAATTTTTGAAGTCTTGCGATGTCGGTGCGGGCAGGCGCGGCGGTTTATCTCCCGACGCAAACCCTTTAAGGGATTCGGACAAAGGAGCCTCGCATGACGCCGAAAGCGGTTTTCTGGGACATGGACGGAACGCTGGTCGACAGCGAACCATTGCACGAGGCGGCGCTGATAGCGGCGCTGCACAGCGTCGGCATCGCGGCGCCGGCCAACCTGCATGAACGGGTGCTCGGCATCGCCGCATGGCCGGTCTACGAGATGCTGCGCGACGAGTTCGGCCTAGACCTGCCGTTCGACGACTGGATCGTGCGCAAATACGACCACTACCTGCCGATGGCTGAGACGCTGAAGCCGCGCCCCGGCGCGATCGAGTCCTACAACGAACTGCGTGCGCTTGGCGTGGCGCAAGCGGTGGTGTCCAATTCCGACCGGCTGGTCGTCGACGCCAATCTGCGCATGGTCGGTCTTTTCTATCCCGGCATGAAGACGATCAGCCGCAACGACGTGCGCGAAGGCAAGCCGCATGCCGAACCTTTTTTGCGCGCCGCATGGCTGGCCGGTGTCGATCCGGCCGATGCCATGGCCGTCGAGGACAGCGTGACCGGCGCCACGGCGGCATTGGCGGCGGGGATGAGGACGATCTTCTGGCCGGAAGCGCCCATGGCGGGGCCGCCCGGCGCGATCGTCATCAACAGCGCCGACGAATTGCGGGGTGAACTCGGGCTTTAAGATTGGGGAAACCGGCGATCAGAGCGTCCTTCTCCCCGTCACTATACGGGGAGAAGGTGCTCAGTTCCGGTAGACCGGCTCCTGCTCGTCGAGGATCGCCTTCAGTTCGGACAGGTGCCGTTCGGCCTGGCCGGGATAATCTTCCTGCTCCGCTGCTGCCTTCTCGGCGATTTCATCCGACAGGACACGCAGCGGACGGCCGGTCCACAGCGCCTTGATGTAGGTCTCGGCGGCGCGTTCGAAATAGAACATGCGGTTGAAGGTGTCGGCGACGGTATCGCCGATGATCAGCACGCCATGGTTGCCCATGACCATCACCTTGACCTTCGGATCGGTGAGCAGCTGCGAGCAGCGTTCGCCCTCTTCCTCGAAGGCGAGCCCACCATAATGGCCGTCGATGACGTGGCGGTTGAAGAAGATCGCCGAGTTCTGGTCGATCGGCGGTAGCGTCGAGTCGGCCAGCGAAGCGAGAACCGTGGCGTGGATCGAATGCACATGCATGACGCAGCGCGCATGACGCACATTGCGATGGATGGCGCCGTGCAGGCCCCATGCCGTCGGGTCAGGTGCATTCGGGCCGGAGAGCGTATCGGGATCGTTGGCGTCGATCAGCAGCAGGTCGCTCGCCTTGATGCGTGAGAAATGCACCTGGTTGGGATTCATCAGGAATTGCGAGCCGTCATCGTTGACGGCCAGCGAGAAGTGATTGGCCACCGCTTCATGCATGTTGAGCCGCGCCGTCCAGCGGAAGGCGCAGGCCAGATCGACGCGTTCCTCGTAGAAGGGCAGGTTGGTCATCATTTCCTTCTGCAGGCGGGCGATGCTCATCGAAAACCTCCGTGAAAGAAGTAAGGATGCCGCGCGCCGCTGATGCGCGCAACCGGTTTCGTTTGGTGCAGACGAGCGCTTTGCCTCATGCCGCCGTGCTTCTGGCGGTGTCGATGCTCAGCCCGCCATGCTCGACGATAAAATCGATCACCTCCTGCAGGCCCTTGCCGCGCGACAGGTCGGTAAAACCGAACGGCCGCTTGCCGCGCATGCGGGCGGCGTCGCTCTCCATGACGTCGAGATTGACGTTCACATAGGGGGCGAGATCGCTCTTGTTGATGACCAGGAAATCGGACCGGGTGATCGCCGGGCCGCCCTTGCGCGGAATCTCCTCGCCCTGGCAGACCGAGATGACGTAGAGCGTCAGATCGGCGAGGTCGGGGGAAAACGTAGCGGCGAGGTTGTCGCCGCCGGATTCGATGAACACGATGTCGAGATCCGGAAATTTTCTGGTCATCTCGGCGATCGCCTGCAGATTGATCGAGGCGTCCTCGCGGATGGCGGTGTGCGGGCAGCCGCCGGTCTCGACGCCGACGATGCGATCCTCGGGCAGCGCCTGCAGCCGGGCCAGCATCATGGCGTCTTCCTTGGTATAGATGTCGTTGGTGACCACGGCGATCGAAAACTCGTCGCGCAGCGCCTTGCAAAGCTTTTCGGTGAGCGTCGTCTTGCCGGAGCCGACGGGGCCGCCGATGCCGACGCGAAGAGGACCATTGGCTTGTGTCATGCGACGAACTCCGTGATGGCAAGCACTGCAAAGCCGAGCCCTACAACCAGGCAGAGCGGCGAATAATAGCTGACATCGAGCCGCGCGAAAGGCTGTTCCGGTGCCAGCCGGCGCCACCACGGCGTGAAACCGGCAATGCCGCGCCCCAGGAAGACCAGCGCGATGAGCAGCGCCGTCGCGGCGAGCCCGGCCTTGGGAAAGGGCGTGGCAAACACGCCTTCGAGCGCCATCGGCCACAGCGTCGCCAGGCCGAGGCAGGCGGCGACGGCGAAGCTGGCGAAGGGCGCCGGCATTTCGTCGACGCCGCGAATGCCGACCACCGCGCGGGCGCAGGAGGCAGCGTCCGTGCCCGGCCAGATGCCGCCAATGCCCCAATAGACATGCAGCGTGGTGATCACAAGCAGCACGAACGAGAGCGCGAAGGCGAGGACGATCATGAGCGGAACAGCCGCGAATATTGCGTTTCGTGCTTCATCGCCATGACATCCGAGACGAAGGCGCAGCCGCCGAGATCGTCCAGCGTCGAGGCGACAGCGCGGGCGGCAGTTTCCAACGCCAGCGGCTCGAAGCCGACGAGCAGCGTGGTGGCGCCGGTCTGGCCGACGACGCCGAGCCGGATCGCGGCCTGGACGAGATTGGAGAAGAAGCTGTGCAGGAAGGCCGACAGCGCGTCCTGCAGGGCAATGGCGTTGCCGCCGGCAGTTGCGCCGACTGCGACGCAATAGGGGCACTCGGCCGGCAGACGGTCCAGCACCTGACACGGCCAGGCCGATGCCGCTTTCAGGAAGGCGGCGCCCTGCAGCATGGTCTCGGTGTGGCGCTCGCGCGAGCCGGCCAAGGCCTCGGCGAGGGCGGCGATCTCGGCGAGATCGCCGGCTTGGCGGGCGCGCCGCCAGCTTTCGGCAAACAGCACGGCATCGTTCCAGCCCGAGCCGATCTCGACCAGCGTCTCCAGCCATGCGGCGAGGTCTGTGCTGTCGGCGACCAGCCCGGCGTGCACGGCTTGTTCGAGACCATGGCTGTAGGAAAAACCGCCGACCGGGAAGGCAGGCGACAGCCACGCCATCAAACGCAACAAAGCGACGTTGGAAGGCTGGTCAGCCATGGTCGTGGGAATGGCTGTGGGAATGCGATTCGCTATGGGTTTGGGGATGCGACCCGGCATGGCTGTGCGCATGCGCCTCGGCATGGGCATGGCCGTGACTGTGCCCGGAATAGGCGCCGCGCAGCGGCTTGAACGGTTCGGAAACATCGCGCACGGTCGCACCCAGCCCCTCCAGCATCGCCTTGATGACGTGGTCGCGCAGGATGAGGATGCGGTTAGCCTCGACGGCAGCGGCGAGGTGGCGGTTGCCGATGTGCCAGGCAAGCTCGGCCAGATGGACAGGGCCGCTGGCACGGATATCGTAGAGCGGCTCCTCGGCCGCAATGATCTCGATGTGGCGGCCATCCTCCAGCACCAGCCGGTCGCCATCGTTCAAGGCCACCGGTTCGGGCAGGTCGACCAGCACTCTATCGCTACGGGCCGTTTCGATGGCGCGGCGGCGCAGATGCCGCTCGTCATGGACCAGCACCGCACGATCATACGGGGTGACCGCTCCCGCTTCGCCGGCGCTGAGGACCGAGACGGCACGCGGGAACTTGGTGAAATCGGTGCGGATGTCGAGCTTCATGTAAAAACTGCCTCTCCCAACAAGCGTAGCCTATCGCGTCCGCCGCCCCAATGGTGCTCAAACGATCGTGTCGAAGAGCCGCAGGATGAACAATACCTGGTAGACGAGCGCGGCGGCGACAAAGGCGATGTGAAAGCGACGATCGCCGACCAGTATCGCGATGACGCGAAGCGTGACGAACACCGGCGTGCGGAACAAATATTCGACGCCGAAGCGGGCGAAATGCTCCGGCCCTTTCAGCAGCGTATCGATCACGTCGAGCAGATAGGTCGCCGCCAGCAAGCCGAAGAACCAGGCGCGACGTGAATAGAAAAAATCCTCGTAGCTGGTGTAGTCCAGCATCGAGTCCGGAAACAGCAGCGCGCAGAGCAGGAACAGCGTGACGGCGTAGAAGATGATGAAAAGGTATTTTCCGAAGGTCCAGGTCTCGATCTGGAACAGGCCGAACTCCCACCACCAGAAATGCACCAGCATCAAAAGCACCGACACAACCCAGGCCAGATGCACCGAATAGAGCCGGTATTGGCCCGGATGCTGGACGATGCGGGCCAGCCCCGACAGCAGCCGGGTGACGCCAAGGCCGATCACCATGCCCATGACGATGCGGATATGCGGGAAGATGTCGTGGGCGGAGACTAGTTGTTGCTCCATAAGCGGTAAGGAAGGCTATTCAACGCTGGAGTGATAGTTCATTCGCGAACAAGCTGGTCCGACGTCCATGGAGCGCCGGGGAAAAAATCGTGATCCAGCAGGTCTGCAATCTGATAGGGACAATCGGTAGGAAAATCCTTTTCGTTCAACCCTGTTTCGTCAGCCGCATTTAGCCTCGCCATCTTGAATTCCCGCATAAGCTGTTGTCCCGGATAGCCCTTCAAGCTTGGGCTTTCTTCAAGCAGGTTTTCGATCCGAAGGCGCTGCTCGCGGATTGTCAACAACCATCCCGTTTTGCGTTTTGCGGGCTGAAATTCCCATTTGAGAAGATGCAGCAGTAAAGTGCCCAGTCTCTTCGAAATTTCCCTCTTGTCGCTTCTCCCCAAGCTCTCGATCTCCTCCGCAAGATTTTCGCGATCGAGGTCGGAAAGGCGACCTTCGCGCAGTAATGCGCCTTGTTCGGCACACCACTGAGCATAGTCGGTTTCGTAGGGTGTAGACTTATGCCGACGCTGGATTTGGATCTTGTTCATGACTGCATAATGCGCCGTTTTCGATGCCAAGCCAATCACTGGGTGAGACGGCTCAGATCCGGGATCAAAACAGAAAATATCTCTGCGCCATCGGCAGCACGGTGGCCGGCTCGCAAGTGAGCAATTCGCCGTCGGCGCGGACCTCGTAGGTTTCGGGGTCGACCTCGACATGCGGGGTGGCGTCGTTGAGCACCATCGAATGCTTGCCGATGCCGCCGCGGGTGTTGTCGACGGCGACCATCTGCTTGTCGACGCCGAGCCGACCGCGCAGGCCGGCATCGAGCGCCGCCCTGGAAACGAAGGTCACCGACGAATTGGTCATCGCCTTGCCATAGGCGCCGAACATCGGCCGGTAGTGCATCGGCTGCGGCGTCGGGATCGAGGCGTTGGGATCGCCCATCGGGGCGGCGGCGATCATGCCGCCGATCAGCACCATGTCGGGCTTGACGCCGAAGAAGGCCGGGTTCCACAGCACCAGATCGGCGCGCTTGCCGACCGCCACCGAGCCGATCTCGTTCGACAGGCCATGCGCGATGGCCGGGTTGATCGTGTATTTGGCGATGTAGCGGCGGACGCGGAAATTGTCGTTGTCGCCGGTCTCCTGCGGCAGCGAGCCGCGCTGGCGCTTCATCTTGTCGGCGGTCTGCCAGGTGCGGATAGCCACTTCGCCGACGCGGCCCATCGCCTGGCTGTCCGACGAAATGATCGAGAAGGCCCCGATGTCGTGCAAGATGTCTTCGGCGGCGATGGTCTCCTTGCGGATGCGGCTTTCGGCGAAGGCGATGTCTTCGGGGATCGACGGCGACAGATGATGGCAGACCATCAGCATGTCGAGATGCTCGGCCAGCGTGTTGACGGTGTAGGGCCGCGTCGGATTGGTCGATGACGGGATGACGTTGGGCAGGCCGCAAACCTTGATGATATCGGGCGCGTGGCCGCCGCCGGCGCCTTCGGTGTGGAAGGCATGGATGGTGCGGCCCTTGATCGCCGCCACCGTGTTCTCGACAAAGCCGGATTCGTTCAGCGTGTCGGTGTGGATCATCACCTGCACGTCGTAGTTGTCAGCGACCGACAGGCAGCAGTCGATTGCCGCTGGCGTCGTGCCCCAGTCCTCGTGCAACTTCAGCGAGCAGGCGCCGCCAAGCACCATTTCTTCAAGCGCGGCCGGCAACGACGCATTGCCCTTGCCGGACAGGCCTATGTTCATCGGGAAGGCGTCGAAGGACTGGATCATGCGCGCCAGATGCCACGGCCCCGGCGTGCAGGTCGTCGCCAGCGTGCCATGCGCCGGTCCGGTGCCGCCGCCGAGCATGGTGGTGATGCCTGACATCAGCGCCTCCTCGATCTGCTGCGGGCAGATGAAATGGATATGCGCGTCGAAGCCGCCGGCGGTCAGGATCTTGCCTTCGCCGGCGATGATCTCGGTGCCGGGGCCGATGATGATGGTGACGCCGTCTTGCATGTCCGGATTGCCGGCCTTGCCGATCGCGGCAATGCGGCCATCGCTCAGGCCGATATCGGCCTTGAAGATGCCGCCTGACGCATCGACGACCAGCGCATTGGTGATGACGGTGTCGACTGCGCCTTGGGCGCGGGACACCTGGCTCTGGCCCATGCCGTCGCGGATAACCTTGCCGCCGCCGAATTTCACCTCTTCGCCATGAAGGGTGAAATCCTTCTCGACCTCGATGAACAACTCGGTATCGGCAAGCCGCACCTTGTCGCCGACGGTCGGGCCGTACATCTGCGCATAGGCGGCGCGGGTGATTCTAGCCATCAGCAATTGCTCCCGAAATACGGCCCCAAATACGGCCCAAGATACGGCCCAAGATACGGCCGGGGCGAAGCCCGGCCCCACATTGTCGCCATCCTATGGTCACGCAATGACCCGCTGGGCGACACCTTCCGATCCCATTTAACGTTTGAGGTGGCGAGGTCACCCCAAAACGACCGTTTGCCAATCGATGGAAAGGAAGTTTTATGCGCAAGACGATATCTCTCGCAGCCGCCGCCACCCTCCTGCTCGCGACCGCTGCCAGCGCCCAGCAACAGCCTGCGCCGCAACCTAGCGAGCCGCCGGCTTCGCCCGCTCCCGCGGCGCCCGGCGCTCAGCCGCAAGCGCCAGCGATTCAGACCGTCAACGTCGTCGACATCGAGGAACTGCCGGAGGAAACGCAGACGAAGGTCAACGAAGTGATCGCCAAGCGCGGCGAGGATGGCCTGCAGAAATTGCGCAGCTCGATCGACGCGACGCCACAGGTCAAATCCGCGCTCGAAGCCAAGGGGCTGACCTCGGCGCAAGTGATCGCCGCCAGCATGGATGCCAATGGCTCGCTGACCTTGATCACCAAGAAAGCGAGCTGACGATGCGCCATGGCGGGCCGGCACGAGGCCGGCCTGCCGCATCGGGGAGGGAACCTTCGCAGGGCGGAAGACGTTTCCACTTTTTGGCCTAGAAACGAGTCTCGAAAGAGGCTCTGAGAGCGAGCGATGGCGATCACCACTTTCCCCGACACCAGATGGCTGCATTTGATTGCCGCAACTGCGTTTCTTGCGGCGAGCGCTCCCCAGGCCGGGCTGAATGCGCAAGGCCTTGAGGGCCCTGAGACCCAGAACAAGATCATCGGCTCGGAGGTCGGCCAGGAAGAGACCAACACCGCTGTCGAGGCCGGCAAAGTCACTACCGCGATCGAGCGGACGCGTGAAAACATCGGCGCGGTGCGCAAGACATCCAAACTCGACAAGGTCGACATCGTGTTCCTTACCGACGCGGCGCGCACGGAAGGCGGGCTGCCGCCGGCGATCGAAAGCAAGGTCGAGCAGCATCAGGAGGACATTGCGGAACTGCGCGACGAGATCGAGGCGAACGCATTGCTGTTCAACGCCATCGACTCGCGACGCGTGCAGACCGAAGACGTTCTCGCCGTCGAATTCGACGACCCTGGCAAGGTCGTCATCTACGCGGCGGCCAAGCCGCCCGGCTGAGCCGAAACTGCTCGACGCTCTGGATCGCACAACGCGCCCATGCGATCTCACAACGCGCCCATGATTTTCTGCTGGAACCCGTAGACCTCGCGCTTGCCGCCGAGCGGCACCAAGGTGACGTCGCGCTCCTGGCCGGGCTCGAAGCGCATCGCCGTGCCGGCGGCAATGTCGAGGCGCATGCCGCGCGCCTTGTCGCGATCGAATTTCAGCCCCTCATTGGTCTCGAAGAAGTGATAGTGGCTGCCGACCTGGATCGGCCGGTCGCCGCTGTTGGCCACTTTCATGGTGACGGTCGGCTGGCCCTTGTTGAGCTCGATCTCGCCGCCTGCCGTGATGATTTCGCCCGGGATCATCGCCCTCACCTTATCGGCTCGTGCACGGTCACCAGCTTGGTGCCGTCGGGAAACGTCGCCTCGACCTGGACGTCGTGGATCATCTCGGCGATGCCCTCCATCACCTGAGCGCGGCTGACGACGTGGGCGCCGGCCTCCATCAGCTCGGCGACCTGGCGGCCGTCGCGGGCGCCCTCGACGACGAAGTCGGTGATCAGCGCGATCGCCTCCGGGTGATTGAGCTTGACGCCGCGCTCGAGTCGCTTGCGCGCCACAATCGCCGCCATGGCGATGAGCAGCTTGTCCTTTTCCCTTGGCGTCAGGTTCATGCGTTTCCCTAGGATGGCGTAACTTGCAATGGTGTAATCGGAATCAGAGTGACCATAATTTGGGCAGACCCGCCCGCCCGTTGAGCAATTCGACAAGCGGAACCAGCCGCTTGCGGAGCTGGTAGCCGTCCTCGGCAAACAGCCTCGCAAGAAGCTTGCCAGATTTCTTCACACTCCAGACGCTGGCGTCGCCCTGGCCGCCGATGATCTCCCGCGCCGGATCGAGCAAGGCCTCGACTCGCGGCGAGATCATCAGCACCGTCGCTAGGGCGATGGCGCCGCCGGCCACGGCCGAACCGCCCAGAATCGCGGCAATGTCGGGCCCGATGCGGAAATCCTCGGCATGAACCAGCGCTCCGTCCTGGCTGACGCGCCAGCGGTCGTGGAAATTGCCGTGCGCCGCGCGTTCGCCCATGGCGAGGCGGCCGAAGACGGTCGCCTCGAGCACCAGCGCCTCGGCACCGGCGGCAAGCTCGAGGTCGAGCCTGCGGGCAAAGGCCGATCGATCAAAGACGATGGTTTCCTGCGGCAGCCAGGCGATGCGGCCGCCAGCGCCGACGGTCAGCTTCACCCGCACCTCGGCACGATCGGCTGCGGCGCGGTAGATTTTCTCGCAGGCCTGGGTGGTTATGGTGGCGCAGGCGCCGGCGCCGACATCGATGTCCCAGCCGAGGCGGTCGCCGCCGGTCAGCCCGCCGGCGGTGTTGATCAGCACGGCTTCGAGCGGATCGGCCGAGACGGCCGGCATGCGGATCTTGGCGGAACCATCCTGATAAAGCCGCCGAAGACGCGTGCGGCCGCCATTCCTGTCACAGGCAAGCCGCGCCGTTCCGGCGACGCGCTGGGCCGGCGGGAAGGTCAGGCCATTTTCGATCATATCCATGGCGCCAACGATAACCACAGCGCCGGCTTTGTCGACATATAGCTTGTTGCTTGACAACGTTTCGGTTTCTATAGAGGAGCCGTCTTGGTACGGTCACACAGCGCCTGGCGGCCATAAAAGGCGACGGTGACGATCTGGACCTGGGGAAAAACAGGCGCCGATCAGTTGGCGTCGAGAAACGACAAGGGTTGGGGAAGGAACCGAATGGCTGACCAGCTGGCAACGGACATCATCGCGAAAATCAAAGCTCATGCCGAGCCCGGTGGCGAAGAAATCACCACCAGCACCGAACTGACCTCACTTGGCATCCATTCGCTGGAACTGACGGAGATCATCTTCGATCTCGAGGAACAGTATGGCATCGAGATCGAGATGAACACGGTCGATGCCTGGAGCAATTTGAAGAACGTCGGCGACATGGTCGAGGCGGTTCGCGAACTGATCGCGAAAAAGCCTGACTGAATGCCCAAGCGCGTCGTCATTACCGGCATCGGCGGCCTATGCGGGCTCGGCACCGATGTGCCCGCGATCTGGGGCGAGATGCGCGCCGGCCGCTCGGCCATTGGCCCGATCGTCAATTCGGAGCTGCATGACCTGAAAATCAGGGTCGGCTGCGAAATCAGGACGCTTCCCGAGCACGGCATCGACCGCAAGCAGGTCGTCTCGATGGACCGTTTCAGCCTTTTGGCGACGATCGCCGCCCGCGAGGCCGCGCAGCAAGCCGGGCTAACCTCGCACGCTGCCAACACCTACCGGATGGGCTCGGTCGTCGGCGTCGGCGTCTGCGGCTGGGAGGCGATCGAAGAGAGCTATCGCGCCATCCTGCTCGAAGGCAAAAACCGCACCGGCATCTTCACCGTGCCGAAAGTGATGCCGGGCGCTGCGGCCGGCCATGTCAGCATGAATCTCGGCCTGCGCGGGCCGGTGTTCGGCATCACCTCGGCCTGCTCCTCGTCCAACCACGCCATTGCCTCGGCGATCGACCAGATCAGGCTCGGCCGCGCCGATGTCATGCTCGCCGGCGGCACCGATGCGCCGCTGGTCTGGGGCGTCCTGAAAGGCTGGGAGGCGCTGCGGGTGCTGGCGCCCGACACCTGCCGGCCGTTTTCGGCCGATCGCCAGGGCCTGGTGCTCGGTGAAGGCGCCGGCATGGTCGTGCTGGAAACCTACGAGCATGCCATGGCGCGCGGCGCCACGATTCTCGCCGAAATTGCCGGCGCCGGCCTTTCCGGCGATGCCTCCGACATCGTCGCGCCGACCATCGAAGGGCCGGAGGCGGCGATGCGCTTCTGCCTCGTCGATGCCAGGCTCAACCCGGAAGACATCGACTATATCAATGCGCATGGCACCGGCACCAAGGCCAACGACCAGATCGAGACGGCGGCGATCAAGCGCGTCTTCGGCGATCATGCACACAGGCTTTCGATCTCCTCGACCAAATCGATGCACGCCCACTGCCTCGGCGCGTCGGGCGCGCTCGAGCTGATCGCCTGCGTGATGGCGATCCGCGAAGGCATCGTGCCGCCAACGGCCAATTTTCGCGAGACCGACGCCGATTGCGATCTCGACATCACGCCGAATGTGGCGCGCGAGCGCAAGGTGCGCGCGGCGATCAGCAACGGCTTCGCCTTCGGCGGCACCAATGCGGTGCTGGCCTTCAAGGCAGTCTGACCGCAACCGGTACCCCAGCTACGGCGAGACGTCTTGCCACCCGCCACGCGCGCGCGAAAAATCCCCGCCCAGGAGTTTCGATGATCGACCTGTCCGCCTTTCCAATCGCCACGCGCTGGCCGGCCAGCCATCCCGACCGCATCCAGCTCTATTCGTTCCCGACGCCGAACGGGGTGAAGTTGTCGATCGCGCTGGAGGAACTCGGCCTGCCATACGAGGCGCATGCGGTGAACATCGGCAGGAACGAGAGCTGGACGCCGGAATTCCTGTCGCTGAACCCGAACGGCAAGATCCCGGCGATGATCGATCCGGACGGACCGGGCGGCAAGCCGATCGGGTTGTTCGAATCCGGCGCTATCCTGCTCTACCTCACCGACAAGACCGGCAGGCTGGTCCCGGCCGACCCGGCGCGGCGTTACGAAACGATCCAGTGGGTGTTCTTCCAGATGGCCTCGATCGGGCCGATGTTCGGGCAGGTCGGCTTCTTCCACAAATTCGCCGGACGCGAGATCGCCGACAAGCGCCCGCTGGCGCGCTATCGCGACGAATCGCGGCGGCTGATCGGTGTGCTCGAGACGAGGCTGAAGGGCCGGAGCTGGATCATGGACGACGATTACACCATCGCCGATATCTCGATGCTGGGCTGGGTGCGCAATCTGATCGGTTTTTACGAAGCAAGAGAACTTGTCGGCTTCGATGATTTTCGCAATGTCGCAGCATGGCTGGAGCGCGGCCTTGCCCGGCCGGCGGTGCAAAGGGGTCTTGCTATCCCGGCCCGAGGCCAGCTCATTGGTCGCAGGCGCCGAGCGGCTACTTTGTCTTGGCTTTGGGTTTTGAGCCGCCCTTGCCCATGACGGAAGCGGCAAGGGACGCTGCGCTCTTGGCGGTGGCGACAACCGCGCCGGCCGCGACATTGGCCGTCGTCTTAACGGTGCGCATCGCGCTGTCCGCCATCGAGCCGCCGCTTGCCGATTTTCTCGGCTTGGCCGGTTTTGCCGTGGTCTTGGCTGCGGTCGGCGTCACTTTCTTCGGTGCTGCCTTGCCAAAGCTGGGCTTTGCATCCTTGGAGCGGGCGGCGACGGCTGGGCCAGCGCCCGCCTTCGATTCAGTTGCCTTTGAATGAGTTGCCTTGGAACGAGTTGCCCTGCCCTTGCCGGGCGCAGGCTTTCTTGCCTTGGTTGCCATCGGAGTAGCCATCGGACAGTTTTCCTCATGTCAGCATTATTGCCGTATCAGAGATAACGGCCGGAAAGTCCTAAGGTTCCAGGCGCGGGCTATCCGCAAATCAGGATTGGGCGCCGATCACCAGATCGGCGGGGCGGCGGCGGGCAAGCACGCGGTCGATGTTGGGCATGTCGTTGGAGGCGATCCAGGCGCGGGCGTCCTCGTCGGAGCGGCCATGCTCGTGCCATCGCTCGAGCAGCCGGCGCTCGAGCTCGGCGCGCGGCACATCGACGAAAACAGAGAAATCGAACAGTGGCGCCAGCCGCGACCACGGTTCCTCGTCAAGCAACAGATAATTGCCTTCGACCAGGATGAACTTGGTGTCGGCGGCGATGATCGACGCGGCCGCGCGCGACAGCTCCATGCTGCGATCGAACACCGGAATGGCGATGTCGGGCTCGGCCGCGCGGATGCGCTTCAGCAAGGTTTCGAAGCCGGCAAAATCAAAGGTCTCCGGAGCGCCTTTTCGCGCGCGCAGGCCGCGCCGCTCGAGCACGATATCGTCGTAATGGAAGCCGTCCATCGGCACGATTTCGGCCGCCCCTTCCGGCAGCAGCTCATGCAGGCGGGCCGAAAGCGTCGACTTGCCGGCGCCCGGAGGACCGGCGAGGGCAACGACAAAACGCTGCGCCTTGCCGGCGCGCTTGAAGATGGTGGCGGCGAGGTGAGCAATCTCGGACATGAGTGATTCCGCAGGTGAGTTCCAGCAGCATTCTGGCGACAGTTCGTGGAAATTTCAAATCGGCACTGGTGTTGAGGCCGACCAATTGTGGAGGTCGGCGCTGCCCCTCATTGCCCTGCCGGGCATTTCTCCGCGTATGGTAACGGAGAGAAAGGGCTGGCCGCGATGTTGGCGCCCTTCCTATAACGCTGGTGATTGGCGAAACCATCGATGACAGCGCCCCTCTCCCCGTCACTATACGGGGAGAGGATGCCGGCAGGCAGGTGAGGGGCAGCGCAAGCGCCCCGCAATCAGACAGGAACGGCTTGCCCGATCCTCAGAAAATCGCCGTCGAAGGCGACATCCCGCGTCGAACCGTCAGCCACCGTGAGGCGCATGCGCCCCTGCGCGGTGGTGATGTCGCGCGGCGGCTCGCCGCCGGCTTGTTGGGGCAGGGCGCCGATGACGTGGCGGAACGAGACATTGCGGCCTTCGCCAAGGGTAAAAGCGGTCGCCACCCCTTCCCGCTTCAGCCAGTTGTCACCCAGCGACGCGGCATGGCCGAGCGCGGTGCGGCCGTCCTCGATGCCGAGCACGCCGCGATGGCGGCCGCTCCACGGCGCGTAGTCGCGCCCGCCATTGCTGAACCACAGCATGGTGACCGGCAGCTCGGCCGGGTTTTTTAGCACTAGCACCAGATCGGCTTCCGCCCCTCGCGCCAGCGCGGTCCAGCCCGGCCCGCCATGGTCGGCCTCGACCAGCGTGACGAAATCCTCTCGGCTCTGGTCCATGCGATAGTCGGTCAGGTCGAGCTTGCCGCCATCGGCGGCGGGAAAATGCGTCAGATCTGCAGAGCGCGCCGGATAGGAGAGCAGAAAACGGCCGCGGGCCGGATCGGGCTCCAGCGGGTCGTCCGGCGTTGCCGCAAACCGCTTCGGCGAGAAGGCGAGCTTGCCGCCGGCCTTCATCACCGTCATCGGATGATGGGCAACGGAAATCGCACCCGAACCGCCGGAAAAGACATGTTCCTGGTAGAGAAACGGATGGTCGTCGCGCAGGGTCAGGATCTTGTCGACCGTCGCGCCCAAAACCTTGTGCTGCAGCCGGAAAACGGCCCGCCAGCCATCGCCAGTCGCCGCGGAGGCGACGACATCCCAGCGGCTGTTGGCCGGCCAGCCATGCAAGGGTGCTTCCTCGACGTCGCTGCGCGAAAACGGCGCGCATACAAAATCGCCGGACAGGCGAACGGTGCCGGCGGGCAGGTCTAGCGGCAGCGTCTCGCGCGGCTCGTCGATCCACGGCGCGCGATGCAGCGGTTTCAGCCGGCGCCCGTCGCTATCGACCGTCATGTCGGCGAGATGGCCGACGGAGAGATCGACCGTGACCGAAATGCCCTTTGCCTTGATCGTGAGCGTATCCATAGCGCACCTGCTGATTTTGCCGGCGCCAGCAAACCCGCTCGGCGCCGGTCGCGCAAGCGCAGTCCCGGTATTTCACTCAGGCCAGAACTCTATGTGGAGCTCAATCGTCGGTGTCGGCGCTGCCCCTTTCTCCCCGTAAACGGGGAGAAAGGGGCTGGCCGCAACGTTGGCGCCCTTCTTGCGAACGCCGGAGATTGGCGAAACCGTCGATGACAGCGCCCCTCTCCCCGTTCTACGGGGAGAGGATGCCGGCAGGCAGGTGAGGGGCAGCGCCAACGCCCGGAGCGGGGCGATAAACCTGAAGCGATTGCCGTGAACACCGGCATTAACCAAATGGACGGCACAATCGGGTTAGGCTAGCTTCCCACTCGTTTCAGCAACGGCTTACCTAAAAAACAGTGTCCAAACCGCGCCTCTTTCAGCTCATCAAAAAATTTGTCGCGGCGTTTGCGCTGCTGGGGCTCGTTGCCGGCTGCGCGACGACGACGCCGACGGAGACCATGCTGGCGGTGCCGGCGCCGGCGCAGAAATACGCGGCTGTCGTCATCGACGGCAGCAGCGGCAGGACGCTGTTCGAGGCCAATTCGGCGGCGCCGCGCTATCCGGCGTCGCTGACCAAGATGATGACGCTCTACCTGCTGTTCGAGGCGCTGGAGCAGGGCCGCGTCAGCAAGACGACGCTGATCCCGGTCTCGGCCAACGCCGCCAGACAGCCGCCGACCAAGCTGCGCTTCAGGCGCGGCGAGACGATCGATGTCGAATCGGCGATCCGGGCGATCACCGTCAAGTCGGCCAATGACGTGGCGGTCGCCGTCGCCGAATATCTCGGCGGCAGCGAAGCGGCGTTTGCCGCAATGATGACGGCCAAAGCGCGCCAGATCGGCATGCGCAGCACCGTCTTCCGCAACGCTTCGGGCCTGCCGGACGCCGGCCAGCTGACGACGGCGCGCGACATGGCGGTGCTCGGCACGGCGCTGCGCGCCCGCTTCCCGCAGCATTTCCACTATTTCTCCGAAAGCGACTTCATGTTCCGTGGCAGGGTGGTGCGCGGCCACAACGACATGCTCGGCCGCGTCCGCGGCGTCAACGGCATCAAGACCGGCTATATCAGAGCTTCAGGCTTCAACATCGTCACCTCCTACGATGCCGACGGCCGCCGGCTGATCCTGGTGGTGATGGGCGCCGACAGCGCGCGCCAGCGCAACGACCACGTCGAAGCGCTGATCCAGCGTAACCTGTCGCCGGGGTCGAACACGACGACACGGCTGCTGTATGCCGGGGAGCAGTGACGTTCGGCAGTGATGGGGGCGAGCCCTTGATCGGTGGTTTCAACTTGACAGGTGACGGCCACTATGCTAGGAATTTATTCATGATGCTGATTTGCGCCAACGACCCGCCCGCCGAGGCGGGTTTTTCATTTAGGTTTCGGCGCCATTCTTCATACCGCAGGTTTGCCGGCCTTCGTGCCTGCTTCTCACACCTCCGAGGGTCATGGCGGGCTCCAGATCGTGGGCCTCAGTGGAATCCGGAAAAATGCGTTATTCCGAGTTCTCAGCCCTGCCGCCTGCCACTTGCCCGTTGAAGCCTGCGACTGCTTCCGCTAAGAAGCCGTGGCTGGCTGGTTACCCGGCTGGTTCGTTTTCCGGATGTCGATCCTGAAAGCACCCGTAGCTCAGCTGGATAGAGCGCTGCCCTCCGAAGGCAGAGGTCACAGGTTCGAATCCTGTCGGGTGCGCCAAATTTCCACGTGTTCGGCCCGGAGACATAGGTTACGGTTTATACCGGAGACATAGGTAACACTTTCGGCCCGAAAGGGTTTTCGAGTGGTTCGAGCCTGCATGTCTCATCGTCGAAATATCCCAGATCATAG
>NZ_CAKXZT010000174.1:95439-109910 GCF_935825525.1 Mesorhizobium escarrei
GTTGTGTTCACGTTCATGAGGTGATCGAGAAGGCAGACCGGGAGGTTTTCCGCTGCAGTCTCTCCGGCCACGCCTCCGATCGGTGGCTGGAGGTTCCGGCCTGGATGTTTGATCGCGCGGTCTGCACCGCGTGGCGCATTGCCGCTGCCCCACATGTCGATCCCAGAACGCTTGGCGTCTTGGTGACACTGCTGCAGGACGCGACGGCCAATTCCCACACCCCATCGCAATTGGAGGATTCGGGCGCAGCATCGGGTCCTCACGACGCGAATCGGGGAGAGGTCCATGCCGCGCCAGCCTACGACATATCAGTTCGATCTGTTCTCCAACCCGCACGACGCGCAGACCGCGCAGATGCCACCATGGCAGGCGCTGCCGGAAGAGACGCGCCTGACGCTGACAAAGCTGATGGTGCGCCTGATCCTCGACCACGTCGACGGCGAGCGCACCGTTCCACTGGAGGAGGCGCGCCATGATGCATGAGAAGATCCGGCCCCATCATCTGGAGCGCAAGGCGATCCTTTATGTGCGGCAGTCCTCGGCCCATCAGGTTCTGCACAATCGTGAGAGCCGCGCCCTGCAGTATGCGATGCGCGATCGCCTGGTGGCACTCGGCTGGTCTTGCATCGAGACGGTCGATGACGATCTCGGCCGCTCTGCTGCTGGCGGTATCGCGCGAGCGGGCTTCGATCGGATGGTCGCCGCAGTCTGTCTCGGCAAGGTTGGGGCGGTTGCGGCGCGGGAGGTATCGCGCTTCGCCCGCAACAGCCGCGACTGGCAGCAGCTCATCGAGATGTGCCGCGTCGTCGATACCGTGCTGATCGACCAGGAGACGGTCTACGCACCGCGCCAGGGCAATGACCGGCTGCTGCTGGGATTGAAGGGCAGTCTCAACGAGTATGAGCTCGATCTTCTGCGTCAGCGCTCCCTGTCGGCCCGCTATGAGAAGGCCCGGCGCGGTGAACTCGTCGTCGCTGCCCCGGTCGGCTTTGTGAAGGTCGGCGACCGGCTGGAGAAGGATCCCGATCGTCGCATGCAGGAGGCCATCACCCTTGTGTTTGACAAGGTGGCGGAACTTGGCAGTGCCCGCCAGGCCCTGCTCTGGTTCCTCGAACATGGGCTGGATTTGCCTGCCAAGCGCAACAATGGCGATGTGGTCTGGCGCAGGCCAAGCTATGCGACCATCCACCGAATGATCGAGAACCCGATCTACGGCGGCGCCTACGCCTATGGTAAGACTCGTGCTGCGTCGGGATATGATGCAACAGCCATTCGCTCGCGCAGCCGCCGTAAGGCGCGTGATGAATGGCTGGCGCTGATCCCGGGTGCACACGAAGGCTACGTCGGCTGGGAAAGGGCGGAAGCGATCCGCAAGATGGTGAGCGACAACGTGCCCACGAGCCGGCATCACGGGGCGCCCAAGCATGGCGACGCTCTGCTCGCCGGCCTTGTCCGCTGCCGGCGCTGCGGCCGCAAGCTGACGGTCCGCTACACGGGAACCAAACACAACATTCCGCGCTATTCCTGCTGGCGTGGTCTGCTTGACAATGGCGAGCCGCGTTGCATCGCCTTGGGTGGACTACGCGTCGACGACGTCATCGAGGAAGCTCTTCTGTCGAGCCGGGAGCGATAGCCGCGGCCGTCGAGGCCGAAGCGCAAGCGGCCAGTCGCCGCGATCAGGTCCGCGATGCTCTGATGCGCGATCGCGAGGCGGCACGCTACAGCGCCGATCGGGCATTCCGGCAATACGACGCCATCGATCCGCAGAACCGGCGAGATTGATGAAGGGTCTCTGGCCGTCCAGCTTGGCTATGCGTTCCGCCGCCGCCTCAAAGTTCATGCGCAACGGGCGCTCCACAGTCACCTTGAGGAAGCCGAACTCTCGGTTCTCGAAGATACGCGAGACGACCCGCGTTTCGGTATCGCCGTTGATCCGCACGTCGGCCGTCTCGCCATCCTGGCCGTTGCCATAGATGCGGGTGAGTTCGCGGATCTGATCTTCGGTGATCTCATTGCGCTTGTTGTTGAGGCTCTTCGTCATCCGCTTGAAAAAGCGGGTGCCGTCGATCAGCTGCACCTTGCCGCGCCGCTCGGGGGCCTTGCGGTTGGTGACGAGCCAAACATAGGTGAATATGCCGGTATTGTAGAAAAGCTGGTCGGGCAGGCCACGATGGCGTCGAGCCAGTCGTTCTCGATGATCCAGCGGCGGATGTTCGATGGGCCGGACCCGGCGTCGCCCGAGAACAGCGGCGAGCCATTGAAGACTATGGCGATCTTGGAGCCGACGGCGTTTTCGTCCCCTTCCTTGTAGATATGCATCTTGGAGATCATGTGCTGCAGAAACAGCAGCGAGCCGTCATTGATCGCGGGCAGCCCGGCACCGAAGCGGCCGGAGAAGCCCAACTCCTTGTGCTCCTTTTCGACAACCTTTTGCTGGTCCTTCCATTCCACGCCAAAGGGCGGGTTGGCGAGCAGATAGTGGAACGCTCACCATTGTTGAAGCCGTCGCGCGTCTTGCCGTCGCCCAGCGTGTCGCCAAGCACGATGCTGCTGGTGTCCTCGTCCTTGATGAGCATGTCCGAGCAGCAGATCGCCCAGGACTCGTCATTGTACTCCTGCCCGAACAGGGCGAGTTCGGCGCGGTCATTCTGGCCGAGAAATGAACTTTTCGGATTCCGACAGCATTCCGCCAGTGCCGCAGGCCGGATCGTAGATCGTGCGGAAGATGCCCGGCGTATAGACATCCCGCTCGCCGGTGTAGACAAGGTTCGCCATCAGGCGGATGACCTCGCGCGGCGTGAAGTGGTCGCCAGCCTCTTCATTAGCCTGTTCGTTGAATCGCATCACGAGATGCTCGAACAGATACCCCATCTGCAAATTGTCGATGCGGTCGGGGTGCAGGTCTACATCGGCCATCGCCTTGACGATGGTGAAAAGCCGGTTGCTGGCGTCGAGCTTTTCGATCTGGTCGGCAAATTTGAAGCGCTCGAAGATAGTCCGCGCGGTGGAGGAAAATCCGTTGATGTAGGAAACGAGGTTGGGCGCGATGTTCTCGGGGTCGCCGAGCAGCCGCTGAAAGGTGAACGGGCTGGTATTGTAGAGCCTTGTTTCTTACGCTTCGGGTCCGCCGCCTTGCTGAGAAGGTTGTCCATCGCGCTTTCCGGCTTCTTCTGCGCGGTCAGCTTGGCGTGTTCCTTGAGCACAGCGTGTTTGGTCGGCTCCAGAACGCAATCCAGTCGGCGCAGCACGACGATCGGAAGCATGACCAGCCGATATTGCGGCGGTCGATAGGGGCCGCGAAGTCGGTTGGCAATTTCCCAGATGGTAGACTTCAAATTCTCGTGGGTTTGCAGGTTCATGTCAGCAGTCCGCCATAGCTATTTCTTCAACTTGGAATGCGAACACTCCCCGGAGGAGATAGAATCGACCGACTGCGTACAGTCAAGGAGCGACTTGTACGCCACACCGCGATGGATTGAGCCTTGGTGGACGATTGGACGGCTTGGGTTGGTAGACGATGACCAGCGCGGACAGACTGGCCTCTCACCCTCCCCACTGAACCTTGACCCGCCACAACCCCCGGGTCCTCCTGTTACGGCCACATCCCATAAAGCCAGACGTCGAATCCAGCCCTGCGGACCATCACGCTCACCTCGATCCTGGGATGCTCTGGAACCCAATCGGCCTCAAATCACTTGTTCCTGGTTAGATCTCGAAGGGAGAGCCCATTGTCCGCACCTGAGGAAATGGATGTCGTCCTCGAAAAGCTGCCTTTGAGGATCGGCGCCTACGTGCCCGACGATTTGCTGGAGGACTGGTTCGCGCCGGGAACGGGCATGAACCCGGTCAGCAAGGAAGCGTTGGCGGCCGCCAAGACCTACGGATGGCGCTTCGAATGCGAGTTCAAATACTACCCCGAACGGATGGAGGGCGTGTTCTGGAAGTGGGTGCCGGCGATCTGATCCGCGCAATTTGGATCGGCCCTTGGCGCTTCAGGGATCGAGGTTGCCGCGAGATCGCTTCCCCTGATCTTCTCAGCCGCCGCCTATCGGCGTCGTCACCTTTCCGGTTCCGCCGCAATCGGGGCAGGTGCGGCCGTCGATCATGCCTGTCCCGGCGCAGCGGCGACAGAAATTCTCGCCGGTGCCAGGAATGCCCGCCGGGACTTCGTCGGGATTGGCTTCGCCAAATTGCTCGGGTTTGCTTTGCAGTTGCTTTCTCAACCGGGCGACCGCGGCCTCGTCGACCTCAAGCGACGTGCTGCTGTCATCGGGCAGACCTTCGCCGGATTGGCCTATGGTTTCGTTGCGCGGCCGGTCGTTCGTGCCTGTCGTTATCTTTGATTTCTGAGCCATTGCAGTACTCTTTGCAAATTGCAGGTGCAGCTCTCAGCTCCTGCGGTTCGAACGCCTCAGCTCCGCAGAGGTTCCGGCTGGCAATCGTTCGCCGGCGGGTCGGACGGAAGTGGAAAACGGCACGAGATCGGCGAACTCATCGCTCAAGCGTCGGGGAATCCCTTCAATGGCGCCGGAGCCTTTGCGTCAGCGCTACGACAGCCGCTCCGACCGCACCTTCACATCGTCGCTCAGCTGCCGCACGATCCCGGCGGTCTTGCGGATATCGGCTTCGTCGAGAGCGACGCCCATGGTCGACGCGATCGCCAGGAGCTGGGCGTTCAGCTCGCCGTAGCGCGCGGCGCCTTTGCGCGTCAGCTGCACAAGCTTCGAGCGCCGGTGTTTTGGATTGTCGATGAATTCGACCAGCCCCTCGGCCGCAAGCTCATCCGCCAGCCGCTGCATGCGCTGACGGCTGGTGGGGCGCATCTGGGCGATCTGCGGCACGGTGAGCGGACCAAGCAGCGCCAGGCTTCGCATGAAGCCGAACGCACCGCCGCCCCAACTGGTGATGAGCCCTGTCTTCTGGCCGAGAGCCCGTATCCTGAAGAAGCACTGGGCCACTTCGAGCATCAGCTCGGTGATCGCCTCGGCCTTGCCGTCAGCGATGGGGTCCGTCCCCGTCGTTCGGTCAGTCCCGTGTCGTGCCGACGCCATCGCTTCAGTTCCTTTTGTCCGGGCCAATCTCTGCGATTGACACCTCGGTCAATTTTTAGAATGACACCTTAGTTGTCGTTTCTAGGCGGCTATGGGCTTCGTAGCCCTAGTCATCTGCGGGAGCAGACATGGCAATGGACCAGGCTGGGCAACCCGACAGCGGAACGGCAGGCGTCATCGCGAGACCGCCGCTGCTCTTTCTCGCTGCTTTCCTCATTGGCTTCGTCCTCGATCGCCTGCTGCGCTTGCCGTTCCCCAGGTATGGCCTGGTCACCTGGATCCTCGGCGGCTCGCTGATCGTGATCGGTTTTGCGCTTTTCGCCGCGGGCATTCGCAACTTCATGCGCGCGGAGACGCCGGTGCCGACGAATGAGCCGACGCGCGTGCTGGTGACGACCGGCATCCACGGCTGGACGCGCAATCCGATCTACCTCGGCATGTTTCTCATCTATGGCGGCATCGGCGTCGCCGCGCAGAATATTTGGATCCTTGTCCTGACGCTGCCGCTGGCAATCCTGATCCGCTACGGCGTCGTCGCCCGCGAGGAGGCCTATCTCGAGCGGCGTTTCGGCGATGCGTATCGCGACTACAGGCAACGCGTGAGGCGCTGGCTCTGAGCGTCGCAAAAAATGCCGACAGCGGCGTCAGGAAACAGCAACAAGATGACCGTTGCCAACATCCTTCAGGGCCAGTTTCGGCGGCTCTTCGCCGATTTTTCGAGTCGGGCTCGGGATCTCCTGGTCGAGACGCGCAAAACGCGGCCGGCGCCTTGCCGGATCGGGCACCGGCACGGCCTCGATCAAGCGCTTCGTGTAGGGGTGGCGCGGGTTCGAAAATACCTGATCGCGGGTGCCCATTTCGACGATCTGGCCGAGATACATGACGGCGACACGATCGGAAATGTTCTCGACCACCCCCATGTCGTGCGAGATGAACAGATAGGCGATGCCGAATTCGCGCTGCAGTTCCTTCAGCAGGTCGAGCACGCGGGCCTGCACTGACACGTCGAGCGCCGAAACGCTTTCGTCGGCGATGATGAGCTTGGGCCTGAGCGCCAGAGCGCGGGCGATGCAGATGCGCTGGCGCTGGCCGCCCGAGAATTCGTGCGGGTAGAGCTCCATCTGGTCGGCTGAGAGGCCGACGCGTTCGAACAATGCCGCTACAAGCTGGCTGCGCTCTTCCTTCGAGGCGATGCCATGGATCAACAGCGGCTCGGCAACGAGGTCGCCGACGCGCATGCGCGGGTCGAGCGAGGCGTAAGGATCCTGGAAAATCATCTGCACATCGCGGCGAACCGCCTTGCGCTGGTCACGGCCAAGGCCCGCCAGATTGCGTCCGCCGATCACGATATCGCCGTGGTAGGGCACAAGCCCGGCCAACGCCTTCGCGGTGGTCGACTTGCCGCAGCCGGACTCGCCGACCAGCGCCAGCGTCTCGTGCGGGGCGATCGAAAAGCTGATGCCTTCGACGGCGTGGACACGGCGGCTGACTTGGCCGAAGAAGCCACCGCGCAGGTCGAAGCGGACATGCAGATCGTTGACCACCGCCACGCTTCCGGGCATTTCCGCTTCGACGGATTTTTGTTCGGCGGATTTTTGGCGGCCGACGCCGGTACCAATGCGTGGCACGGCAGCGAGCAGCTCGCGCGTGTAGTCGGCTTGCGGGCGGGAAAAGATATCGGCGGCGGTTCCCTGCTCGACCATGCGGCCGTGCCGCATGATGACGACGCGATCGGCCATTTCGGCCACCACGCCCATGTCGTGGGTGATGAGGATGATGCTGGTGCCGTGTTCGCGCTGCAGATCGCGCAGCAGTTCCAGCACCTCGCCTTGCACGGTGACATCGAGCGCCGTCGTCGGCTCGTCGGCGATCAGCACATCCGGTTTCAGCGCCAGCGCCATGGCGATCATCACGCGCTGGCGCATGCCGCCGGACAGTTCGTGCGGAAACTGTTTTAGCCGGCTTTCGGCTTCCGGGATGCGCACGGCCTTCAGCGCCTCGATGGCGCGCCGGCGCGCCTCGGCGCGGGACAGGTCGGTATGGGCCTCGATGGACTCGACCAGCTGCCGGCCGATCGACAGCACCGGATTGAGCGATGTCATCGGCTCCTGGAAGATCATCGCGATGCGGTCGCCGCGAATGCGGCGCATCCGGCGCTCATCGAGTGCCGCCAGATCAATGTAGCGCCGGTCCATATCGCCCCGATCTCTGTCATGAAGCCGGATCGTGCCGGATTCTATCCGGGCGGCTGGCCACGGCAGCAACTGCATGATCGCCAGCGCGGTCATCGATTTGCCGGAACCGGATTCACCGGCAATGCAAAGCGTCTCGCCGCGCGCAAGCGTCAGCGATAGGTCTGATACCACCGGCCGCTCGCCGTCTTCGCCACGCACGCTGACGGTAAGGCCGGAGATCTCCAGCACCGCTCCGGCCGCGGCCGAAACGGCCGGGGCATAAACCCCGGTCCGCTTGTCGCCTCCGCCTTTGCTCATTCGAAGACGCAGCGCGGGAAGTAGAACGACACCACCCAGTTCGGCATGTCGACGATCTCGCTGATCCGGAGATCGCCGCAGACCGAAACCAGCATGTAGGCCTCGACCGGGTCCATTGCGTAGCGGCCGGCAAGCAGGTCGATCATCTGCGAGACCGCTTCCCTGGCGCCGGTCATCAGGTCCGGTCCGATGCCGGTCGTCACCTCATAGCCCTTGGCGTCGAGATGGCGCGTCACTGGACCAGGCGTCGTGAAGCGGGGTGTCTTCAGCCGCGCATTTTTAACCAGGTCGAGCTTGAGCACGACATCCATCGGGCTTTCGATCGCCGTGCCGCACGCTTCGCCGTCGCCCTGCGCGGCATGCGTATCGCCGACCGAAAACAGCGCACCGGCCACCTCCACCGGCAGATAGAGCGTGGTACCCGCCGCGAGATCGCGGATGTCGAGATTGCCGCCGACGCGCCTTGGCGGCACGACCGAGTGGAGACCCATTTCGGCCGGCGCGTTGCCAATGGTGCCGGCAAACGGTTTCAGCGGCACGCGAGCTTGTCTGCCAAACAGCGCCGGCTCGAGCGAGGCGGCGTCGTATTTCCAGATGTTGAGCGCCGGTTCCGGAAAGTCGTCGGCGAGCAGGCCAAACCCCGGAATGTTCGCCGTCCAACCGAAGCCCGACGGCTTGAACGCCTCGATCGTCACCTTCAGTGCATCGCCCGGCTCGGCACCTTCGACATAGATGGGCCCGGTGACGGGGTTCACCTTGGCGAAGTCGAGCAAAGCGACGTCGGCAACGGTGCTGTCGGCCTGAAGCTGGCCACCCGACGAATCGAGGCACTGGAACTCGATCGTCGAACCGGGCGCCACCCGCTCAGTCGGGACAAAGGAATTGTCCCAGCCGAAATGGTGATGGCGCCCGTGGATGGTGTAGTCGCAGTTATTGCACATCGGTCACATACACATAGTCGTAGTTGATCGGGATATGGACGGGGTCGACATAGAGATTGTCGGCGCCGCCCATCCGGGGCGATTTCATGGTGAAGCGCTGCTCGTTGAAGACCGGCACCCAGGGCGCGTCTTCCATGATCTTGCGGTAGATCGCGCTCCACATCTTGGCACGTTCGCCTGATTTGGCCGGATCGACGATCGAGTCGGCCTCCGCCGCCTTGGCGTCGAGATCCTTGTTGCAGTACCACGACCAGTTCCAGCCGCCAGGAACCGCGCCGGCGCAGCCGAGGATCGGCCCGTAGAAGTTCGACGGATCGGGGAAATCGGCGATCCAGGCCATGCCGCCGGACCAGATCATCGGCGCGCCGGCCTTGTCGCCGCCGGCCGCGATGACATTGGCTTGCGCCAGCGACTGGATGCTGGCCTTGATGCCGACTGCCGCCAGGTCCTGCTGGATCGCCTGGGCGATGCGCGGGTTGGGATCGGTGTTCATGGCGAACAGCTGCGTGTCGAAACCATCGGGATGACCGGCCTCGGCAAGCAAAGCCTTGGCCTTGGCCACGTCATAGGGATAGCCCTTGAATTCCTTGTCGTAGCCGGGCATCGACGGCGGCAGCGGCTGGTTGGCCGGCACCGCGCGGTTGTTGATCAGCTGGACGATACGGTCCTTGTTGATCGCCATGTTGACCGCTTGCCGCACCTTCACATTGTCGAAGGGCGCCATGGTGGTGTTCATGGTGATGTAGCCGGTGTGCAATTGGCCGCCCTCGACGACACGGGCCTTCTGCTCGGGATCGGCCATCACCTCCTGGAACTTGGCCGGCGGAATAACGTCGCCGAGCACGTCGATCTCGCCCTTCTGCAGCCGCAGCAGGGCGACGATCGGCTCCTGCCCGATCTCGAAGGTGACCTTGTCGAGATGCGGCAGGCCCTTGTGCCAATAATCCGGGTTGCGCTCGAAGACGACGCGCTGGCCGAGCGTCCATTCGGCGAACTTGAAAGCCCCGGTGCCGACCGGATGCTTGCCAAAATCCGCGCCGTATTTCTCGACCTCCTCCTTCGGCACGACATGCGAGAAGTTGATGGCCATAACATGCAGGAAGGTGGCGTCGGGCCGGGTCAGTTCGAACTTGATGGTGTAGGGGTCGACGACGGTGACGCCCGCCAGGCTTTCCGCCTTGCCTGCAGCGACATCCTCATGGCCCTTGATCGAGCCGAAGAAGCCGGCGCCCGGGCTCTGTGTCTTCGGATTGGTGACGCGATCAAGCGAATATTTCACGTCTTCGGCGGTCATCTCGCGGCCATTGTGGAACTTCACCCCTTGGCGCAGCTTGAAGGTGAAGGTCTTGCCGTCGGGCGCGATCTCGTAACTCTCGGCGAGGTCTGGGCGCAGGTTGGTGGTGCCCGGCTCGTAGTCCATCAGCCCGTCGAACAGGCTCTTGATCATCGACCAGTTCTGCCAGTCATAGCCGATGGCCGGATCGAGCGTGGCGACGTCGTCCTTGTAGGTGATGGTGATCGCGCCGCCCTGCTTGGCGTTCGGATCGACGGCGTCTTCGGCGCGTACGCTTGTCATGCCGAGCATCAGCGCGAGCGCCGATACCGTAACGGTGGAGGTCAAGAATTTCTTCATCTCATGTTCCCTTTCTCTGGTTTTTATCGGTCTCTTTTTGGTTTCATCTGAGCTTGATGCGCGGGTCGATGAACGGTGCGACAGTGTCGGCCAGGAGATTGCCGAGCACGATGGCGAAGGCCGAAACCAGGGTGACGCCCATGATGATCGGGATGTCGACGCGCTGGATGGCCTGCCAGGCAAGCTGGCCGATGCCGGGCCAGCCGAACACGCTTTCGACCACCACGATGCCGCCCATGAAGATGCCGATGTCGATGCCGATCATGGCGATGACCGGCAGGATGGCGTTGGGCAGTGCGTGGCGGAAGATGATGGCGCCGCGCGCAAGGCCCTTGGCGCGGGCGGTCCGAATATAGTCCTGACGCAGCACGTCGATCATCGACGAGCGCATCATGCGAGCGTACCAGCCGGCGCCGAGGATCCCCATGGTCAGCGAGGGCAGCACCAAATGGCGCCAGGTGCCGTAGCCGCCGATCGGAAACCAGCCGAGTCGCACGGCGAACACATAGAGGAGCAGCAGGCCGACGACGAATTGCGGCGCCGAGACGCCGACGAAGGACGCCACCATCAGTGTCTGGTCGGTGGCGGTGCCGCGCCTGACGGCGGCAAGCAGGCCCATCGTCAGGCCGATCGCCAGCTCGCAAAGGATGGCGCCGACCATCAGCAGCAGGCTTGCCGGCAGCCGCGAGACGATGAGCTCAGTGACCTCGGAACGCTGGATGTAGGAGCGTCCGAGATCGCCGCTGAGCAGGCTGGTCAGATAGTGCCAGTACTGGATGAAGAAGGGCTGATCGAGGCCGAGCTGCCGGCGGATGTTCTCGACCGTCTCGGGCGTGGCGCTGCGGCCGGCGATCTGGCGGACGGGGTCGGCGGGCAGCAGGTAGAGCAGCGCAAAGGTGATCAGCGAGACGCCGAGCAGGATGAGCAGCGATTGAATGACGCGGCGGCCGAGATAGGCGATCATGCCCGGCCCCTTTGCGTCGGATCGAGGATGTCGCGCAGCGCATCGCCGATGAGGTTGAAGGCCAGCGCCAGCGCCAGGATCGCCGCACCCGGAAAGAAGACCAGCCAGGGCGCTGCCTGGAAATAGGTCTGGTTCTCGAAGATGATGTTGCCCCAGGATGCGGTCGGCGGCTGCACGCCGATGCCGAGATAACTGAGCGTTGCTTCGAGCAGCACGGTGGTCGAGATGCCGAGCGTGCCCCAGACGATGATCGTCGGCAGCAGATGCGGCAGGATATGGCGAAACAGGATGCGTGATGCGCTGGCCCCGATCGTACGCTCGGCGTCGATGAACTCGCGCTCGGCGAGCGAGCTGGTCTCGGTGTAGATGACCCGCGCGGTCTGCACCCAGTTCACCAGTGCGATCACCATGGCGACGATCCACAGGCTCGGCTGGAGCACCGCCGCCAGGCAGATGGCGAGCAGCAGCGCCGGAAAGGCCATCATCAGATCGGTGAAGCGCATCAGCGCGCTGCCGATCCAGCCGCGGAAATAACCCGCGGTAACGCCGACCAGCGTGCCGATCAGAAGCGCCACGCCGTTGGCGACGATGCCGATGATCAGCGAGGTGCGCGCGCCGAAAAGGATGCGGGTCAGCAGATCGCGGCCGAGCAGATCCGTGCCCAGCCAGAAGCTGGCGTTCGGCGGCAAGGGCGCGCCTTCAAGCGTCAGCCCGTCGAACATCTGCTCGTTCGGATCGTAGCCCGTCAGCCACGGCGCCAGGATGGCGCCAGCCAAGACGACGGCAACGATCACCAGGCCGATCAATGCCAGAGGACGCTTGACCAGGCGCCGCCAGACGCCGGCGCGCGGCCTGGCCGGCATGCGCCCGGTTGCCGGAAGGTCAGGCGCGATGGGATTGGTCATCGCCGCCTTCTTCTTCCGTCATCGCCACGATCCTGCGCGCGGCCTCCTCGACGCTGATCTGCCAGCTCATCGCCAGCGACCGGAGCTGCGCATAGGCGCGGCCGTCCTCGGCGCCTTTCGACAAGGCCTCCACCGCGCGCACGATGGTCTGGCGCTCCGCGACGCGCAGGCGAAGCGACGATATCTCGTTTGCCAAAAGCTTGCGCGCCTCGAAACTCTGCCGCGCGATCAGAAGGGCGCTGTAGACGCCGGCATTGCCGACCGGCTTCAGCAACTGGGCGTCGGCCTTGTGCGACAGCGCCCACTCGATGCGGCCCGGCGCTTCGGAGCCGATCAGCGCCACCAGCGGCATCGGCGCCTCACCCGGCGCCCATGGGAATTGTTCATCGAAGCCGAGATCGGCATCGAAGAAGACGAAATCCGCCGCCAGCGCCTCGGCCGGCAGTTCCGGCCAGCAGCCGACCGTCTCGAGGCCGATGGCCGACAATTGCCGCGTGATCGCCTGCACCGTCGGATGCGGACGATGCAGGACAAAGGCCCTGGCGCCGCCGAGATTCGGGATGCGCGGGACCTTGCTCACGACACCACCCTCAGGCGTGGGCGGCCGAACGTCTCGGTCCGGTCATAGCGGGACAGATAGGGATCAGGCGCCACTCCCTTGGTCAGCGTGACGGTCTTGAATGCGGTCCCCTCGATGCGCCCGATCTGCACCGGCAAGGTGGCGTGCTGGGTTTGCGGGTCGATGGAGATGTCGCCGAGCGGGGTTCGAAACGAGGTTCCGGCAAAGGCCTGGGGAAGGTCCGGCCATTGTGCGCCGGGATTGCGGGCGAGGATCTCGGCAAGCGTCCGCACCGAGGCGTAGGCCGCCGCCTCGAAGGACGAGGCAGGCATGATGGAGGGCGCCGAATCGCCCTGGCGATCCGCTGCCGAGATATCGTGAAAGTACGGCCCGACGGAAAGGTGGCCATTGCCCGCCTCGTTGAGCGCCGGCAACTCGCATTCGGTCAGATTGCAGGACAGGATCGGGCAGCGCTCCGGCCTGAAATGCGGGTCGCGTTCGGCAAGTTCGGCATAGGCCGCGATGAAGGCATAGGACGAGGAGCCGATCAGGTTGTTCAGGACGAAATCCGGCCGGGTGGCCTGGATCTCGGCGATCAGCCTGGAGACATCGACCTCGCCGAGCGGCAGATAGCGCTCGCCCAAAACCTTGCCGCCGGCGTCGGCGATCAGGTCGCGGGCGACACGGTTGGTCTCCCAGCCCCAGATATAGTTCGAGCCGAGCAGGAAGCCGTTGGCGCCGAAGCGCGGCACGACATAGGCCAGCAGCGGGACGAGGTGCTGGTTTGGGCAAGCGTGCATGTAGACGACATGCTCGTTCGCTTCGAAGCCCTCATAGGGGCAGGCGTACCAGAGCGTGCCGCCGGCGCGCTCGAGGATCGGAATGACCTCCTTGCGGCTCCATGACGTGATGCAGCCAATGATGTGGCGCGCGCCGCTGTTGCCGAGAATGTCGGCGCAGCCCGTCGCGTAGCCGTCGATGTTGCCTTGCGGGTCGCGCTCCACCGGAACGAATTCGATCGGGATGGCGGGATCGGCATTGATGTCGGCGATGGCCGTCATCGCACCCGAACGGCAGGATTCGGACAGCAGGCGGTAGTTGCCCGACCGCGAATAAAGGATGCCGATCTCGATACGCCGTCCCAAGCAAATCCCCAAAAATAACAATGCCCCGCAGCCGCCGCCGCGGAAGGCGAGGCATACGAGGCATTTTTGCCGCCCGGCGGTCGGAGCCGGTATTTTCCCCATTAGCGTATTCGGTACGGCGGGTCAGTCAAGCGGGAAAAGCGAGGGCCGGGAAAGTGACCGCGTTGCATCTGGTTGCGCGAAGGGCCTCGCCGAGAATTCGTCCTATCCGGAATGGCGTGTCCCGCCTGCGCGACGCACCTGCGCTAACGAGCGGGTCTTGCCTTGAATATTACTTCGGCGGCTGGCTGGAGCCACAGCTAGGTTACGCTTTCAGCCTCGCCCCGTCAGGATCGAAGAACGCGCCACGACCGCGCGTGTCGGTGCGCCATCGATGTCGATGCTGAGCACCGTGCCGATCCGCGTGAATGGCAGCCGCAGATGCGCGGTCGCCAGCACCTTGCCCGAGGAATGGCCGTGGTCGCTGTAGGTGACGACGCCGACATCCTCGCCGGCTTCACGGTGACATTGGTGACCCTGATCGACGCCTCGGCGACGGCCGGCGCAGGTTACCTGTGCGTGCGTTACATACCTTGGCGATTGGCGGAAACGCCTATCGCTTCGTCATCCTGGGCGGAGCAAGGAGCGAAGCGACGCGGCGCAGACCCTGGGATTTATCCCGTGACATCAGCCGAAGAATGCAGCGGACCGGGATAAATGCTGATCTGTAGTGATCCTTCGCGCCCCCCTCTGTCCTGCCGGACATCTCCCCCCACTTGGGGCAGGGGAATCGCGTTTGAGT
>NZ_CAKXZT010000175.1 GCF_935825525.1 Mesorhizobium escarrei
TGTCCCCGCAACCAAACATCAAAACGGCCCGCCTCACGCGGGCCGTTTTGCGTTTGGGCCTGGCGTGGCGCGTGGCGCGTGGTGCGCAAGCACCGTTTGGCCCGTCGGTCAGTCAATTAGCGAGAACGCTCAAAGTGCTCAAAGAGCAGGTCGCGGAGATCGTGGCGTCGTTCCCAGGCGAAACTTACGCAGTTCCCATCCGGGACCTCGCGATCATCCTCAATCCGACATCGGAGCCTGAAATCTCCTCTTAAATGGCAAGCAAGGCAGCCTGAGAGGGTGCACCCCTGAGACTCTCATGACCTCCTTGGCCAGATGCGGAGAATGCAGACGCTATTCACCGCATATGCTGCGGTGAATATCCTTGTCTTTTGCGGTGAATAGGTGGCATAATGTCCGCAAGAAGTGCGGAGAATTATGCCATATATCCATGAGCTGCCCGAATGGCCGGAATTTCGCTGGGATCACAAGGCTCTGGCGGCGCCGCTCGCGGCCGTGCGCCACCGGCAGGGGCGGCTGATCGGGCGCATGGAGGGGCTCGGTTTTGGGCTGCGCAATGAGGCCATGCTCCAGACGCTGACAGAGGATGTCCTCAAGTCCAGCGAAATCGAGGGTGAAATTCTCGATCGCGATCAGGTGCGCTCGTCTATCGCCAGGAGGCTAGGCATGGATATCGGCGCGTTGACGCCGGCAGACCGCATCGTTGAAGGCGTCGTCGAGATGATGCTCGATGCGACGCAGAAGTACGATCAGGAGCTGACCGACGAGCGGCTGTTCGGCTGGCATGCTGCCCTGTTCCCGACCGGGCGCAGCGGCATGCATCGCATCAGGGTCGGCGCGTGGCGCGATGACAGCTCGGGGCCGATGCAGGTCATCTCGGGGCCGGTGGGACGCGAGCGCGTTCATTACGAAGCGCCACAGGCAGCGCGGGTCGGCGAAGAGATGAATGCTTTCATCGCCTGGTTCAACGGTCAGGAGGGCATCGATCCCGTCCTGAAGGCTGCGCTCGCGCATCTGTGGTTCGTCACCATTCACCCCTTCGATGACGGCAACGGACGTATTGCCCGCGCTATCGCGGACATGCAGCTTGCGCGCTCGGAGGAGAGCCCGCAGCGCTTTTACAGCATGTCGGCGCAGATCAGGCAGGAGCGGAAGGCGTATTACGGGATTCTGGAATCAACGCAGAAACGCGATCTCGAAATTACGGAGTGGCTGGAGTGGTTCCTTGCGTGTCTGGGGCGCGCTGTCGACGGCGCGGAGGACATTCTCGCGGGCGTGCTCACGAAAGCGCGCTTCTGGGAAAAGCATGCGGCTGATGCGCTGAGCGAGCGCCAGCGCGACATGCTCAACCGGTTGCTCGATGGCTTCGAAGGAAAGCTCACATCGTCCAAGTGGGCCATCATCGAGAAGTGCTCGCCAGATACGGCGCTGCGCGACATCAAAGATCTGGTCGAGCGCGGGATGCTGGTCAAGGACGAGGGGGGAGGCCGCAGCACCAGCTATTCGCTGGTTGCTGCAGAGTGACGGATCGCAATGGATAAAATCATCAAGCTTGCACAAGTACACAACGGTCCCAGCTTCTCTTCAGAACCCGTCGTCCAAGAATTCAATTGACGAGATTCCGGTCGATATGGCCGGTCTGTTTCACCACTACTACCTGGACACTGACACCCTCAGCCGGACCTTCGCCCGCTGGTTTGCAGCAGCGGGAGGAACGTCGAACCGGCAATGCTCAGCGTTCTGGAATTGATCTGCGTGGGCTGAACCTCGGCACGAGCAGGAGGACGACGCCCATTGTGAGCAGGCGCATATCGGCGATTGAACCCATTAGGTGCGCTTTCAGAGAAATAGATGTCTTTCGTCGTTACAACGTATAGCGGATCGCTTGGCTCGCCGCCTGAAGCACGGGCAGAAAGCGTTCCACCATCTCGGCCGGTTGGAAGCGCGCGGCCTGGGTGCCGATGTTGATGGCGATGGTGACGGTGCCGTTCTGCTGCCGGACCGGCACGGCGATGGAGCGCAGGCCGATCTCCAGCTCTTCGTTGATCGCGGCATAGCCCTGCTCGCGCACGTCGCGCAGCGTTTCGCGCAATCGATGCTTGTCGGTGACGGTGAAGCGGGTGCGCGGCTCCGTGCGAACACGATCGAGGTATGCATCGATCTCGGCTTCGGGCTGATGGGCCAGGATCGCCCGGCCGAGAGAGGTGCAATAGATCGGCAGGCGACTGCCGACGCCCAGGCCCACAGACATGATGCGGCGTGTGGCGGAACGGGCGATATAGACGATTTCATCGCCATCGAGCATCGCCGCCGAACTGGACTCTCCCGTTTCCTCGGAGATTTTCTCCAGGAAAGGCTGGAGCCTTGCCGGCACCGAAGCGGATGACAGGTAAGCATAGCCGAGGCGCAGGATGCGCGGACTGAGACTGAAGTAGCGTCCGTCGAATTCAGCATAGCCGAGCCGGGTCAAGGTGCGCAGATAGCGTCGCGCCGCGGCACGTGTGATGCCGGTCAGCTTCGCCACGTCCGTGAGCGTCAGGCGCGGGCGGACCGTGTCGAATGCCTCGATGACCGCGAGGCCTTTTTCCAGGCTGGCGACGAAATCCCGGTCCTCGCCCCGTATTTCTCCAGCTCCAATCCGATCAGCTTGCATCGACATCTGTCCTCCCGGCGAGCCGCCATTGCGCAGAGGGCGCCCTCACTTGACTCTCTGATTCAATAGAGTACACATGTTCGTATTGGCTTGCAATGTTCGCAAGGCGCACATTTATCCGTAAACTGCCGCAATGCGAACGAGTTATGGGAGGAAGAAACGTGAATTTCAGGAACTTGCTTGGCGCGGCTTTCGGCGCACTTCTTCTGGGCGGCGTCTGCTCCGCTGCAGCCGATACGGTCAAGGTCGGCATTATCGGGCCGTTCTCCGGTCCCTTCGCCCTCCAGGGGAAGAATTTCCAAGCGGGCGTCCAGGCCTATATGGGGCTCAACGGCAAATCGGTGGCCGGTCATGATGTCGAGGTCGTCTACCGCGACCTGCCTGCCGCCAACCCGGCGCAGGCGCGCGCTCTCGCGCAGGAACTCGTGGTGAAGGACAAGGTCCAGTATCTCGGCGGGGTCTATTTCACGCCGGATGCCATGGCGATCGCGCCGCTTCTGGTGCAAGCGAATACGCCGCTGGTGATTTTCAACGCCGCGACCTCGGCAATCCTGACGAAGTCGCCGCTGGCGGTGCGCACATCCTTCACCACCGCGCAGACCACGACGCCGCTCGGCCAAGTCGTGGCGGATAACGGCGTCAAGAAGGTCATTTCCGCCGTCAGCGACTATGGACCGGGCATCGACGCGGAAGGCGCCTTTAAGAAGGCCTTCTCGGCGGCAGGCGGTGAGATCGTCGATTCGATCCGCATGCCGATGAACACCAACGATTTCAGCCCGATAATGCAGCGCGTCAAGGATTCCGGCGCCGAAGCTGTCTTTGCCTTCCTACCATCCGGGCCGACCACGCTCGGCTTCGTCAAGTCGTTCAACGAGACTGGGCTCAAGAAGAGCGGCATCAAGCTGTTCGCGCCCGGCGACCTGACGCAGGAGTCCGATCTTCCCGCGCTTGGCGAGGCGGCGGACGGCACGCTCACCACATTCCACTACGCAGTCTCGCACGACTCGCCGGAAAACAAGGCCTTCGTCGAGGCGGCCGGCAAGGCGCTGGGTAACCCCGCCGAGCTTTCTTTCCCGGCGGTCGGCGCGTTCGACGGCATGCATGTCATCTACAAGATGATCGAGGCGACCGACGGCAAGCAGGACGCCCAAAAGGCCGTCGATGCGGTCAAGGGCCTCTCCTGGACAAGCCCGCGTGGTCCCGTTTCCATCGATGCCGACACGCGCCACATCACCGAGAACATCTATCTGCGCCAGGTGGCGAAGGACGCCGACGGCAAGTTCATCAACAAGGAAATCAAGACCTTCGAGAACCAGAAGGATCCTGGTTTGGCCGCCAAGTAGGCAGCCCGTGCCGGGATGCGGCTGCGAAGCCGCATCCCCAACCGCTCTCCACGGCCTGGCAGTTTTCATGCAGACGACCCTCAGCATCGCCACGGACGCCTTCGCCTACGGCATGGTGCTATTCATCATCTCGATCGGCCTGTCGCTGACGATGGGCCTGATGCGGGTGGTGAACCTCGCCCACGGCGCGTTCGCCATGATCGGCGGCTATATCGCCTCCTATATCACGCGCGATCTTGGCTGGGGATACGTGCCGGCGATCCTGCTGGGCGTTGCGGGTACCATCATCATCGCCGCGCCGTTCGAGCGCCTGCTGTTTCGCCGCATTTATGGCAAGCCGGAACTGCTGCAGGTGCTGATGACCATCGGCATCACCTTCTGTGTCATCGGCGTCACCAACTATTTCTTCGGCCCGACGCTCAAGACCATTCCCCTGCCGGATATCCTGACCCGGCCGGTCGATATCGGATTCCGCACGATTGCCGCACACCGGCTCTTCGTTATGGCCTGCGGCGTCGGCGTGGCTGCGGCGCTGTGGTTCCTGATCGAAAAAACGGGCTTCGGCATCAAGCTGCGTGCCGCGGTCGACAATGCCGCCATGACCGATGCGCTCGGAGTGCGCACGCCGGTCGTCTATGCCATCGCCTTTGCTGTCGCCGTCGGCCTTGCCGCCTTCGGCGGCATCATCGGCGCCGAGTTCCTGCCGGTGGAGCCCTATTATGCGCTGCGTTATATGGTACTCTTCCTGGTCGTCGTCTCGGTCGGCGGCGCGGGCTCGATCCTGGGCACGCTCGTGGCCTGCCTGGCGCTCGGCGCGGTCGATACGGTTGGCCGCTACCTGATGCCCGATTTCGGCAATTTCTTCTTCTACGCGGCGGTCATCGCCATCGTTTTCGCCTTTCCTCGCGGTTTCTTCGGGAGAGCGCAATGACCCAGCCAGCCATGGACGTCTCCGCAGGCGCGCCGACCCGATCATACCCGCTCTATCTGCGCGACATCGCGGGTGTTGCCGCGATCCTCGTGGCCGGAGCGGCCGGTTACTGGCTGTTTCCGGACAACCTCGCGCTGCTTACCCGCATTATCGCCGTGGCGCTTTTGGTGCTCTCTCTCGACCTTATCACCGGCTATTGCGGCGTCGCTTCGCTCGGCCAGGCGACCCTGTTCGGCGCTGGCGCCTATGCGGTTGGCTTCGCCTGCGTGCATGGCGGTGTCACCGAGCCGCTGACGCTTATGCTGATCGGAGCCGTTGCCGGGGCGACCGCCGGACTTGCCATGGGCGCCATCATGCTGCGCGCGCACGGGCTGGCGCAGCTCGTGCTCTCCATCGCCATCGTGCAATTGGGCCACGAGGCGGCAAACAAATTCACCGGCTATACTGGCGGCAGCGACGGTCTTGCCGGCCTGTCCGTCAATCCGCTGTTCGGCGTCTTCGAATTCGATCTGTGGGGGCGCACGGCCTATCTGTTCGGACTCGCTCTCCTCGTTGTCGTCTTCGCACTGCTGCGCGTTGTCGTCTCCTCGCCCTTCGGCGTCCTGTGCCGAGGCGTTCGTCAGGATCCGGTGCGGGTGAAGGCAATGGGAGCTTTCGTCTTTCCGGTCATCTTGAAAATGTTCGTTATTTCAGGGGCCGTAGCAGGTCTGGGCGGCGCGCTTGCGGCGATCTCTACTCAGGTGGTCGGGCTGGACAGCATCAGTTTCGAGCTTTCGGCGAACGCATTGGTCATGCTCGTTCTCGGTGGTCTCGGCACGCTCTACGGCGCGCTGGTCGGTACCGTGATCTTCATGGCGTTCGAACATGTCGTCTCGGCCATCAACCCCTTCCACTGGCTGACCATGGTCGGTGCGCTGCTGGTCGCGGTGGTGTTGGTCGCGCCGGGCGGGCTGGTCAATCTGGCGGGGAAGGTTGGCGGCATCGGTCGTAGCAAGGGGAGCAAGCCATGAGCGATCTCTTCCGCGTCGACGGTTTGACCAAATCCTTCGGCGGACTTGCCGTCAGCCGCGCCATATCGCTGGCCATGGCTCCGGGCGAGCGGTTGGCGCTGATCGGGCCGAACGGCGCCGGCAAGACGACCTTCGTCAATCTGGTGACCGGCCAGCTCAGGCCGAATGCCGGCCGCGTCGTGCTGAATGGCGAGGACGTGACCTCGCTCGGCGCGGTGCGGCGGGTGCGCAAGGGGCTGGTCAGGACCTTCCAGGTGACGCGGCTGTTCGCCGAGATGACGCCGCGCGAGCACGTCACGCTTACGGTTCTCCAGCGCGAAGGTAAGGCGACCGGTATCATCGGCCGCTTCCTCGGCAATCACACGGTGGCGGAGGAAGTGGACGATCTGCTCGATGTCCTCGGACTCGTCGAGAAGGCGGACCGTCCGGTTGGCGAGATCGCCTATGGCCAGCAGCGGCTGCTCGAGATCGCCATCGCGCTCGCATTGAAGCCGCAGGTGCTGCTGCTCGACGAGCCGGCCGCAGGCGTGCCCTCCAGCGAGACGCCGCGAATCGAACAGGCGCTGGCCCGCCTGCCCGCAAGCCTCGCGGTCATGATGATCGAGCACGACATGGACCTTGTCTTCCGCTTCGCCAGGCGTGTCGTCGTGCTGGCGGCGGGCGCGATCATCTTCCAGGGCCCGCCGGCCGAAGTCGCCGCCGACGCCAGGGTGCGCGAAGCCTATCTGGGGAATTACGCCAATGCCCGCCGCGTCGCTTGAGGTAAGGGGACTGAAGGCCGGCTACGGGCCGACGGTCGTGCTGGAGGATATCTCCTTTGCTGTGCCGGCGGGGTCGCGGCTTGCCGTGCTCGGTCGCAACGGCATGGGCAAAACGACGCTGCTGTCCAGCCTGATGGGCATGAACCGGCGCTATGGCGGCGCCATCCTACTCGACGGCGGCGATGTCGCTGCCTTGCGCAGTTCGGAGCGGTGCCGGCGCGGCCTGGGGCTGGTGCCGCAGACGCGTGACATCTTCAGGTCATTGACGGTGGAGGAGAACCTTCTCGTCGGCATCAAAGACAGGAGCCGTGGCGTCATCGCCGAGGCCTACGACATGTTCCCGCGGCTGAAGGAACGCCGGCGCAATCTCGGCTGGCAATTGTCCGGTGGCGAGCAGCAGATGCTTTCAGTGGCGCGCACCATCCTCGGGCGGCCTACGGTACTCCTTCTCGATGAGCCGCTCGAAGGACTGGCGCCGGTGATCTGCGAGGAACTGATGGCGGCATTCACACGGCTGGCCGCCAGCGGCGAGACAACGATCCTGCTGGTCGAGCAGAGGCTGGAAAGCGCGCTGGATTTCGCCCAGTCCGTCGTCATATTGGAACGCGGCCGCATTGTCTGGCACGGCGCCGCCCACACGCTGCGTGCCGACCATGGACTGGTGGAACGCTACATCGGCGTCGGCGGACTGCATTGAGATCGCAAATGGCATTCGTACGCGCGAACGGCATCGTCCTCCACACGAAACTTCTCGGTCAGCCGGAGGGACCGGCGCTGGTGTTCAGCAATTCGCTCGGCAGCGATTTCCGAATCTGGCAGGATGTCGCAACGCTGCTCGGGCAGCGCTACCGCATCCTTCTCTACGACAAGCGCGGACACGGCCTGTCGGGCGCGCCAACAGGCCCGTACACGATCGATGATCATACTGACGACCTTCTCGCCCTGCTCGATTATTTCGGCATCGAAGCCACGGCGATCGTCGGCGTCTCGCTCGGCGGCATGATCGCGCAGCGCCTAGCGGCGCGGGCACCTGACCGGGCGAAGGCGCTAGTACTCTGCTGCACGGCCGCCAGGATCGGGACGGCGGAAGGCTGGGCGAACCGCATCACCTCCGTGGAAAGCGGCGGCATCCAATCGGTCGCCGATGGCGTGCTGAAATTGTGGTTCACCGAGGCCTTCCGCCGAGACCGCGCCGCTGAGTTTGAAGGCTGGCGCAACATGCTCGTGCGCACGCCCGCCGATGGTTATCTCGCAAGCTGCGTGTCGGTGCGTGACGCCGACCTGCGCGCCGACGCGGCAGGGATCGCGGCGCCGGTGCTTTGTGTAGCGGGCGATCAGGACGGCTCGACGCCGCCCGACCTCGTGCGCGGCATGGCGGAGCTCATCCCCAATGCCCGTTTCGCCCTGATCGAGGGCGCCGGCCACATTCCCTGCGTGGAAAAACCGGGCGAGCTCGCGGACCTTATCGAAAACCATCTCAACGGAGCAGGTCATGGCTGAGGAGAGCGCGCGCTACAAGGCAGGCACGGCTGTGCGCCGCAAAGTGCTGGGTGACGCTCATGTCGACCGCGCCAGCGCCCAGGTCAACGACCTCGACCGCGATTTCCAGACCTTCATCTCCGAGGGCGCGTGGGGTTCGGTCTGGTCGCGGCCGCATTTTTCGCTGCGCGAGCGCTCGATCGTCACAATCGCTCTGCTGGCCGCTCTGGGCCAGCACGAAGAACTCGCCATGCACATCCGCGCGACGTTGAACACGGGCGCGACGAGGGAGGATGTGCGCGAGGCGCTGATGCATGTGGCCGTCTATGCCGGCGTGCCGGCCGCCAACCACGCCTTCAAGATCGCCAAGGCAGTCTATGCCGAGCTGGAGTCAGAGAAATGAAGCTCCACAATCCGGGGCAAGGATGAAACCTCATGTCTGACCAGGGATCGTTCTTTCAGCGCGACAGAAGCTGGCATCCGCCGGCCTTCACGCCGCAATACAAGACCTCGGTGCTGCGTTCGCCGCAATTCGCGCTGCTGTCGCTCGAAAACACCGTTTCGGAGATGACCGGCCCGCACTTCGGCCACAGTCAGCTCGGACCACTCGATAACGACCTGATCCGCAACTACATGCAGACCGGCGAACCGATTGGGCAGCGGATCGTCGTGCACGGCAGGGTGCTGGACGAGAACGCCAAGCCTGTTCCGGGCGTGCTGCTGGAGTTCTGGCAGGCGAATGCGGGCGGCCGCTACCGGCACAAGAAGGAGGCCTACCTCGCGCCGCTCGATCCCAATTTCGGCGGCTGCGGACGCACCATCACCGACGAGGAAGGCCGCTACCGGTTCCGCACCGTCAAGCCCGGCGCCTATCCGTGGCCGAACGGCGTCAATGACTGGCGGCCGGCCCACATCCACTTCTCGATCTTCGGCCACGCTTTCACGCAGCGGCTGATCACGCAGATGTATTTCGAGGGCGACCCGATGATCTGGCAATGCCCGATCGTCTCCACGATCCCCGACCGCAACGCGGTCGAGCGGCTCGTCGCCGCGCTCGACCGCAACAACACGCTGCCGATGGACGCGCTGGCCTACAAGTTCGACATCGTGCTGCGCGGCCGCCGCTCGACGTTCTTCGAGAACCGCATGGAGGGCAACTGATGGTCCAGAAACTCGACATGCTCAAGGAATCGCCCTCGCAGACGGCGGGTCCCTACGTTCACATCGGCTTGACCCCGAACTGGTGCGACATCACCGGCGTCTATCCCGAGGATCTCGGCCGCACCATGGTTGGACTTCAGGCGAAGGGCGAGCGGATCGTCGTCACGGGCCGCGTCCTTGACGGCAGCGGCACGCCGCTCGAGGACGCGCTGATCGAGATCTGGCAGGCGGACGCCGCGGGCCTCCACAACAGCCCAATAGAGAAGCGCGGCAAGGCCGATCCTCACTTCACCGGCTGGGGCCGCCAGCCGACGGACGGCGCGACGGGCGAATACCGCTTCGAGACGATCAAGCCCGGCCGCGTCCCCTATGTGGATGGCCGGCCGATGGCGCCGCACATCATTTTTTGGATCGTCGCGCGCGGTATCAATATCGGCCTTCACACGCGCATGTATTTTGCCGACGAAGAAACGGCCAATGCCGAGTGCCCAGTGCTGGCGCGCATCGAACACCGGTCGCGCGTGCCGACGCTGATCGCCCGGCGCATGGAGGAAGACGGCCGCGCCGTCTACACCTTCGACATCCGCCTCCAGGGCGAGAACGAAACCGTGTTTTTCGACGTTTGAATGCGCAATCGCAGAACCACTGAAAGCAGATCATGGCCAAGTTCCAGAGCCTCCCGGAGGCCGTCGCCGAGAACCTCCACGACGGCGACATCGCCGCCTTCGAGGGTTTCACCCACCTCATCCCGCACGCCGCCGCGCATGAAGCGATCCGGCAGGGCCGCAAGGACCTGACCCTCATCCGCATGACGCCCGACATCATCTACGACCAGATGATCGGCATGGGGATGGCGAAGAAGGTGGTCTTCTCCTATGCCGGCAATCCGGGCGTCGGCCTGCTCAGGCGTATGCGAGACGCGATCGAGAACGGATGGCCGCGCTCGATCGAGACCCTCGAGCACAGCCACGCCGCGATGGCCAACGCCTACGAGGCCGGTGCCGCCGGCCTGCCCTGCGCGGTATTCCGCGGCTATGTCGGCGCCGACCTGCCCAAGGTCAATCCCGAGATCAGGAGCGTCACCTGTCCCTTCACCGGCGAAAAGCTCGCCGCGGTCCCGGCGCACCGTCCCGATGTCGCCTTAATCCACGCCCAGAAGGCCAGCCGCCGCGGCGACATTCTGATCGAAGGCATCATTGGCGTACAGAAGGAGGTGGCGCTGGCCGCCAGGCGCGTCGTGGTTACCGTGGAGGAGATCGTCGATGATTTCGATGACCTGCATCCGAATCTGTGCATCCTGCCGCACTGGACGATAGCGTCGGTGGCGCATGTTCCCGGGGGCGCCCACCCATCCTACACGCAAGGCTATTACGCCCGCGACAACGCCGCATATCTCCTGTGGGACAAGATCTCGGCCGACCGGGCGCTTTTCACCGAATGGATGCAGAAGAACGTGCTCGACGCCGGACCCGAGGTCTTCGCAGCGCGCGTCGAAGGATTGTGAGCCGATGACCAGCGATTTCACGCCCAACGAGATGATGACGATTGCAGCCTCGCGCGCGCTTTCCAACAAAGACGTCTGCTTCGTCGGCATCGGCGCCCCGTCGGCCGCCTGCAACGTGGCGCGACTGACCCACGCGCCCGAGATCACGCTGATCTACGAAAGCGGCACGATCGGCACCGCACCGGACGTGCTGCCGTTGTCCATCGGCGATGGCGAGCTTTGCGAGACGGCGCTCACCACTGTGGCCGTGCCGGAAATGTTCCGTTACTGGCTGCAGGGCGGGCGCATCTCGATCGGCTTCCTCAGCGCCGCCCAGCTCGACCGCTTCGGCAATATCAACACCACCGTCATCGGCGACTACCGCAAGCCGAAGGTGCGTCTGCCCGGCGGCGGCGGCGCGCCGGAGATCGCAACCTCTTGCGGTCAGATCTTCATCACCATGAAGCAGGCCACGCGCGGGTTCGTCGAGAAGCTCGATTTCTATACCTCCTTCGGCCACGGTGACGGCGGCGACCATCGCCAGCGTCTCGGTCTCAAAACGAAGGGACCGACGCTGCTGATCACCGATCTAGCCGTCTGGAAGCCCGATCCGGAGAGCAAGGAATTCACGGCCGTTTCCATGCATCGCGGCGTCACGCGCGACATGGTGCAGGAGACCTGCGGCTGGAAGGTGCGCTTCTCCGACAGGCTGGAAGAAACGCCTTCGCCTACCGAACTGGAGCTTTCGACCTTGCGCGACCTGCAGCGGCGGACTGAACTGGCGAATGGCGGAAAGAAAGGCCAATGAGATGAGTGAGGCTTTCATCTGCTCCTTCGTCCGCACGCCCATCGGCCGCTATGGCGGCGCGCTGTCGCCGGTGCGGGCCGACGATCTTGGCGCGATCCCGCTGAAGGCCCTGCTCGAGCGCTATCCGGGCGTCGATTTCGAGGCGGTCGACGACGTCGTCTTCGGCTGCGCCAACCAGGCCGGCGAGGACAACCGCAACGTGGCGCGCATGTCGCTGCTTCTGGCCGGCCTGCCACATACGGTGTCTGGCACGACCATCAACCGGTTGTGCGGCTCCGGAATGGAAGCGCTGATCACCGCGGCGCGCGCCATCAAGTCCGGCGAGGCGGAACTGATGATCGCCGGCGGCGTCGAGAGCATGTCGCGCGCGCCCTTCGCCATTGGCAAGGCGGAGGTCGCCTTCTCGCGTGCGGCCGAGATTTTCGACACCACGATCGGCTGGCGCTTCGTCAATCCGCTGATGAAGAAGCAATACGGTGTCGATTCCATGCCGGAAACCGGCGAGAACGTCGCCGAGGCGTTCCAGATCTCGCGTGCCGACCAGGACGCCTTCGCCTTGCGTTCGCAGCGGAAGGCGGTGTCCGCGCAAGAGAACGGCCGTCTGGCGAAGGAGATCGTTCCCGTGACGATCCCGAAGGGAAAGGGCGATCCGGCCGTCGTCGCAAAAGACGAGCATCCGCGCGCCGACACCACGCTGGAGGTCCTAGCCAAGCTGCCGACACCGTTTCGGGAAGGCGGCACCGTCACGGCGGGCAATGCGTCCGGCGTCAATGACGGCGCCGCGGCGCTGATCGTTGCCTCCGAAGGCGCGATGCGCAAATACAGGCTCGAACCGCTTGCCCGCGTGGTCGGCGGTGCCGCGGCCGGCGTACCGCCGCGCATTATGGGGTTCGGCCCGGCGCCCGCAACCCGGAAATTGTGCGCGCGGCTCGGTCTCAAGCCGTCCGACTTCGACGTGATCGAACTCAACGAAGCCTTCGCCAGCCAGGGCATAGCGGTGCTGCGCGATCTGGGCATTGCTGAAGACGCCGATTTCGTCAACCCGAACGGCGGGGCGATCGCGCTCGGCCATCCGCTCGGCATGTCGGGCGCACGCATTGCCGGCACCGCGGCGCTGGAGCTGAAGCTGACGGGCAAGCGCCGGGCACTGGCGACCATGTGCATCGGCGTCGGCCAGGGCATTTCCGTCGTGCTCGAGGGGGTCTAAAGTAAGCCTGATGACCGGTGCAACCTCACGACCGCTGGTTTCGGCCCTCGTCGGCGGCGAGGCGGTCGGGGCGATTTTCTCCAACGAGGCGGAACTCGCTGCGTTGCTCCAGGTGGAAGCCGCGCTCGCGGCAGCCGAGGCGCAAGCTGGACTGATCGAGGCGGATGCGGCATCGGCCATCGCGGAAACTTGCGACAATTTCCGCCCAGACTGGCCGGGGCTGGCCGAAGGCCTGGCGAAGGACGGCGTCATCGTACCGGAACTGGTCCGCCAGCTTCGAGCCGCGGTCGGTGCGCCCCATGCGGCGGCGGTCCACAAGGGCGCGACCAGCCAGGACATCATCGATACGGCGCTGATGTTGCGCCTGAAACACGCGGCGGCAATCTTCGTGAACGGGCTCGGCACGCTTGCAGCGCTGCTACGGCAACTCAAGACGCGCCATGGAGCCGTGCCGCTAATGGCGCACACGCGCATGCAGCGGGCGGTTCCCTTCACCGTCGCCGACAAGATCGACACCTGGCTTGCGCCGCTAGAGCGGCAGACGGCGGCGTTGCGCCCGATTAACAGCGACCTCTTCGTCGTTCAACTCGGCGGCCCGGTCGGCACGCGCGCCAGCTTCAATGGCATGGGCGATGCCATCGCGCGGGCAATGGCCGACATGCTGGGCCTTAGCGACGCACCTTGCTGGCATTCCCAGCGCGACCGGATCGCGGTCTTCGCGTCCTGGCTTTCGGTGACGTCGGGCATTTTCGGCAAGATCGGCCAGGACATCGCGCTGATGGCGCAAAACGAGGTCGGCGACGTTGGCATCGTCGGTGGTGGGTCTTCCGCCATGCCGCATAAATCCAATCCAGTGCAGGCGGAGCTGCTGGTCGCACTGGCTCGCCTGAACGCCGGGCTGCTCGGCACGCTCAATCAGGCGCTGGTGCATGAGAACGAGCGTTCCGGGGCGGCCTGGACGCTGGAATGGCTGGTGCTGCCGCAGATGACGGTCGCGACGGCGGCGGGCATGGAAAAGGCGACCACATTATTCGAAGGGTTGCACTTCCTGCCTGGCGAACCCGACAGCTAGGGTCGGGACTCGGGCGAACCGCGCCGCCGTTGCAGCGCCCTGTATTGCAGCGGGGTCATTCCCGTCCGCTGCCTGAAAAAGCGCGCGAAATAGGCAGGGTCGTCGAAGGAAAGCGTGAGCGCCACCTGCTTGGCGCTCAGCGTTGTGAAGGTCAAATGCCGCTTGGCCTCCAGCACAAGCCGCTGGTGAATGACGTCAAGCGCGCTCGAACCGAGATGCTGCCGGCAAAGGCGGTTGAGATGCGCGGCCGTCAACCCTAACCGCTGAGCATAGGCTTCTATCGGCAGGTGCCTGCGGTAATCCTGGCCGACGAGATCCCGAAAGCGTTGCAGATGGCGCATTGCCTTTTCGGCGGTCGACGCATCGCTTCGGTCGTGCGGCAAGCGCTGCCGATGCAGCGTGACCAGAATTAGCGCCAGCCTGGCCTCGATGACGGCGAGCCGCCCCGGCGCATGGCCCTCGAACTCCCGCGCCAGCGCTGCGATGTCGGCAGCGATCGCATCAGCCTGATCTTGTGCGTCGAGCGGCACGATGCGCGGCGCGCGAAAACTATCCATCGCTTCCGGCACTGCGCCGAGGATGTCGCCAAGCCGGTTGTCGAACAGGGTCAGAACGCTGCCCTCCACGTCGGGCGAGAAGGTGTAGCCGTGCACGATCAGCGGCGGCAGGACGATGACGCATGGGCCGGTCAGCGTCCGCTGCTGGCCGTCCGAGATGAACTCCGCCCGGCCGCTCTCCAGATGCAGGATCTGGAACAGGGTCTCGTGTCGATGCGGCTCGATGAGGTAGCCGTGAAGGCTGCTTCGTGACTGGATCGTCTCGCAGTGCAGCCAGTCGGCGCCGGGATCGGCGGCGACTTCGCCATAGAGTGCATAAGTGGGAATGGCATGGGCGGTCATGGCGGCGCCGATCTCTCTGGGAATGTTCGGATTGTCCTATCCTTAGCCTGCTTTGTCCATTGGCAGGCGGTCGCTCCGGCGCGATTGTGCGTTCAGAGTGCCGGCGCACAAGGCCGGCGGGAGGAATTGTCATGCGCACGAAGGTCGTCATCGTCGGAGCCGGCCCCGCCGGTCTACTGCTCGGCCGGCTTCTGGACACGCATGGCATCGACAACGTCATCCTGGAACGCCGCAGCCCCGACTATGTGCTCGGCCGCATCCGCGCGGGCGTGCTTGAACGGGGCACGGTCGAACTGCTGGAGCGTTCCGGCGTCGCGGAACGCCTGCACCGCGAGGGCTTGGTGCATAACGGCGTCGAACTGAGTTTCGACGGCCACCGGCAGCGTCTGGATTTCTTAGCGCTGGTCGGGAAGACCGTCACCGTCTATGGCCAGACCGAGGTGACGCACGATCTGATGGATGCCCGCGCCGCCTCGCACGCGACGACCGTCTATGAGGCGGAGAATGTCACGCTGCACGGTTTTGATAGCGCGTCGCCTTCCGTACGCTACGAAAAGGGCGGCGTTGGCCACGAGATAGCCTGCGACTTCATCGCCGGCTGCGACGGCTTCCATGGCGCCTCCCGCGCCAGCGTGCCAGACAAGGCGCTCTCGACTTTCGAGCGCGTCTATCCCTTCGGCTGGCTGGGCGTGCTGGTTGAGAAGCCGCCGGTTTCGGACGAGCTGATCTATGCCAACCACGAGCGCGGCTTCGCGCTGTGTTCCATGCGTTCGCCGACGCGCAGCCGCTATTACGTGCAGGTGTCCACTGACGAGCATGTGGAGGCGTGGTCGGACGAGCGCTTCTGGGACGAACTCAGGAACAGGCTGGATGCCGAAACCGCCGGGCGGCTGCAGACAGGAGCCTCGATGGAGAAATCCATCGCACCGTTGCGCTCCTTCGTGGCCGAGCCGATGCGCTTCGGTAGCCTGTTCCTTGCCGGCGACGCCGCCCATATCGTGCCGCCGACCGGCGCCAAGGGGCTCAACCTGGCGGCGCATGATGTCGGCTTGCTTGCCGACGCGCTGATCGAATTCTATGAGGAGCGCTCGCAGGCGGGTATCGATGCCTATTCCGCCCGCGCCCTCGAACGGGTGTGGAACGCCGAACGGTTTTCCTGGTGGATGACCTCGATCCTGCACCGGCTGCCGGAAACGGATGCGTTCGGCCGCCGCATCCAGAAGGCGGAACTCGACAATCTAAGGCTGTCGAGGGGGGCAGCTAGCGCTTTCGCGGAAAGCTATACCGGAGCGATCGCGGCGAGCTGAGCGTGAATCCGAAGAGCGTTCGCCGCGACCTCGCCGCTCCGGCCCTTCACAGGGGCTTGTCATGGCATCATTTTGGGATTGGCTAGCGGAGTCCCGGCGCATCGAAGAGCAGGTTTGCGCGGCTGCAAGCCCCGCAATCTGTTTGACCTGCCGCACGAGTTCGATCGTCCGGGCATCCCGACGGCCGCTCTGCTTACCGGCCGCAAGGACAAGACGGTTGCGCGTCCCCGCAACCACTTCTGTCATAGTACGATAACCGTCTCGGTCTAACCGAGGCGGTTTTTTCGTGTAATGTCTGGATTGCGTGAGTCCGATGCGGAATGTAGAGATCGGAAAACGCGCTCGCGGCAACTCTGCACTACGCAGATGCTCGCCCACCTCCGGCCACGTAACATCGATCATCGATCCGAAATTCGGAGGCATGTCGTGGTAGGTGGCGGCGCAGGACCGCTACATCGCTAGAGCCTCCGAGAAAGTGGGGTTTGAGGTGGGTAGCGGGAGATCGCTACATCGCAACACCCACTATCAACGGCGCCTTCTTCTACTATCGACGGTATGCGGCATAGCAGCAACTCACGAGTCTGGGGTACCAAAGGCGAAGATTGGAAAAATGCAATCTTGTTCTTGATGGGTCTCGCGGGAGAGAACCGGCGAAATAGTGTTGGGCTGTTCGATTGTATTGTCTAAGTATCGATAAGAGGTCATTATCGATAGTTGAGCCGCCTCGAGCCGACGATGTGCGCTACGACATCAGAGAAGCCGTCAATGTGGATCCGCCTACTGTGGTCACGAGAAACCTCATCGCCCCTGAGGCGGGGCATCTCTCTCGCGAAATCCACGTACTCGACGGCGACGAGAGTTCGCCGGAGAAGAAGATTGTGCTGCGCCGGCCAAGCGTCGACTTCGAGACTTACAAGCGCTGGATCAATCCCGCCCTGATCGAGGTTGCCGGAGGGCCCGAAGCACACAAAGCCAAAGTCTCGGAGGCGCTAAACAAGGCCTATGCAATCTCGAAGCGTGAGCTGAAGCCGGGGGAAAAGCTCGAGGATATAGGTTTTGAAGATCCTGCAGTAATCTCATTCGCCGTCGAGTTGGTTGAGGTATTTCCTCATTATGTGAACCTCGGCGTGCAGGTCACCGCTTCGATCACTGGTGCTGACGTTTTCGATCCGTCAGAGGGCAACATTGCGGAGGAAAGACCGAGGAGGCCCATAATCTTGATCCAATGCGGAGATCAGCACGGGCTCTCCCAAACGACAACCACAAAGTTGAAGGCGGTGCTCCTGGCCGGGCGCATCTACGAACTGCGCACCTATCTTGTTGTGTCGACTGATAAGCAGGAGTTCTCTCCCTTTCTCACAGAAGACAGGCTGTCGCCCGCCCTCAAGGCGACCTTGCGACGTATCGAGATTGGCGGAAGGTCATATCTTCTCGGTTCCCCGACCGTCGCGACAGTCGAGATTGCCACAAGAGACATGCCAGATCTGTACGCTGACGCGGGATGGGATGTCGATGAGGGCTTCGTTGCCGTAACGCGCCCTCCCTCCAATCGTGACGACGTCGCAAACATTTTTCTTCCAACAGCACTGGTGAGCGAACCTCTATATCCGAAGATCAGATACGCGGGCTCGGCGAGGCTCTACTCTCAGCGTTGGGACTGGCGCGGTAGGCCGCAAAGTGAATTAGATCAACATACCAACGGAGTGCTATCCCACAATCTGAACTGCCTTCTTCTCTCGAAACTACCGCTCGCCGTCCATCTCGGCGAGCTTGCGCACTCGGCGGCGGAAATCCTCGTCGGTCGAGAACTCGGCCGCGAGATAGGCCGTTACAAGGTCCTTGGCGAGCCAGGCACCGATGATCTGTGCGCCGATGCACATGACGTTGACGTCGTCGTGCTCGACCGATTGGTGGGCCGAATGCACGTCGTGGCAGACCGCCGCACGGATGCCCTTCACCTTGTTGGCCGCGATTGAAGCACCGACTCCCGTGCCGCACACCATCAGGCCGCGCTCCGCCTTGCCTGCGATGATCGATGACGTCACCGTCTTCGCGATGTCCGGAAAGTCCACCGGATTGGGATCGTAAGACCCGGCGTCGTGCACCTCGTGTCCCAGCGACTTGATGTGCTCGATGATTGTCGCTTTGAGCGGGAAGCCGGCGTGGTCGGAACCGATGACGATGCGCATCTTCAGAATTCTCCTGGGGTTACTGAGCGATCATGCGGGGCAGCCACAAGGTGAGATCCTTCGCGAAGGTCAAGATCGCCAGCGTGGTCAGCAGCGGGATGTAGAAGGGCAGCAGCGCCTTGAGCAGTTGCCGGATCGAGACCTTGGCGATGTCGGCCACCAGAAAAAGCGACAGGCCCATCGGCGGTGTCAGCAGGCCGAGCATCAGATTGAAAATCGTTACGATGCCGAGCTGAACCGGGTCGACGCCTGCCAGCACCAGCGGCGGCGCGATGATCGGCACCAGCAGCAGTGTAGCCGTCGTGGAATCCAGGAACATGCCCGCCACAAAGAAGATGAGATTCGCGATGACGAGTAGCATTACCGGATCGCGTGAGAGGCCAAGCAGTGCGGCCGCGAAGCTCTGCGGCACTTGCTCGACCGCGAGGATCCAGCCAAAGAGGGCCGCTGCCGCCACAATGATCAGGATCGCCGAGGAACTGCGCGCGGTGAGCACGGCCGAGTTCCACAAATGATCGAGCGTCAACTCGCGGTAGAGCAGGGCGCTGATGAGGATGACGTAGACGGTGGTGATGGCCGCCGCCTCGGTCGGCGTGAAGGCGCCGGCTGTCATGCCGGCAATCATCAGGGCGGGCGCCACGACCGCGGGTAGCGCCGGCAGGAAGTCGCGTCCTACTTCCCACAGCGTCGGCCAGCGGTCGGCCCGCGGATGCTTGTGGATTGTCGCCACCACGAGCACCGTCAGCATCAGGAGCGCAGTGCACAGTATGGCGGGCACGATACCCGCGACCAGGAGCTGCACGATCGAGACGCTCGTCACCGAGCCGTAGACGATCAGGGGAATGGACGGCGGGAAGATCGGCCCCAGTGTCGCCGAGGCGCCGGTGACGGCGCCTGCGAAGGAGGCGTCGAATCCGCGCTTCTTCATCGCGTCGATCTCGATGCGTCCGAGTCCTCCGATATCGGCGAGCGCGGCGCCCGACATACCGGAGAAGACCAAGCTGCCGAATACATTCACCTGCGCCAGACCGCCCGGCACGCGGCCGACCAGCGTGTAGGCAAACCGGAAGATGCGGTCGGTGATCCCCGACAGGTTCATCAGATTGCCGACGAAGATGAACAGCGGAACCGCAACCAGCGGGAAGGAATCGAGCGCATAAGTGACGCGCTGTGCAAGGAGGCCGAGCGGAAGGCCTTCGATGACTACGTAGGCAATGGACGGCAGGAGGATGGCATAGACCACTGGAAAGCCGAGCATGAAGAGCGCCAGGAAGGCGATGACGACCGCGAAACCCATGTCAGACCGCGATATTGGTGTCGGCCTGCGGCGGCTTGCGCAGGTGGAGGAGGTGGACAAGAGCCGCGCCGGCGAAGCCGAACAAGGTCGCGCCCAGGAAGATCCAGAACGGGATGCCGAGCGTCGGCGTCGCGTTGGCCAGGTTCCTCGAAATGTTGGTTGCCGTGACATAGGCGAGGAAGCCGGTCGCGGCGATGGCGCCGATCGAGATCGACCAGTTGACGATCCCGCGCAGGCGCGCCGGCATCGCCGCCTTGAATTCGCCCATGACGATGTTCTCGCCGTTTTGCACCACCAGTGGATAGGCGCAGAAGACCAGGCAGATGAGCAGGAAGCGCGTGAACTCCTCGGCCCCGATGAAAGGCAGCACGAAGACGCCACGCATGATCACCTGCGCGGTCGGCACGAGCACGAGGCCGGCCATGATGATGACGACGAAAGCTGTAAGAATGCGTTCGGCGATGCGCATCGCGTCCTCCCTTCCGGCCGGCGAACCGGCGCTGGCGGCGACAATTTACCAAAGGGGTTGGCCGGGGCGCGAGCTCCGGCCGTGTCGTCGATCACTTGACCGCCTGGATCTGCTCGATCAGCGGAGTGAAGTTCGGGAAGTCCTGCGCGATCTGCTTGTTGACGCCGTCGCGGAATGCGGCGATGTCCAGCCCGTCGGCCTCAGTGATGATGGTCATGCCGCGTCCCTTCAGCTCTTCGACGAGCTTGGCCTCGCCATCCTGGGCCATTTGCAGCGACTTCTTTGCCTCGTCGTCGAGCACTTTGGTGATCGAGGCGCGCTGCGCCTCAGTCAGGCCCTGCCAGACCTCCTCATTGACGAACACGGCGAGGACGGCACGCATGTGGCCGGTCATCGAGATATGTGACTGCACTTCGTTGAGGTTGTTCGAGGCGATCATGGTCAGCGGGTTCTCTTGCCCGACCACCACGCCCGTCATCAGGGCGGTCGGCAGTTCCGCGACCTCGACCGGAGTCGGGATAGCGCCGAACCCTTTGACCATCGAGACCCACAGCTCGAGCGGGACAGCGCGGAACGGCTTGCCGGCGAGATCAGCCGGCGTCTTGACCGGGAAGTTGGACGAGATCTGGCGGTCGCCGCGGTAGATGCGGCCGATGATGCGCACACCCTGTGCGACGAGCTTCTCGTTGAGCGCCTGCAGCGCGGGCGACGTCGCCGGGTCGGTCGCGGCAAGCGCATGCGCGCCGTCGCGGTAGATGAAGGGGGCGTTGAACACCGCCACTTCCGGCACGAGGCGTGCGAGCGAGGCGAAGTCGTGGTGGCCAATCGAGATCGAGCCCATCTTGACGCCGTCGACCATCTCGGCGACGCCGCCGAGCTGGCTCGCCGGATAGACCGTCACGGTCACTTCGTTGTTCGTGGCGGCGGCGATGCCTTTCGCGGCCTCGGCTGCGTAGATCGTCTGGATGTCGCCCTCGGCACCCACATGAGCATAGCGCAGCTCGGCGGAGAGCGCTGCGCCCGTCATGGCGAGCGCGACGGCTGCGCCCGTCAGTGCGTTGATGATGGTCCTGTGCAGCATGTCGGAAATCCTCCCTTGATTTTCATGCCTGTTGCTTAGGTCTGCGGCCTCCGGGCGAAGGCCGAGATGAGGCTGCGGCGACGGAATTCGTCGCCAATGGCGAAATGGTCGCGGAGCTTGCGGTCGGCCGCGTCCGAATTGCGATCGACAATCGATAAAAACACTTCGCGGTGCGCTTCCACGAGATAGTCCACGATGCCGGGCTCTGAGACGGTCACTTCGCGCCGCTGGACATGGCTGCGGCGCAGCAATTCGCCGATCGCGCCATAGAGCGTGGCTAGTGCCTCGCTGTGCCCGGCCTCGACAATCGCTTGGTGGAAAGCGAAGTCGGCTGCGCCGCCCTCGATCGGATCGTGCAGCGTGTCCATCAGCCGGGTGAGCTTCGAGCCGATGCGCTTCAGATCGCTTTCCGTCGCGCGCTCGCAGGCAAGCCGGATCGCCTGGCATTCGATCGCGATGCGCGCCTGCATCACGTCGTCGAGGATGTCAGGCTGTTGAGCGAGGCTGAAGGTGAAGAAATCTGAGAGCACGTTGATGTCGGCCTGGCGGACATAGGCGCCCTTGCCATGGCGGATATCGAGGAAGCCGAGCATGGCGAGCGAGCGCAATGCCTCGCGCAGCAGCGGCCGAGACACGCTGAGCCTCAGCGACAGTTCACGCTCGCCCAGCAGGCGCTCGCCCGGCTTCAGGGTGCCGTTCAGCAACGCGTCGCGGAAGAAGGTGAACACCTTCTCTGCACCCGATAGGTCGTCGCCCTCGGCAAGCATCGTTGACATCGGCCGCCTCTCCTCCCCGCTGGCCTTACAGTGGTCTGACCACTGATTCCCGAACGGAGAGTCGATGTCAAGCACCAGCCGTCAGGCGGGAGCGGCCAAGCTCGCGATGGTCGGACCAACCAGGGTGAATGTCTGCTATCGCTCTCTTGATGCCAGGAAGTCTGCTACCGGCCCCCCTTCGAGACCCTCAAGAATGCTGATCGTCGGCTCGTGGCGCAAACCGCGATCTCCAGCGTGGTCGCCACTAACGTCGCTTTCAGGCGGTGGCAAAGGCATCCTCAACGGCTGATGTGCGGCGCCAAGCTGACTTTGAGGTGGCAAGTTCAAACCTAATGCCACTGGGCTGCATGTTCATGGTTGGCGCTTCGAAAGTTGCGTAAGATTGCAGTGCGGAATCGAACAGCGGAGCTGTGCCGGGTTCGTATCCATCACGATCAGGCCCAATAGAGATCCTTCGCTACTCTGTCATTCGCGGCGACGCTACAGCAGCTTCGACCCGATGCTGGCAGCGAGACGGGTATCTTTGACACCCGCTCTTGCTCACATAACTGACAGATTGTTGGGTAGGCACAGCCGTTCGGTCGTGTGCGCCTTCGTTGTATTCGCTCCAGGCCTGCCGCAGGATTTGCACCGATGAGATTAGAAAGATTCCAGCCATAAGTCCGGCGACGGCCAGATCCGGCCATGCGCTCGACGTACTCCAAACGCCGAGAGCTGCGGCCATCACCACCATGTTGCCGATCGCGTCGTTGCGCGAGCACAGCCAAACCGAGCGGACATTCGCATCACCATCCTTGTAGGGCATCAGAAAACCAACGGAAGCGAGATTGGCGGCAAGGGCCAGAAAGCCGATGATGCCCATGACTTCCGCGCTGGGTACGCCGAGGATCAGCGTGTGATAGACGGTCGAACCGAAAACCCAGAGCGCCATCAGGCTGAGCGACAGACCCTTGAACAGCGCAGCCGTTGCGCGTGTCCTCAGGCTCGCACCGATAACCGCGAGGCTCAGCCCATAGGTGACGGTGTCAGCAAGGAAATCCAGTGCGTCGGCCTTGAGAGCCTGAGAACCGGCAAGTGAGCCGGCAGCCATTTCGGTCAGGAACATGGCGCCGTTAATGGCGATGACCGTCCAGAGCACACGCTTGTAGCGCGGGTTCATGCCGTCGAAGACCGGCACGCCACCCGAACAGCATGAGGCTTTCGCTGCATGATCTTGATCGCGCAGCTTCGCCGGCAGAACCAGCTGCGGCGGTCCCGCGCAGCTTTTGGTTTCGTGATCGCAGCAAGCTTCAGACATCGGTGACTCCTTGATGAAGACACTGTAGTGTCTCTAGTGGCTAGAGGTTCAAGAGGTTTTTTTATGGATCTGTCGATTGGTGAATTGTCTCGTCGCGCGGCGGTGAAGGTACCGACGATCCGCTACTACGAGCAAATTGGCTTGATGCCCGAAACGGGTCGAACCGAAGGTAAGCAGCGACGGTATGGAAGGATGGCCGTGGCGCGGCTTGCCTTCATCCGGCACGCGCGAGAACTCGGGTTCGAAGTTGATGCGATCCGCACGCTACTTTCGTTGCAGGACAATCCGGATCAATCATGCGCCCGCGCCGACGAGATCGCGAAGGCGCGGCTGGTCGAGGTGGAGAAGCGCATCTCCAGTCTCAAGGCACTGCGCAAGGAATTGCGGAAGATGGTCGAGGAATGCGCCTGTGGGCGGGTCGGCGAATGTCGCGTGATCGAGACGCTCGCCGACCGAACTCATGCGCATGGGAAGTTAGCGGCAAGTTGATCCGACAGGTGATGGCAGCGTTCGCGGGACGGTCCTCGGGTTTGAAGTAGCAGACCATTTGCTCGACACCGCCTTGATGATGCCCCGGCGACGTGGCCAGGCGACTAGGAATGGGTGTTGATGTCCTGCTCAATGTGCCGTGCTGATTCCAGAATGTCATCGAAACTCGGCGGAGTGCCGAAGATCATGGCCGCCGTATTGGCATAGTCGCGCGCGAGCGCGTCCACCATCTTTGGAGCGGGCGCGATCGCGAAGCTGCCCGGGACTGCTGAGGCGAGGTCATAGTCGGGACGGTCGAAAAACATTCGTGCGTGCCGCACACAATCGGCGCCAAGATCGAGATCGCCGAGTGCGGCCTTTCCGGTCTCGGATCCGAGAAGACTGTGCAGGTCATAATAGTGCCGAGACACCCGCTGGCCTTCCTGCCGCAGTTCGCCGCGCCGCTCGTACCAGCGGCGCAATCCATGGGCGATCACCACTTTGTCCCAAAAGGTGCGGGTCGCCTCGATCGTGGTCACGTCCGCGACGGTGAGATCAATGCCTGCCGCTTCCTCCGCGACATAGGGCGTGATCGTGATGGGGCGATTGGGATCGAGCGCCGATTTCGCCCCGGACTCGAGGCGTATGGCCGGTCGCACATAGGCGCCGTCACGCGGCTCGACCTCGGGATACCAGAGCAGCAGGGTCTGACCATCGGCATCGGCTTCGTCGAGCTCCACCCGTCCGGCGCCGTTCGTAATGTCGGCAAGTTGAGCGGTGAGGAAGTCTCGCAGCGGTCCTGTGATATACGCACGGCAGGCGTCCCGGATAGCGTCGAGCTTGGCGCGGCGCTTCATGTTCGACAGTCCCTCAAGTCTTCGATCGACAGTCCCTCAAGCTCTTCGACGGAGGCAGCCTCGTCGAGATCGTCGCGGAACACGGTAACGTCGATGTCCTCGGAAAAACGCTGGATGAGGCCATAGCCTTTTGACAGCGACGTCCCGCCCTTGAACAGCAACCGAGGTTCGCCCGCAGGGCGATCGTGATAGAGCGCATCGAGCGTCCAGCAGACCCAGAAGTCCTTTTCGACATTGCCGACCGGAGCACCAATGCGATTGGCCGTGGCGAGGAACAGGTCGAGCCGGTCACGCGGCAGCGCGCCGATGATCTGGCGGTAGGCGTCGGTACTCATGGCTTCGCCTCGTGCGGGTCCGCCCTCAGGATTTCGCGGAGGAACTCCTGCATCCAGATCGGCACGGCGGAGAGACCGGCGCGCAGATCCTCGCGAATGGCCTCGCCGTGCTTGGGGTCGGCAAACAGACGGCGCAACGTCGCCTGGATACGCCTCCGTTCGCCCTTCTGGGTCAGCATGTCCTGCATCCAATGCAAGGCCTGGACGACCCGCATCCCCGGCCGATCCGCCCAATAGAGGCGGCTAGGGGCAGCGTATTTGAAGTGGATTTCCTGTGTGCCGAGTTTGATTGGCTTCAACCGCGCATCGACCAGCACTTCTATACGTGCGGGGACGGCGGTCGTCAGGCCGAGGTCGTTGGCGGCCGTCATACCATCGATGACGGCGCGCGCCCGATCGCGGCGCGTGACGGCGCGGATCACAGCGCGATAGTCCGGCACGGTGGCGCGGCCAGTCAGGTTGTTCGTGCGCGGCCGGTCATAGAGGCCTCGGTCGATCCGGCGCAGCGCCCCGGCGGCTGTCAGGCGCTGCAGGGTTTTGTCCACGGCGGCGCGCGCGCCGAGATCGGCGAAGTCGCCGGGGGTCCAGACTTCGTCGGGTTTGGACTCAATGCGGGCAAGCAGGCGCGAGCGAAGGTCGGTATCGGGCTCAACTACGGGCATGTCCGAAGTATGCGACAAGTTTCGGACAAAGACAAGGTGCGAGTCCGAAGTATGCTACAATTTTCGGACACTCCGTGGCACCCGAAACTCCAAAAATGGAACTCGCATTTTGCATTGAAGGATGTCGCCCGAGCATCGAATGCCTCCTTCCGCGGGGAAAGGGTGCTACTGTCGCTTAAGAGTGCGCAATCTCGCTTAAGACTCTGGGACTGTTAGAGGGTCCAATCGAGCGATGGAGTAGCTGGGTTCCTCAAGTGAGTTGATCAGAGCGTCGATTTCGTCGATCAGTTTGAAAAGTCGATCCTTCCCATAGACTGCTTCGATTTCGCGATAGATTTTAATACTTTCAGGCGCGACCTTCGAGATCATGTCGCGCCCGTTGTTAGTCAGTCGTGCAAGTGCACGGGGTGATGCCCTCGCTGTGGATCGGGCAATCCGGACGGGGGCTGCGCGGCATTCACCGCTCTGGTGTTCCGTTTGATGAGGCTGGCCTCTCGACCGCAGCAGATCACGGCCAGCTCGACCTCTGGCCGAACGAGTGCGAAGGCATGGGCAGCGTATAATCGGCGCGCCCGGCAAAGCGTCGTTGAGCGCAGATGTGGCTCGAGGACGCTCGCTGGCGCTGATCCTGGCTGAAGCGGGAGCCCGACACGCCGTCGCCAGCCACGTTCCGACGCGTCGACGCCATAGCGCCGGCATAGTCCAACTCTGGGTCAGCCTGGCGAGTTACGGCAAGCACTCAGCTTGCCCACCTGCACGGCGTCTCGGTTCTAATGTCGACATCGGTGCAGGTGAACGCAACCCTGCCTGCTGGGTCCCCGTCCGGTGCGCAGACTGCCTGTAGTCGGGATGGGCGCTTAATCGAACGGGTCGCTGTCCTATGGGCGATGACGTCGACAACGGAACGCCCGTCTTCATTCCCGTTTCCGCAAAGCCACGTCCATCTGCGTCCTCGATGTGACTGGTCTGACCGAAAGCCGATCCCGCTACGCGGGCTCTCGATCTCGTCCCGGCAACGGCCTTCGCGACTTTCTTCCCCTGCCGGCTGCGCCGCCATTCCTCGCGGGCCAAGAAAGTCTCTCCCGGCCGCCTTCCACTGCGTTCCAGCCCTTCGGGTGCGGGTCGATCGCCTCCGGTCCACCGACCGTCATCGAGGTCGCGATGGGCGCGGCCCGAGACAACAAGGAATGAGACAATGGCTACCATCGGCACTTTCACCTCCACGGGCAACGGCTTCTCCGGCGCTATCAAGACCCTCAACCTCAACGTCAAGGCCAAGCTGGTCCGCGTCGACAACCCCTCCGACAAGGGACCGCACTTCCGCATCTTCTCCGGCAATGTCGAACTGGGCGCCGCCTGGCAGAAGGTCTCGAACGAGGGCCGCGACTACCTCTCGGTCAAGCTGGACGACCCGAGCTTCCCGGCTCCGATCTACGCCACCCTGATTGAGGTGGAAGGCGAGGAAGGCCTCCAGCTCATCTGGTCCCGCCCCAACCGCGACTGACCGGACACCGGCAGCGGCCCCGTCAACCAGACGGGGCCGCTCCTGCATGTCGAGATGCCGACCTCGGGCGATAGCCACGCTTCCTCTTGCTGCGCAACAGCTCCAGGAACAACCTGACGGCTTCCCTCTCCTCGTCGAAGGAGTCCTGAACCATCCGTCCGCGCGTCCCGATCCGTCCCCAACGGCGGATCAGCATGTCTGACCGAACAGTGTCTCATCGATCGACATGGCGTAGAACCGGGCCATGTTCCGGCTCGTGTCCATGCGTTCGATATAGAGGCGATAGCGTTGCGCAACCATGCCAAGATCGGAGGGTGACGAAAGGTCAACTGCTTCCAAGCATGAAGGGTCAACCTTCAGGTTGAGATGAGCATCCGATGATCATCGGTCCTTCGCGTCCGACTGGCACTCTGCGCGAGCGTATGATCGATGACATGTCCGTGCGTGGCTTGACCAGTCGCGGCTCATATTCGCAAGCAATGCGAGGCCGCCGCCTGGGATCAAAGTCGCAGAATTTGCAGTCTGGAACTGGCCTCTCGCGAGGGCCATCGACATCAGGTCGTATCTAAAAGGCCATAAGAAAAACCGGCAGTTTGCCCAATCCTTGCTGCGACTGCGCTGCGTCAAGTTCTGAACGGGCCCGTTGCCCGACCGTTGTGCGGGAGGGACTCAATGGCCCAGCAGGAGCAGGTGCAGCTGGAGGGCAGCGCCGCGGACTCAACGAGCGCTACTGTTATGACAGCAGGAACGAAGAAGCAGTCCTCATGGGCCGATGCATGCTATGCACGCCCAGCATGGTGCGGACATAGGCGAACTCCGGCGAAGAGTTTGACAGCGGAGATCAGCGCAAGATGTCCGACAGGCTCTCGGGCTTCTTCTCGCCAAGCGACAGATCAAGGCCCGACAGAAGGTCGATGAGATGACTTCGCATCAGGTCGGACGCGTTTTCTGCGTCGTGCTTTTCGATGGCATCGACGAGGGCGTGATGGGCGTGGCTTTCGCAAGTGGTGTCGCGGCGGCGCCAGTAGAGCGCGATGATCAGCGACGACCGCGACAACAGGTCTTTGACGAAGCCGGTCAGGATCGAATGGCCGGCGATTTCGGCGATGCCGACATGGAATTTTGCCGACAGCATTATGGCGTCGCTGTCGCGGCCGGCATGCAGGGCCTCGTGCTCTTTTTCGAGATGAAGCCGCAGTTGCGCGATCTCGGCCGGCTTTGCCACGTCGGCGGCAAGCGCCGCTACCTTGGGCTCGATCAGCGCCCGCGCTTCGAACACCTCGCGCGCTTCCTGCTTGGTCGGCTGGGCGACGAACGCGCCGCGGTTCGGCTCGAGCCGGGCCAAGCGGTCATGCGACAGCGCCTGCAGCGCCGCGCGTATCACCGCGCGGCTCACCGAATAGATCGAGGCGAGTTCGTCCTCGGGTAGTTTTGTGCCCGGTGCGAGGCGGTGGCTGACGATGGCGTCGCGCAGGCCGGCATAGACCGGAAACCAGCGCATCGCCGGCTTGTCGTCCCGTGTCTTTGGTCGAAGCAGGTCCATCGTCTCATTGTCCCGGCGGCCGGATCGCATAGCGGCGCGAGCACCGCGTTTCAGGCCGGACATCGAACATCCTGTGCGGGAATGTCAACAAATTTGCACGCATCAGGGTGCACGGCCGGAGGGCGAGAAGGGCGCAAAGATTCCGGCGAAGGATTTTTCGAGTGGAAGCTGGTAGCCGCCGCGCTTCGAGGTCGACAGGCCAAGGCCGACGAGGCTCTCGCAGAGTTTTACCGCGCAGGCGACGCCGTCGAGCACGGGAAGGCCATGTTCGCGGCTGAGCGCGGCGGCGAGATCGGCCATGCCGGCGCATCCCAGCACAATCGCTTCGGCCCGGTCGTCGCGGATGGCGCACTCGATCTCCTCAGAAATTCGATGGCGGGCGTTGGAGCCGGGCACTTCGAGCTCCAGAACGGGAACGTCGCTTGCCCGCACCCTGGCGCAGCGGCTGGCGAGGCCGTAGCGCACCAGATTGTGCTCGATCGCTGGCACCGAACGCGACAGCGTCGTCACCACGCTGAACTTGCCGGCAATCAGGCTCGCCATGTGAAACGCCGCTTCGCCGATGCCGACCACCGGCATCTCGCCGACGCAGCGTACTGCGTCGAGGCCGGTGTCGTCGAAGCAGGCGATGACGCAGGCGCTCGCCGCCGGATGTCTCTGGATCTCGCCGATCATTCCCGGGATGGCGAAGACCTCGTCGAAATAGCCTTCGACGCTCGGCGGCCCGTCCTTCGGATTGACGGCGATGATCCTGGTGCCGGCCGAAGCCGCGCCGCGCGCCGCCTCGCCAATCTTTTCGGTCATGGACGCGGTGGTGTTGGGATTGACGACGAGTATGTCCATTTGCGCTTTCATATTTCGCCGCCGAGATAGAGTTTCTTGACCCGGTCGTCGCCAAGCAGCTCAGCCGAATGTCCGGCCAGCGCGATCTTTCCGGTCGTCAGTGCGTAGGCGCGCTGCGAGATGCGCAGCGCCATGCGCGAATTCTGCTCGACCAAGAGAACGCTGACCTTTTCGTCGCGATTGATCGCCACGATGGAGCGGGCGATGTCCTGGACGAGCTTCGGCGCGACGCCGAGCGAGGGTTCATCGAGCAGCAGAAGCTTCGGTTTGGCCATCAGCGCCCGCCCGATCACCAGCATCTGCTGTTCGCCGCCACTCATCGTGCCCGCCGTCTGGGAATAGCGTTCCTTCAGGCGCGGAAAGCGCCCGAGCACCATGTCCAGCGTCCTGGCGATTTCGGACTTGTCGGTGCGGGTGAAGGCGCCCATCATCAGATTGTCGCGCACCGTCATGTAGGAAAAGACGCGCCGACCCTCCGGCACCATGGCGATGCCCATCCTGACCAGCTCGTCCGGGCGCGTTCCGTCGATGCGGTGGCCCCGGAAATGAATCTCGCCGCTGCGGACTTTCTTCAGGCCGGTGATGGCGCGCAGGATCGAGGATTTGCCCGCGCCGTTCGCGCCGATCAGCGCGACGGTCTCGCCCTCGTTGACGTTGAGCGATACGCCCTTCAATGCATAGACATGGTCGTAGTAGAGTTCGACGTCGGAGACTTTCAGCAGTTCGCTCATGGCTAAAATCCGATCGTCTCATCTTCGGCGCCGAGATAGGCCTCAATGACCTTTTCGTTCTCCTGGATTTCCTTCGGCGTTCCCTCGGCGATTTTCACACCGAAGTTCAGGACGACGATGCGGTCGGAAATGTTCATGACGGCGGGCATATCGTGCTCGACCAGCAGGACAGTCACGCCGCGCTTCCGCACGCCGCGCACCATCTCCACCGCGCGCACGGTTTCGTCATGGTTCATGCCGGCGAAGGGCTCGTCGAGCAGAAGCACGGTCGGGTTCGTGGCGAGCCCGATGGCAATCCCGAGCGCGCGCAGATGGCCGTGCGGCAGCGTGCTGGCGATCTCATGCCGTTGCGCGCCGAGATCGAGGAAGTCGATGATCTCGTCGGCCGAGCGGCCGAATTCATCCTCGTCGCGCCGTGCGGTATTCGTGCCGAGATAGAAGCCGGCAAGGCTGGCATTGGATCGCAGGTGATGCGCGATGATGACATTGTCGCGCACCGTCATGCCCTTGAAGATCGTCGTCTCCTGGAACGTGCGCACCACGCCCTTCCGGGCGACGATATGCGGCGCCAGGCCTGAAATCCGCTCTCCCCGGAACAGCACTTCGCCCGAGGTCGGATTGAGGAAAGAGGAAATCAGCTTGAACAGCGTCGACTTGCCGGCGCCGTTGGGGCCGATGACGGAGAGGATTTCGCGTTCGCGGACCGCGAAGGAAACATTGTTGACCGCGACAAGCCCGCCGAAGCGTTTGGTCACGGCCTTGATCTGGAGAAGCTCGGTCATGGTCCTAGCCCTGCTTCTTGCCGAATAGCCTGAGGCTGAGCAGGCCGTTGGGAAGGAACAGCATGAGCGCGATCAGCACCGAAGAGAAGATCAGCAACTGGAACTCGCCGGTCTCGAACAGGAAATCCCAGCCGAAATAGAGCACGAAGGTGCCGATCATCGGCCCGAAGACGTGGCCGAGCCCGCCGAGGAAGCAGTTCAGCATGAAGTTCACAGAGTCGGTGACGGTGAAGCTCGACGGATAGATCGACTGCGAGATGGCGACGAACATCGCACCGCCGAGACCGCCGAGGAATGAGGAGATGGCGTAGGCGATAACGCGCAGATAGGCGATGTTGACGCCGATCGAGGAGGCCAGTTCCTCGTTCTGCTGCAACGACTGGCAGAGTTTGCCGATGCGCGAATGGACTAGGCGGTAGAGCGCCGCAAAGCACAGCACCATCAGCACAACCGACACCAGATAGAAGGCGGGACGCGGATTGGCGAGCGTCGCGAAATCTGGAAGGATGGTCAGCCCGAAGATCGAGATGCCGCCGGGGAGCGGAATGCTGACCATACCCTTGGCTCCGTTGGTGATCGGCAGTGCCAGCGCGAGCAGCCGCGCCACTTCGGTCAAAACTAGCGTGACCATGGCGAAATAGACGCCGCGAAGCCTGAGGATGGGCAGTCCGATCAGCACGCTTGCAGCGGCGCAGAATAGCCCAGCCAGCGGCAGTGTCAGCCAGAACGACACACCGTACTGGACGACAAGAATGGCCGAAACATAGCCGCCCATAAGCGCGAAGGCGCCCTGGCCGATATTGATGCGGCCGATGTAGAAAGTCACCCACACCCCGGCGCTGGCGATGCTGAGCAGCGCGACCGAGGTCAGCGTGTAGTAGAGGTCGAGCCGACCGGTCGCCTCGATCAGCCAGGGCACGCCGACGAGTACGACCAGCAGGAAGACAGCGACGGCGAGGATGTTGCGTGTACGCTTCATGTCCATCATCCCCACGGCTTGCCCATGAGCCCGTTCGGGCGGATGCTCAGAAACACCATGAGCGCGGCGAAGATGACGAGATAAGTGACGTCGCCATATTGGCGTAGCACCGTCAGGCCGACCGATTCCATCATGCCGAGGATGAAGCCGCCGGCGATCGCTCCGCTGACCACGCCGGCCCCGCCGATCATCACCATCAAGAACGCCTTGATCGAGATCGGCCCGCCGATGCCCGAATTGACTCCGGTGATGGCGACCAGCAGCCCGCCGACTATGCCGGCAAGCATGGCGCCAAGCGCAAAGCCGATCATCGAATAGCGGTCGACCTCGACGCCCATAAGCTGCGCCGCGACCCGGTCCTGCGCCAGCGCCCGCATGGCGCGTCCCGGCTTGCTGTACTGCATGAAAAGCACGAAGGATGCGATGAACAGTATGGCGAGAGCGCCGACCAGCAGCCGGTCGTAAGGCATTATGAGGCTGTCGGAGACGAAGACGCCGTTGACGATCTTCGGCACGCCGCGCTGCTTTTCACCGAACAGGAGGAGGATCACGGCGTCGAGGAAGAATGCGACCGCCGCCGCGAGAAGCATCGTACTTTCCTCCCGCACGCTTCGCTTAATCACCGTTCTGAAAAGGAATTTCTCGACCAGCGCTCCAATGACCAGCAGCGTGATCCCAGACGCGACGAGCGCGACGACGAAAGGCATGCCGAGCTGGCCATAGACGGTGTAGGTGACGAAGCCGCCGAGAACGTACATCTGCCCATGGGCAAAGTTAAGCACGTTCATCAGCGCGAAGATCAGGGTCAGACCGAGCGCGATCAAGGCGTATTGCGCGCCAAGATAGAGCCCGTTGGCGATGACTTGTTCCATCAGGATGGTTCCGGCCGTTCAGAGGCTGAAGACGAATGCTCGAGCCTCCGCGGCAATCCGCTTCGGTGCAGTTGCGTCAATCGACTTCAGCGACGAAGAGCGTCTCGAACTTGCCGTCGCGGTATTCCGTGACCACCATCGGAACCGAAAGCTGGCGCTTCTGGCCGAACGATGTCATTCCGACATAGGTCAGCTTGGCATCGTCCTTCAGGTAGGGATTGGGCGCTGAGAAAGTGTCGATCGTCTTCTTGAACTCCTCGACATTGTCGATCGCGGCCGGGTTCGCCTTCAGCGTCTCGATGATGTATTCGAGCGCGTAGACCTTGGTGTTGGACTCGTCATTGTATTCGCCGAACATTTTCGTATAGCGGTCGACAAATTCCTTCATCGTGTCGGACGCGATGTCGGGCGTCGATGCGCCGCCGACCGAGATGAAGCCGTTGGCCAACTCGCCCGCGCCCTCTTCCAGCACCTTGGCATCCTGCGCCGTTTCGGTGGAGATCAGGCCTTCGTAGCCGAGCTCGCGCGCGGCGCGGATCAGCAGCGGCGCATTGCCGGGCGCGACACCCGAAAGCACCAGCAGGTCCGGTTTTTGCAAAACGATCGGCGTCAGTACCGGCGTGAAATCGCGGGTATCGTTTTGGTAGACATCCGTGGCAGCCACAACCTCGAGCCCGAGCGCCTTTGCCGCGGCAACACCGCCATCCCGCTGGCTCAGCGGATCGGATTCGTTGGCGGCGACAAAGGCAACTTTTTTCACGCCCCTGTTTTCCATGAGATATTTGTAGATCGCCGGAGCCGACTGGTAGTTGGCGATCATGCCGAGCACGGCGTTGGACGCCGGCGGGGTGTAGAGTTCCTTCGGGAATGCGTAGGGAAAATAGATGATGCCCTTGGATTCTGCCACGGGACGCACCGCCGCCGCGCCGTCGTCGACATTCGGACCGACGACATAGTGGATGCCCTCCTGGGCCATCTTCTCCATGCCGGCGATCGCCCGCTTCGGGTCCTTCTGGTCGTCGAAGGTGACGATGTTGATGTCATAGGTCTCATCACCAATCTTCACACCGCCGGTTTCGTTGATCCAGGTGGCGCGTGTCTGCATCGAGCGGACGTTGGATGTGCCCCACGCAGCGGCCGCGCCACTCGTCACGCCGACAAAGCCGATCTTGAGTTCCTTGTTGGCGGCGTGCACCGTGATTGTGCCGCCGGCCATGATTGCCAGCGCGGAGACGGCGCCGAGCGCGGCGAATGTGATTATTGAACGTCTGTTGATCATTGTTCTTTCCCCTTTGGAGGCCGCGCATTGTTGCGACAGAACCCGACCGATACGCGGACCTTTTTGAGTGAAGGCTCAAATCAATCACCTGTCAACAAAACTTTTAAAGATTGTTGACAATCTTGTGAGCGGTTGTAGATGAAGGACGTAGGACCGATCGCGGTTCGGTGCTTTGCTCGAGAGCTTCGTGGTGTCGGAATTCCTGAAGCTCGCATCGTGGTCAGAGCGACGGGTGTCTTTCTCACATTACCGGACCAAGGATCAGGACGAGGTCGACGTCGTGATCGAGGATCGACGCGGTCGGGTCGTCGGTATCGAGGTGAAGGCCTCCGCAACGGTTCCGCAGGACTTTCGGGGATTGCGCCAGTTGCAGGAAGGAGTCCGCGATCGTTTGTGCGCGGGCTGGTGCTGCACGACCATCACCGTGTGACGCCGTTCGGCGAAAAATTGCAAGCTGCACCGCTGTCGGTTCTGTGGTCGATGTATGTTGCAACCAAGTTCGAATGTCGCGCTGCCAGCAAAGTAGAAATGTCGCATGGCGGTGGGGACGGCCACAACGAGAGCGCCCGATCGGGCGTCAGCTGGTCGGGATTGCGCAGCCCGATCGGGTGCGGTTCAGCCAGGCACCCCTCGGCTTTAGATTAGAGAGCCGTCGCTACGGACTAGCTTCGTTGGCCCGCGTCGACCGCGGCGGGATCCGATACTCGCTCAGCATCGTGACGACATCGGCGATACGATTCTTATCACTCTCCGTCAGCCGCAGATCGACGTCGACGGATGCGCGCCCGACTTCCGGTCCGGGCGCCTCGGTGGGCGCTTGCTCACGCCGGGTGTAACCAGGCGGCCTGCCGGGCTTGCGACCGCGTTTCACATAACCGTTGCTCTCAGCGCCATCAGGGATTCCGAACATGTGGTCCGTCTGGCCGGTGCGGCGCGGCCCGCGCTTGCTGCGCTGCAGATCGCGGCCGACCTGCATCTCGGCAACCATCTCCAAGGCAGCGTCGAGCCGCTTGTTCTCGACGATTGCCGACCGGTGAACCGAACGCAGCTCATCGAAGACCTTGTAGGGCAGAGCGATGCCCTCATGAATGATCTCGAGACGTCCGTCCGAAGATAGTCGCAGACAACCACCTTTTTGCGGGCAAGCTTCTTCGCCGTGTCGGTCGGATGGAGAATGAACATCACCTTATCGTAGCGCAGCGTCAAAGCCTGCGTCAGCGTGCGGATCTCCTTGCGACACAGGGCGCCGTCCAGGTTCTCATGATCGGCGAGAGGACGGTGCATGTCCTTCGGGTTGCGGGGTTCCTTGCCGAAGCGTGCGTTGAAGTCCGCCATGAACTCAGCCGCATAGGCGTTGGCCGCCTCGATCGTGCTGATGTCGCGCAGGCGCAGTTCCTTCACAAGCCGGTCCTGGAGCGTCTGGTTGGCGCGCTCGACGCAACCCTTCTTTCAAGTCCAGGACTGCAGTTCGTGCTGACACTCGAGCGCGTATAGAGTTCGAGATCACGCACCCGTTCCATCCGTGGCGCGGCCAGCGCTTCGTGCTGTCGACCCGCAAGCAGAACTGGGGCGAGGACCGCGTCATGTTCTACGACGCGGCGGGACGACTTCGCTCGCTGCTTGCGTCATGGACGGACGTCGCTGAACCCGATGTTTTCATTCAGGTCGCGGCCGGTCGGTCGTTCGTGCGTCCAGATGATCTGGCAACCCTGGCGGCGTTGATCGAGCAAATCGAGCGCAGCCATGGCGGCTGAACACATGTCAGGCAATTTATGCCGCATGTGTCAACCTAATTATGCCGCCGCATGTCGGATTCACCGTCGTTCCAGCCGCCGGTTTCACTTGCATTGTCCGGGGTCTGACCGGTATGGCAGCTGCCTCCATTAGATTGACACGCTCTCTATCGAGGCGTAATTTGATTTACACACAAGCAAGGGGATATACCATGCCCAACCAGACCAAACGCGATCGACTGCGCCAGCTCGGAGCGCTCAACACGCGCCCCGAAGCCGTCCGCGCACCCTGGTTCCGTGAATCCAGCTTCTTCGATCCTCTCGACCTCGTGCAGGTGAAGTACGAGATGCTGCGTCACGTCCATGAGGATGGCGTCAACAAAGCCGATGCCGCCGCGCTTTTCGGTCTGTCGCGGCCCACCTACTATCAGGCCGAGGCCGCGTTTGAACGCGAGGGCATTGCCGGCCTGCTGCCGCGCACGCGTGGGCCAAAGTCGGCCCACAAGCTCACCGACGAAGTTATGCAGCTCATCGAGCAGAACCAGCACACGGGTGCTCCGCTGCAGGCGCGATCCCTGGCGCAGCTGCTGCATTCGACACTCGGTATCAGCGTCCATCCCCGCAGCATCGAACGCGCGATGGCCCGTAAAAAAAAACGGTGAACCCCATGCGCGCACCCCGATGCTGCCGCACGGTTGCAAGGATTTCTACGAGACGCTGCGCGCCGCCGTCCTATGCGGTCAGGCCTGCGTCAAGGACATGGGCGCCATCGTTTTTCATGGCTTTTGGCAAGGGCTGGCGGTGCTGATCGCGGCCCCTCAGCCTTCCCCGTCGATGCATCGGCGGCCCGAACCGCCGCCCACGGCTTCGGCGGCCGTGCACGATCGCCAGCTCGTGCACATGCTCGCCAACATGGTGCTGGCAGCAGAGACGCGAGGCAATCATGTCTACTGACATCGCCATGAAGGTTGGCGCCGACCATCTGCGGCGTGATGCATTCCTCTACGTGCGTCAGTCCTCTCTTCGTCAGGTGTTCGAGAACACCGAGAGCACCAAGCGGCAATACGCCCTGCGCGATCGCGCAGTGGCGCTGGGCTGGCCGATCGAACGTGTCCACGTCATCGATAGCGACTTCGGCCTCTCCGGCGCGCAGTCGCAGGACCGCGACGGCTTCCAGCACCTGGTGAGTGAAGTGGCGATGGGGCATGCAGGGATCGTGTTGGGGCTGGAAGTGTCGCGCCTGGCACGCAACAATGCCGACTGGCACCGTCTCCTTGAACTGGCCGCCCTGTCGCGCACGCTCATCATGGACGAGGACGGCGTCTACGATCCGGCCTATTTCAACGATCGCATGCTGCTCGGGCTGAAGGGCACGATGAGCGAGGCCGAACTGCACATCCTCAAGTCTCGGCTGCAAGGCGGCATTCTCAACAAGGCGCGCCGCGGCGAGCTCGAGATGCCGTTGCCGATCGGGTTGGTCTATACCCCTGACGCGCGGGTCGTGCTCGATCCCGACCGACAGATCCAGAACACGGTGCGGCTCCTGTTCGATACCTTCCGCGAGACCGGCTCGGCCTGCGCCGTCGTGCGCCGCCTGCGCGGCGAGAAGATCCTCTTTCCCCGGCGCCGGCAGCGATCGACGTCGC
>NZ_CAKXZT010000176.1:0-40356 GCF_935825525.1 Mesorhizobium escarrei
CCCCGTTGTGGGGAGGGTTAGGGGTGGGGGTCCATCGTAGAGCGAAAGTCTCGGCTTTCCACCTTCTCCCACAAGGGAGAAGGCAAGAGCGCTACAACTCCAGGCTCCAGTTCTGGCCGACCAGATCCTTGCCGAAGGCGTGGTGGCGTTCCTGATTGGCCAGCTTGAACCCGGCCGCCTCGTAGATGCGGCGCGCTGAGGAGAGCACATCGTTGGTCCACAGCGTCAACGTCTTGTAGGCCTTGGCACGGGCAAAGCCGATGCATTCCTCGACCAGCCGCCTGCCGATGCCGAGACCGCGCGCCGAGGGTTCGACATAGAGCAGGCGCAGCCTCGCCACCGCGTCCGACTGGCGCACGAGAAAGACCGAGCCGACGACTTCCGCTTCCCGCTCGGCGATCCAGCTGCGTTCCCATTTCGGATCGTACGATTTGACGAAGGCGCCGAGGATTTCGGCGACCAGCGCCTCATAAGTTTCGTCCCAGCCATATTCCTGCGCGTAGAGCAGGCCCTGGCGATGGATGATCCAGCCGATGTCGCCGACCTGCAAGGGCCGCAGCATGTAGGGGACCTTGGGCTCTGCGCTCTCGCCCAGCAGGCGCTGCACCGTCTGCATCGCCTTGACCAGCCTGTCCTGTTCCGGTGCGGAAAGCCGGTCGAGCAGGGCCGCGACTTGATCGTGCGAACCCTGGTTCAGCGGCGCGAACGCCGCTCTTCCCCCCGGCGTCAGTGTAATCGACGAGCGCCGCGCATCGGTTTGCGTCGCCACGCGCTCGACCAGGCCGCGCTCCTCGAACTTTTTCAGCAACCGGCTGAGATAGCCCGGGTCTAGACCGAGATCGCGCGCAAGATCGGTGGCGGTCAGGCCATCGCGATGCGCCAGTTCATAGAGCACCCGAGCCTCGGTCAGCGAGAAGGCGCTTTTCAGCAGCCCTTCGTCGAGCAGCCCGATCTGGCGGGTGTAGAAGCGGTTGAAGCCCCGCACGGCATCGATCCGCTCCTTGCCGGGTTGATGATGAATCGTCATCGCATCCTCCTTCCCGCACAAGATCAACCACTTACTTGACTTAGTCAAGTATCAGTTTGAAGCAGGGCATTATTCAATCCGGCCGATGAGGCTTTCGAACGACCTATTGCTTCGCGACGTTGCCATGCTCGTCGACGACGCGAGTGGCTGGTCTACGAAGTGCGTATCGTGCCGAGCGGATCCAATCGGCTAGCGGAACGGACACCGGCTGGTGGAGCTTGCTCTGCCGAGGCGCCAGTACTTCATCGCTGGCCGTCGATCGGCTCACTCAGCGCCTTGACTCTCGCCAGCTACCGGCTTATCTCACCGCCACGTTAGCACTCGCCATTGGTGAGTGCTAAGCGTAGGTCCGGCGCCGCCGGGCTTATAGGTTGTCCGGCGCCGCCGGACGGAGGAACTATTCTCACCATTCTCACCGAGGAATAAAAAATGGCAAAGTCGAAGTTCCGCCCGCTTCATGACCGCGTGGTCGTACGCCGGGTTGAATCCGAATCCAAGACTGCCGGCGGGATCATCATCCCCGACACGGCGAAGGAAAAGCCGCAGGAAGGCGAGATCATCGCCGTTGGTTCCGGAGCCCGCGACGAAGCCGGCAAGCTCGTCCCGCTGGACGTCAAGGCCGGCGATCGCATCCTGTTCGGCAAGTGGTCGGGCACCGAAGTCAAGCTCAATGGCGAAGACCTTCTGATCATGAAGGAATCCGACGTCATGGGCATCATCGGCTGAATATCGGCCTCACCACCACTTTAAATCCCAGGGCTCAATTCAAGCCCCTGCCAGGAGCTAAAAATGGCTGCCAAAGACGTAAAATTTTCTCGCGATGCCCGTGAGCGCATGCTGCGCGGCGTCAACATCCTCGCCGACGCTGTGAAGGTCACGCTCGGCCCCAAGGGCCGCAACGTCGTCATCGACAAGTCGTTCGGCGCACCGCGCATCACCAAGGACGGCGTCACCGTCGCCAAGGAAATCGAGCTTGAAGACAAGTTCGAGAAGGTGGTCGCGCCGGATGAACCCGATGGACCTGAAGCGCGGCATCGACCTCGCGGTTAGCGACGTCGTCTCGACGCTGATCAAGAACGCCAAGAAGATCAAGACCTCGGAAGAGGTTGCCCAGGTCGGCACGATCGCCGGCAATGGCGATGCTTCGGTCGGCTCGATGATCGCCGAAGCGATGCAGAAGGTCGGCAACGAGGGCGTCATCACGGTCGAGGAAGCCAAGACCGCCGAGACCGAACTCGAAGTCGTTGAAGGCATGCAGTTCGACCGCGGTTATCTCTCGCCCTACTTCGTCACCAACGCCGACAAGATGGTTGCGGATCTGGAAGACGCCTACATCCTTCTCCACGAGAAGAAGCTCTCCAACCTGCAGGCCATGCTGCCGATCCTCGAGGCTGTCGTGCAGACCTCGAAGCCACTGGTCATCATCTCGGAAGACGTCGAAGGCGAGGCTCTGGCCACGCTGGTCGTCAACAAGCTGCGTGGCGGCCTGAAGATCGCCGCCGTCAAGGCGCCGGGCTTCGGTGATCGCCGCAAGGCCATGCTGGAAGACATCGCCATCCTCACCGGTGGCCAGGTCATTTCCGAAGACCTCGGCATCAAGCTCGAGAATGTCGGCCTCAACATGCTCGGCCGCGCCAAGAAGGTGTCGATCTCCAAGGAGAACACCACCATCGTCGACGGCGCCGGCAAGAAGGCCGAGATCCAGGGCCGCGTCGCCCAGATCAAGCAGCAGATCGAGGAGACCACCTCGGACTACGACAAGGAGAAGCTGCAGGAACGTCTCGCCAAGCTGGCGGGCGGCGTTGCCGTCATCCGCGTCGGCGGTGCGACCGAGATCGAAGTCAAGGAAAAGAAGGACCGCGTCGATGACGCCCTCAACGCGACCCGCGCGGCCGTCGAAGAAGGCATCGTTCCCGGCGGCGGTGTCGCACTCCTGCGCGCTTCGCTGACCATCAAAGCTGTCGGCGCCAACTCCGACCAGACCGCTGGCATCGCCATCGTGCGTCGCGCGCTGCAGGCTCCGGCCCGCCAGATCGCGGCCAACGCCGGTGCGGAAGCATCGATCGTTGCCGGCAAGATCCTCGAGAACAAGGGCCCGACCTTCGGCTTCAACGCCCAGACCGGCGAATATGGCGACATGATTGCCATGGGTATCGTCGATCCGGTCAAGGTCGTGCGCACGGCTCTCCAGGACGCGGCCTCGGTCGCCGGCCTGCTGGTCACCACCGAAGCCATGATCGCGGAGGCTCCGAAGAAGGAGTCGGCTGGCGGCGGCATGCCTGGCGGCATGGGCGGCGGCGGCATGGGCGGCATGGGCGGTATGGATTTCTAAGGAAATCCATAAGACTTCAGATACGGAAAGGGCGCCAAAAGGCGCCCTTTTTTCGTTACCGTGGCGATCATGCTCTGAGGTGACCCGTGAGACGTGTCGGGATTGAGGAGCTTGATGACAAGCAAGGGGCGCATCCTTCACGGGGCGCGTCCCTTCGACTACTGTCATGGCAAGGATCCTAGTGGTTCCCGCCTGACACAAGAGTCCGGCTCGGGAATTCCCTTTGGCTGCGCGCGAAAGGATCGGCCTCGTTGCGCCGACTCAGTCAATCACCGTGGTGAAAAGTTCGAGTACCAATTCCGTTCCCAGGTTCGGCCTGCATCAGCGGAGAACGCCCGACTATAAATCGGGGCGTTCGGGTCGCGCTTATCCCAGTGGAATTTCACGATAACGTCTTTGCCGGCGACAACCTCACGGCCGAAGAATTCACCTATGTCGCCATCGAACGAGCCTACCTTTCCACCGTCGAGTTTCATTGCGTTGCTATCGGCCCAGTAGATCGTCCACAGACGCGTCTGCGGGTCGAATAATCGCACAGTGAGACCTTCGAATGGCTTTCCGCCCAACTCCGTATGAAAAATATCGAAGTTACCCAGGCCCAGCAAGATCGGGCGACATTCCTGGGTCGCGTCAAATTCCTGCCATTCGTCGCTGCCGGCCAGCTGTTCTTTCAATGTACGATTTCTGATGTTCCAGTGGCCTATCAAATAATCGAAATCATTTTTGGACGACGTCTCGCTCGCTGTTATCGCAAGTTTTCCGTCAGATGAAAGTAGAGAGGTCCGCATGTACTTACCTTGGATCGACGTCGCGCCAACAGTCCCATCGCCGCGGACATGACGAGTATCGGTGTTACTGCGATGACTGCGGCGCGCTTCAGATGCCCGATCGCGGCAACGATTGGATGAGACCCTCCAGCGCGTCGTGATGCACGCCCACCGTCATCTCCATCCTGCAAACGCGTAAACCGCAGACCCGTTCCGGCACGATCCACTTCCCATGCTCCGCCACGCCGCCGCGAAGTCGCGTTGCTTCGCGCTCCACTCAGACCAGAAATCCGCTAACCATCCTGAACCGACTACCCAGCCGAGTACCAAGTGTCAGATTTTGACCACTAGAATCTATGCCGTTACTTCCAAGCGTCGGAGCGGCGCAGAATATGAAGCGCCGAGCGGTATCGGCAGGACTCTGCACCGGCTTCGATGCGATGAAGGCCATAATATATCAGCTCGCCGTTACAGCGACCTCTTTGGCCGGCAACGCACCCTCAACCAGCGCGGCGACTTCATCGGCCACCGCCAGCACCGGGGCGCGGTCGCGGCTGGCGCGCGTGATCACCATCAGCCCTTCCAGCGATGATTCGACAAGCAGCGCCAGGGCGCGGGCGCGGCGCTCGGGCACCCCTGCCCTGACGAAGGCCGCCTGCAGCAGGCCTACCCATTGCTCGAAAGCCGACCGGCACAGTTCGGCCAACTCCGGCACGTCGGCCGGCGAGTCCAGCACCACGGGTGCTATCGGACAGCCAAGCGTGAACTGGTTGTCCTCCAGCATGCGTGCGACCGACTGGTAGATGTGGTGGACAGCCACCGCCGGATCTTTTTCGGCGGCCAGCTCTTCGCCAAGCCATCGAGACACCTTGTCCACGCTGTCGCGCGTCACCTCGATGACCAGCTGGTCCTTGCCGCCCGGAAAATGAAAGTAGAGCGATCCTCTTGGCGCACCGGAGGCGCTCAAAATGTCGTTGAGCGAGGTGCCGTGATAGCCGCGCTGCCTCAGCAGCAGCGCCGTCGCCTCGATCATGCGGATGCGGGTGTCGTTCGCCATGTCAACCTCTGTCAGGAGTGAGCAATATAGGCTTGCGCCGAATATGACAATCGGTCTATATAGTATGTAGATCAGTCTATATATTCGGTGTCACCTTTCATCGAAGAGGAGAACGACAAAATGAACATCCGTGAAGCAGAGGCCCAATGGCAGGGTTCGTTGAAAGAAGGCTCGGGCCGTCTGCGACTCGGCAGCGGCGTCTTCGAAGGCGGCTATTCCTTCCCATCGCGCTTCGAAAACGGTCCCGGCACCAATCCCGAGGAACTGATTGCGGCGGCGCATGCCGGCTGCTTTTCAATGGCGTTGAGCGCCATACTCGGCAGCAGCGGCCACGTCCCCGTACGGATCCACACCGTCGCCAAGGTGCATCTCGGCACGAGCACGGCCGGACCGACGCTCACCCGCATCGACCTCGAAACGGAAGCCGAGGTCCCGGGACTGGCGTCCGAGGAATTCCAGCGCTTTGCCCAATCGGCGAAAGCAACATGCCTCGTCTCGCGGGCTTTGGCGGGCGTGGCTGATATCAGGCTCAAGGCCGACCTCGTCACGGCCGCCGCTGCGGAAAAATGAAATCAGGAGGTACCGAGATGGAACGGGATAACATCATGGTCGTCCATCCAGACAACCAATCCAGACAGACGGCCGAGATCATGCGGCGCTTCAACGACGTGTTCCAGCTTCATGATCCGTCGGCACTCCCGGGCCTGGTGGCCGAGGACTGCGTCATCGAAAACACTGTGCCGGCGCCGGATGGCGCCCGCCATGCCGGGCGGGAGGCATGCATGCGGCTGTGGTCGGCGATCGCCAGCGAACCCAGCACCCGCTTCGACCTAGAGGAGACGTTCGTCGCCGGTGAACGGGCGACAATCCGCTGGCGTTACTGGCCTGCCGACGGCAACTCCATCCGTGGCGTCAATCTGATGCGAGTAGCGGACGGGCTGATCGTCGAAGCGATGGGATACGTCAAGGGCTAGCGCCAGCAGGCGCTACCGCTCGGTCAGCGCCAGTTTTGCGCCGAGCGCTACGAAGGCGCCGGCAAAGGTGCGGCGCATCCAGGTCAGCACTATCGGCCGCGACACGACATGGCTGCGGATCGAGGCGGCGAAGATGCCGTAGCCGACAAACACAATGAAGGTCAAAAGCATGAAGACGGTGCTGAGCTCCAGCATCTTCGACAGCGCATGCGGTTCGGTGGTGCTGACGAACTGCGGCAGGAAGGCAAAGAAGAAAATCGACAGCTTCGGGTTGAGGATATTGATGAAGATGCCTGAGGTGATCATCTTGCCGACCGAGCGCGGCGCGCCCAGCGTGCAGCCGGCGAGCGGGCGACGATCCGCTTCTATAATCGGACCCCGGACCTCAAGGCTCCGTTGTCCTGTTCAGCGGCGGTGTTATTTTGGAAAGGCGTTAATTAGAACTTCGGCTTGCGAACCCGGTGTGGTTTTTGCCGGGTTCTGCAGCAGGGTGTCTCCATGACCCGCAGCGGAAGTTCGCTCGCCCTCGATTGGACTTTGATTTTTGGGAGTTGATTTGCTGCAATACAATAAGAATGCTACCGTATTTAGTCGTAGTATTTTTTGCTGATTAGCGACCAGCCTGCCAAAACGTAGGGCCCGTTCGTCCGCCGCGAAGTCCATCTCGGATTAGCGGGCGCGAGTTCGCGTTACCGGATATGTGCACATCCAGAAGAGCATCACGAGGTTCGGCGGCATAGGTGCGGCCCCGTGCCTCAGATCCCGCTTGCATGCATGAACAGCCACCACGGGCACCGGCCAGCGCGCGGCGTTAAAGATAACGCAACGCATCCAAACCCAAGGAGATCGTCATGAATGATATTCAGGAGCGCGGCGAAGCCGCAATCGCAACCCCGTCAGCGCGAAGGGTCGACATCAAGCTCGAAGTAGTCGTCATCCCCGTTTCGGACGTCGATCGAGCCAAGCGATTTTACGGCGGCTTGGGTTGGAGGCTCGACGCCGACATCACAGGCGACGAACTTCGTGTCATCCAGTTTACGCCTCCGGGGTCCCCGTGTTCGATAGTCTTCGGCTCAGGGGTCACCCCAGGGCCCTATGCCCGGGTCGAGTTCGATGTCCTCGAAAGCGTTGGCGAGTTCGTCGTGTCAGACATCGAGGCAGCGCGCGCCGAACTCGCCGATCGCGGTGTCGACGTGAGCGAGGTGTACCACTATGCCGGCCGTGAGGGCCGTGTCAGCGGTCCGGACCCTGAGCGGCGCAGCTACTCCTCGTGGGCCTCCTTCAGCGATCCGTCCGGAAATGTCTGGCTGTTGCAGGAGGTCACTGCGCGAGCGCCCGGCCGCGTCGACGCTGACGACACCACATTTGTCTCGTCGGCCGAGTTCGCGGCCGCGCTCCGGCGTGCGTCTGCGGCCCATGGCGAGCACGAGAAGCGGACAGGCGGCCAGCGTGATGAGAACTGGCCGGACTGGTATGCCGAGTACATGATGGCCGAGCAGGCTGGCAAGCCGCTGCCGCTATAAGGGTTGGATCACGACGTCATTTGAAGCGGCAACATCGACGCAATAGTAACCCTTTGATCGAAGATCCAGCGCTCTCGGCGGCTCGATCGAAGTGCAGGGCGTGCGCATCCCCGCACCGACCACGCTTTGAGGCGTAACGATAGTGTTTTTTGATGTTTCTCGGGGCAGCCGCGCTTGCACGCGACCGTGCTCTATCTTCGGGCGCAGAGCGGCGTCCAATTGGCGCTATTTCATGCCGACGGCAACTCCATCCGTGGCGTCAATCTGATGCGAGTAGCGGACGGGCTGATCGTCGAAGCGATGGGATACGTCAAGGGCTAGCGCCAGCAGGCGCTACCGCTCGGTCAGCGCCAGTTTTGCGCCGAGCGCGACGAAGGCGCCGGCAAAGGTGCGGCGCATCCAGGTCAGCACTATCGGCCGCGACACGACATGGCTGCGGATCGAGGCGGCGAAGATGCCGTAGCCGACAAACACGATGAAGGTCAAAAGCATGAAGACGGTGCTGAGCTCCAGCATCTTCGACAGCGCATGCGGTTCGGTGGTGCTGACGAACTGCGGCAGGAAGGCGAAGAAGAAGATCGACAGCTTCGGGTTGAGGATGTTGATGAGGATGCCCGAGGTGATCACCTTGCCGGCCGAGCGCGGCGCCACATCCTGCCCGACGTCCAAGCTACCGCTCTCCTTCAGCGTGTTCCACGCCATGTAGAGCAGGTAGGCGACGCCCAGATATTTCAGCGTCTCGAAGGCGAGCGCGCTGGTGTGCAGCAGCGCCGCCAGGCCGGTGATGGCCGCCGCCATATGCGGAATGATGCCGAGCGTGCAACCAAAAGCCGCGATGATGCTGGCGCGCGCGCCACGCGAAAGTCCGGCGCTCAGCGTATAGAGAACGCCGGTGCCGGGCGAAGCCACGACGATCAGCGACGTCAACAAGAATTCGATGCTCATGATGCGTCCTCAAGTGACCTGCCGCCGGCAAGCTAGCCAGCGAAACGCGCGGGCACAAGCCAGCCCGAGGACCAGTAGTGTCTCATTTCGAATTTCGGGTCACGACACAAAGCGGAATCCCTCGGCGGAATTTTACACCCAGGACCCGCAGACGACGTCTCGTCAGAATCGTCTACTCGCTTACTAAGGCCGCACTGCCAGCCCTGGCATCATCGGATCGGCCCGACTTCCGAAACGACTCTTCACTGCGAACGAGGCCAGTCCGGAACACTTATTGACCCGATGCCGTATAAGCTACAAAGTTGTCCTTGCGCCGTGACCACCTCTCCTCCTGAAGCGGGATAATCGTCATGTGTCACAAATCCTCTGGATCGCAGGAGCTGACAAAAGGCAGGGTTGTGGCGCACGCCGTGTCCTGCGCCGCAGCCGTTTTCTCTGCTGCCCGCACGGCCTTCATGATCCTTCGCTCAGGCAGAGAAATGCTTGCGGCAGTCCTCGTGCTCGGACTTTGCGCGACTGCGGCCGCTGACGACGTGCTTTTCGAAAACGTCCGCATCTTCGACGGAAAAGGCGCTGCACTTTCGGCCCCATCGAATGTGCTGGTCGAGGGCAATGTGATCGCGCGGATCTCGACAAGTCCCATCGCGGCCGAAGGCGCGCAGCGCATTGCCGGCAACGAGCGAACGCTTATGCCGGGGCTGATCGATGCGCATTGGCACGCAATGCTGATTGCATCCACCCCGGCAGAGGCGATGGGCGACATCGGCTTCGCCAATCTTGCGGCCGGCGACGAGGCGACCGATACGCTGATGCGCGGCTTCACCACCGTTCGCGACGTGGGCGGGCCGGCGTTCGGCCTCAAGCGCGCGATAGATCAAGGCATCATCGCGGGACCGCGCATCTATCCGTCCGGAGCCATGATCACCGTGACCAGCGGGCATGGGGATTTCCGCCAGCTCAGCGATTTGCCTCGGACGATCGGCGGCTTGTTCACCCCCATGGAGAGGAACGGCGGCAGCATAGTCGTGGACAGCCCCGACGAGGTGCGTTTGCGTGCCCGCGAGCAGTTCATGCAGGGGGCCGCGCTGCTGAAGTTGACAGCGGGCGGCGGCGTGTCGTCGCCGCACAGCCCGCTCGACGTCACCACCTTCACCGAGCCCGAACTGCGGGCCGCCGTTGAGATTGCCGAGAATTGGGGCACCTACGTCGCCGCGCACGCCTTCACTTCGGATGCGATCCGGAAGGCTATCGCGGCTGGTGTTAAATGCATCGAACACGGCTTCCTCATGGACGAGGCAACCGCCAAGCTGATCGCCGAAAAGGACATTTGGCTGAGCTTGCAGCCGCTTCCCGAATTGATGAGGACAGGCCTCCAAGAGGGTTCGGTCGAGCGAGCCAAGGCCGATGAGGTGTGGCCGGGCATCCGCAGGACCTACGAACTCGCGAAGAAATACAAGATCAAGACGGCATGGGGCACCGATGTCCTGTTCTCCCGCGCGCTGGCGAAGCAGCAGGGGGCAATCCTGGCGTCGCTTGTGCGTTGGTACACGCCTGCCGAAGCGCTCGTCATGGCGACCGGGACCAATGCCGAGCTGCTCGCGCTGTCGGGCCTTCGCAACCCCTATCCGGGAAAGCTCGGCGTGATCGAAGAAGGCGCGCTCGCGGACCTCCTGCTCGTCGAAGGCAATCCGCTGGAGAACCTCGACCTGGTGGCCGATCCTGCCGACAACTTCAAAATCATCATGAAAGACGGCCTGATCTACAAAAACACGCTGACCCAGTGAGAAACGACTGAGCGCCTGGCCGCAGAGCGCTGGCATTCCACAGCCGAGCGACAAGGAATGGCCGCTCCCACCCGAAGTGGGGATTCCGAGACACTATCTGAGGCCCGTTATCGCGGCGTCGGCAGCCCATGTGCCTTACGCGCCATCAGGCAATCGTTGCCGCCGGGCATGCAGGCGCGGCAGACGTCCGGCCGGACGTCGTAGATGCCACAAATGGTCGACTTGCCGACCTCGCCGGAAAGTGCCGAACAGCGCACGCCGTCGCAGCGCATGCCGGCTTCGTCGGCAGCCACATAGTCTTGCGGGATCAGGTCGAGCTGCGCGTCATCTTCGGTCGAGAAGCGCGGCCATTCGGATGAAAAGGAACAGCAGGCGCCACAGCTCTGGCAGTCGAAGAGAGGCGCGGCGCGCTCCTCCATTGACGATAAATTCCCGGCGCTCGCCAAAGCGAGCAGCCCTGACGCGACGGGATTCATACCGGCGCTTCGCGGCAAGGGCGCTATTTTTTCTTCCTGGTCTTGCGCGACGCCACGTCCGCCGGCGACTTGAACAGATCGGTCGCTGCCTCGGCGGCAACATCGGCTTTCGGCGCGGCGGCCGGCTTGGCAAGCTTTGCGATGGCAGCGGATGCTGCCGGCTGATCCTTGGCAGAAAATTTTATGGCCATATCAATCCTCGTCGGAGAAACGCAATGATGGCGCATTCGGGTTGCGAAGGCGGCCGATCAGCGCCGAGACAGCCGTGATGTTCATTTCCTCGGGTGACCAGTTCCTGGCCTCCTCGATGTGCCGCGGTGCCAGCTCGCGATGCGTGCTGCCGCTATAGGCGGCATCCTGATGGATGACGCGCTCATGGGTCTTGGCATTTTCGCGGACATACTCGATCAGATAGTTCGGGCATTCGGAGCGGCCACGCACGCCGAGCCTGACCTGGGCATCGCCATGGGCGCGCTTGCAGCGCTCGAGCTTTTCGAGCACGCGCCGGACATACTCGACCGGCTTGTCGAGGGCTCCCACGACATCGGCGATGGTCGAATCGGCGGCGATCAGCTTTTGCGGGACGCGCTTGGTGGCCATCAGCGTTTGCTCACGCGCTTCGGCGAGGCGGGGAGCGCGGCGGCCGCAGCCAACTCGTCAGCTTCCTTTTCCAGGCGCAGTTCGCGCAGCCGCGCGGTCTTGGCTTCCCGGGCCTGGCTGACAGCATCCTGCTCGGAAATAATGCGGTTGAGCGACATGGACTGGGTTTGGGTCTTGCTGAAGATGGATTCGGCCTGGTCGCGGGATTTCTTTGAAGTGGCGGTCAAGGTCTTTCTCCCGGTTCGGAGCGTAATGCCGAAAAATGGCGAGACCGGTCTTTCGACCAGGACCACGCACAAAGCAATACGGCAGTCGGTTTCAAATTTCTGGAGCATCCTTAGCACGTTCAAGCGAACGCGCGGTGCTCTTTTCGAACTTTTGCGGCGCCCCAAACGCAAAAGGCCAGGCGTTGCCTGACCTCCGCTGGAGCGCCGCGCGTCCGGTTGAACGCGCGTGCACTTGCTCATTCTGCGCATGATCCTTTCCAGAAACCGGTGTTTCCGGGGTCATGCGCTGGAATTGGCCGTTCACCGGTGCCAGTACATCCGTGGTCACCGGCGAGGCTGAATTCCGTTTTAGGCCGCCTTCAACTGATCGGCGGACATCTTGCCCGACTTGTTGTCGCGGACCATCTCGTAGCCGAGCTTCTGGCCCTCGACGATGTCGCGCATTCCGGCGCGCTCTACGGCCGAGATGTGAACAAAAACGTCGGCCGAGCCGTCGTCAGGCTGAATAAAACCGAAACCCTTGGTGGCGTTGAACCATTTAACTGTGCCTGTGCTCATAACGAACCCTTTCCGTGGCAAATATTCGTTCGCCGTCATGCGGATGCACAACAGCGTTTGTCTCGATTTTGATGGGGGAAGTTCGTCAAAGGCGCGCCTGGGACACGCGGATAACAAAAGTCGGTCAAACAAATATCGACGAATTGCTTTTAGACTTCTTTTGGCGCCGTGTCAATTTTTTGCTTTCGCCGTGTGCTTTTCGTCGTCGGCGGGCCGATGGCGGCACGCTGGCTGTCCAGGCAATTCGATGGCGGATCTGACGCCGAAACCGGGCCCAGCGCCAGATGTTAAAAAATCGCGCCATGCCGGGAACCAAATTGGCATCCATGCATTTTAAATATCGCCAGCAGTTCATGAGAGCAATCCCAGGAAAGGCTGACACAAAGGACGCCTCCCGTGCAATAAAACGCGCGAGAGGCGTTCTTTTATGCCGGGTAGCGATTGCCATGGCGGTCAGGGCCAAAGGCCGTGGCCTGTGATTGACGACGAGGCAGGGTTCCGGAACCGAAAATCCAGCCGCCCGTTTCCCAAATGGCAGATTAATTCCGGGAGATGCGGCTATGGTGAACAAGAATCAGGTTGCGGGCCTAGCAAAGCAGCTCAAGGGCTCTGTGAAGAAAGCCGCCGGCAAGGCCACCGGCAACAGGCGCGTCCAGGCTGAAGGCGTGGCTGACAAGATCGCCGGCAAAATGCAGAAGGCCTATGGCGACATCAAGGACAAGCTCAGGAAGGTGATCTGAACCCTGCGCTGCTGTTTCAATTTGCGATGAGGAAGCGGGTTACGCCGTCAAAAGTTCAGGCTCTTTGAGAAAGCGTTGGTGAAGGCGACCTCGCCATGGTCGCCAACGGCTTCGCCAAGCGCCACGTCCATGCTGTCGCCGCTCACCCGCGCCAGCGCGAAGCCGCCCATATAGGCGGCCTTCGGCTTGAACAGGTCGAGCCGATCGGCGCGGTAGATCATCGGGGTCTCGTGCTGGTGGCCATGGAAGATGCCGATGACGTTGTAGCCCCTCAGCGCCGCCAGCAACGCCTGCCGGTCCGCTTCGCTCCACCAGTGCGGCGCACCAGCGCCGTCATCGTCGAAGGTTCCTTTGGCGGCATCCCACCGCTCGATCGAGAAAACATCCCAACCATAGTGCTGGAACAGGATCACGGGGCGACCGTCCGCTGCATAGGTCGCCAGATCCTGCTTCAGCCATGGCAGGCTGGAGACCGCGCCGTGGCCGGTGTCGCCGGCGAAACGGTGCGTCTGGACGAGATGCAGGCCGCCCCAGTCCCACGAGTAGCAGTCGGTGTCGACATCGTAACTGGTCACCGGCACCGGCGGCTTGAAGAACACGCCGGCGCGATGGTTGACCTCAACATAGTCCCGCATTTCGCGGCGGTACCAGTCGACGTGGTTTGGCGGGCCGTTCTGGTCGAGATCGTGGTTGCCGAGGCCGACATAGACCGGCACATGCACGCGATCGGGGCCGACGCCCTGCTGGTAACGCTGGCTGAACTGGAGCAACTGCGTGCCTTCGCTGGGCTGGATGACTTGGCCGCCGCCGTCATCGGTCATGTCGCCGCCGACGACGAGGCCGAGCGGTGTGCCGATGCGGCTGCCGGCTGAGCGCAGGCCGGTGGCGATGCCGTTGATTTCGGCGGGCCAGTGCTTCTCGCCAATGGCGTTCAACGCGGCAACACTGCGCAGCAAGGCGGCGTCGGTCTTGCCTTCCTGCTGGCAATTGGGGCTCAGCCCGCCGGTCGTGCGGCAGGCATGGATATCGGCGACGAACAGGAAGGTGGCGTCGACAGGCGCAGTGCGCTGCCCGGTCTGTCCGAGCGCCGGTCGCGCAAGCGCGCCGGCCGCAGCAAACCCAGCCGCCTTAGCCAGGAAGCGGCGCCGGGAGAGTGATCCTGCCGAGATGCGATTCATGGCGTGAAATTCAGCACAGCCGGCGCCTCTTCGTCCAGTTGCCGCGAACGGTATGTCGACACGCTGCCGCAGGTCTGGCATTGCTTTCAGGTCAGGACTCAACTTGCGCGGGCAAACGCTATGAAGACTATATCCATCGCGACGGCACTTACCATCCTGGCGAGCGCCGCTCATGGTGCCGAGTGCATCGACGCCAAAGCCGCCAAGGCCGGCTTCATTCTCGAAAGGCCCGGCATCCACAGCGAGTTTCGACCGGCGGCGGGTGGAATGGTGTCGGTCGCCAACGAATACCAATCCCAATCGCCGCAGACGCAGTTTCTATTCGGCGGCCTGATCGAGGTGTTTCGCGACAGCGAGACCGGTCAGCTTGCGATGATCCCGTTTTCCGATCTCAGAAAGCTGTTTCCGCTCAAGGCCGGGGCGAAAAGCAAGACCGTTTTCGTCCGCCTCGCAGCAAACAAACAGCCGAAGGGCACCGAGACGCTCGAGATCAACGTAAAGGGCAAAGAGACGTTCAGCCTGGGGGACTGCAAATACAACGTGCTGGCGGTCAGGCTGACGATCAAGAACGAGGCCGGCAAGACCCAGGATGAATTCACCGCGCTCTACGCGCCCGACCTGCAGGCCGTTCTGGCCAGGCGCTATGACGAGGGCACCAACGCCGAAAGCGTCGTCGGCTACGAGGTCATCAAACCGCTGCCGAATTAACTCTCGGCAGCGCAGAGGGCGACTGGCGCTCCGGCATCAAAAGGCTTTGTACTGCCGCAGCACCCTGCGACGTCGCTTCGCTCTTGCTGAGGAAACTCCCTGCTCCAGCGCGTTCAGGCAATCGCGCAGCACAGCAGAATCCTGCGTCGTCTTGGCCATCGACATAGCGCCGGAATAGGTGGCGACCGCGAGTGCCGCGAAACGCTGCGGATCGGTGTCCTGCTCCCTGCCCGCTTGCTGGTCGGCCCTGACTTTGTCGGCGATCGCCTGGCGCCATGCCGAAAAGATGCCGGCAAGGGCGGTGCGGAAATCCGGATCGGCAAGTGACAGCTCATGCGCCAAATTGTTGAGCGGGCAGCCGCGCACGAAACCCTGTTGCTCCAGTTCCGCCGCCACGGCCTCGAACACGCTGCGCACGCCCTCGCGAGTCGAGCCTGCCGCCTGCACCGGCGCGATCCATGTTTCTTCGACGGCCGCGGCGACCCGCTCCTCGATCACCGCCAGGGCCAAGGCCTTCTTGGTTGGGAAGTGATGATGCAGAGCGCCGCCGGTGACGCCTGCCGCGGCCATCAAGTCGCCTAGGCTGGAAGCGTGGTAGCCGCGCGCCTGAAAGGAGGCTTCGGCGACATCGAGCACACGTTTGCGCAGGCCTTCCGGGTCATTGGTGCGTTTGCCGGGCTGCGCCTTTGGGCGAACGGTCATCTCTGCTGACATTTCCACACGATAGCAGATTGACAAAACAGGACAACCGGTCTGTTTATAAAACAGAATGAACACCTGTTTTGGAGATCGAGCGATGAGCCTGCCCCTGAATGCCGCGTCGAAATCCGGCCTCAACGCCTCGCCGGTCGTCGAGCTCAGGCAATACACGCTTAAACCTGGCCGGCGCGACACGCTGATCGACATCTTCGACGGTCATCTGATCGAAGGTCAGGAAGCGGCAGGGATGACGATCATCGGCCAGTTTCGCGATCTCGGCCGGCCCGACATGTTCGTCTGGCTACGCGGCTTCGACGGCATGGTCGCGCGGAAAAATGCACTGACCGCTTTCTACGAGGGACCCGTATGGGCGGCCTGGCGCGACGCCGCCAACGCCACGATGATTTCCTCCGACGACGTGCTGTTGCTGAAGCGGGCATGGCCGGGCGCCGGCTTCGATCTGTCGGGCGCACGCCGGGCGGCCTTGCCGGGTCACGAAAAGCCAAGCAGAGACAATCGTTTGTCGGATATTGTTGTTATCAAGATTCATCATCTGCGGCCGGGCGCCGAAGCCGGCTTCGCCAGCCGCTTCGAAACCGACGCGATTCCCGTGTTGGCGGCACATGGCGCGCGGCTGCTTGCTGCGTTTGTCTCCGAGCATGCCGAAAACAGCTTTCTCCGCCTGCCGGTGCGATCAGGCGAAAACGTCTTCATCAGCGTCACCGCCTTCGGCAGCGCGGACGCCCATGAAAGCGTTGAAGCCGCGCTTGCCGCGGCGCCGGCCTGGCAGGCTCTGCAGTCGGGCCTGGCCAGACCGACCGAAACGCTGCGCCTATCTCCAACTTCACGATCGCTGCTTGGTCGGTGAGAGGCGCTCCTTCAACCGATTTACATCCTTGCTGCGGGCAATCTCCGCTTGAAGCCGTTTGTGCAACGCGATACGCCGGTGCCGAATTCGACAGACCGGAGAGACCAAGTGAGCGCGCCAGAGACCAGAACCGAAACCGACACCTTCGGTCCCATCGAGGTCGCCGCCGATCGTTACTGGGGCGCTCAGGCGCAACGTTCGCTGGGCAATTTCAAAATCGGCTGGGAAAAGCAGCCGGCGTCGATCGTTCGCGCGCTCGGCATCGTCAAGCGGGCGGCGGCCGAAACCAATATGGAGCTTAAGCGGCTCGACGCGGCCATCGGCAAGGCGATCATCGAAGCCTCTCAGGAAGTCATCGACGGCAAGCTGAACGATCATTTCCCGCTGGTCGTCTGGCAGACCGGCTCGGGCACGCAATCCAACATGAACGCAAACGAGGTGATCTCCAACCGGGCGATCGAACTGCTGGGCGGTGTCATGGGGTCCAAGAAACCGGTGCATCCCAACGACCACGTCAATATGAGCCAGTCGTCGAACGATACCTATCCGACGGCCATGCACATCGCCTGCGCCGAGCGCATCGTGCACGATTTGTTGCCGGCGCTCAGGCATTTGCACGCCGCGCTGGAGGCCAAGACCAAAGCGTTCGCCCACATCGTCAAGATCGGCCGCACCCACACGCAGGACGCGACGCCCCTCACCCTTGGCCAGGAATTCTCAGGCTATGCCGCGCAGGTCGCCTCCTCGATCAAACGCATCGAGATGACGCTGCCCGGCTTGCAGGAACTGGCGCAAGGCGGCACGGCCGTCGGCACCGGCCTCAATGCGCCGGTCGGCTTTGCCGAGAGAGTGGCGGATCGCATCGCCGCGATCACTGGCATCGCCTTCGTCACCGCGCCAAACAAGTTCGAGGCGCTGGCGGCGCATGATTCCATGGTGTTCTCGCATGGCGCCATCAACGCCTGCGCCGGCGCCCTGTTCAAGATTGCCAACGACATTCGTCTGCTCGGCTCCGGCCCGCGCTCCGGCCTTGGTGAACTGTCGCTGCCGGAAAACGAGCCGGGTTCGTCGATCATGCCGGGCAAGGTCAACCCCACCCAGTGCGAGGCGATGACCCAGGTCTGCATCCAGGTGTTCGGCAATAATGCGGCCGTGACCTTCGCCGGCAGCCAGGGGCATTTCGAACTCAACGTCTACAACCCGCTGATGGCCTATAATTTCCTGCAGTCGGTGCAGCTGCTCGCCGACGCCTCCATCTCATTCACCGACAATTGCGTCGTCGGCATCGAGGCGCGGGAAGACAACATCAAGGCCGCCCTCGACCGTTCGCTGATGCTGGTGACAGCACTGGCGCCGACCATCGGCTACGACAACGCCGCCAAGATCGCCAAGACCGCTCACAAGAACGGCACAACCTTGCGTGAGGAAGCGCTGGCCACCGGGCTGGTCAGCGAAGCCGACTACGACCGATTGGTGCGACCGGAGGACATGACGCATCCGGGATGACGTTACGTCATCCGGGATAATTTGAGCTGATCGCAAAAACGTTACTCTGGTGAACAATCTGTAACCAAATCTGCATCTTTGGTGAACAGTCGCCTTGCTCTATGTGGATGGACAACGCAACCTTTCGGAGAGTCACCATGTCCACCAACACGTCCATTGCCGGTTCCGGCACCGTTTCCAACGCCGCTTCCAACGCCTCGGGCACCATCCTGCTTGGCCGTATCCTGCTTTCGGTCATCTTCGTGCTTTCCGGCTTCGGCAAGCTCACTGCGATCGCCGGCACCGCAGGCTACTTCGGTAGCATGGGTCTGCCGATGCCGACCGTGACGGCGATTGCCGTCGGCCTGCTCGAATTGCTCGGCGGTCTCGCCATCCTCATCGGGTTTCAGACCCGGATTACCGCTTGGGTGCTGGCAATCTTCACCGTCGCCACGGGACTGGTCGCCCACACCGGCTGGGCCGATCAGATGCAGATGATCAGCTTCATGAAGAACCTGGCGATTGCCGGCGGCTTCCTCGTGCTGGCTTCCTCGGGCGCCGGCGCCTATTCGGTCGACGCCAAGCGCGGCTGAAGCGATCGAGGAACGATTTGCAGCAGGGGCGCGGAATTTTCAGCGTCCCTTTTTCGTTGTCGGTTTATGCCCGTCGATCAGCCGGCCGTACTTTCTGCTAGGATCGAGATGTCGGGGTGAAGCCAACCGGCTGCCCGACATCGGAGGTGACCAATGCCGCGCGATGCGCTGCTTCTGCTTTCCCGGCTGCTGCTCGCCGCTCTATTCGTTCCGTCCGGCTTTCACGCGCTTACCGACATTGCTGGCACATCAGGGTATTTTGCCGGCCTCGGACTGCCACTGCCGACGCTCGCAGCCTGGGCGACGGGGCTGTTCGAATTGATCGCCGGCCTGCTCATCCTCGTCGGCCTCAAGACACCAATCGTGGCGCTCCTGCTTGCCGCCTTCTGCATCGCGGCAGGCTTCATCGGCCACTATGGCCAGGGCGGCGACGATCCGACGCTGACCTTCATGCATTCGCAGATGCTGATGAAGGACATCGCAATATCGGGCGGTTTTCTGGCGCTGGCAATGGCAGGCGCCGGCGCCTACTCGATCGACGGGCGGATACTTCGGATCGGCGCTGAAACGACTTGACCGACACAAGCTGCCGGAACGAGCCGAATACTTGACTGAGCCAGACTACTTGGCTGGCATAGTGGGGCCGCCCTCGACCGCCAGCACCAGCCGGCGATTGGTGATCCTTGCCAATTGCGCCAGGCGCCCGGCCGGCCGCTCGCCGTAAAGATCGGCCAGCGAAGCCGGCAGCACCAGCGCCAGCACCCCATTGCCGCGTCTCTCCCATTTCAGCCGCGGCATGACCCCCGGCATTGCCGCCGTCAGCAGGTAGACGACGCGCATCACCGCGGCCAGCACACGGGCGCGCTCGATATAACGCGGCGTTGCCAGTGCCTTGATTTCCGGCGCGATCGATTCGTTGAAGATGCCCTCATGACGGTAGGCGTTGGCCAGCGCCAGGAAGGCGCGGCCGGGATGGTCGACGCCGATGAAGGAGGCGTGGGCAATGATGTTGAGCGACTGCTTGCCACGATATTCGGGATGCGCGCGCCAGCCGATGTCGGCAAGCAGGCAGGCGGCCTGGCGGTAACGCGCCTCCTCGACGGTCTCCTCGATGCCGAAGGCGGCGAAGGTCTTGCCCGTCCACTCGACAAGCTCATGCGCGTGGGTGACCGAGCGCGAACGCAGACGGGCGAGTTCCTCCGAGGCCGAGATCAGCGGATCTGCCTCCTGCTCGACTTTGTCGAGCAGCGAATAGAGAAAGCCCTCGCGCACGCCCAGCGCCGAGACGATGATCTTGGACGGCTGCATCGCCGCCATGATCTCCTGCAGCACGATGGCGCCATAAGGCAGCAGCGAGCGGCGGTTCTTCGAGACGCCTTCGATGCCCTTTACCTTCTCGATCTCGCCCTTTGCGACCTGCTTGAGGAAGTTCGCAGCGCTGTCGATGCCGATCTCGTAATGATGCATGACGCTCAGCGGATAGCTGGTCATCTCCATGTACAGCCGAGCGAGGTTTCGCCAGGTGCCGCCGACGGCATAGAACGGCCTGCCCTGCCCGCCTTTCAGCAGCTTTGCTTTCGCGAGCTCGTCGCGCGCTATCTTTGCCGCCTGGGCCAGCGAGTTCTTAGCCATGTCCTGCAGGCGCAGGCCGCCCAGCGGCAGCGTGATGCCGTCGCCGATTGCCTCGCCATCGACGTCGACCAGCTCGAGGCTGCCGCCGCCGAGGTCGCCGGCGATGCCGTTGGCCGGGTGGAAGCCGGAAATGACGCCAAGCGCGGAATAATAGGCTTCCTGGCGCCCGCTCAGCACCTGGACCTCGGTCTTGAGCACATCTTCGGCGCGGTGGATGAAATCGGGGCCGTTGACCGCCTCGCGGGCGGCGGCGGTCGCCAGCACATGCATACGCTCGGCGCCGGCCTGCTCGGACAGCGCGCGGAAACGGCGAAACTCCTCCATCGAGCGGGTTACCGCCTCGGGATCAAGCCTTCCGGTCGAAACGATACCGCGACCGAGGCCGGCCAGCATCTTTTCGTTGAACAGCGTGGTCGGCGAGCGCGCCAGCCCCTCATAGACGACAAGACGGATCGAGTTCGACCCGATGTCGATGATGGACAGCGGTCGGCGGTCCTGAAGCCGGCCCTGGGACGTTGAAATCATCAGCCGGTCGCTGCGCCGTTTTTCTTGCGGCGCTTGAACTGCGCGATTCGCTTGGGCGCATGCGATTTCAGCGCATCGCCGCGTCCGGAAAGGCTCGGATTGGTCATGAAATATTCCTGCGCGTTGAACGGTTCCTCGCCCTCCTCAAGCGTGGCGCGCCGGGAGGTTCCGTCAGCCAATACGTCGAAACTTTGCTGGTTGTCCATGATGTTGCCCAGCATGATCTGGCCGAGGACTTGTTCATGCACCGTTGGATTGGTGATCGGCACCATGGTTTCGACGCGGCGGTCAAGATTGCGCGGCATCAAATCGGCCGATGAGATGTAGACGACCGCCCCGTCCGACGGCAATCCGTGGCCGTTGCCGAAACAATAGATGCGGCTGTGCTCGAGGAAGCGGCCGACGATCGACTTGACCCTTATGTTTTCCGACAGGCCCGGCACCTGGGGCCTCAGGCAGCAGATGCCGCGCACGACGAGATCGATTTCGACGCCGGCGCGGCTGGCGTCATAGAGCGCGTCGATGATGATCGGGTCGACCAGCGAATTCATCTTCATCCAGATGCGGGCCGGCCTGCCCTCCAGCGCATGGGCAACCTCGTCCGAAATGTGCTTGAGGATGCGCTTGCGCAGCGTGAACGGCGAGATGGCCAGCCGCATCTCCTCGGTCGGCTCGGCGTAGCCGGTGATGAAATTGAAAAGCTGGGCGACATCGCGGGCGATCGTCGGAGCGGTGGTGAAGAAGGACAGGTCGGTGTAGATGCGCGCGGTGACCGGATGGTAGTTGCCGGTGCCGAGATGCACGTAATTGCGCAGCTTGCCGTCCTCGCGCCGCACCACCAGCGACATTTTCGCATGGGTCTTCAGTTCGAGGAAGCCGAATACGACCTGAACGCCGGCGCGCTCGAGGTCGCGCGCCCAGCGGATGTTGGCTTCCTCGTCGAAACGCGCCTTGAGCTCGACCAGCGCGGTCACCGACTTGCCGGCCTCCGCCGCGTCGACCAAAGCGCGCACGATCGGGCTGTCGTTCGAGGTGCGATAGAGCGTCTGCTTGATCGCCACCACTTCCGGATCGGCCATCGCCTGGCGCAGGAACTGCACCACCACGTCGAAGGATTCGTAGGGGTGATGAACGATGATGTCCTTCTCGCGGATGGCGGCGAAACAGTCGCCGCCGTGCTCGCGGATGCGTTCGGGAAAGCGCGGATTGTAAGGCTTGAACTTGAGATCGTCGCGGGCGATGGCGACGATCTCGGAAATCTGGCTGAGGGCCAGCGGACCGGTGAGCACGCTGATGCGGCTCGACGAGACGCCAAGCTCGCCGGCGACGAACTCGCGCAGCTCGGCCGGCATCAGCTTGTCGAATTCGATGCGGATGACCGAGCCGCGGCGGCGGCGTTTCAGCGCCGTCTCGAACAGGCGCACGAGATCCTCCGACTCCTCCTCGACCTCGATGTCGCTGTCGCGGATGATGCGGAACGTGCCGGAGCCCTTGACTTCATAGCCGGGGAACAGCTTGCCGATATAGAGGCCGACCGCTTCTTCCAGCGGAATGAAGCGGACATGATGCTTGCGGTCAGGCAAGCGAATGAAGCGCTTCAGCGCCACCGGCAGGCGCAACAGCGCGCTCATCTCCTCGCCATTCCTGCGATGGCGCAGTTGCAGTGCCATCGAGAAGCCGAGATTGGGAATGAACGGGAATGGATGCGCCGGGTCGATCGACAGCGGTGTGAGCACCGGAAACACCTGCTCTTGGAAATGATCCTCGAGCCAGGTCCTCTCGTCCTTGGTCAGCCCATCGCGGCTGATGCTCTCGATGCCTTCCTTGTCGAGCAGCAGCATCAGCGCGGAAAGGCTTTTCTGCTGGTCTTCCTGCAGACGCTCGACCTCGCGCAGCAACTGTTCCAGCTGTTGTTCGGGGGTACGACCGTCGGGGCTCTTCAGCGTGATGCCTTCGCGAACCTGGCCGGCGAGACCGGCGACGCGGACCATGAAGAACTCGTCGAGATTGGCAGCGGAGATCGACAGGAAGCGGACACGCTCGAGCAGCGGATGATTGGCGTTCAGCGATTCCTCGAGGACGCGGCGGTTGAATTGCAGCCAGGAAAACTCGCGGTTGACGAACCGGTCCGGGTTCCCGCCCTCCGGGCTCGCCACCTCGACAGTGGTGAATTCGCTCTGCACCGGCTTTAGTTCGTTCATGGTTCCTGCTCGTTTCGCACCCGCTGGCCACAGCGTGGCGCGTCCTTTGGACGCGCAAAGGACGCTCCCACCACTTAAGCTACGCATGGTCCCCAGCGAAACCTAATTCGGTTTTCGGACCATGCCTTAACCGGCTCAGCTTATCCTGTGACAGGCTTTTACGACAGTTTGATTTCATCGATCTTGCAAAGAGACTGCTTATGATCCAGATGCAATCCAGGTACAGCGCGGCGCGTCCTTTGGACGCGCAAAGGATGCGGTGGAATTTTGATTTTGCGCATGATCCGGGTCATGCGGCAAATGCAGGAGACGACGATGGCAGGCGGTTCCATTCCCCATTTCCAGAACGATGCGGGCTATCCGGCGATCGACATCGGCGTCAAGGAATTCATGTGCACCGGCGCCAACCCGCCTTTCGACCATCCGCATGTGTTTCTCGACATGGGCGACGACAATGAAAAGGTCTGCCCCTATTGCTCGACGCTTTATCGCTATTCGCCAAAGCTGAAGGCGACGGAAACGCAGCCTGCCGGATGCCTGTATATCGACCAGGCCGCCTGACGCGCACACCATCCCATGGACGACACCCGGTCCCGGCAGGTCGTTATCGCCGGAGCCGGCGTCGCCGGACTGACCGCGGCACTGGCGTTTTCCGAGCGCGGCTATCTGGTGCGGCTGTTCGAACAGGCGCCGCGCCTCGAAGCGGCCGGCGCCGGCATCCAGCTCTCACCCAACGCGACGCGCTTCCTTCGCCAGCTCGGCGTGCTCGACCGGCTGTTGCCGGCGGCGGTGCGGCCGGAGGCGGTCGTGCTCAAGGACGCCGCCACGCTGCGTGAGCTGGCGCGGGTGCCGCTTGGCCAAGCAGCCGAAAGGCGCTGGCAGGCGCCCTATCTCGTCGCTCATCGGGCTGATCTGCAAGACGCGCTGATGGCGCGCCTTGCCGAACGGCCGGACATCAGTCTCGTCACCGGCGCGCGCGTCGGCGGCATCGCCACAGGACCGCGCCATGCCACGGCAACAGTCGAGATTGCCGGCAAGACAGTCGAAGCCGGCGGCTTTTTGCTGATCGGCGCCGACGGCGTCTGGTCGGCGATCCGCGCTTTTGGCGGGTTTGCCGCCAAAAGCCGGTTTTCGGGCGAGCTTGCCTGGCGCGCTACGATCAGTGCAGACAGTGTCGCAGGAGAAGCCCTTGCGGCGGTCGGCGCCGCCAATTGCGTGACCACCTTCCTGCATCCCGGCTTCCACCTCGTCGCTTATCCAGTCAGCAACGGCACGGCGTTCAACCTGGCTGCCTTCACCAGGGGCGAGATCATCGCCGAGCGCTGGTCGGGCCACGCCGACCCCAATATGCTCGTCGGCGCCATGCGTGGCACGGCGGCAGCACTGGCCCGGCTTGCCGAGGATGCCGGCCCGTGGACCACATGGCCGATCCATACGGTCGAGCAGGCACAGCCATGGACGACGCCGGCCGGCATCGCGCTGATCGGCGATGCGGCGCATGCGATGACGCCGTTCGCGGCGCAGGGGGCTGCGATGGCGATCGAGGATGCCGCAATCCTTGCCGGCTTTGTCGCGGCCTCACCCGCCGATCCCTGGGGCGCGCTTGCCGCCTGGGAAAAGGTGCGGCGGCCGCGCATCGCCAAGGTCGCCCGCCGCGGTGCCGTCAACCGCCTCGCCTGGCACGCTTCCGGGCCGGTGGCGGTCGCGCGCAACCTGTTCCTGAAGCTGCGGTCGCCGGAAAAGCTCGCGGCCGATCTCGACTGGCTCTATGGCTGGCGGCCGCCGGAAATCGTCGATCGGCGATGAAAGCTCGATCGTCGGCGGGACAGCGCCCCCTCTGTCCTGCCGGACATCTCCCCTGCAAGGGGATTGGCAGTTTGAGTGCCACTCGTTCCTCCAACCTTGGAGAGTGGCGAACGCCGGGATGGCGACCGATCTTCCTCCCTTTCGGGGGAGATCACCGGCAGGACAGAGGGTGAGGCGGTTCAGCCGCCTAGGTGATCTTCCAGAGGTTGACTGCTTTCTTTGCAGCTGATGTTCCTAGCCATAGAGCGGTCGTCGAGAGCAGCGTCAGATAAAGGCCGACGTGAAGCCAGCGGGCGCGCCATACCCTCCCTTCGGCCAATTCGAGGTAGTATTCCTCGCGGAAATCCTCGACCGCCTGGGCGAAGATGCGGTCGAAAGCCTTCTTCGGCACAAGGAACTTGATCAATGCCAGAACCTTAGAAGCAGGAGCGGAAACGATAGCGCGCTTCTTCATTGAAGCGATGCGAAGAGCAAATATAACGGCATCGTTCATAAGCAAGGCGGGGGCGAATAAAATCCCAAGTGCCAGCCGAATCGGCCGGGATCTAATTTGCGGCAGACCATATTTCAGGTCATCTATGGACATGAGAATTTCGCGAGTTATTCTCGCTGCGGGACGGTTCCCCAAGGGAAGTACGTGACCCAAGCGAACTCTGCGATCGGCCGCCCTTGTTTTGCGCTGCGCTGGCGGCCCGAGCACATAATCTTCAATTGCCTTGGAAACAGCGCGAAGCACCCTCATTGAGCGACAGCTTCCCAGACGGCGGCGGCGGCTTGTGAGGCAGCCAACGCGCGTTGCCCCAACGCAGAGATACTGTAGATGCGTCGCGGCAGACCACTCTCATGCGGCCCTCGCTCGGCTTCGCGAGATTTGACGTAGCCTTTGTCGGTCATCCGCTCGAGCGTCACGTACACGGTTCCCCGCTTCAAGATCGAAGACTCCTTCACCAGTTCGAGCCCGTACATCTCCTTTGAGCGTAGTAGGCTCAGAATCTCAAACTCGACGCGTGAAACGCGCGGCATGTCATTCATTCGGTTTGCTCCTGTAAGAGTGACTTCTACAACGTGTAAGACTGGAAATCAAGGCTGCGTCACCTTCTCGACCGTGGCGATAAATCGCCTTCGCCAGCACTTCGGCTTCATCGATCGGCGCGGGCTGGTAAAGGCCGTTCACGCGTTCGTCGCCGGGCAACGCGGCCTCGCAAATCCTAGCGGTGCCTCGCCTTCAGTTGTAAATCCGCATCGACAGGTCGAGCGAGGCCGGCAGCGGATTCCACCAGCCTGTCCGCAGTCCGGCGATACGCAGAGCCGCCGCTGTCCAGGTGTTGCAGCCGACCAGCGCATTGAAATGGCCGTTGGCTTCGTAGAAGCGGTCGAACCTGGAATAGGCGGCATTCTCGATCAGGATCGGACCATTCGGCCCTTGCTGGAAACTCGCCGCGATAAAGTCGAGCAGTGCTGCAAAGCGCTCCTCGCTGATGTCGAAGCCGGCGACGTCGGGATGCGGCTCGACGATGTTGCCGGCGACATCGACATGCATCACCGAAGCGTCAATGGTCAGCGCCTTCATCACCGGCACCGCCTTCAGTTCCGACCAGGTCGGCGTCTCCAGATAAAAGGCGCGGCCTCCCCAGCCGAAGACGATATAGCGGACCTCAGCCATGTCGGCCGGAATGCCGCCATCGACCAGGAAATGGAAGCGCTTGCGCACATCGTCATCGACCGGGACGGCGATATCGGTGTGGATCGGATTTTTCAGCACCAGGATGTGCCTGGTGGCGACGGGGTCGGCGGCGGCCGCCGGCAAAAGCGGCCGTGGAATGACTGTGCCCAGCATCACGGCAAGCACGATTGCCACCACCAGACTGGCGAGAAAGCGCCCAAGCTTTTTCACGAGGGACGGCTTTCTCATGAGGGACGGCCTCGCAATCGGGGCGCAATCGCCTGCTGACGGCTCAGACGCAAAAGAGCCCGGCCGGATTTCGGCCGGGCTCTTCTGATTTGCATGAGAGCGATCAGTGCAGGATCTGCGACAGGAACAGTTTTGTGCGCTCGTGGCGCGGATTGTCGAAGAACTCGGCCGGCGTGTTCTGCTCGACGATCTGGCCCTGATCCATGAAGATCACCCGGTTGGCGACCTTGCGTGCAAAGCCCATCTCGTGGGTGACGCAGAGCATGGTCATGCCCTCTTCGGCGAGGCCAACCATCGTCTCCAGCACTTCCTTGATCATTTCCGGATCGAGCGCAGAGGTCGGCTCGTCGAACAGCATGATGCGCGGATTCATGCACAACGAGCGGGCTATGGCGACGCGCTGCTGCTGGCCGCCGGAAAGCTGGCCGGGATATTTGTTGGCCTGTTCCGGGATCTTGACGCGCGTGAGGAAGTGCATGGCGATTTCCTCGGCCTGCTTCTTCGGCGTCTTGCGCACCCAGATCGGCGCCAGCGTGCAGTTTTCCAGGATGGTCAAATGCGGGAACAGGTTGAAGTGCTGGAACACCATGCCGACCTCGCGGCGCACCTCGTCAATCTTCTTCAGATCGTTGGTCAATTCCTTGCCGTCGACGATGATCTTGCCCTTCTGGTGCTCTTCCAGCCGGTTGATGCAGCGGATCATCGTCGATTTGCCGGAGCCAGAAGGACCGCAAATGACGATGCGCTCGCCGCGCATCACCTTCAGGTTGATGTCCTTCAGCACATGGAATTCGCCGTACCATTTGTGCATGGCGATGATGTCGATGGCGACATCGGTTGTGGAAACCTGCATCTTGGCGGCATTGACCTTGATCTCTTCCGCACTGACTGCATTTTCTATTGTCATGGAAGGTTCCCTTTTTTGTTCTTAGCGCTTGTGGCCGGTGTCGAGCCGGCGTTCCGTGAACATCGAATAGCGCGACATGCCGAAACAGAACAGCCAGAAGACGAAGGCAGCGAACACCAGGCCGGACCTGGCCGTTTGCGGCGTTGCCCAGTTGGGGTCGTTAAAATTCTGTTTGACGACGCCGAGCAGGTCGAACATCGAGATGATCGAGACCAGGCTGGTGTCCTTGAACATGCCAATGAAAGTATTGACGATGCCGGGAATAACCAGCTTCAGCGCCTGCGGTAGCACGATCAGGCCCATCTTCTGCCAGTAGCCGAGGCCGAGCGAATCCGCACCCTCATACTGGCCCTTGGGGATCGCCTGCAGGCCGCCCCGCACCACTTCGGCCATATAGGCAGCGGCAAACAGCGAGACACCGATCAGCGCGCGCAGGAACTTGTCGAAGCTGACGCCGGCCGGCAGGAACAGCGGCAGCATGACGCTGGCCATGAACAGCACGGTGATCAGCGGGATGCCGCGCACCGTCTCGATAAAGATGACGCACAGCATCTTGACGATCGGCATCTTCGAGCGCCGGCCGAGCGCCAGCACGATGCCGAGCGGCAGCGACACGGCAATACCGACGAAGGACAGGGTGAGCGTCACCAGCAGCCCGCCCCATAGCGGGGTTTCCACATGCGGCAGGCCGAACACGCCACCAACCAGCAGGATGAAGGCAAAGATCGGCAGCGCCCCGAAGAACAAGATGGCGTTCAGGCCCTTGCGCGGCACCTTCGGGATGAGTAGCGGCACCAGAAGCGCCACGAACAGGATGGCAACCAGGATCGGCCGCCAGCGCTCATCGATCGGATAGCGGCCGAACATGAACTGGCCGAACTTGGCGTTGACGAAGGCCCAACAGGCGCCGGACCAACCGTCAGGCTGGATGCCGCCCTGTGCCACCGTGGCGCAAAAGGTACGGTCCGCGCCGGTCCATTGGGCGTTGATGAAGGCCCAGCTGATCAGTTGCGGCAGGATCATCGCGACCAGCACAATGCCGATGATGGTCAGGATCGTGTCACCGGTCGACGCAATCAGGTTCTTGCGTATCCAGGCGCCAAGGCCGCGCTCGCTTGCAGGCGCCGACTGTGCCAGCGCCATTTCGACGCGGACGAAGGAAAGATCGTGCTCCTGCATGTCGCTACCTCTCCACCAGGGCCATTCTGGCGTTGATCACGTTCATGACCGCCGACGTCAACAGGCTGAGTGCGAGATAAACCACCATCATGATCAGCACGCACTCAATCGCTTGGCCGGTCTGGTTCAGCACCGTGCCGGTCGTCGCCGTGAGGTCCGGGTAGCCGATGGCGATGGCCAGCGACGAGTTCTTGGTCAGGTTCAGATATTGGCTGGTCAGCGGCGGAATGACGATGCGCATAGCTTGCGGAATGACGACAAGCCGCAGGATCGATCCCGGCCGCAGCCCGAGCGCACCGGCTGCCTCGGTCTGACCCTTGCTGACGCCCATGATGCCGGCCCGCACGATTTCGGCGATGAAGGCCGCCGTATAAAAGGACAGCGCCAGGTAGAGCGACAGGAACTCCGGCTTGACCTGAAAGCCGCCAGTCAGGTTGAAGGTCGATTGCTTTGGATAATCGAAGCTCAGCGGGAAGCCGCTGAGCGCGTAGGCCAGCAACGGCAAGCCGATGATCAAAGCCGCCGATGTCCAGAACACAGGGAATTGCTGGCCGGTCGCCATCTGCCGCTGACGCGCCTTGCGGGCGACGAACCACGCCATGGCGATGCCGAGAAGCAAAGCGACCAGGATCAGCCAGGAGCCTTCGCCCCAGACGGCGCGTGGAAAATAAAAGCCGCGTTGGTTGAGAAAGGAGCTGAACGGCAAATTGATGCTTTCACGCGGCGGCGGCAGCACCGAAAGCACGCCGGAATACCAGAAGAAGATGACCAGCAGCGGCGGGATGTTGCGAAAGACCTCGACATAGACCATGCAGATCTTGCGGATCAGCCAGTTGTGCGAAAGCCGGCCGACGCCGAGGATAAAGCCGATAATGGTGGCGGTGACGATGCCGGCGAAGGCAACGATGAGCGTGTTGACGAAGCCGACCAGAATGGCGCGGCCATAGGTCGAATCCGACGAATAGGCGATGGCGCTGTCACTGATGTCGAAGCCGGCGCGGCCCCTGAGGAAGCCGAAGCCTGACGCAATGCGCAGGCGCGTCAGATTGTCTATGGTGTTTTGGACGATCCACCAGACCAACGCAACCAGCACGATGACGACCACCGCCTGGAAGACTATGCCGCGGACCTTTGGATCATTGATGAAGGAGCCGCGGCTTGGCTCCTCGCGAAGAATTTCCTGCGATGCCATTCGACCATCCCCTGGAAAGAGAAACCGGGAGGCAGACGATCTGCCTCCCGGATCACATTTCGATCAGCGGATCGGCGGAGAGTATTGCAGACCGCCCTTGGTCCACAGCGCGTTGATGCCGCGCGCGATCTTCAGCGGGCTGCCCGACCCGACAGTGCGTTCGAACATTTCGCCGTAATTGCCGACGGTCTTGACGATGTTGACGACCCAGTCGTTGGAGACGCCGAGATCGGTGCCGATCTTGGTATCGGCCTCCTGGCCGAGCACGCGCTTGATCTCGGGATTGTCCGAGGCCTTCATTTCCTCGACATTGGCCTTGGTGATGCCGAGCTCCTCTGCCTGCAATAGCGCAAAATAGGTCCACTTGACGATGTGGTACCACTGGTCGTCACCCTGGCGCACGGCCGGTCCGAGCGGTTCCTTGGAGATGATCTCAGGCAGCACGACGTGGTCGGCGGGCGAGCCCAGCGTCAGCCGGATGCCGTAAAGCCCTGATTGGTCGGTGGTGTAGACATCGCAACGGCCGGCGTCATAGGCCGCGTCGACCTCTGACAGCTGTTCGAAGACGACCGGGCTGTACTCCATCTTGTTCGTCTTGAAGTAGTCAGCGAGGTTGAGCTCGGTCGTGGTGCCGCTCTGCACGCAGACCGCCGCGCCCGAAAGCTGCAGCGCGGAATTCACTCCCGGCAGCTTCTTGGCGTTGATCATGAAGCCCTGTCCGTCATAATAGGTGACACCGACGAAGTTCAGACCAAGCGCTGTATCGCGGTTGATGGTCCAGGTGGTGTTGCGCGACAGGACGTCGATCTCGCCTGACTGGAGGGCGGTGAAGCGTTCCTTGGCACTGAGCGGCGTGAACTTGACCTTGGTGCCATCGCCGAACACGGCGGCCGCGACAGCGCGGCAGAAGTCCGCATCGAGGCCTTGCCAGTCGCCCTTGTCGTCCGGCGCCGAGAAGCCGGCCAGTCCGGTCGAGACGCCGCATTGGACGAAGCCCTTGGCCTTGACGTCATCGAGCGTGGCCGCCGAAGCGGCCGAAGCGACCAATCCAAGCGTGGCGGCGCCCAGAATGCCGATTGCAATGTGTTTCATAACCCACAGACCCTTTTCTGTTTTTTTCAGGCGAACCTGACTTTTTTCCGCGTGAACGCAGCTTCCCGTTCCGGCCCATTCCCGGAACCCGCATCGCAACCGACGCGCTGCCTCCCATTCACGAACTGCATCGAAGGCGATTATTCCAGTGAGGTCAAGGAAAATGACCGAAACCGAAAGAGTTCGAAAGCAATTGCCGCAAATGCCTGAATTGCAGACAAACGCGCCTGGAAATTAGCCAGCGGTGCGAACAAAGCCGGCAAAGTCCGGTCAACGCGAATCGGGGCTGCGCCGGCAAACCCGTCCCTCGGATTTACCGCGCATGACTGACTTGTCATGGAATCAATTGGCACATCCAAAGTCCGCCGGCTGACGGATGGCGAACGGTTGCGCGGCCAATGCCGCCGCACTATGGCTAGCGCTTCATCAGAGGCGAAGCGCAATGACAAAAGACGGCAACCAAATGGGCATCAACACGCGGCTTGCCCACTCGGGCAACAATCCGCACGACTATTTCGGCTTCGTCAACCCGCCGGTCGTGCATGCCTCGACCGTGCTCTATCCCAACGCGGCGATGATGGCGGCACGCAGCCAGAAATACACCTACGGCACGCGCGGCACGCCGACCACCGACGCGCTTGCCAGCGCCATCGATGGGCTGGAAGGCTCGGCCGGTACGATTGTGGTGCCCTCCGGCCTGGCGGCGGTGACGGTGCCGCTGCTCGCCTTCCTGTCGGCGGGCGACCATGTCCTGATTGTCGATTCCGTCTATCACCCAACACGCAATTTCGCCGACACGGTGCTGAAACGGCTGGGCGTCGAGGTCGAGTACTACGATCCGCATGTCGGTGCCGGTATAACGGCGCTGATCAAGCCCAACACCAGGGTCGTGTTCACCGAATCGCCAGCCTCCAACACTTTCGACGTCCAGGACATACCGGCCATCGCCAGCGCGGCGCACGCCGCAGGTGCGATCGTCATGATGGACAACACCTGGGCGACGCCGCTCTACTTCCGCCCGCTCGACCACGGCGTCGACATCTCGATCCATGCGGCGACGAAATATCCGGCTGGCCATTCCGACGTGCTGCTCGGCACCGCGTCGGCCAACAAGGCCTGCTGGAAACAGCTTTGCGAGACCTTCTACACGATGGGCTGCTGCGCCGGGCCGGACGACGTCTATCAGGTGCTGCGCGGCCTGCGCACGATGGGCGTGCGCCTCGACCACCATCAGCGCAGCGCTCTGGCGATCGCCGGCTGGCTGGAGGGCCAGCCGGGCGTGGCACGCGTGCTGCATCCAGCGCTTGCCAGCCATCCCGACCACGACCTCTGGAAGCGCGACTTCTGCGGCTCGAGCGGCATATTTTCAATCGTGCTCAAGGGCGGCGGCCAGAAGCAGCAGCATGCTTTTCTCGACGCGCTCAGGATATTCGGCCTCGGCTATTCCTGGGGCGGCTATGAGAGCCTAGCGGTGCCGGTGTTGCTCGGCGACCGCGTCGTCGCCAAGGGCCCTTATGACGGCCCGCTCATCCGCCTGCAGATCGGGCTCGAGGACGTCGATGACCTCAAGGCCGATCTGGCGCGCGGCCTCGCCGCCGCCGCGGCCGCTTGAAGGCTCGCGCCCTCGCGTCTTGCTAGATCCAATTCGCCAACGCGGGTAATCTACTCGTAAACAAGAGAATTCCGCACATACAAGCGCGAATGTCCCGGCGGACAATCTGTGCTAAAGTGACGCCATGAAAGCCTGGCTGGAAACGGCAAAGAGCCGGGCGCGCGACATCAAGCTTGATGTCGTCGCCCTGTGGTTCGCCGCGCGCGACCCTCGGGTGCCCTGGTTTGCAAAATTCGTTGCCGGGATGGTGGCCGCCTATGCGCTTTCCCCAATCGATCTGATCCCGGATTTCATTCCCGTGGTCGGCTATATCGACGATCTGATCATAGTGCCGCTCGGCGTAATCCTGGCCATCAGGCTTGTTCCGCCGCCGCTGATGGACGAGTTTCGAGCGCGGGCTGCCGCGCTCGAAAAACAGCCGCAAAGCAGGATGGGGATGTTCTTTGTCGTGGCGCTCTGGCTGGCTTTGGCAGCTTTGCTGATCTGGGCGTTCTGGCCCACCCACGCCAAATAGTCCGATCAGGCTTGGACTTGAAACCGCCTCAAGCGCGTCGCGTTTGACCGGCCTCACGCGACGCGCTTTAGGTTGTTGTTTTATGCATGTCGTTATCGCAAAACCGCTGCACACTTTTTGCGCGACATGCATTAGCCTGCTGCGCCGGCGGCCTAAAACCCAAGCGCCAGCCACGCCGTCCCGGCAAGCAGCGTAACCAGCGTCAGCGGCAGCCCGACCTTGAAGAAGGCAGCGAACGACAGCGGTGTGCCGGAGACCCGCGCGTGCTCGGCGACAATCAGATTGGCCACCGAGCCGAGCAGCGTGAAATTGCCGGCGAGCGTCGAGCTCATCGCGACGACCAGCCAAGCGCGCTCGGGGTCTTCCAGGCCGGGTATGAACGGCCGCAGCGCCAGCACGGCCGGAACATTGCTCATGATGTTGGACAGCACCGCGGTGAAGCCGGACAGCCGCCAGACGTCGTCCAGCCCGAGGCCTTTTGCCGAGGCTATGATGTCGGGCGTGAGCAGCGTCTTCTCGGCGCCGGCGACGACGATGAACAGGCCGGCGAACATGAACAGCAGCGGCCCGTCGATCTCGCGGTAGATGCGCGCCGGCTTTATGGCACGGGTCACGAGAAGAACGGCGCCGCCGATGAGCGCCGCCTTGGCGACCGGAACGCCAGCAAAGAAGGCGATCGCCAGCCCGATGCAGACCACCACCGCCTTGAGTACCTGACCCGGCAACATGCGGCCGCGATAGACTTCGGGGCTGAGTTCGGCATTGCGCGCGAACTCGGCGCGATAGACGATGCGCACGATGACGACGACGGCGACGAGGCCGAACAGCGCGACCGGCGCCAGGGCCGCCGAAAAGGCCGGATAGGAAATCCCCGACAGCGCGCCTATGACCATATTCTGCGGGTTGCCGGTGATGGTGGCGACGCTGCCGCAATTCGACGCCGTGGCGGTGGCGATCAGATAGGGGACAGGGTTTCGGTTGATGACGCGGGTGACGTGAACGACGATCGGCGCCAGGACCAGGCAGATCGCGTCGTTGACCAGAAACGCTGACAGCACCCCGGTCAGCAGCGTCACCATCACCAGCAGCATGAACGGCGCATGCGCATGCTCGATGGCAACGGCGCCGAGCGCACGGAAGGCGCCCGAGACTTTCAGATGCGCCACAACGATCATCATGCCGAGCAACAGCGTGATCGTGTCGAAACTGATGGCGCGGTATGCGTCCTCCAGGCTGAGTGCGCCGATGGCGATCATCGCCGCACCGCCGAGCAGCGCGATGCCTGCCCGGTCGAGGCGCAGGCCGGGGATCGTGCCGACGGCGACGCCGGCATAGGTCAGGAGCAGAATCAGCAGTGCCGCCGCGCCTATCAAAGTCAACTTGGAAAAGCCCCGTTCAGATCCGCCCTGCCCCAGGCCATAAGGGTAGCCGGCGCAAGCTGTGATTGCTGCCGCCGTACTCACCCGAGCTCAATCCGATCGAGCAAGCCTTTTTTGGCAACATCTAACATTTATGTGACGCGCACGGCGTCGAACCATTGAAGCGACTGGCGCACCATCGGCCAACTCATGCATACAATCACACCGGCAGAATTTCTCGTAAAACGCCGGGTGGTTCCGTCAAAAGATGAAAGGCTTAGAAGAGGCCCAAGCTCATTTGAAATCGTGGCTCGATCATGGCCAAGATCGAGACTGTCCCCACCCTTGGGGCCGGCCGACCAGGCAAAGCGAAAAACGCGCCTTCGGCCAAGGCGAGCGCTGAACACCCGGCTGACGCTGGAACAAGCAGCCGATTGCGGAGTTGGAACGGCGGTAGAGGTTTGCCGGAATGAGATCCACTCCCGTGCTGCAGTACATTTATGGGATAATTGCTCGCGACGTTTTGGTCGTGCTTGCGCGTGACGCTCTTTGCGCGGCGTGGCCGCAATGACGCAGCGCGATCGTAACGCCACTTCACCACGGGAAGACAAGAAGGACGGCATAGGGCGAGCACTTGGACTAGGCCTTATCACCGGCGCCGCTGACGACGATTGCTCGGCGATCGGCACCTATGCAAGTGCGGGTGCGCGCTTTGGCCCGGATCTGCTGTGGACCGCTCCTGTAACGCTGCCGATGATGTACACGGTCGTGTATCTCTCGTCGAAGCTTGGACAGGTTTCGGGCCGCGGCCTCTTTCATGCGATCAAGGACTTCTATCCCCGATGGCTGCTCTGGGCTGTTCTCGTGGGCGTGCTGATCGGCAACACGATCGAAGCAGCCGCCGATCTCGGCGGCATGGCTGCATCCATCAACATCTTCCTTCCTGTTCCAATCCCCCTCATTGTGATTGGAGTCGCGGCCGCGATCTTTGCTCTCCAGCTTTGGGGCTCCTACACGCTCATACGCAACATCTTCCGCTGGCTCGCGCTGGCCCTGCTTGCCTATGTCGGCTCAGCCATCATGGCAAAGCCGGATGCAGCAGCCGTGCTGTGGGGAACCCTTGTTCCGAAGATCCAGTTCAGCCGCGAGTTCCTGTCCATTCTGGTGGCCATCATCGGCACCACCCTTTCAGCGTATCTCTACACCTGGCAGTCGAATGAGGAGGTAGAGGAAGAGATTGCCGAGGGGAGGACGACGCTGAAGAAGCGCAAGGGTGCCACGGACGGTGAACTGCGCCGCTCCCGCCGCGATATCCTGATCGGCATGATTTTTTCCAACCTCATCATGTACTTCATCATCCTGTCGACAGGGTCTACGCTCTATGAAGCCGGCGAGCACGACGTCGAGACGGCAGCTCAAGCAGCCGAAGCTCTCAAGCCGCTCGCGGGCGCAGCCGCTGGCGTACTGTTCGCTGCCGGCGTGATCGGGGTCGGGTTCCTTGCCGTTCCGGTCATGACGACAGGTGCGGCATACGATCTGGCGCAGGCAGTTGGATGGGAGCACAGCCTTGATGCCAAGCCGCGTGAGGCGCCAAAGTTCTATATCGCGATCGGCGCCTTCACGCTGATTGCTGTTGGCCTGAATTTCCTGGGTTTCAACCCAATGAAGGCGCTCGTCTGGTCCGGTATCGTGCAGGGCTTTTCCACGCCGCCACTGCTTCTTCTCATCATGCTGATGACGAACAACCCGCGGATCATGGGAGACAAGGTCAACAGCCGGACAACCAACGCCCTGGGGTGGGCTACCACGATCGCAATCTTTTCCGCGTCTTTGGGGCTGGTGGCGACCTGGTTTATCTAGGTCACCATGACACTCGCGCTCGAGCCCGGCAATTCGAGCTCACTTTCATTGAAGGGTTGGCAATAAAGGAGTTGGCGATGAAGGAGTTGGTCTGGACATCTGCCGCAGCTACCGCGCTCCCGGCGGCGTCGCCAAGTGCGCGTGCTTCTGGAAGATCGCAATCTTGTCGGGATAGGTAATCCGGATCTCGCGTCCGCATCCGTCGCACCTGTAATGGGAAACGACCTGGAACCAGCTGCCGTTCTTGATGACGGTGAAGTTGCACTTCGGGCATTGGAAAGCCAGGCCAACAGAGAATAGGCTGGGAGACAGGGACATTGCAGCACTTCTTGTTAGTCCAGCGTCTCGACGACGAAGGATGCGGCAATCAAATCATCGGCATCGATTCTGCCCTTGCCGCCCTCCAGGACCGCTGCGACCTTTCGAAAGGTCTTCAGTTCGTTCTCGGTAATCCGGGCGCCGCGCATCCTCTCATTGAGGTCGGCCACGCGCATTCGCAGCGCCTGGGACGCTCCAATCTCACGGTTCGACATAGTGATCACATTCCTCGTCGCTTGACTTCCCGCCGCACCTTTCGGCACGGCGGGCTGTCCTCCCAGTCGCTTAGCTCATTCGATGACTTTGATGATCTTGCGCGTGCCCGGGTCAACCATAACGGTCCGGTTGTCGACCACCACGTAACGGTATTTTGTGTTGGGGACTTCACGAAGTTCGACGGTTTCGGGCAAGGTTGAGCCGATATTGAGCTCCACTCCAGGGATTTTCACCGATGCTAGCGGCTGCTTTTTGACATATTCCCTGATGACGGTCTCCTGTTCAGGCTCGATGACTACGTCCTGAGCGGCAGCGGCGCCGATACCGGCCAGCAACAGAAACCCGGCGGCTGCAGTGGAAAGACGCATACTCATAAGTGCCTCCTTTATGTGAGCTCTATTGTGCTGAACGGCATCGTCTTCGCGCCAGTCTCACCAAACCTCAGGCAGCCGCAAACGTTCCTTGGTTGGGCTTCGGTCTGATTCGAGACGGGACCTAAGTCTCATCTGTTTTCGCGTAATAGCCCGGACACCGCGCCACCCGGAACTGCGGCTGCTCGTAGCAGTTGCTAGCTGTGAGTTTACGGAAGGAGCCGATGGAAAATGGCGTCCACCAAGCCCGCTGGTTACTCGCTGCGGTCTTCGCCGTCGCCATCACGTTCCTGGCGAACGGTCGTTAGCTAGGGATCGGCCGGATTTGACGATTGGACCAAGAACGAACTGAGATCTGCGCAGCTACGTCCCTTCCTGCGCTGATAAGGACTACCCGCCATTCCTCAATTTTGGCGGGTGGTCCACCTTCACGGCTGGTCCACAATCACGGCTGGCCAAGTCCGCCCGGGCGAGGCCTGTCAGCGGTTCAAGCTCGCGAGGGCAGCATCACCTCATATAAGGTCTTCGGCAACCCCGTCGAATTTCTTGAGGCCTGCGCTTGGAGGCTTTTGCCTGAGAAGCCTCTGTTCAGATGCGGCTGCCTCGAAAGCAGCGAACGCAGCTTGGTGACTGCAATGTCCGGCCAGGCATTCCCCGATCATTCGGATTGCTTCAAGTCGGGACGGCTTGTCCATGGATGGCCATGGTTGCTGCAGCGCTTTCGCAGCGTCGGCTATCGACGCGATCGCCATCGATTTGCCATTCAAGCAGATTGAAATCGGAATGAGCGCGGTCATTTTTAAAGCTCGCCAGGATTGAACGCGGCTAAACGCGAAGACAAGGCAGTGGTTGCATACTTGTGATTCAGAGCGCCGCTGTCCGATACGATCGAGCCTGAACATGCACGTCCGATAGCCTTGATCGTTTCGGCGGCGCCGGTGCTGAAGTCCTTCGGGGATTCGACCGGGAAGCCCCATCGCCATTAACCGAACTGAAAACCAGCCCAGCAGCAAATACCGTGGAACCTTTCAAAGCCGCATGCCTTGTCCGTTCTTCATGGAAGGAGGTGCGAAATGAGCGTTGACATAGGAAAAGTCGCCATAGCCTTGCTTGGCCTGCTTGCCTACAAGAATAGGGATAGGATCGGCGAGTTAATCGCCGGTAGGAACTCGACGGATGCCAAAAACGCTGGCTCCCCCGGCGGGGTCGGCGACATCCTGGAGCGTCTCAGGAATGCGGGTGCGGGCGATCAAGTCGATTCTTGGGTTGGTACAGGATCGAATCGCCCGGTTCAGCGCGACCAAGTCGAGAAAGCCATCGACCCGCAAACGTTGAGCGATCTCGCGGAGCAAACCGGCTTGTCCCGCGAGGAACTTCTCGACCGGCTCACAAAAGAACTGCCCGACGCGGTGGACAAGCTTACTCCCGACGGCCAGATGCCTGTGAGCAAAGGTCCAAATCTCCTCGACGAAGTACCTGGAGCTAGTCGCACTTAGAGACTGTTTGGAAACTTTACTCTGGCGGCCATCTGATGGCGTTTTCTGCGCTTCCGGTGCTCACGGACCCAAATGTCCGCTGCGCGCCGGTTCTCGAAACCACCACCATATGACTCGCCAGAGCGAATTTCGAAACAGTCTCTAAGCACGAGGCTGAAAAATGAAAGCCCGTGCCTCCGGGTGAGGACGCGAGCCGATTAGCGCATCGCCGATACTATGTGTCCAGAATGGACCCTGTGAACGACCCGAGACATAGGTGACGTTTCGTACCGGACACATGGGTAACACTTTTCGCCTTTTGACGGGAGGTGTTGATGCCGTGGAGAGAGTGTTCGGTGATGGAGGAACGTCTACGGTTCGTAGCCCGTCTGCTTGACGGGGAAGATATGAGCGATGTGTGCCGGGAGTTCGGCATCTCGCGCAAGACCGGCTACAAGATCTTCAACCGCTACAAGGATGAAGGCCCCGAGGCGCTCACCGATCGGACCCGTCGGCCGGTGAGATATGCCAATCAGTTGCCCGACCAGATCGAGCGGACGATCGTGCGCCTCAAGAAGGACAAGCCGCACTGGGGCGCCAGGAAGATACGCGAGCTGCTGATCCGCAAGCTGGCCGGCGATGTGCGCATTCCAGCCAAGAGCACGGTGCATGCCGTGCTCGACCGCCACGGTCTGATCAAGCATGCCCGTCAGAGGCGGCGCTGCAAGGCCGAGGGCACGCCGCTGTCGCAGGCCGCCGGGCCCAATGACTTATGGTGCGCCGACTTCAAGGGCGAGTTCAGGCTCGGCAGCGGACAGTACTGTTACCCCCTGACGGTAACCGACCAGGCCTCGCGCTATGTGCTGGCCTGCGAGGCCCTTGAATCGACCAAGGAAGGTCCGGTCATCGAGACCTTCGTGCGCCTGTTCAGGCAACGCGGTCTGCCCGAGGCCATCAGGAGCGACAACGGCCTGCCGTTCGCTTCCCCCAATGGCCTCTACAATCTCTCCAGGCTTTCGGTCTTCTGGCTCAGGCTTGGCATTGCCATCGAGCGCATCCGGCCGGGCTGTCCAACCGAGAATGGCCGCCACGAGCGCATGCATCGCACCCTCAAGGCCGAAACGACCCGCCCGCCCGGCATGAACAGCTTGCAGCAGCAGGCCAGGTTCGATGCTTTCATCAGCGAATTCAATGACGAAAGACCACACGAGGCGATCCAGATGAAGGCGCCGGCCGAGCTCTACACACCCTCTTCAAGAGCCTATCAAGGGTTGCCGGAAGTGGAATATCCATTCCACGACCGCGATATCCTCGTCACCGCCTGCGGCCGCATCTGCATGCACAGGAAGAAGATCAACGTCTCAACCGTGCTCGCAGGGCAGAGGCTCGGAATCAAGGAGGTCGATGACGGCATTTGGCTCGTCAGCTTCATGCACTATGATCTCGGATACATCGACCTGGAGCAGAGAACATTGCAGACCATCGACAACCCGTTCGGCACGAGGTTGTCACCCATTGAAGTGCACCCCTCAGGTGAGACAGAGATCAGTAACAGTTCTCCGTTTCTGAGATTGCCGCAGGGAGAGACTGCAGCGGAAAACCTCCCGGTCTGCCTTCTCGATCACCTCATGAACGTGAACACAAC
>NZ_CAKXZT010000176.1:40366-89702 GCF_935825525.1 Mesorhizobium escarrei
CTATGATCTGGGATATTTCGACGATGAGACATGCAGGCTCGAACCACTCGAAAACCCTTTCGGGCGAAAGTGTTACCTATGTCTCCGGTATAAACCGTAACCTATGTGTCCAGAATGGACCCTGAAAATGCTGGCGATCCCGACAGGATTCGAACCTGTGACCATCGGCTTAGAAGGCCGGTGCTCTATCCAGCTGAGCTACGGGACCGCTGGCCGACGCCAAGGGCCGGCTAATTTATGCGCTGCGACGGCTGCCCAGCATTTGCCGGTCAATGCGTCCAGGGCGTCCTGCGGTCATAGCGGAAATTCTCCGCATAGGAAATCTGGCGGCGCTTGGATTCCTTCGGCTCCTCGACGCGGTAGGTCAGCCCCTCCTTCTCCGCATAGGCCACCGCCTCTTCCCTTGTGTCGAAGGTGAGCCTGATCTGGCTCCGCATGTCACCCGACGTGGTGTAGCCCATCAGCGGATCGATTTTCTTGCGCATCTCGGGATCGAATTCCAGCACCCAGTGGCCGGTCTTGGCCTTGCCGGACTGCATCGCGGTTTTGGCTGGGCTGAAAATGCGCGCGGACATGAACACCTCGTTACTACGTGCAAGCGGCACCGCCGCTGTATTCCCGTCATTACTGCGCAATGCTGCCGGCGGCAAGGCCGAGCCTGCCGTACCCCCTTCACGGCGGCCACCGACGATGATCGCGCGAGGTCAAAAAATCCATCCCCTCAATCAGCTTGAGCAGTTTGCCAGGGGAGCCTTGCTGTCGGACGGCGGTACGGCGATCGCTGGCCGGCGCGATGGTCACCGTTCGGGAGGTGGACAACGTGCCAACGGATTGCCTGCCGTTTGTTCCGTTTTCGTCTTTTAGGGGTTGCGCAGCCAGGCCCGGAACCCTATACGCCGCCAAGGACTCGGAGTGTAGCGCAGCCTGGTAGCGCATCTGGTTTGGGACCAGAGGGTCGGGAGTTCGAATCTCTCCACTCCGACCATCCATTCACGGAAATCATCGCCCGTGCTGCCGGCGCACCGGCGCCGGACAGCATCTGCGACGGGCAAAGCACCCAAGCGAACGACGGGCAGCCCGGATTTCCGGGCGAGCCCGCCTGAAGCTTGCGAAGCGTCAGCCTTGGATGAACGCCAGGAGATCCGGATTGATGATCTCCGGGTGGGTGGTGCACATGCCGTGCGGAAGGCCCTCGTAGACCTTGAGCGTGCCGTGCTTCACGAGCTTGGCTGCAAGCAGAGCGGAGTCGGCAATCGGCACGATCTGGTCGTCATCGCCGTGCATGATCAGGACGGGCACGTCGATCTTCTTCAGGTCCTCCGTAAAGTCGGTTTCGGAAAAAGCCTCGATGCAGTCGAAATGGGCCTTGGCTCCGCCCATCATGCCCTGGCGCCACCAATTGTCGACGGCCCCTTGCGAGACCTTGGCGCCCTCGCGATTGAAGCCATAGAACGGGCCGGCAGGCACATCCCTGTAGAACTGGGCGCGGTTGGCGACCAAAGCGGCACGGTAGCCGTCGAAGACCTCGATCGGCAGGCCGCCGGGGTTGTTGTCGGTCTTGAGCATGATCGGGGGCACCGCGCCGATCAGCACCGCCTTGGCGACGCGTCCTTCGCCACCGTAGCCGGCAACGTAACGCGCCACCTCGCCGCCGCCGGTCGAATGGCCGATATGGACGGCGTTCTTGAGATCAAGATGAGCGGCCAGAGCCGCGACGTCGGCGGCATAGGTGTCCATCTCGTTGCCGGTCGCGGTCTGTGTCGAGCGGCCGTGCCCGCGCCGGTCATGCGCGATGACGCGATAGCCCTTGTCGAGGAAGAACAGCATCTGGTTGTCCCAGTCGTCGGCGCTCAGCGGCCAGCCGTGATGGAACACGATTGGCTGGCCTGTGCCCCAATCCTTGTAGAAAATCTCGGTGCCGTCCCTGGTGGTGAATGTGCTCATAGTCGTACTCCTTATTAGCGGAATAGGCGGGGAAGGTTCGTTCCCTCTGTGGACAAGCTATTGCAACGGAGCCATGGTGAGAATTGGCAAAACAGACATTGAACGTGGCAAAACTGACAGGTGATTACGCTGTCTGACCGGGTTGAAATCGGGCTTGTGGTGTATCCCGGTGTTCAGGAAGCGGCAGTACTCGGTCTGACCGACCTGTTCCAGCTAGCCAACCGGCTGGCTGCCGAACGGTCGCCGGACGCGCTGAGGCTTCGCGTCAGCCATTGGCAGTGGCAGGACGCGAGCCAAACCGTCATCCGCAGCTTCGACAGCGAGCCCGGCCCCGGCCATGGACCTGCCATGGTCATCTTGCCTCCGACCCTGGGTGATCCGATCGCTCGCGAGGCGGCGGCGCCCTATGCCGACTGGCTCAGGGCCCGCCATGCTGCGGGCGCGACGCTCGGCTCGGTCTGCGCCGGCGCGTTCGTGCTTGCCGAGACCGGCCTGTTGTCGGGTCGTGCGGCGACCACGCACTGGGCCTATCGCGACGCGCTTGCGATGCGCTTCCCCGACATCGCACTGGATGCCGACAAGCTGGTCATCGACGACGGCGACATCATCACCGCCGGCGGCTATATGGCCTGGACCGACCTCGGCCTGAAACTCGTCGACCGGGTGCTTGGGCCGACCGTCATGATGGACACCGCCCGTTTCATGCTGGTCGACCCGCCGGGACGCGAGCAACGCTTCTACAGCCCCTTTGCTCCCAGGCTGAACCATGGCGACGAGGCCATCCTCAAGGTGCAGCACTGGCTTCAGGCGAGAGGCGCGCGCGATGTGACACTTGCCACCATGGCGGAGCAAGCGGCCTTGGAGGAGCGGACTTTTTTGCGCCGCTTTCGCAACGCCACCGGCCTCAAGCCGACCGAATATTGCCAGCACCTGCGCGTCGGCAAGGCGCGTGAGATCTTGCAAGCGACGACCCGATCCATCGACCAGATCGCCTGGGACGTCGGCTATGACGATCCCGGCTCCTTCCGCAAAGTGTTCGCCAGGATCACCGGCCTGGCGCCGGGCGATTACCGCAGGCGCTTTGGCGCGGGACGAGCGGCCCTGCCCGGCGGCGATCGGGCTGAAGCTGTAGCGAGGCTAGAGCAATGATCGACCGACCAATCACGACCTGCGATGAGTGCGGCAGCACCTACTTCGCCGAAAGTAGCTCAATGGCCAAATTATGTGCCGAATGCGCATTTCGGCTCTATGGGTATCCAAACTGCGAGCATCATTTCGAAAGCGGCCGATGCACGGCGTGCGGGTGGGACGGCTCTCAATCTCAATCAAAATACGTCGCCGATCTCATTCCCAGGTAAGGCCGATACGTTGAGAATGTGGCGATCGATCACCTTCCCGGCATCGTCTGCACCGGGCGGCGCTGAACCAAGGCGACGACTGCTCGGATTGCGGCATAAATGGCAAGCTCGCCGGGAGGAGAACCCCAACCGCCCCGTCTCCCGGCGAGCCTACAACCTGATTTGGTACGCATCAGGACCGGGATTAGCCGGCAAGGCTAACGTTGCAAGACAGATGCCAGCCCTTGTTTCCCAAAACGGGACACCGGCTGAGGCTGTCGTATCAGATCTCAAACTCGCCCTGCCCCTCATCCATGGCGCTGACGGTTTCGGCGGCGAGCGCCCTTGTGATCGGCGTCTTGCGCTCCAGCGCCGTGCGATCGAGCCGCTCGACCACCCGCATTGCGGTGGCCAGCGAGCGTTCGATGCGGCGCACCAGATATTGCACGACATGCGGCTCGACCTCGACCTGGCGGTCGGCGAACAGTTTGGTGATGACGCCAGCCAGCAAGAGATCGTCGGGCTCGTGGATCTCGACCGTCGCCGCCGCCTTCAGCCGCGATGCGAGGTCGGGGAGCTTGACACCCCAGGCGGACGGAAAGCGGCGCGCGGTCAAGAGCAAGGTCGAGCCGGCCGCGCGCACCGCATTGATCAGATGGAACAGCCCCTCTTCATCGACCGGACCGGCATCGACATCGTCGATCAATGCGGGCCGCGCGCCGAGGCTCGCCATGCAGTCTTCGATCCGCCCGGCGTCGATCTTCACTGCGCTGGCGCGGGCGCGCCAGATCGACGCCAGATGGGTTTTTCCACAGCCTGCCGGACCGGCGAGCACGACCACCGGCGACGGCCAGTCCGGCCAGCGATCGACCAGCGCCACCGCCTGGCTGTTGGTGCCTGAGACGACGAGTTCGTCGCGCGAATAGCCGGTGCCGTGGCCGAGATCGAGCGGCAACTGGCGCGGCGGGTCGATCTTGTTGTCCGGCATCTGGCTCAACTGCGCGGCCCACCGCTCCCGCGGCGACGCGCCGGCAGCGGCGGCACAGGTTCGGTGTTGTGGCCCTTGTAGAGCGGCGACTCGAGATAGCGGGCGATGGCAAAGCGCACCAGAACGGCAACGGCGGCCGAGGCCGGCACGGCGATCAGCAAGCCGACGAAGCCGAACAGAGCGCCGAAGGCAAACAGCGAAAACATCAGCCACACCGGATGCAGGCCGACGCTTTTTCCGACCAGCCTCGGCTGCAGGATGTTGCCCTCGATGAACTGGCCGACGAAGAACACGCCGGCCACCGCCGCGACCATAGTCCAGTCCGGCCAGAACTGGACGAAGGCGACGCCGACGGCCAGCACCAGCCCGGTCAGCGAGCCGACATAGGGGATGAAGGAGATCAGCCCGGCGAACAGGCCGATCAGGATGCCAAAATTCAGACCGGTCAGCGTCAGCCCGGTGGCGTACATGGCGCCCAGTACCAGGCACAGCGTGCCCTGGCCGCGCACAAAGCCGGCAGTGGCGGTGTTGATGTCGTTGGCGATTGCCCTGACGGTCTGGACATAATCGCGCGGCACCCAGCTGTCGACAATCGCCACCATGCGATCCCAGTCGAGCAGCATGTAGAAGGCGACGACGGGCGTGACGACGAACAGGCTGACCACCGAGACCAGCGCCACGCCCGAGCTCCAGATCGAGGTGAACACCGTGGTCAGCAGGCCGAAGCCGGAGGTCAGCAGCGAATTCAACCCTTCGCGCAGGCCATTGGCGTCGACGCCGAATTGCTCTTCCAGCCATCTCGGATCGAAGCTGGTGATCAGGCTCTGCAGCCGGGTCAGGTATTCCGGCAGCTTGCTGGCGAAATCGGCCATCTGCGAAGCCAGCACCGGAATGAGGATGACGAAGGCCAGCACCAGAACGACGATGAAGGCAAACAGGATGACAATCGTCGCCATCAGCCTGGACAGGCCGAGCCGCTGCAGCCGATCGGCGACCGGGTCGAGGAAATAGGCGAGCACCATGCCGGCGACGAACGGCAGCAGGATGCCGCTGAAGACATAGAGGAAGATCGCGAGGATGACGGCGCTGATCAGCCAGAAGCGGATCTGGCGGCGAAACACGCCAGACGCGACAGCATCGGCAGCCGCAGCCTCGGCTGCCGCGTCGATGTCCTGGTCAGGTGCCCGGTTTGGAGCCTTCGCCATAGCCGCTCATATGCCTCAGCCAAGCCACGAGATAGGCCGCGGCCGAAGCCACGGTCAAGACCCCGGACAGCAATATGAGCACCGGCCTGAGCGGATCGAGATCGATGGCGAGGGCCAGTTCGCCCAGCACCACCGCCGCCAGCCCGATCTGGACGGCGGTGTTGGCCTTCGACACGAACAGCGGCTTCATCTCGACCGGGTGGGTCATGACGGTGGACAGAACGACGGCGCAGACGATCAGCGCATCGCGCGACACCATGGTGACGACCAGCCACAGCGGCAATTCACCGATGAAGCCCAGCACCACGAACACCGAGACCAGCAGCAATTTGTCGGCCATCGGATCGAGATAGGCGCCAAGCTGCGAAAACTGGTTGAAATGGCGGGCAATGAAGCCGTCGACGCCGTCGGAAATGCCGGCGATCAGGAAGCCGGCGAAAGCCCAGTCCCAGCGCGCCTGCAGCATGGCCAGCACCACACCCGGCACCAGCACGAAACGCATGATCGTGATCAGGTTGGGGATGGTCAAACGCATGTCCCGTCGCTTCTGTTTTGATGATACATGATAGAGATGAGAGGCTACGGCAAGTGAGACCGACGCAGAAGCTGCCAATCTCCGCTCGTGGAAAGAGATTGGCTGTCTTCAAGGCCTTCGCTAATCGCCAATGTTGGAGATTTGCCTGAAGCGCTCTGTCCACGATTTTGTGATGCCGAAAGTGTCTGAGCCAGCCGTTATCCTTGCGAGGCGCAGCCGTTCATGCGAAGAGCCCCGGAAAGCAGGAAAGAGTGATGAGCAAGCGCAAGAACGGGCTCACCTATGCCGAGGCGGGTGTCGACATCGATGCCGGAAACCTCATGGTCGAGAAGATCAAGCCGCTGGTGCGCGCGACGCGCCGGCCGGGCGCCGATGGCGAGATCGGCGGCTTCGGCGGCCTGTTCGACCTCAAGGCCGCCGGCTTCACCGACCCGGTGCTGGTCGCCGCCAATGACGGCGTCGGCACCAAGCTGAAGATCGCCATCGATGCCGGCAAGCACGACACGATCGGCATAGACCTCGTCGCCATGTGCGTCAACGACATCATCGTGCAGGGCGCAGAGCCATTGTTCTTCCTCGACTATTTCGCCACCGGCAAGCTCGATCCCGACCAGGGTGCGGCGATCGTCAGCGGCATCGCCGAGGGCTGCCGGCAGGCCGGATGCGCGCTGATCGGCGGCGAGACCGCGGAAATGCCCGGCATGTATCACGGCAACGACTACGACCTCGCCGGCTTTGCCGTGGGCGCGGCCGAACGCGGCCAGCTGCTACCGACCGACGACATCGTCGAGGGTGACGTGCTGTTGGGGCTGGCCTCGTCGGGCCTGCATTCGAACGGCTTTTCGCTAGTCCGCCGCATCGTCGCCACCAGCGGGCAGGCGTGGAGCGATCCGGCGCCGTTTAACGATGAAGCCACTTTGGCCGAGGCGCTGCTCGAGCCGACCCGCATCTACGTCAAGGCGATCCTCAAGGCGATCCGTAACACGCATGGCATCAAGGCGCTGGCCCATATCACCGGCGGCGGTTTCCCGGAAAACATCCCGCGCGTCCTGCCGAAGGATTTTTCGGCCGAGCTCGACCTCGACGCCATCGAGGTGCCGGCGGTGTTCCCATGGCTGGCCAAGACCGGCGGGGTGGCGCCCGAAGAGATGATGCGCACCTTCAACTGCGGCGTAGGCATGGTCCTCGCCGTCGCCTCCGGCCAGGCCGCACAGGTCGCGGCCGTGCTGCAGGAGGCCGGCGAGACGGTGACGCCGATCGGCCGCATCGTGCCGCGCCGTGACGCCGGCGTGATCTATCGCGGCGCGATCGGCCTATGAGTGCGCGCAAACGCACCGTGGTGCTGATTTCGGGTCGCGGCTCCAACATGACGGCGCTGATCGCCGCGGCCAGCAACCCGGACTATCCGGCCGAGATCGTCGGCGTCATTTCCGACCGGGCCAATGCCGCCGGTCTCGGTATCGCGGCGGCGCGCGGCATCGCCACCAAGGTGATTTCGCGGGCCGACCATAGCAGCAAGGAAGCGCATGACGGGGCGATCGACGCGGCGCTTGTCTCGTTCGGCGCCGAGATCGTGGCGCTGGCCGGTTATATGCGCATTCTCGGCGCGCGCTTCGTCGAGAAATGGCTGGGCCGGATGATCAACATCCACCCTGCCCTGCTGCCCGCCTTCAAGGGGCTGGATACGCATGCGCGCGCCTTGCGCGCGGGCATCCGCATCCATGGCTGCACGGTGCATTTCGTCACGCTCGACATGGATGACGGCCCGATCATCGCCCAGGCTGCCGTGCCGGTCATGGTCGGCGACAATGAGGATACGCTCGCCGCGCGCGTGCTGAAGGCCGAGCACCGGCTTTACCCACTGGCGCTCGGGCTGGTCGCCGAAGGCAAAGCGCGGATGGAAGGCGGCCGCACCGTGCTTGCCCATTTCGCCGACGATGCCGACAACAGCACCTCCGTGGTCATGGCGCCCGATCCGCTGCGCGAGGAGACCGACCTCGAGCACCTGGCGCGCATCACGCCCTGAGAACCATTCTTGAACATGGTAGCAATATTTGCTACTATCTTGGCAAGGAGACAGTTCGATGGCGACAGTCGAAAAAGTCAGCGTGGCGCTTTCCCCGGAACTGCTGGACATGGTCAAAGGCGCGGTGGCCAGCGGGCAGTATGGTTCGGCAAGCGAAGTGATCCGCGAGGCGCTGCGCGAATGGCGCCTTCGCCAGCCCTTGCGCGAGGCAGAAGCGGAACGGCTGCGGAAAGCCTGGACGGAAGGGCTGGAGAGCGGCCCGTTCGCGCCTTTCGACATCGAGGACATCAAGCGGAGAGCCCGCGGCCGGCTCGTCGACGCTGTCAAGAAATAGCCCATGGCAGGCATGCCGATCATCCGCAGCCCGGCGGCCGAAAATGATCTTATCGATATCTGGCTTGCTATCGCCGAGGACAGCCCGCGAGCCGCCGATCATTTTCTGAATGCCATCGCCGAGCGCATCCTTCAGCTTGCCGCCTTTCCCGAGTCGGGGCCGCGTAGACCAAATATCGCTCGCGGAGCGCGCGCATTGACGATCGGCAACTATCTCGTGCTCTATCGCCTGACCGAACAGCAAATCGAGATCGTCCGTGTCGTCCATGGCGCGCGCGACGTCTCGACGCTATTTTGATCGCAGGCATTTCAATGGGTGCTTTTGATGGCGCAATCCGGACAACAGGCGATTTGGCCGGCGTTTTCGAATATGACGATGTAGAAGACCGGCTCAGCGCGACAGCATATTTCTACCTTGTTCAAATCGCAAACCGACAAGCGGGCCTTGTCATCAATTCAATTCACATTTGTTCAGGTGCCTGGGCAATCGATGAAGCAGACATCGCAGGTGAAATGGGACAGGGACTAACAGTGCGTGGGCCTGTTTATCTTTGGAGAACTCTGGGCAGCCTTCGACACTGCAACGGGCAAAAAATATGGTGGCGGGTATGGGAAAGACATCCAGCCCAATATCCCCTGGGACTGAGTTAAAGTCGATGAAACAACTGCTTTTGCTTCGCCACGCCAAGTCGAGTTGGGACGATCCTGACCTTATCGACTTTGACCGGCCGCTTTCCGGGCGCGGGCTGAAGGCCGCCCCGCTGGTCGGGCGCGAACTGGCCAGGCAAGGCTGGCTGCCCGATCTGGCGCTGGTGTCGCCGTCGCTGCGCAGCCGCGACACATGGCGGCTGGTCTCGGCGGAATTGCCGGCGAAAGCACCGGCCAAATTCGTCCAGGCGCTCTACGAGGCCAGCGCGGCAGACGTTCTCGCCAAGGTACGGCAGGCAACTGCGGCAACAAGCAGCCTTTTGGTGATTGGCCATAATCCCGGCCTGGAGGAATTCGCGCGCCGGCTTGCCGGCGCCGAATCGGATGCCGCGGCACTCAAAAAGCTTGAAGAAAAATTCCCGACAGCGGCTCTTGCCCGCTTCGTTTTTGACGGTGAATGGGCACGGCTGGCCCTCGGCGACGCGCGGCTGACGCACTGCGTTTGGCCGAAGGATCTGCGCTAGCGCATCGCCCCGAAAAGGGCGGCGCCTAGCCTGAGACTTCTTGATAGGCGAAAGCAAGAACGGCGGGCCAAGCCCGCCGCTCTTTGAGTTCTGGAGCTTGAGGACTTAGCGGCCCCAGTTGCCCCGGCCTGATTGTGGCGCGGCGGACTGACCCGTGCCTGACTCGGACGCCGCATTGGTGTTGACAGCGTTGTGCTCGGTCGGGAGCAGCTTGCGGATCGAACCCGTGAACGTGTTGTCGACATTTCCAACAGCCGCATTGCCAACAGGCGCGGTCGGCTGGTTGACGCCGTCCGAACCATAGTGGTCGCTGCCGGCAAAGGCGCTGCCTGTGGCAATGAGGATGGCGGCAGCGGTGAGCGCAATCTTGGTCATTTCAGGTACTCCGGTATTGTCATACTTTCAGTGTTGTTGTCCGTCTCGTGGCGTGCCTTGGGAGGATTTCGCGTCGCTCGGACTGCCCCGAGGTGGGTTGGCCATGCAGCAGTTTCCAATCACAAAGATGTTCCGGCCACACTCTGAACCGGGTGCTTGAAATCCGCTAAAAGGCTTCCTCCGCCACAATTTTTGAACTTCTTCTCAATGCTTTAGGCGCATACGTCTGCCGCGTGGCCTGGCCATTTGCTGAGCCGACGTTCACTCGGTCCACAATGCGTCAACAAAAACGAACCGATCGGTTCGTTTTCCTGCTCAAATGAAATCGCAGATCTACCGGTTTTGCGCTGCCGCTCTAAACGTGCACGTCGCCAAAAGAGAGTTCGCCGTCGTCGCTGGCAGTCAGGAACGCCGTGACCAGCAGGCCGGCATAGAAGGCGGCGACCAACACGACGATAACCACGCCGGGGATGGGCCCCAGGGCAGCGCCGGCAACGACCTCGCGCACCGAACTGACGAAGTCGATGCGGACACCTTCGGTTAGAAGACTGGGGGTCGACAGTTTCAGGATCCAGGCCAACAGCAGGATCAGCAGCATGTGGATGTAGTTTCGACGCAGACGGCGCGCCAACGCCGCTCGTTGCGAAATGAGGAATTTTGGAGTGCGCAGGCTTTCGCCGACGACCAACAGCCAATCGGACGCGAAGTCCGGCTGCGGCGAGAATATCTGCGCGAAATAGTGCCGTTCGAACTGGCGCACGCGGGCCCGGTAAACGTCGAAGAAGCGATACCGCCGCGCTTCTATCCACAGCAGCAACAAGACAAGCAGCATGGCAAAAAGCAGCACGCCGTGATGCGCGCTGGCCGTCGAAAGCGAGACGGACAACATCGCCGCGACGACCGTTATCGCCCAATTGCTCGTCCGGTCCAGGCGGTCGCGCCACCCCGTCATGCGCAGAATCTCGGCGCGATGAAAGTGCGACATCGTGGTTACCAGTTCGCCGGGCGAAAGCGTTCTTCCAATGGGGTCCGGCGCTGCCAAGGCTTCTGCCATCACCATGTCTCCACCGCCACGCAAAAACGGCTGGATGGATATATCGTTCCGACGCTTCACTTTGCCGGGCGCAACCAGACCTTGTTGTCGTGGAACGCCGCACCGCCATAGGGCGCCGGCGCGTCGGCGCCGGTCAGGACGTTGATGCCCTCGCCGCGCTCGTGGGCGCTGTTCGGCCAGATGCCTTCGGCCACCACGACGCCGCGCTTGATGCCGTCGAACAATCTTGCGTGCAGCACAACTTCGCCCCGCGCATTGCCTATCTCGACGCGGTCGCCATTGGCCAGCCCATAGGCTGCCGCATCGTCCGGATGCAAAAGCAATTCCGGCCGGCCCTCCTTGGCCTTCGACACCGGCGTCTCGGAAAAAGTCGAGTTGAGGAAATTGCGCGCCGGCGAGGTGGTCAGCCGGAGGGGATGCGCCGCATCCGCTACCTCGATCAGGTCGATGTGGTCGGGAAATTCCGGCAGTCTTGCCACCGGCCCGAACAGGCCCATGCTTTTCGGCGGCCGATTGGGCGCCGCCTGCCCGGTCCAGTCGGCGCGGAAGCGGAATTTTCCGTCCGCGTGGCCGAAGCCGTCGATAAAATGCGCCGCTTCGAAATCCGGCTGCAAGTCGACCCACTTCTCTTCCTTGAGGCTCGAAAAACTACCCAGGCCGCGCTTGCCCAAAATGATATCGATATGCTGCTGCTCGGTCATGCCGAAGCCGGGCCTGTCGCCAACGCCGAGCCTTTTACCGAGTTCCTCGATGACGAAATGGTTGGTGCGCGGCCCTTCCGGCGGGTCGATCAGCTTCGGACCGAGCGTGATGTGCTGGTTGCCGCCGCCCTTGTAGACATCGTCATGCTCTAAAAACATCGTCGCCGGCAACACGACATCGGCGAGTTTTGCGGTGTCGGTCATGAACTGCTCGTGCACGCAGGAAAACAGGTCGTCGCGCAAAAAACCCTGCTTCACCAGCCGCTGCTCCGGCGCGACATTGACCGGATTGGTGTTCTGGATCAGTAGCGCCGTCACCGGCGGGCCGCCATAGAGCGCATCCTCAGCGCCGGTCAGCACCGGGCCGATGCGCGAATGGTCGAGATGGCGGATCGCCGGGTCGCGCATCCGCGTGCCTTCCAGCAGTTCCTGGTTCAGTTTGAAGATGCCCGAATTGGAATGGAAGGCGCCGCCGCCCTCATATTGCCAGCAGCCGGTGACCGCGGCGATCGAGGCGGCGGCATGCATGTTGACCGAGCCGTTGCGCTGGCGCGAGAAGCCGTAGCCGAGGCGGAAATAGGTTTTCTTCGTCGTGCCGACGAGGTGGGCGAAAGCCTCGATCTCGTCGACCGAAAGCCCGGTGATATCCGCTGCCCATTGCGGCGTTCTCGTCTGAAGATGCGCTTCCAGACCGTGCGGATCGTCGGTGTATTTTTCCAAATAGGCGCGGTCGGCCATGCCGTCACGGAACAGCACATGCATCACCGCGCAGGCCAGCGCGCCATCGGTCCCGGGCTTCAGCACCAGGCCGAGATCGGCCTGCTTCATCGTCGCGTTCTCGTACACGTCGATGACGACGATCTTGGCGCCGCGCTCCTTGCGCGCCTTGATCGCGTGGGTCATGACGTTGACTTGGGTGACCACGGCATTAGAGCCCCAGATCACCACGCAGTCGGACTTGGCCATCTCGCGCGGGTCGGGACCGCGCAACGCGCCGGCCCCCATCATCCAGCCGGTCCAGGCCAGATTGGTGCAGATCGAACCGAAGAAGCCGGAGTACCTTTTCGCATGGCGCAACCGCTCGATGCCGTCGCGCTGCACCAGCCCCATGGTGCCGGCATAGTAATAGGGCCAGACCGTCTCCGAGCCGTATTTTGCCTCGGCCGCGATGAATTTTTCGGCGACCAGGTCGAGTGCGGCCTCCCAGCTCGCTTCCTTCCAGGCGCCCTCGCCCTTGGCGCCCGCCCGGATCAGCGGCTTCAGCAAGCGGTCGGGATGATGGACGCGGTCGGCATAACGGGCGACCTTGGCGCAGATGACGCCAGCCGTGTAGCTGTTGGCCTTGGCGCCATGGACGCGGCCGATGCGCTTGCTGCCATGCAGTTCGACCTCGAGCGCGCAGGTCGACGGGCAATCATGAGGACAGGCCGAATGGCCGATCCTGAGCTTGGCGTGTTGATTCATGGGGCGAGATTAGCGGGTTCCGGACACTGCGTGTAGGGCCAGATCGCGCCTTCCCTTCTCCCCTAGGTGGCCGAGCGAAGCTCGGTCGGATGAGGGGTGCCGGAAGAATCGTTGCGTAGGAGATGTAAGCGCTTCAAATCGTTTTATATTTTTCTCGCTGCGTTTCTTCCAACACCCCTCTTCCGTCTTGGCGCTGCGCGCCAATCCACCTTCTCCCACAAGGGGAGAAGGCAGAGGGGCGTCGCGCTACTCCGCCGTGCCTTCCTCATACTCCGCCGACATCGACAGCCATTTTTCCTCGTGCGCGGCGAGCGTCTGGGCCAGCTGCGAGCGCTCCTTGGCCAGCCGTGTCGCCGTCGACGGGTCCTTTTCATAGACCGCCGGATTGGCGAGTTCGTCCTCGATCAAGTCGATGCGCTTACGGATGCGGTCCATCAGCGCTTCGGTGGCACGGATTTCCTTGGCCAGTGGCTCGAAGGTGGCGCGGCGTGCGGCCGCGTCGCGGCGGCGGTCGGCCTTCGAGGCCTTTTCGGCCTCGCGCTTGCCGCGGCGATCGCCTGACACGCCCGTGACCAGCGTCTTGTAATCATCGAGGTCGCCATCATAGGGATTGACCGTGCCGTCCTTGACCAGCCACAGCCGGTCGGCCGTTGCCTCGAGCAGATGGCGATCGTGCGAGATCAGGATGACGGCGCCGGGAAACTCGTTCAGCGCATGGATCAGCGATTCACGGCTGTCGATATCGAGATGGTTGGTCGGTTCGTCGAGGATGAACAGGTTTGGCCCCTCGAACGCCGACAGGCCCATCAAGAGCCGCGCCTTCTCGCCGCCCGACAGGTCCTTGGCGGCGGTGTTCATCTTCTCAGTGGTCAGACCGAACTGGGCGACGCGGCCGCGCACCTTCGATTCCGGCGCTTCCGGCATCAGCCGGCGGACATGCTCATAGGCGTTTTCACTCGGTCGGAGATCGTCGAGCTGATGCTGGGCGAAGATCGCCACCGTCAGGCCGGGTGCTACCGTCATGGTCCCGCTCTCCTGCTTCAGGCGGCCGGACAGCAATTTGGCGAAGGTCGACTTGCCGTTGCCGTTGGCGCCGAGCAGCGCGATACGGTCGTCGGCATCGATGCGCAGCGTCATCTTCTTCAGGATCGGCTCACCCTCGACATAGCCGACATTGACGTTGTTGAGCGCAATGATCGGCGACGCCACCGTCTTCACCGGCTCTGGAAAGGAGAACGGTCGCACGTTGTCGTTCACGATCGCGGCGATCGGCTTCATCTTCTCCAGCGCCTTGATGCGCGACTGCGCCTGTCTCGCCTTGGAAGCCTTGGCGCGGAAGCGCTCGACGAAGGATTCCATGTGCTTGCGCGCGGCTTCCTGCTTGACCCTGCCCTTCTCCTGCAATTCGCGCTGCTCGGTGAATTGGCGCTCGAACTGGTCGTAGCCGCCACGCCAGAAGGTCAGTTTCTTCTGGTCGAGATGGACGATCGAGTTGACGGCGCGGTTGAGCAGGTCGCGGTCATGCGAGATCAGAAGCACCGTGTGCGGGTATTTCGACACGTAGTTTTCTAGCCACAGCGTGCCTTCGAGGTCGAGATAGTTGGTCGGCTCATCGAGCAGCAGAAGATCGGGCTCGGCAAACAGCACCGCGGCGAGTGCGACGCGCATGCGCCAGCCGCCGGAGAACGACGAGGCCGGCCGCCGCTGGGCATCGTCGTCGAAGCCGAGGCCGGCGAGGATGGTGGCGGCACGTGACTCGGCCGAATGGGCGTCGATATCGGCCAGCCGCATGTGGATGTCGGCGATGCGGTGCGGATCGGTCGCCGTCTTTTCCTCATCGAGCAATGCGGAGCGTTCGAGGTCGGCCTTGAGCACAATCTCGATCAGCGGCTCCTCGGTGCCGGGAGCCTCCTGCGCCACCTGGCCGATGCGCGTGTTCTTCGGCAGGCTGATCGAGCCGGTCTCGGAGGCGAGGTCGCCGGTGATCGCCTTGAACAAAGTGGTCTTGCCGGTGCCGTTGCGGCCGACAAGCCCTGCCTTGCTGCCGGCCGGCAAGGTCAGCGAGGCATGGTCAAGAAGCAGGCGTCCGGCCATGCGGAGCGAAAGGTCGTTAATGATCAGCATGGCCGCGCTTTTGCACGGGACGTCAGCGCTTCGCAAGACCTCGAGCGCCGGTTGGCCGCATAACGCATGAAAATGGCCGGGCTGGCAGCCAGTTGCTTTTGTGCCGCGGGAGGGAAGAAGGCTATTAATCCGATCGCGGCTTCGCCGGATCAGATGGCCGGCTCTGGGCAACCGCTGTGATGGCGTGGCGCTTGGCGAGCATCGGCTTCTCGCAGCCGAAATTGCGCATTTGTCAGTTAATTGCCCGTGCAAGGCGGTCGTCTTCCGCTATCGCGTCATGACGCAAAGGCAAGACTCAGCTATGTTTAGGTGTGCGGCGGACCTGATACCCGCCTGGCCGGCGCCATCGCTCCCCTCCCAAGCGGCGCCGGCCACCTTTCCTGCAGGCTTCCATCACTGCGCCGGCGGCGTGCCGGGTTGATCATCGCCTGGCGCCGAGTTGGGCGCAGGGTCGACCTGCGGGTTTTGATCGGCGCCGGGAGCCTTTGTCGGTGGAATGTTGTTGTCGCAGGCCGCGACAGCCAGCGCTGCGGCCAAAACGAGCCAGGGCGGGGCCAGCAAAATTGAGAGCTTGTTCATCGCAACCTCCTTTCACCGGGCAAACGAGACGGTGCGGATTTGGTTGCACGCTCGGGCAGAGCTTGGGCATTTGGAAAGCGGGGAACAAAACGCGGGCTCTTCGGTTGGTCCACACCAATGGAGAAAATCATGATCCGTCTGCTCATAGCCGGGGCCGCCGTCTATGTGGCCTACCGCATAGTCAGGGAAATCGTCGACGAGGTGCCCGACGACTTCGATCCGCTATTGCTGCCGCCTCCCGATGACGACAAGTCGCTGCCGCGGCAGTCAGCGGCGATGGGCGTGGAGCCGCAGCGCTAGTTTCGGTTCATCGGTGGGATCGGACGCATCGGTCGCACGTACGAAAGCGTTGCGAACAAAGCAGAAACGATGCTTGATGGGCAATGAACCTCGCTGCCCGTGATTCGACCTTCCGGCCTGCCTATCTCGCAAAGCTGAATGCCGAGCAGTGCCTTGCGGTCGAGCATGGCGACGGCGCGGTCGCCGGGCCGTTGCTGGTGATCGCCGGCGCCGGCTCCGGCAAGACCAGCACGCTGGCGCATCGCGTCGCGCATCTGATCGTCAGGGGCGCTGACCCCAGGCGCATCCTTTTGATGACGTTTTCGCGTCGTGCCGCATCGGAAATGGCCAAGCGGGTCGAGCGCATCGCCGGCGAGGTGCTCGGCCGGGACGCTTCCATTATCACCGATGCGCTGAGCTGGGCCGGCACATTTCACGGCATTGGCGCCAGGCTGCTGCGCGACTATGCGCTGGAGATCGGCCTCGATCCGGCCTTCACCATCCACGACCGCGAGGATTCGGCCGACCTGATGAACCTCGCCCGGCACGAACTCGGCTTCTCGAAAACGGAAGGCCGTTTTCCAACCAAGGGCACCTGCCTGGCGATCTATTCGCGTGCCGTCAACGCGCAGGCGCCGCTCGGCGAAGTTCTGGGTTCGGTGTTTCCCTGGTGCGCGGGGTGGGCAGAACAGCTTAAGGTGCTGTTCGCCCGATATGTCGAGGCCAAGCAGGCGCAGAACGTGCTCGATTACGACGACCTGCTGCTCTACTGGGCGCAGATGGCCGGCGAGCCGGAGATATCGGCGCATCTGGGTGGGCGTTTCGACCATGTGCTGGTCGACGAATACCAGGACACCAACCGGCTGCAGGCCTCGATCCTCGCGGCGCTCAAGCCGGACGGATTCGGGCTGACGGTGGTCGGCGACGATGCGCAGTCGATCTATTCGTTTCGCGCCGCGGAAGTGCGCAACATCCTCGACTTTCCAAAACAGTTCGCCCGGCCGGCCGAGATCGTCATGCTGGAGCGCAACTACCGCTCGACCGAGACCATCCTGGCCGCCGCCAATGCGGTGATCGGCGAGGCCTCGGAGCGCTTTACCAAGAACCTCTGGTCGGAGCGCAAATCGAACGAAAAGCCGAAACTGGTCAGCGTCCGCGACGAGGCCGAGCAGGCGAGTTACGTCTGTCAGGCGATCCTGACGGAGCGCGAGGCCGGCACGGCGCTGAAGGCGCAGGCCGTGCTGTTTCGCGCCTCGCACCACAGCGGGCCGCTGGAGATCGAGCTGACGCGCCGCAACATCCCGTTCGTCAAGTTCGGCGGGCTGAAGTTCCTCGACGCCGCCCATGTCAAGGACGTGCTGGCGGTGCTGCGCTTCGCCGAGAACCCGCGCGACCGCGTCGCCGGTTTTCGCGTGCTGCAGCTTTTGCCCGGCATCGGCCCTTCGGCGGCTTCGCAGATCGTCGACACCATGGCGACGTCGCTCGACGAAGCGATGGGGCTGGCGCGCTACCGCCCGCCGCAACGCGCCGCTGACGACTGGCCGGGTTTCGTCGCGCTGTTCTCGCAGCTTCGCACCGGGTCGGGAAAATGGCCTGCTGACCTCGAACAGATCAGGCTCTGGTATGAGCCGCATCTCGACCGCATCCATGAGGATGCAACGACGCGCCGGGCCGATATTCTGCAGCTCGAACAGATCGCCTCGGGCTACGCCTCGCGCGAGCGTTTTCTCACCGAGCTGACCCTCGATCCGCCGGATGCGACCAGCGACGAGGCCGGGCCGCCGCATCGCGACGAGGACTATCTGATCCTGTCGACCATCCATTCGGCCAAGGGCCAGGAATGGAAGAACGTCTTCGTGCTCAACACCGTCGACGGCTGCATCCCGATCGATCTCGCCGTCGGCTCGAAGGAGGATATCGACGAGGAGCGCCGCCTGCTCTACGTGGCGATGACGCGGGCCAAGGACGGCCTGCACCTGGTCATGCCGCAACGCTTTTTCGTCCACGGCCAGGCGGCGCGCGGCGATCGCCATGTTTACGCCTCGCGCACCCGCTTCATCCCAGCCTCGATCCTCGGCGCCTTCGAACAGACATCATGGGCGAGCGTCCAGGCCAAGGACGATCCGCGCCGCCAGCCGCAAGTGCGCGTCGACCTTGGCGCCCGCATGCGCGACATGTGGAAATAGGCTTCGGCACGGCGCTCATGCCACGGGACCTGGTGGCGAAAACCAAATTTCGGCAACATGGAACCTGATGCCGCAATTCGCGTTTCTGGGCGTCCGACCCCCGGTCGGAGAGCGGCGTCCGCCCGTCACCTCCGCCCAATTCGAGAGGCCAGAATGCACGACACGACATTTTTCGCCCCGGTCGCCGTAACCGTCGGCGCCGGCCATAAGCGCATGATCGCTTCGCTCTTCGACATGCATGAGTTCCTGACCGAGTTCCCGCCATCGCGGCGACGCCTGAGCTATGGCGCGGCGGTGAAGGCCTGCGAGGCGGCACGCGCCGGCGAGATCTCGCCCGAAGCCGCGCGCGACGCCTTGATCACCTTCGCAGTTTCGGCAGGCATTCTCTGGCCTTCGGCCCAGCCGGCAGTCTCGGTCAAGCCGATCGCCCGCGGCCAGGGCGGATACGCTGCCTGACTGGCCAGGCCTCTTTTGCGACTGTGGCCCGCCGAAGATGCTGTTCGTCTTCGACGGGTTTGCGACCACAAGTATCAGGCGCGGCCCTCAATGGACCGTCATCAGGTCGCCGTTCGGCAAACCGCTCAATGCCGCCGCTTCAAAGCTAACCTGGTCGCGGCCGTTCGATTTAGCCCTGTATAGGTGTTTATCCGCCACAACGAACATCTCGGCATAAGTGGTCGGTCCGCTGAAGGCGACGCCGCCGATGCTTACCGAGAGGGGACAGGGTTGCCCGCCCGGGGAAAAATCCGCCTCGCGGATACGGCGCCGTATCCCCTCCGCGACCAGCCAGGAATGCGACGGGTCGGCGCCGGGAAGGAAGACTGCGAATTCCTCGCCACCAATTCGCCCGACGATATCGGCGCCGCGCAGCTGGTCTTGAATGGTCCTGGCGATCAGCTTGAGGGCCTGATCGCCACAGTCGTGGCCGAGGCGATCGTTGACGGACTTGAAATGGTCGGCGTCGACGATCAGCAAAGCCCCGGAGCTGACGACAGAATGGCTGCGCGCTTGCTCGAGATAGGCTTCGACAAGCATTGAGAACGCGCCGCGGTTGAACACCGCTGTCAGACTGTCGGTCGCCGCGACAATTGTCAGCTCATTTTGCGCGATTGCCAGCTGACGCATTTTCCACATCAGGAAAGACAGGAACGAACCGGCCAGCACCAGCGGCAGCAGCAGATCGGTGAGTTTCGCCCGCCACAGCGCTTCAGGCGAAAGATAGGGGAAATTGAAGGAATCGACGAAAAAGGCGGCGGCGATGCACACTGCGGTCCCGGCGACGGTGACCGCCACCACCCTGCCCCAACTCGTGGGGGAAAAATCGATCCGCATGCATTGCTCCCGCTATGGCAAGCTATTTTGAAGCGGGATCACAAATGAAGTCCTAAGACTTTGCCTTCAATTCGATCATGATCGCCACAGATGATCCCAAATCACGCGTAGGCGCGGCCCTCTTCGCTGCGCTGGAACAGCGTCAGGTCGAGCGGCACCGAAGGCCGGCCGAGAATGGTCAAGATCGCGTGCGCCTGGCCGCGGTGATGGGTCTGGTGGTTGAAGAAATGATCAAGCGCCGGCGCCAATCGCTGCGAGACGGTGCGCATGTCGGAGACGGTCATGTAGGAGAAGCGGCCGGACAAAGCCTTGTCGCTTAACGCCCCAACCCAGTCGATGATCCTTCTGTCTTCGGCCTCGCGCGCCAGCCGCAAGCCCGGCAGGGCGCGGTGCAGGATCGTGTCGAGCCTGGCCGGCGCGTCGCCCTCGCCGGTAAAGCGCCTCATCCAGATGCGATCGGCAGTCAGAACGTGATTGAGCGTGCCCGTCATCGAGCCGAAAAAAACCCCGACGTTGCGGTGAAAATCTTCCTCGTCGAGATCGGTGGCGGCATCGTAGATGCGGCTATTGGCCCATTGATTGTAGGCAGCAAACATCATGAAGTGCTGTTTCATCGTTTTCTCCGGCCCGCGAGACCCCGTTTCGGGTGCTTATCGCAAGGCCCGAAACGTCGCTCTAGTAGACCGCAAGGAAGCTGCCGCCAATGACAATTCTGCTCTATGACCTCGTCGGACGCGATGGCGCCCGTCCGTTCAGCCCGCATTGTTGGAAGGCGACGATGGCGCTTGCCCACAAGGGCCTCGATATCTCGACCGTGCCGACACGCTTTCTTGAAGTGCCCACCGTTGAAGGCGGCGTTTCAAAACTCGTCCCGGTGATCCGCGACGGCGAGAAGGTGGTCGCCGATTCTTTCGCCATCGCGCTCTATCTCGACGAAGCCTATCCAGAGCGACCGACATTGCTTTGCGGTGACGGCGGCAAGGCGATGGCGCGCTTCATCGAACGCTGGTCGCAACTGACCATCCACCCCTATGTCACCACTGCGGCGATCATGGACCTGCACGCCATGCAGGACGAGGCGAACGCCGCCTATTTTCGTCAAAACCGCGAGCAGCGCTTCGGCAAGAGACTGGAAGAGGTGGTGGCGGCGCGGGACGCCGGCCTCGGTGCCTTCCGTGCCTCGCTGGAACCATTGCGCTCGATGCTTGCCTATCAGCCGTTCATCGGCGGCCAATCACCGCTGTTTGCCGACTACATCGTCTTCGGCGCGCTGCAATGGGCGCGCATCGCCTCACCCTACCGGTTGCTCGACGATAGCGATGTGGTGGCGCAATGGTTCGAGCGCTGCCTCGACCTGCATGATGGGCTCGGCCGCAAGGTGCCGGCGGCGGTCGCCGCCGCCGCGTAGGGGAGTAGGGCAGTAGGGCAGTAGGGAGTAAGGAAGTCGCGGCGGCGCACATACCTACTGCCTTATTGCCCTACTGCCCTACTGCCCTACTGCCCTACTCCCCTACTCCCCTACTCCCCTAGCAAAGGCAGTACGACACCATGACGTCAGACCCGGAATTTCGGGACGATTTTCGCGCCGATCTGGCCAATCTCTTCCTGTGGCGGCGGGACGTCAGGCGATTCAGGCCGACGCCGCTCCCCGAAGGCGCGCTGGAACGGCTGCTTGACCTCTCCAGCATTGCGCCCTCGGTCGGGCTGAGCCAGCCCTGGCGCTTTGTCATGGTCGAGAGCGCGGAATGCCGCGCCGCCGTCAGGACATGCTTCGAGCGCTGCAATGCGGAGGCGCTTGCATCGTTCGACGACGAACGCGCTGCGCTCTATGCGCGCCTGAAGCTTGCCGGCTTGAACGAAGCGCCTTCTCAATTCGCGGTCTTTGCCGACCGCGCGACGGAACAGGGACATGGGCTCGGCCGCCTGACCATGCCAGCGACCATCGAATATTCGGCGGTGATGGCGATCCACACTTTTTGGCTGGCGGCGCGCGCCGAAGGAATAGGCATGGGCTGGGTCTCGATCCTCGACCCGGCCGAAATGGCGACGATCCTGGACGCGCCGCCAGAGTGGACGCTGATCGGTTACTTCTGCGTCGGCTACCCGAGCGAGAACCACAGCGTGCCGGAACTGGAGCGAGAAGGCTGGGAGGTCCGGCGCGCTTCGATGGTGATAAGGCGGTAGCGCAACGGCGACGCTGCAATCCTCTCTTGCAGGGAAGAATGGATATCATGGATGGTTTCGCCGATCGCCGGCGTTGCCAACAAGACACCATGGCAAAGCCAGCCGTGACCGCCTTGATCTGAGGAAGGGCACAAAAATGTTTCGCTACGACGTGCAAGCCGAGATCTGGGTCTATCCAGGCAAGGGCGGCTGGCATTTTGTGACGCTGCCGCCGGAGCTTGGGGCACGGATCAAGACGGCGATGGCGGGGATGGCACGCCCCTGGGGCTCGCTTGGCGTGGAAGCCGTCATCGGCCAGACCAGATGGCGGACGTCGCTGTTTCCCGACAAGAAATCCGGCAGCCTGCTCTTGCCGATCAAGACGGCAGTGCGGGTCCGCGAAGGCCTCCGGGCTGGCGACACGGCCAAGCTGACGATCGAGATGCAGTTATGACAACATTGGTTCGGGCCGACGACGATGCGCCATCCGGCGCAGAAATGAGCGCCGCGCCGGCCTCCTCTTGGCAAGCCGGCGGGCGGCTTGTATAGAGCCCGCCACCCTGAATTCCACTCTCCATCACAAGGACGACCCCATGGCGCTCGAACGCACCTTTTCCATGATCAAGCCGGACGCAACCCGGCGCAATCTCACCGGCGCCATCACCCAGATGCTCGAGGAAGCCGGCCTGCGCGTCATCGCCTCGCGCCGGGTGTGGATGAGCCGCCGCGAGGCGGAAGGTTTTTACGCCGTGCACAAGGATCGTCCGTTCTTCGGCGAGCTGGTCGAGTCGATGTCGTCGGGTCCAACGGTCGTGCAGGTGCTGGAAGGCGAGAACGCCATTGCCAAAAACCGCGACGTGATGGGCGCCACCAACCCGGCCAACGGCGCAGAAGGCACCATCCGCAAGGTGCACGCGCTGTCGATCGGCGAGAATTCCGTGCACGGCTCCGACGCACCGGAGACCGCCGCGCAGGAGATCAAGTACTGGTTCTCGGACACCGAGATCGTCGGCTGAGCCGACAGTCCATCACCACGTAAAAAGGGGCCGGCGCAATGCCGGCCTTTTTTCGTTGCGGCGATCCGGCACCGGACGCCGAAGCCGGCAACTGACCGAACAGAGCAGGGCCGCTGCCGGCCTCTGGCTTCGATGTCGCCATCTTCTCCCATGATGATCAGCGGATCGACCTGGTGGGCCAGGCCCCAGGCGATCACGAAGTCGTGTTCCCACACAGATGTAACGCAGCGAGCCTCCGGACCGAACTGACCAATGCGCGCTTGAGGAACGGCGCGCAACAACCCAATCGGAGGTGAAAACATGTCAACAAGATCAACCGTGAGCGCGGCCTTCCTGGCCGGCGCCGTTGCCACGGCTCTCGCTTCTTTTGCGACGGCCGCGCCGCTGTCCGAGGCAGAGGCCAAGGCAGCGATGGATGCCGGCAAGGAGAAGTGCTTCGGCGTCGCCCTGAAGGGGCAGAACGACTGCGCGGCGGGACCCGGCACCACCTGCCAAGGCACCTCGACAGTCGACTACCAGGGCAACGCCTGGAAGTTCGTCGACGGCGGCACCTGCACGACGATGGACCTGCCCGGCGACCGCAAGGGCTCGCTAACGGCGCTGAGCCGCGACGTCCCTTCCTAAGCAACGCAAGCTGCCCGGAAAGCGGAGATGAAGATGAACGGACTGGCCCCAGCATCCCGCATATCGAAAACCTCGCGCTTTCCGGCGCACCCGATCGCCGGCCTTGCCGGCACCAGTTTCAAGCATGAACATCTACGCGCGATCCTCGGCGACGACCCAATGGGCGGTTTCTTCGAGGTCCACGCCGAAAACTACATGGGCGCCGGTGGCCCGCCGCACGATGCGCTGGCCAGGATCCGCCGCGACTATCCCGTTTCGCTGCACGGGGTATGCATGTCGATCGGCGGACCGCGGCCGCTCGACAAAGCGCATCTCGGTCGTTTCAGGGCGCTCGTCGACCGCTATGAGCCGGCGCTGGTTTCGGAGCATCTCGCCTGGTCGACCCACGACACCACCTATTACAACGACCTGCTTCCCCTGCCCTATACGCCGGCAACGGTTTCGCGCGTGGCGGATCACATCGATGAAATGCAGGAGACGATCGGCCGCCCGATCCTGCTCGAGAACCCCTCGACCTACGTCCTTTTCGCGGAATCGACGATGAGCGAGACGGATTTCATCGGCGCGCTGGTGCAGCGTACCGGTTGCGGCCTGTTGCTCGACGTCAACAACGTCTTCGTTTCGGCCACCAATCACGGCTATTCAGCCCTTTCCTACCTCGCGGATTTCCCGCTCGCGCATGTCGGCGAAATCCATCTGGCCGGGCACACCGAGCAGGCGGATGACGAGGGCGACCTGCTGCTCATCGACAGCCATGACGGTCCGGTCGCCGACGCGGTCTGGAACCTCTTCGATATCGTCATCGGCCGATGCGGGCCGCTGCCGACGCTGATCGAGTGGGACAGCAACATTCCCGACTGGCCGGTGCTCAAGGCGGAGGCCGCCGCCGCCCAAGCGATTCTCGACCATCAGGCCGACAGCCACCATGTGTTCGGAAAAGCCCATGCCGCAGGATGAGCTCCAGTCGGGCGATCCCGGCCGCCGGTTCGACTATGCCGCGGCATTGACCCCCGGTTTGCTCGATCCTGACCGTGCCCCGCCTGACGCTGTCTCGGGGCCGAACGGGAAGGCAGCGGTCAAACGATACGCCGTCTACCGCAACAACGTCACGGTCAGCCTGATCGATGCGCTGGCCGCCAGCTTTCCAGCGACGCTGCGCATCACCGGCCCGGACTTCTTTCGCGCGATGGCACGCTTTCATGCTCGCGAAACGCCACCCACTTCGCCGCTTCTGTTCGAATACGGCCGCGACTTTCCCGACTTCATCGAGCGCTACGAATATGCGCGGCCGATGCCATGGCTGGCTGACGTGGCGCGCTTGGAGAGGGCCTGGCTCGACGCCTATCATGCCGCTGACGCGGAACCGTTGGCTTCCGTAGCACTGGCCTCGGTCCCGCCCGAACGACTGGCCGATACCGTGTTCGTGCCGCACCCGGCAACGCACGCCATGCGCTCGCGCTATCCGGTCGTGACGATCTTTGCGGCAAATCGGCGCGACCGCCCTGTCGCGCGGATCGAGGCGGACGGCCCTGAAGATGCGCTGGTCACGCGGCCGGACCTCGAAGTCTTTGTTCGCCACCTGCCGCCCGGCGGCGCCGTTTTTCTGGATCGTCTCATGGCGGGCGAGCCACTCGGCGCGGCGGCCGCGGCGGCATTTGCGGAGCGTGCCGAATTCGACCTTGCCGCCAACATTGCCGGCCTGCTGCAAGCAGGCGCCTTCACGGCGGCACATCACGGAGGGTGGGCATGACGAACCATGGGCGGAACGTCAGCACCGGGCCGCGAGGGATCGCTGCCCTCGCCGAGAGGGTGAATGCCGCGCTGCGCACGAGTGCCACACCGTCGCTGACGCAGCTTATCCTGCGCTGCGCGCTCGCCGTCCCGTTCTGGCGGTCCGGCGTCAACAAATGGGACGGTTTTTTGCAGCTGAACGAGGTCGCCGTGCTGCTTTTCAGCTCGGAGCTCAAGCTGCATCTGCCCGGCGGCCCTTACGATTTTCCCGCGCCTGGGCTGGTGGCGTTCGCCTCAGGGTCGGCGGAAATCCTGCTGCCAATTCTTCTTGTTCTCGGCCTGGCGACACGGCTGGCGGCATTCGGCCTGCTCGTAATGACGCTGGTCATACAACTCACCGTGCCGGACGGCTGGCCGCTGCACATCACCTGGGCGGCGATGGCGCTCGGCATCATGGCGTGGGGACCCGGCCGGATTGCGCTCGATCACTGGATCGGCACTGACAAGGGCTGATCGGGGTTTGATGGGATTCCCGCCCGTCCGGCGATGACGCGAAGCATCAATTTCGTTTCGGCACGGCCTGCTTCCAGCGGCTTGCCGCCTCGTCGTCGGCCTCCTTGGCGTCGACCCAGCCGCCTTCCGAGCCGTCGGTATGGTGTTCTTTCTTCCAGAACGGCGCGCGCGATTTGAGAAAATCCATCAGGAAGTTCGCCGCCTCGAACGCCGCCTGCCGGTGCGTGGAGGCTGCGACCACCAGCACGATGTTCTCACCGGGCGCGATCCTGCCATGGCGATGGATGGCGGTGAGCCCCTGCAACGGCCAGCGGCGAACCGCCTCGGCGGCAATGCGGCCGATCTCGGCCTCGGCCATGCCGGGATAATGTTCGAGTTCGAGTGCCGCGAGCCTGCCCGCCTCGTCGCGGCAGAGACCTGAGAAAGTCACCACGGCGCCGATGTCGGCGCGGCCCTGCGTCATCCTGGCGGTCTCAGCGGCGACATCAAAATCCTCCGCCTGGATGCGCACCGTCGGCACCACCGCGCCGGGCATTTCAGCCACCCGTCATCGGCGGGAACAGCGCGATCTCGCGCGCGCCTGATATCTTCTCGCGGTGCTCCACATGTTCCTGGTTGATGGCGACGCGGATCACGTCTGGATATTGCAGCGCGTGCTCGTACTCCTCGCCGCGCGATTTCAGCCAGCGCAGCAGGTCGGCCACGGTCTCGATGCCGGCGGGCAATTCGACGTCCTCTTGCGGCTTGCCGATCCGCTCGCGCACCCAGGCGAAATAAATGAGCCTCGTCGACATGCTACTCGTCCATGATGTGCTTGAGACCGGCGCGGAAATAGTCGTAGCCGGTGTAAAGCGTCACCAGCGCGGCGATCCACAACAGCACCAGCCCGGTCTGGGTGGTCAGCGGGAAGATCTTGTCGCCGGCAGGTCCCGCGAGCAGGAAGGCGATGGCGATCATCTGGATGGTGGTCTTCCACTTTGCCAACTGCGTCACCGGTACCGAGACCTTCAGCGCCGCCAAATATTCGCGCAGGCCCGAGACCAGGATTTCGCGGCACAGGATGATAATCGCTGCCCACAGCGACCAGCCGGCGATGCCGGCATGCCTATCAGTGTCGGCCGCCAGCAGCAGCAGGCACGTGGCGACCAGCAACTTGTCGGCGATCGGATCGAGCATCTTGCCGATATTCGAGGTCTGCTGCCAGGCGCGCGCCAGATAGCCGTCGAAATAATCGGTGATCGAGGCGAGCAGAAAAATGATCAGCGCCGACCAGCGGGCGAAGTCGCTCGACTTCAGATGCCCTTCGAGAAAAAAACACAGCACAACCAGCGGCACCGCGAGAATGCGGACGTAGGTGAGCATGTTGGGCAGGTTGAATGCGCGCTGGGCCATATTTTTGGGAACTCTTTCTGCCTGCCTACTCAAATCAGAAGCGAATGTGGGGGGTCAACAGGCGATAGTCGATGGACCAACCGAAAATAGCCGAATCGTCAGCTCTCGTGAAAATGGTTGTAGACCAGCTTGGCGACCTGCTCGGAAATGCCATCGACCTTGACCAGATCCTCGATCGCGGCGCGGCTGACCGCCTTGGCGGTGCCGAAATGCATGAGCAGCGCACGCTTGCGGCCGGGTCCGATGCCGCTGATCTCGTCGAGCGGGCTCTTGACCATCTCCTTCTTGCGGCGGGCGCGGTGCGAGCCGATGGCGAAGCGGTGGACCTCGTCGCGCAGCCGCTGAACGAAATAGAGCACGGGGTCGCGCACGGGGAGCGAAAACGGTGGCTTGCCCCTGACGAAGAAGCGTTCGCGGCCGGCGTCACGGTCCAAGCCCTTGGCGATGCCGATGGCCTGGACACGGTCCTCGATGCCGAGGTCGGCGAGGATTTGTCGTACCGCCGTCATCTGGCCCTGGCCACCATCGATGAGAATGACGTCTGGCCAGGCCGGGAAGCCGCCCGCATCCTCGATATCGTCGCCCTGTTCGGCCAGGATTTCGTCTGCCGGCTGTTCGCTCTGCGGCGCCTCGCCATGTTCCTTCAGCAGCCGAGAGAAACGCCGCTCCATCACCTCGCGCATCATGCCGAAATCGTCTCCCGGTGTGATCTCGGTCGAGCGGATGTTGAATTTCCGGTACTGGTTCTTCACGAAGCCTTCCGGCCCGGCGACCACCATGGCGCCGACGGCGTTGGTGCCCATGATGTGGGAGTTGTCGTAGACCTCGATGCGCACCGGCGGTTTCTTCAGGCCGAAAGTCTCGGCGAAACCGGTGAGCAACCGCCCTTGCGTCGAGGTCTCGGCCAGCCGGCGGCCGAGCGCCTCACGGGCATTCTGCAGGGCGTTGTCGGTCAGGTCCTTCTTCTCGCCGCGCTGCGGCACCGAGATCGCCACCTTGCGACCCGCGCGGGTGGAGAGAGCCTCGGCCAAAAGTTCCTGGTCCTCGACGCCATGCGACAACAGGATGGTGCGCGGCGTCGGCTTGTCGTCATAGAATTGCGCCAGGAACGAGCCCAGCACCTCTGCCGCCTCCAGCGCCGGATCGGCCTTGGGGAAATAGGCGCGGTTGCCCCAATTCTGGCCGGTGCGGAAGAAGAACACCTGGATGCAGACCTGGCCGCCTTCCTGATGGATGGCGAAGACATCGGCCTCGTCGACGGTCTGGGGGTTGATGCCCTGATGGCTCTGCACATGCGACAGCGCCGCCAGCCGGTCGCGATAGATGGCGGCACGCTCGAAATCGAGGTTCTCCGCGGCCTGCTGCATGGCGGCGGAGATGTCGGTCTTCACCTTCTGGCTGCGGCCGGACAAGAAGTCCTTCGCTTCGGCGACCAGCCTGGCATAGTCACCATGCGAGATTTCGCCGGTGCACGGGCCGGCGCAGCGCTTGATCTGGAACAGCAGGCACGGCCGGGTGCGGTTCTCGTAGAAGGAGTTGGTGCAACTCCTGAGCAGGAAGGCGCGCTGCAGCGAGTTGATGGTGCGGCCGACGGCGCCGGCCGAGGCGAAGGGGCCGAAATAGTCGCCCTTGCGCGAGCGCGCGCCGCGATGCTTGTAGATGCCGGGCGAGTCATGATCGCCGGTCAACAGGATGTAAGGGAACGACTTGTCGTCCCGCATCAGCACATTGAATCGAGGCCGCAAGCGCTTGATAAGGTTGGCTTCCAGCAGCAGCGCTTCGATCTCGGTGCGGGTGACGACGAACTCCATCGTCGCCGTCTCGCGCACCATGCGGCCGATGCGGCTGGTGTGGAAACGGCCTTGCGCGTAATTGGTCACCCGCTTCTTCAGGCTGCGCGCCTTGCCGACATAGAGCACGTCGCCGGCGGCATTCATCATGCGGTAGACGCCGGGCGCGTTGGGCAGCCGTTTGACCAGCGTCTGGATGACTTCGGCGCCGACCATGCCGTCGGCATCGCCGGCATGCGGCGTCCAATCGATGGCCGTGAAGGCGACATCAGGGCCGCCGGAACCGGAAGCCGACGGTTCGACGATCTCCTCCGCCACCTCGTCCTCGAGATCTACATCGGGGGGCAGGTCGTCGGCGGCGCCGCCGCGTTTGTGTTTCTGGTCCATGGGACTCATTCGACAATGCCTGTCACATCCGGCGTCTGCCACGCAAGGTGCTGGCCGCCGTCCAGCGCGATCATCTGGCCGGTGACCGAGCTTGCGCGCCAGAGATAGCGGATGGTGGCGCCGAATTCAGGCAATTCCGGGCCGCGCTTCAGGATCAGGCCGTCGACCTGCGCGGCAAAATCACTGTCTTGCTGGCGCGCGCTCTTCAGCGTCGGGCCGGGGCCGATGGCGTTGACGCGAATGCGGGGTGCCAGCGCCTGCGCCATCATCTGCGTCTGCGTCCACAATGTCGATTTCGACAGCGCATAGGAGAAATAGCGAGGCGTCGGGCGCAAGACGCGCTGATCGATCATATTGACGATCAGCCCGTCTTGGCCTTCCGGCAGAGCGCGGGCGAATTCTTGCGCCAAAAGTGCCGGCGCCTTCACATGGACGACGAAGTGACGGTCCCAGGCAAGCCAGTCGACGTCCTCAACCGTGTCGTCCACGAACAGCGAGGCATTGTTGACCAGCAGTGTAACAGGTCCGAGCGCGGCTGCGGCGCGGCCGACCAGGTCGCCGACTGCGGCCATGTCGGTCAGGTCGGCGGCGACCACAGCGGCGCGGCCATCCTGGCCAAAATGGCCGCCGTTGATCCGCGCAGCCAACGCTTCCGCCTCGGTCCGCGAGCGGTTGCAATGGATGGCGACAGCAAAACCGTTCGCGGCCAGATCCTCGACGATAGCCTTGCCGATCCGCTTGCCCCCGCCCGTCACCAGCGCCGTTCCAGCGGCCTTGCTCATCCTGTCAATCCTCAATGGGCTTCGATTTCAGCCAGTCGGCGAACTATGGCTGGCCAAGCGTTAAATGCCGTTCGGACCTTGGGCAGCATTGTGGCAAAGCGGCCGGATCGGTCTTTCGACTGTGGCCGGGACTCGGCCGTCAGACCGCAATATAGGGCTCCGGACCCCTTGCTCCAAGCGGTGTTCAGCGCGGCACGGCAAAGCCTCCTGACACCATCTGTTGCGCTGATGCAACGTCAAAATTCAGCCTCATTCGTGCCCGGTAATGACCCAAGTTCAGGTTCGCTTCAGCCGCATTTCGACACGACATTCGGAACCGTTGAGCGCCAGACCCGTTTATCCCCCCGGCGGGTTGAGGGCGCTTGTGAAAAGCAAGCCTGTGCCTGTGGCTTAAGGAGTAAAGAACAATGCAAGCCAATCTAAAATTTGCGCGACCGCTGGCGGTGGCGTTCGGGCTCTTCGCCCTCGGCGGAACCGCCTATGCTGCTGACGTCATCTCGGAAGAGCCGCCGGCACCCGCCCCGATCGCCGAACTGCCGGTCGCTTCCTGGGCCGGTCCCTATGCCGGTGTGAGCGTCGGCTACGGCTTCAGCGGTCACGCCGATGCCGAGGAGTTCGGCGTCGGCGGCGTTGACGTCGACACCGATGGGTTCGTCGGCGGCGTCTTCGGCGGCTATCAGTGGCAGGCGGAGAACTTCGTGTACGGTGCTGAAGCCGATATCGGCTATAGCGGCATCGAGGGCGACGACGCCGGGGTCGAGGCCAAGGGCGGCTTCGAAGGCTCGCTGCGCGCCCGCCTGGGCTACGCCGTCACCCCGGAAATCCTGCTCTACGGCACCGCCGGTGGCGCGCTCAAGAACCAGGAGATCGAAGCGCCCGGCGCCAGCGACGAAAACACCATGCTCGGCTGGACGGCCGGCGTCGGTACCGACATCAAGATCACCGACAATGTGTTCGGCCGTGTCGAGTATCGCTACACCGACTTCGGCGACAAGGACTTTAACGGTATCGGCAACGTCAAGTCGACCGACAACCGCGTCACCTTCGGCGTCGGTATGAAGTTCTAAAATCGTCCAAGCCACGACACGAAAAAGCCGGGCCTCGCGCCCGGCTTTTTTTGTGTCTTTGTGCGACGTCCGCCCTTTTGACGTCCCCCCCTTCCGCGACAACTCGCCGCGCTCCGCCTTCCTTCCTAACCCCAACGAAATTAGCCGTTGCTCCCTATCAAGGCTTATGACTATAGTTAGTACGTGGCTCGCACGAACAAACAGTTCGATCTGTGACGACCCGTTCAGCCGAGGCTGAGAAGGTCAGCTGTGGGCAGGAACACTCGGTCAAAAGGGGAATGCAAGTGAACCGCTTTCAGAAATTCTCCGCCGCGGCGCTCGTCGCGGCATCCTTCGTACCGGCGGCGCTTGCCGCTGACGACAAGCTGACGATCGGCATCGTCACCTTCTCGACCTCCGATGTCGACACCAACCAGATGGTCGACACCATGACCAAGGAAGCCCAGTCCAAAGGCTGGACGGTGGAAACGCTCAATGCCAATGGCGATCCTTCGCAGGCGATCACCAGCATCAAGCAGCTGGCGACCAAGAAGGTGAACGCCATCATTGTCACCGTATTCGATTCGACCGGCCTCGCAGCCGGGCTCCAGGCCGCAGCGGACGCAAAGATTCCGGTGCTTTCCGCCGGCGGCGGCATGGCCGACGGTATCGCGCTTTCGGCAAGCACCGGTGCCGCGCCGCCGCTGCTCGAATTGATGCTGAAGGACATCGGCAACACGGGGACCCTGCTCAACCTTACCTATCATCCCGGCATCCCGTGCCGGGAGCGCGCCGACGCCTTCGATGCGGCGGTCAAGGCGAATCCGGGGCTCAAGGCGACCTCGCACGAGATCAGCATCCCAGGCGCCGCCGAATCCTCGCAGGCCGCGACCAGCGCCTGGCTCGCCGCCAATGCCGACGCCAAAGGGCCGTTCGCCATCTTCAACTGCTATGACGACAACGCTATGGGGGCGATCGCGGCGCTGAAGCAGAATGGCCGCAGCGACGTGAAGGTCTATTCGTTCAACGCCACGGCGCCCGCCGTCCAGGCGGTCAAGGACGGGACGATGACCGCCACGCTCGGCGTCGACCTGACTTCGGCCGGCAAGATGCTGATCGACCAGATCCCCGACATCTTGTCCGCCGGCGACCAGTGGCAGCCGAAATCCTTCGTGCCGGGCTACACGCTCGTCACCAAGGACAATGCCGACCAGTTCATGAAGAACAATCCGCAGTGAGCTTCTGTAGATTGACGATCCGGCCAGGCTTGCCCGGCCGGATCGGAGCCCCATCATGAGAGCCGCCATGTCCGCTGACCATTCCCTGTCCGAAACTCCCGTTCCGGCAGACACGCCTCGTGTTTCATCGACAACGCAGGCGTTGTATCCATCGCCCAGCGCCCGCGATCGGCGCGCGCTGCTGATGCGCCTTCTCGGGACCTACGGCACCATCATCGTGCTGGCATCGATGCTGGTGATCTTCTCGGTGCTGCAGCCGGCGACCTTCGCGACAATTGGAAATTTCCGCAACATCATCAATGACATGGCGATCGGCACCATCGTCGCGGCCGGCCTCACCGTGCCGCTCGTGGCCGGCGATTTCGACCTCAGCATCGGCTATGTCGCGAGTTTCTCCGGGCTGCTCGTGGTCGGCCTCTTGAGCAGCAGCGGGCTGCCGATCCCGCTCGCCATCGTCCTCGTCGTCGGCCTCGGCACCATCATCGGTATCGTCAACGGCATCGTCGTTTCCAAGATCGGCGTGAACGCCTTCATCGCCACGCTTGGCACCGGCACGATCGTCGTCGGACTGAACTACGCCTATTCGGGCGGGATCCCGCTGCAGCTCACCCAGTCGCGCGAATTCACGAACATCGCCATCGGCCGGATCGCCGGGGTGCCGCATCTGGTCATCATCATGGCCGTCGTATTGGTGCTGCTGTGGATGATCCTCAACCGCACGGTGCAGGGCCAGCATATCAAGGCGATCGGCGTCAGCCCGGAATCGGCGCGGCGCGCCGGCGTCGCCGTCGACCGCAGCCGCATCGTCGCCTTCGCCATCGCCAGCACCTGCGCAGCAATAGGCGGCGTGCTGATGGCTTCCAATCTAGGGTCCGGACAGGTGACGGCCGGTGACGGCTTCATGCTGACTTCGTTCTCGGCCGCCTTCCTCGGTTCGGCCGCGCTCAGGGAGGGTCAGTTCCACATCCTCGGAACCTTGATCGGCGTGCTGACGGTCGCCGTCGGCAACAATGGTCTGGCCATGATCGGCGCGCCGATCTTCACCCAGTTCCTGTTCACCGGCTGCCTGCTCGTTGTCGCCGTGGCGCTCGGCGGCATCGGCCGCCGCTACGGGAGGGGGTAGGATGGCCCAGGCTATGCTGCTCAGCCTGCGCCGGATTAGCCGCAGCTTCGGCGGTATCCAGGCGCTCGACAATGTTTCGCTGGACATCGCCAAAGGTGACGTCATCGGCCTCGTCGGCGACAATGGTGCCGGCAAGTCGACGCTGATCAAGGTCCTGGCCGGCGCCCACGATCCGACTTCCGGCGATGTCATCCTCGAAGGCCGGCCGCAAAAATTGTCGCCGCCGGCCGAGGCGCAACGCCTCGGCATCGAGACGGTCTATCAGGACCTGTCGCTGATCGGCACCTTCACCGCGGCCGAGAACTTTTTCCTCGGCCGCGAGATCGCGATTGGCCGCGGTCCGGCGCTATTGCGCTGGATCCGCCGCAAATCGATGGGCGATACCGCGATGCGGGGCCTCGAGGAACTCAACATCGACATCCCCGGCATACGCAGCAAGCCGGTCGACCGCATGTCTGGCGGCCAGCGCCAATTGGTGGCGATCGCGCGCGGCGCCTTCTGGGGCCATAAGCTGCTGCTGTTGGACGAACCGACGGCGGCGCTAGGCGTGCGCGAATCCCGCGAAGTGCTCGACCTCATCAAACGGCTCGGCGCCCAAGGGCTGACGATCGTCATGGTCACGCACAACCTCGATCACCTCTGGCAGGTGTGCAACCGCGTGGTGGTGATGCGCAGGGGCCGCAAAGCCGCCGACCTCGCGAGCTCCGCCACCAATATGGAAGACGTCGTCGCCTACATCACCGGCGCGAAGGAGCCGATGACACCCCGTCCAGCGACCACGGAAGCGGGAGCATGAGCGCGACCGACACGATAACGCTGCGACGGCTGCTGGCCGATGCGCCCAATCGCTGGGGCCATTGGGGCGCCGACGACGAGATCGGTGCGCTCAACTATCTGACATCAGACGAGGTCAAGCGCGGCCTGGCCACAGTGCGGCACGGCCGCACCTTCACGCTCGGCGTGCCGGTCGCGACCCAGGAAGGCGACGCCGTGTTTCCCGGCCGCTGGCCGGCGAAGCATTTCATGGTCGCCGACAAGGCCGGTTTCGAGAACGGCCATTGGCAGCCGCTCGCCGGCGGCCTCGAATTCGCCGACGACTATATCACCGGTTTCGCACAGGCCGGCACGCATTGCGACGCGCTCGGCCACATGTGGTTCGACGACACGCTGTGGAACGGCTTTGCCGCGAGCAGCACCAACGGCGGTATGACCAAGGCCGGCATCATGCCGATCGCCGAGCGCGGCATCGTCGGCCGCGGCGTGCTGTTAGACATGGCCCGCTTCCGCGGCAAACCGATGCTGGATCGTGCCGAGACGTTCACCCATTGCGACCTGATGGAATGCGCGCAGGCGCAAGGCGTCGACATCCTGCCGCGCAGCATTCTTCTCGTCCGCACCGGCTGGGTCGGCGCGCTGGCCGCGGGACACCAGGCGATCGGTGAAGGATATTGGGAGCCCGGCCTGACCTTCAGCCTCGACCTCGTGCGCTGGTTCGACAAGATGCAGATCCCTTGCCTGGTCACCGACACGCTGGCCAATGAGACAACCTACGAGCCCGAGACCGGGCTGATGCTGGTGCTGCACGCGGCGCTGATGCGCAATCTGGGCGTCGTGTTCACCGAAATGGCGTCGCTCGACGCGCTGGCCACCGACTGCGCCTTAGACCGCCGTTACGAAGGCTTCTACTGCGCCAGCCCGGCCAAGGTGAGCAAGGGAACGGGCGGCTCCGCAAATCCAGTGTTCATCAAATAGAACCCAACAAGACGGAATGGCTTTCATGACTTCTGCAGACGACCTGACGCAGCTCTGTTTCCTGCCGGCCACGGAACTGGCCGCGCGCATCCGGCGCCGCGACGTGTCGCCGGTCGAGGTGACCGAGGCCTATCTGCGCCGCATAGAAGCGCGCAACCCGGTCGTCAACGCCTACACGCTAGTTCTCGGCGACCAGGCGATGGACGCCGCGCGTGGCGCCGAGAAGGCGGTGATGACCGGCGGCCCTCTTGGCCCGCTGCATGGCGTGCCGGTCGGCATCAAGGATCTCGACGACGTCGCCGGGGTGCCGACCTCAATGGCGTCGCGGGCGGTGCAGAACCGGGTGCCGAAAAACAGCGCGGCGGCGGTCGAGCGCCTGCTCAATGCCGGCGCCATCGTGCTCGGCAAGACCAACACGCCGGAGTTCGGCCACAAGGGCATCACCGACAATTTGCGCTTCGGGCCGACCAGCACGCCATGGGCGACCGGCTATAATTCCGGCGGCTCGTCGGGCGGCAGCGCGGCAGCAGTCGCCGACGGCATGGCGGCGCTGGCGCAAGGCACGGATGGCGGCGGCTCGGTGCGCATCCCGGCCTCGTTCAGCGGCACCGTCGGCTTCAAGCCCTCCTTCGGTCGCATCCCTTCGGTGACGCGCCCCGACGGGTTCCTGTGGGGGCATCCGCTTGTCCATATTGGACCGCTTGCCCGCACCGTTGCGGACGCCGCGCTGATGACCAAGATCATGGCCGGGCCGCACAGCCGCGACCCGTTCAGCCTGCCCAATGATGGCGTGGACTATGTGGGCTCCGTGCAAGCCCCGGCACGGAAGCTGCGCGTCGCCTACAGCCCGCGCCTCGGCAACTTTCCGGTCGACGCTGAGGTCGCCGCTGTTATTGCCAGCGCGGTCGAGGTCATGCGGGAGCACGGCGTCGACGTTGATGAGGTCGAACTCGATTTCAAAGCCGACCACAAGGAACTGGCGGCGCTCTGGGTGCGCACGATCTCGATCCACTATGCGGCAATCGCCGTGTACTGGAAACAGGAAGGTATCGACCTGATGGGCGAGCACGCCGCGGTGCTGACCCCGCAATTCCTCGCCATGCTGGAAGGCGCCTACAGGGTGTCCGCCGTCGACCATGCGCTCGACGATCGTTTGCGCACCGGCGTCCATGACGGCCTCGAGGATGTGTTCGAGACCCATGACCTGATCGTCTCGCCGACGCTGGCCATTCCGCCGGTCAGGAACGCCACCGACGGCAACACGATCGGGCCGACATCGATCGGTGGCGAGGCGGTCGATCCGTTGATCGGCTGGTGCATGACCTACCCGATCAACTACACCGGCCATCCCGCGATCTCGGTTCCAGCCGGCCTGACAGCACAGGGCCTGCCGGTCGGCCTGCAGATCATCGGGCAGCGGCACGCCGACGAGAGCGTGCTGGCCATGGCAGCGCGATTCGAACGCATGCAGCCGTGGTTCCAAAGCTATCCAGGGCTAGCAGGGTAGTAGACGTGGCATTGGCTTCCCCTTCTCCCCGTTGTGGGAGAAGGTGGGCCTAGATCGGAAGCTGTAGCAGTTCGGAGATCACCAGTCCGGCGGCGCCTAAAAGCGCAGCCCCATCGCCTGCATCGCCAGCGATGAACTCGATCTTGCCACCCGGGCGCGAGGGAACCATGGCACGGACATGATCCGCTATCGCGCCCAGCAGGCGGTCGCCGCCGAGCACGACATCGCCATGCAGGATGAAGATGTTGGGCGCCACCGTCTGCTGCAGATTGGCGATGCCGACGGCGACGTTGCGTGCATAGCGATCGAGCAGCTCGGCCGCCCCCGGCAATCGGCGCGCCGCCATGTCGACGAGACGTGCCGAATCGATCAGTTCGGGCTCCGGCAGGGCCGCGCCGGCGGCCTCGCGCCTGAGCCAGCTCAACGTGGCGATGGTGTCCCAGCAGCCGCGCCTGCCACAGCGGCAGAGCTCGCCGTCGAGCTGTACAAAGGTGTGGCCGAGTTCGCCCCCAGCGCCTGCCGTGCCGCGGTAGAGGTGGCCGTCGAAATAGAGCGCGCCGCCCAGAACCTCGCCGGTGTAGACGACCGCGAACTGCCTGACGCCGCGCCCGGCGCCGAACCAGCGGTCGCCGACCAGCAAGGCGCGCGGATGGTGGTCGAGCTTGACAGGCAGGCCGAAGCGCCGGCCAAGCTCGTCGGCGAGCGGATAGCGGTCGAGCGCCGGCGCGAGATTGATGGTGACGATCGATCCGCGATCGGTATCGACCATGCCGCCGACGGCAACACCGATGCCGAAGGGCGTGCGTCGTGCCTTGGCCAGCGTGTCGCCGACGCATTCGGCGATCGTCTCGATGATCGGCCCGATCGGCCCCTTGCCGTCAGGCAGCGCCATCTTGCGTTCCGATTCGATATTGCCGTCGAGCGTCGCCACGCAGGCATGCACGGCGTCAGGCATCAGCAGCACGCCGCAGATCGGACGGGCATTGGGCGAGAACCACAGCGGCCGCGCCGGCTTGCCGCCGCCGGGATTGGCCGGGATAGGGTCGCTCTCGATCAGCACCTGGTCGTCGATCAGCGGCTGCACGATGCCGGAAATGGTGGTGCGGTTTACGCCGGCAAGCCGCGCCAGATCGGCACGGCTGGTGGGCCCGAGATCGAACAGAGCCTGCAGCACGCGGCCGCGATTCGTCGAGCCGACCATCGAGGAGGACAGTAGCGCCTTGCGCGGGCGCGAAACCGGTTCCGCCCCGGACGCGTCGCCCGGCGGCGCAAACAGCGCGCTGCGTCCGCCATTCAGGCTGCTATCGTCGGTTTCGTTCATCGCAGGGTTTTTCACATGGGCTCCTGGCCGCCTTTCTAGCCCAGGAGCTCACCGGTTTCGAGAACTTTGTACGAGACGGCAACAAACTTGTCGCAACATGTGCTGTGCCACAGAAGCTACCGATCTCCCCCTGGCGGCGGAGATGTCCGGCAGGACAGAGGGGGTGGGCAGGAACGCCAGCCTACGACTTGTTCTTCTGCAGTGAATGAGCTTCAAGATTATCCGAACAGGCGAAGAATCTGGAGGGACAGCACCCCTCTGCCCTGCCGGGCATCTCCCCCGCAAGGGGGAGATCGGCTATCACCACCGCCCGCTCAGCCCGGAACCGCCGGCTTCAGCTCCGGAAACTTCTCGTCGAAGCGCGCTGCCCAGCGGACCAGCCGGTTGCGGCCCTTTTCCCATTTTCCGGCAAAGCGCAGTGAGAGATAGCCAAGGCAGGCGCGCAGCGCCAGCTGGCCGGTGGTGATCTTCTTTGGCAGCTTTGGCGGATTGGCGTTGAGCAGATCGAGCGCACTGGTGATCTTCGCCCATTGGCGGTCGAGCCACGGCTGGTAGACCATGTCTTCGGGGCGCGTGCGCCGCTCATAGACCATCGACAGCGCGCAGTCGCAGATGCCGTCGGCCAGCGCTTCAAGCACTTCCGCCTCGAGGCGCTTGTCTGGATTGCGCGGAAACAGCGCGTTCTTCGACATGCGGTTGAGATGCTGGGTGATGGCGCGGCTGTCGTGGATCGAGCGGCCGTCGTCGAGCACCAGCACCGGGATCTTGCCGAGTGGATTGGCGTCGATCAGCTCAGCCGGTTTGTCTTCGGTTTTTATCGGCACCAGATCGACGGCGATGCCGGTATAAAGCACGGCCATGCGCACCTTGGAACTATAGGGTGACGTGGACGCGTAGAGCAGTCTGGGCATGATCGGGTTCCTGTTTGCCGAGTACGGAGCATGGACGCGCAAAGGACGCTGTAGCACTTTGAATCTGCGTATGATCCATTTCCGCGACACTGTTGGCCGGACATCCCGCCATGATCAACAGCCACAGGCGGAAAAACCGGGCGCCACGGCGAACGACCGTCCTCCTCCACGGTCCCGAGGCAAACGAGCGGTGCGGCAGTTCCAGCCTAAGAGCATCTGAGCAGGTCAGACGGATCCGAAACCGAGCCAACTCGGTCTTGCACCAAGAATTCTCTCCGGCACAGAGAAATGCCCCAGCGGACTTCGCCGCACGGCGAAGTCCTGGGAGCTGCGAAAAGCTGTCTTCCCTCCGCCTCTGTTGCTGCCCGAGCACCGGCCCTGCGAGCGAGGCGCCTGTCGGCACCCGCCCTCAACCGTCTTCAGCACTGTCCTCCGCGAGCGAAGAAACGCGATTACTTCTTGGCCTTCGCGGTCGCGGGCTTCGGCTTGGCCGCAGGCGCTGCTTTCTTCACCGCTACCGAAGACTTCGCTGCAGCTGCTTTCTTTGCCGGCGCAGCCTGCTTGGCCGGTGCAGCCTTCTTGGCCGGCGCAGTCTTTTTGGCCGGCGCAGTCTGGGCAGGTGCTGCCTTCTTCGCTGCCGGCTTTGCCGCGGCTTTCGCAGCCGGCTTCTTGGCCGGCGCTGCTTTTGCCTTGGCGGACGCAGCCTTGGCAGGTGCTGCTTTCTTCACCGCCGGTTTTGCCGCGGCCTTCGCGGCCGGCTTCTTGGCCGGCGCTGCTTTTGCCTTGGCCGCGGCGGCCTTCGGCTTGGCAGCAGGTGCTGCTTTCTTCACAGCTGCTGCGGCCTTTGCCGCCACTGCTTTTATTGGTGCTTTCATTGCCGGTGCCTGCTTTGCCGGTGACTTGGATGCCGGCGCTTTGGATGACTGTTTAGCCATATCATGCCCCTTCGTTGTGCCGACGGCCGTTAATGACCCGGCGTGTAATGCATATCTGACTCGCGCTTGTCTAGCCAGCGAAGCATTAGCATGATTCTTTCAGTTTAAGTTTTGATTACCGGCGACACACGCTCGTGCTGTTTTCGCAAAATGCGGCTGCTGCACTTCGCGCTTTGCCGAGGGTTTGCGACAGACATTCTGCGCGCTTTCCCGGACCAATCTCGCAACGAAGCGCTGAAGGTTAGCAGCCGTTTTGCTCGTCGATCATCGACCGGCAACACCATGATGGACTGCTTCAACCATCTCATCGTCTTGTGCAACCAGACGATCTACACAAGCTACAAAAGCAAAACGCGGCCCGCTCTGCGCCAGGACCTTGCCTGCGTTCGAGAGGACATTTTTTGCCAAGGTTGACAGATTACTCTATTCGGCAGAGTATTCTGCAGTATGCGGAGAAGCGCATGTCATTCGCGCAAAGATCAAGCGGCGCTGTCCCAGATCAGTGAGACTGAACGCCGGACACCACAGCAGGCCCGACAATGGCTGCCGACGAAATCATCCACCAGAGCGTGCGGCTCAGGATCATGGCGGCGCTGAATTCTCTGGAACGGCGCGAAGCGCTGGAATTCACCCGATTGAAGGTCATCGTGAATGCGACCGACGGCAATCTCGGCGCGCATATCGATACGCTTGCCACGGCGGGCTATGTCGATGTCGAAAAGCTGTTTGTCGGACGTCGACCGCAGACGCGGGTCAAGGCGACGTCAGTCGGACGGCGCGCATATCGCGGTCACGCCGCCTTCCTTCGCGCCGTCCTCGATGAGGCGGAGCAGCCTCGTGAACGCGGTCAGCGCAGGACGCGGCAGCGGCCGTTGTAGACCATCCAGCGGTCGAAGCCCGCGACGCAGAATTCGACATTATCGCCGATCGAGGCAAAGCCCTGCCCTTCCTCGATCAGATACCAGATGCTGCGGGCGTCGCCGTCGGACAGGCTGACGGTAGCGCCGCAATAGCGGCGGCCAATCGGCCAGGTTTCGTTGGCTGGCAGATAGCGATTCTGGTGGATGCCCTGGAAATCGGTGATCTCGACGTCGGGCAGATTCGGCACGTGGTGCACCTGATAGGAGAAGCGGCTGGTGATCTTGTTCAGCACCCAGGCCTCACCGCAAACGCCGCTGTCTTCTTCGGTATAGACGGCAAGGTCGGCCGCCTTTGCTGCCTGGGTGACAGCGAGTGACGTGCCGAGCGGCGTGCAAAGGGCGATCAGTGCGGCAAGGGCGGATTGGGCGAAGCGAGTCATGGCAGCCTCTTATGGTCGACTGCGTGCACTGTGCGGATTCGCTAGCGCGCGGTCAAGCGGTTGTAGCGACAATGGTTTCCTAGTCTGAGATCGCCTTCAACCAGGGCAGGCGCGCGGATACGTCCGCCACCTCTACGCGGCCAGCCATTCCAGCGTCCAATGCGCCGGTTTTTCAACGAAAAGCAATTTGTGCAAGGCCGGCAGCAGCGTGCGCAATTCGCGCTCCAGCGTGAACGGCGGGTTGACCACCACCATGCCGCTGCCGTCAAGGCTGGGCTCGGCCGATGGCGGCCTGATCTCGAAGCCGATGTCGAGCAGCTTCGGGACACCTGACTGCACCAGCGCCTTGCGGAAGGCGGCGACCGCCTTGCGGTCCTTGACCGGATACCACAACGCATAGACGCCTCCGGGCTGCCAGCGCTTGTGCGCTTTGCGCAGCCCGTCGACGAGGCGGTCGAACTCGCCCTCCTCCTCGAACGGCGGATCGACCAGCACGAGGCCGCGCTTTTCCTTCGGCGGCAGATGCGCGCCGAGTGCCAGCCAGCCGTCGAGCTCGATCACCCGGGTCTGGAAATCGCCGGCGAATAGCGCCCTCAGTTTCGCGGCATCCTGGCGATGCAACTCGATCGCCGACAGCCGGTCCTGCTTGCGCATGAGATGACGCGCGATCAGCGGCGAGCCCGGATACTTTTTCACGCCGCCTTCGGGATTGAGCGAACGGACGGCTTCCAGATAAGGTGCCAGAAGCGCTGCCGCCGGCGCGTCGAGCGAGGCATCGACAAGCCGGCCGATGCCGCCTTGCCACTCGCCGGTCTTTTGCGCCTCAGTCGACGACAGATCGTAGCGGCCGACGCCGGCATGGGTATCGATGACGCGAAACGCCTTGTCCTTCTGTTTCAGATATTCGACGAGCCGGCTCAGCACGACGTGCTTGACGACATCGGCGAAGTTTCCGGCGTGATAGGCGTGGCGGTAATTCACGAGCTAATTCGAGCCCCTGCCCCAGCGCGGCGGCGGCGGCTTCGAGTTCGGATCTTGCTGCCGGCGGCGGCCGTAACGAAACGCCAGCACCAGCCCGATCAGGCCGACAGCCATCAACGAGAAGCCAACCGGCTGCGCCCGGCGATCGACCTCGCCAACGCCGGAGCGCAGCACGAGGTCCACCGCCCGCATCTCGATGTCCTCGGCGTCGCCGGGGCCAACGGTGAAGATGTAGGGGCCGGGGCTGACCGTCGCGATCAGGCCTGCCTCGTCGCGGAAGACGTTGTCCGGCAGTTGCGGGCTGACCTGGCGCGGATTCTCGGCATGAGTGAACTGCAGCGTCGAGGCGAGTACCGTCCTGCCGCCTGTGGCAGCGGTCAGCGTCAGCACGGTGCGCTGTTGCGAGACGACGATGCGTTCGGCCCTGGCGGTGAGGTCGACCAGCACCCGCACCGGCGCGTCGCGAGCGGCCAGCGGCACCGTCACCGGCTTGAACCGGCCCTGTTCATAGACCCGCCAGGTCCCGATCTCATGGCCGGAGAAATTGGTCATCGCCCAGGGATAGACGACGCCGATGCCGATGCCGGCGAGCAGGATCAGAAGAAACAGAAAGCGCATGCGCTCGACTACCTTGCCTGCTTTTGTTTGACCATGATCTCGTCCGAAAATCGGTTCTCACTTTTTTGCTTCGCTGACCTTCGGTTCGGGATCATGGTCTAGCGCCGCCGTGGGCGCGTTCCATCTCGTCCCAGAGCCATGTCGGGGCCGCGATTCAAATGTCGTATCGAATTCGGCGGTGCCAAGATAGACAATAGCATCGGACCCAAAGGTGGGAACCGGTCTTGGGAGAATCCGAATGATCTGAGCGCCCGATAAGGAGGATCAGCCCTTCCCCTTCTGGAGGCTCGATTCCAATGCGCGCATTCCCGTCTCGTCGAACAAATGCAGATGTTGCGGCGGGAAAGCCACCGTCACAGTCGGTCCGGCCGTCAGCGCGGCCCGCTCGAGCGTGAAGACGTTGAACGGCAGGCCATGCAGGCCGAGATGCAGGATGATGCCGAAGCCGGTGGGCTCGATCAGGTCGACCGTCGCCCTCAGGCTGCTCTCCGAGCCCGGCGACATCTCGACATGCTCCGGCCGGATGCCAAGCGTCACCGCCGCGCCTTCCTCCAGTTGATAACCAGACGAAAGCCCAATCAGCGTTCCGTCAGGCAATCGTGCGCCGGCCGTGCCTGCGCCGACCTCATAGCGCGCCGACAGGAAATTCATGGCCGGCGATCCGATGAAGCCGGCCACGAACAGGTTGGCAGGGCGGTCGTAAAGCTGCAGCGGGCTGCCGACCTGCTGCACCACGCCCTCATGCATGGCGACGATCCGGTCGGCCAAGGTCATCGCCTCAATCTGGTCGTGGGTGACATAGATCGAGGTCGCGCCGAGATCGCGGTGCAGCTTCTTGATCTCTGCCCGCATCTGCTCGCGCAAGCGCGCGTCGAGATTGGACAGCGGCTCGTCGAACAGGAATGCCTTGGGCTGTCGCACGATCGCGCGGCCCATCGCCACGCGCTGGCGCTGACCGCCCGACAGTGCCTTGGGCCGTCGCGCAAGCAGCGGCTGCAGCTCAAGCTTCCTGGCCGCATTGCTGACGGCGGCCGTGATCTTCTCGCGGGCAGCCTTCCGGATCCGGAGGCCGTAGCTCATGTTTTCGGCGACATTCATGTGCGGGTAGAGCGCGTAGGACTGGAACACCATGGCGATGTCGCGGTCCTTGGGCGCCCGCTCATTGACGCGCATGCCGTCGATCCGGATCTCACCTTCGGTCACCTCCTCGAGCCCGGCGATCATGCGCAGCAGCGTGCTCTTGCCGCAGCCCGACGGCCCCACCAGCACCACGAACTCGCCGTTCTCTATCGACAGATCGACGCCGTGCAGCACGGAGACGATGCCGAAATTCTTGCGGACGTTGCGGATGTCGATCGATGCCATGAACCCCCCTCAGCCTTTGACCGCGCCGGCCGTCAGGCCCTGGACCAGATAGCGCTGGATGAACAGGAAGAAGAGGCAGGCCGGGATCAGCGCCAGCACGCCGGCCGCCATCATCTGCCCGAAATCGACCGAAAACTTCGACACGAAGGTGAGCAGACCGACCGGAAACGTGGCGGCGCTGTTGCCCGAAATCAGCATCAGCGCGAACAGCAGTTCGCTCCATGCGGCGGTGAATACAAAACCCAGCGTCGCGGCAATGCCGGGCAGCGTCAGCGGCAGGACGATCTGGCGAAACGCCATGAACTGCGTGGCGCCATCGATCTTGGCCGCCTCCTCCAATTCCTTGGGAATGCCGTCGAAGAACGACTGCATCAGGAACGTCGCGAAGGGGATGTTGAAGGCGGTGTAGACGACCACCAGCCCGGTCAGGCTGTTGGTCAGCCCGAGCGGCGAGAGCATCTTGAAGATCGGCGCGACCAGCATCACCAATGGAAACATCTGGGTGAGCAGCATCAGCGCAACCAGCCAGTATTTGCCGCGGAAGGTGAAGCGCGACAGCGCATAGCCGGAGAGAGACGCGAGCAGCGTCACGATCACGGCCGTCGCACCGGCAACGATCATGCTGTTCCTGAAGAAGACCGGGAACGCACTGTGGGCCAGCACGAAGCGGAAATGTTCAAAGCTCATCCGCGACGGCCACATGCGCACGCCCTCGGAATAGAGCAGGTCGTTCGGCGTGACCGATACTTTCAACAGCCAGAACAGCGGGAACAATGCAAAGAGGACGTAGCAAAGGATCGCCAGGCGGTGCAGCGCGGTGCCGAACGTCGAATAGTTGTTCATCTGGTCATCCCGATCAGGCCCGATCCATCAGGACTTGCCGCAGCATGACGATCAGCATCGAATAGGCGAGCAACAGGACGAGCAGCACCAGCGCAATGGCCGAGGCATAGCCGAAATCCAGGGCCCTGAAGGCTTGCGTGAAGATGTAGCTCGCGACGATCTGCGTGCGGTCGGCAGGCCCGCCGCTGGTCATGACGATGATCAGGTCGGCGAAGTTCGAGATCCAGACGGTGCGCAACAGCACGGTGATCGCAATGGTCGGCGCAAGGAACGGCAAGGTGATCGACGTGAACCGCCTGAATGCCCCGGCGCCGTCGATCGCCGCCGCCTCGTAGAGGTCGCGCGGGATGGCCTGGAGCGCGGCCAGCAGCGTGATGGCGAAGAAGGGAATGCCCCACCAGACGTTGGCGATGATCGGTCCCCACATGGCAAGCTGCGGATTGGAAAGGATGTTGGCCGGCTCATTCATGAGGCCGAGCGCATAAAGCCAATGCGGCAGCGGTCCGATGACGGGGTTGAACAGCCACGCCCAGTTGAGCCCGGTGAGGAAAGTCGGCACCGCCCAGGGCAGGAACACCAGCGCCTGCGCTATGGCGCGGCCGGCGAACGGCCGGTCGAGCAACAGCGCCAGGATCAGGCCGAACACGAATTGCAGCAAGACGGACGCGCCGGTCCACCACAGCGTGTTGCGCAGCGCCCGATAGAAATTGTCGTCATCATAAAGGGTGCGAAAATGATCGAGCCCGACATACCCGCCAGAAAAGGGATTGAGCAAGTGCACGTCGCGGAAGGCGTAGGACAGGCCTAGCACCAGCGGCGCCAGCATGATGGTGACGATCAGAATCAGCGCCGGGGCGGTGTAAAGATATGGCTCGGCGTGGCGCGTGATCCGGTCGACCAGCGACCGACGGCGCGATTCCGGGAACCCGGCGGTGGCGTCAAAAACCATCAGCTAACGCTTTCGCTCCAATCGACCATCCTTCCAATCGACCATTCTTCCAATCGACCATGGACGAGACCTATCGGAGCCACCCGCGATGGGCGGCTCCGACGCCTGGCGTCCGCCGTTTATTTCTTGGCCAGGTATTTCTGCTGCGCCTTGGTCAGATAGTCGGCCCACTGGTTGGCCATTTCCTCTGGCGTGATATCGCCAAGCAGTGCCTGTTGACTGGTCTTGATGACCATCGAGTCCTTGAAGAAGGCGAACTCCTCGAGATAGGTCGGCATGACCGTTGGCACTGCATCCTTGTCCTCGAGTTCAGCGAACCAGCCCTTGAACTGCTCGCTTGCGTAGAAGGGATCCTTTTCGGCCGACTTGTGGACCGGCAGCGCTCCGGTGCGCTTGTTCCACTCGATATTGCCCTCCGGCCCTTCGAGCGTTTCGATCAGCTTCCAGGAGAGGTCCTTGTTCTGACTGGCCGCCATCATCGACCAACCGGCGTAGCCGATGGTCGGGAACGTCTTTCCGCTCGGCCCCTTCGGCATGGTCGTGACACCGTAGTCTTCCGGCTTCATCCGCTCGGCTATCGCGATCAGCGCGTCTGGATCCTGATCGAGCATTGCGCAGGTGCCGGTGTAGAATCCGGCGACGATTTCATTAAAACCCCAGTTGACGCTGTCCTTCGGCGCCAATCCCTTCTTGTACAGGTCGACGACCCAGGTCAGTCCCTTGACCCAGCCTTCGCTGTTCATCGTCGAGGTGCCGTCTTCATTGAAGAACTTGTTGGAGCCGGCCATGGATGCGCCGAACATGATCCAGCCGTTGAGGCCGCCCGGCCCGCCGCGCAGGCAGTAGCCATATTTGCCTGGAAGCTTGGAAATTTTTTCCGACGCCGCCACGAACTCGTCCATCGTCTTGGGCGGCTCGGTGACACCCGCCTCCTTGAACAGCTTCTTATTGTAGAACATCGCCCGGAGATAGAAGCCGTAGGGCAGCATGTAGGCGGTGTTGTTCACGTCGCGGCCGAGTTCGAGCGCGCGATCGGTGAGACCCGAGGTGTGCTCCCATTTGGCAAGATAGGGTTCGAGGCTCTCGAGAAGGCCGTTGTTGGCATAGAGCGACAGCCAGGTATCCGGCATCTCCATGACGTCGGGGATTTCGCCGGCGGACACCATGGTCGCGAATTTCTGGAACGCCTCGCCCCAGGGCAGCGAGATGACCTCGACCTTCGTGCCCGGGTTGGCCGCCTCGAATTTGGAGACGATCGACTTCAGGGTTTCGGTGCGCTCGGGGCTGGTGATCACCTCCACGAGCTTCAGCGTCGTGTCGGCGAATGCAGCACCCGACATCAGTACGGTGGCGAATGCGGCGATAAGGAGCTTCTTCATTTTCCGTTCCCTTCTTGTCTGGTTGCTTCAGGTCTTTTCTTCGGAAGCGGCGTCGATCGCCGCTTCCAGGTCACTCCACAGCGCCCCGGTTCCCTCGAGGCCGACATGGAGACGCACGGACCGCGGATGAACGCCGAACGCCATCGCGGAATTGGGTTGGGCCTTCTGCTGCAGCACGACCTCGCCGGGCACGATGAGGCTTTCGTGGCCGCCCCAGGACACGCCCAGCTTGAACAGCTTGAGGCGGTCGGAAAAGGTGCGGATGTCGATGCCGTCGCGGAAGACAAATGAGAACAGGCCCGACGTGCCAGTGAGCCCGGCGGGAAGCAGGTTGGCCAACCCCGGATGGCAGACCTTCTCGACAACAGGATGTTCCTGCAGGCGCCGGGCGATTTCGAGGCCGGAGGCCTGATGGGCGCGCATCCGGATCGGCAGCGTGCGCAAGCCGCGAATCAAGAGCCAGGCATCGAATGGCGACAGCTTGCCGCCGAGATATGGATAGGCTTCGCCGCGGATGCGGCCGATCAATTCCTTGGAGCCCGCGACCACGCCGGCCACCACATCGCTGTGACCGCCCAGATACTTGGATGCGGAGTGGACCACAACGTCGACACCGAGCGACAGCGGCCGCTGAAAGACCGGGCTGGCCCAGCTGTTATCGATGATGGTCGGGATACCGCGGGACTTTGCCAGAGCAGCAAGCGCACCGATGTCATGCGTTTCCATGACCCAACTAGTCGGGCTTTCCATATAGAACAGCTTGGCGCCAGGCAGGGCGCTCGCGACAGCCGCCTCGTCGCGCCCGTCGACATACGTCACCTCGATGCGCATGCGCGCGAGCAATGTCCCGAACAGTCTGAACGCGTCCGGGTAGATATGCCTGACCGCGACAATGCGGTCACCCGGTTCGACGAAGCTCAGCACTGCCGATGAGATGGCAGACATGCCGCTTGCAAAACCGATCGCGTCCTCGGCGCCCTCCAGCTTTGCCAGCATTTCCTCGAACATGCGCACGGTCGGGTTCAGCCCGCGCGTGTAGGTCGGCCGCACTTTTTCGCCGCGGTATGTCTCGAGCATCTCGTCATAATTCGAGAACGTGAAGAGCGAGGTCTGCACGATCGGCGGGACGACGGCATCGAAGGCGTTGCCCTCGTCATGGGCGGCGATCAGCGAGGCCTGGTCGAAAAAATCGGGACCGTTCATTTCGACATTTCCTCGATATCCTCTTCCACGATCTCGAGGATCTTCAGCGTTTTTCCGCGCGCCAGCTCCGCATCCCTGGCGACGATGGCATCGAACAGCTCGCGGTGATACGGGAACGATCGCCGCGCGAAATCCTGCCGGTCGAAAGGATGGTCCCAGAAGCGTTCGAACGCTTCGCGCATCTGCCCCAGCAGCTGCCGGAAAAGCGGATTGTGCGTGGCGTCGTAGACGGCCAGGTGAAAGGCCAGATCTTCCGGCCCAGACGTGCCGGTGGCGAGATGGACGCGCTCCATCTCGATGAGTTTTTCCTCGATCGTCCGCAGATCGTCGACTGTCCGCCGCCGCGCCGCAACCATGCTTGCCTCGGCCTCGATGCCGCGGCGCACCTCGAGGGTGTGCAAGAGACCATCGCGCAGTTCTGCCGCATCGAGCGACAGCGGCAAATGAATCGTGCCGGCGGATATCGGCTTGAGCAGATAAGTGCCGCTGCCTTTGCGGGTCTCGGTGACGCCGAGCGCTTCGAAACGCCCCATCGCCTCCCGTATCGTCGAACGCCCGACGGAAAGCGCGGCCATCAATTCGCGTTCGGTCGGAAGCCGGTCACCGCTCTTCAGCGCAGCGCGCTCGACATAGTCAGCCAGCGCTTCCATAACTTGTTTGCCGCGGTCCAGCGGCGGGAGCGTGGCGATTGCCACACGCGTGGCAGGTGCCCCGGGCAGTTCGCCGCGCGTTCGCATGGGTACTTACGCCCAAAATTGGTCTGACATCTTAGCAGTTTTGCGCGCCGCCGGCCTTTCGTCAAGTGGCCTGGGCAGATGGGGTATTCGGCTTGC
>NZ_CAKXZT010000177.1 GCF_935825525.1 Mesorhizobium escarrei
CCTCGATCGCCTGGGGATCAGAGTCGTGGTGCCGGCCTTCTGACTGTACCCCACACGAATGAAGCCGAGCCGCTCCATAAAAGAATAAAATAAAGTTTATGCATGGCCTGCCGCCCTTCGGCCATGCAGTGCCTTTACCTTTCCGGCGGTGGGGCTTCTGAAGATATCCTTCCAGAATACGGTCCCCAGGGTAAACTGCGGAGCGTCAAAAAAAGGAGTTCAAACGCCCGCCGCCCTCGGCATCCCACGCCGAGCGTGCAGGTCCAGCCAGAACGAAAAGCTCGCACCAAACCAGAACGGTGTTGAGGTCTGCTCGTCGCGGAGCTTCGAGTAGTGGGCGTGTGTCCGGCGGACTTCATCCTGATCAAGCCATCGTCCAAGCGTATCCTCGCCGAATGGACCTGATGCCCCTTCCGGGAAAACCCAATCGCGTGTCCGCCGCAGTGTGCTCGTATCCCCAGCTTCCAATGCCAGCTGCTCCGGGGTGGGCGGAAGTTGCAAGGGGAGGAACTGGAACTGACTTATGCACTTGAACTCCGTATAGCCGAGAGCGCTCAATTTCGTGACGAACTGATCGAGGTCACCTAGTTCAACTGAGACATACGCCGGCAGATCGACACGATCTTGTAACGCTTCGATGCATAGGAAATCGTTACCTTCGATATCGATCTTAAGGTAGAATGGCACACCGCATTGCTCTAAGACCCATCCGAACGTCTGGCAAGGGACCTGGATCCTGTGGTGGGGCAATCCGTTACGGGATGAAATAGTGCGGTCAAAAGAGTTCCAAACGCTGCGTGCTTCGCATATCCAGAAATCCGAGACGCCGGGTTTTGCCGCGATCCCAATGTTGACGATCTGCAGACGTCCGCTTTCCAATTCTTTCCCGAAGCGGCTCACGGCGCCTTTGCAGAGATCTGGATCAGCTTCGATGGCTACGACACGAAAACCTCGGTGGAGGTAATATGCGGTATCATCCCCATTGTTCATTCCTACGTCATAGACCAAGTCAGCCTGCATGATACCTCGTTGTCTACTGAACCTGCATTGTTGTTTGGACCCTCGTCCTGAACCGGCGGCAACAGCGCCGGCGGCCCCGGGAAACATCGGATGACGCGCGCTATTCCCGAGTCGCCCTTCTTTCATCATTGCGGACGCGCTCCGTCCACCAACCGGCCTCTCTCGCGATCTTTTCGAGCGCAGCCGAAAATTCGTGGCCGAATCGCTGCGGATCGTTGTGGGCGGGTGGGCCAGCCGCCAAGGCCAAGCCCAGCCGGTCTCGAAGCGCTCTCAACTTCTGGCGGTCGTTCGCCAGCCCCGCCGCAATGAAGCGGTAATCGTCAGGTGTGTGTGCGACCATTTCAGGTAGTCCGCAGGCTCGAATCCAGGATGTTCCTGTCAACTCGCGAAGGGAGTCGCCGGCAAGAGTTAACGCAGGCGTACCTGCCGACAGCGCTTCGCAGACGGTCGTCGCTCCAGTGTAGGGAAAACTATCGAGATAGAGATCGGCGTTTGCCATGATCTCTCTCACTCGGTTCGGTGTCTGAGTCGACAGAACAACCGCCCGCTCTTCCGAGACACCTGCAGCTTGCAAGCAGCGCAAGAGCCGATCGCGAAAACGGGCAGGCGCGAAATCCATCGACCAGTTGGACGCGAATGGACAGAGTACAAGCATACACGCCGGTGCATCGCGCAAGATCGCCGCCCAGGTCTCCAGAAGCCTGTCCTCAATCTTGTGCGCCATGGCGCCGCTCACGAGCATCACTGCGTCTCTTGCGACACCGAGGTCCTGCCGGAGCTTTGCGGTTCTTCGAGGGGTTTCTTCGGTGAAGGCATAGGCGCTTTGGAGCGGCCCCTCGATCCAGGCCAGTTGTTCGACGTAATGCCTCTGTGGCTCGCCAGGTTCGGTGGCGCGGCACGACAATGCGAAATCGAAGCTGCGAAATCCACCGGTCGTCGGGCACACGGCGGCGTGCCAGATCTGAACCTCCGCCAGCCGGTGCGCGACAATAGCCGACGTCTTCTCGTAGTCGGCGACGTAGCAGCCGGTTACGAAGAGATCCAGTTGCAGCGCTCGGATCGCTGCGACGGATTCGCCTACCGAAAGTCCACTAAGGCAAAGTTCGCGCTCGAAGCGCTTGCCGACGGAGACACCACCAGCCCCCTTGTCCATGCGGATGAGCACCGGTTCGAAGAGACTGCGGTCGATACCGGCGTACATGCCGAGCAGTGCCCAACCTTCGGGATTTGGCAACACATCTCGCACCAGAACACCGAGCCGCAATTTTCCGCTGGATGGGGGGCGACGGCGCGGCATGGCGAGGTGCGCGCCGTGCCGGACCAGCAGGCGCTCGATGCATCGGCTGCGCAGCCGAACAAGATCGCGCAATTCGCCGGCGCCGAAGATGGCGACCGTACTGCGCAACTCGCGTAAGCAACGAGCGGCCAAAGCGTAGATGGCGCTCTCAAGAGGCGCGCGTGCCAAGACGCGGTCGATACTTGAAAGCAAACGCAATAGAAAAGCACGATAGGTTTCACGGGCGCTTGCGGAATGAATATCGGGCGCGCGACCGAGATAGATCGCCGCACCGTCCGGTATCCAGAGAAGCGGCGCAGGCAGGCTTTCCAAGTCAGGCGAAAGGGCCAGATAAGCGGGGCGAAACAGGAAAGACAGCAGCCATCCCCGCAATGCCGACGCTTCGGGGCGGTCACGTGGCCGGCCTGTCCAAGAGACTGCACTCACGAAGGCGACCGCTTCTGCGTTCTGGACAGCATGGCCGAGGCCCACGATGACGTCCAGACTACCTTTTTCCGAGGCGAGCAGGACCAGCGCCTTCGCGTCGCATGTTTCGATGAACTCGGCCAATTCCTGGCAAATCGCGGACAGCTCTACCATACCGCCGGCACCTCGATCTGAAACAAGCAGCGCTTTGCCCTGCCCGATAAGAGAGCGGAACCTCGGCGACGGCCTCGCTTGCGCCTTCGGCAGAAACGGCGGCGCATCGATCGCCTCGCGACCTCGAAGCTCCATACTGGTCAGGACGAAGGCTGCGACCGTCGCAGCCGCGCTCGTACTGGATGTTTCGGGCACATACACGGAGTGAAACACGAGGTTGGAAGGCTTGCGCCCGGATTGCCGGGGCAGCGCGATCTCGATCTCGCCGGCACCATCGAGCTGTACGGCCGTGTGGATATTGCCGTCCTCGCTGACCGCGAAGAAGTGGCGGAATCCTGGAAGTGGATCGAAAAGCGGTTCGATACAGACGCGAAGGACAAGATCACTTGCCATTTCTGGCGTGCAAAAGGACATCTGGGCTTCGGCTAGGACGTTGCGCGCACCTCCCAGTTCCGGTTCGACATGCCAACCCGAGCCTAGAAAGGCACGGCCGGAATCCTCAATTCCGAGGAAAATGCATTCGCCTAGATTAAGGATAGGCGGAATGCTCCGATCGTCAATCACCGACAGACTTAGGTCCAGCAATCCGATTTCGGCGATGCGAAGCAGCGCGCCCGCCGCGTCGGTAGCCGGCTCGAATCCGATTTCGATATCATTAGATAAGACCGCGACCTGGTTTGTGGGCAGTCGCACGACCAAGCTTCGTGTGCTCCCGAGCCAGCCTGAAAACAAGGAACGCCCGTCCTGACGCAACTGCAGCCAGCCGCGCGGCGGAAGTTCTCCGAAAGAAAGAACAACTGCGAACTTTCCTGACGACGCCACCTGAAATCGCATTCTGGCACTTTCGGCGCGCATGGTTGCCCCGCCGTCGTTGTCCGTTTCCCATTCGCTGATGTCGAGTCCAGCGGCAAGCGCTTCCGCGAAAGGAAGCAATCCCGCCGTGCACAAACAAGGCGCGGGCGCGTTGACTCCCTTGGTCGATACCTCCAGGCCAAGAATCCTCGGCGGAGGCGGTTGACGATCGGCCGGTCGCTGGGCTCCGACCCTAGTGGAGACCTCGACCGTGATGCATCGGTCCAACGCCCAAGGGTCGTAGGCGACCGGTACGCGCACGCGTATCGCATCGCTCAGTTGTCCGTGCCAGACAAGCTCCCCGTCGAGCTTGACCTCCGCACAGGACTGACCATTGTCCGCCCCAGCAGCAGGTTCGATTTCGAGCGCGAGGAGCAGCGCTTCCGGCGATGGGTCGATGTGGAACTCAACCAGACTACTGAGTCGCGACGAAGACGTGCCGTCAAGCAGATCCGGTACAGGACGTAGGGGTTCGCGCCTATCCCAGAGAACGCCGGTCCAGCGATCGAAAGGTAGGAATTTCGGCCATCGCGATCTTTCCAGCCGAGCGACCGCAGAACGGTCCACCCGTATTTCCTGGCCCGCAGATACGTCACTCGGTGGGTATGTTCGCGAAGGCCTTCGGCTCGTGGCGCCCGCTTCTTCGAGAATTTTCCGGGCACGGTGGCCAAGCAGGAATCGCAGCGCCTCCGCTTCATGTGGATCCTCGGTAAAACGCTCGGCGACTTCCGCAAGATCAAACAGCGCGTCGGAGGTGTCGGTTCTGTTGGCAAACTCGCGCGCGAGGTGCGGCATGGCGTCTAGCGCCTGGGCATGGTTATTGCCGCCATGAATGCGATAAGAACCCAGAACCTGCGGCACGTGGTCGGCGCGCCCGAAGAGCGCTGCCGCGCGGATGAGATAACAGTCGGCACTGATGCGCCAGCGCGGTTCAGGCATAGGCAGAACGCGCTCGAGCAAGCGCCGCGAGAACGCGTTGCCCGATGTCGGCGGAGATGAAAAAGCGCCGGTACTGAGCAGTTCCGGACGGTTATCACCCGCACTCGATCTGATCGATGGGGCATGCACGCCTGTGCTGTGACCAGCACCGTCGATGGTTTCAAGCCCGAATGTGAGGACGGCGAGATCGTCGCTCCAATGGTAGAGGATGACATCGATCGCGTCTGGACGAAGCAGATCGTCTGCGTCGACGAAGATCACAATGTTCCCAGTCGATCGGGCGAAGCCGACGTTAAAGGCAGCTGCCTGCCCGCGATTGTCGGTCCTCAGCAGTTCGATTCGACTGCCGTATCCCTCGAGAACCCGGCCGGTGGCATCAGTGGAACCGTCGTCTACCACGATCACTTGGGAGGGCGAGCATGTTTGGCCCAGGATGCTTTCGAGGCAGTCCTGCGTGAAATGTCCATAGTTGTAGCAGGTGACGATCACGCTTACTGTAAGATCCGCAGGTGCTTTCAAACTGGGTGGTCCGCCGTCGCTTCGCCTCTGATCCCTCATTTTTCCTGATCCACTAGCTTGCGCCGTGCGTTGTCGCCCGATGACCGTCCATACCTGGCTGCTACGCGCGATCGTCCAGCGTGTCGGACGACCTCGACGGCGCATATCGCGCCGCCGAGCATGCCGGGGCTGCTGGCGCCAACGGCAATGGCGGCCACGACGGCATCCACTTCGATCGTCAGCAGCGGGCCGCGTTTCGCGTCAGAGGGCACGATCGGCAGGCGGAGCGTTTCGAGGCCGCCTATCTGGGTTTCGGCGGAGGCATCCCCACACATCAACCGAAGATGCTGCCTCGGTCGAAGCTGGGTTAGCACGGCTACATCCAAGAACTGCGAGTCTTGAGGCAATGGCGGCAACTTGAGGGAAGTGCGATGCACCGCAAACCAGAGCGCCGAATCAAGCACCGGATACCAGTCCGAGGGCGCGACGGTAAAACGCGACAAGGTCCCAGCATCGAAGAAGGATGCCGCAGCTTCGGAAGTCCCCTCATCTGGCTGGATCGCAGGTGAGGCCGGCCTGAAAAGCTGAACGGAACCGAGCGTGAACGGCCAATCGCCTTCCAATCTGCCTTCCAGCACCGGACACGCCTCCCCTTCCGGAAGGTCGACCGTTAGCAGATTGTCGGCCCCCAGCCAGTAAAGGCAGGTTCGTCCGCCAACAGACAATTTGGCCATGACCGGCTCCGTGTGCGCCGCCCTCATCGTCAAATAAAGTGCCAGCCTCGCCGGTCCAAAACCTGCGGGCACCGGAATGCCTAGCCGGAAGTTGCCGGGGGCCAACAACGCTACCTTTCCGTCGGGGATTAATCCCCGCGCGTCTCGCCCGGGGCCGTCCGCATAGGGTCCAGCGTCATGGCGGATGTTTGGGCTAAGGACGGTGCCGCCATGACCGTAAGTGAGCGCATCCACTCGAAGCGAAGCGAGTCGCAGAAAGGGCCATCGGCCGGTTCCCGGATCGGCTCCGAGCCAAAGCTCCACCTTGAGCCGGCCCGATATTCCGGCGATGTCTTGGGAGACCATCACGGAAAAGGATCTCCCGTCTGGGGCCTCGTGGATTTCCATCATCACGCCGTTGACGACAACCTGCAGCACGTCGACGAGCGGAGAGCCGACGTCGTCCGCCAGGCAAAGGCAGAGCGAGTAAGGCGCACGCTCGTGCACGGACAATGCCAGAGTTGCGTGCGCACCCGCCATCGCTACGCCATGCCTGTCCGGCCAGTCCCATCCATTGACCAGCATTCCGTCGGCCCGCGAGAATTCAGGCGGCCAACTGGCGTGCGATCGTTTGCGTGAGAATAATACCTCGTGCGATACGGGAACGCGCGGCGCAACCGGCGGCGCTGCAGGTAGGAGAGAAATCTCTAACAGCCGGAAGCAAACCCGTTCGGCTTGCGCGGGAGGTACCCGCATGCTCAGGCATGCCGCGTATGCTCCCGGACCCGAACCGATCGGCGTCCAGCGCAGGAGTAGTTCCTGCGGCAGGGTGAATTCCATCGAGCCGGTTCTATGAAGGTCGAAATCATCGATGGCAACGCCGTTGAGGCGCACTTCGATGCCCCGGACCGGCGCATCGCCGGAAATTTCGAATTCGAACCTTCCCCGCCAGTTCGCCGCGATCTCCGGTAAACGAAAAGCGAGAAAGGCTTCGGGCGCTTCCGGCCTTAAGCCGGAAATTTCGCCGAGCGACCACCCCCCGCCGACGATCCGGCGTGCCTTCGGCGACGTGGCGAACGTGACACGCTCCCCGGGGCTGAGACGCGGCCATTTCGCGGGCCCGGCCGCATAGACAAGATCTATCAACTCGGGTTTCAATGCGGCGATGGAATGGGCGCCCGCAGCCTGGCCGCCGATTACCAAGCGCGATGACTCGATCGCGTGCCGTAGCCTATCGCCAAACCTCATAGTACGGGATGTCAATGCGTCGCCAACCCCTCCAGCCACGTCCCTCATGATCCGTGTCACCGAGCGATCCGGGCTTTCGAGCGTGACCTGCAACAGCAGCCGCCTGAGCCCGAGGCGACATCGCTCCGCAAGGGGGGGCGGCATGAATTGCGCCAACTTCGGCAGGATGCCTCGCCAAGCCCGCGCACGCTGCACCTGAAGCTTCGGGAGCAGGTAAGGCTCGGCGCCGAGGACCCGAAAGTAGCCGTTTCGGTCATGCACGCGATACTGCCCCAGCACCTCGTCGAGATCGGCTGTCTCGCCCAGCGTCGCGCATGCGATTACCAGATACAGGTCGGCGCAAAGGCGCCAGTCCTGCTCCGGAATCGGAAGCACGGCCTCCAGGATTTGCCGCGGAAAGGCGTTGCCGCTGGTTGGCATGAAAGGAAAGATGCCGCGCGCTGCGAGCACGCCGCACAGCCAACCTTCGGAATCACGTCCGTCGGGCGCATAGAGCCCGATCGGCCGGCCAGCCTGGTCCACAGTCTCCAGCCCGAACTGCAATCTGGATACACCGCGCAGCGATGCCTTGCCGATCTGCTCAACTAAATTTGGAAGCAGCAGGTCATCGGCGTCAAGGAAAAGTACAATGTCTCCGGTCGCGTGCTTGAATCCCTCGTTTAGGGCGGAGGCTTGGCCGCCATTGGCCTTGAAGACCGAAACAATTCCCGGCGTGGCGGTAATCATTTCGCGTGAGCAATCGGTCGAACCGTCGTCGACGACGATCACTTCCCTCGCGGATACCGTCTGGTTCAGCGAAGTCGCAATCGCATCGCCTAAATAGGAGCCGTAATTGTAATTATTGATGACGATGCTTACAGACCGGCGCGGCGCGCGCCCTAGCGCCGTCACAGCTTCGTCCAAGGCCGCGGCCAACGCCTCGGGATGGTTGGGCAGCGCGTTCAGCAACGCTTCCAGCGCGAGGGCTCGGCGGGCGTCGTCGCGACGGTTCCTGGGCGATCCAGACACGGAGGCGAACGCGCCCGGCAGATCAGAAGGCTTCGAGACGTCATGGGTCAGGCTAAGCCGGGCGAAGCAATTTTCTCCCACTACAATCAACTCCACTCCCGCGGCGAGCGCGGTAAAGGCAGCGATTGATGGACCCGAAATGAGCGCCACCGGCAGCTGCTCGGCCGCTCCTTCCATCTCGTCGGACGGTACCGGCAACGGGCTGGTTTCCGCAGGAAGCCAGCTAAGCGGCAATTCGTTAACCACAACGTTTCCGAAGGTCCTCAGGGTAGCAGTTTCCACTGGATTGCCAGTTAATGGCAGGCTGGCTACAAGAGCACCAACCGCGTCGACGCCCAGCGTCGAGCCAAAGGCAGAAACCAACCGCCGCAAGCGACAGTCCTCACCCTGTCGCCCGCTCGGTAGGTATTCTGAAAGGCGATGGCGTCCGCTGATCCAGCTGCTGCTGACCGAGATTGTCGGCAAGTGCGCGGCGGCCGCCGCCGCAAGCATGTCGCCGTGCTCCGGATCGTCGCAGCCGCACGTAAGAACCGCTGCGCCACCATTCGCGGCGACATCTGCTGCAGGCACGACCCTTAGGGCGATGGAACGCGCCGCCAGCCGTTCAGCCAATCCCATTTTCAGACCAAGCTTATGGAAAGACGGCGTGACCAAACAAACCACAGACTCGGCTGAGTGAATCACTCCCTTGTCAGTGCGCATTCGTCATTGGCGGCTGGGAACTCAGTACCGCCCGCCTCCCGCTTGTTTAGGTTCGCTGCTCCTGGTTGCAAGGCGCGTTCTGGGCCCAGGCAAGCTAACGCGCACGCGGGCGGGAAGCGCGCTCACGACCGACGAGTCGAGCCGAGCGATTGCAGAGGGTGACAAGGCCGCCAGCACGGATGCTGGCATTGCGCCGAGGAGCGGGGCAATGCAACGGCTAGACGGATAGCTGTTGAGGAACGCATTAATGTCACGCGGCGACCTGGACTGCAGGGCCGTGGCGCACATCGCGCCTTCCGCCTCATTGACGTCCCTTTCGGCCTGGGCTTTCGCCATGACCCGCCATTCCGGAACGCAGCCGACCTGGGTGAGTGCGATGCCGCCGAGCGACACGCCCGTGATCAGCGAACGTGTCAGTGCAGAAAGCTTTTCGTCGCCCGGCATGAAATGCTCCAGAATTTCAAACCAATGACTGCGTCGGGGCGCCTATTCCCTCAATTTGTAATATTACACGGAAACGATGTGATGCAAAGCCGCCGTGATGGCCCCTTTTTCTTTACCGTCCGTCGGCGGTGCGGTAAGGAAGACGCACGATCAAACCGCTGAGGGTTCAAGTAGAATGCGCCCAGGCCTTCTCTTTCGGTTTCTGGCGTTTCAGAACACACTCGCCGCCACATTCGCTCTGATCCTCGCCGCCGCGATTTCGGTTGCCTTCACCGATTCCGCGCTTGCCCAACGGATCGCGCTCGTGATCGGTAACGGCAAGTACCAAAGTGCCGGAACGCTGGAAAATCCGCCCAAGGATTCCGCGGCGATCGCCGAAAAGCTTCGCGAGCTCGATTTCAAAGTTACCATGGCGATCGACTCCGATCTGCGTGGTATGCGCGCATCCTTGCAGGCGTTTACCGAAGCTGCGAGTTCCGCCGAGATCGCAGTGATCTTCTATGCGGGCCATGCGATCCAGGTAGACGGTGAAAACTACCTCATCCCCGTTGACGCAAAAATCCGCTCTCGCGACGACCTGTCGCCCTCGGCGGTTCGCGCCGGCGAGATTTACGAGAGCCTGTTGAAGGCCCGCCCACAGGTAACCGTCCTCATCCTCGATGCATGCCGAGATAATCCTTTCACCAAGGCGGTCAAGGCCCCCGCCGGTCTCGCTAGTGGTTCAGCTTCCTCGGCCATGCTCGTGAAACACCCTAACTCCGGCGGTGCGATCATCGGCTTCGCCGCCGCGCCCGGAGCGGTTGCCTATGACGGCGGGGCCGGCAACAGCCCCTACACGACCGCGCTGCTGCAGTGGATCGACCGGCCGGGCCTCGAACTCGCCACAATGCTGCGCCGCGTTCGCAGCACGGTGGTCGAACTAACACGTGGCGCACAGGTTCCCTGGGTCGAGGAAGCCCTGCTGCGCGAAGTGTACATGCATCCTTCGGATCCCGCTGCAATCGCCAAACTCGAATCCGGCGAGAAGCTTCAGGTCGCACTTCTCGACACGATGCGGGCTCTAGACAATCCAGAGGAAAAGATGGCCGCCAGTGAATTCTACAAGCGATTCACTGGCAACGACCAGGCGACGCATCTCGTGCTCGGGGAATCCGCGGAGAACCAGCAGAATCCAGACAACGCTTTCGCCACCCAGGCTCTTGTGTGGCTGTCGATCAGGCAAAGCCGCGATCCGGAAGACTTCCGCAAGTTTCTCGCGAGCTACCCGGAAGGACCATTCGCGCTCCTCGCTGCTGCTAGGCTTGAGCGCGTTGAGGCTGATCGGTTCAAAGTCGCTTCGCTGACGAACAAAACCGGCATTCTGATAGTGGGGGAGACGTCTGTTACTGCCGTCACACCGTTGCCTTCGGAAGCAATGGTACCCGGAGCCAGCACTGACGCAACTAAAGCACTGCAGGATGCACCCGCGCAACCGCAACTGCCCGCTGCCAAAACGGCGCCCGTCGCCGGGAGGGCGGAAGCAAAAGTGGTCCGCCCCGAAGCCCTCGGACCGGCGGCGTCTCAGGGGCAGCAGGTGGCCGCCCTTGAGACCGACGATCAGCTCGAAAGAGAGGCCGAACTCGGGCTCTCGCGCGATGCGCTCTCAGGCGTGCAGATGCTTCTGGCAGCCTCCGGAAACTATAGCGGGGCCATCGACGCCAATTTCGGCCCTAGGACGCGCGGGGCTATAGCCGCCTTCCAGAAGTCGGCTGGTCTGGCCGATAGCGGCTATCTGAACCGGGCAACGCTTCAAGGGCTGACGAACCAATACGCCCGGAAGGCGCTGTCGGGCTTGACACATGCCAGCGCGCGCGCGGCCGTACATCTGGTGGCCGCCGTGGCATCGCGCGGTCCCGGTGCCCGCCCGATCACTCTGCGCGTTGCCGCGATGAGCCGCAACGACCAGGTCCACGCCTTTTGGAACAACCTTGCCCAGGATTTCGAAGCCGCGCATCCGGGCTACCGCGTCGAGATCACGCATCAACCCGACTATGAGTACAAAGAGAGGCTGCTATCTATGCTCGGCTCGCCGACGCCTCCCGACATCATGCACACCTGGGGCGGCGGCCATCTGGAGGCGCTGAGGGACGCCGGGTTCGCACGAGACCTAACTCAAGAGATGTCTGACGGCTGGGCGATGGAGTTCCGGCCCGGGGTCTTGCAATCTTTCACTCAAGACGGTCGCATCTACGGGGTGCCGTCGTCCGTGGAACTTGTATCGCTATGGACAAACAAGGCCCTTCTAGAAAAAGCCGGTGTCAAAAGGGAACAACTCGCGACATGGGACGGATTCCTCCGGGCCGTGCGCCAGCTGCGATCCGCTGGAATCGTTCCGATCGCCATCGGCGGCCGCGACCGCTGGCAGTTCCAGTTCCTCTACGGAATGCTGGCGGAGCAGATCGGCGGGCGCGACGCTTTCGCCAAGGCCTATGCTGGTGGCTCGGATGGCTTCATAGCGCAACCTTTCGTCGTCGCCGGAGACCGGCTGCGACAGCTGGCAGACCTCGATCCGTTCCAGCCGGATTTCCTCTCGGTTGGCGAGGGGGATGCGGGAATGCTCTTCTCCAAGGGCAAAGCCGCGATGATGGTCACAGGCAACTGGCGTCTCAACACTATGCGCTGGAACTGGCCGGGTGGCTTTGACAGAATGAAGAATGAGCTTATGCGTCTGGAGTTGCCGGGCACTGCCCATGGGGTCGATGGAGCGGCCACCTACGGCGGCGCTGACGGCTACGTCATTAACAGCAAGGCGCCCGACATGGCAGTGGAACTGCTCCGCGTGCTCGCCTCGCCCGCCGTCCAGACAAGGATCGCAGAGCTTGCCGACTCGGTCCCCTCCGTCTCAGGAGCCGACCTGGGCGTCTCCGATCCATTCGTCAGCGAGGTAGCCGACACTCTCCTCCGCAGCAGCTATCACCAGCTTTACTATGATCAGGCGCTCGGACCGGAAGCCGGCGAAGTCGTGAATGACGTAGCAACCCGCCTGGCGACGGGTCAGTTAGGCGGTAAAGAGGCCGCGCGCCAGATCGATCGTGCCTGGCAGCAGGCTCTACACGAAAGATCGGATCAACCGGTGCCAATCAAGCCGTAGCTGCGGCCACGAGACAGATAAGCGTCGAGATCGGTGCGTCCAACTCACCCGGATGTAGTTGCTTTGCGATCTAGCCACGGCTACTGGCGCGACGCTACGATGCTGCAAAACAGTTTGGCCGCCTGAGACCCGGTCGCATTGTCCGCCGCTTCGCTAGTCTTGGTCTAGTTTCCGTCCCAAACGCCCGACGTTTGTGGACGGAAACTAAACACGAGGGCTCCGCGGCGGACACACCAACGTCACCGCTGAATCGCACGCCATTTTGCAGAACTTGACGCGGCGGACACACCAACGTCACCGCTGAATCGCACGCCATTTTTGCAGAACTTGACGCGGCGCACACAACTGAAGTCCCAGTTGGAGCGGGCTTCTCGGTTGATAGTGTGCGCGCGGCTGCTCAGAACCGGCTGCAAGGTAAATTTGCCTCGACAATCGCCGCCGCCCAAGCGATGTCCGCACCGCCTACGGACGACTACATAGCGTCGAAGGAGCCGTCTATGAACGGCCAAAATAGTGCTAACAAGCAGTCCTGGCTATTCCGGGTTACCAACTATGCGACCAGTACGTGGTCATCCATGCATCCGGAAAAAGTTCATTTTTTTCGTTTGTTGACAGGTAATTTCCTGACAATACCCTACTTCGAATAATTTGGTGAACAGGATTTGTCCAATCTAGAGGGTATAATCTATTTGCTGGAAGTATAGAAATATTTGTTCGACGAGGTTGAGGTTTTAAATTCGATGGAAGCTTCGCCTCCATTGTCGAAATAGCGGTTTTCGAAAGAATTGTATTTTTTGCTTGATAAAGATCGACCGCAGATTTCAGTATCACTGGACCGGTAACATATTCAGGGGAACGTTGAATATCTTTAATCTGCAGCATTATCCAAATGACCAGCAACCAAAATTCTTCCTTCGGCTTGGACGCCATTATCGCGTTCGGGATTGAATGATCAGGATCGGTTCCCATTTGGCCGAGCATGACGTCGCCCTCCCTTCGCAACCCGTCGAGTGATCGCAAACATTCGACGTCGAGATCGGCATATATACCCCCATATCTGTATAGAAAGAAATATCGCACGACGTCAGCGCGATATATCTCTCCCGGGTATCTCATATAGAACTCATAAAACCATGGAAATTCTGACTTAATAAATTCGCGATTATCGTCGTCATCCCACAACACCATTTCGAAGGAGGGATTTAGTTGCGCGAACGTGTCCCTCCACATCTTAAAATTATCTGGAAATGATATCTTCGATTTCCACGTTTGAAATATTGTTGATGGGATTTCACCGTCTTGAGTCAACTTTTGATATGCATTACGCAGCAATGTTTCATTGACGAATATTCCTCCTACTTCTACGAATATCTCTTGACCGTACTCGTTCCAATTCACAAGCAGTTTTCCGTTCGAAAGACTATAAATCCCACGACCTCCGCCTTCGTGCTCTATTTGATCATCCACTGATGATAGCTTCAGGGATCCTTTCCAATGTGGATGGACTGCTAGGACGGTCCGGAATTGTGGGCCACTCATTTTCAATCCGACGTGTAGGTCGGTCCTTTCACTTCGCCTAAGTTGCGCGTTTGCGAGACGTCATCAACTCTCTAGCGGAAAAGCCCTCGAAGCTGAAGGGGAAGGGAGGCTGCCGGTCTCAAGACAACGCAACTTTGCTGCTAGGTAGCGAGGTAGGGACGAACGTTGACTTGGCGAAGGACAAGCCGGCTCGGCGCGCCCACTTTCGCGACACACCGAAGCCCAGGAGCATGGCCGCCTGGGACGTGGCTGTGCCTCGGCAGGCCCACGGCGGCAGGATAATCTCGAACTCCGGATTCGAGTCATCGCCCGAGGTTAGAAGCGCAGAATGCTTGGTTGCAAACAGCACCAGCGTCTTCGTACAGTCTGCGCGAAACCCAGGCAGTGGAATGCTCTAAGACACAAGTCGCGGCTCGGGGCTGCCTTCGTTGCCGTACGCGCCGATGGCGCCATCCTTATGCGCAAACGTGCGGATAAGGGCC
>NZ_CAKXZT010000178.1 GCF_935825525.1 Mesorhizobium escarrei
GTAAGCGCGTAGGTCACCCCACGTAGCGGCTGGTTCGCTGATCTGGGAGTCTCCTGGATGATTTATCCTGGGAGGCTCTCGTGAGCGCACACATGTCTGATAGCAAGAACTTCGAAGTTCTCACGGCCGAGCCGGTCCGGCTTGCGCACAGTCCGGCCCGACGCGTTCGGACCTGGTCGCGGGAGGAGAAGACCAGGATCGTGACGGAGACGTTTGCGCCGGGGGCGAACGTTTCGGCGATTGCGCGTTCTCACGGCCTTGATCCCTCACAGGTCTATGCGTGGCGTCGCAAGGCGTTGGAATCGGGCATGGTCGCGCCGTTGGCGGAGGCGCGGATCAAGCCGGTCAAATTCGCGCGGTTCGACGCGGTAGCCAGCGACATGGTGGAGATTATCGTTGGCGATGTGGTGGTGCGTGCCGGTGGCGATGTCGCGGCGGATCGGCTTGCCGCGGTGATCCGGGCGGTGCGGGCGGCATGATCCCGGCGGGCGTTCAGGTTTACGTGGCGGCGACGCCGGTCGACTTCCGCAAGGGTGCGAACGGCTTGATGGCGCTGGTGCGGGACGGCGGAGTCGATCCGTTCAACGGCGCGCTTTACGTGTTCCGCTCGAAAAGAGCGGACAGAATCAAGGCGGTCTGGTGGGACGGGTCCGGGGTATGCCTATTTGCCAAGACGCTCGAGGAAACGAAGTTCTGCTGGCCACGCATCGGGCCCTCGCGTGTTCAGCTGAACCACGCTCAGCTCTTGGCGCTGGTTGACGGGCTGGACTGGAAGAAGGTCCGGCCGGCGGTGGTGAGGCGGCCGCAATCGGTAGGCTGAAGAGCCTGTGGCAAGTTGAATCAGGCCCTTGAAAGCGTTGGGAAAACGGCTGCGAACATGCTGTGATGCCAGTCATGGCGATGGCTGCCGAAGAGCTTCCGGACGACGTTGATGCGCTGAAGGCGATTGTCGTGGCGCTCGCCGAAAAGGCCGCCCTTCTGGAGGATCAGGCGGCACGAAACATGCGCCTCACGGCCGAGCGGATCGAGGCTGCCGATACGCGGGTGGAGGTGATTGAAGCGCGCATTAAGGCTGCCGACGAACGCATTGCCACACTGACGGCGATCGTGAAGATGCTGGAGCGATCGCGCTATGGCAGGCGTTCTGAGCGACTGGGCATCCCCGGGCTGACGGATGAGCAATGTGCCTTCGTGTTCGAGGAGATCGAGAGCGGCGTCGGCGAGGCGGTTGCCGATCTGGAAGCTGTGGCCCCCGATCGTGCGAAGCGCGCGCCGCGCCCGCGCAAGGGGTTTGCCGCCCATCTTGAGCGGGTGGAGCAGATCATCGAGCCGGAGGTGCCCGAGGGCTACGAAGGTCTGGATCGGTTGCTGATCGGCGAGGATGTGTCGGAACGTCTGGACGTCACGCCGGCGAGGTTCCGGGTGATTGTCACCCGCCGCCCGAAATATGCCTACAGAAACCGTGACGGCGTATTCCAGGCGCCTGCGCCTGCCCATATTGTCGAGAGCGGCATTCCCACCGAGCGGCTCCTGGCCCAGATTGCCGTCTCCAAATACGCCGACGGCTTGCCGCTTTACCGCCAGGAGGCGATCTATGCGCGCGACAAGGTCGAACTCAGCCGCTCGCTGATGGCGCAATGGATGGGCAAGGTCGGCTTCGAGCTCCAGCCGCTGGCCGATTACGTTCTGGAACGGATCAAGCAGGGCGAGCGGGTCTTTGCCGACGAGACCACCTTGCCGACATTGGCACCGGGAACCGGAAAGGTTCGGAAAGCTTGGCTATGGGCCTACGCGCGCGACGATAGGCCATTCGGCAGCGCCAGCCCGCCCATGGTCGCCTATCGCTTCGAGGACGGTCGGGGCGGCGACTGCGTTGCGCGCCACATGGCGGGCTTCACCGGCATCCTGCAGGTCGATGGATACTCGGCCTACACGCAACTCGCCAAAGCAAAAGCGAGATCCAACGAGGCCGTCGCTCTCGCGGGCTGCTGGGCTCACTTGCGCCGCCGATTTTACGAATTGCACATCAGCGGCAGTTCTCAGATCGCGACGCAGAGCGTCACGACCATGGCCGAGCTCTGGTCCATTGAAGAGGAGGTTCGTGGCCAGGTTCCTGCCGCACGTGCGGCCGCCCGTCAGGACCGCTCCGTCGCCATCGTCGCGGATCTGTTCAAGCTCTGGGAAAAGGAACTGCCGCGGATCTCAGGAAAATCGAAGCTGGCCGAGGCGATCCGCTACGCCGCGTCCAGGCGGGCTGTCCTCGAGCGCTTCCTGGCCGACGGCCGCGTCGAGATCGACTCCAATATCGTTGAGCGGGCAATCAGGCCCCAGACAATCGTCAGAAAGAATGCGCTTTTTGCAGGCAGCGACGGCGGCGGAAACACGTGGGCGACTGTCGCGACCCTTCTGCAAACCGCCAAAATGAACAGTGTCGATCCGCTCGCCTGGCTCACCCAGACCCTCGAGCGTATCGCTGATCGCTGGCCAATCTCCCAAATCGACCAGCTCATGCCCTGGAACTACAGCTCCTGAACGGCTTCAGCTACGCGCT
>NZ_CAKXZT010000179.1 GCF_935825525.1 Mesorhizobium escarrei
CCCTGATCAATCACAACCTCACCGACGCTGCTGACAAACTGCAGACCTCGAAGCCGCGCCCCTCCCGCGAGCGGGTTCGTTCTGTGGACCCAAAGCCGACATTCACATTGTGAGTGAATCACGAGATAGGCACGTGCCCAGCGATCGAGAAGTGTCTGCCGTCAGGTCCCGCTGCCCCCCTGCACCAGGTAGGCGCTCATCGGCTCGGGCTGCTCCAACGGTCCGATACCGGACCCTCCGCCGGTCATGAGCGCGGGGCCGCAGGTCGAAGCGCTCGGGTTGGCGTGCGACAATGTCGGGAAACGAGGGCGGCGCTATAAACAGGAAGTCGCGCGTCATCCACTTTTGCGGTCGATCAGTGATCGCAATACCCTCTTTTTGTGAACCCGCACCGGGGGCCAAATGGCCTGGCAGAAAGGGCCATTTTTCTGGCAGCAACTAAAATCGGCCCATTGGTTGTCAATAGGTTATACCTCAGGGGTCAAATAGCGTGGCGATCCACACGCCAGCCGCCGTGGCCCTCACCGCAGCCGCCGCTGGACTGCTTGAGAGCGAACAAATCTGCTGCCTTGCCGAAGCTGCCACAGCGTTCCGCCACTTCAGCATGACATCGGCTCGTCATCGCACTGCCTGGCCTCAACCCGAAAAGCGGAGCGCATCTACGAGCAGGGCGAAAGCCGGCGACGCTTGACGGCGGCTGGGATAGTAGAGGTGATATCCCGGCCAAGGCGGTGACCACTCATCCAGCACCCGCACAAGGCGACCGCTTTCTAGATGACGCCCCGCGACATCCTCCGGCACATAGGCGAGGCCGAAACCAGCCAGCGCGGCCTCGACAATCTCGAGGGTGCCATTGAGGACAATCTGGCCGTCCACCCGCACCTTCAGTTCGCGACCGTCGCGCTCGAAATCCCAGGCCCAAAGTCCGCCATTGATGGAAAAGCGCTGGTTTATGCAAACGTGGCCGGTCAGCTCCTGCGGCGTCGCTGGCGGCGGCCGCTTGGCGAAATACGACTTGGTCCCGACGACGGCGAAGCGGATGTCCGGTCCGACGCGCACTGCGATCATGTCTTTTGCAACACGCTCTCCCATTCGCACGCCGGCGTCGAACCGTTCGGCAGCAATATCCGTCAGTGCGTTGTCGCGGAAGACCTCTACGGTGACGTCGGGATAGTCCGGCAGGAGCTTCGCCAGCTTCGGCCAGATGACGGCGTTGAACGCGTGATCGCTTGCCGTGAGGCGAATGGTGCCGGCGGGCTTCTCCCGCAATTCGCTCAATGCGTCGACTTCAGCCTCGATCTCCTCAAAGCGCGGGCCGATATTGCGCACCAGCCGCTCGCCGGCCTCCGTAGGTGAAACGCTGCGGGTCGTTCGGGTCAGCAGCCGAATGTCCAGGCGCTCTTCCAGATCGCGGATCGTGTGGCTGAGCGTGGACTGCGAAATTCCGAGCTGCGCAGCGGCGCGCGTGAAGCTGCCCTCCCGCGCAACCACCAGAAAGGCCAGAAGCATGTCGAGTCGTCCACGCTGCATTTATGGCTACCTCCCATAAGTCAGTGCGAATTATACGGAATAATCGAGCAAACTGCACACACTCAATCGATCTGGATTGCCGAGAGCACAGCAAATTTCCCGAACGGCGGTGCGAACACGGCTGAGCGACGACGAGAGGGAAGAACCAGCGGCAGTTCATTCGCGTCGCTGCCATTCATGGCCCCGACCGATAGGTCCTATCGGGGAGCGGGCGCTAATCAAGGGCCCTCAAGCGCCCTAAGCTTTAGCGTCGCACACGCATGCAGCGTGTCTTCGGGCCGGGCCATCCATATCTTGGGCCGCGAATTGGCGGATCATTACGAAAGCGACAATCGACATGTCTGATAGCCAAAGAACTTCGACAGCCAGTTCAGACATAACGCGCCGGGAGCTTATGCAAGCGGCTGCTGTGACTGGCGGTGCTCTTTTAGGAGAACAACTCGTGCGCGGAGCTATATCGCCGGCGGTGGCACAGGCTGCCGGAGCCGCGACGGCGCCGCTCGATGTATCGCTGCGCATAAACGGGACGGAGCACCGGCTTTCGCTCGATCCGCGGACGACGCTGCTCGATGCGCTGCGCGAGCACCTGCATCTGACAGGCTCGAAGAAGGGCTGCGGCCTCGGCCAGTGCGGCGCCTGCACGGTGTTGATGGATGGCATGCGCGTGAAGGCGTGCCTCTCGCTCGCAGCGCTCGCTCAGGGGCGCGAAATCAAAACCATCGAAGGATTGGCGCAGGGCGATGAGCTCCACCCGTTGCAGGCGTCCTTCATCGAGCGTGATGCCTTCCAGTGCGGCTATTGCACGTCGGGGCAGATCATGGCCGGCGTCGCCTGCATCAGCGAAGGCCATGCCGGGTCGCCGCAGGACATCCGCGAATGGATGAGCGGCAATCTCTGCCGCTGCGGCGCCTACGACCATATCGTCGCGGCCATCCAGGACGCGGCTGCTGTGTACAGCTCGACGCAGGAGGGCTGAGCCATGCATCCCTTTGTGCTCGAACGTCCGCGTGATCTCTCCGCCGCACTTAGCTTCGGCGCTCAACCCGGCCGCAATGATGCGCCGGTCGAATACATCGCCGGCGGCACCGACATGGTGCAGCTTCTGCAGGAGTATGTCCGCCGACCGGATCGGCTTGTGAGCCTCGCGGGAGTGCTCGACGACGGCATCGAGATCGGTCCGCAAGGCCTGAGGTTCGGCGCCGCCGCCACGATGGCGGAGGTCGCCGCCCATCAAGGTGTGGTCGAGCAGTTCCCTCTCATATCCCAGGCGCTGCTGAATTCGGCGAGCCCGCAGGTTCGCAACCAGGCGACCATGGGCGGCAATCTGCTCCAGCGGACACGCTGTCCCTATTTTCGCGATGTCGGCTACGAGGCATGCAACAAGCGCGCGCCTGGCTCTGGTTGCGCTGCCTTGGAGGGCGAGAACCGCTGGCACGCAGTGCTCGGCACGAGCGACGACTGTATCGCCGTTCATCCTTCCGACCTCGCGGTTGCCCTGGTGGCGCTCGATGCGTCGGTCGAGCTCCGAGGAACTGGCGGTGATCGTTCCGTGCCGCTCTCCGAACTCCATCGCCTTCCCCGTGATACGCCGCACCTCGAAACCGTCTTGGCGCCAGGCGAAGTGATCACCGCGATCACGGTCCCGGCCAATGCGGCAGGACTGCGATCTCACTACCTAAAGCTACGCGATCGCGCCTCCTTCGAGTTCGCCGTGGTCTCGGCCGCGGTCGCAATCGAGACGGCCGGCGCTCGCATCCGGCAGGCCCGCGTAGCGCTCGGTGGCGTTGGAACGAAACCCTGGCGCCTGCCGAACGTCGAGCAAGCGTTAGCTGACAGAAGCCTTGAGCCCGGTGAGTTGCGCTCGGCAGCGGCCCTTGCGGCCGAAGGTGCGCAAGGTCGCGGCCACAACGACTTCAAGATCGAGCTCATGCAGCGCGCCATCGTGCGTGCGGTCGAAATCGCGGGAGCACACGCATGACTGCCGCCTTGATCGGAAAATCCGTCAGCCGAGTCGATGGCCGCCTGAAAGTTACCGGCGCTGCGACCTATGCCGCCGAGTTCGAGGTGCCGAACCTCGCCCATGCCGCCGTCGTCAGGAGCATTGTCGCGAACGGCCGCATTGCATCCATCGACACGGCGGAGGCCGAACGGGCGCCCGGCGTAATCGCGGTTGTGACACACCGCAACGCGCCCAGGCTCGCCTACCAGCCGCATAAAGGCCTCCCCGACGCCGCCGTTGGCGAGCGCCTGCATGTGCTGCAGGACGACCGGGTGAATCACCAGGGCCAGCCGATCGCATTGGTGCTCGCCGAGACACTTGAACAGGCGGTTTACGCGGCGGAGGTCGTGCGGGTCACCTACCGGAATGAAGCGGCGGCCACCGATGTAGCCGGCGTCGATCCAGTTCTGCCCACCGGGAAACCGGCGGAGTGGGAGATACGGCGAGGCGAACCCGACAGCGCATTCGAACAAGCGGAATTCCGGGTCGACCAGACCTATGTGATCCCGCGCGAGAACCACAACCCGATCGAGATGTTCGCCACCATCGCCGCATGGGAGGGCGACAGCCTGACCTTGTGGGACAAGACACAGTGGGTGCACAACGTTGCGGAGGAGATCGCCGCCGTGTTCGGCATCGCTGCCGAGAACGTGCGTGTCATCTCGCCCTTCGTCGGCGGCGCTTTCGGCTCGGGCCTTCGCTGCTGGCCGCATGTCACGCTGGCGGCACTGGGCGCCCGTGTCGCCGGACGGCCGGTCAAGCTGGTGCTGTCGCGGCGGGAAATGTATTATGGCGTCGGCTACCGTCCTCACACGGTGCAGCGGGTCGCGCTTGGCGCCTCGCGTGACGGCCAGCTCCAGGCCATCCGGCACGAGGGTCACCAGGAGACGTCGACCTACGAGGAGTTCACCGAGGCGCTGCTCAGCGCGACCCGGTTCCTGCACGCCTGCCCGAACGTCCACACGCGCCATCGCATCGCGCCAATGAACGTCCACACGCCGACCTACATGCGCGCGCCCGGTGAGGCGAGCGGCATGTATGCGCTCGAGTCGGCCATGGACGAGTTGGCGGTCGCATTGGACATGGATCCCGTCGAACTGCGCCTGCGCAATGAGCCCGACAAAGACGAGTTCAAAGACCTCCCGTTCTCGAGCCGTTCGACGAGAGAGTGCTACCGGGCCGCCGCCGAGCGGTTCGGGTGGGCACAAAGGACCGCCGCGCCGCGCTCCATGCGCGACGGGCGCTCGCTGATCGGCTGGGGCATGGCGAGCGCCACCTATCCGATGAACTATGCACCCGCCTCGGCCATGGCTCGACTCTTGCCGGACGGCACTGCCGAAGTGATGAGCGCAGCGAGCGACATGGGACCCGGCACATGGACGTCGATGACGCAGGTCGCGGCGGACACGCTGGGCCTGCCGATCGAGCGGGTCAAGTTCACGCTTGGCGACACCAACCTGCCGCGCGCGCCTATTCACGGCGGTTCCATGACCATGGCGAGCGTCGGCAGTGCGGTGCAGGCGGCTTGCCGCAAGGCGCGCGACGAGGCGCTGGGAGGCGCCGGCGCCAATGATCTCGAAGAGGCCATGAAGCTTCTCGGCCAAGCCATCGAGGCGACGGCCGACGTCGCTCCCGGAGATGAGACGAAGCGGTTTTCCATGCACGCTTTCGGCGCCGTGTTCGTGGAGGTTGCCGTCGATCCCGATCTCGGCGAGACGCGCGTGCGGCGCATCGTCGGCGCCTATGGGGCCGGCCGCGTCGTCAACCCGAAGATCGCGCGCAGCCAGTGCATCGGCGGCATGATCGGCGGCATCGGCATGGCCCTCATGGAGCACTCGGCTGTCGACCCCCGCAACGGGCGCGTCACCAATGCCAATCTCGCCGAATACGCCGTGCCTGTGCACGCCGACGCGCCGCCTGTCATGGACGTGATCTTCGTCGACGAGCACGACCCGCACGTGAACCCGCTCGGCGTGAAAGGCCTTGGCGAGATCGCGCTGGTCGGCGTCGCGCCAGCAATCGCCAATGCCATTTTCCACGCTACCGGAAAGCGCGTCCGCGAACTGCCCATCACGCCGGACAAGCTGCTCTGACCGTCGAAAACGAAGGGGCTTAAGACATGATCATCACCCGCAGAGACGTTCTTGCCGCGACAACTGCTTTCGCCGCTGTGGCTGCAGCAGGCCAGGTTGGCGCAGCTTCTGTCCAAGGAAGGAATGAGACAATGAAGATCACCCGAGTTGGATCGCAGCCGTCCGGCCCCGGGCCGGCCGATTACTTCACCGGAACCGTGCGCATCGATCCGCTCTTCCAGGCGCCCGAGCCGGCGCGCGTCGGTGGCGCCAGCGTCACGTTCGAGCCTGGCGCCCGCACCGCCTGGCACACGCACCCACTCGGCCAGACGCTGATCGTCACGGCCGGTCTCGGCTGGGTCCAGCGCGAAGGCGCGCCAATCGAAGAAATCCGGCCAGGTGACGTCGTCTGGATTCCGCCTGGTGTGAAGCATTGGCACGGCGCGTCAGCGACCACGGCGATGACGCATCTCGCTATCCAGGAATCGCTTGATGGCAAGCCGGTCGAATGGCTGGAGAAAGTCAGCGACGAACAATACCGCAGCTGAACGTTAGCGACACCCAGCGTTTTCGCGCATGGCAGGGTCTCGCTGCTCCGAATTCACCCGATGAGGCATTCCGACCCGGCACCGATCGCGGCTGCGCCTGCGCCCGTGCGGGCGTGAATATGGTCGGCATCGATCCGCGCAATGAATGCTTGACCTCAAGTTAACTTGAGCTTGTAGCATTGGCTTGCACAGATCGAAGGGAGCATCGGCAATGCTGACGAATATAGATTTTCACGGGCTTCGCGTAGCGGTCACGGGTGGCACGTCCGGCCTCGGACTGGCGCTTGTGCGGCAGCTCGCCGCGCAGGGTGCGAGCGTCGCCTTCGTCGCACGCACCGCCGCAAACGTCGAACGCATCGCTGACGAGACCGGCGCACACGGCATTGTCGGCGACCTCGGCAAAAAGCACGACATCTACCCGATCGCGTTGCAGGTCACCGCCAGCCTCGGCGGGCTCGACGTTCTGATCAACAATGCATCGAGCCTCGGGCCGGTGCCGCTTGCGCTGCTCGCCGACACCGAGTGCGAGGATTTGGAAAAGGCGCTTGCGGTCAATCTCGTCGGTGCGTTTCGGCTGACCAAAGCGCTGTTCGGTGCGCTTGCAACGTCGGCACGCGAGGGCGGTGGCGCGCTGGTGATCAACATCTCCAGCGACGCGGCGGTGAACGCCTATCCCGGCTGGGGCGCATATGGTGCGAGCAAGGCCGCTCTTGCCCATCTGACGGCGATCTGGGACGAGGAGGCGAAAGACGATGGCATAAGGTTCCTGGCGCTCGACCCCGGCGATATGGACACCCCGCTGCACGCGCTGGCGCTTCCTGACGCCGATCCGGCCACCTTGAAGCAACCCGATCTGGCAGCTGCCGAGATCATCGAAAAGGTGCTTGACGCGTTGCCGGCTGGCGCAACACTTCGCGCCGGGGCACGTGGATGATTGCCGCCGACCGTCCGGATCGGCGCTCCGCCAGGCTGTTGGTCGTGATGGCGGACGGCGCGATGACCGACCTGCCGCGCGCTGAACTCGCGAAGCTATTCGATCCCGGCGACCTGGTCGTCGCCAATGACGCCGCGACCATGCCTGCCAGCTTGCACGGCAGGCATGTCCCCAGCGGTGAAGCGATCGAGATCCGCCTGGCGGGCTGGCTGTCACTTGCCGATCCAGCGCGTTTCGTGGCGATTGCGTTCGGTGCGGGCGATCACCGCACGCGCACCGAAGATCGGCTGCTTCCGCCTCCACTGTCGCCAGGCAATCGCCTCCGGCTCGGCCCCCTTGAATCCGTTGTAGAGCGCCTTCTCGGCCATCCCCGCCTTCTCGAGCTGTGCTTCCCAGGCAACCGCGCAGCTGTGCTTGCAGGACTGGCGCAGCACGGCCGGCCGATCCAATACGCGCATGTTCCCGAGCCGTTGGCACTTTGGGATGTTTGGACGAAGATTGCCGCCCGGCCGGTCGCGTTCGAGGCGCCATCGGCAGGCTTTGCGCTCGACTGGCGCACACTTCAAAGCTGGCGGCGGCACGACGTCGGCTTCGCCACACTCACGCATGCCACGGGCATTTCCTCCACCGGGGATCGCGCGCTCGACTCGCGCCTTCCCTTCGACGAGCCATACCGCATCCCCGAGCACACCGCGGCGCAGCTCGCGCGGGCGAAGCTGCGCGGCAGCCGCATCATCGCGGTTGGCACGAGCGTAGTGCGCGCGCTTGAGGCGGCCGCCAATCCCGATGGCAGCGTGCGTGCAGGAAATGGCATTGCGACGGGCCGCGTCGCGCGGGGCACGCCGCTTCGCGTGGTCGATGCGATTCTCACAGGCGTCCACCAGCCGGGCGAAAGCCATTTCGAGCTCCTGCGCGCCTTTGCCGAAGATGCTCTGCTCGCCAAGGCCTCCGCAGCCTTCGCCGCGCACCGATACCGCACGCATGAATTCGGCGATTCCATACTGCTCAATCGGCAACCGCTGGATCGATCCGCCGTCGCAACGCCTGGTGATGTCTGAGGATCCGTCACTTGCTCAGCTCACCCGCAAAGCGAGCCTGCCGACGTAGTGGGTGGCAAGCGCTCGGTGCGCATCAACAACTTGGTCGAACGGGAATGTACGGGCGACATGGACGTCGAACGGGCCAGAGTCAATCAGGCGGTTAAGCTTGTCGGTCGCGTCCTGGCTGCGGGCACCGTTGTAGCGAATGAGCTCCACGCCGGGCCGGACAGTTGGATCGGGCATCACGCCGTGCGGGCAGGCGACCCGGCCGCCGTCGCGCACTGACGTCAGCGCGCGGTCGGCCGCCTCACCGCCTACGGTGACAAGGGCAGCGTCGAGGCCGCCGGCGGCGAATTCACGAGCGGCTGCCACCACGTCGTCCTTGCGCCCGTTGACGACGGCGTCGGCGCCCAGCCGCTGCGATAGCGCCACGCCGTCATCGCCCGAAGCCACCGCCAATACGCGGGCGCCCAATCGTTTTGCGAGTTGGATGGCCATGTGCCCGATACCGCCGCTGGCGCCGAAGATCATTATTGTATCGCCCTGGTTTAGGCCGATCTCTTCCAGGCCGCTGAGCGCGGTCAACGCATCCCAGCCCATGACGCCCGCTTGCTCGATCGTGAGCTTGGCGGGGATGAGCGACACGTTGTCCGCATCCGTTACTGCGTACGTGGCGTAGGTTCCACCCTTGGGAAGTGGCATGGATGCGGCGTACACCCGGTCGCCTTCCCTAAAGCGGCTAACTTGGCCGCCAACGGCGACGACTGCGCCCGCGCAGTCCCAGCCAAGCACATAGGGGAATGTCGACGGCATTCCGAAAGCCCCGTCGTAGTGACCCTCACGCTCGAGCGCGTCCCACGAGGCCACACCCGCCACTTCGACCCGGATTAGGACATCGCTCGGCCCGACCTCGGGCACTGGCACGGCTCGCACAGTAACCAGCTCGGCTCCACCGAACCGGTCGATGGCGGCGGCCAGCATTGTATCCGGTTTTGCATTCGTCATTGCTTTTTCTCCTAGGAATACTGTTGGTCATGAAACGGCCACCGCTTCTAGCGGTCGTGAATCGAGCCTCGCCGACATGATTTCTTGTTTCGCGCCGGCGAAGCAGGAGTTCGCTTTTCGTAGGCGTTCCATGATTGGTTGATGATGAAGGCTTGGATCGCCTCCTGTCTCTTTTGCTGCTCTGTCCCGGACGGTCGTGCGATATCCCGCTCCAAGCAGCGCGCGGGCGAGCGCCGATCCCATACGTCCAGTCTCCAGGGCACCGATTGTAGGCATCATCCCGACACCCCATTTTTTGATTGGCGCAATGCTCGGCTCGCTTGTCGTCCGGTCCGAGGGAGAGCTATGATTTGGGAAGCGCGACACCAATACGCACGCAGGCGTAAGTGGTTACCTGCCGGTAAGGAGGGCAAGGTGAACAAACCCACCGAGAATGGTTTTGCAACTGCGATAAAGATGGTCTCCGGCAAGTGGAAGCTGGACATCATCTGCGAACTCGGCGCGACACCACGCAGGTTCGGCCGGCTGCGGCAGTCAATTCCGGCGGTCAGCGAAAAGATGCTGACGCAGCAGCTGCGAGAACTTGAGGCAGACGGGCTCGTGAACCGAAAAGTACATCCGGGTTCTCCGGCGAAGGTCGTCTATTCGTTGACGGAAAGCGGATCGACGCTCTGTGCCAAGGCAGAGGGCTTATGCCGCTGGGGTGAACAGTTCCGTTGCTCGGGTCAGCCGGAATGATCGCGCGCTCAGGGGCAGTTTATCGAGCGCAAGGCGGACCTTCCGAGCGGTGATCTCGAAAAGGCGCGGCAACAATATACGAGTTGCCGGTTTTATCCTGTCGGGCGCGCCAAGCCACACTTTGGGCTAGACTGCAGTGCACGCTCCACATGCCCAGCCGCTGCTTGTGAGTTCACCTCGACCTGGCCTTGAGTTGCGCTATCTAGCCAAAAATGGAGGCAGCCATGCGTATGAAGTTCCTACTGGTGACATCAGCGACGATGATGGTGACAGTCGTTGCCCACGCCGACAGTCAATCCTCGAACACAAGCTCGAATAGCTCGTCGAACAATGGCGTTGTGCGTGAGCGGATTGTCGAGACCTACTGCGAAGACGACTATTGTGAGACCTACGTCAAACGCAGGGTTTACCAGGAGGGCCGATCCTCCCTTCGTTACCAGGACTATGATGGCCGCCGCTATCGCGACCGCTACATGGATGATGATGACGACGACTAATGCATGTCGCGCAAAGTGTGCAGCGGTTTTGCGATAACGACATGCAAAAACAACAACCTAAAGCGCGTCGCATGAGGCCGGTCAAACGCGACGCGCTTTAGGAAAAAAGCCGCCCCGCTGAACGCACTCGAAGGCCTGTTTTGGGATCGGATCGGCGGCCCCTCGCACCGTTCCGAGATGGTTTTGGCGCACAAGGACGACGATGACGGTATCGGGGCGCAGCGCGTGGTCGGGCAGACAGGCAAGACCCAGGCCGTTTAATGCGGCGTCGCCGTCCGCCAGTGCGGCGACTGACGGCTCTGGACGAAGCAGATGATGGCTGACGAAGGCCAGACCGGTATAGGCCACAATCGTCACGCATTTGTGAGCTGTGTTGATAAGCCTATGTGGGATTATGGGTCTAATTTTGGACCATGCGTCGCCTTAAGTATAGTCTGTGCATGCCCGCCGCTCAGGAATAATGCTGATGGAACGCAAGCTCGCGGCAATCATGGCCGCCGATATCGTCGGCTACAGCCTGCTGATGGCTGAAAACGAGGCGTCCACCTACGCGAAGCTGCGCGCTGTTTTTGATGAGCTCATTGACCCGACCTGCGCCCAGCATGGCGGGCGCATCGTTAAGACGGCGGGAGACGGCTTTCTCGCCATGTTTCCCAGCGTCAACGAAGCGGTTGATGCGGCGCTGGCCATACAGGAAGGCTTCGACAAGGGCCCGTTCGAGCTGCGCATCGGCATCAATCTTGGCGATGTCATCGAAGATGACGGCGACGTATACGGCGACGGCGTCAATGTGGCCGCCCGTCTTGAGGCCATGTGCGATCCGGGGCAGATATTCGTCAGCGGCGCCGTGGTGATGGCGGCCGACCGCAAGAGCGCGGACAGGTTCATCCGCATCGGCCGCAGGCGGGCCAAAAACATTCCCGAACTTCTAAACGTCTACCGCGTAAGGCGCGCGGGCTCTCCGTGGTCGTCATGGCGGCAGGTGCCGCAGGTGCTGCGCAGCACCGCCGCCCGCTGGTCTTATGGCGCGGCCGCCATAGCCCTCATCCTCATCGGCACCCAAATCCAGCCGCTCCCCCTGGCAGCCATGATCAGCCGCATCCCGGCGGCCTTGTCGATGGACCAGAGCCGCGCCGACCCCCGGCCGTCAGTGGCGGTCATGCCTTTTGCCGCGATGAGCGGCAGCGGCGAGCAATCGTATTTCGCGGACGGACTGACCGAGGATGTGACGATAGCCCTTGCCCGCAATTCAGAGCTGCAGGTAATCGCGCGCGATTCCACCTACGCCGTGCGTGGGCAGGATACGGACGTGCGCAAGCTCGGGGCGAAGCTCGGCGTTGATTATGTGGTTGAAGGCAGCGCCCGCCGTGAAGGCGACCAGCTTCGGGTGTCGGCGCAGCTGATCGATGTAAAGACAGGCGCGCATCTGTGGTCGCGCAGTTTTGACCGGCAGGTCGCCGACGTGTTCAGCGTCCAGAGCGAGCTGACCACTGAAATCGTCGCGCAGATCGCGCCCTATATCGGCAGGAGCGAGGCGGCGGCGGCAGCGGAGCGCCCGACCGACAATCTGCAGGCCTATGACCTCGTGCTGCAGGCCCGCAACCGCTACCGGCACGGCGCCAATGACCCGCAGGACATTCTGGAAGCGCGGGGCCTCTACCAGCGCGCCCTGGAAATGGATCCGTCCTATGCGGCCGCCCGCGCAGGCCTCGCGCTGACCTTTATCGCCAGCGTGGCGCAGAGCGGTGACGGCCGGGCAAACGCGCCGGAGCTCCATCTTGGGCTTAGCGAAGCCCGGCAGGCAGTCCGTCTCGATCCCAATCTTGCTCTTGGCTATCAGGTCATCAGCTTCGGGCTTGCCGTGCAGGGCGACTATTCAGGCGGCTTGCAGGCCGCACGGCGCGCTGTGGAGCTCAACCCTAACGATCCCGACAGCATGATGGCGCTTGCAAAGGCGCAGGTTCGCTTCGGGGAATATGATGATGCCGTCGCCAACGCAGAGCGGGCCCGCCGCCTTCATCCTATGGCGCCAGAGTACTATGCCTATGTGCACGGGCAGGCGCTCTACGCGGCTGACCGCCGCGATGAGGCTTCCGCCGTCATAGAGGAATGCCTGATCCGGGCGCCGCGCGATGCAAACTGCCTTCTCATTCAGGCCGCTTTGCAGGCCGGGGGCGGAGAGGTTGAGGCAGCCCAGCAGACGATGGCAAAGCTGGTCGAGGCGCATCCGGCATTCTCGCTGGAAGCAGAGCGCGCCTACCGCCGGTTCGGTGACAGGCCGCTGATGGAAGAGTTCCTGCAGGACCTCGCACAGGCCAAGGCGCCTGAAACCACCTGAAAGTTTTTACAGGGCGACTTCAATCACATAGCGCTGCCCAGTTGGCCAGTTTCATCTCGTCTGGCGCGCCAATTTGCCATTCCCACGACAAGAACCTTAACTGGATCAAAGAAGCAGCAATCCGGAAAATCGTAGTGCAGAAGGAGGTCCGGCATGATTTCTCGCTTCTGTCGATCGGCCATCAGTCGATCTAGCTTACAACCGATTGTATGACGCAATCAGAGCCGCGCGGATGTGCCGCGTGAGGAAAGGAGGTGGGTATGGCTAAGCTCGTATTCGGAATGAACCAGTCCCTGGACGGCTACGTCGACCATATGGCGTTTGCGCCAAGCCCCACGCTCTTCCGCCACTTCATCGAGGAGGCTCAGGGGCAGGCGGGCAGTGTGTACGGTCGCCAAATGTATGAGGTCATGCGTTACTGGGACGACGATCATCCTGAATGGGATGCAGAGCGACACGCCTTCGCGGCGTCGTGGCGGAACCAGCCGAAATGGGTCGTCTCACGCTCGTTGACGTCGGTTGGCCCCAACGCCAGGCTTGTTGAGGATGATCTCGAGGGCGCGATCCGCAAGCTGAAGGCCGAGCGCGACGGGGAGATCGAAGTTGCTGGCCCGGACTTGGCGCAAAGCCTCACCGAACTTGGCCTGATCGATGAGTATCGAATCTACCTGCACCCCGTCGTGCTCGGTCACGGCAAGCCATATTTCGCCGGACCCCGGCCGCCGCTCCGCCTTATGGCTAATGACCGGATTGGCGAGGATGTGGTCAGGTTGACCTACGTCCCTGCTTAATCTCGCGACTCGCCGGATGGAATCGTCGCTGAAGTCACGTTTGGGCCAAAAGCGACGGGAATTGCTTGAGTGTCCAGCCGCGACCGGCGCGAGCGAGCTGGCCGAGATTAGCCCGGACGGCCAACCTCTCAAGCGCCGCGTCGAGTCGGCCAGCGCATTGGCGCCTATTTTAGGCTTTTGACCTGAGCCTGACTCATTTCGTAGTGCGATTCGCAAATCTGTCGCAACCTCAAGGACGTGGATGACGGTATCGGCTTCGCGCCCTTGAGCCGACGAGGATTATCGCCGCCAGAAGGGCTTGGCGATCTCTGCCTCGACCTGCCGTCTCGTCAGACCGATATCGTCGATCAAATGTGGATTGTCCTTCGACATCTGCTCAAGTTCCCAGCGAAAGCGTTTTCGCTCGTCCCAGGCCGCGATAATGCTTCGCAGGGTCGTCAGGTGCCGACGCGACGCTTCCGCCGGCTCCACGGACGTTGCCCCTGCCTGATGCGGGGCCGATGCAAGAGTATCGTTCATAGTAACCTCCATCGGTTTGAAGGTCCGGGGACCCTCGACCTGAAAGAGGCTGAATTCTGCAGGATACGAACGGCGTCGTAATTAAGCTCTCCCAAATAGTTCTCAAAACTTCCAAACGGGCTATAGATACGCCGCATGCAGGGATCGCGCTTTGCCTTTGGTCCGTTCGTGCTTGATTCCGGTGCGGGAACGCTGCTTCGCAACGATGTCCCCGTTGCCGTTGGCTACCGCGGGATAAAGCTGCTTGCGGCGCTCGTTGGACGAGCCGGCGAAATCCTCGAGAAGGCCGAGTTGATGGACGCGGCGTGGCCAGGCACGGCCGTCGAGGAAGGCAACCTCACCGTGCAGATCGCGCTGCTGCGAAAGCTGCTTGGCCCGGCTGCCGATGCCGGTAATGGGGGCGGCGAATGGATCGCCACGGTTCCGCGCGTCGGCTACCGCTTCACGAGGGCCGTCAAACAGCTCGGCGCGAAGCAAAAACCTTTACCGCTGCCCGGCAAGCCATCGATAGCGGTGCTGCCCTTCGTCAATGTCAGCAACGATCCCGAGCAGGAATCCTTCGCGGATGGGTTGACCGAAGACCTGATCACCGACCTGTCCAGGATCTCCGGCCTGTTCGTCATCGCACGCAACTCGGCCTTTGCCTATAAAGGAAAGGCGATGGACGTCCGCGATATCGCGCAGGACCTCGGGGTGCGCTACCTGCTGGAGGGGAGCGCACGGCGCGCTGCGGGGCGCGTGCGCATCAATGCCCAGCTGGTCGACACAGTGAGTGGCGACCATCTATGGGCGGAACGCTTCGATCGCAGCCTGGAGGACATCTTTGCCGTTCAGGACGAGGTCACCGGCAAGATCGTGGAGGCGTTGCTCGGCAGGCTGCGCGCGCCGCCGCCGCGCAATCGGCCCAAAAGTCTCGAGGCTTACGATCTCTGCGTGCGGGCGCGCAAGCTGATGGATGACACGCCGCAGACGGCGCGCGAAGCGCATCTGATGCTCACCCGCGCGGTTTCGCTCGATCCGGAATATGCCGAGGCCTATCGCTGGCTTGCCATGAACCACTGGATGGGATGGGTGCATTCCGGCGGACCTACCGAAACGGCCCGTAGCGTTGCGTTGGAGCTGGCGCGCAAAGCCGTGGCGATTGATCCGAACGATGCCGGCTGCCGCTGGGTTTTGGCTTACCTGCTTGCCTATAAGCGCAGCTTCGCCGAGGCGGATGCGGAATTCGCCAAGGCGATCGAGCTCGATCCGAACGAGGCCGATGCCTGGGCGGCATTATCCGACATAGCGGTCCTGGCCGGTCGGGTCGAGGACGGCCTTGAGCACATTCGCAAGGCGTTCCGGCTGAACCCGTTTCCGGCAAGCTGGTACTATCTGACGCTTGGCCAGGCGCAATATGCGGCCGGCGAATACCAAGCCGCTATCGAGACACTGCGCAGGGACGAGACTTATCGAACAAGCTCACGCCGTTTCCTGGCGGCAAGCCTTGCCCAATTGGGCCGGGTCGACGAGGCGCGCGCAGAGGTCGAGCTGTTCCTCGTCGGCAACCCGCACTTCACCACCCGCCACTGGGCCGCGACGGAACCATTCCGCGACGCTGCGACGCTCGAGCATTTCGTCGACGGCTTCCGCAAGGCCGGTCTTCCGGAGTGACGTGCCGGCGTGACCTCGCAAACGCCTTCGCACCGTTGGTGCGATCTACCCCTCAAAGCGACTCGTGGCGTCACGATCGCGCTCGTACCGTCTCGTGAGCGGAAACGGCGGCAACCAGGACTCGCGACGGATGATCCAGCTTTCGTAGGTTGGCATCAGTTGGTCAGGGGCGTCCAGGGATCCCAGGTTCACTTCGAGCTCGTCTGCGGTGCGTCCGAAAATTGTCGAGCCGCAACGGGGACAGAAAAACCGCCCGGCGTAGTCGCGCGTCTCGCCTTCGATCGTCACCGCATCCTGGGGGAACACCGCCGAAGCGTGAAAAAGCGCCCCATGATGCTTGCGGCAGTCGAGACAATGACAGATGCCGACCCGGTATGGGAGCCCCGACGCCACAATCCGGACGTTGCCGCACAGGCAACCGCCAGTGAATCGGTCCATGCTGCGCCTCCTCCAAAATCAAGCGGTCGGAATGGCTACAACGAACGGCACCGTCATTGCAATTGCCCCGCTGCGGGCGGGGGCGCGTCGTCTTCGGTAGGGGGCGACAGATAGGTCGCTTGCTGCAGCCGCATGCCATTTGGAAAGTTCGGCCTGTGGGACGAAGGGTCCTTTCGCTCTTGACAATTACGCTCGTCAACCGCATTGACAGGAAAGATTGTCAATGCGGGGGCTGCATGCTCGATATCGAAGTCATAGATCGGCCGAGCGCGGCCGCCGCCGCGTTGGAGCCCGTTCGGAGTCAACTCCTCTCAGAGCTGCGCGAGCCGGCCTCGGCCGCTACCCTCGCCACACGCCTGGGCCTCAAGCGGCAGAAGATCAATTACCACCTGCATGCTCTGGAGGAGCACGGGCTTGTCCAGGTTGCAGACACGCGCAAGTGGGGTGGCCTGACGGAGCGGCTCATGGTGGCGAGCGCCACAAGCTATGTCGTCTCGACGAGCGCGCTGGGTCCGGTCGGCGCCGATCCGAACCGCACCCCGGACCGCCTGTCGGCAAGCTACCTCATCGCGCTCGGCGCCCGGCTGGTGCGGGAGATCGGAACTCTCCAGCGCGCCGCCACGGATGCCGGCAAGCGCCTGGCGACCTTGGCGATCGACACCGAAATCCGCTTCCGCTCGGCCGCCGACCGCGCCTCGTTCACGCGTGAATTGACTGAGGCCATCACCACGCTGGCGGCACGCTATCACGACGAAACCGCGCCGCAGGGACGGTCCCACCGCCTTGTCGTGACGGCGCATCCGTCACCAGCCAATCCGCAAGGAAAGGACGTTCAATGCCAGTAAGAAAAGATCCGGCCGGCAATCGCTCGGTTGAGGCCGAAATGGATGTCCCCGGTACACCGGAGGACGTCTGGAACGCGATCGCAACGGGACCTGGAATATCTCAATGGTTCGTACCGAGCGAACTCGAAGGCCGCATCGGAGGAACAGCCGTTTCGCATTTCGCTGCCGATGGAAGCATGGATGCGGTCGCCACCATTACAGCTTGGGAGCCGCCCAGGCGGTTTGTCGCAGAAGCACCCGGTGAGCCGGGAACGGTGGCGACGGAATGGACCGTCGAGGCAAAGTCCGGCGGGCTTTGCACCGTTCGCGTGGTCCATCGCTGGTTCGCGACTTCCGATGATTGGGATGATCAGTTCGAGGCCCACAGCTACGGGTGGATCTCGTTCTTCCGCCTGCTTCGCCTTTATCTCACGCATTTTCCCGGGCAGCACGGCTCGGCTTTTCAGCTCTTGGTGCCGTCTTCCGAACCTTTAGCTGATGCGTGGCGAAAACTGGTTGTACCCTTGGGCCTGGCGAATGCGACTGAACAACAGCGCGTGGTTTCGGACGCGCAGGCATTCGAGGGCGTCGTCGAACGAACAGGGCCGCAAGACCATCCCGAGGTGGTGGTCCGGCTGGACCAGCCAGCGCTGGGCTTCGCGCATCTCTTCGCCTTGCCGATGGGCGGGATGACATACCTATCCGTGCGGTTTTTCCTTTTTGGGGACGATGCAGCGAGCATTGCAAAACGGGAGGAGCCAAAGTGGCGAACCTGGCTTGAAAAGCATTTCCCAACTCCCGGGGAGTAGCGCTCCAGCGGAAACGCAATTTGTCAATTTCATCCACGCTGGGCGCCGACTAAGCTTTCCGAGCTATGATTGCCGTGTTCGTGCGGGCGGGCCGCTGTGGTGCTTCTGCGCAGTCTGCTCCACTCCTGCAAGCAGATCGAAGAGCCATGCCACACCCGCATCCATCATCGCGACCTTGGGAGCGACGGCGTTGAGCCGGAAGCCGGGCAACGGCAACGGGGCATCGAGGCTCAGGACGCCGAAACGCGCCGCATGCATGGCAACGAACCGCCGCGGCAGGGCCGAGATGAGGTCGGTCTCGGCGATCACCGCCAGCGCGAACATGAAGTTCGGAACCGTCAACGCAATCCGTCGCGCCCGGCCTTGCTTGGCCAGTTCTTCATCCACGAAGCCGTAAGGATCGCCACTGTGCGAGACGACCAGATGCTGCATGTCGCAGTATCGCTCCAGGATCGGATCACGCGCGAACGGATGTCCAAGGCGCATGGCAATTACAAAGTCTTCTTCGTAGATGCAGCGCCTTTCGAAGCGAGGCGGGATGTCATCGGACGGAATGATCGCGATGTCGATGGCGTGCGTCTCGAGATCGACAATCGCGCTTTGCCAGACGCGGGCCGGAGAGGGCAAGATCTGACGCACCCCGAGGTCGATGCGTGGCGCAATCCGGCTTAGTTCGGCGAGGAGGGGGCGCAGGATCACGGCTGAGACACCGTCCGGGGCGCCAATTGCGAACCGGCGCACGGCCGTGGCGGGGTCGAAGGGTGCGGCAGTCGCCATGACGCTGCGCACGCGCGCCAGAACGTCGGCGATCGGCGCGGCCAGTTCCGTTGCACGCGCCGTCGGCACCACGCCCTTGGGCGTTCTGAGGAACAGCGGATCGTTGAGGAGCCGGCGCAACCGGCCGAGCCCGTGACTGACGGCCGATGGCGTCAGATTAAGCCGGTCCGCCGCCCGGCCCACGTGGCCCTCTCCGAGCACGGCCTCGAAGAGGACGAGGAGATTGAGATCGGTGCGCGAAAGATCAATTTCGTTCAGCATATTCCTGAAATCATATCATTGGCTTCATCAAGATCAACATGCAATTTTACCGGCTGAGCACTGTATCGCTCGCACGAACGGGGCCTTGGGCGAGAAACAGCCATGTCGGTGATGATGATTTCTGAGGTCGGCGGACAGTCGCCGCAGGGGTATGAGGGCATGCTCGCCCTCGTCGGTGATGCTTTGAGGCAGGCGCCGGGCTTCATCATGCACGTGTCGCACCCGGTGGCGGCCGGCTGGCGGATCGTCGAGGTGTGGAATTCCCGGGAAGACGCGACGCGCTTCTTCGCTGCTCATATCGCGCCGAATCTGCCGGATGGCATCCGGCCGAAGCTGTCCTTCCAGCCGCTGCAAAGTCTGTTGAAGCCCTGACGGAAATGCCGGCCGGTTGGAGGATGTGAGATCGCCTCGGTTTGACGGGCGGGCTGCTGCTGCGGATCGGTTACAAACATAGGAGAAATTTCTCATGCCAGTTTCACGACGTTCAGCACTCGCTGCAGCGGGCGCCGGTCTCGCGTCGCTTGGGATCACGAAAGCTGCAAGCGACCCGGCCCTTGCCCGTCAGGTCTCCATCGCCGATGAAGAGGTTGCCACGCTCACCAGGCAGACCGCGGAAGCCAACGCGGCGCTGATGCGCGGCGACATCGCCCGATACCGTGCGTTGATCACACTCACCGATGACTTTACGCTGATGTCGCCTTTCGGCGGAACGCCGACGCGCGGCGTGGACATGACGAGCGAACGCTGGGAGGCAATGGGACGATTCTTCAGGAACGGCTCGCTGGAGCAAGAACTCGTCCAAGCCTATGCCGCGGCCGACATGGTGGTTCTCGTGGTCATCGAGCGCGGCCGCGGCGAAGTCGGCGGTCTGCCGGCCCAGGACTGGCCGCTGCGCGTCACTTTGGTCTATCGCCGGGAAGGATCCGAATGGCGGCTCGCGCACCGTCACGCAGACCCGCTCGTCCGGGGTATCAGCCTGGAGCAGGCGGCCGCGCTGGCCCGCCGCTGACGCTTGTGCCGGACGGCTCTTTCGCCACTGCGGCTTCCTCTTGGCTGAGGGCGCCCGGCCGGAGCTTGAACAGGATCAGCAGCGGCCCGGCGACGAAGATCGAGGAATAGGTCCCGGCGAGGATGCCGAAGATCATTGCGACCGTGAAGGACTGGATCACCTCGCCGCCCCAGATCGAAAGCGCCGCCAGCGCAAACAGCGTGGTCACGCCGGTCAGGACCGTTCGCGCCAGTGTCTGGTTCATCGACAGGTCGAGCAGCTCGGCAATCGGCATTCTTTTATAGCGGCGCAGATTTTCGCGGACCCGGTCATAGACGACAACCGTATCGTTGATGGAATAGCCGACAATAGTCAGGATCGCGGCAATCGAGGTCAGATTGAACTCTATGCCGGCGACGACGTAGAAGCCAACCATCAGGATCACGTCGTGGAACGTCGAAATGATGGCGCCGAGCCCGAATTGCCACTCGAACCTGATCCAGATGTAGACGAGCATCGCCAGCAGCGAGGCGAGCACGCCCATTGTGCCGTTGAACGCGAGTTCGGAGGACACTGTCGGACCGACAACCTCGATGCGGCGGAACTCGTAGTCGGTTTCGAGCGCGCTTCTTACCTTCTCAACGGCGGACTGTTCGGCAACGTCGCCGCCCCCCTGGGTGCCGATGCGGATCAGCACATCCCTGGTCGAGCCGAACTCCTGCACCTGCACCTCACCCAGTTCGAGACCCGTCAGCCGCTCACGGATGTTGCCGATGTCGGCCTGCTGGCCCTTCGCCTGCACCTCGATGCTCGAGCCGCCGCGGAAGTCGATGCCGTAGTTCATACCGACAGTGAAGAACAGCGCGGCCGAAGCGATCGACAACAGCACGGACAGCGTGAAGGCGTATTTTCGGAATGCCATGAACGGCACGCGCGTGTCGTCGGGCACCAGCCGCATGACACCGCTGGGCATGGTTTTCGGCCGCTGCCGACGGAGCCAGAACGCGACCAGCCAGCGCGTCAGCGTGAACGCCGTGAATACGGTGGTGACAATGCCGATGGCGAGGGTGACGGCAAACCCCTTGATCGGTCCCGAGCCGAGGAAGAACAGGATGACGGCGGCAATCAGCGTCGTCACATTGGCGTCGACGACAGTCGCCAGCGCCTGTCTGAACCCGGAATCCATCGACTGCACGATGGAGCGCCCTTGACGGTTCTCTTCGCGGACGCGCTCGAAGATGATGACGTTGGAATCGACCGCCATGCCCATCGTCAGCACGATGCCGGCGATGCCAGGCAGCGTCAGCGTCGCCCCGAGCACGGATAGGATGGCGATGATCAGTGCGACGTTGGCCAGCAGCGCGATATTCGCGATCAGCCCCAGCCGCCCATAGGCGAACAGCATGAAGCCGACGACGAGGACCCCGGCGATGATTGCCGCGAACTGGCCCGCCTCGATCGAATCGCTGCCGAGGCTCGGACCGACGGTGCGCTCCTCGACGATGGTGAGATCAGCAGGCAGTGCGCCGGCGCGCAGCAGGACCGCAAGATCGTTCGCGCTCTCCACCGTGAAACTGCCGGATATCTGCCCGGTGCCGCCCAGGATCGGTTCGCGGATCTGAGGCGCGGAGATCACCTCGTTGTCGAGGATGATCGCGAACAGGCGCCCGACATTGGCCTGAGTAGCCTGACCGAAGCGGGTGGCGCCGCGGCTGTCGAAGCGAAACGAGACCACCGGCTCGTTGGTGCGCTGGTCGAAGGTTGCCTGCGCATCGACTAGGTTTTCGCCGGAGACAATGATCCGGTTCTCGATCAAATGCGGAACCCGCGGCTCGTCCGTCGAATACAACACCGTCGAGCCCGCCGGCGGGCGGCCGGAGATCGCCTCCTCGACCGGAATCGACTGGTCGACCATCTGGAAGGTCAGCTTCGCGGTCTGTCCGAGGATATCCTTCAGCCGCTGCGGATCCTGCAGGCCCGGCACCTGGACCATGATGCGGTCCGATCCCTGGCGCTGGATGATCGGCTCGGTCGTGCCGAGTTCGTTGACGCGCCGGCTCACCACCTCGATCGATTGAGTCAGCGCCGCGGCGATCCGGTAGTCGATCCCGGCTTCGGTCAGCGTAAAGCGCAGCAGGCCCGGTTCCGGCTCGGCCATCTCCATCTCGGTCACCGAGCCGCTCATAAAAAGCCCCGTCGAGATCGGCTGCGTCAATCTTTCGAGCGCGCTCTTCGCCGCTTCGATCTGGCCTTGGTCGCGAATGCGGACCTGGATGGAATTGGCGGTGCCGGCAAGCCCGGTATAACCGATCTGGGCATCGCGCAGTGATGTGCGGACCTCGTCGCGTGCCGATTCGAGACGTTCGTTGGCAAGGTCCTGCCGATCGATCTGGAGCAGGATGTGCGAGCCGCCCTGCAGGTCGAGTCCCAGCGTCAGCTGCTGCTTTGGCAGCCAATTCGGCAGCGATGCCAGAGTGGAGGCGGGAACCAGATTGGGAACTGCGTAGAGGATGCCGGCCAGGACTGTCAGCCAGATGAGAATGGTCTTCCAGCGCGAAAAATGCAGCATGTTCTTGTCCGTTCAGCCCATATCGGGCGCAAACCGCCTCCGACAAGAGCTTTGGCGTTCCGATCGGCGAGCAACTCGAAGAACGGAACGCGATGTGAAACTTTGGGAGTCGAGGGCCGGGGTCGCGCGGCCAGGTTCACGCCGTGAGAAGCGGAGGCGCGCGCGCATCAAAGGCGCGGATCGGCGACAGTTCCGGCCGGTCTTCAGACCATATGCCAAACGGTGCGGCTGACGCGGTTTCGGGCGGCAGGCACAAATCCGGGATGATACAAAATGGCTTGCCATTTCCCGCAGTAACAGGCGTTCCCGTCTTGAAACGGGAAGCCTCAGCAGCAACACGGCGCGCAATGTCGCGTACGAGGAAAGTCGGGTGCGTGACTGGCTCGGTTGCGCCGAGCCGCATTTGCTCCCTGGCAAGGTCGTGCGCGACCTGGTCGGCTGTTGCCGCAGGAATGGTCCAGACCAGAAAGAGCAACGAAGCCAGCAGCCGCAGACCAGCACCCAGGCTGAGCAGGACGCCGGGCCCAGCCCGTCCTCGGCCGCCTCGTCTCATCCCATCGCTACGGCTTTCATACACTGCGACCAATACGCTTTCGCCTTCGTTGCCTCAGTAAGCGGCGAGCCGCATTTTTGGTTTAACTACAGCACTTGTGCTGCGAATTGAAGCGCAGCTTTCACGGGACTAGAAGGGTTGGCTCCAGAACCTGTTCTCAGCGATCCGAACTGGATACTCATATACCAGTATCCGCGAGGCTGCCTCCACAAGGAGCCTCATCTGCATAGCTTTGGCCACCTTCGTCCGGGACGTTTGCGCTGCGGGGCAACGCTCCACAATCACGAAATATCAGACAAATCGGACTATTTACGAGCAGCCAATGAGTCTCTAGAGTTCAGACTGCGGCTGGGATGGCGCCGTTCTTTCGCTGCCAGCACCCTTGAGGAGGAGGGCGTCCAAGCCGCATTTCGACAAAGTTCAGATCAGCGAAAATGACTGAATCAATGGGAGGTTGAACATGAAATCTGCGATACGAAATGCGTCCGTCGCCGCCGCGGCCTTGGCTCTCGGTCTGTCCTTCACGGCGATTGCCAGTGCCCAGGACAAACCGACGCTGGCCTTCGTCGTCAACGGCGCTTCCGATTTCTGGAAGGCGGCCGAAGCCGGCGTCAAGAAGGCCCAGGCCGAATTGCCCAACTACAATCTCGAGCTCAAATATCCGGAACAGTCGTCGGTCGCCATCCAGCAGCGGCTGATGGACGATCTGGTGACGGCCGGCGTCAAGGCCATCATGGTTTCGGCCGTCGATCCAAAGACCTCGACCGACGGGCTCAACAAGATCGCCTCGGAGACGGCGCTGTTCACAACCGACAGCGACGCGCCGCAGACCAAGCGTATCGCCTATATCGGCTCGTCCAACATCGATGCCGGCAAGCAGGCGGCCGAGATCGCCAAGAAGGCGATGCCCGACGGCGGCAAATGCCTCGGCTTCGTCGGCCTGCTCGGCGCCGACAATGCCAAAGAGCGCATCGAAGGCATGAAGGAAGGCCTCGCCGGCACCAAGATCGAGCTGATCGACGTGCGTGGCGACGACATCGACCAGGCCCGCGCCAAGAAGAATGTCGAGGACGCGCTGGTCGCCAGCCCCGACGTCACCTGCATGGTCGGCTTCTATTCCTACAACACGCCGCGCATCTATGAAGCGCTGCGCGACGCCGGCAAGCTCGGCCAGATCACGGTCGTCGGATTCGACGACGATCCGATCACGCTGGGCGGCGTCAAGGAAGGCACCGTTGCCGCCACCGTCGTGCAGCAGCCCTTCGAATGGGCCCACCAGGGCATGAAGCTGATGGCCGCCTATCTCGAGGGCGACAAGTCGGGCATTCCGGAGAACGGCCTGATCATCATCCCGACCAAGATCATCGGCAAGGACGACGTCGACGCCTATGCCGCCAATCTGAAGGCGATGTCCGGCAATTAGTACGAAAGCAGTTGTGCCGGCTCGAGGTTCGCTTCGGGCCGGCGGCTCGCATTGACGAACCCTGCAAGGGTCGTCAGTCTGCAGATGTGGCTAGAACGGCCCACCGGCTGCTGTCAGGCATGATGAACTATTCCGACGCATCCATCGGCGCATCCACGATTGCCCCGTTCCTCAGTCTCGAGGGCGTGCGCAAGACCTATCCCGGCGTGGTCGCGCTGGACGGGTTTTCGCTGGAGGTCAGGCCTGGCGAGGTCATCGGCCTCGTCGGCGAAAACGGCGCCGGCAAGTCGACCCTGATGAAGATCCTCGGCGGCGTGACCACCCCCGACACCGGCACCATCATCGTCGACGGCGTCGCCCATGACGGGCTGACCGTCGAGGCCAGCATCGGTTCCGGCATCGCCTTCGTCCACCAGGAACTCAACCTGTTCGAAAACCTCGACGTTGCCGCCAACATCTTTTTCGGCCGCGAGCCGTTGCGCGCCGGTCCGCTGAGGCTTGTCGACCGCGTCAGGCTGCGCACGCTGGCGGCACCACTGCTCAAACGCGTGGGCGCCAATTTCTCGGCCGACACCCCGGTATCGGCGCTGTCGCTTGCCCAGCAGCAGATGGTCGAAATCGCCAAGGCGCTGTCGATCGAGGCGCGGCTGGTCATCCTCGATGAGCCGACGTCGAGCCTGCCGCTTGCCGAAACCGACAAGCTGCTCGATGTCATCAAGGCGCTGAAGGCCGACGGCATCAGCGTCATCTTCATCTCGCATCGCCTTCACGAGGTCGAGCGGGTTGCCGATCGCGTCGTCGTGCTGAGGGACGGCATGCTTGCCGGCACGCTGCCGAAGAACGCCATCAACCACGACCAGATGGTCAAGCTGATGATTGGCCGCATGCTGAAGGAGCGGGAGAAGGCCGCAGAATCGGCCCGCCCGCCGGGCGCCGTCGCCCTGTCGGCCAAGGCCGTTCGCACCAGCGCCTATCCCGACCGGCCGGTCGATCTCGGCGTCAGGCGTGGCGAAATCCTTGGCCTGGCGGGTCTTGTCGGCTCCGGCCGCACGGAACTGGCGCGCGTGCTTTTCGGCATCGAGAAGAGCCTTGGCGGCGCGCTCCAGCTTGATGGAAAAGATCTGGTTCTTGGTTCGGCGGCCGACGCCGTGGCCAACGGGATCTTCCTCGTCCCCGAGGATCGCAAGCTGACCGGCATCCTGCTCGACCTGTCGATTGCCCAGAATATTTCGCTCCCCAATCTGCCGGCTCATGCCCGGCGATCCTTGGTCTCTGCCCGCGCCGAAGCCGTCACCGCTGAGAAGCAGAAACGCAATCTCGGCATCAAAGCGCCCTCGGTGGCGACGCGCACCGGCTCGCTGTCCGGCGGCAACCAGCAAAAGGTGGTGCTGGCCAAGTGGCTGGCCATGAGCCCCAAGGTGATGATCCTCGACGAGCCAACCCGCGGCATCGACATCGGCGCCAAGGCCGAGATCTACGGGCTGATGCGGGCGCTGGCCGATGCCGGCGTCGCCGTGCTGATGATATCGAGCGACATGGAGGAGGTGATCGGCGTCTCCGACCGCATCGCCGTCATGCATGAGGGCCAGATCTCAGGCATCCTCGACAAGGAACAGTTCAGCCAGGAAAACGTCCTGCTGCTGGCCGTCGGCAAGCAGCCGAAATAGTTTTTATTCGCGCAGGTTCTGACCGCAAAACCGCGGAACACTTTTGCGGAACCTGCTCAGGCAGCCATTGGGGAGAAGACGATGAGCAAGAAAGATCTCGGCCTGCTGATCCTGATCCTTGTAGTGGGAGCGGTGGTTGCGATCATCAACCCGCGCTTCCTGCTGCCGATCAACCTCGCCAACACCTCGAACCTGATCGGGCTGTTCGGCATCCTGGCGATCGGCCAAGCCTTCGTCATCATCACCGGCGGCATCGAATTGTCGGTCGGCTCGGTGGTTGCGCTGCTCGGCGTCCTGTTCGTCGATTTCATCGCCACGCGCGGCATGGCATGGCCGGTGGCGCTGCCGCTGATCCTCATGCTCGGCGGCATCATCGGGCTGGCGCATGGCTGGCTGATCACGCGGCTCAAATTGCAGCCTTTCGTGGTGACGCTGTGCGGCCTGTTGATCTATCGCGGCGTGGCGCGGTTCTACACGGCCGACGGCACGGCGGGATTCGCCTTCGGGCAGAATTTCCCGGAGCTCGAATTCCTGACCGCGGGGCGATCCTATGGCGTGCCGAACAGCTTCATCGCGCTGATCCTCATCGCCATCGTGATGTGGGTGGTGCTGCACCGTTCGGTGTTCGGCCGCTACCTCTACGCCATCGGCAAAAACGAGGAGGCGGCGAAATATTCGGGCATCCGCACCGGCCGCGTCGTTATGGCCGCCTATGTCATCTGCGGTGTGCTGACCGCGCTGTCGGCGATCTACTTCGCCATGTACACGCGCTCGATCTCGCCGGCCAGCCACGGCCAGTTCTACGAACTCTATGCCATTGCCGCAGCTGTGCTCGGCGGCTTCTCGCTGCGTGGCGGCGAAGGCTCGCTGATCGGCGTCATCCTAGGCACGGTTCTGCTGCAGGAACTGCAAAACCTCGTCAACCTGCTTGGCATCCCGTCCTCGCTGAATTTCGCGGTGATGGGCGGCGTGATCCTCATTGGCGTGCTTGTCGACCAGCAATGGGGCGTGTACCGGGAGCGGCGGCTGATGCTGGAGGCAACCCGCAAGGGCGCGGCCAGCGTGGCGGCGGAATAGTGCTTCGCGAACCTTGAGTCGGCAGGAAAGAGGGGCGCGCGAAGGATCGCTACAGATGAGTTCTGCCCCGCTGCATTCTTCGATCGATGTCAGGGTCGGGCGGAGAACGCCATCGCCTTGCGCAGCACTTCGACAAAACGCTCGCCAGCCGCCTCGCGCGGGCCGCTATTGTCGATCGCGGTGACGCCTGGCCCGGACAACGCCACATTCGCGCTGCGCGCCAGCCGCGCCAGCACTTCGCCACGCGACTCGCGGCCGCGCATCGCCAGTCGCTCGGCCAGGATCTGCGGCGACGCGGTGATCTCGACGACAGCCAGATTGGCATAGCGATCACGCAGCGCCGGGATTATGGCGCGGGAGACATTGGCGATGGCGACGCGGCCATTGGCCACTGACCGGTCGACTTCAGCCGGGATGCCGTAGCGCAAGCCATGCGCCTCCCAGGAGATGGCGAAGGCGCCGTCCGCGTCAGCCTCGACGAAGGCCGCATCGGCCAGGGTGTCGTGATCCTCGCTCGTCGTGTCGCTCGGCCGGGTGATGACCCGGCGCACGAACTCCAGCCGGGTCTCGTCGGCAAACAGCGACCGGGCATAGCCGATCACCGTGTCCTTGCCGGCGCCGCTCGGCCCGACGACGGCGACAAACACGCCGTCGCGGATCGGAAACGCCGCGGCGGACAATTCACGCTCGGCCGACGCCGACACCATCACGCGACCCGACGCCCCTGCCGCCAGACCGTGCGGACAACCGGGACATGATCGTCAAGGCGTACGCGAACCAGATCGGCGCGCCGGCCCTGCTCGATAACGCCACGGTCGGCGAGGCCGACCGCCTCGGCCGGGTTCTTCGAAACCATCGCCACCGCCTGCGGCAGGGAAATGCCGTCGACCACGTCGCCGAGGAAAAACGCCGACTGGATCAGGCTGAAGGGGATGTAGTCGGACGACAATATGTCGAGCAAGCCTTCGCCGGCGAGCGTCCGAGCCGAAACATTACCCGAATGCGAGGCGCCGCGCATCACGTTCGGGGCGCCCATCAGCACCCCGAGCCCTGCCTCCTTCGAAGCTTTCGCGGCCTCCTTGGTGGTCGGGAACTCGGCGACACGGACGCCTTGCTCGATCGCCTCGTCGACATGGCCGGTCGTGGCGTCGTCATGGCTGGCCAGCACGATGCCGCGCTGATGGCAGGCAGCAGCGATGAAGGCGCGGTTCGCCCCCGAATTCGTCGCCGACTCCGCCATCCGCTTCTCGCAGAATTGCTGGAATTCGCGGTCCGTCAGCTTCAGCTTGCGCTGGTAGTAATAGGCATAGGTTTCGAGATCGACGAACTGACGCTGCCCGGGCGCATGGTCCATCAGCGACGCCAGCTTGATCCTGTCATCGCCGTCAAAATGCGCGAAGGCGGCGAGGCAATCCGGCGCCGAAACCTCGCAGCGCAGATGGATGAAATGGTCGGCCCGCAGCCGGTCCTGATGGACGCTGTCCTCGATCGCATCGGCCAGCTTGCGCATGTCGGCCGAATTCATGTCGGCATCGTCGTCCATGCCGACGCGCAAGGCGTCGAGCACGGTGGTGATGCCGGCCGTCGCCACCTGCGCGTCATGGGCGAGCACCGCGGCGATCGGGTTCCAGCGCACCTTCGGCCGCGGTGCGTAGTGACCCTCCAGGTGGTCGGTGTGAAGCTCGACCAGCCCGGGAATGATGAAATCGCCGCCCATGTCTTCGCCGCTCCGGGCGGCGCCGGCGTCGATCCCGGCGATCAAGCCGTCGCGCAGCACGATCGACCCTTCGACGATCTCGTCGGCAAGCACGATGCGGGCATTGTTGAGAACGGTCTCGACGGTCATTTCAGGCAGTCCTTGGAGCATTTTGCAGCCAATTGGAATCACCGATTGGGTGAATTGGCGTCGCACAAATACGGTTAAAACAAATAGCCATCTCAGGCAGTTTTTCTCGCCGGGCGGCGCCCGACCGCGTGATGGGAAAGCACCATGAACGGGGCGCCCGGTTCGGTTTCGACAAACAGGGTCAGTGCGTCCACCGGCACCGGCCGTTGCAGGACCTGCGCAAACAGGCTGTCGATTGCTGCGCGAAGACGCGGGCTTTCCTGTGACGAGACACGGCCGGACAGCGTCATATGGAACCGGAAGGTCTCGAAGACATAGGGGTAACCCCACTGGCAGAGATTGCGGAATTCAGCTGGCTTCAGCGAATCGGGGCTGCGCCGTTCGATCTCAGCCTCGCTCAGCGGGGCGCGAAAACGATCGAAGTCGCGCACAACGTCGTCGGCGAAGCGGTTGAGCGCCGGCAGCGGTCCTTCCGGCACCAGGGCGAAGAAGCCGTCGATCTGGCTGACGACCAGCCGTGGGATCGTCACCACCGGCGTCGCCTCGGCGAAATCGTCCAGTGCTGCGCGAAGCGCGCCTTCCGTCTCGTTCGAAGCCAGGCGGAAGGGCGCCTTCAGTGTCGCATGAAAGCCGTAGCGGCGTGCCGAAGCGGTGTGGAAGGCGACTTCCGCCGCCGACAGTTCGCCCACGGCCTCGACCGGCCTCGTGGCGGCGCCGAACGGGTCGCGGCCGAGCCAATTGGCGGCGGTCCGCGCCAGCGGTTCGTCCTGCCGGGGGGTGAAATAGACAGCGTAGCGCATCGAAAGTCCTCGTCAACTCCCGCTGCCATAGGCGATTTGCGTGACGAAATGACGAAGCTGATGGTCGTTCCTGATAACAAACTTGTTCAGGCGGGTCATTAGCCGACGATTTTTTCGCCTTGGGCCGGTTTGCCGACCCGGACGGGCAGTGCCTCAGGCCTTCATCAGCCATTCGTGCTCGGGCGCGTTGTGGAATTTCCACGTCCGCTTCGGCCCTGCCATGACATTGAGGTAGTAGAGGTCGTAGCCATGGCAGGCGGCGCAGGGGTGATAGCCCTTTGGCACCAGCACGACATCGCCGTCCTCGATCGCCATCGCCTCGTCGAGCGAACGAGCGCCGTTCCGATCGGCATCGGTGTAGACGCGCTGGAAGGCAAAGCCCTGCGGCGGATTGAGGCGGTGGTAATAGGTCTCCTCGAGATAGGACTCGGCCGGCAGATTATCCTGGTCATGCTTGTGCGGCGGATAGCTCGATGTATGGCCGCCGGGCGTGATGACCTCGACCACCAGCAATGAATCGGCCGGCTTGCCTTCCGGCAGGATGTTGGTGACATAGCGCGTGTTGGTGCCCTTGCCGCGAACCTCCTGGCCGAGATCCTTCGGCGCAATGACGCGGACCGGCAGTCCGCCGCCAAGCCCCGGCGCCGAGCAGACCGCAAGTTCGAGATTGGTGTCGGCGGTCACCGACCAGTCAGAGCCCTGCGGCACATAGACCGACCACGGCTTGCCCTCGAAGGGCGACATGCGTTCGCCGAGCAGGCCGAGATCCTTGCCGCCCGCCGTCGCCTTGCCCTTGCCGGTGACGAACACCAGGCAGACTTCACGGTTCGCGGTTTCCGCGGAGGCTGTTTCGCCTGGCCGCAATCGATGCAGATCGAAACCGACATAGGTCCAGCCGGCGTTCTGCGGCGTCACATGGGCGACGCGGCCATGGCCCTTATCGGCTTTGACGAGCAGTTTCGACATCCAGGCTCACTCCTTTGGTTCGGTGTCGGCCGAATCCTTGCCGCCGTCGGCCGGCTTGTAGAGATAGAAGAACTGCCAGACCGCATAGCCGGCGAAGCCGAGCGCGATCGTGCCCCAGAACGGCGCGCCGGTGGCAAACTCGACCACGGACCAGACCAGGCAGACCGCGACGATGGCAACGCGCCGCCACAGTGGCCGAAAGAACGGATGCTCGGAGTCCTTCATCGGATCAGCCCCCGCATCGAATCACCCCGTCGCCGTGAATAGAGTCGCTCAAGCATTGGGGAAGCCCTGCGTTTCAACCGTGTAGCCGGCGGCCGTCATCACCCGCATCAACTCCTTGTAGCCGACTTGCGCCATCTTGAGCGGCGGATTCTTCTTGGGATCCTGCTCGGCCTCGACCACGAACCAGCCTTCATAGCCATAGTACGCCAGCCTTTCCACAATGGCGCCAAAATCCAGCGAGCCGTCTCCCGGCACCGTAAAGGCGCCGAGCGCCACGGCATCGAGGAAGGATTGCTTCTGGCGATCGAGTTTTTCGATCACCTCCATCCGCACGTCCTTCACATGGACATGGTTGATGCGCCGGTGATGATTGTCGATGGCGCGCAGCACGTCACCGCCGGCAAAAGCCAGATGGCCGGCATCGAGCAGCAGTGGAATGCCTTCTCCCGAGTAGCGCATGAACGCGTCGAGCTCGGGCTCGGTCTCGACGACCGCCGCCATATGATGGTGGTAGGAGAGCGGCATGCCTTGCTCGGCGCACCATTCGCCGAACTGCGTCAGGCGCCTCGCATAGGCCTTCAACTCGTCGTCCGAAAGCCTGGGCTTGGTGGCGAGCGGCTTTGAGCGGTCACCCTGGATGGAGCGGCCGACCTCGCCATAGACGATGCACGGCGCGTTCACCGCCTTGAACAGATCGATCATCGGCTGGATGCGATCCTTGTTCCTGGCCATGTCTTCGTCGACCAGCGTACCGGAGAACCAGCCGCCGCAAAGCGTGACGTCGGCCTCCTGCAGGATCGGCAGCATGATTTTCGGGTCATTGGGAAAACGACGGCCCATTTCCATGCCGGTGAAGCCCGCCGAACGCGATTGCGCCAAGCACTCCTCCAGCGAGACGTCATCGCTGAGTTCCGCAAGATCGTCGTTCCACCATGCAATGGGGGACATGCCCAGTTTGGCTTTCAAATCGTCACTCCGATTTCAGTTCGTGTCCACCCTCCCCCCTGTGGGGAGGGTCGCTGCGTAGCAGCGGGGTGGGGGTGCGGCGCCGGACCCCCACCCGGACCTTCGGTCCGATCCCCCACAAGGGGGAGGGCGGGGCTTGGCAGCGCCGACATCAATCTCCAATCTTCTGCATCTGCCGCTTTTCATCATAGTCCCTGCGCGCCGCATTCACTTGCGGCCGGGTCGAGACTTCCGGCACCGCGACGTCCCACCAGCTTCCACCGGCTTCGGTCGAAACCAGCGGATCGGTGTCGATGACCAGCACTGTGGTCCTGGTATTCTTCTTGGCTTGCGCCAGCGCCGTTTCCAGCCCGGCGATCGACGAAACTTTCTCGGCAATCGCACCAAGGCTTGCCGCATGCGCGGCGAAGTCGATGTCGGGCAAAATCTCGTGGCGTGCATCCTTCAGCAGATTGTTGAAGTTGGCGCCGCCGGTTGCCATCTGCAGCCGGTTGATGCAGCCATAGCCTCGGTTGTCGAGCAGCACGATGGTCAGCTTGAGGCCGAGCATGACCGACGTTGCGATCTCGGAATTGAGCATCAGATAGGAACCGTCGCCGATCATCACGACGACCTCCTCGTCGGGCTTGGCCATCTTGACGCCGAGCCCGCCTGCGATCTCATAGCCCATCGTCGAGAAGCCGTATTCGGCGTGGTAGGAGCCGGGCGCGCCCGCCTGCCAGAGCTTGTGCAACTCGCCGGGCAGGCCGCCGGCAGCATGAAGCAATATCACGTCGGAGCCCATGGCGCGCTGCACGGCGCCGATCACCTGCGCGTCGGACGGGTAGGCGGCATTGGTCGACGCCGTCACCTTGCCGGCTTCGGCCTGCCAGTCCTTTTTGCCCCGGGTAGCATTGTCGGTCCAGGCGGCCGGCGCCTGCCAGCCGTTCAGCGCCGCACCGAGCTCGGCGAGCCCTTCCGCCGCATCAGCTATTAGCGGCAGCGCCTGGTGCTTTCCCGCATCGAAAGGCTGGACGTTCAGTCCGATGATGGTCTTGCCGGAATTCTTGAACAGCGCCCACGAGCCGGTGGTGAAATCCTGCAGCCTGGTGCCGACGGCGAGCACGACGTCGGCTTCCTCGGCCAACCGGTTGGCGGCCGAGGTGCCGGTGACGCCGACCGCCGCCATGTTGAGCGGATGATCGTCCGGCAGCGAGGATTTGCCGCCCTGTGTCTCACAGACCGGGATGGCGGCGCCTTGCACCAGCTTCGCCAGTTCGCCGGAAGCCTGTGAATACAGCACGCCGCCGCCGGCAATCACCAACGGCTTTTTCGCGCCCTTCAGGGCTGTCACCGCGGCCGCCAATTCCTGGCGGTCTGGACGCGGCCGGCGCTGATGCCAGACCCGTTCGGCAAAGAAGCTCTCGGGGTAATCATAGGCCTCGGCCTGCACGTCCTGGCAGAGCGCCAGTGTCACTGGTCCGCATTCTGCCGGATCGGTCAGCACTTGCAACGCACGGTTGAGCGCCGGGATGATCTGCTCGGGCCGGGTGACGCGGTCGAAATAGCGCGACACCGGGCGAAAGCAATCATTGACCGTCTTCGTGCCGTCGGAAAAGTCCTCGGCCTGCTGCAGCACAGGCTCGGGGATACGATTGGCGAAGACGTCGCCCGGCAGAAACAGGACGGGCAACCTGTTTACATGCGCCAGTGCCGCCGCCGTCACCATGTTGAGCGCGCCGGGCCCGATCGAACTGGTTGCCGCCATGAACCGGCGGCGGAAATTGGCCTTGGCATAGGCAATCGCCGCATGCGCCATCGCCTGTTCGTTGTGAGCGCGGAAGGTCGGCAATTCGTCGCGCACCTGATAAAGCGCCTCGCCGACGCCGGCGACGTTGCCATGGCCGAAGATCGCCCAGACGCCGCCGAAGATCGGCACTTTCCTGCCGTCGATCTCGGTCATCTGGCGAGCAAGAAACCGGGTCAGCGCCTGCGCCATCGTCAGGCGGATTGTCTTGGTCATGGTGTTTTCCTCCGCAGTCCTTATGCCGCGCCTTCTTATGCTGCTTTGCGGCCGCGCGCGGCAAGCCATGCCTCGGTCAGTCGCTCGAAGCGCGACGCCATGTCGGCCACCGCCTCCTCATCCGACATCTTGCCGGCAAGCCATTGTTCGGCCGCGTTGATGAAGATGGTGCGACCGACGGCGAAGCCCTTGACGATCGGCGCCTTGGCAGTGGCGGCGAAGGCCGCTTCCAGTTCGTCCTGCGGCGCTTCCAAGCCGAGCAGAACAACCCCGCGGCACCACGGATCGTGCTTCAGGATCACCGCTTCGATCTTTGCCCAGGCCCCGGCCGAGGCTTGCGGTTCAAGCTTCCACCAGTCGGGCTTGATGCCAAGCGCATAGAGTTCCTCAAGCGCGCGCGGGATGGTCGTGTCGTCGAGCTCGCCGTGCTTGCCGGCGATGATCTCGATGAGAAGTTCTCTCCCCACTTTCCGCACGCCCTCGAACAGGCTTTTGAGCTTCTGCTGCTGCTCGGTCTTCAGCGCCTCCGGGTCGTCGGGGTGATAGAAGCACAGGCATTTGATGCAATGGTCGACCGGCCACTCGATCAATTGCGAGCCGATATCCTGCGAGAATTCGAAACGAAGCGGCCGCGATCCCGGCAGCTCGACCGGCCGGCCGAGCCAGGCGAAGCAATGGCGGGCGAATTCGAACATCGCCTCGCGGCCGTATTTTTCGTCGAGCAGCATGCCGTAGCCGGCGCGGCCGGCGGCAACTTTTGCCGCCGCCTTGACCGTCAGCACCTTGAAATCATGGATGCGCGACGGATCGGCACCGGCCTTCGCGGCGACATCGTCAAGCTGGATACGGTGATCGCAGGCCAGCGCCATCAGCGAGGGAATGTCGCGCCGGCGCGTCGTCGCCCAATGGATATGGTTGATCGCCTCGTCCTTGCGCAGCGCCAGGTGCTGGCTGCCGTTCTTCAGGAAGAACTGCAATTCCTCGAAGGTCGGGTATTCCGGCGCGCACAGCAGCCGCGACACGGCGAAAGCGCCGCAGGCATTGGCCCAGGTCGCCGCGGTCTCCAGGCTCTCCTCGCCGAGCCAGCCGCGCAGGAACCCCGACATGAAGGCATCGCCGGCGCCGAGAACATTGTAGACCTCGATCGGAAAACCCTTGCCGACGATGCCGTCCTCGAGATCGTCGCTGATCGGTCCATCATAGACGATGCAGCCCATGGCGCCGCGCTTCAAGACGATCGTGGCCTCGGACAGCGAGCGGATCGTCTTCAACGCGCTCAGGCAATCGTCGGTACCGGAGGCGATCATGATCTCTTCTTCGGTGCCGACGATCAGGTCGCAATCGGGCAGCACCGACTTCAGCTGGGCGGAAACCCGGTCGGATTTCACATAGCGCTCGAAGCCTTCGGCATGGCCGGCAAGGCCCCACAGATTAGGGCGGTAGTCGATGTCGAACACCACCTTGCCGCCCGTGGCCTTGATGACACGGATCGCCTTGCGCTGCGCGGCATCGCTGTTGGGCCGCGAAAAATGCGTGCCGGTGACGACGATCGCGCGTGCCGAAGCGATGAACGTCTCATCGATGTCGTCTTCCGAAAGCGCCATGTCGGCGCAGTCGGTGCGATAGAAGATCATCGGCGAGACGCCCTCGTCCTCGACCGACAGCAGCACCAGCGCGGTCAGCCGGTCCGGGTCGGTCGTGAGGCCGTCAACCGAAACCCCTTCACGCGTCAGCTGCTCGCGGATGAAGCGGCCCATCTGCTCGTCGCCGACGCGGGTGAGCAGCGCCGAGCGCAGGCCGAGCCTGGCCGTGCCGACCGAAATGTTGGCCGGACAGCCGCCGACCGACTTGGCAAAGGAGGTGATATCCTCCAGACGCGAGCCGATCTGTTGGCCATAGAGGTCGACCGAGGCGCGGCCAATGGTGATGACGTCGAGCGGCGCATGTTTCGCGTCCACGGCTTCGCCCATTCGAACCTCCCGTTAGCCTTGTTGTCTTGGTAACACATTGTTTGGGTAACACGCGCGAGCGGCAGCGTGGCGCCGGCAATATGAAATAATAATTCCAATCCATAGTCAATATGGAATGAGTGTTCCTTTGCCTAAAAGTAGCCTGTCAGGCCTTGCGCTTGCCGGCGGTGTCGCGCCGCTTTTCGCCAACCGCGACAGTCAGCGCCATGGCCAGCGCCATCGTCGCCGACAGCGAGCGGAAGCCGGCGAAATCGGCTTCAGCGACCTCGAACCAGACTTTGGCGAACTGGGCGAGCGGGGAAAAGGAACTGTCGGTGATCGCTACAATCGGAACGCGTTGCTCCGAGATGACGCGCGCCTCCTCAATGGTCGCCGGGGCATAAGGCGAAAAACTGATGGCGATGACGGCATCCCTGGGCGAGGCAAAGCTGATCATCTCGGCGTTGAGGCCGGCGGCTGATTCGATCAGCTGGTTGCGGATCTTGAGCTTGCCCAGCGCATAGGCGATGTAGGAGGCGACCGGATAGGAGCGGCGCTTGGCCAGCACATAAATGGTCTCCGCTTTCGCCAGCAAGGTGATCGCAGCCTCGAAATGGTCTTCGTTCAACCTGCCTGAAATATCGTTGAGCGAGGTGCTCGCCGCGGCGACGAAGCCGTCGAAAATCGCCCGGTGACCGGCGCCTTCCTCGGCCTTGGCGCGCAATGCCGCCAGTCTTTCATCATAGGACGAATTGCGCTCGCGCAGGCGCTCGCGAAACACCAGCTGCAGGCTGGTGAAGCCGTCGAAGCCGAGCTGCTGTGCGAAGCGTATCAAGGTCGAAGGCTGGACGCCGGCGGAGGCGGCGATGCTGGCGGCGGTGCCGAAGGCAATATCGTCGGGATTGTCGAGGGCATAGGCGGCGATTTGCGCGATGCGCTTGGGCAGGCTCTGGCGCCGTTCCAGGATCGTCGTACGCAGCGTCTCGAAATCGCGGGGCACCCGTTCGTCCATAGTCGCTCCGCCTAGGTCCATCAGTCGATGCCGTGTGATGCCCCATCATAGCGAGCCTGTGCAAGAAGGCCATAAAAAATGAGCCATGCGTTCCATTTCTGGACAAAATGGACTAATTCATCCACACAACCTTCCTGGCAGCGGAGACAAGGAAATGGTCGGAGTCGGTCTTATCGGCACGGGGTTCATGGGCAAGTGCCACGCCATCGCCTGGAACGCAGTCGGCACCGTCTTTCCGGATGCGGCCAAGCCTAGGCTGGTCCATCTCGGCGAGGTCAGTGACGACCTTGCCAAGCGCCGGGCGACCGAGTTCGGCTTCGCCAAAGGCTCCGGCGACTGGCGCGCCGTCGTCGACGATCCGGACGTCGATATCGTCTCGCTGACCACGCCGAACCAGTTCCACCCGGAGATGGCCATCGCCATCCTCGAAGCCGGCAAGCATCTGTGGTGCGAAAAACCGATGGCGCCGAGCTTTGCCGAGGCGCAAGCCATGGCGGCGGCGGCGCAAAAATCCGGCAAGGTGGCCGCGCTCGGCTACAACTACATCCAGAATCCGGCGATCCGCCATATCGGTGCGCTGCTCGACGAGAAGATCATCGGTGAAGTCAACCATCTGCGCATCGAGATGGACGAGGATTTCATGGCCGACCCGGAGGCGCTGTTCTTCTGGAAGCACGAGGCGGCGTCCGGTTACGGCGCGCTCGACGATTTCGCCGTGCATCCGCTGTCGCTGGTCTCGGTGCTGTTCGGCCGCGTCGCCCGCGTCATGTGCGACATGGCAAAACCCTATGCCGATCGCCGCGTCGCATCAGGCGGGCGTCGCGCGGTCGAGACCTACGACATCGCCAGCGTGCTGATGCATCTCGAAAACGGCATGGCCGGCACACTGCTGGTCAACCGTTCGGCCTGGGGCCGCAAGGGCCGCATCGCCATCCAGATCTTCGGCTCCAAGGGCTCGATCCTGTACGACCAGGAGCGGATGAACGAGTTCCAGCTTTACCTGACATCCGACCGCCCGACCGAGCAAGGCTATCGCTCCATCCTGGCGGCGCCGCACCACAAGCCCTACGACGCCTTCCTGCCGGCGCCCGGCCACGGCCTCGGCTTCAACGACCTCAAGATCATCGAGTGCCGCGAGCTTTTGACGCGGCTTGCCGGCAAGCCGGCGCGGATCATCGATTTCGACGAAGGCCTCGAAATCGAGCGCACCGTGCATGCCATGGCGCGCTCATTCGAGGAACAGCGCTGGGCGGATGTGAGGTAGCGCCGGCTCCCCTTCTCCCCCTGTGGGAGAAGGTGGCCGAGCGAAGCTCGGTCGGATGAGGGGTGTTGGACGGATCGCTACTTTGAAGCTTTGAAGTAACCGGGGCAAAACCGGTGG
>NZ_CAKXZT010000180.1:0-2781 GCF_935825525.1 Mesorhizobium escarrei
ACGCCGAATAGAGAAGTGTCTCAGTTTGAATTTCGGCTGTGGGTGGAAACTTGCCGTATGCGCGCCTGTCGGAACGACGTGATTGCGGCAAGGAGCGGACGTCGCCCCGCCCATGCGGCTTGCTCACTCTAGCGCGTCGGGGCGGTCCGCAGACCGTTGAATCGAAATCGCTACGAAGCCCACGGGCAGACCTTAGCCTCCTGCGCTGAGCATTTCGATGATTGTTAAATCCAAAGAATCACCACAGGACGGTGGCCGTCGAGCGAGTTTTCAGCAGCCCATTTCCGCAGCCTATTAATGTGCAACTTGGGAAGCTGCCGACATCAATTCCTCGGGATTCAGCGCTCTGAAGGTGTTGAGGCCATCCTCCAGAACTTCAGTGAAGTTCCAGCGTACGATGCCCGCCCGGTCGATTAGGAACTGACCGACAAGCTGCGCCTGGCTGGACGCCATCGCCTGCTGATCGACTTCCGTAATCTCATATCCTTCCTTCTTGTTAAGAAATTCATTCATTGCCATGACGTCCATAGGCTCGGGCAACTCGCCCGGGAGATGGAACGGTATCGCCATGACCGTGTCCATCCCGACCTCGCGCAAGCCGAAAGCACGGTGCGAGGCTCGCTCCGGGTCGGATGCGGCGAGAAGATCGGGTGCCGGGTGGTAACGGAAATAGAGCCGCGCCCGCTCGACCGGCGTATTGACCACAGCCAGGCATTCGACGCCTTTCTCACGCAGGGCCGGCTTGAGTTGCGCCATCGCCGCGACATGGCGCCGGCAGAACGGACAGTGCAGGCCTCGGAACAAACCGATCAACAACGGGCTACGGCCTCGAAAATCATCGAGCGCGATCTTGCCTTCGCGTGAGATCGCATTGAGCACAACATTCGGTGCCCGGTCGCCCGGCTGCAGCGGGCGGTCAACACTACTCGTGGACATGGACAACCTCCTCGCCCCGGGTCAGTCAGGGAAAGCAGCACACCCAGCGTTTCGGAGGCGATCAAGTGCTGGGGCGAAAGCTTCCTGTGCCAAGGCAATAGCTTTCGACCTCTGCCATATTGCAGAGGTCGAGATTACGCGCGTTGCAAGCCCATCATAACACGAAAAAGCATCTGCGGGTGCCGCCAAATGTGGTGAATTACCTTACGCGAGCGCACTCCCGAATGCTCTTGCGCTGAAGGTCAGGTTGGCACGTCGAAACCGGTGATCCACATGGCGCAGACGAAGACCAGTCTCGACCTCCCCACCTCCTGGAGCATGGCTTCAAGCGGAACCGACGAGTTCACCGCCCGGATGCAGGAGGCCATCAACGGGATGATGCTGGACATGATCGCCGCGATTGCCCGCAAGGACTATGACGACAGGCGGCGGCGGCAGGCCCAGGGTATCCAGAAGGCCAAGCAGGAAGGGCGCTACCGGGGGCGGCCTGAGGACCAGGAGCGCAATGCGGCCATAGTGAAGATGCTCAAGGCGGGCCAGTCCTGGAACAACATCGTGGCCGCAACCGGGGCCTCCAGGAGCACCTTGGCTAGGCTGGCGAAGCGGAGCCATCTAGCGCTCCCCTCGCCACGTCATAAGCAGGTGGTCCGTGCCGTCTGCCCTACTACTGTACTGGAGCAGGTAACTGGTCTCCGCTGGTTGGCACGTTTTTCAGCCGCATTCTGGAGACCACGGCCTACCTCACGCACGGCAGCGCGGTTGTTGAGCCGCTTGTCTATCTCGCGATAGCTTTCGTGCTTCGTGCAAACATCCATTTCGGTAGTGCCTGGGTCCACGCCTTGATCCAGACAACGCTGATAAATCTGCTGAGCAAGTTGTTTTGCCTCGGTGTGGCTCATCTCCGAAGGAAGTGTTGTCTCGCAGCCCGCAAGCGCAATGGCTGAGACCACTATCACCGCGACTCTCATCCGATATTCCACAGCAGCTGGCACCAAATACTTCTCCATTTCCAATCCCCCTATCGCCAAAGACCCAATCCAGGAAACATTACCTCAGTGGAAGGCTGGCGAAGCGGAGTGCCATCCAAAGCCTCCGCCCCAATTGGCCGCTTCGTTTTGTGTGGCCTGATGGCGTTTTGCCGCCCGGTAGGGAACGATGCACCGGGGGCCTGTCTCTGCGGGCCAGACCCGGCATGGCAAGCACCGCCCGAGAGCCGCCAACGATCACTAACAGCCATGCAATGACCCGCCCCAGCTTTGTAAAAAACATAGACCCCTCCATTCGTTACCCGGCAGCTACGTTGCACTGACGACAACCGCAAGTAGGCGACCCGATTGGTATGCCCTACGCACACTCCGCCTCCAACCGCTGGACAAGGATAGCCCCGCCAGCGCGTGCTCATGTCGGTCTGAGGTACCGCCACCGGGCAGCCTCTCGGCGTCTGGCGGTCGTCTCGCTCGGGCCTGTGTGGTGAAACCGAAGGGGCACGGGGGGTGCCACGCATGAGCCTGTTATCCGATGGGTCGTAAGAAAATTTGGCCCGGATATTCCGACCCCTCCTTTTGACCCCGTTGAACCCGCTCACCCGAATTGTCTATCCGAGCTAGCTCAAGCGGCCGATTTGGGGGCGATCTATATCGGCTACTATTGACCTGTCGCTTGACGCTGGGGTTAATTGGGTGGGCACTCGTCATTGGGTGGGCACGCGCGTCAGGCCGGAGTGTAGGCTGGGGTACGGAAGTCGCAATCTTTGAAGGTCCGTCCCCGGCCGCACTCTTGAGACACCCGCCCGGGTGGCCTTGGGGGGCGGCACTAGCCGGTGTAAGACTGACAGGGTGCCCAAGG
>NZ_CAKXZT010000180.1:2791-21107 GCF_935825525.1 Mesorhizobium escarrei
AGCGGGAGCCTGAGCAGATCACCGACGCAAAGGCAACCCCTCAGGCGCCCGCTCGTCGACCACAAACGCCCTCCGCCCAAGCCTGACGATCCACTTCGGCCACTCCGTCAAGGCGACCGCATTACCTGCCTGGGCGACCTTCGACGGCGATAGCCCCTCGGCTATCAACTCGTCACGCCACTTCCGAACGTCCTCATTCGTCACGTCCTGGGCATTCCGATGCCCGCTGCTCTTGACGAATTTGGAGAGATCCCGCGCATAGTCGCTCTTGGTCTTCTCCTTGAGGCTCTGTGTCGCGAACTTGTGGTCCAGTAAGGCGAACAGGTTCAAGTTCCCTGCCGCCCGTGGCACTGGCTGGGCCTTGCCTCGCTCGGTCTCCCAATTGGGGAACCGCTTCCGCGTCTCATCCGGCGAATAGTCGCCTCTGGCCTTCTTGAGATTGGTCTCAGCTGCAAGCTGGATTGCCTTGGAGGCGGCATGAACAACTCGGGTCCGGCTGAGGGGGTCGACGTTAACGCCCTGCTCGGCGAACAACTCGTCAACTGTCGGGCCGAACCAGCGATCGAGTTCCCCGCCCTCCTCCTTGCCCTTATTCAGCCGCAGGACCGCTTTCCAGATGCCTTCCTCCCCCGGCTCACTGTCCATCATGTCGCCCAGACGAGCGTAGAGGATGCCCGCAAGGGCCTGAATTTCCTTGGTGGTGAGCGGCTGAAAGCCTTGCCTGAACCGCTGCCAGAAATCATGGAGTGCAGCGTCGGCCTCGCGGTGGCGCTTCTTGGCTTCTGCGGGGTCTTTCGTATCGAGGCTGACCTTGACCGTTGCTCCCGCTTTCACCGTTCTGATGATGTCGCCAACGGGAATTGCCACCTTCCCGTCCATTGGAAAGTCCTTCAAATCGGAAGGCGCGCGTTGCCGAAGGTAATAGACACCAGTCTTCTTATGTCGCCGAGGTCCAGGCATTCTCAAGCTCATGTGTACCACCCCTGTGTACCAGACAGGCGGCAAAAAGACCAAAAAAGTCAGATAGTTGTTTCCAAACAATGGTTTGGAATGGTGCTGCGAGAGAGGATTGAACTCTCGACCTCTCCCTTACCAAGGGAGTGCTCTACCACTGAGCTACCGCAGCCGCTGATGGCGGGGCTTCTGCCATATCGAACCGGCAAGCGCAAGGCCAAGCGCAAGCCATCTGTGAAAGCCCGCTCCGACGGCTTTTGCGGACATGGCGGCGCCACAATGTTGGCTATCCCTTTGATAGTGGGCTGGCCGGGACGGAACCATGAACGACAAGACGATTCCACCTGACAAGGAGGGTCCACCCGACAAGGAGGGTCCATCTGACAAGGGCGGGCCATCGAAAAAGGACAGCCCACCGACAAAGGCCGACCGCAAGACCCGGCTCGCCGAGCAATTGCGCGCCAATCTGCAGAAGCGCAAGGCGCAGTCACGCTCGCGACGCACTGGCGGGGCTGACAAGCGGCTGGACGGGCTCGGCGGTCTAAAAGAAACGCAAAAGGATTGACCTACTATCAACAGGCTGGCCAGGGTGCGGGAATCCTGTTTCTTGAACCAAGCCGGCCAATGGTTTAGACGGCCCGGGGTCTAGACCGGCCGCAACAGACTCAACCGATTAAAACCGGCCTTTGGCCGAGGGGACGTTGTTTAAATGGATCGCATCAGAATTGTCGGCGGCAACAAGCTTGCCGGAAGCATCCCGATCTCGGGCGCGAAGAACGCCGCGCTGCCGCTGATGATCGCTTCGCTGCTCACCGACGACACGCTGACCCTGGAAAACGTGCCACATCTGGCCGATGTCGAGCAGTTGATCCGCATCCTCGGCAATCATGGCGTCGACTACTCGGTCAACGGACGCAGAGAAAAGCAGCAGGAGGGCTATTCGCGCACCGTCACTTTCTCCGCCCGCAACATCGTCGACACAACGGCGCCCTACGAGCTGGTGTCGAAGATGCGCGCCTCCTTCTGGGTGATCGGCCCGCTGCTTGCCCGCATGGGCGAGGCCAAGGTGTCGCTGCCGGGGGGCTGCGCCATCGGCACGCGGCCTGTCGATCTTTTCCTGGAGGGCCTCCAGGCGCTGGGCGCCGATATCGACGTCGACACCGGCTATGTCATCGCCAAGACCAGGAACGGCCGTCTTGTCGGCAATCGCTACGTCTTCCCGAAAGTGTCGGTCGGCGCCACCCATGTGCTAATGATGGCGGCTTCGCTGGCCAAGGGCGAGACGGTGCTCGAAAACGCCGCCCGCGAGCCCGAGATCGTCAACCTCGCCGAATGCCTCAACGCCATGGGCGCCAGGATTTCCGGCGCCGGCACCGAGACCATCACCATCGACGGCGTCGAAGCGCTGTCGGGCGCGCGCGTCCGAGTGATACCCGACCGCATCGAGACCGGCACCTATGCGATGGCCGTCGCCATGACCGGCGGCGACGTCATGCTCGAAGGCGCGCGGGCGGACCTGCTGCAGACCGCGCTCGACGTGATTTCCCAAACCGGCGCTGAGATCACGCCGACCAATTCCGGCATCCGCGTCAGGCGCAACGGCGCCGGCATCGCGCCGGTCGACGTGACGACAGCACCGTTCCCGGCGTTCCCGACCGATTTGCAGGCGCAGTTCATGGGGCTGATGACGATGGCTAAGGGCAAGTCGCGCATCACCGAGACGATATTCGAAAACCGCTTCATGCACGTACAGGAACTTGCCCGGCTCGGCGCCCACATAACGCTGTCCGGCCAGACGGCGATCGTCGACGGCGTGCCGAAGCTGAAGGGCGCGCCGGTGATGGCGACCGACCTTCGCGCTTCAGTGTCGCTGGTCATCGCCGGCCTGGCGGCCGAAGGCGAGACCACGGTCAACCGGGTCTATCATCTCGACCGCGGTTTTGAGCGGCTGGAAGAAAAGCTGTCCGGCTGCGGCGCGGTGATCGAGCGGATTTCGGGGTAATAACTGTGCGAAATTGCCGAGGCCGGCGCCGCCCCTCATCCGCCTGCCGGCACCTTCTCCCCGTATAGTGACGGGGAGAAGAGGGCTGGCCGCGACCTCGGCTCCTTTTTTGCAACGCTGGAGATTGGCGAAATCCTTTGCGAAGGCGTCCTTCTCCCCGTCGCTATACAGTCGCTATACGGGGAGAAGTGCCCGGCAGGGCGATGAGGGGCAGCGCAGACCTGGCGCGATTGCCCTGGTCGGAATCCGTGGCGCGGTTGCACGGATCGCCAAGACCGCCTAACAGAAAGTCGATTGTAAACCTTCGCAGGTGCGAACTCCGCATGGACCTTCTCAAGCTTGTCGCGCTCGACGATCAGGATCTGAGCATCGTCTCGGCCCATGTCCAGGACGCCGTGCTGAAGGTCGGCGACCTCGAGTACATGCCGGCGGTCAAGCGTTTTGTGATGACGATGAACCGCTTCGTCTGGGAAGCGAAATCCGGTTTCTTCCGCCAGCACAATGAGCGGCGGCAAAGCGTGCTGCATTTCGACCGGGTGCTGGGCGCCAAGACCAGCGGCATTGCCCGCGACGAGCCCGACGAGGTGCTGTCGCTGCTGGCGATCAGCTTCGTCGCCCTCGACAAGCCGGCCGGCATCATCGAGCTGATCTTTTCAGGCGGCGGCGCGATCATGCTCGATGTCGAGTGCATCGAGGCGCGGCTGGCTGACATTGGCGGCGCCTGGGAAGCGACGTCGCGCCCCTTCCACAGAGCCTGAGCACACAAGATGGCCATCACGCTTCGTCTGTCCGATGCCGATTTCGAGCAGCGTTTTGCCGCCTTCCTTTTGACCAAGCGCGAGGTCTCGGAGGACGTCGAAGCCGTGGTGCGCGCGATCATCGCGCGGGTGCGCGCCGAGGGCGACGCGGCGCTCATCGACTACACGCAAAGATTCGAAAAGGCCGACCTGAAAGACCTCGGCATGGCCGTGTCGCAAGATGACATCGCCAAGGCCTACGATGCGGCCGACCCGCAGACGATCGAGGCGCTTAAATTCGCCCGAGACCGGATCCGTTCGCATCACGAGCGGCAGCGGCCCAACGACGACTGCTATACCGACGCCGCCGGCGTCGAGCTCGGCTCGCGCTGGACGGCGATCGAGGCGGTCGGGCTCTACGTACCCGGCGGTACGGCGAGCTATCCAAGCTCGGTGCTGATGAGCGCCGTGCCGGCCAAGGTCGCCGGCGTCGATCGTATCGTCATGGCGGTGCCGGCGCCCGGCGGCATCATCAATCCGCTGGTGCTGGTGGCGGCGGACCTGACCGGCATATCCGAGATCTACCGCGTCGGCGGCGCGCAGGCGATCGCAGCGCTTGCCTATGGCACCGAGACGATAAAGCCGGTCGCCAAGATCGTCGGCCCCGGCAATGCCTATGTCGCGGCGGCCAAGCGCCAGGTGTTCGGCACGGTCGGCATCGACATGATCGCCGGGCCATCGGAAGTGCTTGTCGTGGCCGACGGCAGCAACGATCCGGACTGGATCGCCGCCGACCTGCTTGCCCAGGCCGAGCATGATTTGTCGGCGCAATCGATCCTGATCACCGACGATCCCGCCTTCGGCGCGGCGGTCGAACAGGCGGTCGAACGCCAGTTGCAAAACCTGTCGCGCGCCGGGACGGCGGCGGCGAGCTGGCGCGATTTCGGCGCCGTCATCCACGTCCCCCGAATCGAGGCGGCGCTGCCGCTGGTCGACCGCATCGCGGCCGAACATGTCGAGCTTGCCATCGATGAGCCGGAAGCCTTCCTGGCGCGGATGCGCAATGCCGGCGCTGTCTTTCTCGGCCGCCACACGCCGGAAGCCATCGGCGACTATGTCGCCGGCTCCAACCACGTGCTGCCGACGGCACGCTCGGCGCGCTTCTCGTCCGGGCTTTCGGTGCTCGATTTCGTCAAGCGCACCTCGATCCTGAAGCTCGGGCCGGAGCAGCTGCGGGCGCTGGCGCCGGCGGCCATCGCGCTGGCCACAGCGGAAGGCCTCGACGCGCATGGACACTCCGTCGCCATCCGGCTGAATATGTAGCTGACATGGCGGACTACGATCGAACCCGTGCCAGGCTGATCGATGTCGAACTCGACGAGTCGATCAGCCGTTCGACGCCCGATGTCGAGCATGAGCGGGCGGTGGCGATCTTCGACCTGATCGAGGAAAACAGCTTCCAGCCGGTCAATGACGACGGCGCCGGGCCTTACCGGCTAAAACTGTCGCTGGCCGAATCCCGCCTGGTCTTCGCGGTGACGCGCGAGGACGGCGCGGCGGTTGTCACCCACATCCTGTCGCTGACGCCGCTCAGGCGCATCGTCAAGGACTACTACATGATCTGCGAAAGCTATTACGACGCCATCCGCACCTCGACGCCCAGCCAGATCGAGGCGATCGACATGGGCCGGCGCGGTCTGCACAATGAGGGCTCGCAGACATTGATGGACCGGCTGGCCGGCAAGATCGACATCGATTTCGACACGGCGCGCCGGCTGTTCACGCTGGTTTGCGTGCTGCACTGGCGAGGCTGAGCTGTCAGCCCCTCTGCCCCGCTCTATCCTGCCGCGCTCGATCTTGTTTGTCTGCGGTATGAACGCGGTGCGCTCGCCGATGGCCGAACTGCTGGCGCGCCAGGTGCTTCCGGCCACCAGTTTCGTGGCGTCGGCCGGGGTGCGCGGCGGCGAACGCGACCCGTTCGTCGACGCCGTGCTGGCCGAGGACGGGCTTTCGCTGGGCGACCGGCACCCGAGGACGCTGGACGACCTCGAGGACGACTATTTCGACCTGATCATCACGCTGTCGCCGGAAGCCCATCACACCGCGCTCGAGCTTACCCGCTCGCTTGCCGTCGACGTCGAATATTGGCCGATGCCAGACCCGACTGGCGTCGGCGGCACGCGTGAGCAGATCATGGCCGCCTATCGCGAGGTGCGCGAACGGCTGAAGGCGCGGATCGGCAGCCGTTTTCTGGCGCCGGAAGCAGAAAAACCGCGCTGATTTAAGCATGTTCACAAGCGCGCGATTATCATATAGGTTCCGCCCAAATTCCGGCCGGGGCGCTGGGAATCCATCCAAGCAAAGGTATCGAATGCCGAAGGAAGAAGTCCTCGAGTTTCCGGGTGTCGTCACGGAATTACTGCCCAACGCGATGTTCAGGGTGAAGCTCGAAAACGAGCACGAAATCATCGCCCACACCGCCGGCCGCATGCGCAAGAACCGCATCCGCGTGCTGACCGGCGACAAGGTCCTGGTCGAGATGACACCTTACGACCTGACCAAGGGCCGCATCACCTACCGTTTCAAGTAAGATCGTCAGAGCTCCCGGGATCGCGATGAGCATTTTGCCGAAGCTCGTGCTTGCCTCGGGTTCGCCGCGTCGGATCGAGCTGCTGCAGCAGGCCGGCATCGAGCCGGACCGCGTGCTGCCGGCCGGTGTCGACGAAACGCCGCTGCGCGCCGAGCATCCGCGCTCGCTGGCCAAGCGCCTGTCGAAGGAAAAGGCCGAAAAGGCGCTGGCCTCGCTGCAGACGGAAGAGGACTATGCGCCGAGCTTCGTGCTGGCCGCCGACACGGTGGTCGCCGTTGGCCGGCGCATCCTGCCCAAGGCCGAAACGTTCGACGACGTCGTCAATTGCCTCGGCCTGCTGTCAGGCCGTTCGCACCGGGTCTATTCCGGCATCTGCCTGATCACGCCGGCCGGCAAGCTGCGCCAGCGGCTGGTCGAGACCAGGGTGCGTTTCAAGCGGCTGCCGCGCGCCGAGATCGACGCCTATGTCGCCTCGGGAGAATGGCGCGGCAAGGCCGGCGGCTATGCCGTCCAGGGTCTGGCCGGCGCCTTCGTGGTCAAGCTTGTCGGCTCCTACACCAACGTCGTCGGCCTGCCGCTCTATGAGACGGTGGCGCTGCTGACCGGCGAGGGGTTCAAAGTGCATGCCAACTGGCAGTCAGTTCGGCCATGAACTCGGGTTCGGATGACAAGGTCACGCCGCTGCGCCCCAAGCGGCCCTGCCCCGAATGCGGCAAGCCCTCGGCGCGCGAGACCTACCCGTTCTGCTCCGTGCGCTGCAAGGACATCGACCTCAACCGCTGGCTCAAGGGCGCCTATATCATTCCGGGCCGCGATAACGAGGACGAAACGGACAACGACCCTCCCAAATGAAGCTGTTCGGCACGGCTTGGTGACTTCGACCGCGTCCCATGAATCGAGCTGTCGAGCAACTGCTGGCTTCCCGCTTGAAATCAACGCTTAAGCGCTGGACAGGTCGGATTCCCGTGCTATAACCCACGCGCTTTCAAGGGGCGCCTGCGGCGCTTTCAAGAAATCCGGCGTGCAGAACTGCCCGCGTGCCGGAACAGGCCCAGATAGCTCAGTTGGTAGAGCAGCGGACTGAAAATCCGCGTGTCGGTGGTTCGAATCCGCCTCTGGGCACCATCCCCTCTTCTCCCGAGAGTCTCTTTCGCCGAAGCTTCTACGCTTCTGTTCCGCCAACTAGCTGAAATCTTTTCCGATTTCGGCGCGTAAAGCGCGGATGGTCGGGTTTTGTGGAATTTCGGCGTAGTTGGTCTAACGAGCCGGGGGGCTGGTATTTTCGCTGGTATTGGAGATCCTGATGGTATCGATGGAGCCAAATGGAGGTCCCGAGAATGGCCCTTTCCGACGTGAAATGCCGAAATACCCGACCCGCTTCCAAGCTCGTCAAATTGTCTGACGGTGGCGGGCTCCAGCTTTGGGTTCAGCCTACCGGATCTCGCCTATGGCGCTTTGCCTATCGTTTTGGCGGCAAACAGAAGCTTCTAGCATTGGGCAGCTATCCTCTCATCTCCCTCGCTGAGGCACGCGAGTCGCGCGATACCGCCAAACGTCTCCTCCTACGTGGCATCGACCCCGCACAGGAGCGTAAGTGGCGAAAAAAGGCCGATTCGGCAAAGGACACCTTTCGCTCAATCGCGGCGGAATATATCGACAAGCTGAAGAAGGAAGGACGTGCCGACCGGACCATCACCAAGGTCAAATGGCTGCTCGACTTTGCCTATCCAACGTTTGGAGACAAAAGTGTTCGGGAGATCGATTCGGCCACGATTCTAGCCGTTCTCCGCAGCGTGGAGATTCGCGGTCGATACGAGTCGGCTAGGCGACTGCGCTCCACCATCGGCAGCGTGCTTCGATACGCAATCGCGACCGCACGCGCCGAGGCAGATCCGACTATCGCCCTGAGGGGCGCACTCATCAGCCCGACGGTCACATCGCGTGCCGCGATTACCGATCCTAAGGCCTTGGGAGGCTTGCTGAGAGCGATCGATGCATTTGACGGACAGGCTACAACCCGAGCCGCCCTGAAGCTGATGGCGTTGCTGTTTCCCCGCCCCGGCGAGCTGCGCGCGGCCGGATGGGACGAGTTCGATTTCAAAAGCTCGGTGTGGACCATCCCTGAAGGACGCATGAAGATGCGACGGCCGCACCGCGTACCGCTTTCAAGGCAGGCCGTCAGCGTTCTGACCTCACTTAGAGAAATAACTGGAGGTGGATCGCTGCTGTTTCCTTGTGTTCGATCGAATTGGCGTCCGATTTCTGACAACACGCTTAACGCCGCCTTGCGTCGCATTGGCTACAGCAAGGAAGAAGCAACCGCGCACGGTTTTCGAGCAACGGCATCAACTCTGCTAAACGAATGCGGCAAGTGGCATCCGGACGCCATAGAGCGGCAGTTGGCCCACATTGAGAACAACGAAGTTCGCCGCGCCTACGCCCGGGCAGAGCACTGGGAAGAGCGAGTCAGAATGATGCAATGGTGGGCCGATTATCTGGATGAAATTGAGAACGCGAAACCCGCGGCTGAACTCAAACAAGTATGGTTGCAACCCCGGTCTCCGCACCTATCGTAACATGAAGGTCTGCTGTGGGCACATTAGGTTGGTGCGAGTATTTTCGGGCCCGCGGCCAAAACTGACTGCGTTACTGCGCCCGAATCGACGATGCGTTTCGCCCGCTCCACGATGTTCTGGGGGAGCGCCAACCATCGAATACGCTGCCATCGATGGTTTCGTTGATCGTCGACGTCCGAGCTTTGGTTCCCAGAACCGGTTGGACGCCGACCGTTCTAAAATACCAGCTGCTGAAAAACTGATAGCTGCCACCTAAGAAGCTGGCTAGGAGTCGGATATGCGTGGCACGACGTTGGCTTGGTCGATATCCACGTCCCAGCGCAACTTGTGACCGAGCGCCGTAGCCTTGGCTATGAACCACTTCAGAGGGATCTGGACCAGCAGGTCACCTGCATACCCGCCCCCGACATTCGCATGAGCGCCGACAACCAGCGCTGCTCTACATCTCAAGAGGACGTGGCGAGGCTGGGGTTGCGCCTAGAAGCGTCGTCCGGGTCCAGAGCGTTGGCCTGAACGAGTTGCGATCCTTGTCGATCGCCAACCCTAGCGGTATAGGCTCCCCGGCTGAAGCCGAGGACCGAACAGCTGGTCGCCCTCGTTGTAATGGTCGATTAGCCACTCATATGCGTCGGTGATCTCGTGATCGAGGCCGTAGCCGAAGAGACCTCCCCTCACCTTCTCTCCAAGGTGGGTCCCGACGCCAACGCCGCATTAGATAAGTTGCTGGGAATCGTCCGGTTCGCACAGAGATTTGATGCGCCAGACGTTTGTGTTGTCGCCGACAGTGTTCCAGTGCCGTCGAGAAAGACGGCCACGCGTCTAGGATTGCTCATAGTTCCCTGCCTTTTCAACTTGCTGCGGCACGCAACCGTCGAACCACGCGATGGTAGGTAACGTTGCGCCAACAGAACTGACAGTGATCAAAGTTTCCAATGTTCCTGCAAATAGGCACCTAGGCATAAGCAGACACCCTGAAAACGATATAGTTGAACAAAATTGGGCGCTTCGTCGATTTGTCGACGACTTGGCCGGAGCCCGTGTTCCACGCCAAGGCGTTCCAATCCCAATGCGAAGAATCTCCCTGCGCGACAATGAACGAGCCGTGCCGGAGCGGCACCGAAGTTTGACTCTTCGCGAAATCAAGTCCGAGCTTGAAATGGAATACCTGCTTGTTCTTGTTCCTACTGAGAACGGACTGCACCACGCTGGATGTTAGGCCGACGAACGGCCTGAGAGCGGGTTGAGCCTTGGTCAACAGGCCCAGACCTTCTTTAAACGGACCGCTCCCGATTGCGTTAAGAATGGTTTCGTCGCCCTTGCTGATGACGTTGATGGTCTTTCCTTCGAACGCGATTCCGTTTTCGCCGACCGACACACCAAGAAAGATGGGAGACCCGCTGATCGCTGCGCTTGCCCCATCCTTGGCTTCTGTGGTCAGCGCGAAACGCAATTCTTCCGGCTCATTCTGGAGTTGGTTTTTTCCGGTGAACTCGCAAAGTATCTGGTGAGTGCCGCTGCCTGGGTACCTGTGAATCCAGAACTTTTCGAGCGTAATCTTGACCCTCGAGTTCTTTAGCGTCTCGTCAGGTTCGAGCGAGAACGCGCTTTGGATTTGCGCCAGCTGACCGCCCGATTCAGGAGGCAGGAAGCCGCACATCATTCCCGTATGGGCCCAGACCTGATTTCCCCAAGGGCTGGCCAGACCTTGTCCAACCCCGCCGCTGGGGAACAGCTCTTCCACCGCTTCATCGTCTCCGATGTCTTGGAGATAGCTCTTGATCGTCGCGCGGCTCTTGTAGCCGATACTGTTTTTGTCGCCTGGCACCTTAGGTTCTCACCCGGGTTGGCACTCGCTGCGTCACGTCGACTCGCTTAGCTCTCACGCGTGCCTCTACGTCTGCGAAAAGGTCTGTCCTGACGGGTTGGCTCATCTCAAGAGTCACTGCCAGGCCATATGGCACTTCCGCCGCGGCAAAGGGCGTCATTTCCGCCATTGCCTGAACACCGAGGAAAATATCGCCCGAACCGCCTTGCGGAATCAGGTTTTTGCCCTCGAAAACAAGGTGTTGGAGCGTACCGCGTCGCGCGGCCCGCCCGTCCGGCGAGAGTGTGCGTTTGATCCCTTTCCAGAAATCCCGTTTTCCATCGCCATCGACAACCTCGAGGCGGACACCACGGTAACGTCGCGTTATAGGATCGATCGGACTGCTCCAGGCGAGTGTGACCACGACCCGCCGAAGCTCGCGATTGTTGACCATCGCGCGGGGGATGGGAAGTCTGTACTCGTGGAGCGTATCGGGGAAAATTATGTCGTCGGCAAGCAGGGTGATGCGATTCCCTTGACCACTGAAGACCCTCGAATGATCGGGACGGCCATATCCTAGCACGCTGCTGATGGCTTCTTTCTTCCGGAGAGCTCCACCAGGGTAAAGTTCGTACAATATCTCGCCTGCGCCGCCCCACGTGCAGCCGTGAGCGAGCAGCGCCTTCAAGACGACCGCGCGCGTTTTGGCCTCCAGCCACTGCTCGCCGTTTTCGTCGAAGAGATCCTCCAGAACGTCCACCAGCCGCGCGGCTGTTCGTGTGGTGAGAGCCGCAGCGTTACTTGTACCCGTACTGCGCCTGACCAGGTTTTGGGCAGCGCCGACACCAGGCGCCGCGGTGACCTGACCGACGTCCGGGTGCTCAATTGCCCAGGCTGAAACGAAGCCTGCATCATCTTCCGAACGTGCCAGTTGCCGGCCACCGAGTTCGACAATGTCGGGTTTCACTGCTCTATTAACTCCAAGCCCAACGCTCGACGCGAGGTTTGCTACGCCCGACATCGTGTCAAAGGGATCCACGAAACCAAGAGGCGCTCCGACGGAACTGTCTCCATGTACCGCGCCCACAGTTAGTCCGTTGAGGGTTTCCGCGGGGCTCAGCATTATCCTGCCCCCCCTGCTCCGATTGAGAGCGCTAAGCAGTGCGATCTGCCGCTCTACTGGACTAGCCGTTTCGAATGCATTGCAGTCGGCGTAAGTGTCGACCGCGAAAGGCTCCATGTTATTTCCGGCGCTGACGATAAAAAGCAGCCGGAAACGATGGCTAAGGTGGTCGAGCAGTTTCGCCCAGTAGCTCGCGCGCTGACCGAACGGCGCTTCTCGATCACAGATTGAATGGTTGATAACGACGACGTTTTCGGCCATGGGCCCCACGCCGCCATCAGACCCTTCGACCAATGACAAGACCGCCCGATAAACTAGGCCAAGCGGAAGCTGATCCTGTGGTGTGCATTCTTCTGCGAGGTTTTGCGGCGCGCCAAGTATCGGCACCACTTGCAGTAGCCGGTCGATAGGAACAGTATCGTCACCCAAATCACCGTGGATAATGAGAGACGCCATAGCAGTACCGTGCCTGCGCCTTGCCACGGGGACGTTTACAGCATGAACGTCCACTTCGCTCACCCGCAGCCTATTCCTCAGCAGGACGTGGTTCTCGACTGGGTAGCCGTCGAGTAGCGCTACCACTGCGGGTCTTGCGTCAGGGGTCGACGGAGGATCACGATGATCAGAGACTGAGAATGCAGCATCCCCGGCCTCGCTGGTATAAAGCGACTGCGGTCGGACGCGCATCACGCGGTCGGCAGTCGAAAGAGGGCCCTGGAGTGAGCCGAGGCGAAGCGCCTGCTCGTTTGGTAGCTCGACTAGAGCTGCCTGATATTGGATTTCTGGAATCGTAACGAAGTCGAGGACGGTTCCGGCGACCAGTGACATGAGATCGGTAACATATTCGCGTGCCGCCGCTCTCAAACTGAGGTCACTTCGGAACCAGAGATCAAGTTCCAACCGGATCGGTCGGTCTGGAAATTTTCGCATCATACGGTCGACAAAACGGGAGAGCGCAGGGTCGACCCTGTCTTTAGCCGACCATGTCCTGACGTCGTTCAAGTATGCGAAAAGAGGCCACCACTCCCCGTCGTGAGTCCTAGGCTTTGGCTGATTGGTGGAATACTGCTTCCATAGGGAAAGCACCTTCTGAAGACCGCGAATGGTAGGCATGGTGACATAGAGCATGCTCTGACCGCTGTCAGCGGCAGGCTCGTCTGCTTCCTCGCCTTCGTCTTCGTCGCTAGTGTCCTCATCGAAGTCTTCGCCTAGCCACTCAAACCCGGCCGCGCGTACCGCCGCGACAAATTTCGCCACGTTCGACAGCGGGCCGATCACTTCGAAAACGAGCGCGCGGTCGGGGGTTACTTCACTAGGGGACGTTGAAAGGTCTGCGCCGCTCAGGATCCGCCCAAGGCCACTTTCTATATCGCCGAATTTGGCGTCATGGCGCTTTGCTTGTTCTCCCCAAGAGATCGCCTTCGGGAACCTCGCCCGTTGACCTTTGATTCGCTTTCGCCTTGCCGGTTCTCTGCTTATTCTTACTATCGGTTTCTGTGCCACCCGACTGAGCCCCCCCAACGTCTCGACGTCTACTCCACCTGTCGAGCGCTTGGGCGAATGCATCGCTAGGCCTCAACTTCCCATGCGATAGCACAACTTTTCTGCGAGCGTCGAGTGTTACGGCCTCTATTTCAGAGAATGTCTCCCCCTTAAATATTTTCACGAAATTCTCGGCGCTTATACCTAATTCACCGAGGGCGTTCTCCGTCTTAAAATACCACTCCCGCAGTTCAGCCGCTCCGGGTTTTGGAAGTGTTAGGCGTATCTCGAATCTGCGCCAAACCGCCCTGTCGAGGAGCTCGGGATGATTGGTCGCGCAAATCACGATGCAACTGCTCGGCAGTGCGTCCATGTTCAGTAGCAAAGAGCTGACGACCCGCTTAATCTCCCCAGTTTCGTGAGCATCAGCGCGTTCCTTCCCAACACTGTCAAACTCATCAAAGAAGAGGACACAAGGCGTCCGGGTAGCATATTCGACGACTGATTGAAGTCTCGAGGCCGTCTCGCCTAAATAACTGCCAACCAAGCCATCGTAGCGAACAGTGAAAAACGGAAGCGCAAGTTCTGTGGCGACCGCCTCGGCAAGGCTCGTTTTTCCAGTGCCGGGTGGGCCCACCAACATTATCGTATGGCGTGGCTCGAGCGAATGCGAGCGCAGCAACGCGGTCTGCCGGACTTCGTTAATCAGCTCCTGAATTTCCCATAGAATTTCTTTTACAAGGACGAGTTGCTCTAACCGGCGCGCTGGCGCAACCTCACGTAGCAGCGGCTGAAGACTTTCGGGTAACATGCTCGAACCTCCGCCGTAGAATCGCGCCGGCGACTGCTCGCGCACCAAGGTTCGCCCGGAATTGTCGCGCTTGTTCTGACGATGAGCCTCTTCGATAAGTGCAGTCAGGGTATCGCGGGTTCCGTTGCCATTCCCAGTTTCCGGTCGCAGCTTGTGAACGGTTGTGTGTTTGGCCATCTAATCTTCCTTCGCCACAGCCTCGGCGCGGCCTACGATTCCATCCGCCACAAACCACTTTGCCTCAACATCATTAACGACTGCTGCACGGCACGCAAGCCGATCAATCCTGAACCCTGGAACTATGCACTACCATGGTGCCTTTTAGTCATCGGCCTTATCGTGCAAGCACTCCGTAACACGGTATGTCAGGAGATTTGTTCCCCGCCTGCCGCGTCTAAGTCTCCGTCAGATCCTCGCGGCGGTACCGCCGACTTCAGGATATCGAAAAATGGAAACGCCGCCCGCGATTAACCGCAGACTATGGCTGCTTTGGGTCAGATCACCATGACGCTCGCACCGAAATAAAAGCCTCCTTGTGTCGAACAACGGTCGGCAACCGGCCTAAACGCGACATCCGAGTAGTGGCTCGTCGATCGCTCCCAGAGCAAAGCTTCCGATCGTGGTGCGGTGCCATCGCCGATTTCGATCGGCTACTCGAAATTGTCTTGGTCCTACGTCTATGTCGGAAATGGCGTATCAGTTTCGGCACATAAGACAGCTATTTCATGGTGGCGGTGTTCGGGACGACGACGGCGCTCAGCATAACGGCTCAAATTTCGACACTAAAAGAAGCTGCGAAAATGCCAACGGGGCACTCGCCGTTGGTTAGCCTCGGTCGAGTAATGCACGGCAACGGCGAGCCGTCCGCTGACATGCCCCACGGGTAGCTCTCCTGCCGTGATCCACCCGTTCACACGTTGCTGCCAGTTTAAGCCGAACGAACCTAGTCAGGCCCCTTCCGCTTAACGCGCTCTTTTTCTTTAAGTCGACACGGTCCCCTCGCTGCGAATGGCAAACCAGGATGCAACTTGTGGCTTTCGACAACAACACGCCAGGAGTCTCAGGAGCGAGGCAGCGCCCATGAAAAGGGATGCAATCTCGTATCCCCCACGAGGTCTAACCCGTGAGGAAGCAGCTCGCTACATCGGTGTCGGATCGACGCTTTTTGATGAAATGGTCGCCGATGGGCGCATGCCGAAGCCCAAGCGCATCAACAGCCGCGCTGTCTGGGACCGGGTGGCTCTCGACATAGCTTTCACCTCGTTGCCGGATAAAGATAGCGGTCTTCAAGAACTGCTGGAAAGAAGCAGACGGGACAGAGAAAGAAGATAACCAATACGCTCGTTGCGTATACGCTGCAGGCGTCGTATGATCGTTGCCGTACGGAGGGGCGTGACGTGAACGAGAATGAGAAGATTGCACAAGAAGTGAAAGCCTGGCGGGCCAAGGGAGGATTCACTGCCGAAGCCGCAGCTAAGGTGCTGGGAATACCGAAACGCACATTCGAAGGCATAGAGCAAGGCAGAGGCTTCCCTTACCCGGTGCTCCTGCGCGTTGCCATCGAAAGCGAAGCCCTTCCGCTACAGGCGATGCTGGAGAACTCCCCGCGCGTTGAGCACCAGCGGCAGAAGTCTGGAAGGAGGGTTTGATGGCTAGGCCCTTCAAGGATGCGCGATACCCTGGGGTCTCTTCGCGTCTCAAGAACGGCAAGCTAGCTTATCGCTACCGCGCAAAAGGCATGCCCGAACTCCGCCTTCCCGGTAAGCCCGGCGATCCCGAGTTCGAGGCGGCTTACGAGAAGGCCACGCAGGGTCAAGGCAAGAAGGCAGTTATCATCGATTTGCCCGGTCGGGCACTGCCAAAAACCTTTGGCCATGCCGCGCGCCGGCTTGAAACGACAATGGAGTGGCTGGATTTTGATGAAGCCACGCAGCAGAAGAATGCGCGACTGATCGAGCGTTTTCTCAACCTGCGGGTCGATCCCAACTACCCACTCACCTGGCGCGATACTCCTGTCGAACATCTCGACGCGGATCGGCTTCGCGCCATCATTGAAGGCATCTTCAGGACAAACCGCACCGTCGCCAAACACATGTTGGTCGCCATCAAGAAGCTTCTATGGGTCGCGACCGATGTCGAAAAATGGATCAAGCCGCAGGATGATCCATCGCTATCTATCCGTGTGCGGGTGCCCAAATCGACCAAGAACCCAGCTTGGCCAATTGCGATGCGCGAAAGGTTCGAGGAGCGACACCCAATCGGCACAGCCGCACGCACCTGCTATGCACTCGGCTTCTGGCTTGGAAATCGGCGCGGCGATATCGCTGCTCTTGAGTGGGACGATCTTTTAACGGAAGAGATCGAACTGTTCGACGGCTCGCTGGTGCTAATCGAGGCCTTTGATTTTCGCCAGAAGAAGAACCGCAACCGCCATGGCGGGCGGGAGATGTTCATTCCAGTCGTAGACAAACTAGCAGCGGCCTTGGACCCGCTCGATCGCTCGAAAGGCGGCACTGTCTTAAAGAACGCCTATGGCAGGTCATTCTCGGAAAAGAGCCTGACCGGCATGATGCAGCACTGGACGCGGCAGGCGGGAATTCCTAGCGGCTACACGCTCCATGGCCTGCGCCGCACGTTCGGCACCTACCTCGCTGAATGCAACATCCAAGCGCGGGCTATCATGGAGGCGATGGGCCATTCCTCCATGACGGTAACAGATGAATATGTGCGTGAGGCCAACAAGAAGCGGATCGCGGTTGATATTGTTCGTGCCATCAACGAGCGCGAGGCCAAGCGTGATGCCATGAAGCGGCGGGCAAATCTCCGCATTGTCAAATAATCAAATAGTCGTCCGTGAAGAACGCGGAACGCTTTGATTTAATTTAAGATTTTCGCCTGAATTTGGGTTTCGTTTTGCCGGAAATCGTGGCTTTGGGCGGCGATTTCCGGCAAAATGTTTGCATCTGCGTTGCGTGATTCGATGGCGTTTCGACCGGAGAGGGGAAGCAAGCGATGCGGCCGAAGGAACGGCGAGACAGTGGCCAGGCGGACCTGTTGCGGTCCCGGCTCGACCAGATCCTGAACATGGAACATGCACTGGTGAAGCTGGGCGGCGGCGATCGACTGGCGCTGCTCGGCGAGGTCTACGACGATGGCCCCGGCCGACCGCCGCTGCCGACGCGGCTGATGGCGGGGCTGGCGATCCTGAAGTCGATGCACAACCTGTCCGATGAAGGGCTGTGCGAGCGCTGGCTGGAAAACCCCTATTATCAGCTGTTCTGCGGCGAGGAGTTCTTCAAGCACCGCCTGGTCTTCGACCGCACCTCGCTGACGCGCTGGCGCCTGCGCATGGGCGAGGAGCGGCTGACGGCGCTGCTGCAGGAGAGCCTGGCGGCGGCGACCCGGCTGGGGGCGGCCAAGCCGGCCGACTTCCGCGCGGTGATCGTCGACACCACCGTGCAGGAGAAGGCGATCACCTTTCCGACCGACGCCAAGCTGATGCATCGCGCCCGCGAGCGGCTGGTCAAGCTGGCCAGGAAGCACGGCATCCGCCTGCGCCAGTCCTATGCGCGGGTCGGCAAGATCGCGCTGATCAAGCATCAGCGTTATGCCCACGCCAAGCAGTTCAAGCGGGCCAACCGGCAACTCAAGCGGCTGCGCACCATGCTGGGAGCGGTGATCCGCGACGTCACCCGCAAGATCGGCGGCCGGCCGGAACTTATGGCGCCCTTCGGTCTGCCGCTGTCGCTGGCCCGCCGCGTCAGGGACCAGCGCCAGCGTGAACGCGGCAGGAAGGTCTACTCCCTGCATGCTCCCGAGGTCGAATGCATCGGCAAGGGCAAGGCGCACAAGCCCTATGAACTCGGCGTCAAGGTCTCGGTCGCCACGCCGCTCTATCGCAGCCGCGGCGGCCAGTTCGTCGCCCATATCAAGGCGCTGCCCGGCAATCCCTATGACGGCCACACGCTGGCCACCAACCTTCCCGCGATCGAGAACTCGATCGGCGCCAACCTCGCCAAGATCGTCGCCGATGCCGGCTATCGCGGCCACAACGCCCCGAAGGACAAGACCTTCAAGGTCCATGTCGCCGGCTACAAGCGCGGCCTCACCAAGGCCGTCAAACGAGCGCTGCGCCGCCGGTCCGCCGTCGAGCCCGTCATCGGCCATCTCAAGAGCGACCACCGCATGGGCCGCAACTTTCTGGCCTTCTCACAGGGCGATGCCAACAACGCCGTGC
>NZ_CAKXZT010000181.1:0-699 GCF_935825525.1 Mesorhizobium escarrei
TGCCGAGTAGGTGGGGGCGTTACTGCCCCCACCCCTCACAGACCCGGACGTGCAGTTTTCCCGCATCCGGTTCCTCATGGTAGAGTTTCGCTCACGGTGGCAAACGAATGAAGAATCCTGGCTGGCGGCAGCGGATGGCGTTTCAGGATTTCGTTAAGGCGGTTCCATCGGAACACGCTTTGACGATCTCGCCGAGATAGCCATTTCCGCCATATCCTCACGACCTGGTGGGCGAACCATCGCAATCGCCGAGCATTTCCCCCGACGCCATAGTAGGCGAAGTGGCCCCGCATCATGGACGAGAGATGGCGATGCTGATCGCGGATCGACCAGTTCCGGTGTTTCCGGCACCAGTAACTTACCGCAGCCAGCGCACGAGCAAAACGGCCCTTGGCCGTGACTTGCATCACCATGTCCTTGCCTCTGCGCGACCGTCCCCACACGTGGGTCAGGCCGAGAAAGTCGAACTTGGTGCCATCCGTCTCCGGATGCCGTGTGCTCTCCGTCCTTCGCGGGCGAAAGTCGACGAGACGCGTCTTGTCGGGATGGAGCGTAAGCCCGAACCGTCCAAGACGTTTGTCCAGCACTGCCAGGACACGCTGGGCGTCGACGATGTTGTCGAACGCCATGAGCGCATCGTCAGCGTAGCGGGCAATGGTACAGCCCCCACGGAGCCGCGGCCGCACCTCGGTCTCGAAC
>NZ_CAKXZT010000181.1:709-2013 GCF_935825525.1 Mesorhizobium escarrei
AACGCCATGAGCGCATCGTCAGCGTAGCGGGCAATGGTACAGCCCCCACGGAGCCGCGGCCGCACCTCGGTCTCGAACCATTCGTCCAGCACGTGGTGCAGGAAGATGTTCGAGAGGCAGGGCGAGACCACGCCTCCTTGCGGGGATCCTTCGGCCGTTCGGTGCAGAAGACCGTCTTCGACGGCTCCTGCGTTCAGCCATTTATCGATCATCCGTCGGATGACGCCGTCCGTGACTCGCTGGTCGAGGAACGCCCGGAGGTGAGCGTGCGGAATCGAGTCGAAGTATTTCTGTATGTCGAGATCGATCACCCAATAGAGCCGCTTTGCCCACAGCACGTTCTGCATATTGCGGAGCGCCTGATGGGCCGAGCGGCCCGGTCGGAACCCATATGAGCAGGGGTAGAAATCCTCCTCATAGACGGTCTCCAGCACCATCATAATGGCGCGTTGCGCCACCTTGTCCTCGAAGGTCGGAATGCCGAGCATCCTTTGCGACCCATCCGCCTTGGGTATATAGGCCCGCCGGACCGGCGGCGCACGATATCGGCCGGACTTGATGCGCTCCAGGAGGTCCAGAAGTCTGGTCTCCAGGTTCACCTCATAGTCCGCCGCCGTGACGCCGTCGATGCCAGGGGCACCATCCTTGCGGGTCAGCCGGTAGGCCTCCTTCATCCAGTCCAGATCGATGACATGGTGGAGCGAGCACAGCGCCACACCCCGTTTCGTCCTCGCCAGTTCGGCTATCCGTTGTCGGTTCGTAGACAGGTTTGTGGGGTTCAGAGCCCCCTCCCATGTTTCAGGTCAACGGTTCTCTACACATGACGCCTCCCTTCGCTCCGTCGGGTCCCGGTGAGCCCAGTTCCCCGTCTTCACTGCTACTATGAAGGCGCTACGACTTCCCGCTCACGCATACCTGCTCCCTTATAGTTTCGGTAACAGGCCCCACATGCGCCTCCCATGTTCGTGCTCGCCGAGGCGCTCCCGATGAGCGTGGAGGACGCTCATCGAGCCTGGACCCATGGTCAACCGGCGGTCCCTGTTCCGGCGTACTTCGCTTGTGGACGTAAGCGGGATCTCACAGGTTCCCTGGCGATCCATCCCATGCCTTTGCCCTGCTCCAAGACCCCGGCCGAGCCGCCAGAACCTCGCCCTTGGCGGTTCCGACGATGCTGCCCCCGGGCTACCCACGCCGAAGGCCTCCGCATGCACATAATCTCGAGGCTGACACATGGCTTCAGCATCCGCTGTCTACGCTTCACGAGCGATGTTGCCGCCGCCCATGCAAGACTCGCTTCCGGCTGG
>NZ_CAKXZT010000182.1 GCF_935825525.1 Mesorhizobium escarrei
TTGAGCAGGAGGCTGAAGATGATATGGGGCGAGCGGCGAGGGTGTGGCATCCTTCGGCGCTCCAAAATCACCATCAGAAGGAGCGCCCCATGTCGCAATCTTTTGACGCGAGCCGGTCCCTTACCGCTCTTGAACAAGATAACACGATCATCACCGTCATCGAAATGAGCAAGGCGAAGTGGCTGATTGCCGCGCTTGTTCCAGGCCTCAAGCGCCAGCCCCTCAAGAAGATCGATGCCGACGCACCAGCGCTGTTGGAGCTGCTGCAGCGCTGGCGCGACGAAGCCAGCCAGGCCGGGCACACGATCCAGCGGATCGCCGTCGCCTATGAGGCGGCTGGCGACGGCTTCTGGCTTGCGCGCTTTTTGTGGGCGCATGGCATCGAGGCCTACGCCATCCATCCCGCCAGCGTTGCGGTGTCGCGCGAGCACCGGCGCGCCAAGACCGATCGCCTCGACACCGAGCTGTTGATGCGTGCCTTTCTTGGCTGGCTGCGCGGCGAGAAGCGCCACTGCACCATGGCGGCGATCCCGAGCATCGAAGAGGAGGACGCCCGGCGGCCAAACCGCGAGCGGGAGAGCCTGGTCGGCGAGCAGACGCGGCTCATCAACCGCATCAAGGCGGTCCTCGCCCGTTTCGGCATCCGCAGCTTCCGCCTGAGCCTGCGCAACGCGGCCGACAGGCTCATGGCGATCCGCACGGCGGAGGGAACGCCATTGCCGGACAACACCCGCGCCGAGCTTTCCCGTTTCCTTGAGCGGCTGCACCTCGTGCGTGCGCAGATCCGGGCCATCGAACAGGAACGGGAGCGCAAGCTCGCCGCCGCCCCGACTGCCGGACAAGGCCCGCATGCGATGGTGCGCCTCATCGCGCGGATCATCGGCATCGGTGTCGAGACCGCCGACATGCTGGTCCACGAGATCCTGTCACGCGGCTTGCGCGATCGCCGCGCCGTGGCGCGCTATGCCGGGCTGACGGGGTCGCCGGACGAGAGCGGCCAACGCCGGCGCGAGAAGGGGCTGGCACGCTCCGGCAATGCCCGCGTGCGGCGCGGCATGATCCAACTGGCGTGGCGGTTTCTGAGCTTCCAGAAGGACAGCGACCTCACCCGATGGTTCCAGGCGCGCACGGCCGACGGCCGCAAGACCACGCGCAAGACGATGATCGTGGCGCTGGCGCGCAAGCTCTTGATCGCGCTGTGGCGTCTCGTCACCACCGGCGAGGTGCCGCAGGGCGTCAATCTGCGTACGGCGTGATGAGGGCACATGGGAAGAAGAGATTAAGCCAATTGGCGGCCCGCAGCAGGGTCTGCCGATGACGATCCGAGGTGGCGGTGACCCGCGCTACAACATGGTGTTTGACAGGCCGTTCTGAAGAATGGGCCCGCCGCCCCGGAGCTTCGCCACCGATGCGCATGCTGCATCATGGTTCAGATCCAAGGGGATCTACCGCATACAAGTCTGCCGCGCGACCTTCGCGCCTGGCTCGGCGAGCTCGCCCTCGGAATCTGTCGTCGGCTTTTTGGCCCCCCGCAAGAAAGGGCCCACCCGACCCAGACAAAGCCTGCCGCCCGTGCTCGTGACCGTCAAGGACAAGTCGCTGCGCGATGGGGCCTTGCGGCCCCCCCTTGACCGTCACTGCGCGCGGCGGCCCGTTCGAAGCCAGGTCGGGACGAGGAGATGGTCGCCAACTGGCCGAACTAGGAGATGAGGGAAATGAAGCAAGATCAAGCTTGACAATCATCGCCCCATACAAGTTGTAGCCGACGGCGGCGAGCACGGCGTTGTTGGCATCGCCCT
>NZ_CAKXZT010000183.1 GCF_935825525.1 Mesorhizobium escarrei
CACCGGTTTTGCCCCGGTTACCCTAAACCACTCAAAACCATGTTGCTACCCTTGAAACAGGTAGCAACATAAGCCCTTGATTTGTAAGACGTGGTAATGAGCGGAGGCTGCGAATAGCAACATGGATAGCAACATGGCGTGTGAGGAAATGTCAGCCAAACCCGAACAGCGCACTCCATTGATTGGCGAAGTGATCGAGATGGCCCCCAAGCTTAACGAATGGGCGTCGATGGGAGCACATTCGTTCGGTCTATATTCCGGCATCAACGCAGCTATCGCCGAGGCTCCAGACAAATTCGCACCCATAGTCCTGCATGCTGACGAATTGCGCATGACCTCAGCGATGCTTTGCATGGTCCGGATATTCGCAACGATCGATCGAGGAAGCGCCATATCGCTTCAATCTGTTAATCGCTTCCTCAAGACCGATGCCGCCGCTTCGGATCTAGCCGCAGCGTACTTTGGAACGAGCGATTCATCGAAGACCCAAGATGCAAATCGAACATGCGAACTCTCTATCCATCGCTTCAAGAACGAGTACGCACGGATCAACTGGTCCGCGCTCGGTCGACTTCAGAGTTTCCGCAACTCCGCAATTGCCCACATCAGTTGGGGAGAGGTCGATAAGTTCGTCACCTTTGGCGAGTTGGAGGCGCTGGTTGAGATTGTTGGGCAGCTCGCCGGGGAAACTAGTTTGATGACAAGCGGCTTGAACAACTGGCCACACGAGCACCAAGAAAGCGCCCACGACAATGCAAAACACAAATGGAGTGCGATTTTCGCGGCAGATCATCTGGACAGGATTGACTACTGAGTTCAGATGAAAAACCCCGCACAAGGCGGGGCTTCTAGGAAAAGTTCTGGCGGGTTACGATTAGGCGATGCCTGACATATGCGCGAGACAGATGGCCTTTGCAGCGTCATCAATCGGCTTCAGGCTGATACCCAAGATCATTCGGTCTCTGTTCGGATCCTCCACGGCAAAGGACCGCACGCCATAAACCTCACCCAGTCGGCCGGCTCTTTGCCGTCCCATAACAAGCGACGGCATTGGCTGGCTTACGTGAGTAATCCAGTCGCCGATCTCAAATTGCCAGTCGGCGTCGATGCTGGCAGCATTTACGTGGACGTTCATTGCAAGTCTCCAGGTTGCGGCTCTCACAAAGCCAAGCCGGAAAGAGGCACCGGCAGCCGGGGGTGTGAGGCGACTTGGAAATCGCCGGCAAGCTTTTAGGTCTCGACCTTGGACATAGCTATGCCACCCCGGCCAAGGTCTGGTCCGCCGCCGCGTCGACCCATGTGCCCCTTCCCCTGTAAGAAAGCATGGCCGAGAATCAAAACGGATGCAAGCGCAACGTCTCGTAACTATTTGAAATCGTTAGGCGTTTTCGCCTTAAAAGTCAAGCTTCGGTATGCGAAAACGCCTACTTGCTGATTGTGCTTGTAAATTCGGGCGGGCCGGGCGTGAGGCAAGCATACATTAGCAACATCTTGAATAATGCGCAGCCCGCTCCAGACTCAATTCCATGGCGCGGGCAATAGGTATTGGGGACGTGGTTGCAATCACTGCCACAGTCCGGAGGCGGGTTACCGAGGATGTCGTAAGCGTCTCTCTCCCAAGCTACAATTTCCCGCACTCAATCCGGGATTCATCTAAGGTCAAGCGAGGCCAGCAGATCGAGCTTACCGGCGAGATCACGCGCATAGACGAGGAAGCCGGCAAGGTCACACTCGCCATGGGACCGCTGGTGACGGTCGTCATCGACAAGGTCAGGCTGGTCGAGAAGTACAGGCCGCCGAAGCGAAAAAAGCCGTTGCGTGACATGGTAGTAGATTGAATTATCGCACCTCGCCATTGTTCATATGCGTTCTGAGGAACTGCTTACTGTTGTGGCGCGTTAATCTGTATCGGGAGGTAAAATCATGTCTGTGCAAAACGAAGACTATCGAACGAACAGAGCCGACTACGCGATCGCCGCAAAGCATGGCCCCGCGGCTGCTATGGGAAACCCCAACAAACTGCTCGCAAGAAAAAAGAAGTTGCTGGTGGGACGCGATCGGAGGTTGCTTGCAAGCCCATCGGACAGTGCGCCGGATGATCCGAAAGCTGGGACGCGCGGTTAGCGTGCAGTCTTCGACAAACGCGACCTGGCCAAGTGGCTTCCCGGCCGAGCAATAAGTCCCCTCCCTCAGCCCCTCGACATCGGCGCCGCATGCGGGCGCTCCCAATCGGCTGGCCTGCCGTTCAGCAAATTGAGCGCCCGCTTCAGATCCCCATGCAGCCGGTCGACCGCCTCCCAATGCTCGCGAAACGGTTTCAGCGCCAACTGCGCGTCCCGCAATTCACGCTGCAGTAGCGTCGCCTGTCGCTCGATTTTGGCGAGGTGGTATTCGGAAATCGTTTCGCGGCGGCGGTAGCGTGGCATCCCTGTTCTCCTTCGATGAGGACAGGATAGGAATTTAATCCTCACTCCGTCAAGGCAATAGCAAGTAGCAGGCCACACCTCGCCGACGCCGACTATCACACCCGTTTTAGGCATGAAGTCGACTCCAGGCTCATCCGATTTGACGGCCAGGGGAACGGAACATGACAATTTTACTAAATTAGCAACCACGCATGGAGAGCCTATAACTGCCCAGCCGGCGACCGCTTCCCCAAAACGACAGCCGGTCAGGCCCAGCGGTCTCCCCCCACCGCAAGCCGCTGGGCCGCTCGACCTTGCGCAACGGATGGGGCGGACTTCATGGCCCGGATTAAAAACGGGTGAATTGAATGTCGACTTTTGCCGTAAAAAGTTTTCGGGCCGGAACGTTGCTCGTCACGAGGGTTAAGATGCAGGAGGCAGGCGTGGCCAAGAAGCCGTCTATGGACGAAACGCTGCGACAAACCTCTGACCAACTGAAGAAGATTCGGAAACGCGTCGCCAATGGCGGTCACGTGGACCAGATGCAAGATGTCGATGCCCTGGTGGGCCTCGCCAAAGAAATGGCCGACCGGCAATTGGCCGAGTTAGAAAGCCCGGCAGATGAAAACGATGGCTCTTGTGCAAGACGGTGGCGATGCAAAGGACTGAGCGTGCGCTCTATTCCTCATCCCAAAAATCCTGCAGCGAGGCGTGGCGAAGGTCCTCCTCGCCCCTGAGGTGTTTCACACGGGCCTTGATACCCGGCTTGACCCACTGCGTTGCCGGCCGCTTTGGCATGTCCTTGGGCGGTGGCCCGGCATGTTCCTGGACACGCTTCCACAGCCGCTCCCGCATCTCGCGATTGACGCTCACAAACGCACTGCCGACATACCTGCGAGTGCCCGGTTCTGCCATGAGTACGAATGCCGGCTTACCCCGCTCGCGTTCGATGCCGAGAAGTTCAAACTCGCTTTCGGTGAAGGACTTGGTTTTCAGCCATTGGTGGTCGGGCCGCTGCGATATTTGCTGTCTCGACGCTTCGATACCATCCCCTCCAGACCGGCCGCGTCGATTAGGTGATAGATCGCATTAGCCTCGCCTGGCATGGTCTCGCTGAACTGGATGCGGCTGTCGGAGCCTATGAGGCCAGCCAGGATTTCCCGCCGATCCTCAAGCGCCATGTCGCGCAAGTCGTGGCAATTGAGATGCAGCAGATCGAATGCGACGAAATAGAGGTCGTGCTGGCGCCTGGTGATTGCCTTGCGCAGCGCGGCAAAATCCGAAAGACCAGCCTAATTCAAGACGACAACTTCGCCATCGAGGATAGCGTTCTCGACGTCCAGCGTTCGCGCCGCCGCAGCTAGATCGCGGTATTTGGCAGTCCAATCGAGACCGCGGCGGGTGAAAATCCGCGCGCCGCCGGCGTCGATGATGATCTGGGAGCGGTAGCCGTCGAATTTGGCTTCATGCATCCAATCATCGCCTTGGGGCGGCTTTGCTACCAAGGTCGGTATCATCGGCGGGATGAACTCGAGCCGGCCGACGCCGGTACTTACAATTTTACGCACTTATTTGATTCTAGGCGGCCCGCTTATATTAGCCAGAGTGAACTGAACGTGATTCCGGGCCGAGACCTTCACACCTTCGCCGTGGGTAAGGGGAACTCAAGGCGCTATAGAAAATACCTGCCAGCGAGGGCGTACCATGCCAAGCCCAACATCGAGAGCACATACAGAACCAGGAACGGAAGCACGGACGGCTGGCTGTCGAGGACGGCGTCAGCTTCTTCCCATTCCTCAACCAGATTGCGATCCCGCCACGCCTCCGTGACCACCAAACCGTCCGGCCCTTTACCGTCGGTCTCTCTCGACATTCTTTTTGCGATATCGGCTTGGATCACTGGAAGCAGGTTGCCCGGAAACCGTTCAGGAGGATTGTCGCCATCGTTCTTGTCCATCCGGCCAACAATGTTTCTGCCTTCACTTATGTTCCAAGTAAGGAACTCGGCGACGATCGGTCGGGTCAGTCCGTCATGGCGTGCACCCGTGGAAGTTCCTGTGTTGGATAAGGGCTCGCTATCAAAATCGGCGTGGCTCCGCTCACTGTGCACGGCGTCAGCTAGTATGGCGCAACCTAAACCGGCTAGCCTACGTTGCCCATTGGTTCGGCGCAGCCAGGAGGATCACATGGGCAAGCCAGCACAGGATTTTGCCGAGAAGCTCCGCGATCGCATCCGATAGAATTCCGCAAAAGACCGCAACGCATGGGCAGCCCTTCAACTGGTGCGCATGGCTATTGAAGAGACCTGCCCCGCTGGCGTGTTGCCGAGCGAAGAAGCCGTCCTACTGCTTTACGGCCCAGAGCCGGTGCACGAAGGCGAAGCGCTGGCGAAAGCGATCATTGAGACGGTCGAAAGGTTGACTCGATGAGGTTAACCGCCACTCATAGGCGCTTGTCGCGGGGCGCCGATTGGGAGCGTCCCCACCAAGCGCCTATGAGCGGCGCATTGGTGAAGCCGATCACGCTTAAGCAAAAGCGCGAAGGCTTATGGCTTTGAGGAAGAGGAAGGCGAAAGCGAAGCTTTAGCAGGCTTCGCTCTTTCCTTTTTGTCCTGACTCATTTCAGCCTTGTCGCTATCGTGCGCCTTTGGGGGCGTTTTGAGCATCCGCTTCAGCGTCTCGTTGAAAGCCTTCTCATCGGCTTTTTCATGGGTGTCTGACATGGTCAATCCTTGGGATCCTTTGCCGCTGCCACCAACTGCAGAACCGATATGGAAACAAATTGCACTCGGTATTGGCCTCGTCGTCAGTGAGTGGGAATCCGTTGAATACGAACTCGGCATCCTTTGCAGCCATTTTTGTGGCGGCACGCTCTATCCCTTCAAAGAGTACGGCAAAGGTCGCATCTTTCGAGAAAGGACAGCAGTCATCGCCCGCTTTGCCGAGAAATATTTTGTCCGCATCTGCGACCAACAAAAGGAGGGAGAATTCGATCGCTTAATCAAGGCCTCAATTGGATTTTCTGATAGAAGAAATGAGGTAGTTCACGGTCTTATACTCGATGCGAAGAATGTCACGTTCTTTCAAAATACCCCGTTGGTTATAGATAAATTGAAGGCGCATCAGTATGTAATCTTGCCGCATCTATATGCAAAAGGATGGGACCATGAGCTTCGGAAGCCACCTCCGTACGCATACAACTTCAGTCAAATGCGGCAGCTGGCCGAGCGAATGGAAGTCCTTCACCAAAGTATAAAGACCTTCAAAGAATCTCTCCCAGAATAAGGCGCTGAAGCACCGCAGAGACCATTGCTCGCGAGACATACGGAGGCACTTCGAAGTCTTGTTCCAAAACCTTCGCGCCCTCAATAATTTCGCGCGCCGTCAGCCCTTCGGGGACCCAGGCGCCGCGTTTCTCGTACACTTCAATCTTGCCGGCCTGGCGGCTCGAATCATAGGACATTTTCCCGTACTTTCTCAAGTATACAATTAGGAATATATTCCAACAGTCGTCAAGCCACCCGCCACGCCTTCCACACCGCATTAAGCGGCGCAGCCACAAAGCCGCGGTCGTCACGCGAAAACCAACCCTGACCAGTGCAAATGGCAGCGCAAAGCCTGCCCCTCACCACCGCAAGCCCGACGTCGCCGGCTTGCGGGTCTTTGGTGGCAAGGGCCGCATATTGCGCCACAGGGTTGGAGCTAAGTGTGCGCCGCACATGTGGAGCGCATCCTTTGAAGTAGCTGTCCAGCAGCCCAGTATCGCTTGGCGCCATGCGTCTCAGCGTGCTGGCGGCATAGGCTTCGAATAGCGGCAAATCTTGCCGGTCAATTTTGAACGTGAGGAATCGTCCGCCCAAATGTGGCGGTTACGAAATCAAGGGTCATTGAGATTCCTGTGGAGCTGTCTGAAAGCACCTACTCGGAGGTGCTACATTCTGATAGGGGAGGTAACTATTTTTTATGACGTTTGATTGGGACTAAGATGAAGTTATCAAGCTATTTCAAGTCCTTTTTGACAGATACGGTAAACTTAAACAGCACACGTATCGGCCTGCTGGACAGCAGTATTGATGCGATCAAAAACTTTATTAGGCAAAGCGAATGGACACCCAGAAATCGTTCGTTTTTTGAGCACGGCTCGTGGGCACATGACACCATAATAAAACCAGTAGATCAGGGCGAATTTGACGCTGACTTGCTTGTAATTGTCGACCACGTCCAAGGGTGGAGTGCCTCCGATTACGTTACCACCTTATCCAAGATTTTCGGCGATAGTGCTACCTATAGTAAAATTTCAAAGAAATGGGACTATTGCGTTACCGTCACATACAGTGGCGAACGAAAAGTGGATATTGCGCCTTGCGTAAGGGGGCGCAATGGCGACGGTCTATTGGAAGTATGCAACGGTAAAACAAACGAATTCGTTCGAACGGAACCGGTTAAGTTTACGGATTGGCTCGTAGAGAGAAACTCTATCTCTCGATCGAACTCGTTTAGAAAAGTCACGCGGCTTATAAAATATCTTCGCGACATCAAGACTACATTCACATGCTCGTCGGTGCTTCTTACGACGTTGCTTGGCAGGCAAATTGATACGCTTGACAAAGACAGTGAACTTTTTGCAGATACTCCGACGGCTTTAAAAACAATTATTGGCAGGCTTGACGATTTCTTGCAGGGGTACAGTAAAAAGCCTAAAATCGTCAATCCCTACCTTTGGGGCGAGGATTTCGCCGCAACTTGGACTGACGATCAGTATACAAACTTTCGTAACTTCGTACACAAATATCGAGAGTGGATTGACGCTGCCTTCGACTCACCCGATCGCGCGGACAGCATCACGTTGTGGCGGAAAGTGTTTGGTAATGACTTCGCAAAGAGCTCTGAGATTGTAGCCAAGTCATTCCTCTCAGAAGATGCGTTCTCTGTCCACAGTTTGCTTAGGTCTTCGGCCGCCCATTTGGACGATCTGGTCGAAACAATTAGGGAATACGGCACTTCGATCCTGCCCAATATTTTCAACAAGCCACCTCACATGCGGTTGCCGCCCTGGCCGCGGGCATCAACGTGGTCATTTCCGATTTCGGTTGTCTCAATATTCCACACGAGCAAAGACGGTATCAACGGCACTCCAGTGCGTAGCGGCCAGATACTTCGGCCCCGCGGCGGCCTGTGGTTTGATGTCAAGCTGAGAGATGGGCGTTCGATTCCAGATGGACATCGGGTGCAGTGGCGCATAACCAACACCGGCGCGATTGCGATGGCGCTCGGAAAAGGCCGCGGAGGTTTCGAAGTTCCTCAGCGCGGCAACCGTCGATGGGAGGCGCTCGAGTATCGAGGAGTGCATATTGCCGAGGCATTCGTAATCAGAATGTCCGACGATGTCCTAGTGGCGCAGAGCGATCCGTATCATGTCACCATCGAATAGTTTCAGAGCTTCAACGAGGCCTTTATCTCCTCCCATTCGTTCGACAGTCGCTCGCCGTTGGCTTTAAAAACTCGTCCAGAGAGGCTGACCGAGGCATGGGCCTTACTGGCCTCGTATTCTGCAAATTCGTAGATGATGCTCGCCTCCAGCGCCGGTGTGCTCCCCTCAGCCGCAGTCTGAAACATCTGTTTAATTCTGCCGTGAACGTTCTCGCTTCTTTGCCGCAGCCACTCCAGACGCAGGTATCGCATGGCGATTTGCTCGCCAAAGACAATGGTCGCAGCAGCAGCCACATATCCAATGGCAAACTCCCGAATAGATGCAACAACAACGAATAGGATAACATAAGCCATCACTTGCGCGCGTAGGGATCGAAGCATTATTTTCGATATTTCAGACGTAAAGAAACTGCTTTCCGCTACATTTGCGGCGAGTCGCCTAAGCGGATTCTCCTGTTCGTTATTGTAGTATCCCGGTGATGAAGTGTGAGTAAGATTCGTTGAAAACGCATGGGACAGTATTTGCCTGCGTCGCGCATCCTCTGCTCTGGGTGAAAGATAAAGTTGCGCAACAATACCTACCACAAGGACAACTACCACTAAACTGATATAAGCCGCTTGGACCACCTCGTGTAACCTAGGTGCCTTTGTGGGATCAATGGCTATCACGGCGATCGATAGCGCCCCAATTAATACGAAGATCCAACCCGACGCTTGATCAAACTGAACTAGCGGCCGATAGAATTTGTCACCAATAGGATCGATGGTAGCCATCTTTGTATCCAACGGAATCAATCTTTGAGCAAGTATTCTCACAAAAGGAAACGTCGGGACAGAGGAATAGCCATAGCAGACCCCCATATTTTCAATTGGAAAAATGTGCGAAGTGGGGGCGATGCGGTGTGGCAAAACCGATTGCGGCACCTTTTGCCTTACCCCCTACCAGGGGGGCGGTCACATCCCCGGCGGCTTCAACTGCAGGACCGGTCGCCAAGCACAGCGCTATCGCTAACTCAAGTTTTGCTCGCGCGTGCGCGCAAGCGCGCGCGAGGGTTAGCGCGTATACGACCGCAACTGCGCAGCCAGCTTGCCTAACTCCGCATCAGGTGATGGCGCCGCTTCTGCAGCCGACAACGAGCGCAGCGCTGCCTGCATCTTGGCGTAGGCGTCGTCCATAGAAGCCGCGAATGCCGACTCCTTCACGGTCGACACACGGGCAAGGTCGTTGCTGGGGTCGTCAACCAGGCTGACTTCCTTGAGGTCGATTTCCTCCAACCATCTCTTCGTCGTGCCGCGGCCTGGCGAGGAGCGTTTAACGCGGAAGCCGATCGATAGGCCATCTAAGGCGCCACCCTTCATCAACGATAGGATCCGCCTGCCGTAATCCGTTTCGATGGCAAGCAGGCGGCCCTCGACAAACAAACCTTTTGCGTCCTCACGCATGGTGTGAAAAACGCCGATCGGCAGATCATCGCCCGTAAACGGGTTGCCGTTGGACCCATGCATTAACATCATCTTTGGCAAGCGTCCGCGGGCACGCCATTCGGCAAGGGATGCTTTGAAGGCCCCATGCATGATGATGTCCGCGTGGCTATCGAGATTGCCGAAGACGGCGCCATAGCCGCTGAAAACGCCGGTCTGCGAGTTGATGTCAGATGGCGCGAATTTTACGTCACGCCGCTCGGTCATTGCGTTTATTCCATTTGCGAAGGGCGGCTACGATCTTCTCGCCGGTTTTTGCGTCAGTTAGTTTTTCTGGCACTTTCACGTCGTACTGGTCGGCCTCATATTCGAGGGCATGCGTTGTTTCGATCGCGGTCACTCGAGGTATCCTTCCGGCACATCGGCCTTTTTGATGTGGTTGAATCTAAGGCCATACCGTAGCGCGTATGCAGCGTGATCCGTCCGGCTGTTGGGGTGACCAAGCAGGCTAAGTCCGAAATCCGGCAGCCCGCCCGTATCGACTCCGGCGCACTCCAGCCTCCGCTTCATCTTGCCGAAACGCGAATGAACGGCGATCGCCTTAGCAAGATGTTGGAAAAATTCCTTCGCCAGGGCGGCCTGTTCGGGCTTGAATTCGGCTACGACGAGCTGGCTCGCCTTGATCCGTTCCTGCCGAATGAGTTCAGCAATTTCGCGCTGGGCCTCGTTCAGCAGGTCGCGGCGCTTGGCGAGCGAGGCCATTTTCTCGCGGGTTGCCGCAGGCGGTTCGTACGATGAGCCGCGGATCAGTGCGTCGATCTGGTGCTTACGGTCCTCGTCGCGTCTAACAGACGCGTCCTCGCGAGCGAGGGCGCGTTGCTCTTCGTCGATCGCCTTCGACTCGGCCGTCATGTTGTTCTGACGCTGGTACAACGTGCGCAGTTCGGCGCTCACGTCTTCCGGGGTCGGCACCGGCTTCTCAGGATTGATATTAGCCATTATGCGACTCCGCGTTCGTCGGGCAGCAGTTCGCGCGCAATAGAGGCGAGTGCCGAGAATTTGATCTTCGTGAACTTGCTGAGACCGTCGGTCTTGGTTTCTCTCGCTGCATAGCGACTCTCCCCGATCCACGCGGCTTGTTCGTTGTGCGCGACTAGGATGGTACCGTCGCGCATATCGAAATCGCTCCGGTAGCGCCAACCAACGCTCGACTCGATGAGGTCGGTGATTTCGTCTTCCGGGGTCAACTGGCCTTCGCCAGCTCGGTAGTTGAGCGAGCCTAGAGCCTTCTCCGTTTCCACGGCCTTGCGAATGCTTGGAGCGGTAAGCGCAAGAGCGATCCTAGCAATGGCTCGCGGCGTGACAGGCGGCGCGACGGGCCGTGCTGACGCAATACGTTCGGCAACTTTCAAGCTTTGGATGACCTGCCGCGTGAATGACTTAGGCAGGCCTAGATGTTCGGCGAAGACGTCAACGACGTCCCGCGCCAAAACCTTGGGCGTATTCATTTTTTGTAATCCGATTTTTGGAGGTTAAAAAAAGAGCCACCGCCCTTGAGGGCGGCAGCTCGGTTAGTCCCGCATGTGGTACTTCCACAATGGCGGGTTGCCGGCGCGCTGGCGACGCTGACCGGCCGTCAGCAGGCGGGGAACGCGCTCGCTAACGAATGTCTATATCTTATTGTACCCCATCTCGCCGGCATGGCGTTGATGCTATGCGGCCAGATCACGTTCGAAAGCGAAGACGCCACCTTCAGTCCAAGCAGGCTGCGTCTGATCTCGTCGCCAAGCAGGAGTGGGCATGTCCGCAAAGAGCCAGGCCGGCGTGCCGACTAGAGGCCAAGTCGGCTTCAGCGCGGTCTCGCCGGCTTCAGCGCGGTCCATCTTTACATAGAACGCAGAGAGTTCGCGGAGCGCTACCCGCAACAGGCCCTTGCCGATCGAGCGCAGAGTCGCTGGAGGGGATCCTATCTCGGCTTCGGTTTCGCCCAACTGTAGCAGCGTCCAGTTCCGGCAGGCCGCGGCAACAACGATGGGGTAGCATGTGCCGAGCACGTCGGCGGCCAGGGCAATCACCTGCCGCGCATGAATTGACCCAGCCGCGTAAGGGAGGTCTCGGAAGACGTTGAAGCCGCCATTGTCGACAACGTCGGAAATAATCTCGCCGCCATCCTTCCACGCGTCAGCCTCTTCATCAAAAACCAGGGTGTTGCCGTTCTCCCCTATGGGCACAAAACCTGCCAAGTGCGTCGCCTCGAGAAGTAGCTCTCGCCAGTCTTCATCAGCCCTGTCGTCGCGATATGTGCCGGCCGTCTCATGATCTCGCCGAAATCGAGTGGCGGCAAAGAAGTGGCGCCTGTTCTCGACTTCGCTAATTCCAAGCTCTCCGCGATTGTATTGCTCTCGTAGCGGCCAAGCGGTAGGGCCGCGGCGATTGTCGTTAGCGGCGAGCGGAGTCCGATCGATGTTCGACATTTGGTGTTCCCATTATTGACCCTTCGCCAGAAGGGTGTGAACCGGCTGGGCCGGGTAGTCCGTTTCCGCGATGTGCGGGACGGTAGAAGCAAACTATTGTTGTATTCCCGCAACAACAGTTACAGAAATCGTACTGGGTAACTTACGAATGAACATAGACGCGGCATTTAGGATCTCCTCAATTAGCGACGTAGAGACAAAATGGAGTTACCAATGTTTAGAGAACAGTTCGAAACAGCACTTACCGAAATGCTTGCCCACGCAGCAGATCGAGGAGCGAAGAGTGTCAGCGTGAATTCGGGAAATCTCCATCGGTCAGTTGGTGGTTATCCCGGTCGAAATCATCGCATGCCGATCTGCTGCGAAGTGATGTATGCCCGCAAAGGCGACGGTGACCGCGTGATATCTGCGCCTCCCAAGGGCAAAGGTGCATCACTGACTATCGAGTACGCTGTGGCATCTGGCAGATAGGACTAAGCGACACGCCCGGTGGGGCGTTAACTGCCCCACCGGATACATTGTCGTTGTCCGGCTTCAAGTCCGGCCGCAGCGTGTAGAACTCTTTCCAACTGAGGCGACGAGTTTGAACGGTGCCGTCGCCAATGGTGATGGTGCGCGATGTTGTCATGGGTGTCTCGGGAAAGGTGGCGCCTTAGCGCCGGTTCCGGCCTGGCCGGTCTTCATCATCGCCAAAGCGGCGAAGGTCTAGGGCTATATACGGTTGAGGGGCAAAAAAGACAGGTTTTGATTCCGACAAAATCAATGGTTATTCCAGATGGGCTAAACGCTCCGATAGATTCAGTCTCAGACCATTGTCCTTGTCGTACTCCACAGCCGTCACAGCGTAGATGGCTATGTATTTGGTGCGATCGAAGCCAATGACCTCACCAGATGCATTGAGCGAGGCGTCGTCATCGGTCAGAATAACTTTGCCGCCGCTCCTAATCGCATCGACCAATTCTTCAATTTTTACCGTGCTGGCGTTTTCGTGGCGGCGATATCGGTCGTGATATCTCAGCCCCTTCAGCCAGTACTTATGGATGCAGGGAAGCGGTGTGCCGTCGACCTTCGCAAACCATGAACCTCGCTGACCGATGGCTTTCTTAGTTTCCAAAATTTAGCCTCCCTAATCGAACCGAGGAACTATGTACCGCCAGGGTCGGGTCGGCAACTTCCCTTCGCCAGGATGGGTGAACCGGCTAGGCCGGGCAGTCCGTTTTCGCAAAGCGCGAGACGGTAGAGCATTTAGCGATGTGGTTTTATTCAATGGACTAGCAAGCAATCATTCTGTTCGTATAAACTCGCAGCGGCGATCTTACGTGAACCATCCGAAGCAAAGTGCTTTTGCCCGATGCTTCGCCGAGCCTCGTTCACAGCACCTGTCCAAACTTGACCAAGGCTAAAATCGGGCGAAACCACACCGATTGAGGAGTCCACGATGGGGGATGGCAAGCTAAGCATCAAGTCCAGCGGCAGCGATCGTCCATCTTGCATTGCCTTATAGAACTTCCTCCCCTCACGAAGGGCAATACCAAACAGTCGCTCACGTGCAGGACTGTCATCCATCCACGTAGCGAGGGCAGCGCAATGAAAGGCAGACCAGATGGTCTCTGCCTGTCCGGATATATCGTCTTCCGCGTGTGATGGTGACGCGATCATTAGGCAGGCGACTGAAACAACCCAAAGACGCATTTTACCCCCTCCCATTTGCGCCACCATGCACCACACCCCAATGGGCGGCAACATCGCTCCGTAACCGGTCGGAACAAACTGCCGTTCGCTTGTTTTCTCGGCGAACCGGCTTAGGTGCTATGCCGCCCGCCTCATTCCTTGATCCGCTCATTGTCGTTCGCCGGCCGCAGGTCGGGCCGCAGGCGATAAAACTCGGCCCAACTGATGCGGCGTACCTGTACCGTTTCGGCGCCAATGGTGATAGTGCGGGCTGTGTTCATGCTGCTTCCTTATGCTGACCGCCTCCGCGGAAAGTACGGCTCCGGCTTGCGGACGTAATCGACAACGAGAAGACACTGCAGGCCACCGGTCGTCTCAATCACATAGGCCGGCTCGCCGTCCGCCTTAATCGTTGCGCCAACTACCTGGCACGGCTTCCATGTCGACGTGCCGTCAGTCTTGAAGGCCTCGAATTCGGCATCGTATGAATCGATAGCAAATGCGGTCATTGGAAATTGCTTTCATGTTCTCTCCTCGTTTCTTTGGTTTAGAGTGACGAGGTTCGCACGGGCTCGAACCCGTGTGCGAACCTTCGCACTCGCAGGGGGTATAAGGGGGTGTGCGAAGCACATAGTTCGAAGGAGTTCGAAGGTAGTTCGAAGCCTAGTTCGAAGGCACCTCCCCATACATTTCCGAAGCCACCAATAGGCGCCGGTATCGACGTGACGGAGATCCTTCCTCGACTATCTTGACGGTTCCTTTGTCGAGGAGGCGCTGCTGCGCATCGGCAAGCTGGCGCTTTGTCAGACCGTTGGCTTCCGCGTGCGCAGCCATGATCTTCGGTGCGTAAGTCTGGCTAGGGCTAGGGCTGAGGCGCTGTCCCTGATGGTTGAGCTTGGACAACAGATCCACATAGGTTTCATCCGCTTGCTTATTCAGTAGCCATGCGACTGGCGAGGGTTTGCCGTCATCGAGCACAAAGGCGCCTTCGAGATAGCGGAACCGAAGCTCGCCACCGACCTTTCCGTAGTTCGCCTTTTTGTTGGTCAGGACGCGTAGGTTTGCATCGTCCTTGTCGGCGGTGAGATACAATCTGGAGCGTACGGAATTGCCCCAGCCGGTAGAGCCGGAAAGGCCGGTTCCTGATTGCATGCCTTGGACTGAGGGGTGCGCTAGGAGCACGATTGCGCAGTCAATCTCAATCGCGAGCTTCCGCAGCATCCCGATGAATTGCCGAACCTGGCCGCGTTTTATTTCATCGCCTCCGTACAGGTCGGCTGCCGTATCGAGCACAATAAGGCGCGGTCGGAACGCAAGCGCTTCAGTGGCGAAGGCATGCCAAAGTGGAGTCGGCTCCATCTGACCGGCCCCTGTTCGGAACGGAGAGCAGAGCGTCCGCATCCGCCATGGGTAGGAGGCGAAAATCATCGAGGTCGGAAAGCTTCCGTTGTTGCGCCCATACTATGTCGGCGAGGCGTCGATGGAATTCGGCAGATTCGTCCTCCGCGCCAAGGTAAATGACTCGGCCAGGGAGTGGGCAAAGGTCAAGCGTTTCGCACTGAAGCGCTCCCGCCGCGGCAACCTGCAACGCCAGCAATGATTTGCCGACGCCACCGTCGCCGGACAGCAACGTTACCTGCCGCATTGGCACCAAGCCCTCTGCCCACCATTCCCGCGGTGGAACCGGCTTGCCGTGCCAGTCTGCCGGGTTGATTAGAGGGAGGGCGTTGTCGTTGCTGGCCTTAGGCGGCCCGGAGCGAAGAAATTCCCAATGAATGAATTTCCCGACGCCCCTGTCGAAACCGACGTAAGTGCGGTTTCCCTTGATCTCCTCGACTGTCCCGGCTTGCCAAGCGGCGTGATGCACACGGTCGCCAACTTTGTACGGGTTATCTGCTTCAGGCTGCGCTGCGGTCATGCGGCATCGGCTCCATAAGCGCAGCCATCGCGGCGCTGGCGATTTCTTGAACAAGTTTTTCCGAGAACGTCGCGCAGCGGCGTCCCATCGCATTAGGCGCATACACCGCGTAGCCGCCAGCCGTGCGTTGGGTGAGACGCAGGCCGAAGAGGCGCAATTCGTCAGTCAGCGCGACGTCGAAGCGCGCGATGACGTTCCCGATGCCAGGTGGCTCGGGTTTGATGTTCAAAATGTGCAAGTTGGTGGTTCCCGTTTCTAGATACGCCCGAGGGCGGCAGTTTTTTGGCCGCTGAGCGCGGCTCTTTGATTTGTCATGGCTTTCGTACGGCGATAGATGAAGAGGGCATGCGAGCGACGCGATACGTCCCACTCATCAATGGCCACACAGGTTCATGGCGCGTCTGGTTCCCCGATGTCCCTAGCTTCGTCGCCGTCGGGCCGACAGCGGCTGACGCCCTTCGGGATGCTTTTGGCGCCGTTGCTGATCGGCTTGACTATTGCGAAGCTGAAGACCTCCCCGCCCCCGATCCGCGCACCATTGATGAACTGCTCGATGATCCGGAGGTGAAGGTGCACCTTTCAGTCGGCGCGAAGTTGGTCGAGATGTAGCCGACGGCTGCCCTTGGCTGGATTGCCATCCAGCCAGGTCATCTCTGAAAGGGACTTGGTCATGCTGCCGCCCTCTCCTGCTCTTCGATCCACGCAGACAAAGTGCTCTTGCGAGCGCAAACGGTCTCGCCTAGCCGGAAGTGCGGCAGGCCGCCCTTGCTTACGAGGTGGTAGATTGCCCGCCGCGGGAAGCCCAAGTGTTTTGCAATCGCGTCGGCGCCGCGCAGGATATCGACGGCAAGTGGTGAGTTGTCGTTTGTTGTCATGAAATTCCCCGTTGTAACCAACGCCCATGAGGCGCGGAAATCCACACACGCCGAAGCGCGTTCAAAGATTGAATGTGAAAGACTGGGGTTGGGGCCGCCGTTCAATTTGGCGGGAGAAGCGAGTCGCGGCGGCAAGCGCCGACTTGTTACAACTTATAGTCGTTTTCGCCTACGATGTCAATATAGGGACGCGGATTACCTGCGTTGCGCGTATTCCATGTTGCTATTAGTCCGTTAGTCATGCTATCGGTTGCCATTCCTTTTGGAGGGCTTCCCGATGTCATTGCGCGAACGAACCTGGACCACGAAAAGTGGTGAGGTGAAATCTGCCTACATCATTGATTACTATACGCAAACCGGGAAGCGTCATATCAAGACGTTCGCCAAGAAGAAGGATGCTCAAGCCTTCGAAGCTAAAACCAGGATTGAGGTCAACGGTCACGTCCATGTAGCGGATAGGGAAACGGTGACGATCGCTGAAGCAGGAAAGTTCTGGCTGAAAAGTTGCGACGGATTCGAACGCTCGACCATCAACCAGTACACACAACACCTCAATCTTCACATCGTACCCTTCATCGGGAAGCGGAAGCTCACCGAGGTTACGGTCCCTTTCGTTCGGCAGTTCATGGACACCCTTCGGGAGCAAGGCCGCTCGGATGCGATGCTGCGCAATGTCAGGATAAGCCTCGGCGCCATCTTGAGCGACGCCCAAGAACGCGGGCTGGTGGTGCTGAACGCGGTCAAGGAAATGAGCCGCAATAAGAAGGGGCGCGCGAAGGCCAAGGAGCGCCACAAGGGACAACTGCAGGTCGGCGTTGATATTCCGACCCCGCAGGAAGTTCGAGCTATCCTAGACCACGCAGAGGGCCGCGTGCGCGTGTTCCTCATGACCGCGGTCCTCACCGGCATGCGCGCTAGCGAACTTCGCGGTTTGCGCTGGTCTGACGTTGACCTCGCCAAGGCCGAAATCACGGTTCGCCAGCGTGCCGACGCATATCAGGCAATTGGATCCCCAAAATCCAAGAAGGGCCGGCGCACAATTCCTATTGACGAGCAGTTGGTGACGGCGCTTCGTGATTGGCGGGCGGCCTGCCCGAAGGGCGATCTCGACCTTGTGTTCCCAAATACGGAAGGCAACATCGAATGGCATGCCAACATCGTCAAGCGCTGGCTGCACCCTGCCCTAGAGGCGGCTGGTGTAGTCGCTGCGACTGGCGAGACGGATGCGGACGGCGAGCCTATCATGGAAGCTAAGTACACAGGACTGCATGCGCTCCGTCACTTTTATGCGTCGTGGTGCATCAACAGACCGGAGGATGGCGGCTTTGGCTTACCGGCGAAGGTCGTACAGGAGCGAATGGGTCATTCGTCAATCGTGGTGACGCTCGATACCTATGGCCATTTGTTCCCGAAGGGCGATGATGCGTCCGCTATGAACGCCGCGACTGCCTCCCTTTTGGGTTGATAGCGACACGGTAGCGACATGCCGCACTAAATCATAGTGATTTCAATATCTGCGGACGGACTCTGACTCCGTTAGTCCTGGTTCGAATCCAGGTTCCCCAGCCACACCTCTTTTTTACTTATTTTTCAAAGGCTTAGAAAACATTAGAGTAACCGGGGCAAAACCGGTGGC
>NZ_CAKXZT010000184.1 GCF_935825525.1 Mesorhizobium escarrei
GGTCGAGCGTCACGGTGAAGAAGAAGCGCAGCGCCGAGACCGAGCTGTTGATCCCCGGCGGCCGCATGCCGCTCTCGGTCTGGTGCAATTGGAAACGCCGCAGATCCTCAGCCGTCGCAGTATCAGGCGAGCGCCCGATGAAGGCTGCAAACGCCTTCACGCAACGGATATAGTCTCGGCGCGTATCCTCGGTGAAGCCGCGCAGGGACATGTCTTCGATCATGCGCTCGCGAAGTGCGCTGCCGGATGGATGCGTAGGGACGGTCATCGGATGCTCCTCTCAAGCTGAAGGTTGACACTTCATGCTCGGAGGCCGATGGCCGTCCGTCACCCCTG
>NZ_CAKXZT010000185.1:0-192 GCF_935825525.1 Mesorhizobium escarrei
GACGAAGCCGCTCGCGCGGCAATGGCGCGCGTGGTGAAGGTACAGCAATGATCTGAACGCTGTGCATTTGTGGATTTGCGGTCCTGGCTGACGATTGGGGTCTTCTCAATCATCAGACAGGAGGTTCCCATGACGGAGGAGAGGACCACCCCGCTCCGCGAGCGGATGATCGAAGACATGCGCATCCGCGGA
>NZ_CAKXZT010000185.1:202-1673 GCF_935825525.1 Mesorhizobium escarrei
CGGACGACCTGCGCGCCTACCAGCTGCACATGACCAATGCGGGCCTTACTGCGCCCACCTTCAACGCCCGCATCGTCGCGCTGCGGTTCTTTTTCGGCACCACCTGCGGGCGCGAGGACATGAAGCGGCATATGCAGTTCCGCCGCCAGCCGCGGAAGCTGCCCGTGGTCTTGAGCGTCGAGGAGGTTTCCGACCTTCTGATGGCGGCGCCGGGGCCGGGCCTGAAGTATCAAGCGGCGCTCAGCATCTCCTATGGCGCCGGCCTGCGGGCTTCGGAAGTGTGCAATCTCAAGATCAGCGACCTCGACAGCGACCGCATGCTGATCCATGTCGAACTGGGCAAAGGGCAGAAAGACCGCAAGGTCATGCTGTCGCCCGGGCTGCTGGAGCTCTTGCGCGCCTATTGGCGTGAAGCGCGGCCACAGGGCTGGCTGTTTCCCGGCAAACCGAAGATCAATCCGATCTCGCCGCGGCAGCTCAACCGCGCCTTCACCTCGGCCAAAAATATGGCCGGGATCGGCAAACCCGCGACGCTGCACACCCTGCGGCACAGCTTCGCCACGCATCTCCTGGAAGCGAACACCGATGTCAGGGTCATTCAGGTCCTGCTCGGGCATGCCCGGCTCAATACCACCGCGATCTATGCCCACGTTGCCACCAAGACGATCCGCGGCACGGTCAGCCCGTTCGAGACATTAAAGAAGCTTCAGGACCAAACGCTGCGACGCGGATTGGAGTAGCGCCCGGGTCACGTGGCCCGGGCCACGCTGGAGATCGCTGATATCTTTCGCACCTACGGCCCCGCGTGGCGGCGGGCCAATGCCGGGCATGTCAGCCTGATCCAGCTCAAGGTCATGTCGGCGATTGAAGCCTGCCGAACCGAGGCGCTCGGCGGGCATGTGGCGGCCTGCATTAAGTGCGGGCATAACCACATCGCCTATAATTCCTGCAAAAACCGGCACTGTCCAAAGTGTCAGGGACCTGCGGCGCGGGACTGGATGGCCGCCCGTGCCGAAGACCTGCTGCCCGTGGAGTATTTCCACGTGGTTTTCACCCTGCCTGCCGAGATCACTCAGATCGCCTACTGGAACAAGAAGGCTGTCTATGACCTGCTGTTTCGGGCATCGGCCGAGACGCTGACCACGATCGCGGCCGATCCCAAGCGGCTCGGCGCACGCATCGGCATGACCAGCGTGCTGCACACATGGGGATCGGCGCTCACCCATCACCCGCATGTCCACATCATCGTACCTGGCGGGGGACTGTCGCCGGATGGCACGCGGTGGATCGGCTGCCGCCCCGGGTTCTTTGTGCCCGTGCGGGTCCTGTCACGGCTGTTTCGACGTCTTTTTCTGGAAGGTCTGATGGCGCTGCATCGATCAGGCGATCTGACCTTCTTCGGTGATCTGACCGGGCTTGCACAGGCCGACACCTTCGCCGCCTGGCTCGCGCCGCTACGCAAATCCGAATG
>NZ_CAKXZT010000186.1 GCF_935825525.1 Mesorhizobium escarrei
GAATAGAGAAGTGTCTCTGATCGCATTTCTGCTAAGCTGGGAAGAAAATCGCCCGCGATGTGCGTCCGGCTTTCCGAGTGTAGGCTTGAGAACCCGGGGGCGACGAGGCGCGCATCAGGGATGGTCCGCAAGGGGTCGGTTCTTGCCGCCACCGGAGTGTCAGACTTTCGCCATTAGATGGTGACAAGCATCTTGCCGGCATTCGCTAGCGGCGTCGTCACGCCCGACAGCATCGTGCGGATATGGGCAACGCTCTGATAGCGACCGTTGAGCGAAATGCGCGGCAGCGCTTGCAGGAAACCGGCATGTTCGGCGCGCAGCACGCCGTGGCGTGTCGTCACCGCCGAGGCATAGCCGGCATCGCGGGCAAAGCCGACTTCGCGGTCGCCAACGGCGCTGGCATAGCCATAGGGATAGGCGAAATGGCGCGGCGCCTCGCCAAGCTCGGCCTGCAATATGCGCCTGACGCCGTCGACCTCGTGCCGCGCATCGGCTTCGGAAAGCCGCTTCAGATTGCGATGATTGACGGTGTGCGCGCCGATCGTCACCAGCGGATGCCCTGCCATCGCGCGGATCTCGTCCCAGTTCATCAACATGCTCTGGCGCGCGCCCAACTCGATATCGTTCGACCGCGCCAATTCGCGCAGCACCGCGCGCTGGTCCTCTTCGCGGACCTCCAGCGTCAGATGGTCGTGCAGGCGCGCAAAGGCCTGGATTTTCTTGCCCGGGGTCGAGCAGTCGATCGTCACCGGACCGTTCGCTATCGTCAAAACCAACCGGTTCCGCGCGCTGACGATGTCCTCGACCACCTCCCACCATAGATCGGCGGCGCCGTCTATCAGCCCCGGCGCGACATAGATGGTGATCGGCGCGCCGTGCTTTTCCAGCACCGGCAGCGCCTCCGTCATGTTGTCGCGGTAGGCGTCGTCAGCGGTGATCGCCGCGAATTGGCCACCCTTGCCGCCGGCCTTGATGCGGTCGATCGCCTCGTCCAGGGTGACGAATGTATAGAAGTGCGCCTTCATGTCGGCGATCACCGCGTCGAGGAACTCAGGCGCGATGTTGAGATGCCGGTTGACGCTATCAGGCTTTTCCGGCGTGGCGGTGACCCGGTGCAGCATCAGGATGGCGCCGATGCCGCCGACGAACGGCTTGGCCAGCGGGGCAAGACCGGTATAGCGGACGACGTTGAGCGCCAGTTTCCGGATTGCCTCGCCCCCGTCGATCATTCATTCACCTTTTGCGCCTAGGCTCATCCAAGCACGGAATGCGCCTATGCGCCCCCAATCGCGGTGAATACGCCCTAAAGGATTGAGGTATGGTTGACGCCACCGCGTCATTTGACGGCAACCGGCTCGAGGCAATGGAGGCTGCGCCGCGCGCGCTGCCTGCGGATCATGCCGGCCTGTCGGTGTCGGTCGCCGACGGTGCGGCGATTGCGGCCTATTCCGAGTTCTGCGGTTCGGCGCTGTTCGCGCCGGCGCAGAGCCTGGCCTGGATCCTGAACTGGGCCAGATATGCCGAAGCGGACACCGTCTTAGTGACGCTGAGCGCTGACGGCCGGCCGGTTTTTTCGTTGGCGCTGGAAGTCACCAGCCGCGGTCGGCTCCGCGTCGCCCGTTTCATGGGTGGCCGCCATGCCAACGGCAATTTCGCGTGCGCCGACCCGTCCTGGCTGACCAAGGCGGATGCTGCCGCTATCCGCTCGATTTTCCCGGCGATCGCCAGGGCACGGCCGGACATCGACCTCATCGCGCTGGAACGGCTGCTGCCCGATCTCGACGGCATTGCCAATCCGCTGCTATCCCTCCCGCATTTTCCCAGCCCCAACCTGTCGCTGGCCGTCGACCTGGCGGGAGGTTTCGATGCACTGCTCGCCCGCGCGAGCGGCAAGCGCAGGCGCAAGAGGCACCGCTCGCAGGCTCGAAAGCTCGAGGCCGTCGGCAGCCACCGCCGCATCGAGGCCCGGACAGCCGACGAGGTGAACAGACTGCTCGATGCGTTTTTCGAGATGAAGGAATTCCGCTTTCGCAAGATGGGCATCACCAACGTCTTCGGTGAGGCGGAGGTTCGTGCTTTCTTCCGCGCGTTGTTCGTCGAAGCGCTTTGCGACGATAAGCCGTCCTTCGTGCTGCATGGGCTCGAAGTCGCCGGCAAGCTTCGCGCGGTAACCGGATCGAGCCGCTCTGGAAAACGCCTGATCTGCGAGTTCGGAGCGATCGCCGACGACGACCTCGCCCATGCCAGCCCCGGCGACTTCCTGTTCTTCGACAACATCGAGGAAGCCTGCGAGAGCGGGTTCGATGTCTACGATTTCTCGGTCGGCGACGAACCCTACAAGCGGCTGTGGTGCGACATCGAGACCCAGCATTCCGAGGTCTTGATTCCGCTGACGATCAAAGGCCGCGCGCTGGCCCTTGTCCTGCGGCAAGGCGCGCGCCTGAAAGCCTTCCTCAAGAACAGCCCGACGATCTGGAAGCTGACCAAGATGCTGCGCCGCAAGGCGGCCGGACAGGCAGCACCTGCGGTGGGCGAAGGCGACAGGTGAACGCCGCCGAGATTCCGGGACGTTCAAGAGAATCATCGAACCGTCTCAGGCGGCGGAGCGCCGTCCTGGTAGCGGCGTCCCTGGCGTCTGGTGGCCGACCGGGGTCACCAGCGTCAGGTCGGGATAGCCGCTCTCGATCAGTTCGACCGCGGCCTGCGCCACCTCGTCGTTCGGCTCCAGCAGCGACAGGAAGACCTCGGTGCCCTCGCCGACAAGGCGGCTGATGCCTTGCGCGTCGGCGGGTCCGCATTCGACCACGACCAGATCGTAGGCGGTGGTCAGCGACTGCATGATGATCGGCAGCCGGTCGGCGGCGCGCATGGCGCGAACCGGATCGGCGGTGCCGACGGGAATGACGTGGCAGTCCGAATAAAGATCGGCATGGATCACGTCGCTGAACTGCGCTTCGGAGGCGAGCAGATCGGTGATGCCCGGGAAAAGCCTGCTGTCCAGCGTCGGCCGCGAAGCGGCGCCCGAAGCGGTGAGATCAAGCAGGAGCACACGCAGGCCGGCGTCGGAAACCTCACGCGCCACCAGCACCGCCGAGGCGGCCGCCTCGTCGCCCTCCGGCGACACGAATATGGCGCGTGCCGCACCGCTTGAGACCAGTTTTTCCACCGCCTTGTCGATTTCGACCTCGCCAAGCGTGCGGCGCGCCGGCCCGACGTCCTCGCCAATTGCAGGGGCCGTTGCTGGCGCCGCGGCAGCCGCTTGCGGCTCTGCCTGGGCTTGCGCCGTCCGATCCTCAAGGTCTTCGATATCGGCCGGTTCGTGATCGGGGCGTTCGTGATCGGGGCATTCGTGGTTGGGCGATTCGTGGGCAACCGGCATCGCGACCTGTTCGATCCGCTCGAAGCGGGCGCCGGCGGCCGGCCGCATGGCGCGACCCGAAAACAGCTCTTGCAGAAGCGTCACGATCGCCATGACCAGCAGCGAGCCGACGAAGGCCGCACCGGTGATCGGCAGGATTTTTGGGAAATAGGGCTCGGACGGCGCCACCGCGCGGGAAAAGACACGGGCGTCGACCGGCAGATAGTTGCTGTCCTGGCGCGAGGATGCCTCACGATAACGGGTCAGGTAGGATTCGAGCAGCTGGCGCTGGGCGGTCGCTTCGCGCTGCAGCGCGTCCAGTTCGACCTGCTGGTCGCCGGCGCGCGCCGATGCGGCCTTCAGCGTGTTGACCTCGGCGACAAGCTGGTTTTCGCGGGCCTGGGCGGTCTGCGCCTGCGTCATCAGCCCCGTCATGATCTTTTCCGCCTCGTTGCGGATCTGACGGTCGAGATCGGCAAGCTGCGACCTCAGCGCCCGGATGCGCGGATGATTGTCGAGCAAGGAGGTGGAAAGGTCGGCGATGTTGGTCTTGAGCTCGACCTGCCGCTCGCGCAGGCGCTGGATGAGTTCGGACGACAGCACCTCCGGTACCGCATCGAGCGAGCCGCCATTCTGCAGCGCCCTGCGCACGCTGTCGGCAGTCGCTGCCGCCGAGGCGCGATTGGCGCGCACCCGCGACAATTCGCTGGACAGTTCGGAAAGCTGCTGCGTGGCGAGCACCGAATTGTTGCCGCCCATCAAAAGATCGGACTGGGCGCGGTAGCTTGCCGCCTTGGCCTCGGCATCCTTCACCCGCTTCGACAGGTCGGCGATCTCTGGCGCCAGCCAATCGGTTGCGGCGGAATTCGATTCGATGTTGGCATTGCCCTGGACGGAGATGTAGGCGTCGGCGATGGCGTTCGGAATTTCGGCGGCGAGCCGGGGATCTTCCGAGGAGAATTCGATGACGATAACGCGAGATTTTTCAACGCGATAAACGTTGAGCTTCTCGCGCATCTTCGTCAGCACACGTTCATCCGGCGGAATCTCGTTGGGGTCGCTTTTCAGGCCGGCGACGACAAGCAGACGGCTCAACGCCGGCATATCCGCCGTCTCGTCGAACTCGGGAAGCCGCGACAAATCAAGCTTCTGCGCCACCTGCTTGAGGATGTCGGTCGAGGAAATGACCTCGACCTGGCTGGTCACGCCTTCCTCGTCGAGAATCGGCTTGTCGTTGACATTGGTGCCGTCGGGGCGCGTGTAGACCGATTCGCGGGTCTCGATCAAAAGCCGGGTTTCGGCCCTGTAATGCGGCGTGGCGAGCCAGGTGAGCGCGAACGCCAGGCCGGTTACTACTAGCGCGACGACAAGAATGCGCAGCCAATTCCTCGCAAGGCTGGCGAAGAGCTGCCTGAGATCGACGTCGACATCTGCGGCCGCGGATTGAACGGACATGCATCCTGCTCCGGTATTTAGTCAGCATACACCGTAAACAACTATGGTAACTCAGCCGTTAATATCGCGGTAAGCATCTGTTAGGTTTTACTCGCACGCGGGCAACAAAGCTTCAAAACGGGGCGTCTTTTGCCGGTTGCCGTCGCCTGGGCCGCCCGCCTTTACCGGGCATTAACCCTAACCGGATGATAACGGGGCCTCGATCTCTCCAGAGTTTGCCGCGGTGTAGCGGCGGCCAGTCGAAGGTACATGTCCGGTCATGAAAAGCACTGCTCCCCTGTTCCGTGCGCTGCTCGCCGTGTCATTGCTTGCCGGTTGCTCCAGCTACCGGCCGGCGCCGGCCGCCTTTCATAAAATGCTCGATCAGCCCTATCGCCTCGGCGCCGGCGACCGGGTCCGCGTCACCGTGTTCGAGCAGGAAGGATTGACCAACGTCTACAGCGTCGACCAATCCGGCTATCTGTCCATCCCGCTCGTCGGCGCCGTACCGGCGCGTGGCCACACCGCACAGCAGCTCGAAGGCGAGATCGCCGACAAATTACGCCAGGGTTATCTCCGTGATCCGGACGTTTCGGTGGAGATCGACCGCTACCGGCCGATCTTCATCATGGGCGAAGTCGGTGCTGCGGGCCAGTACTCCTATGTTCCCGGCCTGACCGTGCAAAAAGCGATTGCCATCGCCGGCGGTTTCAGCCCGCGCGCCAACCAGGAAAGCGTCGACATCACCCGCGACATCAACGGCAAGGTCATGACCGGTCGCGTTGCCACCTCCGACCCGCTTCTGCCCGGCGACACGGTCTACGTTCGCGAACGCCTGTTCTAGACCACGTGGCGGACACACTCAGGATCGTCCACTGCTTTCGCTCACCTGTCGGAGGGATTTTTCGTCACGTGCGCGACCTGACCGAGGCGCAGGTTGCCGCCGGGCATGCCGTCGGCATCGTCTGCGATTCGACGACGGGCGGCGACTTCGAGGAACATCTGTTCAACCAGATGAAAGGCATAACGGCGCTCGGCATCCATCGCACGCCGATGCAGCGGCATGTCGGACCGGGCGACCTCGCCTCGGCCTGGCGCACTTTTGGGATCATCAAGGAATTGCGGCCGGACGTGCTCCACGGGCACGGCGCCAAGGGTGGCGCCTATGCCCGCCTGTTCGGCTCATTGTTGCGGGTATCAAGGTCTCGCGTAGCCCGCCTTTATTCGCCTCACGGCGGCTCTCTTCACTATGACGAGACTACCACCACGGGGAAGCTGTTCTTCGCGCTCGAGCGATTCATGGCGCGCTTCACCGACTATCTTCTGTTTGTCTCCGACTATGAAAGGCAGACCTATCGCAGGAAGGTGGGCGAACCGCCCATCCCGAACAACCTGGTCTACAACGGCCTGAGCGCCGCCGAGTTCGAGCCGGTGCGAACCGAGCCGCATGCGGCCGATGCCCTCTATATCGGCATGATGCGCGACCTCAAGGGACCGGACATCTTTATCGATGCGCTGGTTCTTGCCGGAACGCGGCTCGGCCGCCCGGTGAAGGCGGTGATGGTCGGCGACGGCGACGACCTGCCGCGCTACCATGCGCAAGTGAAGCGGCTCGGGCTCGAGGGCCATATGCGGTTCCTGCCGCCGATGCCGGCGCGCAAAGCCTTTGCGCTGGCCGAACTGGTTGTCGTGCCCTCGCGCGCGGAAGCCATGCCCTACATCGTGCTGGAGACGCTCGCCGCCGGCAAATCGATGATCGCCACCGGCGTCGGCGGCATCCCGGAAATCTTTGGCGTCGGGTCCCCTGCCCTGATCCGGCCCGATCCGCGCGAGCTCGCCGACAAGATGAGCGCGGCGCTGGCCGACCCCAATGCCTATAGCAGGCTGATGCCCGATACTGCCGACCTCAAGGGGCGATTCGGCGCCGACGTGATGGCCGCGGCGATCGAGACGGCCTATTTCGCCGCGCTCAAACGGTAACCCCAAAGGGCGCTAACTTCAAAGCTTCTCCAAAAGCTACTTGTTGCTTCAAGGGTTTCTTAGCTCTCTTTTGCTAATCACTTGAGTGTAGCTTTGCGGATGCACCATGAGCGAGACCGATCCCGCACGCCGCTTTTCGAAAGACGCGGTGCGCAATTTCAACGGCCCGGCCGGGGACGATAGCCCCGGCGGGATGAACGACGTCGCCCGTCAGGTCGCATCGCAATACCGGCGCGACACCATGTCGCCGATCATGGTCAGCGGCGTCTTGCGGATGGTCGAATTCGCGCTGCTGTTCCTGTCGGGCCTGTGCATCTATTTTTACTATGTCGGCTTCTTCAACCATCTCGCCTGGCAATATCCGCTGGCGATCGCCGCCGCCTCGGCCCTCGCCGTGGTGTTGCTCGACGTCGCCGACTGCTACCAGATCGTCTCGTTTATGCGGCCGCTCGCCAATTTCGGCCGTCTGCTGATGGTCTGGGCCGGCACCTTCGCCTTGATGGCGCTGACGGCATTCGCCATGAAGATGTCGCAAGACTATTCGCGCCTGGTTTTCGGCACTTGGTTCGTCGTGGGCTTCATTCTGATCTTCGGCCTGAGACTGCTGATGTCGAAGCTGATCCGGCGCTGGGCGCGCGACGGGCGCATGGAGCGCCGCGCCGTCATCGTCGGCGGCGGCGCGGCGGCGGAGGTCCTGATCCGCTCCGTCGAAAAGCAGCCCTACAACGACATCCGTATCTGCGGGATCTTCGATGATCGCGGCGACAAGCGCTCGCCGCCCATCGTCGCCGGCTATCCGAAGCTCGGCACCGTTTCCGAGCTCATCGAGTTCGCCCGCATCGCCCGTATCGACATGCTGATCGTATCGCTGCCGCTGACCGCCGAAACGCGCGTCCTGCAGCTTTTAAAGAAGCTGTGGGTGCTGCCTGTCGACATCCGGCTCTCGGCGCATTCGAACGCGCTGCAGTTCCGGCCGCGCGCCTATTCCTACATCGGCTCGGTGCCGATGCTCGATATTTTCGACAGGCCGATCAACGACTGGGATTCGGTCGCCAAGCGCGCCTTCGACATCGTCTTCTCGATCATCGGCATCATCGTGTTCTCGCCGGTCATGCTGGTGACCGCGATCGCCATCAAGCTCGACAGCAAGGGACCGGTGCTGTTCCACCAGAAGCGGCATGGCTTCAACAACGAGATCATCGAGGTCTACAAGTTCCGTTCGATGTACACCGACAAGGCGGACCCGACGGCCAAGCAGACGGTGACCAGGAACGACCCGCGCGTCACCCGCGTCGGCCGCTATATTCGCAAGACCTCGATCGACGAGTTGCCGCAGTTCTTCAATTCGCTTTTCGGTTCGCTGTCGCTGGTCGGCCCGCGCCCGCACGCCATTGCCGCGCAGTCGCACAACCTTCTCTACAATGAGGTGGTCGACGGCTATTTCGCACGCCACAAGGTCAAGCCAGGCGTCACCGGCTGGGCGCAGATCAATGGCTGGCGCGGCGAGATGGACACCAACGAGAAGATCCGCATGCGGACGGAGTACGACCTCTATTATATCGAGAACTGGTCGCTGCTGTTCGATCTGAGGATCCTGTTCCTGACGCCGATCCGGCTGCTCAATACGGAAAATGCCTATTGAGCGCAGTCGCGCATGAACTGTCGCCGGCCGCGATCAACGCCAAGCTGATCGCGCTGATTGCGTCGGGCGCGGTTTTCCTCGGCGTCTTCCTGTCCGGCTTCGTCATCGCCGAGCCGGCGCCATACGACCTCTATATGGTCGGGCTGATGGCAGTGTGGGCCTTGTTCGGCCTGCGCATATCGCGCGCGGCGGCGCCGCTGCTGGTGCTGCTGGTGGTCATGAACATCGGCGGCATGATCTCGATGACCCAGATGTCGGATATTGCCGGCACCCCGCTCTATCTCTCGGTGTCACTGTTCCTCGCCTTCACTGCGGTGTTCTTCGCCTCAGTGACATCGGTCCAGCCCAGTCTCTACCGGGTGATCTTCCTGGCCTATGTGATGTCGGCGGTGCTGACCTCGCTGCTTGGGATCGCCGGCTATTTCCATGCCTTCCCGGGGGCGGAAATCTTCACCAAATACGATCGCGCCACCGGCGCCTTCCAGGATCCGAACGTGTTCGGGCCGTTCCTGGTGCTGCCCGGCATCTACCTGCTCCATCTCCTGCTGACTGGCCCCGTCTCACGCATGCCGTTGCTGGCGATGCCGCTGCTGATCATCACCGCCGGCATTTTCTTCTCCTTCTCGCGCGGCGCCTGGGGTATGTTCGGCGTTTCGGCGATCCTTCTCACCGGTGCCCTGTTCCTGCAAAGCGCCAGCGGAAAATTCCGGCTGCGTGTCGTCGTCATGACCATTGCCGCCATCTCGCTGCTGGTCGTCGCGATGCTCGTCATCCTGCAGCTGCCGGGCGTCTCGGAGATGTTCTCCAGCCGCGCCCAGTTGGAACAGAGCTACGATACCGCCCGCCTCGGCCGTTTCGCCCGCTATATCTTCGGTTTCCAGATGGCGCTTGAGCATCCGCTCGGCATCGGCCCGCTCGTCTTCGGCAGGATTTTCGGCGAGGACACACACGACATCTGGCTAAAAATGCTGATGGACTATGGCTGGCTCGGCTTCGTCTCGTTCCTGGCGCTGACCTGCTGGACGATAGCGGCCGGCTTCCGCATTCTTCTGCGCGACAGGCCGTGGCAGCCCTACCTTCTGTGCGCCTATGTCGCCTTCATCGGCAATATCGCGCTGGGCACCTTCATCGATATCGATCACTGGCGCCACGTCTATCTGCTGCTCGGGCTGATCTGGGGCGCCATCGCATTGGAATACCGCCATCAGCGGCAGTTGCGGCCGCTGGCGCTGTCGTCGCCGCCAGCGTGATGGTTTTCAGGGCAAGTCTAGGTTTCTGGGGGCAAGTCTAAGTCTTGAAAATGGTCGGAGTGGCCGGATTCGAACCGACGACCCCTTGACCCCCAGTCAAGTGCGCTACCGGGCTGCGCTACACTCCGGACCGGTCGCGATGTATCGTGATAACCCGGTTCGGGTCAACCGAATTCGGCGGCCGTCACCCCGATGGTGGATTTGAAGTTCCTGCCCTGTTGGACGTCGTCAGCATTCAGGAACTTCAAATCCAGAACACGCTTGTCTGGCTTGATCCTCTGGCGTCGCTGCTATGAGACGGGTCTTGGATTTTCCATGGATTGGGTCAGCGCGGCTGTATCGATCAGCGCGCTTTCCGGAAGCCGGAGTGCAGAGGCTATTCGCCTAAGCTTCGACAAATCGGCATTCCTGCCGTTCTCGATGTCGGCGATCTCATCGACCGACAGTCCGCACGTCAGAGACAGCTCTTCCATGCTGTATCCCCTGGTTTCTCGGACGGCCTTGAGGACGCTGTGGTCGGGCGCAGCTTCGGTCGCCGACAGTTCGGAAAAAGCTTCGCTTGTTGCTATTTGGGGCATTTGGCAACTCCGTGGATTTAAAGAGTTTGATCAAATCAAGAAGTTGCCTGAGACGGCGCAGAGAATGCCCTCTCGATGGTGATTTGCCAAGCGCCAAAAATGCCGTCACGGGATCGTGATTCCGATCGGCGCGGCCGCGGCACAGGCCCCGGCGGCACCATCCCGATCGGGTTCTTTGACTGGCCGATCGCGAAATTGTTCGACCTCCCCTTATTTAGGCGGCTGTCGCTGGGTCGGCAGCCGTTTCGAAAGGATCGAATCAGGGCGGGAGCCTGATGCAAGCAGAACGCGTCAGGGGCTGCGAATATTCTTGAACCGACGCGTGAACCTTTTCTCTCCGGGCCGCACCAACACGGTATGGACGCCACAAAGGCGGTCCCAACCGGAAGGACGCCCTGACGGCGATCCTCGATCCAGAGAAGGAAACGCTCAGATGACCAACATCTCGAACTTCAAGCGCCTGAACTTCAAGCACTTGTCGCTCGCCGCTGCCATCGTCGTCTCGGCCTTCGGCTCGATTTCAGTGCCGAACTCGGCCGTCGCCAACGGCACGCATCCGGGCGGCGGCGGCGCGGTTTGTAAGGGGCGCGGGTCACTGCCTGGTGCTGCAGCTCGACTGCAAGGGTACCTACCCGGCCGCCACCGACTCCAACGGCACCGTCTACGGCAAATGCAGCCAGGCCGCGCAAGTCAGCCCGAAGAACAAGCTCAAGCGCGCGCGCTGATCGACCTGTAGCCAACGAAAATGGCGGCCGTCCGCGCCGCCATTTTCTTGTCTCAACGTGCCGATCTCGATCTCGTTCGCGACGTTTTCTGCTGGCGGCTGAGGAACAGGCTCGCGACGAGCCCGACCACAACCAGACCGACAGCGGCCGCTGTCGCGGGATGATCGCGGGCTGTCTTCTCTATCACCCTGCTATGCCTCCTGATCGCAGGCAGAGCGTCACTGAAGCGCTCGGCGAGGTCCGAGTAATAGTCCGACGCGGTGTCACGCCCGTCCTCGTAATAGGCGCTGCCGCGCCTGGAAACGGCCTTCCTCAGCGCCGCCAATTCCCTGGAGAGGGCCGCGACCTGTTTTTCAAGATCGATGTCGGAGAGGGTCGAAAATGATACCATGACAGGCTTCCTTCTTTTGCGAAGGAACGCACGATCGCAAAACCGGTTCCGGTTTTGCCGCGACCGATCGGGGCCCAGAGCGCGTCGCGTCGGAAGGGAGCCAGCGACCCGCTTGAAGTTCTTCTGCAGTCGCTATCCCAAACCCGCTGTGCGCCCTCGGGCCAGCCCAGGGGCATGTTTTGGGCGACATGCACTACAGCGCTAGTTCCTCGATACAGTGATTTTGACAGATCGGTGATCGGCAGCGTCGATCATTCCCGTCAGTGGCGATTCGCAAACCTCTATGATTGGCTGAGACATCCATCCCTTCGTTATCCCAGGGCGAGCAAGGAGCGCAGCGACGCGGCGCAGACCCTGGGATCCATGCCGTTACCTCGCGGCAGTGCCCGGCCGACCAGAACCGAACGTTACCACCACCCAGTTCCGCGAAAAAGCTCAAACCATTCTGGATTGGTCTTCTCGATCAGCTCGATCTTCTATTGGCGCGGCCAGCGCTTCTGGCTCGCGGTCATATAGGCATAGCCGGTCATGGTTGAAGGGTAACTGCCACCGTTGCGGATACAAGCGTCGTTCTGAGCCGCTGCATTCTTCGGCTGATGTCACGGAATGGATCCCAGGGTCTGCGCCGCGTCGCTTCGCTCCCTTGCTCCGCCCTGGGATGACGAAGGGCATGGTGGCCTGTGGCTAATCCCCAGCGTCAGAGATGATGGCTGCAGGCCGGCCGGCAACGACCGTCACTCAACGAACCAAATCCCCTGTGCAGAGGAACTAGCGCACCTGATCGAGCAGGCGCTTGCATTCCAGAAGGTCGAACAGCGCCTCCTGCAGCAAAGCACGGTTGTCGCGCGAGAGTTTCGACGTGCCCGGCTGCACCGGCCCGTCGTCGTCGGTCTTGCCCAGGCCGAAAAAACGCCGGCTGGGTTTCACCTTGGGCTCGCCGACCAGCATCTCGTCATCAGCGCCGCGCGGCTGGGCCGCCGGCGTCAGCGGCACCGCATCGGCCTGCCGGCGCTGCGAGATCGCCTCGACGGCCGCCATGTCGCCACTGCCGATGGCGACCAGGAAATGGTTTCCGTTCTCGCGCAGCAGCTTCTGCACGCCCTTGATCGTATAGCCCTGGTCGTAGAGCATGTGGCGGATGCCCTTGATCAGTTCGACATCCTGCGGCCGGTAGTAGCGGCGGCCGCCGCCGCGCTTCATCGGTTTGATCTGATTGAAACGGGTTTCCCAAAAACGCAGCACATGCTGCGGCAGGTCGAGATCTTCAGCGACCTCACTGATGGTGCGGAAAGCATCGGGGCTCTTGTCCATGGACGAAATCCTCACGCTGGAGCATGATCCCGAAAAGTGGGAATCGGTTTTCGGCCAGGATCATGCTCAACAAAGAGTCATTCCGATCCGGCTTGTTCTGCCGAATCGAGCCTTATTTCAGCGGTTTATGAAACAATATTCAAGCCCGGCGTCAAAGCAGGCGACCGTTTTCAACCGGGCTTTGAAGCGCAGGCGCTATTTGCTGCCCTTGGCCTTGCTGTTCTGGTGGGCGCGCAGAATGCGGTTCTTCAGCACATTCGACGATTTGAAGGTCATCACGCGGCGCGGCAGGATCGGCACTTCCTCGCCGGTTTTGGGGTTGCGCCCGATGCGCTCGTTCTTGGAGCGGACATGGAACGTCGCGAACGACGACAATTTCACCGTCTCGCCGCGAACGATCGCCTCGCAGATCTCGTCCAGAACCGCTTCGACGAGCTCGGCCGATTCAGTACGTGACAAGCCAACCTTGCGATAAACGGCTTCAGCAAGATCGGCGCGCGTAAGTGTCTTTCCCCCCATGCGAACCGTCCCCATCAGCTCAAAAAAACATAACTCTATATAAGCAAAGATAGAGCCTAAGTAATTGATCCGGCAAGGTCAAGGACCGAACCTGCCAGTTCGGCACTTACCAGCGAACCAGGACCGCGCCCCAGGTGAAGCCGCCGCCCATCGCCTCGATCAGCACCAGATCGCCCTTCTTGATGCGGCCGTCGGCGACCGCCACCGACAGAGCCAGCGGCACGGAAGCCGCCGAGGTGTTACCGTGCAAATCGACGGTAACCACCACCTTCTGTTCCGCTATCCCGAGCTTCTTGGCGGAAGCGTCGATAATCCGCTTATTGGCCTGATGCGGCACGAACCAGTCGAGATCCTCAGCGGTGATCCCGGCAGCCGAGAACGTCGCCTCGATGACGTCGGTGATCATGCCGACCGCGTGCTTGAACACTTCGCGGCCTTCCATCCTGAGATGGCCCACCGTTCCGGTGGTCGACGCTCCACCGTCGACGAACAACTTGTCCTTGTGAGCCCCGTCGGAGCGCAGGCTGGCCGCCAGCACCCCGTGGTCTTCAATGCCGCCCGCCCCCTCGCCTGCTTCCAGCACCATCGCGCCGGCGCCGTCGCCAAACAGCACGCAGGTCGAGCGATCGCTCCAGTCGAGGATGCGCGAAAAGGTTTCGGAGCCGATCACCAGCACGCGTTTGGCCAGGCCGCCGCGGATATAGAGGTCGGCCGTCGTCACCGCGTAGACGAAGCCCGAACATACCGCCTGCATGTCGAAGGCGAAGCCGTGATGCATGCCGAGCCGGTTCTGGATGTCGACGGCGGTCGCCGGAAAGGTGTTGTTGGGCGTAGAGGTCGCCAGCACGATCAGGTCGATATCGGCTGGCGTCAGGCCGGCATTGTCGAGGGCTGCGCGCGCCGCCGCCTCGCCGAGCGAAGCCGTCGTCTCGTCGTCGGCCGCGATATGGCGCTGGCGGATGCCGGTGCGCTGGGCAATCCATTCGTCTGACGTCTCGACCATGCCTTCGAAATCGGCATTCTTCATGATGCGGCGGGGCAGCGCGGCGCCTGTGCCGCGCACGACAGATCTGATCAAGGCTCTTTCCTATTCCTCTGCGTCGGCAACGACGTCGGATTTCCTGGATGTCTGGGCATGCGGATTGCGCGCATGGAACAGATCAAGATCGGCTTCGATGCGATCGAGCAGATTGTTTCGCACCATGTCGTAGCCAAGCTCGATCGCCGCCGCGAAGCCGTCCGAATCGGCGCCGCCATGGCTTTTCACCACGACGCCGTTCAGACCCAGGAAAACCCCGCCGTTGGAACGGCCGACATCCATCTTTTCGCGCAGGCGATCGAAAGCGCCTTTGGCGAATACATAGCCGATCCTGGCCATCAGCGTGCGGTCCATCGCGGCGCGCAGGTAACCGGCGATCTGTCGTACCGTGCCTTCCGCCGTCTTCAGCGCGATGTTGCCGGCAAATCCTTCGGTGACGACCACGTCGACCGTGCCCTTGCCGATGTCGTCGCCCTCGACGAAACCATGGTAGTTCATCGAGGCCATGTTGGCCTCGCGCAACATGCGGCCCGCCTCCTTGACCTCTTCTTGGCCCTTGATCTCCTCGACGCCGACATTGAGCAGACCGACGCTCGGCCGTTCGATGCCGAAAACCGAGCGCGCCATGCCAGTGCCCAGAATGGCAAAATCAACCAGTTGATGCGCATCCGCGCCGATGGTGGCGCCGACGTCCAGCACCACGCTTTCGCCGCGCAATGTCGGCCAGAGCGCCGCGATCGCCGGACGGTCAATGGTCGCCATGGTGCGGAGGCAGAATCTCGACATCGCCATCAGCGCGCCGGTGTTGCCGGCCGAGATGCAGGCGTCGGCAGTGCCTGCCTTGACCGCCTCGACCGCTTTCCACATCGACGACTTCCAGCGGCCATGGCGCAGCGCCTGGCTCGGCTTGTCGTCCATCCTGACTGCTATCTCGCAGTGGATGAACTCGCTCACTTGCGCCAGCTTGGGCAGCTTTGCGAGTTCGGGGCGCACTGCCTCCTCGCGACCATAGATGACGAAGCGGATGTCAGGACGCCGGGTGGCGACCGTCATGAGCGCCGGGATGACCACGCTTGGTCCGTGATCGCCGCCCATGGCATCGATGGAAATCCTGATCACGCGGTGTTCATCTCACAGTTTGCTTGAGCGAGCGCCTGGCGCTGGCAACGGGTTTAGGGCTCGCGAAGGTTCGGCGAAAATAGCGTTTTTGGGCTGCCGCACAACCGGCTTTCTCCGATTGGGTCGGGTTTTCAGGATTTCCCCAGCAGGGAACGCAGCTTTTGCTGGAATTCGCTTTCCGCAGTCCCGGCATCGTCGGCAGCCTCCATCGAAACGCCTTGCTTGCGCGGATAGGGATCGACCGCCAGTCCAAAGAACTGTTCGGCGAGCGCCCCGACGTCGATTGAATTGCCGGAAAAAGTTTCCGGGCTGTCCGGCCCTTCGGCATCGAGCATTATCTCGCCGCCGCCTTCGAAACCCTGCCGCCCGAGCTTCGACTGCTCCGGCAGGAACAGTGCGTCGACCGCCTCGTCAATATGCGCCTCGATCGGGTCCAGGGTGACGATGCAGGTCTGGGTGATATCGGCCTCGACGCGGCCGCTGACCTTAATGCCGTTGCGCTTCCAGGGCGCCACCAGCAGTTCGGCGCGGTAGTTCTCGACCGACAGCAACTCGTGCTCGCCTGCCAGCGCGGCGCGCTGCGCGGCGTCGGCCTCGATCAGCACCGGCAGTCCCTTTTGCGGCAGCCGGGCGACATTGGCCACGAAGGACACGGGGCTCTGGCGATCGGGGCTCTGGGAATCGGCGTGTTTCATCTTTTCCTTAGATATTCGTAATTCTTAGATAGGCTTGCTTTCTTAGATAGTCTTGGCCACGGGGAATGCCACCGTGCCGGAAACAATCGATTCGGTCGGCTGTTCCGCGAGTCGCCTGGAGACATCGGCGACGTAGCCGGCCAGATGCGTCGCCTGCGGCCACGTGCCGACATCGGGCCTGACATTGCGGGCAAGGGCCGCGACGAGTGCGTCATGGTCGTTTCGTTCCAGCGCATCGTCATAGGCGGCGGTGCGGCCATAGAACATCTTCGCCAGTTTCTTCATGCGCTTCGGCACGCCGACGTCGCCGATGCCGAGTTCGCGCAGCGAATGCTCGACATCCATGAAGAACTCGTCGATCAGCACCTGCGCGACCTCCCCGGCAACACCGCCCTCGCCGCGCAGACGGTGCTGGAACAGGAACATGTGCAGCGACAGCATCTCGAAGCGGCCAAGCGGCGTGTCCGGGACATTCCAGTCTGAATAAAACACAGTTTGCCGCGCCGCTGCCACGATTTGTGCGTAGAGCGCCTCGGTGATAGCGCGGTTGGCGTGACGTTCGCGACCAAAAAGGCGCTGGAACATTGAGGGTGGTCTCCCGGGGACCGGTTGTTGAATTGGCCTTGTTGCATCGGCGAGCAAGCTGGTTTACCGGTTTTGCGGCCCAGCGCAAGTTGCGGCCAGCTAATGGAGTTGTAGTTGCGCGCGCTGAAAATCAAGTCGAGTTTTCTGCCCAGGTCCGCTTTTCCGAGATCCGCCGGCGCGATCTCGCTGCTGGTGGTTGCTTCGGCGCTTTCCGCCTGCAACTCGTCGAAGATGATCGGTGATCTCAATCCGAGCGAGACGCTGACGCAGGGCTACGTCATCGACCAGCAGGCGATCGACCTGGTGCCGGTCGGCTCGAGCCGCGAACAGGTGCTTCTGGCGCTCGGCACCCCGTCGACGAAGGCGACTTTCGACAACGAGGCCTTCTACTACATCTCACAGACGCGCAAGCGTTACGTCGCCTTCGACAAGCCGAGGCTGGTCGACCAGAAGGTGCTCGCCGTCTATTTCGGCGAGGACGGGCGGGTTACCCAGATCGCCAATTACGGCCTGAAGGACGGCAAGGTGTTCGACTTCATCTCGCGGACCACACCGACCGGCGGCAAGGACCAGAACTTCCTCAGCCAGATCATCGGCGGCGCCAGCAGGCTGGCGCCCGGCCTCCCCGGCGGCGCCGGCGGCGGCGCCTCGCCCGGCACCTGATCCTCCTTTTCTTTTGCTTCCCCTCATTTGCTTCTGGGGAAGCAGCAACATCTCAGGCGACCGAAAACCCGCGGGAGCGATCCCGCGGGTTTTTGTTTTCCTCAGACCATTTCAACGCGAGCTTGAATCCGTCACCGGCGCCAATGCCCTGACGCTGGACGTCCAAAATAGACGAACCCGCGGGATCGCTCCTGCGGGTTCGGTTCTGGATTTCGGGCCTGGAAAGGCCGAGCGGCCTCAGCCGTGCGCGAGCACGGCCAGCAGCAGCAGGGCGACGATGTTGGTGATCTTGATCGCCGGGTTGACTGCCGGACCGGCGGTGTCCTTGTAGGGATCGCCGACGGTGTCGCCGGTCACCGAGGCCTTGTGCGCCTCGGAGCCCTTGAGATGTTTGACGCCGTCCTTGTCGGTAAAGCCGTCCTCGAACGATTTCTTCGCGTTGTCCCAGGCGCCGCCGCCAGAGGTCATCGAAATGGCGACGAACAGGCCGTTGACGATGACGCCGAGCAGCGAGGCGCCAAGTGCTGCAAAGGCGGACGCCTTCGAGCCCGAGATCAGCAGCACGCCGAAATAGACGACCAGCGGTGCCAGCACCGGCAGCAGCGACGGAATGATCATTTCCCGGATCGCCGCCTTGGTCAGAAGATCGACCGCACGCGCATAGTTCGGCTTCGAGGTGCCGGCCATGATGCCCGGATCCTCGCGGAACTGCTTGCGCACCTCCTCGACGATGGCGCCCGCCGCGCGGCCGACAGCCGTCATGGCGATGCCGCCGAACAGATACGGAATCAGACCGCCGAAGATCAGACCGGCGACGACGTAAGGGTTGGAGAGGTCGAAAGAGACTTCGCCCATGCCCTGGAAGTAAGGGTATTTGTCGCCATTGGCGGCAAAGAACTTCAGGTCGTTGGAGTAGGCCGCAAACAGCACCAGCGCGCCGAGACCGGCCGAACCGATGGCGTAACCCTTGGTCACCGCCTTGGTGGTGTTGCCGACGGCATCGAGCGCATCGGTCGACTGGCGCACCTCCTTGGGCAAGCCGGCCATTTCGGCAATGCCGCCGGCATTGTCGGTGACCGGGCCGAAGGCGTCGAGCGCAACGATCATGCCGGCAAGGCCGAGCATCGTGGTGACTGCGATCGCCGTGCCGTAGAGGCCGGCGAGCTGGTAGGTCGATATGATGCCGCCGACGATGACGATCGCCGGAAGTGCCGTCGACTCCAGCGAGACAGCAAGGCCCTGGATGACGTTGGTGCCGTGACCGGTAACCGAAGCCTGGGCGATGGAGTTCACCGGGCGCTTGTCGGTGCCGGTGTAGTATTCGGTAATCACCACGATGAGACCGGTCACCAGAAGGCCGATCAGGCCGCAGATGAACAGGTTCGTGCCGGTGATGGCCATGCCGGCGACCGTGCCGATCTCGCCCCAGCCCAGCGTTGCCGAGGTGGCGATGCCGAGGCCGACGATCGACAGCAGGCCGGTGACGATCAGGCCCTTATAGAGCGCGCCCATGATCGAGCCGTTGGAGCCGAGCTTGACGAAGAAGGTGCCGACGATGGAGGTCAGGATGCAGGCGCCGCAGATGGCCAGCGGATAGAGCATCGTGGCGCTGAGAACGGCGGTGCCGCCAAAGAAGATGGCGGCGAGGACCATGGTGGCGACCACGGTCACGGCATAGGTCTCGAACAGGTCGGCGGCCATGCCGGCGCAGTCGCCGACATTGTCGCCGACATTGTCGGCGATGGTGGCCGGATTGCGCGGATCGTCTTCGGGAATGCCGGCTTCGACCTTGCCGACGAGATCGCCGCCGACGTCGGCGCCCTTGGTGAAGATGCCGCCGCCGAGACGGGCGAAGATCGAGATCAGCGAAGCACCGAAGCCGAGCGAAACCAGCGCGTCGATGACGACACGGTCGTTGGGCTGAAGGCCGATGAATTGGGTGAGGATCAGGTAGTAGATCGAGACGCCGAGCAAGGCCAGGCCAGCGACCAGCATGCCGGTGATGGCGCCCGACTTGAAGGCGATCTCGAGGCCGGCTGCGAGGCTGTTGGAAGCCGCCTGCGCGGTGCGCACATTGGCGCGCACCGAGACGTGCATGCCGATGAAGCCGGCGGCGCCCGACAGAACGGCGCCGATCAGGAAGCCGATGGCGGCGGTGATCGAAAGCAGCCACCAGGCGAGCAGCAGGACCACGACGCCGACGATGGCGATGGTGGTGTACTGGCGCGCCAGATAGGCCTGCGCGCCTTCGCGGATGGCCGCGGAAATTTCCTGCATGCGTGCATTGCCCTGATCGGCCGCGAGGACCGAACGTGTCGCCCAGATGGCGTAAAGGACTGAAAGCAGACCGCAGGCGATGACAGCTGAAATTATGGTCATTGCCGGATTTTCCTCGATTTGATGACCCAAAAGAACCCCTCCCTGGGCCGTTGAGACGGGGAGCGGATTCCGCGCGCAGAATCCGCTCCCCTCGCATCGGCTTATGCGAAACAGGGGTGCGAACGTCAAGATATTGTTCGGTTTTTGCCCGGCTTTCGCCGAAAAGCCTCTCGGTAGAGCCGCTCTTTCACTTCAGTCCCCCGGCCGGGTCATGGAAATCGCTGTTGGAATCCATTTCTGCCGAGATGAGCGAAGGCGATATCTGCGTTTTGTTAACTACGCCGTCTCCTGCCCCATGCGCCGTGCGGTGTAGCGCTCGATCGCCGACAGCCCGTCATAGATCAGCACGGCAAGGGCGGCGACGATCAGGCCGCCCTGAAGGACGAAGGCGAGATTGTTGGACAACAGACCGGCGATGATCACCTCGCCCAGCGTCCTGGCCGCCACGGTCGAGCCGATCGTCGCGGTGGCGAGGCTGATGACCACCGAAAGCCGGATACCGCCGAGAATGATCGGCGCGCTGAGCGGCAGCTCGACCTTGACCAGCCTTTGCCAACCGGTCATGCCGGCGCCGCGCGCCGCCTCGACCACATTGGCCGGCAGCGTCGTCAGCCCGGTCAGCGCGTTCTCGAAGATCGGCAGCAGGCCGTAGAGAAACAGCGCGATCAGTGTCGGCTTCTCGCCAAAGCCGACGGCCGGCACGGCCAGAGCCAGCACCGCCACCGGCGGAAAGGTCTGGCCGATATTGACCAGGCTGCGCGACAGCGGCAGGAATTCGACGCCGGCCGGCCGAGTGACAAGGATGGCGAGCGCCACGGCAACGATGGTTGCCGCAACCGTCGCGATCAGCACAGTCCTCAGATGCAGCAGCGTCAGCGTCAACAGGCTACCCTGGTTGTAGATTGCCGGCGCGTTGCTCTCGGTCAGCGGCTTCAGCAGCGGCTCGAACCAGCCCGGATTGGTCACGAACGCAATGAGCAGCACCACCAAGGCAAGCCTGAGCAGTGATGGAAGCCAGGCTTTTACACCGGCCTCTTTCATGCCGGCCTCGCCGCCCGTTTCACCAGCCCGCCCACGGTCACGCGGCCGAGCGGCTTGCCGTCCGCGCCTTTCACCGGCAGCGCCGGGCGTCCCGACCAGAGCAGTTCGGCCAGCGCATCGCGCTGGCTGGCGTCGCCGGGGATCGCCTCGCCTTCGGCGGTGCCCGTCTCCACTGCGTCGCGCACCCGGCCGAGCGACAGCAGCCTGAACGGCTTTTCGCTGGCGCCGACCAGGGTCTCGACGAAGGCGCTGGCCGGCTTCGCCAGGATCTCGGCGGGCTTGGCATATTGCACCAGCTTGCCGGCATCCATCACCGCGATCTTGTCGCCCATATGCACCGCCTCTTCCATGTCATGGGTGACGAGGATGATGGTGGTGCCGAAGCGCTTCTGGATCGCCAGAAGATCCTCCTGCGCCTTGTTGCGGATGATCGGGTCGAGCGCGCCGAACGGCTCGTCCATCAACAGCACGTTCGGCTCCGCGGCAAGCGCCCTGGCGACGCCGACGCGCTGCTGCTGGCCGCCGGAGAGCTCGTGCGGATAGCGTGGCCCGAACGCCTGGGGATCGAGCTGGTAGAGCGTCATCAACTCGTCGACGCGGCGCTTGATGCGGGCCGCGTCCCAGCCGAGCAGCACCGGCACGGTGGCGATGTTCTGCGCTACCGTGCGATGCGGAAACAGCCCATGGCCCTGGATGGCGTAGCCGATGCTGCGGCGCAGCTCGTAGCCGGGCAGCGACCTGTTGTCGGCGCCGTCGAGCCTGATCACGCCGGCGGTCGGCTCGACCAGCCGGTTGATCATGCGCAGCAGCGTCGTCTTACCGGAGCCGGAGGTGCCGACGATGACGACGATGGTGCGCGGCTCGATCACCATCGACACGTCATCGACGACGGTCGTCGCGTCATAGCGCTTGGTAATGCCTTCGATCTCGATCATGCCGGTTGTGCCTCGCGTCTCCCGGTGGAGGTCATTTCGATCACCGCGTCGAGGATGATGGCGGCAGGAAAGGCCAGCGCCACCGTTGGCACGGCGCCGAGCAGCACCAGGTCCATCGCCGTCTGGCCGACGCCCTGGAACACGAACACGCCGAAGCCGCCACCGCCGATCAGCGCGGCAATGGTGGTAAGGCCGATGTTCTGGACCAGCACGATGCGGATGCCAGTGAGGATCACCGGGAAGGCCAGTGGAAATTCGACGCCGAACAGGCGCTGGCGCTCGGTCATGCCCATGCCGCGTGCGGCATCGTTGGCGGCGCGCGGCACGCCGGCAAGACCGACCACGGTGTTGGCCACAACCGGCAGCAGCGAATAGAGGAACAGGGCGACGAAGGCGGGCGCGGTGCCGATGCCGCGAATGCCGAGGGAGGCCGCGCCGGGCACATGCGTGGCGACCCAGCCGAGCGGCGCGATCAACAGGCCGAACAGCGCGATCGAGGGAATGGTCTGGATGATGTTCAGCACGTTGAGCACGCCGGCCCGCAGTTTTTCGACGCGGTGGCAGAGGATGCCAAGCGGCAGGCCTGCTATCACCGCCGCCGCCAGCGAACCCAGCGCCAGCGTTACATGCTTGGAGGCTTCCGCCCAAAAACTGTCGGCACGGTTGGCATATTCCTTGAGGATCGACAGACTGTTCCAACTGCCCGAGACCAGCAGCATGCCGATCGCCGCTGCCGCGACGACGAGCACGCCGATCCGGGCCCATGGCGACAGGTTCAGCCTCGTCAGCACGTCGGCGAGCAAAAGCGTAAAGGCGAAGATGAGCAGCCAGAAACCCGAAGCCGGCGAGATGCGGGCAAAGGTGTTGCCCTCAGGCGTCAGGAAGCTGCCGGCGACGCCGATCAGCAGCGCCAGCGCCGCAAGCGCGACCACGCCGGCGGCAAGGCGCATGATCAGCGGCGTTTTCAAAAGCGCGATGAGCGCCGCGGCGACGATGACCGCAAGCAGCGGCGAGCCTGTCGCCGCAGGCAGAGCTTCGAGGATCGAGCGTGCCTCGCCGGGTACGATGCGATTGGCGCGAAACGTGGCGAAGGGCGCGGCGAAGGCGGCATAGGCAACGATTGCGGCGATGACCACGCCGAGCTTGTCGAAGCGGACGGTCATGGCGCACGCCTGTGCGAAACGACGTACGCTGGGGGAGATGCGGCTGCGGGATTGTGACCTCGGCGCCCGGCGCCCCCCTCTGTCCTGCCGGACATCTCCCCCACTTGGGGGGAGATCGGATGTCGCCTCGGCTTTCGCCAATTGTCAGCGGCGCAAGGTGGGTGCCGGCTCCGGAGCCGCCAATCTCCCCCCAAGTGGGGGCCGGCAGGCCAGAGGGGGGCGCCTCGCACCGACGTCACGATCGCTGGCTGCCTACTTCAAAAACCCGTTCTTCTTCAAAAAGTCTTCGGCGACGCCCTTGACCGGCTCGCCGCCGACCTGCACGCGGCCGTTCAGTTCCTGCAGGGTGACGAGGTCGAGCTTGGCGAAGACCGGCTTCAGCAGCGTCTCGATTTCGGGATGCTCCTTCAGCACCGCCTCGCGGATGATCGGCGCCGGCTGGTAGACCGGCTGCACGCCCTTGTCGTCTTCGAGCACGACCAGGCCGGACGGCGCGATGCCGCCATCGGTGCCGTAGACCATGGCAGCGTTGGCGCCGTTGGTTTGGTTCGCCGCGGCGGCGATGGTCGCCGCCGTGTCGCCGCCGGACAGCGTGATCAGCTGGTCCGGCTTAAGCGTGAAGCCATAGGTGGTCTGGAAAGCCGGCAGCGCGGCAGCCGAATTGACGAATTCGGCCGAGGCCGCCAGCACCACCTGGCCACCGCCGGAGACATATTTGCCGAAGTCGGACAGCGTCGCCAGCTTGTTGGTCTCGGCGACATCCTTGCGCAGCGCAATCGCCCAGGTGTTATTGGCCGGCGACGGCGACAGCCAGACGATCTTGTTGGCGTCGTAGTCTAGCTTCTTGGCCGTTTCATAGCCCTTGGCGGCATCCTTCCACACCGGATCGTCGGCCTTTTCGAAGAAGAAGGCGGCATTGCCGGTGTATTCCGGGTAGATGTCGATCTCGCCGGCGGTGATCGCCTTGCGCACCACAGGAGTGCCGCCGAGCTGGATGCGGTCGGTGGTCTGGATGTTGTTGGCGTTCAGCACCAGCTGGATGATGTTGCCGAGCACGCCGCCTTCGGTGTCGATCTTCGACGACACAACCACCTGAGCGCTCGCCGAGGCTGCGGTGATGCCAAGCGCCACTGCCGCGCCGGCCAGAACCTTGACTGAAAACATTTCACAAATCCCTTGCTGAGAACCGGATTACGGCTGCCGCATATGAGCATGGCTTCAATGCCCCGTCGGGGTACACGGTTTCATAAGAAGGGGGATGGGGGCAATAATTTTGTACGGATGCAGGTGGATCCGCGGCTGTCTGATCCCGACAGCGTCATGTCACTAAAGCCCCTCGCGTTTGACCGGTCTCATGCGACGCGCTTTAGTGTTGTTGTTTTTTTATGCATGTCGTTATCGCAAAACCGCCTGCACACTTTTGCGCGATATGCATTAGAGCGCCGCGCGTCGGTTTGGACGCGCCAAAGGACGCTGTAGCACTTTGATTTTGCGCATGATCCTTTCCGAACCTTCGGTTCGGGGTCATGCGCCGGTCGGCCGCGCTCTCGTCATCTTCAAGACGCCCAGTGCCACGAAGCACAGCACCGTCACCGGGAAGATGATCCAGTTCAGCATCTCCCAGCCCCAGGCGTTGTAGACCGCGCCCGACATCAGCGAGGCGAAGGCGACGGAGCCGAACAGGACGAAGTCGTGAAAACCCTGGACCTTGCCCTTTTCGGACGGCCGGTAGCTGTCGGCGACCATCGCGGTGGCGCCGATGAAGCCGAAATTCCAGCCGAGGCCGAGCAGGATCAGCGCCGTCCAGAACTGCCACAGTGCCAGGCCCGACAGCGCCACCACTGCGCAGCCGACGAGCAACACAAGTCCGGTTGCGACGATCCGTTCGGCGCCGAAGCGATAGATCAGCGAGCCGGTGAAGAAGCTCGGCGCGAACATCGCCATGACATGCCAGGAAATGCCGAGCGTGGCGTCGTCCGTCGACAGGCCGCAGCCGACCATGGCGAGCGGTGCGCCGGTCATGACGAAGCTCATCAGCGCATAGCTGCCGACGGCACAAAACAGCGCCGCAGCGAAACGCGGCCTGGTGACGATCTCGGCGAGCGGCCGCGCGTCGCTGTCGGCGATTTCCGCTTTGCCCGTTGCCTTCGCCGGAATGCGCAGCAACGACAGGATGGCAGCGCCGACCGCCGCCAGCACCAGGATGGAGCCAAACGAGCCGGCAAACATCACCGGCGCAAACAATTCGCGGGTGAAGATGACGATCTGCGGCCCAAGGATGGCGGTGACGATGCCGCCGGCCAGCACGAAGGAGATGGCGCGCGCCTTGAATTCAGGTGGCGCGTTGTCGGCGGCGGCGAAACGGAATTGCTGGACGAAGGCACCGCCGATGCCGATCACCAGCAGGCCGAAGGCGAACAGCCAGAAGCTGGCCTGGAACAGCGCCAGCGTGGCGACCAGACCGCCGAGCGCGGTGACGATCGTCCCGGTCATGAAGCCGTCGCGCTGGCCAAGCCGGCGGATGATGGCTGCTGCCGGCAGGGCGCCGAGCGCCACGCCGACGTTGAAGCCGGTGATCGGCGCCGTCGCCAGCGACTTGTCGGAGTCGAGCAGATAGTGCCCGGCCAACCCACCCACGGAAATCGCGATGGGTGCGGCCGAGCCGATGATCGCCTGCGAAGCGGCAAGGATGAGCGCCGTGCGGCGCGCTTCCCTGCCGACCTCGGCGATATGGATGGCCGTCATGAAGCGTCCTTGCCACGCCCTTCGCCGCGCACCCGGCGCGACACGCGATCGAGCACCGCGTTGACCAGCTTCGGCTCGTCTTCTTCGTAAAACGCCTTGGCGATATCGACATATTCCGAGACGATGACAGCCACCGGCACGTCCTCGCGCTTCATCAGTTCGTAGACGCCGGCGCGCAATATGGCGCGCAGCGTCGAATCGAGCCTGGACAACGGCCAGTCCTCGGTCAGCGCCTGGCGGATGATCGGATCGATGGCCTTCTGGTTCTCGACGACGCCGGCGAGGATGGCGCGAAACCATTGCGCGTCGGCCTCGCGATAGAGCGCGCCGTCGACTTCCTTGCCGAGCCTGAACGCCTCGTACTCGGCGGTGATCTCGAAGACGCCGCTGCCGGCCACATCCATCTGGTAGAGCGCCTGCACGGCGGCCAGACGGGCTGCACCACGCTTGTTGGCGTGGCGCACCGCGGGCTGGCCGGGCGATGCGGGTTCGCTCACGATCGCTCTCCCAACTGTTGCTTGAGGGCGATCATGGTCAGCGCCGCACGCGCGGCAAAGCCGCCCTTGTCGCCTTCCGAACGCCTGGCCCGCGTCCAGGCCTGCTCGTCATTTTCGGTGGTCAGGATGCCGTTGCCGATGCAGACCGCTTCCTGGACGGACAGATCCATCAGGGCACGGCTCGATTCATTGGCGACGATGTCGAAATGATAGGTGTCGCCGCGCACCACGGTGCCGAGGGCGACAAAGCCGTCATAGCTCCGCCCGCCTTCGGCGGCGCCGTCAAGCGCGAAGGAAATCACCGCTGGAATTTCGAGCGAGCCCGGGACGGTGATGACGTCGTATGTCGCGCCCGCTTCCTCGAGCGCGCTGGTCGCGCCTTCGAGCAGCGCGTCGGCAAGATCGTCGTGGAAGCGTGCCTCGATGACAAGAAGGTGGGCCTTCTTGTTCGGGCGAATGAACGCTTTGCCGTGTTGGGATGTGCCAGCCATAGATGTCTCCGGGATCGCCGGTGACTTAGGCCGAAGCCGGTTTGATCGCAAGCAGAAGATTGGTGGTGCGGCGACAGTCCCTATCGATCCTCTCGCGTGTGCCACAGGCGGAGCACATAGATGGTCGATTTCTGGATCTCGTAGCGCATTTCGTAGTTGCCTACCAGAATGCGGCGAACTTCGCGTGGTTCGAACTCCTCCAGTCTTTCACCGATGCGCGGATGTTCAGTCAGCCGGGCGGGAGCGGCAGTCAGAGATTGCACCACGCGTGCGGCTGCCTGGCGGTTCACCGGCGTGAGAAAATCATGAAGCCGAACCAAATCGGACAGAGCCTTGCTGGTCCACTTCAATTCCATCAACGTGGTGCCGGCAGCGGCTTTTCCTTGTCAAGGCTATCGGCCCATGCCTGCACGGCTTGGTGGTCGACAACATGCCCGGAATCCACATCAGCCAGCGCTTCGAGCGTGAGCCGCCGACGCTCCTCCTCCATATCAACCCAAGCGGATAGGGCTTGCTTGACGATCCAGCCCCGTGGACGCTCAAGACGGGCTGCGAGTTGGTCTACCTTTTCTGCGAGTGGCAGGGGGACATGCGCAGTAATCACTTTCGTGTCCATTGAAAAGCCTCACCTAATTGAAACTAATCATAAGGATTAAACGTGATTAAGTCGAGGCTCGAATGCACTTACGATAGTTGCCTCAAAGCCCCTCTTTCGCGGCCTCCACCAGCCGCGCCGCGTAGCGGGCCATGGTGTCGATTTCCAGGTTGACCAGGTCGCCGACCCGGCGTTCGCCCCAGGTGGTTACCGTCAAGGAATGATGGATCAAGAGTACGTCGAAGCGCGTGCCTTCGACCTTGTTGACGGTGAGCGAGGTGCCGTCGAGCGCGACCGAGCCCTTGGGCGCGATGAATTTCGCCAGGTCGCGCGGCGCTTCCAGCGTGAAGCGCACCGCGTCGCCCTCCTCCTTGCGCGCTACAATCTCGGCCGTGCCGTCGACATGGCCCGAAACGATGTGGCCACCGAGTTCGTCGCCGATTTTCAGCGCCCGTTCCAGATTGATCCTGGTGCCGGATTGCCAGCCCATGGCTGTCGTCAGCCTGAGCGCCTCTTCCCACGCCTCGACCTCGAACCAGCGCGCATTGGCGCCGCTTTCCGGCAGCGCCGTCACCGTCAGGCAAACGCCGCCGCAGGAAATCGAAGCGCCGATGGCGATCGTCTCAGGGTCATAGGCGGTGTCGATACGCAAGCCGACACCCTCTCTCAGCGGCTTGACGGCAGCGACGGTGCCGACATCGGTGACAATTCCGGTAAACATCAGACTCTGTCTTTCAGTTGACCATGTTCTTGTCCAAAAACCGGTTCCCACTTTTTGGGATCATGGCTTCTTGTTTGGCCATGATCTTTTCCAAAAACCGGTTCCCACTTTTTGGGATCATGGTCTTATCCACTCGGCGTAGCTGTCTTCGCCGAAACGCATGTCGCGCAATTTGCGAAATCCTGCCGGGATATGGTTGGCGTCGAGGGGCGATGCAATTCCGCGCTTGCCGATCGGCTCCTGCCCCTGGAACAGCACGATGCGGTCGACCAGCCCCTCAGTGAGGAAGGCCTTGGCCACCTTGGCGCCGCCCTCGACCAGCACGCTCGCCATGCCGAGCGCGGCCAGATCCTCGAGCAGTTCCGGCAGCGCAATATCGCCTTCATACGTCTCGGTGCCGATGAAGCGCACGCCGGCGCGTTCGAGCGCGGCCCGCCGGTGCGGGTCGGCTTCGGCACAGGCGGCGACATAGAGCGGAACCCGGTCGACGCCGGCGACCAGTTTCGACGTCTCCGGCAGCCTGATCTGGCGGTCGAGCACGATGCGCGCCGGCGAGCGGTTCTCCAGCCCCGGCAACCGAACCGTCAGCGCCGGATCGTCCTCCAGCGCCGTGCCGATGCCGATCAGTATTCCGTCGGCTTCGGCGCGCATCAGATAGACTTCGCGCCGGGCGACGTCGCCGGTGATCGAGACCTGTCCCGCGCCTTTCATGCCGATCTTGCCGTCGCTGGAAAGCGCAAGTTTCAGGATCACTTCCGGACGTTTTTTCAGAGATCGAATGAGATAACCGGCCATCTGCTCGGCGGCTTCTGCCACCAGCGCCTTTTCGACCACTTCGACACCGGAGGCACGCAGGATCGCATAGCCGTTGCCGGACACGCGTGGATCGGGGTCGCTCGCAGCCCCAACCACTCGCGCGACGCCGGCATTGACCAGTGCACTGGCGCAAGGCGGGGTGCGGCCATGGTGGGCGCAGGGCTCCAATGTGACATAGGCGGTGGCGCCGCGTGCGAGCTCGCCGGCCTCGGCCAGCGCCTCGGTCTCGGCATGCGGCCGGCCGCCGACAGCGGTGACGCCGGTGCCGACGATCATCGGCCGGGTGCCGTCGTCGCGCACGATCAATGTGCCGACGGAAGGGTTGGTCGAGGTCCGCCCGGCGTTTTTCCGCGACAGCCTCAGTGCCGCCGCCATGAAGCGGCGATCAAGAACCTCTTGCTCGGCTTGGCTGCGCCTTGCCATGCTCAGCCGGCGTCCTCTTCCTTGAGCTCGTCACCTTTCAGTTCACCCAGCACGTCGTGAAAATCCTTGGCCTCGCGGAAATTGCGATAGACCGAGGCGAAGCGCACATACGCGACGTCGTCGAGCGACTTCAGCGCCTCCATCACCAGGCGGCCGACCTCGCCCGAGGCGACCTCGGTCTCGCCGGAGCTTTCGAGCTGGCGCACGATGCCGGTCACCGCGCGGTCGATGCGCTCGGGATCGACATTGCGCTTGCGCACGGCGATCTCGACCGAGCGCAGCAGCTTGTCGCGGTCGAACGGCACCTTGCGTCCGGATTTCTTCACCACAACGAGATCGCGCAACTGCACGCGCTCGAAGGTGGTGAAGCGGCCGCCGCAATCGGGGCAGACGCGCCGCCTGCGGATCGCCGCGCCATCTTCGGCGGGGCGCGAATCCTTCACCTGCGTATCTTCGGACTGGCAGTAGGGACAGCGCATGGACAGCCTTGTGTTCGCGATTCTCGTGGAGCGAAAGGCTTAGAGGTTTTTGCCGCGATGGCAAAGTATCGCGGTGGTCTCTCGCGCCTCAGAGATAGCGAGGCGCGGGGAAAATTGCCAGCGTCATGCCGGGCGGCAATACCAGCCGTTCAAGGCGCGACGTCACCAGTCGGGAACCCGCATGAGACGCCGAGGCTGCGATAGGCCTTGGTGAAGCCGTCCATCGATACCGTCGCGACCGGCGTGTCGGCGAAGCTGACATCGAGCGCGCTGGCGCGGCGCATGGCACGCAGCAGCGCCAGGCTGATCTCGGGCTTGTTGTTCAACATCCATTTTCCGCCGGCACCGGCCATGGCATCGACGGTCGCCTTGACCTTGCCGTTGGCATCGCCGAACACCGCCGGAATGTTCTCGCCAGTCGGCAAATCCTTGTTCTTCATGGCGATGACAAGGGTCGGATAGCCATTGGGCGGCAGTGCATCACCGTTCGAGATGGCAAGCGTGAGAGTGCCGCTGGTACCGCTCGCGTCGAGAAAGGCGGTCGAGGCGACGCAGGTTTTGCGCAGATCCTCACCGGTATCGATCTCGTCCACAGTGATGGACCACTGGCCGAAGGTTTCGGTCTTCGGTGCGGCTGGGGCGGGCGCAGACTGTGCCAGGGCGGCGGACGGCAAGGTGGTCAATGTGACCAGCACGCCAAGCGCGCCAAAGCCAGCGACACCGAAAATCTGCATCATCGTCAAGGTTCCTGTCCGGACTCCGTCCCCGCTGAAAAGTGCTTCTCGTCCGGCCGATAAGGGACGCCACTTTGCGTGAGCTCAACCGAGATAGGGATAGAGCGGAAAACGATCCGTCAACGCGGCCACCTTCGCCTTCACCGCTGCTTCTACGGCTGCATTGCCCTCATCCGAATTCGCGGCCTTGAGCCCGTCCAGCACCTCGGCGATCAGCTTGCCGATCTCGCGGAACTCGGCCTGGCCGAAACCGCGCGTGGTGCCGGCCGGCGTGCCGAGGCGCACGCCCGAGGTGACGAACGGCTTTTCGGGATCGAAAGGGATGCCGTTCTTGTTGCAGGTGATGTTGGCGCGGCCAAGCGCTGCCTCGGCACGCTTGCCGGTGGCGTTCTTCGGCCTGAGGTCGACCAGCATCAGATGGTTGTCGGTGCCGCCGGAGACGATGTCGAGGCCGGTTTCCTGCAGGCTGGAGGCCAGCGCCTTGGCATTGGCGGCAACGCTCTCTGCATAGGTCTTGAAGCTTGGCTTCAGCGCTTCGCCCAGGGCCACAGCCTTGGCGGCGATGACATGCATCAGCGGGCCACCCTGCAGCCCCGGGAACACCGCCGAGTTCATCTTCTTGGCGATATCTTCGTCGTTGCACAGGATCATGCCGCCACGCGGGCCGCGCAACGACTTGTGCGTGGTGGTGGTGACCACATGGGCATAAGGCAGCGGCGACGGATGCACGCCGCCGGCGACCAGGCCGGCGATGTGGGCCATGTCGACCATCAGATAGGCGCCGATCGAGTCGGCGATCTCGCGAAAGCGCTTCCAGTCCCAGACGCGCGAATAGGCAGTGCCGCCGGCCAGGATCAGCTTCGGCCTGGTTTCGTGAGCGGTCTTCTCGATCGCATCCATGTCGAGCAGATGGTCGTCCCTGCGCACCCCGTAGGAAACGACCTTGAACCATTTGCCGCTCATGTTGACCGGCGAACCGTGCGTCAGGTGGCCACCGGAGTTCAGGTCGAGCCCCATGAAGGTGTCGCCGGGCTGCAGCAGCGCCAAAAAGACCGCCTGGTTCATCTGGCTGCCGGAATTCGGCTGGACGTTGGCGAAGTTGCAGCCGAACAGCGTTTTGGCGCGCTCGATGGCCAGGTCCTCGGCCACGTCGACGAACTGGCAGCCGCCATAGTAGCGCTTGCCGGGATAGCCCTCGGCGTATTTGTTGGTCATGATCGACCCCTGCGCTTCCAGCACGGCGCGGGAGACGATGTTTTCCGATGCGATCAGCTCGATCTCGTGGCGCTGGCGGCCGAGTTCGTTGCGGATCGCGCCGAAAATCTCCGGATCGGCATCGGCAAGCGTGGTTTCGAAGAAGGATTCGAATTTGTTCGACACTGCCGCTGCTGTTGCCATGCTTGAGATCCTTGTCGTCCGGGGGCCTGCCGCGCCATTAACACAGTTGCTTCAGCCCCGCCACGTTTGCGACGCGAAATTTGCTGGTCGGATTGCGGCAGCGAGGCGAAGACCTCGTCTATTTCCTTGCCTGCCGGCCGTTCAGCAAGGCTTCTGTAAGCGTGATCTCGGTCAACAGCGCCTGCTTCGTATGATCGTTGATCTCTCGGCTGCGAAACATGGCGAGCACCGCCGCGCGCTCGGCCTCGATGCCGGCGAGCCTCATTTCCAGCTCCAGCCGTCCCGCTTCACGGGCCTCAGCGCGCGCGTCTTCGGCCTCGTCGGAGGCGGCGATGCGGCGCCTGTAGCCGGCGACAATGCTGTCGGCCGCAGCAAGCCGGGCGCCGGGCACCTCGCCTTCATCCCCGTCTTCGACTCCGGCGATGCTCTCGATGCGGGCGATGGCGGCCTTGGCCGCGGCGACACGCGCCAGGCGCTCCTCGGCAGCGCCGGCATCCTCGCCCGGCTCGACCAGCCCGCGCGCGATCCGGGGCAGCGCGAGGCTGGCGATGGCCAGCGAGCAGATGATGACGCCGGCGGCCAGGAAGATCACCTCGTCGCGCGCCGGAAAGGGCGAGCCGTCCGGCATGGTGAACGGCAGCGACAGGATGCCGGCCAGCGTTATCGCGCCGCGCACGCCGGCCACCGAGCCGGCGAGCCGGACACGCAGCCCGAACGGCTCGGCCTTGCGCTTGCGCAACCGCGCCACGACGCTGGCCGCGATATCGCCAATCGATATCCACAGGAAGCGCAGCGCGATCAGGCACAGCGTCAGCGCCAACACCGTCAGGATCGGCTGGATGACCGGATAGCGGCCACTGAGCTCGGGCGGCACATTGCCGATGATGTCGGGAAACTGCAGGCCGAGCAGGATGAAGAGCGCGCCGTTGAAAACGAAAGACAGCGTCGTCCACAGCGACATCGTCTGGATACGCGCCGAAACACCGAGGAAACGGAAAATCCCTGAGCCGCCGGTCAGCACGCCGGCGGTGACCGCGGCCAGGATACCCGAAGCCCCGACATGCTCAGCGCCGAGATAGGCGACGAAGGGCAGCAGGATCATCACCAGCACCTGCGCCTCGGCCGGCACGCCGCCGATGCGGTTCAGCAATTGCAGCGCCTTGGCGGCAACGAACAGTGCCGCCACGCCGGCCAGGATGCCGACTGCCACGGCGTAGAGGAACGTGAGGGATGCCGCGGCGAAGGAAAAGCTGCCGGTCAACACTGCCGCCACCGCGAAACGGAACATGACCAGCCCCGACGCATCGTTGAGCAGCGACTCGCCTTCTAGAATGTGCATCAGCCGCGCCGGAACCACATTCTTGTCGACGATCGAGGACACGGCGACTGCGTCGGTCGGCGACAGCACCGCGGCAAGCGCGATTGCGACGACGAGCGGAACACTCGGCACCAGCCAGTGCAAGGCGTAGCCGAAGCCGACGATGGTGAAGAACACCAGCCCGATGGCAAGGTCCAGTATCGGCCCGCGCAGCGCCACCAGTTCGCGCTTCGGCGCGCCATAGGCATCGCTGAACAGCAGCGGCGGAATGAACACCAGCAGGAAAAGCTCGGGATCGATCTCGACATGGATGCCGCGCATCGGCCAGGCGAGTGCCGCACCTAGGGCAATCTGCAGGACCGGCAATGGCACCCGCACCAGCCGTGCCAGCGCACCGGAAACGGCGACGAAGACGAGTACGACCAGGATGAAGATGGCGACTTGCATGGCCCTGTACCGAACGGCGCTTGCCGGACCCGGCGCAAAGCGCGCCCCCCAGCCGGATGCAAAAAGGCCGCCCTCAGCGGCGGCCTTTCAGCAAAGAGATCAGCGGCTTAGAGCGCAGACGTGATCTGCAGCTCGTTGGCTCCGTCGAGCCCGTAAATGTCGTCGCGGAACTGCACGACGCCAGGCCCCGTCGACCAGGCCGAGATGTAGAGGAAAAAGACCGGCACCGGATTGGTGACCTGCACCGGGATGTTCTCGCCGCTCTTGATCGCCGCCTCAAAATGCTGGCGGCTCCAGCCCGGGGTGTCGCGCAGGATCCAGGTGACGAGGTCGCGCACGTTCTGGACGCGCACGCAGCCCGAGGAATCGAAGCGCATCATCTTGCCGAACAGGCTTTGCTGCGGCGTGTCGTGCATGTAGACGCCGTCCGGGCTCGGGAAATTGATCTTGACCGAGGCCATCGCATTGCCGGCGCCCGGATCCTGGCGAAAGCGGTATTTCTCCGCGTCGTCGGTCGACCAGTCGACGGTCAGTGGATCGACCTCGCTGCCATCCGGTGCGAACAGCCGGATGTTGCTGTCCTTGAGATAGTTGGGGTCCTTCCGCATCAGCGGAATGATGTCCTTGCGAACGATCGAGACCGGCGCGTTCCAGTAGGGATTGACGATGATCTCGTTGATCTTGGAATCGACGATCGGCGTCTGGCGGTCGATCTTGCCGACCACGGCGTTATGGCGCAGCACGACGCGGTCGTTCTCGACCGCTTCGATCTGGGCGCCGGGGATGTCGACCAATACATAACGGTTGCCCAGCGTGCCGGCGCGTTCGTTCAACCGCTGCAGATTGGTCTGCAGCTGGCCAAGCCGGACCTGCGCCGAGACATTCATCGCCGCATAGGTATATTGGCCCAGGGTCCCGTCGGAAGGCAGGCCATGACGCGCCTGGAAGCGCTTGACCGCCGCATCGACATAGGAATCGAAGGCCTCTGACAGGCCGGCGCTCTGCGCCAGGTCACCCGAAACCATCAAGCGCCTGCGCAATGGCACCACGTCGAGATCGATGACGCCGAGTTGCAGTTTCTTGGTGTCCGGGACCCGCTCCCAGCCGCCCTGCGCGACAATATTCTGATACTGCGCGATCGCCTGCTCGGTGTAGGCAACGGTCTGCAGGCTGACGATCGGCAGCGTCGAGGCCACCTTGCCGCCCTGGCTGGCGCGGGCGTCGAACTGGTCGTTCCAGTTGCCGCGGCCCGAGGACTTTAGGATATCCGCGATCACGTCCTGCGCGCGGGCGCCACCGGCAAGCATCGACGCAGCCAACGCGGAGGCTCCGGAAAGGAAGAAACGGCGACTGGTTCTCATGTACGCTCCAGACATTCCTGTAACAGTTTTTTCACCGGGCGATCCGCCCGCACGCTTGGCCCACTCTAAGGTTGGCGCCCTTAACAATTAGCCAACCATGCCCCAATCGCTTTTGCGCGAGAACGCGCCGGGCGCGACGCCCCTTCACAGAGGCGGTTGACGGGGCGACGGATTGGCTCGCGCCGCAACATCACCCGCATTCTCGCTTTCACCGGGAATATGGCGGCAACGTGACCCTGACCGCGATTTGGATCGGCTTGCCTCACGAAACGCAAAGACCGAAGCTTTTCGGCACCGGTCTTTTGGATCGCTCCCCGACCCCGCCTGTGGCGCGGTTCCCGCTCATGCGACGGACATGCTTACATCCGATAGGCGATGGTATCGTTCCAGAAGCGGTCGAGGCGCTGCAGGGCGCGGTTCATTTGCTTGAATTCTTCCGTGTTGATGCCGCCGACCTGCTCGATCGAGCCGACATGGCGCTCGTAGAGGCCGGCGACAACTTCCGCCACCTCACTGCCCTTCGGCGTCAGCGAGACCCGCACCGAACGGCGGTCGATGCGCGAGCGCTGGTGGTTGATGAAGCCGAGATCGACCAGCTTCTTCAGATTGTAGGAGACGTTCGAGCCGAGATAATAGCCGCGCGAGCGCAGTTCGCCGGCGGTCAGCTCCGAATTGCCGATGTTGAAGAGCAGCAGCGCCTGGATGGCGTTGATATCGGAACGGCCGTTGCGGTCGAATTCATCCTTGATCACGTCAAGCAGGCGGCGGTGCAGCCGCTCCACCAACTGCAGCGATTCCATGTACAGCGAACGGATCGCCTCGCGGCGGTCATCGGATACGTTGGCGGTCTTCGCCGCCGGACGGGAATTGATCATTGTCTTGCCTCTCGTTTGTCGCCTGGTGATTTTTTGTTTTTCACCTTGATCGCGACACTATCGAATACTCATAAAATTCGACTTAAACGCTAGGGCTAACAAGAGCTTACCGGCAATAGGTTTCGAAAGAGGCTTAACGAAGGGTCACCCGATCAAGGATGATTAACCTAAAGATTTAGCCAATGAATCCGGGCGGTAATTTCCCCGTCGAACCGGACCGGTGGGCTATTCTTGTTGAGCATTGCTCCGATGCTCTATTGCCGGCTCCGGCGCTTCTGCATCCAGATCACCACGCGAAAGACGATGTAGAGCAGCGCCACCGCCGCATGCGAGGCGACGATCAGCGGCCGGTGACCGAAGAGCTCGGGAAAGCCGGCATACATGACGGTCTCGGTCGCCGCGCAGATGAACCAGATCACCGGCCCCCAGGAGGCCAGCATCCACAGGCCGGCGGCGGCGAACGGAAAGAACACGGCGAGCGTCACCGCCGCCACCTGCCAATGCACCGGCATCAGGTCGAAGCGCCACAACGAGCCGGGATAGAAGCCGATCAGCCGGATCCAGTACAAAATCCCGAACAACAGACAGTAGCCTGAGATGACGCGCTGAAACCAGGCGAAGATGACTTCGACCGTCGAGGGCTGGAGCACGACGCGTCTCGACGTGACCTCGCTCACAGCTTGAGCTCCCGTTCGCCGAGCGGAGCGAAATAGGCATCGACGTCGGCAGCACTGACGTCGTCGATGCCTGCCGGCCGCCATTGCGGCGTCGAGCCTTTGTCGATGATGGCGGCGCGGATGCCTTCGTAGAAATCGTGGCCGGCAAGCATGCGGTTGAGGATGCGGAACTCCATCCGCATGCACTCGTCCATCGACAGCGTCAGCCCGGCGCTGATCTCGCGCCAGGCAACATGCAGGCTGGTCGGCGAGCGGGTGCGGATCGTCGCCAGCGTCTTTGCCGCGAGCGCGTCTGCGGGTGCGGCGCGCTCCAGGCTGCCGATGATGTCGCTCAGCGACGGCTGCACGAAATGGCGGGCGATGGCTTCCAGCGTCGGACTGTCCGTTTCGCGCCGGGCCGGGACGGAAAAGCCGCGCAGCGCCGCTTCCGGGTCGCCGCTCGCAACCAGCCGGTCGAGAAAGCCGGCCTGGTCCTGCGCCTTGATCGTGTGCGTCGCCAGGCCCGACCACAAAGCGTCGCCATAGCGGATGCGGTTTCCGGTCAAGGCCAGATACATGCCAAAGCTGCCGCCGAGGCCCGGCAAGAGATGACTGGCGCCGACATCCGGGAAAAAGCCGATGCCGACTTCCGGCATGGCGAACTGGGCGTTCTCGGTCAGCAGCCGATGCGAGCCGTGGAACGAGATGCCGACGCCGCCGCCCATGACGATGCCGTCGATCAGCGCGACATAGGGTTTTTGGAACCGCGCAATGCGGGCGTTCAGCCGGTATTCGTCGGCAAAAAAATCGACCGGCGGTTTTCCCGCCCGGCCGGCCTCGTAGATGTGGAGGATGTCGCCGCCGGCCGAAAACGCCCTGCCCTCGGCCTTGACGACGACAACATCGACGCCGTCGTCGCGCTCCCAGGCGCGCAGCGCCTTGTCGAACGCCTTGACCATGCGATGGGTGACGGCATTGAGCGCCTGCGGCCGCGTCAAAGTGACAACGCCGGCCCTGCCCAGTCGTTCGAAGCGAATCTCGTCGCCGCCGCCAAAATCCATCGCCTAAAGAATCCCTCCCCCACGCCGCCGGGATTGAAGTGCTAAAGCGTGGCGCATGGCTGCGTCAATGCCAGGGTCAGTCGGTACAGGGCAGTTTGGATTTCTGGAGTGGACAGAGCTCATCCTTTGCGTCCGGATCAAATGGGCGCAAAATTGTCAGCGACAAGCACAGCCGGCCGCTGTGCAGCAGTCAACTCAAAGGCGAACGCATGATCGTTGAACCCAGAGGGTCAGAATATGATTTGACGATGCCGCGAAATTTCGACCCGGATGATGTCCTCAGTCGCCCGCTGATGGCGAATTTGGCGACCGTTACCGCCGACGGCGCGCCGCGCAACGCGCCCGTATGGTTCATCTGGGAGAACGGTGCGATCTGGCTTCTCGGGTCGTCAGACGGGAGCGCGGTAAAGCATCTTGAAAGAGACCCGCGCTGCGCGGTGGAAATTGTCCACTTTGACAACAATGCCGGTATTCTGCTCCACCTCGGGCTGCGCGGCGCCGCCACCATAGAACCGATGTCACCAGATCGCTTCAAACGGTTGCTTCGAAAGTATCTCGGTCCGGAAGCTGGGTGGAACCAGTGGTTCATTGACAACGTGGCCCAGATCGAACATCCGGATGGGCGCATGATCAGGCTTGCCCCGGCCAGCATTTTCACCAACAACGTCTCGTTCTTCAGAACTGGCCCCGACCTTGCGTGGCCGCCAAATCTGTAGCTGGCTGCGAACCACGGACACGCTGGCACTATCGTGCCGCATTGGTCAGCGGCGGAGCCTCGTGTTAAAAGCCGCCAATCCGGAGTTTTGGCGATGAACAAATTCACCCCAGCAAAGCCTGCCGGCGCGCGCAGCGTCGACGAGATCACCGGCAGCCGCCGTTTGCGGCGCATGCGCAAGGCCGACTGGTCGCGCCGTCTCGTCCAGGAAAACCGGCTCGGCGTGGACGATCTGATCTGGCCGATCTTCGTCGTCGACGGGAAAAATATCCGTGAACCGATCGCCGCCATGCCTGGTGTCTTCCGCCTGTCGCTCGACCTTGCCGTCAAGGAGGCCGAGCGCGCGGCAAAGCTCGGCATTCCGGCGATCGCCACCTTCCCCAATGTCGAACTCGGCCTGCGCGACCAGACCGGCTCGCACATCCTCGATCCGGAAAACGTCATCAACCGCGCCACGCGCGCCATCAAGCACGCGGTGCCCGAGATCGGCATCATCACCGATGCGGCGCTCGATCCCTTCACCTCGCACGGCCACGACGGCATCTTGCGCGACGGCATCATCGTCAACGACCAGACCGTGGAGCAGGTCACGGCGGCTGCCGTCATCCAGGCTTCGGCCGGCGCCGATATCATTGCCCCGTCCGACATGATGGATGGCCGCATCGGCGCCATTCGCGATGCGCTCGACGCCAATGGTTTTCAGGATGTGGCGATCATGTCCTACGCAACGAAATTCGCTTCCGCCTTCTACGGACCCTACCGCGAGGCGGTCGGCACCGCCGGCCTGCTCAAGGGCGACAAGAAGACCTATTATCTCGACCACGCCAATTCCGACGAGGCCGTGCGCGAGGCCGAGCAGGACCTCGCCGAGGGCGCCGACATGCTGATGGTCAAGCCCGGCCTGCCCTATCTCGACATCATCCGCAGGCTGAAGGACGAATTCCGGATGCCGACCTTCGCCTATCAGGTGTCGGGCGAATATTCGATGATCAAGGCGGCCGCCGCCAATGGCTGGATCGACGGCGACAAGGCGATGCTGGAATCGCTGCTCGCCTTCAAGCGCGCCGGCTGCGACGGAATCCTGACCTATTTCGCGCCTGAAGTGGCGGCGATGCTCAAGGGATAGGCACTCGCATCGTTTTGGGATTTTGCTGCAATCCGATAGAATAGGCTCATGAGCAGGAACGAGGTCATCGAACGGTTGCAGAGAAACGCAGATGCCATCAAAGGCATGGGCGCGACTTCGCTGTATCTGTTCGGGTCGGCGGCGCGGGAAGATGCGCAGCCGGACAGCGATCTTGATCTGTTCATCGACTATGATCCGGCGCGGCGCTTTTCTCTGATCGACATGGTCGGGATCAAGCAATTCCTGGAAGAGAAGATGTCAACGGAAATTGACATCACCACGCGTGACAGCCTTCAGCCTATGTTGAAAGCCCAGATCGAACAATCGGCCGTGCGCGTATTCTGATGGCAGTCCGCCGGATCGAGCTGATACTGGCCAAGATCATAGCGGCTTTGGATGGCATCAGCGCTGCCACCGCCGGCAAGACTCTGGACGACTTTCGTGACGACTGGCTGCTTCGTCATGGCGTGGAGCGCGGCATCGAGATTATCTCCGAAGCCACCCGGCACATCCCGGACGATTTGATTGCTCTTGCTCCAGAAATTCCCTGGAAACAGATTCGTGGAATTGGGGACCTTTTGCGTCACGAATACCACGAGACTTCCGATGCCATCGTCTGGACCGTGGTGACAGACAGTCTGTCGCCGCTCCGCCTAGCTGTCGAGCGAATACTCGAGGCGTCGCGGCGCAAGTAGCTGCTGCAGCCACCCCTCTTTGCGGTGGCCCTGATGCTGGCCAAACGAGCCGCATATGCTTGGCGGCGAATTACCGCTTGCAAATTGCAATCAGTCCAGCTAAAAACAACTGCTTGCATTTCACAACTGGATTAAGGGAGCCAGCCATGCCCAAGCTTCGCGTCAACGCTTTCACCGTGTCTATCGACGGCTTCGGGGCCGGTCCCGACCAGGACCTGAAAGAACCGTTGGGCGTCGGCGGGGAAGCCCTGCACACATGGATGTTGGGCACCCGAACCTTCCGCAACATGTCCGGCGAAGATGACGGGACCACGGATACCGACGACGCGTTCGTAACGCGCAGCTTCGAAAACATCGGCGCGTGGATCATGGGCCGCAACATGTTCGGGCCGATCCGCGGGCCTTGGCCCGATGACACCTGGAAGGGCTGGTGGGGAGACAATCCGCCCTACCATGTGCCGGTCTTTGTGCTCACCCACCATCCGCGGGATGCTATCGTCATGGAGGACGGCACGACCTTCCATTTTGTGACCGACGGCATCCACTCAGCGCTGGAAAAGGCGAAAGCAGCGGCTGACGGCAAGGATGTCCGGCTCGGCGGCGGGGTCGCCACGATCCGGCAATATCTCAGGGAAAAGCTTATCGACGACATGCATCTGGCGATATCGCCGATGCTGCTCGGCTCAGGCGAGAATCTTTTTGCCGGCATCGACATGCCCAAGCTCGGCTACCGCTGCAGCGAGCAGGTCGCAACGCCGAATGCCATGCATGTCATCATCAAGCGCGATTAGGACGTTTCGTCTGCTCTTTTGTCGAAAGCTTCGGTGCAGGCCCTTTCTCCCCGTCACTATACGGGGAGAAATGCCCGGCAGGGCAATGAGGGGCGGCGCAAGCGACCAAAGATTACACAGCCGGACAATACCCCTATGGCAATATGACATCAGAATAATTTTTGTCCCATGCAGTGACTTTGTGGCTAAATTGTCGAGGCGGGCGGCGCCCCTCATCCGCCTGCCGGCACCTTCTCCCCGTATAGTGACGGGGAGAAGGGGAGCCCTGCCTCAATACTTCCCCGGAACATACAGCTCGCGCGGCAGCACCTGGCGCTCGTATTCGGGATTGAACACGCGGTCGGGCAGCGTGATCTCTTCGTGCGGCACTTCCTCATAAGGCATTTGCTTGAGGAGATGATCGATGCAATTCAGCCGCGCCCGCTTCTTGTCGTTGCCCTCGACGATGAACCACGGGGCTTCGGGGATGTTGGTGCGGGCGAACGTCTCTTCCTTGGCCTTGGTGTACTGTTCCCAGCGCACGCGCGACTGCAGATCCATCGGCGACAGCTTCCACTGCTTCATCGGATCATGGATGCGCATCTGGAAACGCATCTGCTGTTCCTCGTCGGTGATGGAGAACCAGTATTTGACCAGCGTGATGCCGGAGCGGACCAGCATGCGCTCGAACTCCGGCACGTCGCGAAAAAACTCCTCGACCTGGTCCGGTTCGGCGAAGCCCATCACCCTTTCGACGCCGGAGCGGTTGTACCAGGAGCGGTCGAACAGCACGATCTCGCCGCCCGCCGGGAGATGCGGGACGTAGCGCTGGAAATACCATTGCGACTTCTCGCGCTCGGTCGGCGCCGGAAGTGCGACGACGCGGCAGATGCGCGGATTGAGCCGCTGGGTGATGCGCTTGATGACGCCGCCCTTGCCGGCCGAATCGCGGCCCTCGAAAACCACCACCAGCTTCTTCTTGGTGTAAGCCACCCAGGACTGCAGCTTGATCAATTCGGATTGCAGCGTGATCAGGTCGCGAAAATATTGCTGGCGATCCATCGAGGGCGGATGCGCCTTCTTGTAGATCTTGGCGATCTCCAGCGACAGCGCCGGTTCCGACATTTCCAGTTCGTAGTCCTCGTCGAGCGTGTCGGCCAGTTCCGCTTCCAGCCAGTCCTTGGCGGGAGAATTCTGTTTTGCTTCGGTCATTTATGCTACTCCGCGTGCACACCCGTGTCGGCGTCGGCCTGACGGCCGGACACCTTGAGCCGATCTGCATATAGGCCGGCAATGACGGTTTTATTGCAGCCGGCCCGCGCGCCGGTCGCCCAACTCCGTGAGATGTGATCGATCAGCCTCCCTGACACGCACGACAAACGGCTCGAATTGTCCTACAAATGCCGGGTTCCCCCGGGCAGCCTTCAAAGCACCCCTTTTCAACAACTCAATTGCGAGGATCTGACATGGAATACCGCACACTCGGCCGTTCCGGGCTGAAGGTTTCGACGCTGACCATGGGCACCATGACTTTTGGCGGCGCCGGCGCATTTTCGGCGGTCGGCAAGACCGATCTCGACGAGGCGCGCCGGATGATCGACCTCTGCATCGATGCCGGCATCAATCTCATCGACACCGCCAATGTCTATTCGAACGGGCTTTCGGAAGAGATCATCGGCGAAGCGCTCGGCGGCAAACGCAAGGGCGATGTGCTGATCGCCTCCAAGGCGCGCATGCGGATCGGCGACGGCCCCAACGATGAGGGCCTATCGCGCTACCATCTGATCCGCGAGTGCGAGAAGAGCCTGAAGCGCCTCAGGACCGACGTCATCGACATCTATTTCCTGCACGAATGGGACGGCACGACGCCGCTCGAGGAGACCATCGCCGCGCTCGACACGCTCGTCAGCCAGGGCAAGGTCCGCTATGTCGGCTGTTCCAACTATTCCGGCTGGCAAGTGATGAAGGCGCTGGGGATCAGCGACCGCCAGCACCAGCCGCGCTTCGTCACCCAGCAGATCCACTACACGCTGGAGGCGCGCGAAGCCGAATATGAATTGCTGCCGATCTCGGTCGACCAGGGGCTTGGCGTGCTGGTGTGGAGTCCGCTCGCCGGTGGACTGCTGTCCGGCAAATACAACCGCGACCAGGCCACCGCCCGCCAGCTCAGCGGCTGGACCGAACCGCCGATCCGCGACGAGGACCGGCTGTGGCGGATCGTCGACGTGCTTGCCCATATCGGCGAGAACCATGGCGTGTCGGCGGCGCAGGTGGCGCTTGCCTGGCTGCTCGGCCGGCCGGCCATCAGCTCGCTGGTGATCGGCGGACGGACCGAAGCACAGTTCAAGGACAATATCGCCGCAGCTAGCCTGGTGCTGACCAGCGAGGAGCGCGCACGCCTCGACGCTGTCAGCCGCCCGCCCGTTCTCTACCCCTATTGGCACCAGCAATTCACGGCAAAAGACCGGTTTGGTCCGGCCGATCTGGTTCTTGACCGGGAAGATATCTGACAACGATCCGGATCAGGTCGAAGGTCGCCGCCGACGGGCTTAGCCTGAGATAAAACGCCAGGACCTCGGGATCAGGCTCGATCTGGCCGCTGAGCACGAAATGTTTGTAGAGCACGAGCAAGCAGATCGCCTGCTCGTGCCGCTCGTCGGCGAACTTGCGGCTCATCTCGGCAGCCGGCTTATCAACACGGCCTGGCGCTCGGCGCGAAAGCATCCTGCAATCTATTGTAATAGTTGAGACCGCGCGCGGACCGAGCCGTCTGAAAGCCTGGCCTGATCAAGCGCCCGGCGAGCCTGCGGCGGGCTTGTGATTTGCACCCCCAGACCCCCCCCTACACCATTGTGCCAGCCATCCTGCAAGCCACGGAACCGTGTTCAGCCGGCCTGCCGGCTATCTATGGAGCCGATCGCTCTTTGCGGTGTTGTGTTTGTAGCCCAATGCTCCTAGGCAGGGCTAAGAACCTTTGGGATTGTGAAAGGAAGAGATATGGCGCGAGCACCGAACTACGGCCAGGAACGCAAGGAACGCGACCGGCAGAAGGCTGCCAAGAAGGCGGAAAAGCAAGCGGCCAAGGTCGCAGCCAAGGAACGTTCGAAGCCCGAAGACGAGACCACGTCCGAGACCGAAACGGAAACCGCAGAGTAAACTGCAGGGCAATCGCTTCATAGTGACGGCAGAAGGGATCTGGCCGCAACCTTGGCGCGCTTTTTGCACGCTGAAGAGTGGCGAAACCCTTGGTGCAGGCCCTTTCTCCCGTCACTATACGGGGAGAAATGCCCGGGAGGGCAATGAGGGGCAGCGCAAACCGCAAGCGATTGCCCCTAAGGGTAAAAGCGCATCCAGCCCGCGAGGCGGATCAGATTTCGCTGCGTCTTCAGGCCGGCGCCTTGTCGCTGACGAAAACGTTCACCTCGCGCGCGGCGGCAATGAAGGCGCGCCTTGCGGTCATCGCCGGTTTGTCGCCCGCCAGCGCATCATGGCAGGCCTGCAGCGCTTCGCGATGCTTGGGACTGCGCTTGCCGGGCCAGTTGTTGAGGAGGTAATCGGAAGCCTCGCGGGCGGTCCGCAAGAGCTGAGTGCCTCCCGCCGCGCCCTTGACGGTCACGGGTGTTTCAAATCGGTTGTTTTCCATCGCCGCTCTTACGCCATCGGCGCTCGCGAAGCGAGGGCGAAAGTGGTTGCCTCGACAATCACGCCGCGACGACGGCGAATTCCCTGGCCCGCAGAACTGGCCGCACAGGACACGACATGCCGCAAGACGCCACCCCTGCCACCCAAGGCGCCCACAACATCCATTGGCGCCGCAATCTCGCCGTGTGCTTTGCCGGCTCGTTCAGCACACTTGTCGCCATGACCTTGCTGTTGCCCTTCCTGCCGCTTTATGTCGAGCAGCTGGGCGCCGAGGGCCACGCGGCTGTTGTGCAGTGGTCCGGCATCGCCTATGGCGCGACCTTCTTCGCCGCCGCGCTGGTCGCGCCGCTGTGGGGACGGCTTGGCGACCGCTACGGCCGCAAGCTGATGCTGGTGCGCGCCAGTTTCGGCATGGCCGTCTGCATGTCGCTGACCGGCATGGTGGAGACCGTCTGGCAATTGGTGCTGCTGCGCCTGCTGATCGGTTTCGCCGGTGGCTATTCCTCGGGCTCGACCATTCTTGTCGCCATGCAGACGCCGAAGGAGCGGTCGGGCTGGGCGCTCGGCGTGCTGTCGGCCGGCATCACCGGCGGCGCTCTCGTCGGTCCCTTGCTCGGCGGCGCGCTGCCGCCTTTGATCGGCATCCGCGCCACCTTCCTGGTCGCCGGCGGCGTCATTTTCCTGGCGTTCCTGGCAACGACTTTTCTCATCAAGGAGAACCCTCGCCCGGCAACCGACAAATCAGCATCGACTGAGAAGCCGAAAGGCGGCTGGTCGCAAATCCCGGACAAGCGCCCGATCGTCGCAATGCTGGTGACCGGCACACTGCTGAGCTTCGCCACCATGTCGATCGAGCCGATCATCGCGGTCTATGTGAAACAGATCATCGAGGACCAAAGCCGGGTCACGCTGGTGTCCGGCGTCGTCATGTCGGCGGCGGCACTTGGCGCCATCCTGTCGGCCTCGCATCTCGGCAAGCTCGCCGACCGCGTCGGTCACTGGAACGTCATCATAGCGGCGCTTGCCGTCTCGGCGCTGCTGCTGATCCCGCAGGCTTTCGTCACCAAGGGCTGGCAGCTCGTCGGCCTGCGTTTCCTGATGGGACTGGCGCTTGGCGGCCTCCTGCCCTGCATCACCAGCGTCATCCGCCACAATGTTCCGGACGGCGTCGGCGGCAATGTGCTCGGTCTGTCGATCTCGGCGCAGTATGTCGGACAGGTTGCCGGCCCGCTGCTCGGCGGCTTCGTCGGCGGTCATTTCGGCATGCGCGCGGTGTTTCTCGGCACATCCGTGCTGATGGCGGGCGGCGCGGCGTATAATTGGCTGGTCCAGTCGCGCCGCGCACGCGACATGCTGGTGCAGGCCGGCAAATCCTGAGACCGTTTGCGGGCCATCACCACTTCACGGAGACCAGAGACATGGACACGGCCGACCACCCAGCAAGCGGCAGCCGCCGCATCCTCGTTTTCACCGGTGGCCTGTGCGGCGCGGCCGGTGTGGCGCTTTCTGCCGCGGCGGCACATCTGGGCGGCGCTTTCGTCGGCACGGTCGCGTCCTTCCTGCTCATGCATGCACCGGTCTTTCTTGCCGTCGGCCTCGGTGGCGCAAACCGGATCATGCGAAGCGCAAGCTTCATCCTTCTTGTCGGACTTGTATTATTCTGCGGCGATCTCCTCGCCCGTGACTTCCTCGGCTCGCGGCTTTTCCCGATGTCGGCGCCGATTGGCGGCACCTTGCTCATCGCCGGCTGGCTGGCGGTTGCGGCCTCGGCGCTGAGGCGCCCGCGCTCCTGAGGCGGCCGGATTCGGCTTCCGCCAAACGACGGTCAGTCAGACGATGGCCACTCTTGCCTGCGTTCTGGCCAGACCGGCAGGTCACGATTGCGTGCCGCCGGCTTGGCCAGGCGCCGCCGCTCCGGCCTGTCGATGGCCGGCGAGATGCCCCAATAGTTGCGATAGATCTCTTCGAACAGATGATTGATCGGGTGCATGGCTAGTTTCCTTTCTCGATTTGAGATTTGAATCGATCCAATCGACAGGCCCGAAAATGCCGTGCCGATCAGCTCCGCTTGCGCTCCACGAGAAAACGCAGATCGCGAATCCACGGGCCGGCGCTGCCACGACGCGTCCGGGTCACCGCCTTCGAAATTATGCTCCAGTCGTTGCGATAGATGTCCTCGAACAGATAGTTGACGGGGTGCATGGCTCGCTCCTTTTCAGATTGGATCGATTCAAACTTATGCCCGGCCCGCGCTGATGTCAAGCAAAATTTGAATCGATCCAACAAAGATGCTAGATAGCAGGCTGGAGGCAGAAAAATGGCGTCATCTACCGAAGGCAATACAAGACCCATCCGGCTGGCCGACATCGCCAAGGCCGCTGGGGTTTCGCACGGCACCGCCTCCAACGTGTTCAGCCGTCCCGAGATCGTGCGCGAGGAAGTCCGCGAACGGGTCAAGGCGGCGGCCGAGGCGATGGGCTATGCCGGTCCCGACCCGAAGGGCCGGCTGCTGCGCGCCGGCAAGGTCAACGCGATCGGCGTCGCCACGACCGAGCCGCTGTCCTATTTCTTCGACGATCCCTTTGCCCGCGCAATGATGGCCGGCATCTCGCAGGCATGCGACGCCACCGGCGCGGGAATAGCGCTGGTATCGGCCGGCAACGAGGAAAAACTTGCCTGGAACATCCAGAGCGCGCTGGTCGACGGCTTCATCCTGTTTTGCATCGAGGGCGGCTCACGGCTTGTCGAACTGACGCGCGAACGCAAACTCCCCTTTGTCGCGCTTGAGCTCGGCTTCGACGACGACACTGTTTCGGCAATCGGCGTCGACAATGTCGCCGGCGCCCGCCTGGCGGCGCAGCATCTCGCCGAGCTCGGCCATCGGCGCTTCGCCGTGCTGGCGCTGCCTTTCGCCGACGGCAGCACCGGCCTTGTCTCGCCGGAGAAGGTCCGGACGGCCCTCTACACCGGCACACGCGATCGCCTCGTCGGCTATTTCGAGGCGTTTTCCCGGTACGGCGTCGATACCGCAGGGATACCGGTATACGAGACCGAAAACGACGAAGCCAGCACAAGGGCCGGCCTCGAGACGATCTTCGCCTCGGCAGAGCCGCCGACCGCCATCGTGGCGATGTCGGACCGGATCGCCATGATCGCGATCGAATGGTTGGCCGCGCGTGGCATTGCGGTTCCCGGCGACGTCTCCGTCGTCGGCTTCGACGGCGTGCCCGACGCCGCAATTTGCGATCCTCCGCTGACCACGGTCGCGCAGCCGATCGCCGAGATCGGCCGCCGGGCGGCGCGATCGATCCTCGATTTCGACGGCACGGTGCGGCGCGAGACGCTTGGCGTCGAGCTTGTCGTCAGGGCATCTTCGGGATCTCCGCCCAAGACAGCCTGAGCCCGACGCTATCGATTCATGCCTGCCGCCATGCCGCCCATCCCGAAGGATGCATGGACCGGCGGCGCCTCGCTGCGGACCGGCTTGCTGCTGCCGCCAATAGCCGCCAGCCATTCGAGATAATAGGCGAGCGCGAACTGCATGGCGATGCCTGCGGCGATCAGCAGGCTGTCATAGGCAAATCCACCCGGGTTGATCAACTTCATCACCTGCGCCGCCATGGCGATCAGCGTGCCGGCGATGAAAACCGGCAGCGATCGCTTGCCCAATATGGCGAGCGGATGGTCGCGGCTGGTGCGGAACAGGTTGGAGACAGAAGGAAACGCCACGATCAGATAGCTCACCGCCAGGATGTGCAGCAGCCTCGGCAGCGACAGGAAGGTCTTGTCGAAGCCGGTCAGCACCACCGGCAGGTTCAGCCACGACACGTGCCCCCATAGCGGGCTGTGCACCCAGACCAACGCCGTCGCGACATAGACCACCGACGCGCCGACCAGCCAGCGATTGAGCGGAATGGCGCCGCCGCGCCTGATGTGCAGCATGCTCGCCAGGCCGATGTTGAAGAGGAACTGCCACGACAGCGGATTGAGGAACCAGAAGCCGGGCTCCGGATAATTAGGCGGAGCGATCTGGTAGATCCCGGCAACCAGCCACAGAGTTCCGGACACGGCGAGCGCCATGCAAGGCCGGTAGCTGATGAACAGCAGGAAGGTTGGCGCCATCAGCAGCAGCACCGCATAGACCGGCAGGATATTGTTGTAGCCAAGCTGATGGCCAAGCGTGACGATGCCGATCAGCGCTTGTTGCGGGTCCCTGATCAACGGCTCGATGTTGATCAGGGTCAGCATGTCCGGCCGTTTCGCGAACATCGCCGCCGCGCAGAAGATGGCCACCACCGCCATCGTCATGACAATGTGCGCGACATAGAGCACTCCGGCGCGGCGCCACAATTTCAGTGTCGCCAGGAGCCGGTCTCCGGACTGGAATTTTGAGCCGTAGGCGAGCGCGACGGACATGCCGGAGATCAGCACGAAGGCCTCGGCGGCATCCGAAAAGCCGAAATTCTTGTAGGTCAGGGTTTCGAAAACTGTGCCAGGCACATGGTCGACAAATATGATCAGCAGCGCGAGAGCGCGGAACACATCAATGCGCGTATCGCGATCCGGGATATGCGTGCCGCGATCCGGGATACGCGTATCGCGATCCGGTGAAATTGGCATGGTCATCGATAAAAGGCCTCAAAGCTGGTTGTTCATGCCGCGATCGATGCGACCGCCGGACGCACCGCTTCGATTCCTCCCGCAGGAGCATATCGGCAAACAAACGGACTGAAATGCGCCCGGTTCGATCAACTTTGAAGGAGCCCGAAAATATTCCGTTTTGAAGCCGGCAAATGATTAAAAATCACACGAAATCAAAAGGATGCAATATGGCCGAAAAACCTCCGGAAGACGGCTTTTTGCGGCGCGACCTGCCGTTTTTGTACCGCCTTTATCGACCGGTGAATGCGAGCGGCGAATGCCTTTTTCTGCTGCATGGATCCGGTGTCGACGAGACGACGCTGGTGGCGCTGGGGCGGCAAATCGCGCCGCGCGCCGTGCTGGTGGCGGTGCGTGGCCGCCTCGCCCAGGAGGACGGTTTCCGCTGGTTCGCGCGGATCACGCCGACGCGCTTCGAAGAGGAGAGCATCCGCACCGAGGCGGACGCTTTCGCCGGCTTCATCACCGCGGCCGCGAAGCGCCATGGTCTCAATCTCGCCAGGACGATTTTCCTCGGCTATTCGAACGGCGCCAACCTGGTTTCGAGCGTGATGCTGCTCCATTCCGGCCTCATCGAACGGGCAGCGTTGCTGCGCCCGATGCCGGTGCTCGACGACGTCCCCCCGGCCGATCTGTCCAAAGCGCGCGTGCTGATCATCGCCGGCGCAGATGATCTGACCTACGCGCCCTTCGCGCCGGCGTTGGTCGCATTGCTCGAATCACACGGCGCCGAGGTCGACGCCCACACCATCGCCTCCGGTCATGAAATCGGCGATCGGGATGCTGAAATCATCAGGCAATGGCTGGCCGGCGCAACGGTCGCACGGGCCGGTTGAGCATTAACGCCTTCGGGCGGACAGCATTCGCATATATGGCCCCGCGAGGCCCTTCCATTGTCCACAGCGCCGACATATGTCTGTCGAACTGACTGTCTATCGAGATACTGTTCACGTGAGGGGGAGGTCTGCATGGCCGACAAGAACAGCATCACTGTGCTCGACGATACCTCGAAGCAGCCGGCAATCGCGGCCAATCCATCCGATGTTGCAAGAATAGAGAGCACGATCGATGTTCGCGATCGTGCGGCGATCTCGGTCTATGGCGACCGCGCCCAGCAGGCGGTCAGCGACTATGCCGACAAGATCCTCGGCCAGTTACGTAATCGCGATCTCGGCGACACCGGCGAGCTTTTGACCGACATCATCATGAAGGCCAAGAACCTCGATCCGGCCTCGCTCAAAGACCAGGGGTTCTTGAGCGGTCTGTTCAGCTCCTTCAAAGCAAGACTTGAACGCTTCAAGGAAAAATACGAGGACGTTGCCGGGCAGATCGACCGCATCGGCCTGGAGCTCGACCGCCACAAGGATACGCTAAGGCGCGACATTGCCGTGCTCGACGATCTGCACGAGCAGACCAAGGTATCGATTGTTAAGCTCGACGCCTATGTGCAGGCCGGCAAGAAGTTCATCGAAGACTTCCGCGCCAACGAACTGCCCAAGCTGAAGACGGCGGCGGACGCAGCCGGCGGCGATGTCGGTGGCACGCTGGAAGCCCAAACCTATCAGGACACCGTCCAGGCGTTGGACCGGTTGGAAAAACGCATCTTCTACCTGGTGCAGGCGCGCCAGCTCGGTATCCAGCAATTGCCGCAGATCCACATTGTCCAGTCCGGCGACGAGACGTTGATCGAGAACCTGCAGGCGACCTCGGCACTGACCGTTCCGGCATGGAAGCAGAAGATGGTCATCCTGCTCGGCCTGACCAACCAGAAGTCGGCGCTTGAACTGCAAAAGACCGTGACCGACGCCACCAATGAAATGATCCGCCAGACGTCCAAGATGATGAAGGATCAGGCCATCTCCATCGAAGAGCAGGCGCAGCGGGGCATCGTCGATGTCGAAACACTGGCGCAGGCGAACCGCGATCTCATCGATACGGTGCAAGGCGTGCTCAAGGTCCAGCAGGAGGGCCGCCAGAAACGGGCCGACGCCGAAAAACAGATGGACCAGATGACCGTCGATCTGAAGAAAGCGCTGACTCAAGCCTAGAGAGCTTTATGCCGAAGACGCTGACGTCCGTTCTGCTCTTGGCTTTCTCGGTGTTGCTGTCGGCGTGCAACGCCAGCAACGTCAAATTCTCCATCGTTTCCGGTTCCGAAAACACCGTATTGGAGCCGATCGTCCAGGAGTTCTGCAGCAAGCAGGACGCATCTTGCACCTTCGCCTATGAAGGGTCGCTCGACATCGGGCTTGGCCTGCAAAAGCCTGGCGGAGTCGACCAGGATGCGGTCTGGCCGGCTTCGAGCGTTTGGGTGGATCTGTTCGATTCCGGCCGCAAGGTGCGCAATCTCACTTCGATCGCGCAGATGCCGGTCATTCTGGGCGTGCGCAAATCCAAGGCGGCCGAACTCGGCTGGGTCAGCAAGCAGGTTTTCATGAAGGACATCCATGCCGCGGTGAAGGCCGGCAAGCTCAAATTCCTGATGACCTCGGCGACGCAGTCCAATTCCGGCGCCAGCGCCTATCTCGCCATGCTATCCAGCGCGCTTGGCGGCAAGGAAGTGATCGAGCCCGGCGATCTCGACAAGCCTGATGTACGCGAGGCGGTTGGCGCCCTGCTGCAAGGCGTCGAGCGCTCGTCCGGCTCGTCCGGCTGGCTGGCCGACCTCTATATCGATTCCGCGAGCCAGGGCACGGTCTACGATGCGATGTGGAATTACGAGGCGACGCTGAAAGAGACCAACGACAAGCTCAAGCAGATGAGCAAGGAGCCGCTATATGCCGTCTATCCGGCCGACGGTGTTGCCGTCGGGGACTCGCCGCTTGGCTTCATCGATCACGGACGCGGCGCGGATATCGAAAAATTCTTCACCGACCTGCTCGCCTATCTGCAGTCGGACGCGGTGCGCAAACGCATCGCCGACACCGGCAGGCGGCTGCCGCTCGGCGGCCCAGCGATCCAGGCGACGGCCGAGCCGGACTGGAACTTCGATCCGGGCAGATTGGTGACGTCGATCCGCATGCCCGAGCCCGCGGTGATCCGCAATGCGCTCGACCTCTACCAGCAGGCCTTGCGCAAGCCGTCGCTGACCGCGCTCTGCTTCGACTTCTCCGGCTCCATGGAGGACCAGGGCGAAAAGCAGCTGCAGGCGGCCGCGCAGTTCCTGTTCACGCCGGAAAAGGCCAGCGAAGTGCTGGTGCAATGGACGCCATCGGACCATATCTTCGTGCTGCCTTTCGACAGCGCCGTTCGCGACAATTTCGAGGCGAGCGGCGATCCGGCCGGCCAGAGCCGACTGTTGGCGGCGGTCGCGGAGCAGCACGCCGGCGGCGGCACCGACATGTATGCCTGCGCCGAGCAGGCGCTGCAGAAAATCACGGCGACGGCCGATCTGTCGAAATATCTGCCGGCCATCGTCATCATGACAGACGGCCGCACCGACGGCGGCGCCGAGATGTTCCTCAACCAGTGGCGGAATGCGCCGGTGCGCGTGCCGGTGTTCGGCATCACCTTCGGCGACGCCGACAAGAGCCAGCTCGACAGCCTCGCCAAGGCAACGTCGGCACGGGTCTTCGATGGCAGCGGCGATCTTGCCGGCGCCTTCCGCGCCGCCCGCGGCTACAATTAGGCTACTGCATGCGCGGCTTGTTCGGCAACGACTGGAACTGGATCGCGGCAGGTGCGGTATCGGCCGCGTTGCTGCTGGGCTTGAGCTTCCTGACTCACTTTCCATTCCTGGTGTCGGCCATCATCTCCGTGCTGGTCTTTGCCGGGCTGGTGTTCGTGCTGGCGCCGCGCCAATTGTTCGAAGGACTCGATCTGCGCTCGCTCAGCGGCAGCAAGGTGGCGTTCGCGCGCGAGCTTCTGGCGCAGGCGCAACCGGCGGCCGACAGGCTCGCGGCGGCGGCCCGCTCGATCTCGGACAAGGACATGCAAGCCAAGGTGAAAAACCTGTCCGACATAGCCGCCGACGTGATCTCCAGGGTGGAAGCCAAGCCCGAGAGCGCGCCGGCCGTGCGGCGTTTTCTGACCTACTATGTGCCGCAAGCAGCGGAAGTCGCGGAAGGTTATGCAACGCTGGCAAACCGGCGTACGCCCAGCCAGGTGCGGCTGGCCAGCGTCGGTGCCGTGATCACCAAGCTCCAGGACGCTTTCGTGCATTATGCGGACAGTCTGGCCGACTCCGAGCTTGGCACGCTCGACGTCTACCTGCGACTCATACAGGAGTCGTTGAAAGAGGATATCGGTCGCTGATGGCCATTTCGCGCCGCGCTTTCGGATTGGGTCTGCTCGGTGCCGCCGCTGCCGGAACCGGCGGCTATCTGACGCTCAAAGATCGCCCGGAGTTCAGGGGCTATCTCGGCAACAGAGCGCATCTGTTCGGCTTCATCGGCGGTGAGAAGCAGGCGTTCCTGGCCGACCCCGACGTCGTTCGTGCGCTCGGTGGCTATGGCCTGCAACTCGATGCACGCGTCGCCGGCTCCGTCGAGATGGTGCGGGAATCGGCACTGCTGTCGCAAAAGCCGCAATTCCTTTGGCCGTCATCGTCGATCATGGTCGATCTGGCGCGCAAGAGCGGCGTGGCGATCCGCAACGATCAGGTCGTGCTCAACTCGCCGATCGTTGTCTACACATGGGGGCCGGTGGTCGAAAGTCTGAAAAAGAACGGGCTGGTGAGCGTCGCCGCCAAGGGCGGCTACAATCAGCTCGATCTCAAGGCGCTGCTTGACGCTGTGCTCGCCGGCAAAACGTGGTCGGCTCTGGGCGTCGACGAACTCTACGGCCGGGCTCGCATCGTCTCCACGGACCCCAATCGTTCCAACTCCGGCTTCATGTTCGCCGGGCTGGTGCTCAGCCTGATGAGCGGCGACGTGGCGACGCAGGAATTACTCGCCCAGCATGGCGATCAAGCGAAGGCGCTTTTCCGCAGCATGGGGCTGAAGTCGTCCTCGTCGGGAAAGCTGTTCGACCAGTATATCGCCGGCGGGCTCGGCGCCGAGCCGATGGCGGTGGGCTATGAAAACCAGCTGGTGGAATGGGCGCTTGCCGATCCGGCGCGCTGGCAAAGGGTGCAGGCCGGCACCGGGGCGAAGCCCGAAATGCTCTATCCCCGGCCGACCGTCTATTCGGCGCACCCGCTGATCGTCATCGATCCGGCGGTGGACACGGTGCTTGGGGCCCTGACCAGCCCGCAGTTGCAGGAACTGGCCTGGTCGAAGCACGGTTTTCGCGGGCCGCTCGGCACCGTCGCCGCCGGCAGCGGCACGATCGCAGGCGTGCGGCCGGCCGAAATCGAGGCGGTGCTGCCGATGCCTTCGGCCGACGTGATGCTGGCGCTGCTCGCCCAGATGGAGGGTTAGTGGTTAACTTCGCCCCATCCGGTTCCAGGCATCCAGCCCGGCGATCTTGTAGGCTTCGGCCAGCGTCGGATAGTTGAAGGTGTTGTTGACGAAAAAATCGACGGTGCCACCGAGATTGATCACCGCCTGGCCGATGTGGATCAGTTCGGTCGCGCCCTCGCCGACGATGTGCGCGCCGAGCAGCCGGCGCGTTTCGATCGAGAACAGAAGCTTCAGGAAGCCGGTGTTGACGCCCATGATATGGCCGCGCGAGGTTTCGCGGAAGCGCGCCACGCCGACCTCATACGCGCCGCCGCTCTCGCGCACCTGCTCCTCGGACTGGCCGACGGTCGAGATTTCCGGCACGGCGTAGATGCCGTAGGGAAAGGTTTCCGGCGGCGGCGGCAACGGCACGCCGAAGGCGTGGCAGGCGGCCACCCTGCCCTGTTCCATCGAGGTCGATGCGAGGCTCGGAAAGCCGATGACGTCGCCGGCGGCATAGATGTTCGGCGCGGTGGTCCGGAAGGTCTGCGGGTCGACCTTGATGCGGCCCCGGGAGTCGGCCTCGATGCCGACTACATCGAGGCCGAGCGCGCCGACATTGCCGGTGCGCCCCGCCGCATAAAGCACCATCTCCGAGCGTATGCTGCGGCCGTCGGCCAGCGTCACCTCGGCATAGTCGGGTTTCGAGGCGATCTCCTTGATCGCACTGCCGAGCCGGATCGTCATGCCGCGGTCGCGCATCTGATGGATGAAATCGTCGACGATCTCGCGGTCGACGAAATCGAGGATGGTGTCGCGCGGCTCGACCAGCGTCACCGGCACGTCGAGCGCCGAAAAGATCGTCGCGTATTCAACGCCGATGACCCCGGCGCCGATCACCGTCAGCGTCCGCGGCAGGCGCTCGAGTTCCAACATCTCGTCGCTGTCGAAGACACGGGACTTATCGAAGGGCACGTCGCGCGGCCGGTGCGGGCGGGTGCCGACAGCGATCAGCGCATGCGCAAAACCGACTTCGCTGTAGTTGCCGGTATCCGTCGTCAGGCTGGCTCTGTTGGGACCGAGAAACTTGACTGTGGCGCGCGCGCTCTTGACCGTGTTGCGCATGAACTGGTGCTGCAGCACCTCAACCTCGTGATCGAGCGTCTTGTGCAGGCGCTCGATCAGATCGCCGACCGATATATCCTGCTTGACCCGGTAGCCACGCCCGTAGAAGCCGCGCTCGCGCCAGCCCGAGAGGTTGAGCACGGTTTCCCGCAGGGTCTTCGACGGAATGGTGCCGGTATGGACGGACACGCCGCCAAGGCGCCGGCCCCTGTCGGCCACCAGCACGGATTTACCGAGCTTGGCCGACTGCACCGCGGCGCGGCGCCCGGAAGGCCCGCTGCCGATGACCAGCATGTCGTAGTCCATGTCGCGCCGTCCCCTCGCGCATAACCCCGAAAACTGGTTTCGGCTTTCGGAGTCATGCGCCGATTGAAAGTGCTAGAGCGTTTTTGCGCGTCCAAAAGGACGCGCGGCGCTCTAGGCGCGCTTTGTGCGCTGCAGCAAACTAACGTCATCCGGGCTGTAAATTCAACCGATTCAGGCTTACATTCGGCGCTGCCTCCAGTCGCAGGCCGAAAAAAGGCTTGATCTTGATTCCGCCGCAGGACTTCACCATTTCAACATCAGGCGGCCCGCACCCTGGCCTGGGCGAGATTGACGAGGAAATGACATGAACGCGCGCGTTCTCGACGGCGAAATCACCACCAGCAGGCTCGATGATGCCAGGGCCTATGATGGCGTGCGCACGCGGCGTGTCCTCGCCTTCATCATCGATTATTGCATCGTCGCGCTGCTCACCATTCCGTTCGCGATCCTGGTGTTCTTCCTCGGGGTTTTGACGCTAGGCCTTGGCTGGATGCTGTTTTCCGTCCTCGTGCCGGCCGTCGCCATCCTCTACATCTGGAACACGCTCGGCAGCGCCGACCAGGCCACGACAGGCATGAAGATGATGGGGATCCGGCTCGACCGTCTGGACGGCACCCGCATCGACGGGCTGACGGCAGTGGTGCATTCGGTGCTGTTCTGGGCCGGCAACGTCATCCTGACGCCGCTGGTCCTTCTGGTGTCGCTGTTTGCCGACCGCAAGCGCACGCTGCACGACCTGCTGCTCGGCACGGTGGTCAGCCGCAGTGACCGCTGAAACAGCTTTTCACCAGTCCCCGCGAGCATTTATGTGCAAAGTGAAGGCGTCCGATAGCCACGCTTTCACAATCCTGTTGAATTTTTCGCCGTGCGCGCCAAAGGTATGATGATTCGCAGGAGTGTTTCCAAGGTTCGATGACGCAGCATCCAACCCAGTCGCCGCAGTTCTTCCTGACCGCGCCGTCGCCATGCCCGTATCTTGAGGGCCAGTTCGAGCGCAAGGTGTTCACGCATCTGGTCGGCGACAAGGCATCGGAGATGAACGACCTGTTGACGCAAGGCGGCTTCCGGCGATCGCAGAACATCGCCTATCGGCCGGCCTGCGAGACCTGCCGCGCCTGCGTTTCGGTGCGCATCCTGGCCCAGGAATTCACTGCCAGCCGCAATATGAAGCGGGTGATACAGCACAATTCAGACCTCATCGGCGCGATGCACGACGCGCAACCGTCGACCGAACAGTATTCGCTGTTCCGCTGCTATCTCGATGCCCGCCATCGCCGCGGCGGCATGTCCGACATGACGGTGCTCGACTACGCCATGATGGTCGAGGACACGCATGTCGACACCAAGGTCATCGAATACCGGCGCCGCGGCCCCGACAGCTTCATCACCGGCAAGGGCCAGGGCGAGCTGATCGCAGTCGCCCTCACCGACAAGATGGCCGATGGCCTGTCGATGGTTTATTCCTACTTCAATCCGGACTTCGAGGACCGCTCGCTCGGCACCTTCATGATCCTCGATCACATCGCTCGCGCCAGGGCGATGGGCTTGCCCCATGTCTACCTCGGCTACTGGGTCAACGGCTCGCGCAAGATGAACTATAAGATGCGCTTCATGCCGCAGGAGCATCTCGGCCCGAAAGGCTGGGAACGCTACGACCACGAAGCGGTTTCGCGCTGATCCGCTCCTTCGCCAATCATCCTTAAAACTGCTTCATGGAGGAACTGGTTTTCGGCTGCTTGGCTGAAACGCCAGAGCTGGGCCAATTTTGCCTGCCTCCAGGTTCATTGCGAGAACTGCCATGTCGTCCAACAACGATCACCAGAAGGGTCTTTTCATCACCGCCATCGGCGGGCTGACGCTGACCATCGACATTCCACTGATCCGGCTCGCCGACGGCGGCGCATGGACGATCGTCCTGCTGCGCACCGGCACCACCTTGGTCGCGGCGCTGATCATCTGGGCTGTGTGGCGTTCGCTGAGCCGGAACGCGCCGCAGCTCATCCCCGGCTGGTCGGGGCTCGTCGTCGCCATATGCTATGGGCTGACCTCGGTCACCTTCGTCACCAGCATCTATTACACCACGACCGCCAATCTGGTCTTCATCCTGGCCTTCAACACCGTGTTCGCGGCGCTGCTGTCCTGGCTGTTCCTGAAGGAGCGGCCGCGACTGGTCACCGTGATGGCGATGCTGGTCATGATCGTCGGCGTGGCGATTATTGTCGGCGATTCGATCGGCACCGGCCACCTGTTCGGTGACCTCATGGCGCTGTGCTCGGCTTTCTTCATTGCGCTGGCCATCACCATCTCGCGCGCCAGCGGCAAGGACATGGGGTTCACTTCGCTGATCGGCGTGATCCTGCCCCTGGTCGTGGCGGTGTTCATGGTTTCAGGCGAAGGGTTCCAGGTAAACGCGCCATGGTGGATCATCTTCAACGGCGCCGTCATCATGCCGATCTCGTTCTTCTGCCTCGCCAACGGACCGAAATATATTTCGGGACCGGAAGTTGCGATGTTCTATCTGCTCGAAACCGTGCTGGCGCCGGTCTGGATGTGGATGATTTTTGCCGAGATGCCGTCGCGCAACAGCCTGATCGGCGGCGCGATCCTGATCGTCACGCTGGTCGCCCATTCGCTATGGCAGCTGCATGAGGGGCGAAAGCGCCGCGCCACCCTTGCCGTCCGTCACCCGGCCTGAGACTTCTTCTCGGCAACGATTTCGATCTGCGGCGGCGCCCCTTCGAGTTCCGCCGGTGCTGCGGGGGCAAGCTCGTCGGCCAATTCCACCTCGCGCAGCCATTCGCGCCAGATCGCGACCAGCAACGCCATCAGCACCGGACCGATGAACAGGCCAAGAAAGCCCATCGTCTTGACGCCGCCGATCAGGCCGAAAAAGGTCGGCAGGAACGGCAGCTTTATCGGGCCGCCGACCAGCTTCGGGCGCAATGTCTTGTCGACGATGAACAGTTCGACGCTTCCCCAGATGAACAGCGCCAAACCGGCCATCGGCGAGCCACTGGCGGCGAGATAGATCGAAACAAGCGTGAAGGACAGCGGTGCGCCGCCGGGGATCAGCGCCATGATGCCGGTCAGGGCGCCGAGCGTCACCGGCGACGGCACGCCGGCCAGCCAGTAGGCCACGCCCAGCACCACCCCCTCGCCGATGGCGATAATGGTCATGCCGGTCACCGTCGAGGAAATCGTCGCCGGCACGACGCGTGAAATCCGCTCCCACCTGGTCGGCAGGATGCGTTCGCCGAGACGGTCGACCTGCCCGGCGAAATGCTCACCGTCGCGGTAAGCAAAGAACAGCGCGATCATCATGAACAGCAGCGCCAGCAGAAGGCCGAAGGCGCTGCCGCCGGCGGCCAGCACGCCGCGATAGATGCTGCCGATGTTGGCGCCGCTGATCAGCTGGATCAGTTCGCCGATGCCGCCGGGATGGCCGAGATTGCGCGTCCACTGCTCGTTCAGCCAGTCGCCGACCACAGGCAGCGTAGCGATCCAGTGCGGCGTCACCGCGCCATGGCGGTTGGTCTCGATCGCCCAGCCAACCCATTCGCGGACTTCGTTGCTGGCGTAGGCGCCGGCGAGCGCGATCGGCACCACCAGGAAGGTCAGGATGAACAGGATCGCCAATGTCGCGGCGACCGTGCGGTTGCCGCCGACGGCAGCAAGCAACCGCCGATAGAGCGGCCAGCTGGCAAAGGCGATGACCAGAGCAGCCAGCACCGGGACCAGGAAACCATGAAAGAAATAGACCCCGGCGGCGACGATCAGCACCAGAAGCCACCGCGCCGCCGACAGCGGCGGAATGACCGCGGATCTAACCGGCGTCGACAGGCCGAACAGGCGCTGCTGCCCTTCCGGTTTCCGAACCCTGGTTTCCTTCAAGTGCCCATTTCTCCCAAACGCGTGTATCCGCGCTCTATGTAGCGATGCTTATGCACCATCATAGTGCAGCAATCGTGACGACATTCCAAATGCTGCTAATCTCCCCCCTCGAGGGGGAGATGTCGCCGAAGGCGACAGAGGGGGTCGGAACGTTCAGACGCGACCCCTTACCATGAACAAAGGAGGCTGGCGCTTCATGCGCGGCGACCCCCTCTGGCCTGCCGGCCATCTCCCCCCAAGTGTCCTCAAGGGGGGAGATTACCTACCCAAACTTCCCCGTCCTCGGGAATCCCTTTGGCACCATGCGTCCGGCGGAGGCTCGAGCACCAGTCCATTCGACCAGCTCTTCACGTGATTTGGTGAAGGTGCGGTCGGCAGAATCCTGCCAGGAGAGACCCTCCGCGAGCGTGAAGGTCTTGAGGTCGAGGACGCCGCCATCCTTGTATTTCTGCAGGCGTACGCCCTTGCCGCGACCCATCTCAGGGATCTCGGCCAGCGGGAAGACCAGCATCTTGCGGTTCTCACCGACAATAGCGAGATGGTCGCCGGCGACCGGCATGCAGCGCTGGGCCTCGTCGGGCGCCTTGACGTTCATCACCTGCTTGCCCTTGCGGGTGTTGGCGACGACTTCCTCTTCCGGCACGACAAAACCATTGCCGTCGTGCGACACTAACAGCAGCTTGCGCTTGGGATCATGGACAAAGGCGGTGACGATGTCCTGGTCGTTGTCCATGTCGACGATGATGCGGATCGGTTCGCCATGGCCGCGCCCGCCCGGCAGCCGGTCGGCGCCGATCGTGTAGAACTTGCCGCCGGTGGTGAAGACCAGCACCTTATCGGTGGTCTGGGCGTGGAAGGCGAGCTTGAGGCTGTCACCCTCCTTGAAGGTCAGCAGCGAATGGTCGGTCAGGTGACCTTTCATCGCCCTGAGCCAGCCCTTTTCCGAAACGACCACGGTGACCGGCTCGCGCTCGATCATGGCATGGGCGATATCGGTCAGGTCATGTTCGGGGGCGTCGGCGAACTGGGTCCGGCGCTTGCCGAGCGCGGTCTCCGGTCCGAATTTCTCGCGGATGCTGGAGACTTCCCACTTGATCGTCGACCACTGCCTGGCGTCTGACGCAAGCAGCGCCTCGATCTGCTTTTTCTCGGTGGTGAGACCGTCGAATTCCTTGCGGATCTCGAATTCTTCGAGCTTGCGCAGGGCGCGCAGCCGCATGTTGAGGATGGCTTCGGCCTGGTTGTCGGTGAGCGACCAGCGCGCCATCATCACTTGCTTGGGCTCGTCCTCCTCGCGGATGATCCTGATCACCTCGTCGATGTTGAGATAGGCGATCAGATAGCCGGCGAGGATCTCCAGCCGCCTTTCGATCTCGCCGAGGCGATGCCTGGAGCGGCGGATCAGCACCTCGCGGCGGTGCTCCAGCCATTCCTTGAGCACGCCTTTCAGCGACAGCACGTTGGGTATCTTGCCGCGCGACAGGACGTTCATGTTGAGTGGAAAGCGGCTTTCGAGCTCGGTCAGCTTGAACAGCGATTCCATCAGGATGCCGGGATCGACCGAACGGCTCTTCGGCACCAGCACGACGCGGACGTCTTCGGCACTCTCGTCGCGGATGTCCTCGAGCAGCGGCAATTTGCGCGCCATCAGCAGCTCGGCGATCTTTTCGATCAGCCGCGCCTTCTGGACGCCATAGGGGATTTCGGTGACGACGATGCTCCAGGTGCCCCTGCCCTGGTCCTCCTGGCTCCATTTCGCCCTGACGCGGAAACCACCGCGACCAGTTTCGTAGGCTTCGAGGATCGAAGCGCGGCTGTCGACGATGATGCCGCCGGTCGGGAAATCCGGACCTTGGACGAAATCCATCAACGTCGTCACCGGCGCATCCGGATGCTCGATCAGATGCAGGGCAGCGTCGCAGAGCTCGGCGGCATTGTGCGGCGGGATCGAGGTCGCCATGCCGACGGCAATGCCGGACGAGCCGTTGGCGAGCAGGTTGGGGAAGGCGCCGGGCAACACGACCGGCTCCTCGTCCTCCTCATTGTAGGTCGGCCGGTAGTCGACCGCATTCTCGGTGATGCCCGACAGCAGCTCGGTCGCCACGTCGGTCATGCGCGCTTCGGTGTAGCGCATGGCGGCGGCGTTATCGCCGTCGATATTGCCGAAATTGCCCTGGCCGTCGACCAGCGGATAGCGCATCGAAAAATCCTGCGCCAGCCGCACCAGTGCGTCGTAGATCGACTGGTCGCCATGCGGATGGAACTTGCCCATCACCTCGCCGACGATGCGGGCGCATTTGGCGAAGCCCTGGTCGGGGTTGAGCCTGAGCAACCGCATGGCATGCATGATGCGGCGATGGACCGGCTTCAGCCCGTCGCGCACATCCGGCAGCGCCCGGTGCATGATTGTCGACAGCGCATAGGCGAGATAGCGCTCTTCCAGCGCTTTCTTCAGATCGACCGGCTCGATGTTGTCGCCACCGCCATCGCCAGGCGGCAAAAGCCTTTTTCCCATGGGCTGGGACTAGCCGAGCGGGTGATTCGCGGCAAGAGGCGCTTGAATGGGCCAGCCTCTTGCGCAACACGAACTGGACGCACTGCTGCGCCGACCAACATCAATCGGTTACATCCCGGCTCTAAGGCAAATGGATCGGATTTGCCTTTCGCCGTGATTTTCGACCATTGTGCGGGAGAACGCCTTTTTCCCGTCCAGTTCGTCACGGAAGGGTGACGGCGCAACGAATTGAAAAGACAATCTTCAGGACAACTCTCAGGGAACTGCAATGACGATCAGACGCTCGACACTCAACAAACTCGCCTTTTCGACCTTGCTGCTGACGCTGCCGCTGAACGCTGCGTTCGCGCAGGATGCGGCGGTCGCCGACCGGCTGAAGGCGGCTCTCGCCGCCCAGGGCGTCGACATCTCCTGGACCGGGGTGACGGGCGATGCCTCCAGCATGGTGCTGCAAGGCGTAGCCCTCAAACCGGCGGCCGAAAAGGAAGCGCTCAAGATCGGCGACATCAAACTCGAAGGCGTGAGCGAAGCCAATGGCGGTTATAAAATCGAAACCGTCTCGACTTCGGCATTCCAGCACAGCGAAAACGGCGTCACGCTCGACCTCAGCCCGTTTATCATCCACGACATGACCGTTCCGGCCGACGGCGCCACAGGCCCGCTGGGTTCAATGATGATGTATGAATCGGCCGAACTCGACAACATGACGGTCAAGGTCGCCGACAAGACCGCCTTCTCGATGGACGGGCTCGCCATCGAAATCACCCCGCCGGCCGACGGCAAGGCGATGGCGTTTTCCGGCACCACGGAAAAGTTCAATGCCGACCTGACGCTGGTCGAGGACCCGAAGTCCAAGGAGGTGATCAACGCGCTCGGTTACCAGAATATCACCGGAAACCTTGCCATGGAGGGCACCTGGCAGCCTGCGGACGGCAAGATGGAGCTGTCGAAATACGACATCGCCGTCGACAATGCCGGAACGCTCGGCATGACCTTCGGTTTCGGCGGCTACACGCTTGACGTCATCAAGTCGCTGCAGGAGATGCAGAAGAAGATGGCGGCGCAGCCCGAAGGCGCCGACAATTCGGCGCAAGGCATGGCCATGCTTGGCGTCTTGCAGCAGCTTTCGTTCAACAGCGCTTCGATCCGCTTCGACGACGATTCGCTGACCAACAAGGTGCTGGACTATGTCGGCAAGCAGCAAGGCATGTCCGGCAAGGACGTCGCCAACCAGGCCAAGGCGGTCGTGCCTTTCGGCATGGCGCAGCTCAACAATCCTGAATTGACAGCGCAGGTGTCGGCTGCGGTCGGCAAATATCTCGATGATCCGCAAAGCATCGAGATCCTGGCCGAGCCCCCGACAGCGGTGCCGTTCGCACTGATCATGGCGGGCGCCATGTCCAACCCGGCGGATCTGACGAAGACTCTGGGCGTGACGGTCAAGGCGAACGAAGACTGATTGGAGCGGGCCTGGGAGCGTCAGCGCCGCCCCTCATTTGTGACAGTGTCTTTCTCCCCGTCACTATACGGGGAGAAATGCCCGGTCCACCCTCCGCAGCTGCAGCGCAGCTGCTGCGGAGGACGGGCAGGGCAATGATGGCCAGCGCAAACCGACAGCGTTTAGAGCCTGTTGCGGGAGGTTTTTAACCCTCTTTCTTGGTCACCGCGATGCGCAGCGACAATTCACGAAGCTGCTGCGGGCTGGCTTCCGACGGCGCGCTCATCAACAGATCATAAGCCTGCTGGTTCATCGGGAACATCGTCACTTCACGCAGGTTCCTGGCACCGACCAGCAGCATGACGACGCGGTCGATGCCGGCCGCCATGCCGCCATGCGGCGGTGCGCCGTACTGGAAGGCGCGGTAAAGGCCACCGAAGCGCTCCTCGACCGTCTCGCGATTGAGCCCGACAGTCTCGAATGCCTTGACCATGGTTTCCGGCAAATGGTTGCGGATGCCTCCGCTAGCGATCTCGAAACCGTTGCAGACCATGTCATACTGGAACGCCTTGATGCCGAGCAGATCCTCGCCGTTGAGCGCATCGATGCCGCCCTGCGGCATCGAGAACGGGTTGTGGGCGAAATCGATCTTTTTCTCGTCCTCGTTCCATTCGAAGAAGGGAAAGTCGACGATCCAGCATAGTTCGAATCGGTCGCGATCGACGAGGTTCAGCTCCTCGCCGGCGCGGGTGCGCGCCGCGCCCGCGAACGAGACGAATTTTTTCGGGTCGCCGGCGACGAAAAAGGCGGCGTCGCCATCGGCAAGCCCGAGCTGGAGGCGGATCGCCTCGGTGCGCTCCTCGCCGATGTTCTTGGCGAGTGGACCGGCGCCTTCGAGCTTCTCACCCTCCTTGCGCCAGAAGATGTAGCCGAGACCGGGCTGGCCCTCGCCTTGCGCCCAGGAATTCATGCGGTCGCAGAAAGCGCGCGAACCGCCGGTCCTGGCCGGAATGGCCCAGACCTCGGCCTTCGGGTCGTTGGCAAGGATGTTGGCGAACACCTTGAAGCCGGACTCGCGGAAATGATCGGAGACCGCCTGCATCTCGATCGGGTTGCGCAGGTCGGGCTTGTCGGTGCCGTATTTGCGCATGGCGACATCATAGGCGATGCGCGGAAACTCCTGCGTCACCGGCTTGCCGGCGGCAAAGGTCTCGAACACGCCCCGCATCACCGGCTCCATGGTCGCCAGAACGTCGTCCTGCTCGACGAAGCTCATCTCCAGGTCGAGTTGGTAGAATTCGCCCGGCAGGCGGTCGGCGCGCGGGTCCTCGTCGCGGAAGCAAGGCGCGATCTGGAAGTAACGGTCGAAGCCCGACACCATGATCAATTGCTTGTATATCTGCGGCGCCTGCGGCAGCGCGTAGAAGGTGCCGGGATGGATACGTGACGGCACCAGGAAATCACGCGCCCCTTCGGGCGACGAAGCGGTCAGGATCGGCGTCGAGAATTCGGTGAAGCCGACCTCGCCCATGCGCTTGCGCATCTCGGCGATGATCTTCGTGCGCGCCACGATGTTCTTGTGCAGCGTGTCGCGGCGCAAATCGAGGAAGCGGTATTTGAGGCGGATGTCCTCGGGATAGTCCGGCTCGCCGAACACCGGCAGCGGCAATTCCCTGGCCGCCGACAGGACTTCGATCTCGCGCGCGAAAACCTCGATTTCGCCGGTCGGCAAATTGGCGTTCGCGGTCTCGGCCAGACGGGCCTTGACCTCGCCGTCGACGCGGATGACCCATTCGCCGCGCACCGTCTCGGCAATCTTGAAAGCCGGCGAATCCGGGTCGGCGACAATCTGGGTCAGGCCATAGTGGTCGCGCAAATCGATGAACAGCAGGCCGCCATGGTCGCGCACGCGATGCACCCAGCCCGACAGGCGAACGGAAGAGCCGACGTCGCTCTTCCTCAACTGGGCACAGGTGTGGCTGCGGTAACGATGCATTGTCATTGGTAGGTCCGGATGTTTGATTGCGGCCAAGGCATGATGGCCCGGCCCGAAAATTTGCGCGAAAAGCACATGAGCGGCCGGCTTTGTCAAGGCAGGCGGCGCCCGGGCAGCATCTTGATTCTGCATTCGTCCGAGGCTGTGTGAAAACTCCACACCACAGTCAGAGTGTGGAATTTCCTCTTCTTGACCGTGATTAGGGTGGTCGAGCCGTGTACAATGGCCGTCACATTGACGGGAGGACTACCGTGCGCATCCGCACATTGACTGTCCTGATGACGCTGCTTGTTGGCATCTGCGCATTTGCACACGCCCAGACAAAGCCGATGTCAATCGAGGTGTTTCCTTTCGAATTGGAAGACAAGAGCGCTGGTGCAGGAATAATTCCGCCGGATGAACACGATAGGCGCTATCTGTCCGAGTCCGCACAAATGGCGAAGGACATGCTCTCCCAGTCCGGGCGTTTTACAGTGGTTGACGTGCCCACGAGTGATATGCAGGCGGCTGCTCCGCATGGGTTGCGCAATTGCGGGGGCTGTGAAAGCAAAATCGCCAAAGAGCACGGCGCGTCTCTTGCCTTGCTAGGCATCGTAACGCGCGTCAACCGAACAGAGCATACGATGTTCATTCGCATCCTCGACGCTGAAACCGGGAAACCTGTTTCGCAGGGCTTTACCGATCTTCGCATGGGTGCGAATTACGCGTGGCCCCGTTCCGTGAAATGGCTGATGACAAACAGAATTCTTCGGTAGGGCGGCAAGCCACCCGAGTGCGCCATCGGCAGCGCGAAAGATTGCCCCCAGCTAACATCAAACTGAGACATTAATAGCCGGCGCTGGCCTGCTAACCGCCGGGAATTGCCGCTGGCATTGGCGCGGGCGATGGTTCAAGAAGGATCAACGACAGGCCTTCCTTCATGTCCTCCATGCGCCCGCTGATCCCGCTCCTTATTGCCGCCGGCATCCTGCTCGGCGGCAACGGCCTTCAGAGCACCTTGATCGCATTGCGCGGGGCGCAGGAGGGGTTTTCGGCCTCGACCATCGGCCTGATGGGGACGTTCTATTTCGCCGGCTTCCTGCTCGGCTGCCTCGCTGTCACCCACATCATGAAGGCCGTCGGCCATGTGCGCGCCTTTTCGGCGCTGGCGGCGATTGCTTCGGCGGGAACATTGCTTTTGGTGCTGGTCGTCGATCCGGTCATGTGGTGCGCGTTGCGCCTCGCCGGCGGCTTCTGCTTCGCCGGCTTGTTCACCATCATGGAAGCCTGGCTCAATTCCGGGGCCGCCAACAAGGACCGCGCGCGGGTGCTGGCCATCTACCGGATGGTCGACATCGGTTCGGTCACCGGCGCACAGTTCATGATCCCGATCGTCGGCGCCGGCGGTTTCGCCATCTTCGCCGTCATGTCGATCATGATCACGCTATCCCTGGTGCCGGTGTCGCTTGGCGATCGCTCCAACCCGACCCCGCCGGAAGACGTCAAGCTCGACCTGGCCCGCGTCTGGCGGATTTCGCCGCTCGGTTGCTTCGGCTGCATTGCCGTCGGCGTAACCAACAGCGCTTTTCGCACATTGTCGCCGGTCTATGCCGAACAGATCGGCATGTCGGTCACCGACGTCGTCACCTTCGTCAGCGTCGGCATCTTCGGCGGCGCTATCATCCAGTATCCGCTCGGCTACCTGTCCGACCGCTGGGACCGGCGTTCGGTGCTGCTGATAACGACGTGCTGCGCGCTGCTCGCATCGCTGGCGCTGGTGTTCTGGGCGCGCAGCGACCCATCCCTCAACTTCGTGATCGTCTTCATCTTCGGCTCATTCGCCATGCCGCTCTATTCGCTGTCGGCGGCGCACTCGAACGACCGCGCCGACAAGGGCGAGTTCGTGCTGATCAACGCGGCGCTGATGCTGTTCTATTCCTTCGGCGCCATTGGCGGGCCGTTCGCCGCCTCGGCGGCGATGCAGTATTTCGGGCCAAGCGCGCTGTTCGTGTTCACCGCCACCGTCTACGCCATCTTCGTCGTCGTCATCCTGTACCGGATGCAGGTGCGATCGGGCGTGCCGGCCGGCCATCGCAGCCGTTTCATCGGCCTTTTGCGCACATCGACGGTGTTCGCCCGGCTGGCCAAGCGCAACGATGATTCCGACGGGCCTGCCAAGCAATGATGACTGCCCGCCAGGTCTTGAAACCCCGACAGCGGCTTGACGAAAGCCCGCGCGGCTGAAATTGAAGGACACCTTACACTTTGCCAAAAGCGATTTGATGCACGTCATCACTGCCCAAGAAGAACTCGAGACCGCCCTCGCCGCGCTCGAAAAGTCGGATTTCGTCACCGTCGACACCGAATTCATTCGCGAGACGACCTTTTGGCCGATCCTTTGCCTGATCCAGATGGCGGCGCCCGGGGTGACGGCGCTGATCGATCCTCTGTCACCCGATATCGACCTGAAGCCGTTCTTCAGGCTGATGGCCAACGAGGCGGTCGTCAAAGTCTTCCATGCGGCGCGCCAGGACATCGAAATCATCGTTCATCTCGGCGATCTGGTGCCGCATCCGGTATTCGACACCCAGGTGGCGGCGATGGTTTGCGGCTTCGGCGACAGCGTCTCCTATGACCAGCTCGTCCAGAAGATCACCGGCGCTCGGCTCGACAAGTCCTCACGTTTCACCGACTGGCGCCACCGGCCGCTTTCCGAAAAACAGCTCGACTACGCGCTTGCCGACGTCACCCATCTGATCGAGGTCTACCAGCACCTCAGCGCCGAGCTGGTGCGGGAAAACCGCGCCCACTGGCTGAACGAGGAGATGGACGTGCTGACCGCCCGCGAAACCTATGATCCGCATCCGGAGGACGCCTGGAAGCGGCTGAAGATGCGGCTGCGCAAGCCGCAGGAGCTGGCGATCGTGCAAGCGGTGGCGGCATGGCGCGAGCGTGAGGCGCGCGAACGCGACGTGCCGCGCGGCCGGGTGCTCAAGGACGACGCCATCTACGAGGTGGCGCAGCAGGCGCCGCGCGATGCGGCAGCACTCGGCAAGCTGCGCACCACGCCGAAAGGCTGGGAACGCTCGGCGACGGCAACGGCGCTGCTCGGCGCGGTCAACAGCGCGCTTGCCTTGCCCAGGGAAGAGATGCCGAAGCTGCCGAAGAGTTTTCAGCCGCCCGAAGGCTCCAACGCCGCCGCCGAACTGCTGAAAGTGCTGTTGCGGATCGTCGCCGAAAAGGAGGGCGTCGCTTCGAAAGTGCTGGCCTCAAGCGACGACATCGACCGCATCGCCGCCGAGGGCGAGGACGCCGACGTGCCGGCCTTGCAAGGCTGGCGACGCGCCGTGTTCGGCGAGGCGGCGCTCAAACTGGTGCGCGGCGAGCTCGCCATCAAGTTCGACAAGCGCAAGATCGCGCTGTTCGACGTGTAGCTAAGCATTTCGAGCGACGCAGTAGAATCGTTTGGGACGCTGGCGCGAAGGATCTCGACAGACCGGCTCTATGCCGCTCATGGTGACGACGTGCAACGCCGTAAGTCCTTACGCCCGCTGTCTCTGAGCGGCCACGTGGAAAACTGCGATGACGATCACCGGTATCGCCAGAAGCGCGAATTTGGCGACGATCAGCGCCGAGGCGAAGGACAGCGAGTCCGGATTGGCCGACAGGAAATCGGAGAGCATGCGGGCCACAGCGACGTTCTGCGCATAATCGGCAAGCGTGTAGGGCAGCACCAGGACGAGCGCGAACAGCAACTGAAGCTGGGCGGAAAGAGCCCGGAAGCTCTTCAGCCGCCGCCCGGCGGCAAGGATCAGGCTGACAAATGTCAGCGACAGCAGCGTCGGGAACAGCAGGTCGAAGGTCAGATAATGCCAGACCAGGATGATCTCGCTGCCGCGACGGCCGAGTGCCGTCAGCCAAGCCATGCCCTCGTCCGGGGTGAAGCCGGCAAAGCGCAAATCGAGCGACGGCAGGCCGCCGCTCAGCTGGCGGAAATAGAGGAACTCCATCGCCGTCATGGCGACGAAAACCGCCGCGCAGACAAAACAGAGCGCGGCAGCGTGGCGCGACAGCCGCAGCATCATTGCCGTCAGGCTTCGTGCGAGCTGGTTAGGCTCCGCCGGGGTAATTCGGGCTTTCGCGGGTGATCGTGACGTCATGGGCGTGGCTTTCACGAAGTCCGGCGTTGGATATGCGTACGAAGGTGGCGCGGTCGCGGAAATCGGCAAGGTCGCGCCCGCCGACATAGCCCATAGCGGCTTTCAGGCCGCCGGCAAGCTGGTGCAGCACGCCGGACACGGGTCCTTTGTAAGGCACCTGCCCTTCGATGCCTTCCGGCACCAGTTTCAGCGTGTCGCGCACCTCGGCCTGGAAATAGCGGTCGGCGGAGCCACGTGCCATGGCGCCGACCGAGCCCATGCCACGATAGGCTTTGAACGAACGGCCCTGGTGCAGATAGACTTCGCCCGGGCTCTCGTCGGTGCCGGCCAGCAGCGAGCCGATCATGGCAGCACTGGCGCCGGCGGCGAGCGCCTTGGCGAGATCGCCGGAATATTTGATGCCGCCGTCGGCGATGACCGAGACGCCCGATTTCTGCGCCGTCTCGACCGCCGACATGATCGCCGAAAGCTGCGGCGTACCGACGCCGGCGACGATGCGGGTGGTGCAGATGGAACCCGGCCCAATGCCGACCTTGACGGCATCGGCGCCGGCATCGATCAGCGCCAGCGTGCCGTCTGACGTGGCGACGTTGCCCGCCAGGATGCGAACCGAATTGGACAGTTTCTTGGCCCGCGTCACCGCGTCGAGCACGCGTTGCGAGTGACCGTGCGCGGTGTCGATCACCAGCAGGTCGACGCCTGCATCGATGAGCCGCTCGGCGCGCTCAAACCCGTCATCACCGACGCTGGTGGCGGCCGCAGCGCGCAAGCGCCCCTGCACGTCCTTGGTGGCGTGCGGGTTGAGCTGCGACTTCTCGATGTCCTTGACGGTGATCAGCCCGACGCAATTGCCGCCGCTATCGTCGACCACGACCAGCTTCTCGATGCGGTGCTGGTGCAGGAGCCGCTTGGCCTCGTCCTGATCGACGTTCTCCTTGACCGTGATCAGGTTCTCACGGGTCATCAGCTCGTAGACCTTCTGGCCCGGGTCGGAGGCGAAGCGCACGTCACGGTTGGTCAGGATGCCGACCAGCCGACCGACCTTATGCCCGCCGGCACCGCCATTCTCGACCACCGGAATGCCCGAGATGCTGTAGGTGCGCATCAGTCCCAAGGCGTCGGCGAGCGTCGCATCGGGGCCGATGGTGACGGGGTTCACCACCATGCCGGATTCGAATTTCTTGACTTGCCGCACCTGCTCGGCCTGTTCGGCCGGCGAGAAATTGCGGTGGATGACGCCGATGCCGCCGGCCTGGGCCATGGCGATGGCAAGACGCGCCTCGGTTACGGTATCCATGGCGGCGGACAGGATCGGCACGTTGAGGTCGATGTCGCCGGCGATGCGGGTGCGGATATCGGTCTCGCCGGGCATGACCTCGGAATGACCCGGCTGCAGCAGCACATCGTCAAAGGTCAGCGCCAATGCGCCCGTGGACGTTTCGATAATCTTTGCCATGGCCAGCCCTCGGAATGCATGAAAAGCGCTGGACCGGATGGACAGCGCCGACTCGTCTTCTTCCCTTTCAGGATTGGCGCTGGCTCGTAACACGTCCCGTCGCCGTTGAAAAGCCGATTGCTTGTGCACGACAGGGCGACCCTGGCAGCGGAAGAGACTCAGGCTCAGGCTCGGGCTCGGGGCAATCGCTTCAGGTTGGCGCCGCGCCGAGGTCGAGAATTGGCAGGGCGCCAGCTTTTGCTGAAGTGAATAGCACATCTGACTTGCTTTGTGACGGCAACTATGCTAGGAATTTATTCATGGTGCTGATTTGCGCCAGCGACCCGCTGCCGAGGCGGGTTTTTTATTTAGGCGCCATTCTTCGCCGGCTCCGAACTGGCACGCTGCCAAGGTCGCACAAATGTGACAGCAAATCAGGGCGACATCCGACACGACCCGTGGTAACCGCCCCGCCTGTCGGCTTGCCCCCGAGAGGCCGGCAGGCAATCGGCGGTGAACAATCGAATCCGGACTCGCTCCATGAACCGCACCATCCCGCTTATTTTGGCGGTCGCTCTTTTCATGGAAAACATGGATTCGACCGTTATCGCAACGTCGCTGCCGGCGATCGCCGTCGACCTCCAGACCAGCCCGGTGGCGCTCAAGCTGGCGCTGACCGCCTATCTGGTGTCGCTGGCGGTGTTCATTCCGATCAGCGGCTGGATGGCCGACCATTTTGGCGCCAAGACCGTGTTTCGCGCGGCAATCGCCGTGTTCATCGTCGGTTCGGTCGCTTGCGCGGTGTCGAATTCGCTGCCGGCTTTCGTGATCTCACGCTTCCTGCAAGGCATTGGCGGCGCCATGATGACGCCGGTGGGACGCCTGGTGCTGGTGCGCGCCACGCCGAAGAGCGAACTCGTCGCCGCGATGTCGTGGCTGACCGTTCCGGCATTGCTCGGGCCGCTTGTCGGGCCGCCGGTCGGCGGTTTCATCACCACCTATTTCAGCTGGCACTGGATCTTCCTGATCCATGTGCCGATCGGGCTGATCGGCATCTGGCTGGCCACGCACTTCCTGCCGGAGACCGAAGCGGCGCGGACGCCGCCGCTCGATTTCATCGGTTTCATGCTGAGCGGGCTGGCGGCATCAGGCATCGTGTTCGGCCTGTCGGTAGTCAGCCTGCCGGCCTTGCCGCCGATTGCTGGCTTCCTCACGGTAGCTGTCGGGCTGGTTTCAGCCGTGCTTTACCTCCTGCATGCGCGCCGCGCCAAAAATCCGCTGCTGGCGCTCGAGCTGTTCCGCAACCAGGTGTTTCGCGCCTCGGTCCTCGGCGGCGGGCTGTTTCGCATCGGCATCGGCGCCGTGCCCTTCCTTTTGCCGCTGATGTTCCAGATCGGCTTCGGGCTGACGCCGTTCCAGTCGGGAATGATCACCTTCGTGGCGGCGATCGGCGCCATCGGCATGAAATTCGTCACCGCGCTGATCTTCCGGGTCGCCGGGTTCCGCCGCGTGCTGATCTTCGGCTCGTTGATCGCGGCGGCGTCGATTGCCATCAATGGCCTGCTCTCGCCCGACACGCCGTATCTGCTGGTCCTCGCCGCCTTGCTCGTCGGCGGCTTCATCCGCTCGATGTTCTTCACCGGCATCAACGCGCTAGCCTATGCCGAGATTTCGACCGCCGACACCAGCAGGGCAACGCCGATCACCGCAGTGTTCCAGCAACTGTCGATCGCGCTCGGCGTGGCGCTGGCCGGCGGCATCCTGGAAGTTTCGACGACAATCCATGGCGGGCCGCTGACGCTGGGCGACTTTCACATCGCGTTCTTCATTGTCGCAGCCCTCTCGGCCGCCGCATCGCTGCCGTTCATGCGGCTGGCGCCCGATGCCGGCAACGCCGTATCGGGATATCGCGGGCTGACGGCGCCGAAGACGCTGGGCGTGGGTCCACCGGGATCGTAAGCTCTCCCTTCTCCCCTTGTTGTGGGAGAAGGTGGATCGGCGCGAAGCGCCGAGACGGATGAGGGGTGTTGGAGGGAATGAGGCTGCGGCGATTTCTAGCACATTGCCAAGCTGGAGCACCCCTCAT
>NZ_CAKXZT010000187.1 GCF_935825525.1 Mesorhizobium escarrei
CTTCTCTATTCGGCGTGTTGAGGTCAAGCGCTGCGCTACCGAGCCTTTCAGTGTCTCCGGCATTTTGACGTCTTTCGCAGGGCCTTGCTTCTCTCCGGGATCGGCGTTTCGCCCTCCCAGTATGGGGTCAGGAGAATGAGGCGGCACAATCTACCAAGCGTCTTGATTGCATGTTGCAATCGGTACGAGTGTCTCAGCGAACTCGCCTCATCCATCGTCCTGCGAAGGACATCCGTCCGCCGGTGGCGGAACTCTCTATCTCTCTCCTTCCCGGCCTTCTAGATCAGATGGCTGACGCCATGATTTCCCGCGTCCAGCGGAACTCGGTGCGGTCCAGCCACATGCGATGCATGATGACTGCCAGACGACGTGCGAGCGCGACAATTGCTTTGCGCATCCCGCGCCGCTTGGCGACGTTCATCGCCCAGGCCTTGAGCCACGACCATTTCGTCACGCGAGTCATCAGCGTTTGGGCGGCCTCATAGAGCAGCGTCCGCATCATGCCGTCCCCGCACAGGGATATGCATCCAACGCGCTTGCTTTCCCCGGACTCGTTGAGCTTCGGCGTCAGTCCCAGGATGGGCCCCACCGCCTTGGAGTTTCTGAACCGCTGCGGGATGTCGATTGTCGCCGCATAGGCGAGCGCCACAACGGGGCCGACACCGGGAACCGTCATCAAGCGCCGGCAGGTCGCATCATTCCTGGCGATCGTGAGCACTTTTTTGTGCAGGAGAACAGATTCGGCCCGCAGCTTCCGCCGCGCGGCCAGCAGCGATTCCATGATCTCTTCGAGATCGGGCATGCCTTCGACGAGCTCGCGAATGCGCTCCTCAAACTTCACAGTTCCCACAGCACCGACCTTGAGACCAAAGTTGCGCAGAAGACCGCGGATATCGTTTTCGATAGCGATCGCTTTCCCCTGTAGCAGCTTGCGGGCAGTCAAGAGTGCCCGCCGTTTCTGGCTCGTGAGCGTCTTCACATGCACCGGGCGGTACAGGTTGACCCGCATCATCTGCGCGATGCCGCGCGCATCATTGCGATCCGTCTTGTTCGGCTGCGCCTTCAGGAACGCTTTCACATGGCGCGTCTCGATGCAGATGACCGGCAACCCGGCACTCGACAGCCCCTCGAAAAGCCATTGCGACAAGGGCCCGGCCTCAAGGCCGACCCGTTCAATGTTCAAGGCAGGATCCTTCAGGACGGCGAGGAGATCGTCGGGGTGGCTGACGACCTTCACCTCGCGGCAGATCTTGCCGGATTCATCGACAATGCAAACGGCGGTCTCTTTCACCGCGACATCGAGCCCGATAAAGTGCTTCATGCTGCGCTTC
>NZ_CAKXZT010000188.1 GCF_935825525.1 Mesorhizobium escarrei
AAAGTGCTTCATGCTGCGCTTCCTAGCCTGCGTTTTCCTGCCTGCAGCGCGTCGTAGTAACCCTCATCGAGGAGGATCGCCGAGAGGCTAACGATATCCTCTTCGACGGGGATTGGGGTTAGACCCGCACCTTCCGGGAGGTTGAGCGTCCCTGGTTTTCGCGAAAAGAGTTCGATCATGAAGGGGAAGCTTTGATCCGACGGCCGATGGAAGCGATAGAATTCTTTCTTGCCATCGCTCCGCTCGCGCGCCTGATATCCGCCTGCGTCGAGAAACGCTTTGAAGGCTGCTGCAAACGCGGGATCGACCACCTCGACGCAAAGCACCATGTCGATATCCTTGGTCGCCCTGAATGCAAGGCCGGCTGCATCGAATAGCAAGTCACAGGCGGCACCACCGATGATGGCGTAGTGATCTTCATGTCCTGCGAAATGCCCACGGAATTTCTCGATGCCGGCTACCACGGAATGTTCTCCAAGAGCTGTTCTGCCGCCATGGAAACCCGTTCGTCACGATGATCCCGAAACTGCGCGTAAAGCGAGAGAGGGTCCACGGTGTTGGTGTCGGACAAAGCGGCAGGGTCGTAGGACCATGTTTCGATCACGAAATCGGCTTGATCCCGGCTGGTTTCGACAAAGCCGGAGGCCTGTGCGATGGCTTTCCAATCGCTGGCGGCGACGGCAAAGATACCTACAGAAGGCCGGGACAAATCCGTCAGTTCGGCGAGTGCTGTTTCTCCCGCCTGCTTTAGCATCGTTCGGAAATGGTCGCCTTGGACGAACTTCACAGAGCGTACTGGGCTGCGGAGGAGATCGCGCGCCGCCTGTAGGAGATGGCGTCCTTCTGCCTTGAACCGGATGTGCCTTTCCTTGCCGTGCTTTTCGGTGCGCGCGAGGCCTGATGCCACCAGGTCGTCGAAAGCGCGGCCGATCGACATCGCCGAGTAGCGTATCCGAGCGGCGATGAACGACGGGGTGGTAGCAGTCTCGTCGTTCCGCAAGAGGTGATCGAACAAAACGGCTTGAGCCGCTGGCAACAGGCCGTCTGAATGCCTTTGTTTGAGCCCGCGGAAATGCTCGCGCAAATCCATGGCGAGGTCAGGGATATAGAGCTGGTTGCCCGGTACCACGAACGGCACGCCCTGACCGACGAGACGTGACCGGTTGTGCGCGCTCAGCGACGACGTTGCGAAGACGACGATCGCATCAACTGAGTTGCGGATCAGGCTGATGTGCTTGACAATGTCGGAAGGGGTTGCGGCATTGTTCAAGGCCGCGAGAAAGACGCACCGTCTTCCGGCTATCCAGGCTTCGTATAAGGTGTAGGTTCGCGCGAGAAATGACGGAAGGCTGCCTGTATCCGCAAATTCCATGACCGGAATGCGGTCATGGAGCGTATCCCCGAGATAGCGCTGCAGCGCCTCGGCGAACGATACCTCGGAAGTGATTTGCTCCGTCCCTAACATCGCACTGCACGCTAACAGCGCTAGTGTTACTATGCAAGCACGCTGTTAGCAATTTCCGGTTGGCCGGTGTAATATGAATAGGCGATCGAGTGGGAGTGGGGTCGAAGCTTGGGGCATTCGCGTTATGATTGAGGCTATGCCGCCTCACAGTGGCGAAGGTGGTGCTTGGCCCTCGAAAGGACGCAGGGCAGGCGCTCGATCTACTGTATGGCGTCGCGCGATGGCGTCGCGCGCACGTCTGGTAAACACCTCATGATCCACTTCAAAAATTTGCCGGGTCCACGGTGGCCCTGCCCGCCAATGTCGCTGCGATTGCAGGTTTGGCATTTTGTGCCACCGCCGTCCCCGACTAGATGTAGAACTTGAAAGGCTGCTTTTCAGCACCCTTTGCGGCTCCCATCGTCAGAACTTCTCCAACCATTTGCTCAAAGCGGACGGTCACAGGAAGGCCATCATTGAAATCGCAGGAGTTGTAGTTGATTTTTGTCAGGCCCATGATGTCGTTCAGCACGCTCTTGAGTTCAGGCATCGGGCCTTTGCTTCGCAGCACAGTGATGAACAGCGGATTTGGCGTTTCGGGACCGATATATGTGTCGAGTTGCGGCACGTATCCGGTGGTCCAGAGATACGCGTTGCGGTCATCCAGCATGACGGCAGTGCCACGCAGTACTGGATAGTCACCATCACGAAAAAGCTTGGTTTCACCGCCCGTCTGGCGAATGCGCACCCCAACAACGTTGGTCTCCTTGGGCGCGGCATCTTCAAACGCCTTCCACTCTTCGTCATTGAAGTAGGTTTGGCCGTGAATGAAGAGCTCTTTGGGCGGACCGTCATGATTGTCCGCATAGGTCTCCAGCACAAGCGAGAGTAACTTCTTCGCAGCATCTCGCCCAAGATGATACTCGTAATCGCCGGTCTTCCACGGGCCGTTCGCGCCGCGAAATACAACGCCATCGCCTTCATTCAGGAACATCTGCGCGGCGCAGCAGGCGTGGTCATTGGGATCGTTTGGCAGGTTCTTATAAACCATCCCAACGTAGCAAACACGCGGCCGCACCTCGGCGAGTTCCGGAACATCGCGATCACCGTGTTGGACGCATCCTGCTTGGCGACTCCAAGTACGGCTGACCCGCTCTCGACAAACTCCATCAACGGGATTGCGTGCTTGCTGAAGAACTTGCCGGTCCCCGCAAATGTATCGTTGATATCCTCCAGCGATGCGAATGAAAAGAAACCTGCGCCATGCAAGGACACGGGGAACGCCGCTGCATCACAGACACTTTGCACCGCATCGCGACCGGCCGCACCGGAGGCTTCGAAAAAGCGGATTGCATCCGGCGCTTCGGCTATGCGCAGCCAATTGGAGGTCAGCCACAGGGCGAATTCATCGTCGCCTGGCGTCGCTTTGCTGATGAATACGATGTCTCGTTCGGCTGTCGTCTTCTCTTCGCCCATAAAACATCTTCAAAAACCGGTAGCCCACGGTGCGGGCTTCAACCGAATCGACCAAGTATAGCGCGGTCGAACATTTTATGCTGGCCATCCGGAAGTTTCGCTGACACCTGGGGATAAACGATATCGGTCTGGTAAGGCATTGCTGCCCTCCTCATGCTCCAATCATGTTTCGGAATCGACTGGGGGAGCACACGGCAAAAGCACCGCAGTCGATGAGGCAGTCTGAAGCGTCATCATGCGCGAACTCATCGAGGAAATGTGCGATCCAGATCGCGCGGCTTGCACGGAACAAGGCACACTGAACGGTCGATCTTCCGGTATGTGTGGAGATGCGATCTACCACCTCGTCGGCAATGAACTGATCTACACGGCGCCTCGGTCCGCCGAATTACGCCAGCGCGAGATCGTCAATCCTCAGCCGTTCATGACCAACCCGATATTGAACCGGGCGCAGCGTATCATGCAGGAGACCGTGGAAAGTCCGCTGGGTATTGATACGGTTGCTGAAAAGTGCGGAATCTCGGTCCGGGAACTGCAGTATCTATTTCAACGGCATCTGAACACCAGTCCCAAGAAAAGGTATATCGCTTTGCGGCTGCAGCACGCCAAGGAGCTGGTGCTCTACAGCTCCATGAGCATCCGCGAGACGGGCCTGGCTAGCGGTTTTGCTACACCCTCCGCCTATTACAGGGCCTTTTTCGCGGTTTTCCAGACAAATCCGCAGGAATATCGCAATGCTTTTGACCTGCCACGGGTAATTTCCT
>NZ_CAKXZT010000189.1 GCF_935825525.1 Mesorhizobium escarrei
ACATCACTGTGAAAAGGTACTAGCGCCAGCTGCCGTTCGTCGAACAGCTTGAACCATTCGTCCCATTCGACCAGTTCGTAGCCGCCCGCATTGACCGGGCGTTCGGCCTCATCCAGATCCTGATAGGCGTGCTGGCCGAAGACCAGCCTCAACATGGCTTGCGTACCCGTTTCGGGCGACACGTCTACGATTGCCGGAAATCCGGCGCGCGCCGCGGCCCATGAGCGAATTGCCTCGTGGTCGGTCAGCATGATCGTATCGGCCATGAAAGCGTCTCCATCGATTGCTGCTGGAAAACGCCGGTCGCGGTTTCAAGTTCCGTGCAGCAGCTTCATGGCGTCGGCAGGCTTCCGCCCGGCGCGAGAGTAGCCGCGAGCTTCGGCGTGGCGGCCCCACCGGCGAGGCAGAGCTGGAGCCGCTGATGCAGGGCGCCTACAAGGCGCTTTACAAAAGCCAAACGGAACAGGCCGTCCTATCAACGGTCGGCCTATCGACAGTTGAGGCGTGCTTGTTGTGGAGCAGCTCAAAGCCGGCTGATCATCAGGCCCACGTTAACGTCTTTTTCGCCCGTTCGTGATTTGCTGGCGCAGGGAGTGCGGAAGACCACATGGGCGGCGGCGCAGAGTTCATCCTTGCAATCAACCTGCTCGTCGCCGGCCTGCTGGCGGCTGCCTTCATGACCATCTCGTTCAACGATGCGGCGCGCGCGCCGGCGCGCTGGCTGGTCTTCGGTTATCTGCTCGGGATGGCCTATTTCGCCGTCGAGTTCAGCATTCCGGTCTTCGACAATGCGCGACCTGCGGTCGTCGCGGGCTTCGCCGTTTTCCTGGGCGCCACCATCGCCTTTAATGGCGGGCTTGCCCATAAATACGGCGTGGGGCCGCCCTGGGCGCCGATGCTCGTCTTCCTGTTGGCGGCCACCGTGGCCGTGTATTTCGTGCAGGATCTGCCGCGCCAGTCGCTTGCCCGCATGATGGCCTACCAGCTTCCCTATGCCGCCATGCAGTTCGTCGGCGTCGGCGTCGTCTGGTCGTCCAGGCAAAGACGCGACTGGCTCGACCATGCGCTGATGGCCGTACTGGCGGCCAGCGCCCTGCAATTCGTGAGCAAGCCGTTCATCGCCCATGCATTGGGCGGCTGGGGAGCCAATCCGCAGGCCTATTTGCAGAGCAACTACGCTCTGGTGTCGCAATCGCTCGGCACGGTGTTCGCCATGACAATCGCGCTTCTCATCCTGATCATTCTGGTCCGCGACGTGCTCGCCGAAGCGACGTCGAAGTCGGAGACGGACACGCTATCGAGGCTGCTCAACCGAGGCGGCTTCGAGCGTCATGCCGAGCTCGCGATGCGTGACGCCGTGCGCACGGGTATTCCGGTCGCCCTGGTCATCGCCGATCTCGACCATTTCAAGAGCATCAACGACAGTTTCGGCCACGCATCCGGCGACCGGGTCATCGAGGCCTTTGCCGGCTTCCTGCTTGATGCGGCCGCCGAGCATCACGTCGCCGGCCGCATCGGTGGTGAGGAATTCGCCATCATCCTGCCGGGAACCAACCTCGCCGCCGCGCGGCTCTTCGCCGAAGGCACGCGCAGCGCTTTCGGGGCGTTGCCGATCGACTCTCTGCCGGCAGACCATCGTTGCACCGCCAGCTTCGGCGTTGCCGAGCTCCACCCGACTGAGGATTTTTCCGACCTGCTGCGGCGCGCCGACGAAGCGCTCTATCAAGCGAAGGGCAGCGGACGCAATTGCGTGCGGATCTCGATAGGATCAATCGCCGCCCGGCAGCCGGCTGTCGCCAATGCCGGGCCGAAGATCAGCGGCAGGGGCTAAGCTCTGGCATCTCACCGTCGGAAAGCCCGTACATATAGCTGCGGCCCTTCACGAAAACCGGCGGCCTGTAGCAGTCGCGGCTGCTGACATTGTCGGGCTCGTCTTGATAGACGATTTTGGGCTGTCCGGCGCCGACGTAATCCGACAATTCCTTGGCCAATTTGCCCTCGCCAACGAGGATGCGCTTGTAGCCGGCGGCGCTCTCGATGACGAGATTGCCGAAGGAATCGGCATAGACGCGGTCGCGGGTCCCGGCGCGTGCCGGTGCTGCGAAGCCGATGGCCACCGCCACCAGAACGACGGCCATCAAGACGGGCGCTGGAAGGCGCGATCTGCCTGAATTCGAACGCATGGCGTCCCCCATTTGTCAGAGGCTGAGTCTTGCTCGAATCACAAATTAACCTTTTCTTAACCTTTGTTAAGAGCCCAGCCCTGCTCGCCGCCAGGTCTCGGCAAAACATGGTTAATATTGGCGCGGCCATCTTTCGGCCATGCTTGCCCCCACCATCGCAGCCGGCGCCGAGCATCGAGCGATCCTGGCAAAGCATCGCGGCTGGATTGACGCGCAGGAGGCAGCATATGGCGTTAGGCGGGACGTTTCGGGTGATGCTTGCGGTTTGTCCATTGCTGACCACTTTCGCCTGTGTGTCGCAGACCAATGCGCCGGCCCCCGCGACCGATTCACCGCAGCCGCGCACCGCAACCTACAGTTGCGCCGATGGCGCCAGGATCACCATCGAAAACCTCGGCACTTCCGTGCGGGTGCTTGGCCCGGACGGCGCCAGCGAGGATCTGCCGGCTTCGCCAGCCAATCAAAGCAGCCGCTTCGGCGCGGCGCATGACGCAATCGTGATCGACGGGCGCGACGCGCTGGTGATGAAGAGCGGGAAGACGCCGCTGACCTGCACCCGCTAGGGGCATGGCGATATTCAGGTGAGGCCGGTCTGCAAACAGTGGTTTCCTGCGCTTCCGGTACTCACGTACCCAAAAGTACGCTCCGTTCCGGTTCTCGGAACCACTGTTTTCGCCACGGCCTGACCTGAATCTCAACATGCCCCAAGCCGTCGGACCGAAACCACATACCGCACTGCAGCGAACGTTGCGCCGGCTTTGGGTCGCGCCCCTAATCGATTGAAGCGAAACCAGCCTATTTTGTCAGACTAAATTACGTTTTCGAAACGATTTTCCGGCTTTGACGCGGTGCAAAAAGAGCATTAGAAACCGGGCTGTCCAAAGTCGCAACCGGAAGCGGTAATGCCGCCATTCCACCTGGGGCTCCAGAGACGCCGAACTGGGGGAGCCATGAGCAAATCACCAGCCACCCGCGAATTTGCCAGACGTGAACGGCCGCTTTCGCCGCATCTGACCGTCTATCGACCGCCGATCACGATGACGATGTCGATCATCCATCGCGTCACCGGCGGCGCGCTCTATTTCGGCACGCTGCTGGTCGCGCTGTGGCTGATGGCGGCGGCGAGCTCGCAAGCCACCTTCGATGCCGTCAACTGGGCCTTCGGCTCGTGGCTGGGGCGGCTGGTGCTGTTGTTCTATACCTGGGCGCTGATGCACCACATGCTGGGCGGCGTGCGCCATCTGATCTGGGACACCGGGGCCGGTCTTGAAAAGGACACCGCCTCCAGGGTCGCCTGGGCGACGCTGGCCGGCTCGATTGTGCTGACGCTGCTGATCTGGATCGCCGGCTACATGGCGCGGGGAGCCTGATCGTGAGCCACCACAACACCGACATGCGCACGCCGCTGGCCAAGGTCCGCGGCCTCGGCTCCGCCCGCGAGGGCACGGAGCATTTCTGGCGCCAGCGCCTGACTGCGATCGCCAACATTCCGCTGATCCTGTTCTTCGTGGGCTTTCTGATCGCGTTGAACGGCGCCGGCTATGCGCAAGTGCGCACCGCACTTGCCAACCCGTTCGTGGCGCTGGTCCTGGCCCTGGTGCTGTTGTCCGGGCTCTACCATATGCGGCTCGGCATGCAGGCGATCATCGAGGATTATGTGCATGGCGAGGGCATGAGGCTGGCGCTGCTCGCCCTCAACACGTTCTTTCCCGTAGTGGTCGGCGTCGCTTCGATCTTCGCCCTGCTCAAACTGGCATTTGGAGGCTGAAATTTTGGCCAGGGACGCGAACAACGCCAATACGGCGTCCGCCTACAGCTATGTCGATCACAAATTCGACGTGGTGGTCGTCGGCGCCGGCGGAGCCGGCCTGCGCGCCACGCTCGGCATGGCCGAACAGGGCCTGCGCACCGCCTGCATCACCAAGGTTTTCCCGACGCGGTCGCACACTGTCGCCGCTCAGGGCGGCATCGCCGCCTCGCTGTCCAACATGGGCCCCGATTCTTGGCAGTGGCACATGTACGACACGGTGAAAGGATCGGACTGGCTCGGCGACGTCGACGCCATGGAATATCTGGTGCGCGAAGCGCCCGCCGCCGTCTATGAGCTTGAGCATTACGGTGTGCCGTTCTCGCGCACCGAAGAGGGCAAGATCTACCAGCGGCCGTTCGGCGGCCATATGATGAATTTCGGCGACGGCCCGCCGGTGCAGCGCACCTGTGCGGCCGCCGACCGCACCGGCCACGCCATCCTGCACACGCTCTACGGCCAGTCGCTGAAGAACAACGCGCAGTTCTTCATCGAGTATTTCGCGCTCGACCTGATCATGGAGCCGGACGGCACCTGCACCGGCGTCGTCGCCTGGAACCTCGACGACGGCACCATCCACCGTTTTTCGGCAAAAATGGTGGTGCTGGCGACCGGCGGCTATGGCCGCGCCTATTTCTCGGCGACCTCGGCGCACACCTGCACCGGCGACGGCGGCGGCATGGCGGCGCGGGCCGGGCTGCCGCTGCAGGACATGGAGTTCGTGCAGTTCCACCCGACCGGCATCTACGGCGCCGGCTGCCTGATCACGGAGGGCGCGCGCGGCGAGGGCGGCTATCTCGTCAACTCCGAGGGCGAGCGCTTTATGGAGCGCTACGCGCCATCGGCCAAGGACCTTGCCTCGCGCGACGTGGTCTCGCGCTGCATGACGCTGGAAATCCGCGAGGGACGCGGCGTCGGCAAGAACAAGGACCATATTTTTCTCCACCTCGACCACCTCGATCCAGCCGTTTTGCACGAGCGGCTTCCGGGGATTTCGGAGTCGGCAAAAATCTTTGCCGGCGTCGATCTGACCAAGGAGCCGATCCCGGTGCTGCCGACGGTCCACTACAATATGGGCGGCGTGCCGACCAATTACTGGGGCGAGGTGCTCAACCCCAGCGCCTTGAACCCGGACCAGGTGTCGCCCGGGCTGATGGCGGTCGGCGAAGCCGGCTGCGCCTCCGTCCACGGCGCCAACCGGCTGGGCTCGAACTCGCTGATCGATCTGGTCGTGTTCGGCCGCGCCGCGGCGATCAGGGCCGGCCAGGTGATCGACCGCAACGCGGCGATCCCGTCGCCCAACGAAGCCTCGGTCGAGAAGACCATCGACCGCTTCGACCGGCTGCGCCACGCCAACGGCTCGACGCCGACGGCGGTATTGCGTGAACGGATGCAGAAGGCGATGCAGGAAGATGCAGCGGTGTTCCGCACGCAGGAATCGCTGCAAAGCGGCTGCAAGCGCATTTCGCAGATCTGGGGCGAGCTCAACGACGTAAAAGTGTTCGACCGCTCGATGATCTGGAACTCCGACCTGGTCGAGACGCTTGAGCTGGAAAACCTGATGGCCAACGCCATCACCACGGTCTACGCCGCCGAGGCGCGCAAGGAGAGCCGTGGCGCGCATGCGCGGGAAGATTTTTCGGCGCGCGATGACGCTAACTGGCGCAAGCACACGCTGGCCCGGCTCAGCGAGGCCGGCGAGGTGTCGCTCAGCTATCGGCCAGTGCACACCGAGCCGCTGCTTAGGGAAGCAGACGGCGGCATCAACCTGGCCAAGATCGCGCCCAAGGCCAGGGTGTATTGATGATGGCCGCCGTGAACGGGGCTTGGTCCAGGCTGAAGCTCGTCATCCGAAAGGACCTGAGATAATGGTCGAACTCACCCTTCCAAAAAACTCGAAGATCAAGGCCGGAAAAACCTGGCCGAAGCCGGAGGGTGCGACCAACCTGCGGGAGTACCGCATCTACCGCTGGTCGCCGGACGATGACGAGAACCCGCGCATGGACACCTATTTCGTCGACATGGACGATTGCGGGCCGATGGTGCTCGACGCGCTGCTCTACATCAAGAACAAGATCGACCCGACGCTGACGCTGCGCCGCTCCTGCCGCGAGGGCATTTGCGGCTCCTGCGCCATGAATATCGACGGTTCCAACACGCTCGCCTGCACCAAGGGCTGCGACGACATTTCCGGCGCGATCAAGGTCTACCCGCTGCCGCATATGCCGGTGGTCAAGGACCTGGTGCCTGACCTGACCAATTTCTACGCCCAGCACGCCTCGATCGAGCCATGGCTGAAGACGGTGTCGCCCGAGCCGGCCAAGGAATGGCTGCAGAGCCATGAGGACCGCGAAAAGCTCGACGGGCTCTACGAATGCATCCTGTGCGCCTGCTGCTCGACCTCATGCCCGAGCTACTGGTGGAACGGCGACCGCTATCTCGGCCCGGCGACGCTGTTGCAGGCCTATCGCTGGCTGATCGATTCCCGGGACGAGGCCAAGGGCGAACGGCTCGACAATCTCGAAGACCCGTTCCGGCTCTATCGCTGCCACACCATCATGAACTGCGCCCAGACCTGCCCCAAGGGGCTGAACCCGGCCAAGGCGATCGCCGAGATCAAGAAGATGATGGTGGAGAGAAGGGTTTAGCCTTTGGCGGTTTCCGCTTCGCTCGGCTCTCGTGATCCCGCCTACTTCAAAGGGATAGCCGACCTATGACCGATACCGAACTCCCCATCCTTTCTCCTGTCGAAGCGCGCGTGCTCGGTTGCCTGATCGAAAAGAAGGAGCTGACGCCCGACATCTACCCGCTGACGCTCAATGCGGCACTTGCCGCTGCCAACCAGAAGACGGCGCGCGAGCCGGTGATGTCGGTCGAGCTTGTCGAGGTCAGACGAGCGCTTGGCCAGCTCGAGCACAAGGGGCTGGTCAGGCAGGTCTTTGCCTCGCGCGTCGAGCGCTACGAGCATGTCGTCGCGCAACGCTTTTCGCTGACCTCGGCGCAGATCGCGCTGCTCGGGTTGCTGTTGCTGCGCGGTCCGCAGACCGCCTATGAATTGCTGGTGCGCAGCGAGCGCATGGCGCGCCTACCCTCTATCGACGAGCTTCGCAGCAATCTCGACCTGTTGATCGGCCGCAAGCCGCCGCTCGTTCAGCAGATCGACCGTGGTCCCGGCCAGCGTGAGGACCGCTATGTGCATCTCTTGGGCGGGCCTGTACAGCTGTCGGCTGCCGCGGCGCCCTTGCAAGCGCCTTCGCCGGCCTCGGATCTCGAAGCGCGCGTGCAGGCGCTCGAGCAAGAGGTTGCGCAGCTGCGCGCACGCATCGACGCGCTGACCGGCGAAGCGCGCTGACGACCTTTCGAGGCGTCGGAGGGACGTGAAGGACCGCCAACGCCCCACAAATGAAAACGCCGGCCCTGGAGCCGGCGTTTATCACCTCATGCCATCTGCTCAGCCGAGCTTGGCGTCGAGCGAAACCTTTATGGCGCCGAGCGCCTTCGACACCGGACACCCGGCCTTGGCCTGTTCGGCCAGCTCCTGGAATTTCGCGGCATCGATGCCCGGCACCTTGCCGACCACCGTGAGCGCGCTGCCTGTGATCCCCGTGCCAGGAATCAGCGTCACCACCGCCTTGGCGGCGAGTTCGTCGGCGGGGGTGCCGTTCTCGGCCAGGAAGTGAGAGAACTGCATGGCAAAGCAGCCGGCATGCGCCGCCGCGATCAGTTCCTCCGGATTGGTGCCGGCCTTGCCGCTTTCATCCTCGAACCGCGCCTTGAACGAGTAGGGCGTGCCTTTCAGGGCCCCGCTCTGCGTGTCGAGCGTGCCGTTGCCCTCTTTCAGATTGCCTTGCCAGACGGCGTTTGCGGTGCGGTCCATGAAGTCCTCCTTGCTTGTGGTGGCTGAGCCGTGATCGGCGTCTGTCGACTATAGCGCGCGCGGGCACGAAGGCCACCCGTGCTTTCGCGCCAATGGCGACGCGCTAAAAAATCTGCGTGCAAAAATGTCGATTTCCATCTGCCTCGGCCGTCCTGCGAGCGGCCACGGGTTTCGTGGCCGAATGGAGGACACCATGAATAATCTGTTTTCTGCTCACTGGAGAGACACCGACCGAAAGGCGGCTGAACAGGAAGCCGACTGGTTGGATCGGCAACCTTCCGGTTTCGGTCGACTGCTTGTGGCGGTCGCCATCATTGGGGTTGCGGTGTCGCTCGTCGATCATGCGGCGGTCAAAAGCCCGGCCGGGACCTTGGCTGCCAACGGTTCGTCACAACAAGGAAGATGAGAGATGAAATATGTTTGCCTGGTCTATGGTGAGGAAAAAGACCTTTACGCAATGAGCCCGGAGAGGCTGGCTAAGCTCGACGCCGACTCGCTGGCCTATGACAGGTCGCTGGAGCAAAGCGGTCGGCTGATCGTCGCGCAGGCGCTGCAATCGGTAAAAACCGCGAAAACCGTGCGCCGGCGCAAGGGCAAGCGGCTGATCACCGATGGTCCCTTCGCCGAGACCAAGGAGCAATTGCTCGGCTTCGTCATGATCGAGGCCGGGGATATCGACGAGGCGCTGGAGATCGCCGGCGGCATTCCATTGGCCGAAATCGGCACGATCGAGGTCAGGGCGATCTACAACGTGCCGGGATCCTAGAGATTATGCCGTTTGCGTCCGGCGGAATCATTTTCCTCGGCGGGCGCAACTTTTGCGTGTTGAAGCGCGGCAGCACTTCTCCTATCGTCGCTGGCGTTGGGGAGTCGGCCATGCATATACTGATTGCCGCAATTGGGCTGTTGGGAGTGGCGGCGTTCTGGTGGTATCGGATGAAGGCCATGAACGAGGCGGCGCGCGAGGTCGCGGACGTCGTCGGGCGTGTGCAAGGCAACATTCGGCGCGAGAGACTGCGCAAGCAGGCGGCGCTCTCACCGCTGACGGCGATCGACGATGCGGTCGTGGCGGCCGCGACGCTGATCACCGCCTTCATTTCCGAGAACGGCCCTGTCCCGCCGCAGCGCGAAGCCGTGATTCGGTCGGTGATTTCGGAGATTGCGGACGACAAGAAGACCGATGAGGCCGTGGTCTACGCCAAATGGGCGGCGTCACAGATCGACGATGCCACGATCGTCATCGACAAACTGGCGCCGTTTCTGCGCGAACGTCTGGATGTGACTGAGCGAAACGATTTGTTGCAGATGGTGGACCGTGCGGCGCAAGCTGGTGAGCAACCCCTAAAAATATCCGACCAGAGGATACTGCGGCTGCGCCAGAAGCTGGGTTTCGAGGTCAACTAAGGGTGTGCTGATATTCAGGTGATGCCGGCCCGTGAGTCGGGTTCAGATCGCCTCGCCCTTGAGCAGTTTCGGCGTGTCGCCGGACAGACCGGACGCCTGGCGGATGAAGAAATCCTTCAGCCGCGGCATGCGTTCGACGAGACCGAGGCCGATGTCGCGGACGGCGCGCAATGGGCCGATGTCGTTGGAAAACAGCCGGTTGAGGACATCGGTGGTGATGCCCATCTGCAGCGTGTCGAAGCGCCGCCACTGCTGATAGCGTTCGAGCACGTCGAGCGCGCCGACATCCTGGCCGAGCCGGTCGGCCTCGACTACCACTTCGGCCAATGCCGCGACATCCTTGAAACCGAGATTGAGGCCCTGGCCGGCGATCGGGTGGATGCCGTGGGCGGCGTCGCCGGCGAGCGCTATGCGCGGCGCGACGAAATCGCGGGCGATGGTCAGGCCGAGCGGCCAGGCGCGCGGCCGGTCGGCGACGCGAACTTCGCCGAGCTTCAGGCCAAACCGCTGTTCCAGCTCGTGCTCGAAGACGAGGTCGTCGCCGTCGACCAATTTTTCGGCATCTTCCGACCGCTCGACCCAGACGATCGATGAGCGGTGGGTGCCGTCCTTGTCCGACTTGAGCGGCAGCGTGGCGAATGGGCCGGCTGGCAGAAAATGCTCTTCGGCGCGGCCATTATGCGGCCGTTCATGCGCGACGGTGCAGACGATGCCGGACTGGCCGTACTCCCATTTCACCGTCTTGATGCCGGCCATGTCGCGCAGCTTCGAGTTGACGCCGTCGGCGGCGATCAGCAGCCGCGCCTTCAGCGTCGCGCCGTCGGCAAGATGCACGGTGATGCCGGCGCCGTTGACGTCGAAGGCACTGACGGCGACGCCTTCGATGATGTCGATGCAGAGTGTTTCAGCGCGCCGGCGCAAGGCGCCATTCAAATCCCTGTTGGCCACCATATGCGCAAACGCTTCGCCGGGCGCGACCTCGCCATCGAAAGTGAGAAACACCGGGCGCAGCGGATCGGACGTGCGCGAATCGGTGACGATCATTTCGGTGATCGCCTGCGCCTCGGAGGCGATCTCGGCCCAGACGCCGAGCTGGTCGAGCATGCGGCAAGCGGCAGCGGCGATCGCCGAGGCGCGGCCGTCCTTTTGCCAGCTGCCGGCCGGCGCGGCGTCGACGACAGCGACCGCCAGGCTCGGTCGCGCCTGTTTCAGCGATACGGCGGCGGCGAGGCCGACATAGCCGGCGCCGGCGACCAGAATGTCGAGCGCGGTTCGGTTTTTTGCATCCGCCTTGCCGTCGACCATGGCAAATTCCTTTCCGGCCAAAATCCTTTCAGCCCTTGACTGCCCGTCGTTCCTGTCGGAAACCGCCATAACACTTTTGCGGCTTCTGAAGTTCGCTTCGAGCGAAATATCGAATTCAGGCGAACTTCGGAATCAAATCGACACGAGGGCGCGAAACATGACGGCGGCCATGGACGAGCTTCTCGGCATTCTCGACCTCGAGCAGCTAGAACACAACCTGTACCGTGGTCGCAGCCCCAAACTCGACTGGCAGCGTATCTTCGGCGGCCAGACCATCGCCCAAGCGCTGGTCGCCGCCCAGCGTACGGTCGAGCCCGAACGCCACGTCCATTCGCTGCACGGCTATTTCATGAGGCCGGGCGACACCAAGGTGCCGATCATCTACCAGGTCGACCGTATCCGCGACGGCGGCTCCTTCACCACGCGGCGCGTCGTGGCGGTCCAGCACGGCCAGGCGATCTTTTCGCTGGAAGCCTCGTTCCAGCAGGATGAGGTCGGTCTCGAGCACCAGGTGCCGATGCCGCTGGACGTGCCGGCGCCCGACACATTGCTGTCGCAGCGCGAATTGATCGGCAAGTACGGCGCGGCCGTGCCCGACGGCATCAGGCGCTACTGGGAGCGTGACCGGCCGATCGAGATGAAGCCGGTGATGCTGGAGCATTACACCAGCCGGGAGAAGCTGGAGCCGAAACAGAACATCTGGATCCGCACGACCGGCCCGGTTCCGGGCGATCGCGCCACGCAGGCGGCCGTGCTTGCCTATCTTTCCGACATGACGCTGCTCGATACCTCGACCTTTGCGCATGGCCGCGCCATCTTCGATAGCGACATCCAGGCGGCGAGCCTCGATCACGCGATGTGGTTCCATCGCAGCCATCCACTCGACGACTGGATGCTCTACACGCAGGACAGCCCGTCGACGCAAGGGTCGCGGGGGTTCACGCGTGGGTCGCTGTTTGCCCGCGACGGCACGTTGATCGCCTCGGTTGCCCAGGAAGGCCTGATCAGGCTGAAGCGGCCGCCCGCGGAATAGGCAATTTTGCAAAATTGCCTACTTTTTAATCAGATGCGCTGCCGCGACTATGAACAGTCAGCCGACAAACCTTCCCCAAGTCCTTATTTAACAGCAGCTTAACACCCTGCTTCGGCAACTGGCACGGAGCTTGAATCCTAGCGGGCACTCTCCGGCTCTCATGGGGATCGGCGAAGTCGTGCAAACGCGGGGGACCCGCAACAGTAAAGGGTGAAACCTTATGAAAATCGTGATGGCAATCATCAAGCCGTTCAAGCTCGACGAGGTGCGCGAAGCGCTCACCGCAGTCGGCATCCAGGGCCTGACCGTCACCGAAGTCAAAGGCTACGGGCGTCAGAAGGGACACACGGAAATCTATCGCGGGGCGGAATACGCGGTCAGCTTCCTGCCGAAGATCAAGATCGAAGTCGCGGTCGGCCTGGACATGGTCGACAAGGCCGTCGAAGCCATCACTGCGGCGGCCAAGACCGGTCAGATCGGGGACGGCAAGATCTTCGTTTTCGGCATCGACCAGGCGGTGCGGATTCGCACCGGCGAAACAGACACCGACGCGCTTTGAGCTGCGGAAACGTATTCCAATGGAGAGTTCAATGAATATTCCTTCTACTTTGAAGTCGGCGGCGCGCACCGCGCTGCTGGGCTCACTCGCTATCGCAGCGCTGGGCACGGTCGCCGCGTTCGCGCAGGAAGCGGCGCCGGCCGCACCGGCCGCGCCAGCAGCGCCGGCCTTTACCGTCGACAAGGGCGACACGACGTGGATGATGATTTCCACCATACTGGTGCTGTTGATGACCATTCCCGGCCTTGCCCTTTTCTACGGCGGCCTGGTTCGCGCCAAGAATATGCTGTCGGTGCTGATGCAGGTCTTCACCATCACCAGCGTGGTCATGATCGTCTGGGTTTTCTACGGCTACAGCCTTGCCTTCACCCCCGGCAATGCCTTCGTCGGCGGCCTTTCCAAGATGTTTCTTGCCGGCGTCGACGTGACGACGGTATCGGAAACCTTCACCAAGGGCGTCGCCATTCCTGAGCTGGTGTTCGTCATCTTCCAGATGAGCTTCGCCTGCATCACGCCCGCCCTGATCGTCGGCGCCTTCGCCGAACGGGTCAAGTTTTCGGCCGTGATCCTTTTCACCATCCTGTGGGTCACATTCGTCTACTTCCCGATCGCGCATATGGTCTGGTTCTGGGGCGGCCCGAGCGCTTACAGCGACCCGTCGGGGCTCATCTTCGGCTTTGGCGCCATCGACTTCGCAGGCGGCACCGTCGTTCACATCAATGCGGGCATCGCCGGCCTTGTCGGCGCGCTGATGATCGGCAAGCGCATTGGCTACAACAAGGACGTCATGGCGCCGCATTCGATGACGCTGACCATGGTTGGCGCGTCGCTGCTGTGGGTCGGCTGGTTCGGCTTCAATGCCGGTTCGAACCTCGAGGCCAACGCCTATGCGGTGCTGGCCATGGTCAACACCTTCGTCGCCACAGCCGCGGCGGCAGTCACCTGGATCGTGCTTGAAACGCTGCTGCGCGGCAAAGCCTCCATGCTTGGCGCGGTTTCGGGCGCTGTTACCGGCCTTGTCGCCGTCACGCCCGCTGCCGGCTTTGGCGGACCGATGGGCGTCATCGTGCTCGGCATCGTCGCCAGCTGCGTCTGCTATTTCTTCGTCTCGGTCGTGAAGAACAAGTTCGGCTACGACGACAGCCTCGATGTCTTCGGCATCCACTGCATCGGCGGCATCATCGGCGCGCTCGGCACCGGCATCCTGGTCAACCCCGCTCTCGGCGGCGCCGGCATCGTCGATTATTCGACAGCCGACTTCGCTGCCGGCTATGCCGGCACGGCGACCCAGCTGTGGTCGCAGTTCAAGGGTGTCCTGGTAACCGTCCTGTGGTCGGGCATCGGCAGCGCCATCCTCTACAAGATCGTCGATATGATCGTAGGCCTGCGTCCGACAGCCGATGCAGAGCGCGAAGGGCTCGACCTCACCGCGCATGGCGAAGCGGCCTATCACCCGTAAGCCTGGTCTGGGGCGGCCTCGGCCGCCCTGCATCCTTCCCTCCCGTCGTGACGCTCCCGAAAAGGGCTCACGCATTGAGGCCCGGACCGGTTCCGGGCCTCTTTTTCGTGTGCGACGCCGCGCCGGTGGCAGTCCAGGCTCGGTCACAATCGCTTGATCGGGCGCCTGATCGATCTTGGCGATGAAACATCGGCCCGGGCCAGCGTGCCCGCCCTTTGTGTGACTGGTTTCCACTCGGGGAGCGCCGGCACGCACCCATGGTTAATGCGGCCTTAACCTTCCCGCCGATAGTCTGGCACACGAATCTGCCGGAGTGCGTCATGCGTCCGGCCAGTCCATGACAGACGGGGAACGACGAATGCGTTCAGGGGCTTCAGCACCGCTTGCGCTGGCCGATACGGGGCACGGCATCCGGGCGTTCGCGCGGCGTCAGGTCGGCCGGCTGGTCGGCGCCGGCCTGTTTGCGCTGGTCGCCTTCGGCGTCGCCAGCCTCGCCACCTGGAACGTCGCCGACCCGAGCTTCTCTCACGCCACCGACAACATCGTCACCAACGCCATGGGCTATGTGGGCGCTGTCTTCTCCGACCTTGCCATCCAGTTCTTCGGCCTTGCTGCGGTCGCGGCGCTGGTGCCGGCGGTGGTCTGGGGGTTTCTGCTGTTTTCGGCACGCGGCGTCGACAGGCTGCCGAAGCGCGGGCTCGCCTGGTTCGGCTACGCTGTGCTTGCCGCGGCCATGGCCGGCTGCGTGGTGCCGCCCAAGACCTGGCCGCTGCCGACCGGTCTCGGCGGCGTGTTCGGCGACATGGTGCTCAAAATTCCCGGTCTCGTCGTCGGCGGCTATCCGACCGGTCTTATCGCCAGCGTGCTCGCCGTGCTTCTGGCCGCGCCGGCACTGTGGCTGTTTGCCTACGGCTCGGCGCTGATTGCACGCAAGAACGGTTTCGCCGTCCTGGAGCAACCGGCTGGACCCGATCCGAGGGACCAGGACGACCTGCTTTTCGACAATGACGAGGGTGAGGGCGACGAGGGCATTCTGGCGCTTGGCGCGATCACGCATTGGTGGCTATCGTTGCGGGCCTACCTCCGCCGCCGCGCCGCGCGCCGCCGCGAGCGCGACGATTTCGAACCGGAGATGGAGCCGCGCGCCAGCGCCTGGCGGCGCGCTGCCGAACGGGTCGAATCGGCCGAATTCGCCGAATCGCGGATGAGCGCCGATGGCCGCGCCCGCGTCGAGCCGGAATTCTTCGCCGCCATGGTCAACGACCGCAGTGCCTCGCTCGATCCCGACGACGCCGATGTTTTTGACGATGACGATGACATGGATTTTGCGCCGGAGCCGGCGGGCCAGCGCGCCACTGCTCCCAATGCGAAGGTGCAGCCGTTCCGCTCCGATGCGGCCACACGCGTCGCGGCGCCGGCGCCCCGGCCGGTTCCGGGGGCGCGTGTCCAGCGCGAAGCCCAGACCTCGCTGATCGGCTCCGAACAATTCGAAATGCCGTCGCTGCATTTCCTGTCCGAACCGAAGAACGTCGTGCGCGACGCCAGCCTGTCCAAGGACGCGCTCGAGCAGAATGCCCGCCTGCTCGAAGGCGTGCTGGAGGATTTCGGCGTCAAGGGCGAGATCATCCATGTCCGCCCTGGCCCGGTCGTCACGCTCTATGAACTGGAGCCGGCGCCCGGCATCAAATCGTCGCGGGTCATCGGCCTGTCTGACGACATCGCCCGCTCGATGAGCGCGATCGCCTGCCGCGTCGCCGTGGTGCCGGGCCGCAACGCCATTGGCATCGAGCTGCCGAACGCCAAGCGCGAGACCGTCTATCTCAGGGAAATCATGGCCAGCCGCGATTTCGAGACCACCAAGGCCAAGCTGGCGCTGGCGCTCGGCAAGACCATCAATGGCGAGGCGGTCATCGTCGACATCGCCAAGATGCCGCACGTGCTGGTCGCCGGCACCACCGGCTCGGGCAAGTCGGTCGCCATCAACACCATGATCCTGTCGCTGCTTTACCGACTGACGCCGCAGGACTGCCGGCTGATTATGATCGATCCGAAAATGCTCGAGCTCTCGGTCTATGACGGCATCCCGCATCTTTTGACGCCTGTCGTCACCGACCCGAAGAAGGCGGTGGTGGCGCTGAAATGGACTGTGCGCGAGATGGAGGACCGCTACCGCAAAATGTCGAAGGTCGGCGTCCGCAACATCGACGGTTTCAACGCTCGGGTGCAGCAGGCCGAGAAGAAGGGCGAAAAAATCTCGCGTACCGTGCAGACCGGCTTCGACCGGCAGACCGGCGAAGCGGTCTACGAGACCGAAAACCTCGATCTCGAGCCGATGCCCTACATCGTCGTCATCATCGACGAGATGGCCGATTTGATGATGGTCGCCGGCAAGGACATCGAAGGCGCGGTGCAGCGCCTGGCGCAGATGGCGCGCGCCGCCGGCATCCACGTCATCATGGCGACGCAGCGGCCGTCGGTCGACGTCATCACCGGCACGATCAAGGCCAACTTCCCGACCCGCATCTCCTTCCAGGTGACGTCGAAGATCGACAGCCGCACCATTCTGGGCGAGCAAGGCGCCGAACAGCTGCTTGGCATGGGCGACATGCTCTACATGGCCGGCGGCGGCCGCATCCAGCGCGTGCACGGTCCCTTCGTTTCCGATGACGAGGTCGAGAAGATCGTCGCGCATCTGAAGCTGCAGGGCGTGCCGGAATATCTCGATGCCATTACCGAGGATGACGACGAGGACGACGACGAGCCGTCGGGCAAGGGTGGCTCGGGCGGTGGCGGCGGCAATTTCGAGGATTCCGACGATCCCTACGACCAGGCGGTTGCGGTGGTGCTGCGCGACGGCAAGGCCTCGACCAGCTACATCCAGCGCCGGCTCGGCATCGGCTACAACCGCGCCGCCTCGATCATCGAGAAGATGGAGAAGGAAGGCATTGTCGGCCCGGCCAACCATGCGGGAAAACGCGAGATTCTGGTGCCGACGGAGGACGACAAGTTCTGATCCGCCCGGCGATAGGATTTTCGCGACTGCAACCTGAGGGCAGCAACTTTGTACCTTCTGGAGCGTTTGCAACGACCAAGCGCTGTTCGGCCGCCAAACTTAAGCCCAACTGGGGGGCCAAACACTGCGACAACAGATAAACCAGACGAGAGTAACCGGCATGAAAAACTCTTCTTTCGCCACGATCAGCGATTTTGCCCCGACCCGCCGCCAACTGCTTGGCCTCGGCCTGGTCCTGGCAGGTGCCGCGGCCATCAATGTCGTGCCCGGGGTCCAGTTGCTGGCGTCGGCGCAAGCGGCGGTGCCAGCCACCGCGCAGAAGATCGCCGACCATTTTTCCTCAGTCAAATCGATGGCCGGCGAATTCGTGCAGTTCGGACCCAAGGGCGAGCAGACCGGCGGCAAGTTCTTTCTGGAACGGCCGGGCAAGATACGCTTCAACTATGATGGGACGTCGAATTTCCGGGTGATTTCCGACGGCAAGTCGGTGGTCATCCTCAACAAGCGGCTGAAAACATCCGATCTCTACCCACTGTCGAAAACGCCGCTCAAGCTGCTGCTCGACACCAAGATCGATCTCTCCGGCGGCCGCGTCAAAAGCGTCAAGGAAGAGAATGACGTCACCACCATCCAACTCGCCGACAAATCGGTGTTCGGCAGTTCGAAGATCACCATGATGTTCGATCCGAAAACCTACGAATTGCGCCAGTGGACGATCACCGACGCGCAAGGCAAGGACACGACGGTGATGATCTTCAACGTCAGGGAAGGCGTAAGCTTCGCCCCCGAGACTTTTGCCATCGACTATACGGCCAACCGCGAGCTGAACACCAAGTCGCGGTAGGATCCGCTGTTATTCAGGTGAGGCCGGCCTGCGAATGGCGGTTTCCTGCGCTTCGTCGTGGGAGGCCTTTCCGGGCGTCAGCGCTGCCCCTCATCTGGCTGCCGCCATCTTCTCCCCGCAAACGGGGAGAAGGACGCTGTCATCGACGGTTTCGCCATCCACCATGGTTGAAAGAATGGTGCTGCGCTGGAGCCAGCTTCTTTCTCCCCGTTCACGGGGAGAAATGCCCGGCAGGGCAATGAGGGGCGGCGCGAGGGTCGACGATTGCGCCCGGCTTGTTTTTGCAGCGTATGGCTGGCAGTAGTTTCCGGAACTTCCTTGCCAAAAAGGCACCAGCCCGTCGGGGCCATCCGGTTCCTGCGGTCCCGTGCTATCCCGGACTCACCGCATGCCCTTTTCTGTCGCCACCTGGAACATCAATTCCGTCCGCCTGCGCATGCCGCTCGTCGAACGCCTGCTTGTCGAACAGGCACCGGACGTGCTCTGCCTGCAGGAAACCAAAGTTCCCGACGAACTGTTTCCCGAGAAGGCGTTTCGCAAGCTCGGTTATCAGCACATCGCCTTCCACGGTCAGAAGGGCTATCACGGCGTGGCGACGGTGGCGCGTCGGCCGATCGCGATCGTCGAAAAGCGCCGCTTCTGCGAGATCGAGGACTGCCGGCATCTGTCGGTCACCGTGCGGGCCGGCGGGAAGGCGATCCTGCTGCACAATTTCTATGTGCCGGCCGGCGGCGACGAGCCCGATCCGGAGATCAACCGCAAGTTCAGGCACAAGCTGGATTTCGTCGCCGAAATGAACGCCATCCGTGCCGAGCACGACGAAGTGTCCGGCTCGATCCTGGTCGGCGACCTCAACATCGCGCCGCTCGAGCACGATGTCTGGTCGCACAAGCAGCTCCTGAAAGTGGTCAGCCATACGCCGGTCGAGACGGAAAGTTTCGAGGCGATGCGGCTCGCCGGCAACTGGATCGACCTGATGCGGCTCAACGTGCCTTATGAGCAGAAGCTCTACACCTGGTGGAGCTATCGCGCGCAGGATTGGGAGGCGTCGGATCGCGGCCGGCGGCTCGACCATGTCTGGTCGTCGCCCAACCTGGTGCCGAGCTTTACCGGCTACGAGATCCTGCGGCCGGCGCGCGGCTGGCAACGGCCGTCGGACCATGTGCCGGTCATAGCGCGGTTCGACCTGGATTAGGTGTATCGATATTCAGATGAGGCCGGCCTGCGAACGCTGGTTTCCTGCGCTTCCGGTGCTCACGTACCCAAAAGTACGCTCCGCTCCGGTTCTCGGATCCCACCATTCTGGTCGCTTCGCGCCCGACTTCGACTCCGGCCCGGCCTGATCTGAATCTCGATACACCTAAACCTTCCCGCCCTGATCCGGGCTCAGTTCTCGAAACGCGGCGCCAACTCCTCGATGCGGCGGATCATTGCCAGAAAATCCTCGGAGATGCGCTGGTGCAGGTGGATCGCGATATCGGGATATTCCTCCAGGATGCGGTGGAACATCTTGCGGCTGAGCCGTAGCACTTCCGAATCGATCTCGGCGGATGCGCTGGTCAGCCGGTTGGTGTCGGCGATCAGCGCTAGTTCGCTCAGCATCGTACCGGGGCCGGCCGTGCCTATCGGGACGCGGGCGCCATCCTGCTCGCGATACAGCACGATGCGCCCGCTGACCACGATGTAGGCGCAATCGGCCTCGTCGTCCTCGCGGTAAAGCTTGTGGTCGGCCTGCAGCCTGGTGGTTTCCGCGCCAAAGGCAAGCAGACGCAGCTGTTCCTCCGTGAAGCTCTCGAAGAGCCTCACGGCGGACAGGATGCGGATGTCGTCATCCAACGCCATCTAGCTATGTCCCCGAACGGCCAGTCCAATCCCTCCCTGACAGCGCCGAGCCTCCCTTTGGACGCGCAAAGGACGCTCTAAACGCTTTGAAATCGACACACCGGCCTTTCCAAAATCAATCCCGATTTTTGGACCGATGCGTCAGCGAGCTCGATCCAGAAACCACCTCCAGTCTCAGGATCGTACCCGAAAGCGGCCCCTCCCCTAACCGCTGATTGAATGATTAAATGTTTAAGGAACCAGCTTGTAGCCGCCGCTTTCTGTCACAAGAATTTCTGCGTTGGAAGGATCGCGCTCGATCTTCTGGCGCAGCCGATAGACATGGGTTTCCAGCGTGTGCGTGGTGACGCCGGAATTGTAGCCCCACACTTCCTCGAGCAGCACGTCGCGCGTCACCACCTTCTGGTCGGCGCGATAGAGATACTTGATGATCGAGGCTTCCTTTTCGGTCAGCCGCACCTTGGCGCCGCGCTGGTCGATCAGAAGCTTCTGGCTAGGCTTGAAAGTGTAGGGGCCGACCGAAAAAGTGGCGTCTTCGCTCTGCTCATGCTGGCGAAGCTGGGCACGGATGCGGGCCAGGAGAACCGCGAAGCGGAACGGCTTGACCACGTAGTCGTTGGCGCCGGCTTCGAGGCCGAGAATCGTGTCGGAATCGGTGTCGTGTCCCGTCAGCATGATGATAGGCGACTTGTAGCCGCCCTTGCGCAGCATCTTCACCGCCTCGCGGCCATCCATGTCGGGAAGGCCGACATCCATGATGAGCAGATCGATGACGCCGCCGCGGGCCGTGGCAATGCCTTTGGCGGCGGTTGATTCCTGCAGGACGTCGAATTCTTCATAGAGAGACAATTGCTCGACGAGCGTGCCGCGCAGGTCGTCATCGTCATCGACGATCAGAATGGTGCGTGAAGTCATGGATCAATCCGTTGTTTTGAAAAGAAAATTCAGTTGACCGCTGCCTGTTTATGCGGAAGCTGACCGGCACAACAGCCGATCACAATGATTTGTTCCGTGGCACGATCATACAAGAAAAAACGCGCGTGCAATGAGGCGAGCGCATTTTTGCGAAAACAGCTTCGTGTTCTCACAGTGCGCACCAGGCCCGGCCACCCCAGCCAGGGGCTCCTGCAGGCTGGCAAACTGGTGTTTTCCTGTGCTCTGGGGCGCGGCGGCATATCGGCCGGCAAGCGCGAAGGCGATGGCGCCACGCCGCTTGGGTCGATGCGGATACTGTCAGGATATTTCCGTAACGATCATTTTCCCGGCGGCCGCAAAACCCGGCTGGCGATGGCGCCGATCGGTCGCGATCTCGGCTGGTGCGAGGTGCCCGAGGACCGCAACTACAACCGTGCGGTCAAGATCCCCTATGGCGCCAGCCACGAGCGGATGCTGCGCGCCGACCGGCTTTACGACGCCTGCCTGGTGCTCGACTGGAACATTTCGCCGCGTCGCCGCGGCCGCGGCAGCGCGATCTTCTTTCATTTGGCGCGCCCCGACTTCACGCCGACGCAAGGCTGCGTCGCAGTGACGGCACGCACGATGGCCCGGCTGTTGCCGCTGCTGTCGGACCGCACGGTGGTGAGGGTGGTGAGGTAGGGGAATAGGGGAATAGGGGAA
>NZ_CAKXZT010000190.1 GCF_935825525.1 Mesorhizobium escarrei
CGCGGATCGAGATGACCGAACACAGCCTGGATCGTTTCCATCGAGAGCTCCACAATAACGCAGTCCTCCCAAGAATCCACAACCCGTCAATTGGCAAGCAATTTCCCATCTACTCAAACGCGATTCCCCTGCCCACGAGGGGGGAGATCGGCAGCTTCGCTGACAGCGCCTGTTCAAAAAACGTTGGAGATTGGCGAAAGCCGCAACGACAGCCCAATCTCCCCCCTCGTGGGGGAGATGTCCGGCAGGACAGAGGGGGGCGCGAAGGATCGCTGCCGCCCTAATTTTGCACCCTCGACAGCCACGCCGATACGAAAAAACCCGGCGGTTGCCCGCCGGGTTCGATTTCAGTCGAAAGCTGCTGATTAGAACGAGCGCTGGAAGCGGAGCATGCCGCCGAGGCTGTCTTCGTCGTCCGCAGCGGTCCAGTTGCTGAAGCCGGCCTCGCCGAACTCGCCGGCGTGCAGGTAATCGACTTCGGCCGTGATCGTCAGGCCCGGAACGATATCATAGGCAATATTGGCAGCGATGCCGAGGTTTTCGCCTTCGTCATACGAGATCTGGGTGTTGAACGAGGTCTTCTCGTTGATGGTGTAAGTGCCACCGCCCCAGACCGCCCAGTTGCCGCTCCACAGCTTGTACATGCCGCGGCCGCCGGCGACGGGTATTGCGAAGCCGGGATCCTCGTAGTTGTCGTCAGTGCCGTAGCCGGCCATGATGAACAGCGACAGGTTCTCCATCGGGGTGACGTCGAGGCGGACCTTGCCGGAAACTTCTTCGTAGTTGCTGTCGTAAGCAATGACGCCGGTGATGGCGCCCCAGCCCTGCGTCCACTTCACGCCGCCGACGACATGCGGAACATAGCTGTCGATCGTGAAGTCGCCATAACCCTGTTCGAGCGAGACCACGGCCGAGAAGCCGTTGCCGGCGTCGAAATAGTACTGAACGACGTTCGTGTCGAAGCCGCCGTAGGGAACCAGCGTATCCTGGATGACGTTGCCGGCGTAGCCGATGAACGTATCGAAGGCCGATTCGTCTTTACCGACGCGCAGGCCGCCGAGCTGGATCCAGGCGAAGTTCAGCGAAATGCCCTTGTTCTCGGCAGGGTTAGCGACAATGATAGTCTCACCTGGCAGCGGGGGCAGCGGACCGTCGCCGTCCGGATCGGGACCGGGGACGTATGTGCTGCTGACGTGCCGGTTCCGGTTGCCGAAGTTGAAGCGGGTCTCGGTGTAGGTCTTCAAGGTGCCGAGCTCGGTTTCCTGGCCGGTCCAGGTCTTCAGGTTAAAGCGGGCCTGCTTGTAGTAGGTGTCCTGAATGTCGCCGTCCTCGACGTCGAAGTTCTCAGCACCGTCGAACGAGCCGACGTCGCCGACGCCGATGTCGTAGCGGACATAGCCGCCGATGCGCAGGCAGGTCTCGGTGCCGGGGATGTAGAAGTAGCCAGCGCCGTAGACGTCGCAGATGCGGACGTATTCAGCGGGTTCCGGCTCGGCGACGACGACGGCGTCGGCGGCGCGCGCACCGGAAACTGCGACCAGAGCCGCAGCGGAGCCAAGAAGAAGGCTCTTGATGTTCATTTTCTGACCTCCAGTCAAAAGTTAAAAAACGGGTCTGGGTATTCTTTGCTGAAGGACAGCGTTCCCTGCCCCATCCCCACTACCGAAAAAGATGCGCACCGCGCCGCTCCTTCGAAATCGACATTACCCATGAGGCGGCGGCGTTCAACAACCATCGCATCGGCGAAAGGTCTGTGCAGGTGCTATCCCCCTGCCTTGTTGCACAAATGACACGATTTGGCCTCACTCGGAAAGCTCCCGTTAACCATTGGGCTGTCGGATACCCTTGGGCGAGCCCTTGCAATTCAGCCGATTCCGGCAATTGCCTGCCGCAATTGCGGCGATGTTGGTGAGTCGCCGGCCAAGCCATTGCCGCAGAATCGCCGCATGGCGAAAGCGGCGAGCGCGAAGCGCGAAGCAGGATGGCGGAGAGGATGGGATTCGAACCCACGAGAAGCTTTTGACCTCTACTCCCTTAGCAGGGGAGCGCCTTCGACCACTCGGCCACCTCTCCGTTGCGCTGGTGGATAAAGAAAAGCGCCGGCACAATCAACAAGCCTCACCCATTATCGTTGAAAAAACCGGCTCCCGGCGAAGCGTTGCTCGGCCGTGTCCAGAAAAGCGGCGATGGCGCCGGGCAGGCCGCCGGTCTCGAGGAAAGGCGCATGGCCCTGGCCCTCGACCGTGATCGACTCGACACAAGGGTGACGCTTTCGCATCTGTTCGAAGGTCTCGGCGGACAGCAGCTTCGAATTGGCGCCGCGGATGGCGAGCATCGGGATCGCTGTCAGCGCCTCGAACTGCGGCCACAGATCTGCGAGTGGCTGGGTGAGGTCGAGTCCCGCCAGCGTGTCGACCAGCTTCGGGTCGAAATCCGGCAATAATCCTTCATCCGTCTCGCGGTAGAGCGCCGCTACCATCCGCTGCCAATCCGCCTCGGTCAGGGCAGGAAAGTCGCTGCCATGCGCGCCGCGCAGGGCGCCGGTCGCCTCGGCATGCGTTTTCGGCTTCGGCGTGCGCTCGAGATAGGAGCGGATATGGGCGAGACCGCCGGCCTCGACCACCGGGCCGATATCGTTGAGCACGATAGCCCGCAAGACGGCCGGCCGCATCGCGCCGAGCACATGGATGATCAGCCCGCCGCGCGACGTGCCGATGAACGCCGCCTCCTCGATGCCCAGCGCCGCCAACCCGGCGAGGATGTCACCGGCTTCGACGCCGACATTGTAGTGGACGATATCGGGGTCATGGGCGGATCGCCCGCGCCCGCGATAGTCGAAGGCGACGATTTTTCGCGGCGTTTGCGCCCGCCGCGACAGGTGCAACGCCAGTTCATGAAAATCGCGGCAATTGCGGGTCAGGCCAGGCAGGCAGACGACCGGCCAGTGTTCGGAGTTCGCTTCGCCGTAGATACGGGCGTGAAGTTGCAACCCATCCGGCGAGGCGTAGAAGAAATCGGAAAAACCGCTCGACATTTTGGGACTCGATTCCTGGCCGTTGCCGGATCGTCAAGACTGCTACAGGCGAGGGCGGGGGTGGTCAAATCGAAGCTTCATTTTCGAGATGTCGGTGGGACAGCACTCCCCTCTGTCCTGCCGGACATCTCCCCCTTAAGGGGGAGATCGGCAGTTTCACTGGCCGCGTCTTCTTTACAGCGTTGGAGATTGGCGAAAGCAAACGGACAGCCAATCTCCCCCTTGAGGGGGAGATGCCCGGCAGGGCAGAGGGGGTACTTCGCCAAGCCTGCCTTCGCCCGACGGATCAACTCCGCCCGTTCACCAGATCCCCCACAATGTCGTACTTGCCGGAAATACGCATCTTGTAGACTTCGTAATTCTCCATCACGCGCTGGACGTAACTTCTTGTTTCGGTGTAGGGAATCCGCTCGATCCAGTCGACGACGGCGTCGATGTCCTTGCCGCGCGGGTCGCCATATCTGGCCACCCACTGGGCGGCGCGGCTGGGGCCGGCATTGTAGCCGGCGAAGGTCAGCACATAGGAGCCATCGAAGCGGCCGAGCTGCTCGCCGAGGAAGGCGGCGCCCAAGGTCGCGTTATAGCCGGCGTCGGTGGTCAGCCGCGCCTGCGAGAAGGTCATCCCGGCCTTCTTCGCCAATTGCCGGGCGGTCCCCGGCATCAGCTGCAGCAGCCCGCGCGCGCCGGCACTGGAGATGGCGCCGATGTTGAACTCGCTTTCCTGGCGGGCGATCGCATAGGCCAGCGCCTTGCCGGAGCCGGAAATGTTGGCGGTCTCTGGAATCACGCCGAGCGGATGCGACAGCGCCCCGACATCGATGCCGCGCGCGCCGGCGATCTTGCCGACTTTCAGCGCCAGGAAGTGATTGCCCTGCTTTTCCGCCATCGCGGCCAGCAGCGCCAGCTCTCCGGGACTGGTCAACTGTCCGGCGAGGTCGCGGTAAAGCGTGTCGGCGTAGCGCTGATAGCCCGCCTGCTGCAGCCGCTTGATGGCGCTGACCGCCTCGCGGCTGGAAAAATTACGGTGATCGGCGGCGCTCGGCTGCGGATGGGCGATGTTGAGGACCTGCCGGCCGACGCGCTCGCCGGCGAGCTGGCCGTAGAATGTCGTGCCGTAACCAGCGGCACGTAAAAAATTATCCTTGGCGCTGCCGGGGCCGCCGGCTTCGGCCGCACGGCCGAGCCAGTAATAGGCGCGCGAGAGCGATATCGGCCCCTGGGCGAGACCGGCGAGCCGCTCAAAATGCTTGGCAGCGGTGGTGGGATCGTTGAGGCCGCGCAGCGCGTACCAGCCGGCATGAAACTCCGCATCCGCCGCGTTGGCAGCAGTTTCGGCGGCGTGTGCGGCGACTATTCTGTAGGCGGTCTTCATGTCGCCCTGGTCGACCAGTTCGCGCGACAGCACCCGTCGCTCGGCCCACCAGGCATCCGGGTCGATCAGGGCGTTGCGATCGGTCGGGGCCTTCATCACCATGGCGGCGGCGTCGGAAAACTTCTCCTGCTTGCGCAGATATTGGGCTTGCGCGAAGAAATAGCCGGCCGAACGCTGAGCCGCGGGCACCGCCTTCAGCAGTCTGGCCGCGTTCTTGTCGCCCCTGTCGGCCGCGGCCCAGGCGTCGGCCAGCTGCTGGGCGCCGGCAAGGCCGGCGACGCGCAGCGCCGAATTGACCCGGTCGGCATAAAACATGCGCTCCATGCGGAAACGGTTGTCGGCTGCGGGGATCAGCGTGTCGAATTCCTGGATGATCGCCGCCTCGTCCCTGGCCTCCAGTTTCTCGGTGCGCCAGAAAGGCGACAGCACCGAGCGCGCCGCCTTGAGGTTGCCCTGCGAGACATAGGAGCGGGCGAGGATCACCACGCCCTCGACTGTTTGAGGTTGGCTGCTGCCGAAAGCCTGCACCACGATCTCAGGCGCGGGGTTTTCGCGGTAGAGCGCGCGCTCGCTGTTCTTGCGCAAGACGATCATGCCCGGCCAGTTCGGCAGCATTTTCGCAGCATCGGCGATGTCGCCGCTTGGCACCTTGTCGCCGCCATAGAGCGCGATCGCCCAGGCAAGGATGTGCCGGTCGAGCGAATTGACCGGCAGGGCCTCGCGCAGTCGTCGCGCACCGGCGATGTCGTTTTCGGCCAGCGCATCGAGGCCGCTCTTCAGCCTGGCGACGCTGGCGGATGGAAATCCCGCATCCTGCCGGCCCGTATTCGGCAGGCCCGCATCCTGCAGGTTTGGCGTTGGGATGGCCGACGTGAGCCGCACATCGACTACTTTGCCGGCGGCCACAAGGGTCGGCGTCAGCAGGATTGCGCCAAGCAGCGCGAAAAAATGAGGCTGCCTGGTCGGCATGGTCTTCATCGTTTCCTGTCTTGCACATTACCAACAGGCACAGATCGACCGAAGCCTAATTGGCTGTGATGAAGAGCCCGTAAACAAGTTCTATCGCGGTCGTTCGCCTGCTGGCACTGCTGCCATGCTTGCCGCGCAACGGTGTCGAGACTATGGTGCGCCGCTTCGCTTTCGGCTAGAAGGCGCGCACGACAAAACACCTGCAGCGCCGCGCGTCTCCTCGGACGCGCAAAGGACGCTGTAGCACTTTAAATTTGGCGCATGACCTTCCGTGAATCGACGCCGATTTTCGGGGCCATGCGCCAGTCCCAAGGAGTTGGACGACATGCTGAGAGGCTCGCTTACCGCGCTCGTGACACCGTTCGAAAAGAGCGGCCGTTTCGACGAGAAAGCGTTTCGCGCCTTCATCGCCTGGCAGATCGCTGAAGGCACGACGGGCGTGGTTCCGGTCGGCACCACCGGCGAGTCGCCGACGCTGTCGCATGACGAGCACCGCCAAGTCGTCAAGGTCTGTATCGAGGTCGCCAAGGGCCGCGTTCCGGTCGTCGCCGGCGCCGGCTCCAACAACACCGAAGAGGCGGTCGGCCTGGTGCAATATGCCGAGAAGGCAGGCGCCGACGCGGCGCTCGTCGTCACGCCTTACTACAACAAGCCGACGCAGCGCGGCCTCTATGCGCATTTCGCCGCGGTCGCCAAGGCGACCAGCCTGCCGATCATAATCTACAATATTCCGCCGCGTTCGGTGATCGACATGATGCCCGAGACGATGGGCCAGTTGGTGCACGACTTCAAGAATATCGTCGGCGTCAAGGATGCCACCGGCAAGGTCGAGCGGGTTTCCGAGCAGCGGGCCACCTGCGGCAAGGATTTCATCCAGCTTTCCGGCGAGGACGCCTCGGCGCTTGGTTTCAACGCCCATGGCGGCGTCGGCTGCATCTCGGTGACGGCGAATGTCGCGCCGCGGCTGTGCGCCGAATTCCAGGAGGCGACGCTTTCCGGCGAGAATGCCAAGGCGCTGGAGTTGCAGGACCGCCTGCTGCCGCTGCACAAGGCGATTTTCCTGGAACCCGGCGTGTCCGGCGCGAAATATGCGCTGTCGAAGCTCGGCAAGGTCGAGAACGTACTGCGTTCGCCGCTGGTCACGGTCGAGCAGTCGACCGCCGAGAAGATCGATGCGGCCATGAAGCACGCCGGCTTGATTAACTAGCGAGCCCGTTTGGAAACTCTACTCCTGCGGCCATCTGAAGGCGTCACCTGCGCTTCCGGTGCTCACGTACTATATGTACGCTCCGCTCCGGTTCTCGCATGGCCCCGAAAGCGTTCGCTTTCGGAAAGGACCATGCGCAAACTCAGGCTTCTAGAGCGCCCTTTGCGCGTTTGAAAAACGCGCGGCGCTCTAGTGCCACCATCATCTGACTCGCAGGAGCGAGTTTCGAAACGGACTCTAGACGTTATGAACCAGGTCAGAAAAGCCGATCCCAACAACAAGACCGTTGCGGAAAACCGCAAGGCGCGTTTTTCTTACGAGGTGCTCGACACGATCGAGGCCGGCCTGGTGCTGACCGGCACCGAGGTGAAGTCGCTGCGTCAAGGCCAGGCCAACATCCAGGACAGTTACGCCTCGGTCGAGGGCGGCGAGATCTGGCTGATCAACTCCTATCTGCCGGAATATCTGCAGGCCAACCGCTTCAACCACGAGCCGCGCCGGCGCCGCAAACTCCTGCTCAACAAGCGCGAGATGGCCAAGCTGTCGCAGAGCGTCGATCGCGAAGGCATGACGCTGGTGCCGCTAAAAATCTATTTCAACGACCAGGGCCGGGCGAAGCTTTTGCTCGCCGTCGGCCGCGGCAAGAAATTGCACGACAAGCGCGAGACCGAAAAGCAGCGCGACTGGTCGCGCGAGAAGGGCCGGCTGCTAAAGGAGCGTGGGTAGACTGGGAGCCGCTCCTTTGAAGAACCGGATCGTCTTTTGGGCGGGCGGCCTGATCCTGGCGTGCCTGGTCGCGGCCGGCGTCTATTTCTACTTCCAACCGTTTTCTCCGGACCGCAGCAAATATCCGGTCAGGGGCATCGACGTTTCGCATCACCAACGACAGATCGACTGGCGGCGTGTTGCCGCCGACGATGTCGCCTTCGCCATCATCAAGGCAACCGAAGGTGGCGACCACGTCGACGATGCCTTCGCCGCCAATCTGCGCGAAGCGCGTGCGGCCGGCCTGGCGGTCGGGGCCTACCATTTCTTCACCTTCTGCAGGCCTGGCGCCGATCAGGCGAAGAATTTCATCTCTGTCGTGCCGCGCGGTCAAGCGCTGCTGCCCCCGGTGGTGGATATCGAATTCGTCGGCAATTGCCCGCGGCGGCCATCGCCCGAAGAATTGAGCGTTGAACTCTCGGCTTTCCTCGGCCCTGTCGAGGCAGCTTTCAGCAAGACGGCGATCCTCTATGTCACCGACGACGCGGCACGGGCCTATGCCGGCCAGATCGTCGGCCGCCCGCGCTGGGTTCGTTCGCTAGCGCTGCAGCCAGGTCATGACGACTGGATCTATTGGCAATACCATGACAGCGGTCGCGTCGACGGCATCATTGGCGATGTCGATCTGAATGTGCTTCAGGGTGGGCAGGAAACGCTGACTACACTGTTCACAGCGCCACCTGAATCCATGCCTTCAGAAATCCCGCGAACACCCTGAACGGGTTGGGGGAGGGATATCGCCGCTGGTGAGGTGCTTTCGGTCGCTCTTACGCCGCAGCTTGCGATGTCTGCGGGCTGAGGGCAACATTTGCGTCGCCCCAGGCCTCTAGGGCCGTGATCACCGGTTCCAGGCTCCTGCCGCGCGGCGTCAGGCTGTATTCCACTTTCGGCGGCACCTGCGGGTAGACCTTGCGCGCAATCAGCCCATCCGCCTCCAGTTCGCGGAGCTGGTTGGTCAACATGCGCTGTGTGCAGTTCGGTATCCGCCGGCGAATCTCGTTGAAGCGCAGCGTGCCCTCCAACAGATGGTAGAGCACGACGCCTTTCCACTTTCCGTCGATGTAGCGGAGCGTACCCTCCACGGTGCAGCCGGGGCTGCAATCGAATCGCTCGTGGCGAATGCGCGGCATAACGGTATCCTTTTCTACACTATGTGCTTTATATGTGCATTCTTGCGCATGGTGATCGTAGACAGCATGTCTATCCCTTACAACAGCGATCACGGAGATGAAGATGCGCGCCGTCGGTTATCAAATTCCAGCTCCCATCACGGACGAGGCCTCCCTCGTCGACATCGAACTGTCGAAGCCGGACACCAAGGGACGCGACCTGCTGGTCGAGGTGAAGGCGATCTCGGTCAACCCGGTCGACACCAAGGTGCGGCGCAACATCGCTCCCGAAGCCGGCCAATGGCGGGTGCTCGGTTGGGATGCCGCCGGCCGGGTTGTCGCGACCGGCCCGGGCGCTGAGCTCTTCAGGGCCGGTGACGATGTCTTCTATTCAGGCGCGCTTGCGCCGCAAGGCACCAATGCCGAGTTCCATTGTGTCGACGAGCGGCTCGTCGGCCGCAAGCCGACCTCACTCGGCTATGCGGAAGCAGCAGCGCTGCCGTTGACGGCGGTCACTGCCTGGGAGACCCTTTTCGATCGTCTCGACGTCAGAAAGCCCGTTCCGGGCGCGGCACCCGCCATCCTGATCATCGGCGGCGCCGGCGGTGTCGGATCGATCGCAGTGCAGCTTGCGAGACAACTGACCGGTCTGACGGTGATTGCCACCGCGTCGAGGCTCGAAACACGGGACTGGGCGCTCGGGCTCGGCGCCCACCATGTCGTTGATCATTCCAAGCCGCTGGCGGCCGAAGTCGCAGCACTGGACATCGGTGCCCCTAGCTTCGTGTTCTCGACGACGAACACTGACGAGCATCTGGCCGAGATCGCCGCGTTGATCGCGCCGCAGGGACGTTTCGCGGTTATCGACGATCCGAAATTGCTCGACATCAATCCGTTCAAGCGCAAGAGCGTCTCGGTGCATTGGGAGTTCATGTTCACCCGCTCGATGTTCGAGACGGCGGACATGGCGTCGCAAGGCGAACATCTGAACGAATTGGCGAGGCTCGTTGACACTGGCGCGATCCGGACGACGCTTGGCGAGACTGGCGGCCTCATCAATGCCGCCAATTTGAAGCGCGCCCATGCGCTGATCGAGAGCGGCAAGGCCAAGGGAAAGATCGTCCTGGAGGGCTTCTAGCCAACTGACGGCGGCGCGTCCGGCTCTTATTTCTGCAAAAACTCTTCTATCTGGCTGAAGACGTTGACGAACATCGCTTCGGTCAGCACGCCGGTGTTGGTGTTGTAGCGCGAGCAATGGTAGCTGGAGAACAGCGTCACGCCATTGGTTTGCTGCTGCCCGCCGTGGCGGAAGGGAAAAGCGGCAACACGCTGGCCGAGCGCCCGCACGGTCGACTGGTGCGCGATCGAGCCCAGCGCCAGCACGGCGCGCAGGTTTTTAAACCGTGCGATCGTCGGCATCAGGAATGTTCGGCAGGTGGCAATCTCGGCGCCGACCGGCTTGTTGTCAGGCGGCACGCAGCGCACTGCATTGGTGATCGCCGTGCCGACAAGCTCCAGCCCGTCATCGGGCCGCGCCTTGAATTGGCCGCGAGCAAAGCCGTGTGCGATCAGCGTGTTGTAGAGCAGGTCGCCGGCAAAATCGCCGGTGAAGGGGCGTCCGGTGCGGTTTGCACCACGCAGACCCGGCGCCAGCCCGACAATTAACAGTTTAACGGCATCCTCGCCCTCCGGCGGCAAGAAAGTCGGCACCGGTGCATTGAACCAGGACGGCTCGCGCTGCCGCCATTGCGCGATAAAATCATGCAGCCGCGGGCAGAGCGGGCAATCGCGATCGGGCTCTGGGGACGCGACCAGCGGAGCGGTCAAGACCGCCGCCGTCAATACTCGTCCTCGTCGACTTCGGCCGGTTCGGGCCGGCGCACCGACCGCTCGGATGGATCGCGGCCGACATCGCTCTTCAGCGTCATCAGGTCGATAAAATGATCGGCCTGGCGGCGCAGATCGTCGGAAATCATCGGCGGCTGCGAAGCCATGGTCGAGACGATCGAGACCTTGCGCCCGCGCCGCTGCAGCGCCTCGACCAGCGTGCGGAAATCGCCGTCGCCGGAAAAGATGACGTAGTGGTCGACGACATCGGCGAGTTCCAGCGCATCGACGGTCAGCTCGATATCCATATTGCCCTTGATCTTGCGGCGGCCGGTCGAGTCGGTGAACTCCTTGGCCGGCTTGGTCACCACCTTGAAGCCGTTATAGTCAAGCCAATCGATCAGCGGCCGGATCGAGGAATACTCCTGATCCTCGACCAGCGCGGTGTAGTAGTAGGCACGCAGCAGGTAGCCGCGCTTCTGGAAGCTCGACAAAAGCCTGCGGTAGTCGATGTCGAAGCCGAGCGCGCGCGACGTGGCGTAAAGATTGGCGCCGTCGATGAAAAGCGCGATTTTTTCACGAGGATCGAACATGGCAAATATTCCTTTTCGAAAATAAGCGGTCGTCTAAATGCACGTGACTATCGGTCGGCCTGAAATAACCGGCTGACCTTCGTCATTCGAGATAACGCCGGTTTTACGGCAAACCAAGGGTATGATGCTGCATAGCAAGCAATTGTGATCGGTGCCGTATAATCGCAGGCGGCGCGCGCCCAGATTGGCCGTGGCCAGGCCCCTGGCCCGGCCCCGACCTGGTATTGCCAAAAAGCTTGTATTTTGGCGGCGTTCGGGTTATGGACCGCGCCTGTTTTCCATCAAATCCAGGCATGAAAGGGGCAACTCATGGCCCGCGTAACCGTTGAAGATTGCATCGACAAGGTCAACAACCGCTTCGAGCTCGTGCTTCTGGCCGGCCACCGCGCCCGTCAGATCAGCCAGGGCGCGCAGATCACCGTTCCTCGTGACAACGACAAGAATCCGGTCATCGCGCTGCGCGAGATCGCCGAGGAGACATTGTCGCCCGACGACCTCAAGGAAGACCTGATCCACTCCCTGCAGAAGCATGTCGAGGTCGACGAGCCGGAAGCCGACGGCGAGGCGATCGCCGACCAGACCGGTACCGCCGCTGCGGCAACCGATGCCGACGACACCGAGGACAACATCACCTTCGACCGCATGACCGAGGAAGACCTCCTGGCCGGCATCGAAGGTCTGGTGCCGCCGGAAAAAAGCGACGACTATTAATCTTCCCATCGGCCGCCGACACTTTCGCGCCGGCGGTTTCGTGGTTATCTATGACATGCGCCGTACGCCAGTGCGGCGCATGATTCATTTCAGCACTGCGAGATCCCGCCCATGATGCGTCAGTATGAGCTTGTCGAGCGCGTCCAGCGCTACAAGCCTGACGTCAACGAGGCGCTGCTCAACAAGGCCTATGTCTACGCCATGCAGAAGCATGGTCACCAGAAGCGCGCCTCCGGCGATCCTTATTTCTCGCATCCGCTCGAAGTCGCCGCCATCCTCACCGAAATGCACATGGATGAGGCGACCATCGCGGTTGCGTTGCTGCACGACACGATCGAGGACACCACGGCGACCAGGGCCGAGATCGACGAGCTGTTCGGTCCGGAAATGGGCAAGCTGGTCGAAGGCCTGACCAAGCTGAAGAAACTCGACCTCGTCTCCAAGAAGGCCGAGCAGGCGGAAAACCTGCGCAAGCTCTTGCTGGCGATATCGGAAGACGTTCGCGTGCTTCTGGTCAAGCTTGCCGACCGCTTGCACAACATGCGCACGCTGGACCATGTGCCCGAAGCCAAGCGCCTGCGCATCGCCGAGGAAACGATGGATATCTATGCGCCGCTGGCCGGGCGCATGGGCATGCAAGGCATGCGCGAGGAGCTCGAGGAGATCGCCTTCCGCTTCATCAATCCCGAAGCCTACCGCGCCGTCACCGCGCGGCTCGCCGAAATCTTCGAGCGCAACAAGGATGTGCTGTCCGAGATCGAGAAGGCGCTGTCCACGCTGTTCGACAAATATGCGATCAAGGCCGAGGTCAAGAGCCGTCAGAAGAAGCCCTGGTCGGTGTTCCGCAAGATGGAGGCCAAGGCGCTGTCCTTCGAGCAGCTGTCCGACATTTTCGGCTTTCGCGTCGTCGTCGATACCGTCGAGGACTGCTACCGGGCGCTCGGCGCCATCCACACGACATGGTCGATGGTGCCCGGCCGCTTCAAAGACTACATCTCGACCCCGAAGCAGAACGACTACCGTTCGATCCACACCACCATCGTCGGACCGTCGCGGCAGCGCGTCGAGCTGCAGATCCGCACCTATCAGATGAACAAGATCGCCGAATATGGCGTTGCCGCGCATTCGATCTACAAGGACAGCGGCGGCAAGGTGAACGGCACCGCCCACGCGATCTCGAAGGAGACCAACGCCTATGCCTGGCTGCGGCGCACCATCGAGCAGCTAGCCGAAGGCGACAATCCCGAGGACTTCCTCGAAAACACCAAACTGGAGCTGTTCCAGGACCAGGTGTTCTGCTTCACGCCTAAGGGAATGCTGATCGCGCTGCCGCGCGGCGCCACGCCGATCGACTTCGCCTATGCGGTGCACACCGATGTCGGGGATACCTGCGTCGGGGCCAAGGTCAATGGCCGCATCATGCCGCTGATGACCGAGCTGAAGAATGGCGACGAGGTCGAGATCATCCGCTCCAAGGCGCAGGTGCCGCCGGCGGCATGGGAATCGGTCGTCGTCACCGGCAAGGCGCGCTCGGCGATCCGCCGCGCCACCAAGAATGCCATCCGCAAGCAGTATTCGGGTCTCGGTATCCGCATACTGGAACGCGCTTTCGAGCGGTCAGGCAAGATTTTTACCAAGGAAAGCTTGAAATCGGTGCTGCATCGGCTGGCACGCAAGGACATCGAGGATGTGCTGGCCTCTGTCGGCCGCGGCGAGCTTGCCTCCACCGATGTCATGAAGGCGGTGTTTCCCGACTACAAGGACGAGCGCGTCACGCTGGCCGCGCCCAAGCAGCGCGAGGAGGGCTGGTCGAAGATCCGCAACGCCGCCGGCATGCTGTTCCAGATTCCGGGCCGCGCCGCACGCAAGGACAAGGACCAGCCAAAGGACGGCGCCGTGCCGATCCGCGGAGTGCGCGGCGACCTGCCGGTCCGCTTCGCGCCGGAAGGCGCTGTGCCCGGCGACCGCATCGTCGGCATCGTGCAGCCGGGGACCGGCATCACCATCTATCCGATCCAGTCGCCGGCGCTGCAGGCCTTCGACGACCAGCCCGAACGCTGGATCGACGTGCGCTGGGACATAGACGAGCGCACCAAGGAGCGTTTTCCGGCGCGCGTCTCGGTCACCGCCATCAACGCGCCGGGGTCGCTGGCCGACATCTCACAGGTCGTTGCATCCAACGACGCCAACATCCATACATTGTCGATGGTGCGCACCGCGCCTGATTTCACCGAAATGCTGATCGATCTCGAAGTCTGGGACCTGAAGCACCTGAACCGGCTGCTGTCGCAGCTCAAGGATAATTCGAGCGTCAGCGATGCACGGCGCGTGAATGGGTGAGTAGTGAGTAGTGAATAGTGAATAGTGAATAGTGAATAGTGAATAGTGAATAGTGAATAGTGAATAGGATGCCATCACTACTCACTACCATTCACCATTCACTACATGGAGCGAACAAATGAACACCGACGAAGTGCTGGGCGTTTTCCGTGAAGCCGGTGCCGTTCTCGAAGGGCATTTCATCCTGACATCGGGCTTGCGAAGCCCGGTCTTCCTGCAGAAGGCGCGGGTCTTCATGCATGCCGACAAGACCGAGCGCCTGTGCAAGGCGCTGGCCGAAAAGATCCGCGCTGCTGTGTCCGGCAGGATCGATTACGTTGTCGGCCCGGCGATCGGCGGGCTGATCCCGGCCTACGAGACGTCGCGCCATATTGGCGCACCGGCGATCTGGGTCGAGCGGGAAGGGGGCGAGTTCCGGCTCCGCCGCTTCGAGATCGCCAGGGGTTCGCGCGTCGTCATCGTCGAGGACATCGTCACCACTGGCCTGTCGATCCGCGAGACCATCGACTGCCTGCGCGCGCTTGGCGCCGAGGTCGTTGCCGCTGCCTGCATCATCGACCGCTCGGCCGGCAAGACCGATGTCGGCGTGCCGCTGATCGCGCTCGCCGAATATGAGGTTCCGGCCTACCCGGCCGACAGGCTGCCGCCCGAGCTTGCCGCCATACCGCCAGTCAAGCCGGGCAGCCGCAACATCTGATGCATGTCGCCCAAAACTGCGCAGCGGTTTTGGGGTAAGGACATGCATAAAACAAGGAATGCATGTCGCCCAAAAGCATGCCCTTGGGCTTGACCGAGGGTGCGCAGCGGTTTTGGGACAAGGACATGCCAAAACAAACATTAGCTGAGGCGCTACCTTGATTGCCGGTATCGATCATTTCGTGCTGACGGTTGGCTCTGTCGAAGACACCTGCGCCTTCTATCAGCGCGTGCTCGGCTTCAAGCGCCTCGATGAGCCGGACCGGCCGACGGCGCTGCTGTTTGGAACGCAAAAGATCAATGTGCATGAGGCAGGCCACACTTTCGAGCCGAAGGCCAAGGCGCCGACTCCAGGCTCCGCGGATTTTTGCCTGGTCGCCGCGCGCCCACTCGCAGAGATATGCGCCAGCCTGGCGGCCAATGGCGTTGCCGTCGAAGTCGGTCCGGTCGAGCGCGTCGGAGCCCGCGGCCCGATGATGTCGGTCTATTTCCGCGATCCCGACGGCAACCTCGTCGAGGTCAGCGACTACAGCAGGTAACCGGTATTTTCGGCGAGAACGAAGTGCATCGGCAAAGCCGGCTGCGGCCGACCGTGTTCACGCATGCCGCAGCGGATAGGCCATCGTCCAGGTGCGGCGAAAGGTTAGTCTTGCCAAAGCCACAGCTCAGGCCAGTTCCGCTTCCACAGGGCAGTCGAGGCAAGCGGTATAGTTGCAGAGCCGGCAAATACGGTATGCATGGTCCTCGGTGCTGACGAGCCCGCGCAACAGCTTAGCGGCAAGGTTGCCGAATTCCTGCAACTCCTCCGAAGTCAGAATAGCGAGCGCTGACGCGAGCCCCGTCTGACGAGCAGAAAGAATGGCGCTGCAGGTCGTCTCGCCCAAAGGAGTGAGCCTTAGCGCTACCGCGCGATGGTCGTCAGGCGCCGAGAACCGAGCCGCCAATCCATCCGCGACCAGTCGATCAACCAATCTAACGGTACCCGAATGAGACAGGGACAATGCGCGGCGCAGCCTCTCGATCGACAGGCCTGGTACGTGGCCAATGAGGGTGATCGCGGAAGCCGCTGGGCCGGGCTCCGGTGCTTTGGCCTGAGCGTCCCGCTGCAAAATGTCCGCAAAGGCGAGCGCTAGAGCGCCAATCACATTTTCAATCCTGGAATCAGTCATCGACAAAAAATATATGCTCGGAACATATACATCAAGGTCGAATTATTATATGCTTAGAGCATACAAAATCGAAAGGAGAAGGCCGTGTTTACCTCTGCAACCGCCAACGCTCCGTTCGTGGCGCGCATCAATCAAGCTGGCTACCACCTTGCTGCCGTCGGTCGCGCGGTAACCCTTTTGGGGGTGGTGCTGCCTCTGCTGTTGATCGGCATTTTGAAATTCACCGCAATCGAGATCGAGGCGCTTAGGCCATTCGTCGAGAATACGCCTTGGCTGGCATGGCTCTATCCCGCATTCGGACCTGCGGGGACCTCCTCTTTCTTGGGCGTGGTCGAACTGGCCACAGCGTTTCTGCTGATAGCATCTGTCCGCAGCTTTTGGGCCGGCCTCATAGGGGGTGCCGTCGGTTCAGTCATCTTTGCGCTGACATCCTCGACAATGCTCACCCTGCCGATCTGGGAAACGGGCTCTGGAGGGTTTCCTTTCCTCAACGGGTTAGGTGCCTTTCTGATCAAGGATGTCGCCTTGCTCGGAGTGAGCTTGGTCATATTGGGGGGCAGCCTTCAGCAACTCGTATCCGACCCCCGACCGAAAAATTGATCGCAGTGATGAACAACGAATCGAGAGGTGAGAGTGTGTCTCTACTCGCTATCTGGCGCAGGACGGACGAACCAGGGCACGATGTCGTGCAGCTAAAGCAGACAGATCTCGGCTGGCTCTTGAATGGAGCCGCTGTATACCTATCGGATGCGGGCCCGGCACGTTTGGACTACACTGTGCAACTGGCCGAAGATTGGACGACCAAATCCGGCAGCGTTCACGGGTTCATTGGTTCCCAGTCAGTTGATCTCACAATCATCCGCAACGAGACCGGCATCCGCAACGAGTCCGGCATACGCAACGAGTCCGGCTGGACTGTTAATGGGCAGCGGCAGCCGGCGGTTCAGTCGATGGTGGATCTGGACTACGGCTTTACGCCGGCGACGAACCTGCAACAAATTCGCAGAATGAACCTGAAGGTCGGCGACAAGGCGGATTTTCCGGTAGCCTGGCTGGTTGCCGGCGCGTCGAGTTTGGTCGTTCTGCCGCAAACCTACCATCGTGTGAGTGAGACCGAGTACATCTACGAGGCTCCCACAGTGCCTTACCGTGCCACGCTGCTCATTCCCGAGGCTGGCTTTGCCGAGGATTACCCCGACGGCTGGGTTTTCGAGACCGGCAACGCCGGCCGTGCACTATAGGACTTCGGCTGATGCTTGGCTGCTCGCAAGCTGACATCCATGCAATTTGCTGCTTCGGGGCAAGGCGAACCCGTCACATTTGGTTACCTCCTGTGGAGACCATCGCGGCAGCGATTCGTTGTCTTGGGGCTTGGGTGTCGCTATATCGAAACCTTAATTGCCTTCCGGCGTGCTTGAAGCGCAAGATGTGGAGTCACGACCGCTACCGGATAGCCGGGCCGGCGTAGTGGATCAGGACAGGAACAGAGTGCTTTTTCGACGCCGCAAGCCTGATGGTCTTCTCGAGCGGGTGCGTCCCTGTCTGTGGCAACGCCGCTCTTTCTCGCACTCCATGCGCCTGACGAACAGAGCTGAAACGGCCGGACGGGAAGTTCCCGCCCAATGATCATTGGCATCGGCAGCGACCTGATCGATATAAGACGCATCGAAAAATCGCTGGCGCGCCATGGCCAGCGCTTCATCCAGCGTATCTACACCGAGGTCGAACAAGCCCGGTCCGAAAGCCGCGGGGCTCGCGCCGCCTCTTATGCCAAGCGCTTCGCTGCCAAGGAGGCATGCGCCAAGGCGCTGGGCACCGGTATGGCGCAAGGGGTGTTCTGGCGCGACATGAGCGTCGTCAATCTGGCCAGCGGCAAGCCGACCATGGCGTTGACCGGCGGGGCGGCGGCGCAGTTGGACAAAATCCTGCCTGAAGGGCACAGAGCGGCGATCCACCTCACCATCACCGATGATTTTCCGCTTGCTCAAGCCTTTGTGATCATCGAGGCGTTGCCCGTCCAAGAAGCGCCGTATTGATTGCATCTGACCACCGGCATGACGTTGCCCAGCGCGCGCCGAGACTCTATACCAACCAACGCATAATCGAGGACGACATGAGCGTGGCTGAAAAATCCCAGAAGAAATCCGGCGGGCTTGGCGAAACCGTCAGCGTCATCGTCCAGGCGCTGTTGCTCGCTCTGGTCATCCGCACGCTTCTTTTCCAGCCATTCTCTATCCCGTCCGGGTCGATGCGGCCGACCTTGCTCGAAGGCGACTATCTCTTCGTCACCAAATGGTCCTATGGCTTCTCGCGCTATTCGCTGCCGTTCGGGCCGGACCTCTTTTCGGGCCGCATCTGGGGCGCCGAGCCGAAACGCGGCGACGTGGCGGTGTTCAAGTTCCCGCCGGACCCCTCCGTCGACTACATCAAGCGCGTCGTCGGCCTGCCGGGCGACAAGATCCAGGTCAAGGATGGCCAGCTCTTCATCAACGGCGTCGGCGTGCCGCGCCAGAAGGTCGGGCAGATCGACAATCGCGACATCACCGAGGAGAGCGGGCCGGTCGACGTCTATCGCGAGACATTGCCGAATGGCGTCAGCTATGACACGCTCGACCTGGTACCCAACTCGATCGGTGACAACACCCAGGAATTCGATGTGCCGCCCGGCCACTATTTCATGATGGGCGATAACAGGGACAATTCCTCGGACAGCCGCTTCACCGTCGGTTTCGTGCCCGACGAGAACCTGGTCGGTCGCGCCAATCTCATCTTCTTCTCGATCGGTGGCAGCGCCAGCCCGCTCGAAATCTGGAAATGGCCGTCGCAGATGCGCGCGTCGCGCCTGCTCCATTTCGTCAAATAGGTCATGGTGGCGACAAAACGGCTGACCGTCGACGCGCTCGCCGAAGCGCTCATGGAGCGCACCGGCCACGCCTTTGCCGACCGACAGCGTTTGCAGCGCGCGCTGACCCATGCCAGCGCCCGCAGCAGCCATGCCGGCATCGACTATGAGCGTTTCGAATTCCTGGGCGACCGCGTCCTCGGTCTGGTCGTTGCCGACATGCTGCTGGCGGCGTATCCGGACGCTGCCGAAGGTGAGCTGTCGCTCCGGCTCAACGCGCTGGTCAATGCCGAGGTGCTGGCCGAGATCGCCGAGGAGATCGGCTTGCCGGAGTTGATCCGTGCCGGCTCGGACGTACGCGGCCTGGACGGGCGCAAGCGCGTCAATCTGCGGGCTGATGCGCTGGAATCGCTGATCGCCGTGCTCTATCTCGATGGCGGGCTGGAGGCGGCCCGCGCCTTCATCCACAAATACTGGCGGCCGCGCTCCCAGGCCATCGGTGCCGCCCGCCGCGACGCCAAGACCGAGTTGCAGGAGTGGGCGCATCAGGCGGCAGGCGCCGTGCCGGTCTATATAATCGACAGTCGCGAAGGACCGGACCACGATCCGTTGTTCACCGTCACCGTCAAGGTCGGCGCCTATCCGCCAGCGACCGGCAGCGGGCGCTCAAAGCGCGAGGCCGAGCAAACCGCCGCGACTGCACTGCTGTTGCGCGAAGGCGTCTGGCTGAACAAGGGGAGCGCGGCATGACCGCCACCGAAGACGTCCCACCGGCAAAAGAAGCCGCCACCACACACTCTGGCTTCGTTGCGCTGATCGGCGCGCCCAATGCGGGAAAATCGACGCTGGTCAACCAGTTGGTCGGTGCCAAGGTGTCGATCGTCACCCACAAGGTGCAGACGACGCGCGCCATCGTGCGCGGCATCGCCATCCACAATAACGCACAGATCGTCTTCGTCGACACGCCGGGCATCTTCAAGCCGAGGCGGCGGTTGGACACGGCGATGGTGACGACCGCCTGGGGTGGCGCCAAGGACGCCGACATCGTGCTGCTGCTGATCGACGCCGAGCGCGGCATCAGGGGCGACGCCGACGCGATCCTCGAACGGCTGAAGGATGTCCGCCAGCCGATGGTGCTGATCCTCAACAAGGTCGACCGGGTCAAGCCCGAGGCGCTGCTGGCCCTGTCCGCGGCAGCGAATGAAAGAGTGCCTTTCAAGCGCACCTTCATGGTCTCCGCGCTAACCGGGTCGGGCTGCAAGGACCTGCTCGACTATCTCTCGGAAACCCTGCCTGCCGGCCCCTGGTATTACCCGGAGGACCAGATCTCCGACCTACCGATGCGTCAGCTGGCGGCCGAGATCACTCGCGAAAAGCTCTATCTCAGGCTGCATCAGGAACTGCCCTATTCCTCCCATATCGAGACCGAGAAATGGGAAGAGAAGAAGGACGGCTCGGTGCGCATCGACCAGACCATCTATGTCGAGCGTGACAGCCAAAAGAAGATCGTGCTCGGCCACAAAGGCGAGACGATCCGTGCCATCGGCCAGGCGGCGCGCATGGAGATATCCGGCATCCTCGAACAGAAGGTGCATCTTTTCCTGTTCGTCAAGGTGCGCGAGAACTGGGGCGACGACCCCGAGCGCTATCGCGAGATGGGGCTGGATTTTCCGCATTAGAGCATGTTCCCGAAAAGTGGGAGCCGGTTTTCGGAAAAGATCATGCTCAAACAAGAAGTCACTATTGACACTGCTCTCGTGAGCCGGTTGGTGGCCACGCAATTGATCGATGACGTGCTCGCCGATCACCTCCGCGCGGACCGCCGCGGAGGGCACCGACACAGCGCCTGAAAAACTTGATTTCGCCACCGAAGCGGTGACAAGCTGCGTTCATGGAATGGCGCGACGAGGGAATTATTCTCGGCACCCGCAAGCATGGCGAAACCAGCGCCATTCTTGAGGTCATGACGCGTGCGCATGGCCGCCACCTCGGTCTTGTGCGCGGCGGCCGCTCGCGCAAGCAGCAGCCGGTTCTGCAGCCCGGCAACCGCGTCGACCTGTTGTGGAGGGCGCGGCTCGACGAACATCTTGGCACCTTTCAGGCCGAGGCGATTGAGATGAACGCCGCCCGGCTGATGGACAGCGCCGTCGCCATCTATGGGCTGCAGACCATGGCTGCGCATCTGCGCCTGCTGCCCGAGCGCGACGCGCATGACGGCCTCTACGAGACGCTGGCCGTGATGATCGCCCATCTCGACGATGCGGACGCCGCCGGCGAGCTGGTGGCTCGCTTCGAATTGCTGATTCTCGACGAACTCGGCTTCGGCCTCGATCTCAGCCAGTGTGCCGCGACCGGCGCCAGGCAGGACCTTGCCTATGTCTCGCCGAAGTCCGGGCGCGCCGTGTCGCGCCAGGCCGGCGCGCCGTGGCGCGACAAGATGCTGGTGCTCCCCGCATTCCTGCAGCGCGGCTCCGGGCTGCGCGGCGATCCGGCGGCGATCGAGGACGCCTTCCGGCTGACCGGCTTCTTTTTTACCCGCCATGTCTACGAGCCGCGCGGCATCGAGGCGCCCGGTGCCCGCGCCGGCTTCCTCGCCGCCCTGCGCAAGCACCAAACGGCGGGCAAGGAGATTGGCACCGAGACCGCCGCCGGAGAAATCATTACATGAGCGAAGTGGAACTCTAGCCCGGCCGGGTCTCGCGGCTCGGCCTCGGCACCATTCCGCACCGCAACATCGCTGAATATACCGGCCTGGAATTGCTCCAGCGCATCATCGACAACAAATACAAAGCGCGTCCGCTGGCTTTCGGCACCGAAACATGCTCGATCTTTCCGGTCGCCAGTCTTCCGGTCGCCGATCTGGCGGCGCACTGACTCGGCTGGCCGTCTGGCCGCCGTATTTGTCGGTAACTACTGGCCTGGTTTGGGGGAACCGCCATGTTCGAAAGCCTGATCGGCCTAGTCGCGATCATCGCGCTGTTCGTCATTATCTCGCGCCAGCAGAGCCGCATCGGCCTGATCGAGCGCGAGCTCGGTGCGCTGCGCAGCCTCGTGCTTTCGGGGGCCCCGCCGCAGGCCAAGCCGGTAGAACAGGCCGCAAACGACAGCATGCCGGCAGACGCGGCTATTGCGGCCGTGACCGACATTTCCCCGCCATCGGCGGGCGAAGCTGCTGCTGAGGAAAAGCCGCTCACGGAGGCTGAAGCCGCGGAGGCTGCGTCCGGACCGTGGGCTGCGGGCGATGCGGCGCCGGCTGGGCCTGCACCTGCGCAACCGGCCGCCGCGACGGCGAAAGCGGCCCAAAAACCCGATATTGAAACGGCGCTCGGCACCCGCTGGGCGGTCTGGGTCGGTGGCATCGCGCTGGCGCTGGGCGGGCTGTTTCTGATCCGCTACACCATTGAGGCCGGCATTTTCGGTCCCGGCGTGCGGCTGAGCATGGCAGCAATGCTCGGGCTGGTGCTGGTCGCCGTCGGCGAGTTCATCCGCCGTACCGGCTTCAAGGTGCCGGTGCAGGGCGTTGCCGGCGCCTATATTCCGGCGATCCTGACGGCGGCCGGTGCTTTCATCCTGTTCGGCACGGTTTATGCCGCGCATGGCGTCTACGGCTTCATCGGGCCGGCGCTCGCCTTCACGCTGCTCGGCGCCATCGGTGTGGCGACGATCGCAGCAGCCCTCGTCCATGGCCAGGCACTGGCCGGCGTCGGCCTGCTCGGCGCGGTGGTGACGCCCATGTTGGTCGCCTCGCAGGCGCCGAATCCTTGGGCGCTGTTCGGCTATTTGGCGATTGTGCTCGCCGCTACCGGCGTGATCGCCCGCCTGCGCGACTGGAAATTGCTGATGGCGGCAGCGTTCGTCGGCACCGGCCTCTGGACCATTCTTTACATGACCGATGCGCCGGGCACCAACCTGCCTGTCATCCTCTTTATCAACGCGGTGACCCTGGCCGTGCTCGCCCTCGTCTGGCTCGGCCGTCGCGGTGGCGATGCAGGACCCGCCAGTGGCTTCGACTGGCCGTCGGTCGCGCCTGGCTTCTTCGTCGGCCTTTCGGCGATGGCGCTGTTCGTCGACCCCGCATACGCTGCCGGCGATGCTCTGCCGGGAGCAGCCCTTATCGCAGCCCTGGTCGCGGTGGCGCTCTACCGGCCGCTGGCGCTGGCGCTTCTGCACGCCGCAGGGCTGGCGACGGTGCTGGTCTATCTCGGCATCATTCCGCCAACCTCTGTCGCTGCAGACTTTTCAGGTGGCGTTCTCGACGTCGAAGGCCTGCCGGCGGCAGTTGCCGATACGCTGATGCTCAGGATCGGCATCTTTCTCGGACTTGTGTTCATCGGAGCCGGCTTCTGGGCAGCGCGCAAATTTGCTGCATCGGCTCACGTCCGCGCCGCCTCATGGGCGGCATGGGGCGCTGTCGCACCGCTGGTCATTCTGTTGGCGCTCTGGCTCACCTTCGGCAATCTCGACCGCGATCTTGTCTACGCAGCGGTTGCAGCCCTTCTGGTGGTGGTCTTCGCCACCGGCGGCGAGTGGATTGCGCGCGGTGAACAGCCGCCGCTACAGGGCGGTGCTGCCGTCTCGTTCGCGCTTGGCGGGGCAGCAGTCGCTGCCTTGCTGATGCTCTACATGGCCTTTGGGTCCGGCTGGACGACCATGCTTCTGGGTGCTGCAGCCATCGTGCCGGCGCTGGCCACCCGCTGGCGCGCCTACCCGGCGCTCGGCTGGATTTCGGTCGGTGCGGTCATCGCGGTGCTCGGCCGTATCGCTTTTGATCCGACAATCGTCGGCGCTGAATTGCTGTCGACGACGCCGGTATTCAACTGGCTGCTGCCGGGCTACGGCGTGCCGGCGCTCGCCTTCGGCTTTGCAGCGTGGCAGCTCGCTCGCACCACCAATGGCCGGCCACGCCTCGCCATGGAAGCGGGCGCTGCGCTGTTTGCACTGCTCACAGTTGCGATTCTGGTGCGCCATGCCATGCATGGCGGCGTCATCGACACGGCTGCTGCGACGCTCGCCGAGCAGGCGATCTACACGCTGATCGCCATCGGCGCCGGCGCCATCCTGGTCGCCATCGACATGCGCTCGCCAAGCTTGGTGCTGCGCTATGGTTCGCTTGCCGCGGGCGTAGTCTCGGTCGCTTTCATCGTCATCCAGCATTTCCTGGCGCTGAACCCGCTGTTTACCGACGAATCGACCGGGCGAATCCCGGTGTTCAACCTGCTGTTCCTAGCCTATCTCTTGCCGGCCGCCGCTGCCGGCGGGCTCGCGCTCTATACGCGTGACAAGCGGCCGAAATGGTATGCCGCGATGCTGGCGCTGATGGCAGCGCTGCTCGCCTTCGTCTATGCGACGCTGTCGGTGCGGCGGCTGTTCAAGGGCGAGTTCATCGGCCTGTGGAGCGGCCTCGGCCAGCTCGAGACCTACACCTATTCCGCGCTGTGGCTGATCATCGGCGTGGCGCTGCTCACCGCCGGCGTCTGGCTGAAGTCGCAGGTACTGCGCGTTGCGTCGGCCGCGCTGATCTCGGTCGCCGTGTTGAAGGTCTTCCTCTTCGACATGTCGGAACTGGAGGGCGTGCTGAGGGCGCTGTCCTTCATCGGCCTCGGCGCGGTGCTGATCGGCATCGGCCTGTTCTACCAGCGGCTGCTGACAAGAGCGGCGAGAGGAACCTAAGGGATCATCTGTTTGAATGTCCAATAAAATGGAATAGTTGAAGGTTCAGCAGGAGATATTCAAAAGTGCCTCTCTATATTCGCGACAAAGAAGTGGATGCGCTGGCCACAAAATTGCAGCGCGAGATCAACGCCGCCAGCAAAACGGAAGCAGTGCGGATTGCACTTTTGCATGAACTTGAGCGTAACCACGCCCGCAAGCCTTTGCGTGACCGGATTGCGGTGTTGCAGGAGAAGTGTGCCGCGTTGCGGCCATCCGATCCCAACTGCGACATGAAGGCATTCACCGACGAGGCATGAGAAGACTGACGTTGGCGAGCCCGGTCCCGGCGGTTCAACTGTGAGTCCCAATACGGCGCGGGATATTCCGCAGCGCTGCGCCTTCCGGCACATGCCACGGCGGGTTATCGGGGCCTTTGTCGCGTCGGCCGCGATGGGACGACTCTGCTTTGCCTCTCAATCCCACCGGGAATAAACCGGTCCGCGCCAGCGTTATCCTGTTGCTTGGGTGGCCGGGCGGCGGACCGCTTCGCGCCGGCCGCTTGCGCCGCGCCGTGAAGGCGCGTTCAATCGGATGAACAAGGGCGACCTCAGAACCAGCGGTCATGGACGAAAAGAAGGCAGCAATCCTGGGCGAGATACCACGCCTGCGCCGTTATGCGCGCTCGCTGCTGCGCGATCGCGATTCCGCCGACGATCTCGTTCAGGACTGTCTCGAACGGGCGCTTGTGCGGCTCGACAATTGGCAGACCGGAGAAAGCCCCAGGAGGTGGCTGTTTACGATCATGCATCATTTGTTCATCGACCAGATGCGCAAGGTGAACCGGCGCGGCGAAGCAGCGATGCTGCCACTGGAAGCGCGCGAGGCGCAGGCAGCACCCGCTGAGCAGGTGGAGAGCATCGCCTCGCGCGAGATCATCGACGCGTTGCAGGCGATCAGCCCCGATCGGCGCGCAGCACTGGTCATGGTCGCCATCGAAGGCTTTTCCTATGCCGAGGCCGCCAACATCCTCGGCGTTCCGGCCGGCACGCTGATGTCGCGCATCGCGCGCGGGCGTGACGAGTTGCGCGGGTTGCTGGATGATGCCGCGCGTCGCCGGGCGATAAGGATCGTTGAGAAATGACCCGGCGCGACTTTTCCGAACGCGACATCCATATGGCCCTCGATGGCGAGTTGCCGGTTGAAGAGCGCGTGGCTTATGACGCCTGGCTCGAGGCCAATCCTGAAATGAAGGCGAGGAGCGTCCGCTATGTCGCCGACCGCGCAGCGCTGCGTGCCGCCTTCGCCGGCGTGCTCGACGAGCCGGTGCCGGCACGGTTGAAAAAAATCGTGCTCGACGAGGCGCCGGTCGAGACGGCGGCATCGAGCTCGCGCTGGTGGCGGGCGGCTGCCGCAGCGGCGATGCTGGCCATTGGCGGTGTTGGCGGTTATGTCGCCGGCATCGACCATCTCGGTCTGGAAGATCCGGCCGAGGACCAACTCGCCGAGCAGGCGATCGCAGCCCATGTCCTCTATGCCGCCGAGCAGCGGCATGCGGTGGAAGTGCCGGCCAGCGACAAGGATCATCTGCAGACCTGGCTGTCCAATAGGGTCGGCCTGAAGCTGGTCGCACCGGATCTGGCGGCGCAAGGATTCCAGCTCGTCGGCGGCCGGCTGCTGCCCGCTGGCGAGAGCAAGGCCGCGATGTTGCTCTATGAGGACGCCAACGGCGAGCGCATCTCGCTGTTCGTCACCGCGGAATCGGCCGAGAAAACTAAGGGCACTTATGGATCGGAAGAGGACGGCCCCGAGGCGATCTACTGGTTGGATAAGGGCTATGGCTGCGCCGTCGTCGGCTCGCTGCCGCGCGCGCAGCTGACCGCAGTGGCGAAGAGCGCCTACAGCCAGCTTATTGCCGGGCTGGCCAGCTGAGCTGCGCCTGTTTTACAAAGGTTGCGTCTACAGCGCCGGGGCGTCTTTGGACGCGCAAAGGTCGCTGTAGCACTTTAATTTTGCGCATGATCCTTTCCGAAAATCGATTTCGATTTTCGGGGTCATGCGCCGCCGAAACTGTCACAATTCAGCCCGAATCGAGGTGCGATAGCGCTTGACGGATGCTGGCGCTTCGGCTGTGTTGTCGACACTTCTGACCAGGCCTTTCCACAATCCAATCGAGGTTTTCCAAGCCCGCATGCCTGCCGAGATTCGCACGGCCCGCGCGTCCGACGTCGATGACCTCGCGGTGATCGAGAAGGCTGTTTTCTCTGGCGACCGCATTTCCCGGCGTTCCTTTCGCCAGTTGATCGAACGCGAGACCGCCGAGATGCTGGTTGCCGAAAACGACGGCCGCATCGCCGGCTATGCGGTCGTGCTGTTTCGCAAGGGCAGCGGAGTCGCGCGGCTCTATTCCATCGCCACCGGTCCGCTTTCCGGCGGGCTTGGCATTGGCCGCATGCTGCTGGAACGGGCCGAGGAAGCCGCCTTCGAGCACAACCGGATGATGCTGCGTCTCGAGGTGCGCGAGGACAACAGCCGAGCCATCCGCATTTACGAGCAGAGCGGCTACCGCAAGATCGGCCGCGAACCGGACTATTACGAGGACGGCGCCACGGCGCTGCGCTATGAAAAGACCTTGCGCGGCGACATTCCGGTCGCCACCAAGGTGCCGTTCTACCAGCAGACCTGCGAATTCACTTGCGGCCCGTGCTGCCTGATGATGGCGATGGCCAATTTCGATCCCGGCTTCCTGCCCGAGCCGGTGATGGAAATCCGTTTGTGGCGGGAGTCGACCACCGTTTTCATGATGTCGGGGCCGGGCGGCTGCGAGCCGTTCGGCCTCGCCGTTGCCGGCCACGAAAGCGGGCTCTCTGCCGAGATATATGTCTCCTTCCATGGTGCGCTGTTCCTGCAGTCGGTGCGCAGCCAAGACAAGCGGCGGGTGATGGAACTGGCGCAGGTCGACTTTCGCCGGCGCGCGGAACGTTACGGCATCCCGGTGAATTACCGTCCATTCGCCATCGACGATATCCGCACGGCGATCGCAGAAGGAAAACTGGTGTTGGTCCTGATCAGCGGCTTCCTTATGTTTGGCAAGAAGGTTCCGCACTGGGTGCTGGCGATCGGCGACGATGGCGACCATATCCTGATCCACGATCCCTGGGTCGAAGACGAGAGACAGGAGACCATCCTTGATGCCGCCAACATTCCGGTGCCTTACGGCATCTTCATGAACATGGCGCAATTCGGCCGCGATGGATTGCGTGCCGCCATAATCCTCGGAAAGCGCGACAGACAATGACCTGGGTCATCCTTACCGGCCGGCAGAACGATCTCGATCAGGTGGCGACACCGCACAAGATCATCACCAATCGCGACTATCTTGCGCATCCGGCGCTGTTTCGCGGCCAGCGGCCGAAAGTCATCAACCTGTCGAACAATTACGGCTACCAAAGCCGCGGCTACTATGCCTCGCTGCTCGCCGGGTCGCGCGGTCACAAGGTCATTCCGACGGTCGAGACGATGATCGACCTGTCGGAGCGCAAGCTCTACGATCATGCGCTGCCGGAGCTGGAACTCGCGCTCAACAAATGCCGCAAGGATCTGGGCGGAGCCTTTCCGCAAAAAGTCTGCATCTTCTTCGGCATCGGCTCGTCGAGGATATGGGATCGCTTCGCCAAGCTTCTGTTCGACTGGTTCCGAGCGCCGGCGTTGGAAGTCCACATCACGGACAGCGCCGAATGGGCCTCGATCCGCAAGATCGGCTTTCATCCGCTGGCCAGGATGACCGAGGAGGAAGAAAAGCGCTTTCTGCAGTGCCTCGAGACCTACACCAGCCGCGAGTGGCGTGACACCAAGGGCCGCACGCCGGCGCGCTACACCTTCGCCACGCTGGTCGATCCGCATGAGGAGTTGCCGCCATCGGAGATTTCGTCGCTGCGCTATTGGGCCAAGATCGCCGAAAAGATGGGCGTCGAAATCGAGCCGATCACCAAAAAGGACTTGGCCAAGCTCGCCAACTACGACGCGTTGTTCATCCGCGAGACGACTTCGATCTCCAATCACACCTACCGCTTCGCGCGCCGCGCCCAGCAGGAAGGCATGCCGGTCATCGATGATCCGCTGTCGATGATCCGCTGCACCAACAAGGTCTATCTCAACGAGTTGATGACCTACAACAAGGTGCCGGTTCCGCCGACGGTGATGATCGCCGGCATCTCGGACCTTGAAGTGGCGGCGCAGACGCTGGGCTTTCCGCTGGTGCTGAAAATCCCGGACTCATCGTTTTCACGCGGCGTCAAGAAATGCGCCACCTTTGAGGAGCTGAAGACGCTTGCCACCGAATGGCTGGAGGATTCCGATCTCCTGATCGCACAGAAATTCATTCCGACCCAATATGACTGGCGCGTCGGCGTGCTCGGCGGCCAGCCTCTGTTTGCCGTGCACTACCTGATGGCCAAGAAGCACTGGCAGATCGTCAACCACAAGGCCAACGGCAAGCCCGACCAGGGCGGCATCAAGACCTTCACCTTGAAGGAGGCGCCGGCCCATGTCGTCGAGACGGCGGTGAGGGCGGCGCGCTGCATCGGCGATGGCCTCTACGGCGTCGACCTCAAGGAGACCAAGGACGGTGTCTTCGTCATAGAGGTCAACGACAATCCCAACCTCGACCATGGCTGGGAGGATTCCGGCGAAAAAGACGAGGTCTGGGTTCGGCTGACGCAGTGGTTCCTGGAGCGGCTGGACCGACCGGGACGGTAGCAGGCGGTTGTATCCGATCGGCGCCCCGGCCTTCTATCCGTCGCGGCGGGCCCACACCTTCGGCTACTCGCCCGAGGACGGCGCTGTTATCCCCTCCGGTTAGTTTAGCGTTTTTCAGTCGGCCGGCTGCAGCGTTTGGCGCCGCGATTTCTCGATTGCCGCATAGCGTTTGAGAAACGCGTTTTGCGCCCAGGTCACCGAACGCGGGGTGAAATCGAAGCGGTCGGCATTGAAGCCGCGCGGCCGACCGAAGAATTCGGTCGCCTCGGCGTTCGAAAAGCCGGCAAGCAGCGTCGCCTCGAAATAGGCGGCGATCTGGTCGGCGCGCTTGATCTCCTTGCGCAGGCCCGCAACCGGTTCGACCGGCAGCGAAAAGCGCAGATGGATGGCGCGCTGCAGCCTCAGCTCGCACTCCTTGTAGCTGCCGCCCATCACCGATTTGAACGGTGAGATCATGTCGCCGATGACATATTCCGGCGCGTCGTGCAGCAAAGCCGCCAGCCGCGCATCGGCTGGGGCGTCCGGCACCAACTCGCCGAAGAGCGCCTCGACCAGCAGCGAATGCTGGGCGACGGAAAAGGCGTGATCGCCGATGGTCTGGCCATTCCAGCGGGCGACGCGGGCAAGCCCATGGGCGATGTCCGAGATCTCGATGTCGAGCGGCGAGGGGTCGAGCAGATCGAGCCGCCGGCCCGACAGCATGCGCTGCCAGGCGCGCGGTGGCGCGCCGGGACGGTCGGCCGCCATCAGGCCTCCTCCGCGCCGACGGGTTCCTGCGGGAAGATGAATTTCGCCCAGGCGGGGATGGTGAGCGACACAGGGACGTCATCCGCCATGATCGGCTGGCCGGCGTCGAGCGCTGCCTTGACGCGGTCGATGCGGGCTATGACGAGGCCCGCCGTGCCGGCGGCCGTGCCAAGCGTGCCGACCGGTCGCCCGGCAACTGTCAACTCTGTGCCGGGGACGGGCAGGGGCTGCTCGGCCGAAACGATCAGCACCCGCCGTCTGGCGGTGCCGCGATGCTGCATCCGCGAAACCACCTCTTGGCCGACATAGCAGCCCTTCCTGAAGCCGACGCCGCCGGTTTCATCGAGCAGCACATCATGCGGGAAGGCGTCACCGAGCTGATAGTCGCTGCCACTTTCGGCAATCCCATGGGCGATGCGCAGAGCTTGCCATTCGGCCGGGTCGCCGCCCGCCGCCGTGGCGCCATAAAAGCGATTGACGGCTGCGTCGAGGAACCGTGCATCGGCAACCGGTGTTGAATCAAATTGCGAAGTGGTTGAATCATCTCCCCACGCAACAGCGACAAGCCCCTGATCTACCTTGGCGATCTCGACCTTGGCGCGCAATTTGTAGAGCATCAGCCGGCGCATGATATCGTCTGATATATCGGATCGGCACTCGAGGCGGAACAAATTCTTGCCAGCGCGGGAGATCAGGAAGTCGAACAGGATTTTGCCTTGCGGCGTCAGCAAAGCGCCCGGCTTTGCTTCGCCGGTAGCCAGTGCGTCGAGGTCGGTGGTCAGAATGTTCTGCAAAAAACTCTCGGCATCCGGGCCTGACACGGAAACGAGCGCGCGGTCTTTCAACTGGGCAAAGGGCATGGGCGGAAAAATAACCTGATCTTGCAAAACAGTCGGCCATTACGTAAGCCGCTGACACTCCCCCCGCAAGAGACCGGATCAGCATGGCCACGACCTACGACCTCATCCTGACAGGCGGCACGGTGGTCAACCACGATGGCGAAGGCCGGCGCGACATCGGCATCAACGGCGGACGCATCGCCGCTATCGGCGATCTTGGCCAGGCTTCCGCTGGCGAGACAGTCGACTGTCGCGGCCTGCACATCCTGCCGGGCGTCGTCGACAGTCAGGTGCATTTCCGCGAGCCAGGGCTGGAGCATAAGGAAGATTTGGAGACAGGCTCGCGGGCAGCGGTGCTGGGAGGCGTCACCACCGTCTTCGAGATGCCCAACACCAACCCGCTGACCACCAGCGAAGCAGCGCTTGCCGACAAGGTTCGGCGCGCCACCGGCCGCATGCATTGCGACTTTGCCTTCTGGGTCGGTGGCACCCGCGAGAACGCAAAGGACGCCGGCGAACTGGAGCGGCTGCCCGGCGCTGCCGGCATAAAAGTGTTCATGGGCTCGTCCACCGGCGATCTATTGGTCGAGGATGATGAAAACGTTGCCTCGATCCTGAGGAATACGCGCCGCCGTACGGCCTTCCATTCCGAGGACGAATTCCGGCTGCGCGAGCGGCTCGGCGAACGCATCGAGGGCGATCCGGCCTCGCATCCGGTGTGGCGCGACGAGATCGCGGCACTTCGCTGCACCGAGCGCCTGGTGCGTATCGCGCGCCAGGTTCGTGCCCGCATCCACGTGCTGCACATCTCAACCTTCGAGGAGATCGCCTTCCTCGAGCAGCATAAGGATGTCGCGACCTGCGAGGCGACGCCGCATCATCTGACGCTGAGCGCGAATGATTATGCGCAGCTTGGCACGCTGATCCAGATGAACCCGCCGGTACGCGCATCGCGCCACCGCGACGGCATCTGGCGCGGCATTGCGCAAGGCATTATCGATGTGCTGGGTTCCGACCACGCCCCGCACACGCTGGCCGAAAAGGCAAAGCCCTATCCGGCCTCGCCGTCGGGCATGACCGGCGTGCAGACGCTGGTGCCGATCATGCTCGACCACGTCAATGCCGGCCGGCTGACGTTGCAGCGTTTCGTCGACCTGTCCAGCCACGGTCCGCAGCGCATCTTCGGCATGGCCAGGAAAGGCCGCATCGCTGCCGGCTACGACGCCGACTTCACGATTGTCGATCTGAAGCGCCGCGAGACCATCACCAATGCGCAGGCAGGCTCGAAGGCCGGCTGGACACCCTATGACGGCAGAGAAGTGACCGGGTGGCCGGTCGGAACCGTCGTGCGCGGCCGGCGTGTGATGTGGGAGGGCGAGATCGTCACCCTCGGACAGGGCCGGGCGGTGGAGTTTTCCGAGGCGCTAGCGGTTTAGATCGGCGGACTTTCAAATCGCATCGTACCGCCGCTTATCTTCTGTTTGAGCATCGGATTTTCCCAAAAACCGGTATCCACTCCGATGCTCTGGGCGGGCTTGAGGGTAGGAGAGGCAATGCCGCTCAATCCCCTGCGACGAAGAACGTCCACTGTCCATCCGGGGTGATGCCGACGCGGTAGAAGATGTAGGCGCCGAACTGCTTCATGCTGTCATAGTCGCCGGCGGTGACGATCTTGAACAGCTCGACCCGCTGCCTGGCATCGAGCTTGTCCAGCGGCAGCGCGAAGAAATATGGCCAGACGTAGAGCTCCTGCGGCGTGCCGACATCGACATGGACATAGCCGGCACTGAGCACCTCTTCCAGGATGGCGAGGATTTCCTGGCCTTCCGCGTCGCCCGAAAGCCCTTTCAGGAAGGTGATCGGGTCGCCTTCGATCTCGCTCAGCGACAATTGGGTCATCGCATCGCCGTGGCCGATCAGCGGTCGGAGCTTTTCGATGTCGCCGCTCTTGCAGGCCTCGATGATCAAATCGTGCATGCGCCTGACCGGCTCCGGCAGCTTGCCGAGATCGTAGACGACCTCGGGCAAGGGTTCATCCGGGTCGGCTTGCGGATTGGCTATGCCACCATCGTCTGTTGGCCCGCCCGGTTCGACCTGTTCCCGTTCGTCGGGCGGCGTCGGTTGGCTGGCCGCAGGCGGCGTCGCGCCGAGCGGGCCGGGCGTCGGCACCGCGGTTCCGGGCGGCGACATGTCGTCGTCGGCGGGCGGCGTGACTGGCGAGGGCAGGTCCTCGCGCTTGATTTCACTCAAAGCATAGGCGGGGCTGATTGCGAGGCAAAGCGCCAGCGGAAACGCGGCGCAAAAAGCGGCGAGCTGGATGCTGAGGGCCAAGCCACGCGGCTGGCCTGACGTCGAAAAATTCACCGCCTGCCTCTCCATGATTCCGTCCAGATGCCCAGGCCCTTACAGGTGCCGAGGCCCGCCCAGGTACCCGTGGCATAACGCCCAGGCGGCACGCGTTGGTCAACGAGCCTGATGCCGGTCAGTGCCGCAGCCGTCCTGGTTCGAAGGCCCCGGCTATCACCTTTTCACGCATGCGGTCGAGCAGGGCAAGGGCCGAGGTCTCGCCATTGGCGCGCAGCATCTCGCCGAACGCGGTTTCGAGGGCCGCCTCGGCGATGATTTCCGGCTCGATTCCGGCCGAAAGCCCTTCCGCCCAGGCCTCGCTGTGGCTTTCCACTGCAGTCAGGCGCTTTTCTTCCCTGACCAGCGCGTCGATGTCGTTGACGCCATGTTCCATTGCGATGTCCACCCTTTTCAAGCGGCGATCCGGCGGATGCGGATCAGGCTTGGGCTGTCCCTTTTACACGCAGGTTAAGTAAGTACTTGTAAATACGACATTTCTGGGGTCGTTTCGACAAGGGTTCGTCACGTTTTGCAAACCTGCGTTCGATCCGATTCAAACTTAGCCGATTAGGCCGGCGAGCGGGATGAAAACCTTCAGTTTGAGTTAATTCCACATCCGCGCCGTAACGTTTCGTTAACACCGTTGCAGAAGTGCAACACAACGATTGCACCAAGACGCAACCGAAACACAAGCGGGCCGAACACAAGCGAGCCGGACACAAGCAGGGGGAGCCAGGGTCAGTTGCCGTAGCGCGAGGCGATGTCGCGCGACAGCGTCTCGCCTTCCTTCATGTAGCGGCTTATGGCTTCGGTCGCCGAGGCGGTACACTGCGTGTAGGTGCCGCCGAAGGAGCGGTAGCCGCGGTTGAAGCTGGCGATGAAGCGGGCGCGCCGCTCCGGGTTCGGGTTTTCCGAAGCAATCAGCTTCTCCATCTCGACCCGCCACTGGTCGCCCTTCTCGCCGCACAGGTTACGCAGGAAATGCAGCGAGCCAAGCACCTCGGCCAACCGCATCAGCCCCGGCTCGAACGGCGACTCGGCGGCCATAGCCGGCTGCGCCCCGATTGCCGTACTGGCGGCGAGGCAAGCTGCAAGGAAAACCGATGCGCGGATCATCCAATCTATGTGGCCAAACAATTTGTCGCCTGCAAGGAGATTTTAGAGGTTACGCCTCTGCATTCCTGAGCAATTCGTCGGCAACGGCAAACACCGAAGCGGCAAGCGGCAGCGCCGTCATTTCGCTGAGTGTATAGAAGGCGGCGGTCTCGGCGTCGTCGCTGGCCACGGGCTCGCCGCCGGCATAGGTGGCGCCGAATACCGTCAGCAGATAGTCGACCGGGTGCCCATCGCTGCCGCCGTCGATGTGGATTTCCCGAAGGGGGCGGTAGGTGTGCGCATGCAACCCGGTTTCCTCCAACAATTCGCGCTGCGCGGCTTGTTCCAGCGTTTCGCCGGCCTCGACCTTGCCGCCTGGAAACGCGTAAAATCCTTGCGAAGGCTGCCGCGCCCGCTTGACCAGCAGCACCGTGTCGCCGCGGACAATGGCGACCGATACAGCCGGGAGTATTTTGCGCATCTCGTCCATGGGTCTCCGATCGCCGTTTGCCGCAGCCGGTTGCGGACCGGTCGGCGAGAGGAAGCATTAGCGGTTGCGCAACGCCGGTTCCATCGCCACCTTCACATCCGACCAATCCAACGAGTTTTTAGCTTATGTGCGGACGTTTCGCCTTGACCGCCACGCCGGACCGGGCCGCCGCTTTTCTCGGTCTGCCAGAACTGGAGGATTTCCCGGCCCGCTACAACATCGCACCGACGCAGCCGGTGCTGATGGCGATTGCAGGCTTGCCGCGGGCGCCAGGCTCGAACCTGCCAGACCGGCAGCCGATGCTGGTGCGCTGGGGGCTGATCCCGGCGTGGGTGAAGGACACGCGTGAGTTTCCGCTGCTGTTCAACGCGCGATCGGAGGGAGCAGCGGAAAAGGCCTCGTTTCGCGCCGCCATGCGCCATCGCCGCGCTTTGGTGCCGGCTTCCGGCTTCTATGAATGGCGTCAATCAGGCGGCAAGAGGGGACAGCCCTATTGGGTGCGGCCGAAGCATGGCGGGCTTGTCGCCTTCGCCGGACTGATCGAGACCTATGCCGAGCCGGGCGGCTCGGAGATGGACACCGGCGCCATCCTGACCGTCAACGCCAATGCCGACATTGCCCATATCCACGACCGCATGCCGGTTGTGATAGATCCGCAGGATTTCGCCCGCTGGCTGGATTGCCGCACGCGCGAGCCGCGCGATGTGGCCGACCTGCTCAGACCGGCACAACTCGATTTCTTCGAGGCCGTCCCGGTTTCCGACCTCGTCAACAAGGTCGCCAACACCGGACCGGAGATTCAGGAAAGGGCCATGGTGGAGCCGGAGCCCGAGAAGGCCAGGCGCCGGAAGCCGGGCGCGGACGACAGTCAGATGAGCTTGTTTCAGCAGTAGCTGCTATTTTCTGGGGCGCTTCAGCGCCTTCATTGCCGGCGCTCCCATTTACTGGCGAACGGCCGGGCGCGCGTCACATCAGGCAGCGCGCGGCGATGTGATCTTCTGCACCGGCTTCTTCTTCTTCGCTGTGTGGAGAAGGGCGGCGACAATCGCGGCTGGGCCGATCGCCCGGTATTGGCTGGCGAGCGCCGGTTGCTTGGCGCTGCTGGAGTCCTGCTTGGCTCGAGGCATTTTTCTCTTCCCTAGTAACGTCTTCGTGTCCGCGTTTGCTGGTCGAATCCGACCAAATCGTGACATCTGGTGATCTAGCCGGCGAATGTTTCATGACTGTGCCGAGATGTTTAATAAAATGTTTCATTGCGTCATTACCTGTGATCAAGCGACTCTTTTGCCGAAAGTTGCGACTTGACGGCAACACTGGGTGAGGCGATAAAGCCGCTCATGAGAACGTCTTTCGCCATTTGTGGCATCTGCATTATTGGCTAGCTTCGCGCTGGTCCGGACGTTTTCGCCTATCTTCCTTCTAGAGTGGACAAACGCCCCGGCCAGCAGGCTGGTGGCTGATTGCATCTCGGCGCAAGTGGCCCAACCAAAAATTAACGCACCGGGAAGGCACGAATGTCTGACGCATCGAAGGGCCTGCGCCTCTACAACACGCTGACGCGGACCAAGGAGGATTTCTTCCCGATCGATCCGCGCAATGTGCGCATGTATGTCTGCGGCCCGACGGTCTACGACTTTGCCCATATCGGCAACGCGCGGCCAGTAATCGTCTTCGACGTGCTGTTTCGTCTGCTGCGCCATCTCTACGGGCAAGCGCACGTCACCTATGTGCGCAACATCACGGATGTCGACGACAAGATCAATGACCGCGCACTGCGCGATTTCGGCGCCGAGATTGCCTCGGGAAAGCTGTCGCTGAACGAGGCGATCCGGCGGGTCACCGAAAAGACCGCCGACCAGTTCCACAAGGATGTGGCGACGCTCGGCTGCCTGCAACCTACGGTCGAGCCGCGCGCCACTGAATTCGTCGAGCCGCGCGCCGATGGCAAAGTCGACATGATCTCCTTGATTCAACGCTTGATCGAACGCGGCCATGCCTATGTTGCGGCAGGCGAAGTTCTGTTCGATACGGCCTCGATGCCGGATTACGGCCAATTGTCGAAGCGCAATCTCGACGAACAGCAGGCCGGCGCTCGCGTCGCCGTCGATCCACACAAGAAGAATCCTGGCGATTTCGTGCTGTGGAAGCTGTCATCGCCGGAAGAGCCGGGCTGGGACAGCCCGTGGGGCAGGGGCCGGCCAGGCTGGCACATCGAGTGCTCGGCGATGTCGGCCGCCTATCTCGGCGAGGTCTTCGACATCCATGGCGGCGGGCTCGACCTGATCTTCCCGCACCACGAGAACGAGATCGCCCAGTCGCGCTGCGCCCACGGCACCGATGTGATGGCCAAGGTGTGGATGCACAACGGCTTCCTGCAGGTCGAGGGGCAGAAGATGTCCAAGAGCCTGGGCAACTTCTACTCGATCAACGAGTTGCTGGAGACGGAGACCTTTGGCGGCCGCAGATGGCCGGGCGAGGTGCTCAGGCTGGCGATGCTGATGACGCATTATCGCGACCCGATCGACTTTTCCGTGCGCAAGCTGGAAGAGGCGGAAAATACGCTGCGCAAATGGAAGCGGGCGGCGGACCTTGTGCCAGCGGCGGCAAAGCAATTGCCGGTAGAAGTGGTGGAAGCCCTGTCGGACGATCTCGCAACCTATCCTGCGTTCCAAGTGCTGACCCGGCTTGCTGGTGAGGCCGTGGATTTCAATGCTGCCGGTGATGGCAACGCAACCGCGTGCAACGATGCTGCCGCTTCGCTGAAGGCGGCGTTGCTGTTCCTTGGCTTCGACGTTACGCCGGCCAAGGTTGATGAAGACGCCATCGCCAGGGCGATCGCCAAGCGCCTGACCCTCATCGCTGCAGGAAATTGGGCCGAGGCCGACCGCATCCGTGCCGAATTGCTGGCGCAAGGTATCCAGCTGAAGGACGGCAAGGACCCCGTCACCAGCGCCCGCATCACCACCTGGGAGGTAAAAAGATGATCGATCATCTTGGCATCACCGTTTCCGATTTCGACGCGTCGAAGGCGTTTTATGACAAGACGATGGCGCCGCTCGGTGCCTCACTGCTCTACATGGTGCCGCAGGAATATACCGGCGGGGCCAAGGTCGGCGGCTATGGCCGCGACCGGCCGGTGTTTTGGCTGCATCAAGGCAAGGACAAGCCGAAGGACCGCCAGCATGTCGCCTTCACCGCGCGCAGCCGCGCCGAAGTCGATGCCTTCCACGCCGCCGCCATTGCCGCCGGCGGTAAGGATAATGGTGGGCCGGGCCTTCGTCCGCACTATCACGCGAGCTACTATGGCGCCTTTGTCTTCGACCCCGACGGCAACAATATCGAAGCCGTCTGCCATGCCCCGGAGTGAGCGATGAGCCTGGATAACAGACCGGTCTACACAGGCGGCTGCCAGTGCGGCGCCGTGCGTTTCCGTGTCGAAGGCGCGCTGGGCGACGCCTCCGTCTGTCATTGCCGCATGTGCCAGAAGGCAAGCGGCAATTTCTACCTGCCGCTGGTGTCGGTGCGTGGCGCAAAACTCGACTGGACGCGCGGCGCGCCCAAACGCTTTCGTTCCTCCAGCGCCGCCTGGCGCGGTTTTTGCGCCGATTGCGGCACGCCGCTGACTTTCGAGGCGCCCGACGGCATCGCACTCGCCATCGCGGCCTTCGACCATGCGGAGGAGATCGCGCCGACCATCCAGTGGGGCACCGAAGCAAAACTCCCCTATGTCGATCACATCCACGAATTGCCTGGCGAGGATACGATGGCCGATATTTCGTCGTCCTCCTATCTCGCCGATCTCGTCTCTTACCAGCACCCCGACCACGACACCGAACAATGGCCGCCGGAGGAAAGATCATGACCGAAACCGTTCGAACCGGCGGCTGCCAGTGCGGCGCCGTGCGTTTCCGCATTCGTGGGGCGCTTGGACGCCCTTCCATCTGCCATTGCCGCATGTGCCAGAAACAGTTCGGTTCCTTCTTCGGCGCGCTGGTGACGGTGCCGAAGGATGGTGTCGAATGGGTGCGCGAGGAGCCGAGCTATTTCCAGTCGTCGGTCAACATCGATCGCGGCTTTTGCAGCCGCTGCGGCACGCCGTTGACCTACAGGCAGCCTGGCGGGCTCGAGATCGCCATCGGCGCATTTGACGATCGCTCCGACCTCGCACCGCAGATCCAGATCAACTACGCCGCCCGGCTGCCTTGGGTGGAGAAGATCTTCGACGCACCGGTCCATGACGATCCTGACTACTACAACCGGCAGGAATCGATCATCTCCTTCCAGCATCCGGATCATGAGACGGCCAATTGGCCGCAGCAGGGCCTGAAATTATGAGCAATGACCTGCGCACCCTCTATCCGGAGATCGAGGCCTTCGACTCAGGCATGCTCGATGTCGGCGATGGCCATCAGATCTATTGGGAGCGTTCCGGTACCAGGGGCGCCAAGCCGGCCGTGTTCCTGCATGGCGGACCGGGCGGCACCGTTTCGCCGAAGCACCGGCGGCTGTTCGATCCGAAGCTTTACGATGTCATCCTGTTCGACCAGCGCGGCTGCGGAAAATCGACGCCCAACGCCTCGCTCGAGGCCAACACCACCTGGCATCTGATCGCCGATATCGAGCGCCTGCGCGACATGTGCGGTTTCGACAAATGGCTGGTGTTCGGCGGCTCGTGGGGCTCGACCCTGGCGCTGGCCTATGCCGAGACGCACCCCGAGCGGGTCAGCGAACTGGTCGTGCGCGGCATCTACACGCTAACGCGTGCGGAGCTCGAATGGTATTATCAGTTCGGCGTTTCGGAAATGTTTCCCGACAAATGGGAGCGCTTCCTGGCGCCGATCCCCGAGGCCGAGCGCGGCGACATGATGGCCGCCTATCGCAAGCGGCTGGTCGGCAGCGACCGCAAGGCACAGGTCGAGGCCGCCCGCGCCTGGAGCCTGTGGGAAGGCGAGACGATCACGCTGTTGCCCGATCCGGAAACCAGCAGCACGTTTGGCGAAGACGATTACGCCGTGGCCTTCGCCCGCATCGAGAACCATTATTTCGTCCATGCTGGCTGGCTTGAGGAAGGGCAACTGCTGCGTGATACCTTCAAGTTGAAGAACATCCCCGGCACCATCGTCCATGGCCGTTACGACATGCCGTGCCCGGCGCGCTATGCCTGGGCGCTGCACAAGGCGTGGCCGAAGGCGGACTTCCATCTGGTCGAGGGCGCAGGGCATGCCTATTCGGAGCCGGGCATCCTCGACAGGCTGATCCGGGCGACTGATATGTTTGCGGGGAAATGATCATGGGCCGCGAGCGCCTCTATCTCTTCGACACCACACTGCGCGATGGCCAGCAGACGCCGGGCATCGACTTTTCGGTCGAGGACAAGATCGCCATCGCCGGGCTGCTCGACGAGTTCGGCGTCGACTATATCGAAGGCGGCTATCCCGGTGCCAACCCAACCGACACGGCCTTCTTTGCCAAGCATCGCACGGCCAGCGCCAAATTCGTCGCCTTCGGCATGACCAAGCGGGCAGGGGCGTCGGCTTCGAACGATCCAGGCCTTGCCGCATTGGTCCAGTCGAAGTCGGACGCCATCTGCTTTGTCGCCAAGAGCTGGGACTACCATGTCCGCGTCGCGCTGGGCTGCACCAACGAGGAAAACCTCGAGGCGATCAAGGCGTCAGTCGAGGCGGCGGTTGCTGCCGGGAAGGAAGCGCTGGTCGACTGCGAGCATTTTTTCGACGGCTTCAAGGCCAATCCCGATTATGCGCTAGCGTGCGCCAGGGCCGCCTACGATGCCGGCGCGCGCTGGGTGGTGCTGTGCGACACCAATGGCGGCACGCAGCCGTCGGAAGTGCGCGCCATCGTCGAGAAGGTCATCGAGGCAGGCGTACCGGGCGACCATCTCGGCATCCATGCCCATGACGACACCGGCCAGGCGGTGGCGAATTCGCTGGCCGCCGTCGAGGCCGGCGTGCGCCAGATCCAAGGCACGCTGAACGGCATCGGCGAGCGCTGCGGCAACGCCAATCTGATCTCGATCGTGCCGACGCTGGCGCTGAAGCCGGCCTTTTCCAACCGCTTCGAGACAGGCATTTCGGCCGACGCGTTGGCCGGCATATCGCGCCTGTCCCGCGCCTTCGACGAATTGCTGAACCGCGCGCCGGAAGCGCAGGCGCCCTATGTCGGCGCTTCCGCCTTCGCCACCAAGGCCGGCATCCATGCCTCGGCGCTGGCCAAGGAGCCCGCCACCTACGAGCATGTGCCGCCGGAAGCGGTCGGCAACCGCCGCCGCGTCATGGTCTCGGACCAGGGCGGCAAGGCCAATTTCCTCGCCGAGTTGAAACGGCGCGGCGTGGATATGCCGAAAGACGACCACCGGCTCGACGCGCTGATATCAGTGGTCAAGGAGCGCGAGGCCGAGGGTTATGCCTATGAAGGCGCCGATGCCAGCTTCGAGCTGCTGGCGCGCAAGATGCTGCACGGCCTGCCGGAATTCTTCAGCGTCACCTCGTTCCGCTGCATGGTCGAGCGACGGTTCGACGCCAATGGCCAGCTGAAGACGGTCTCAGAGGCGATCGTCAAGGTGCTGGTCGATGGCGAGGAGAAGATGTCGGTGGCGGAAGGGCACGGCCCGGTCAACGCACTCGATATCGCGCTGCGCAAGGACCTCGGAAAATTCCAGAACGAGATCGCTGACCTCGAGCTTGCCGACTTCAAGGTGCGTATCCTCAATGGCGGCACCGAGGCGATCACGCGTGTGCTGATCGAATCGCACGATGCGACCGGCGCCCGCTGGTGGACGGTCGGCGTCTCAGAAAACATCATCGACGCTTCATTCCAGGCGCTGATGGATTCGATCGTCTACAAGCTGATGAAGAACCGTGAGATGGCCGGGCTGGTCGCGGCGGAGTAGGATTGAACCATCAGCGAAAGTCCATTGATCCATCAGAACTTTGCGATGGTCTTGGCCCGGCGGCTGGCGCATAGCGTTGGGCCATGGCCACGCAAGCAATTCAGCTCGAAGCAGACTCAAAGGCCCGGCGTGGATTCCTGCTGGCGCTGGGCGCCTATCTCCTGTGGGGATTGCTGCCCTTCTATATGAAGGCGGTCGCACATCTGCCACTGGCCGAAGTCATCGCGCACCGCATCGTCTGGTCGGTGCCGATCGCGGCGGCCGTATTGATTTGGGCCGGCCGCACGGCGGATTTCAAAGCGGCGTTGCGTTCGCCGCGCATCATTTCCATGGCGGCGCTGACGGCGGCGCTGATTTCGGTCAACTGGGGCATCTATGTCTGGGCCATCGCGGTCGACCGTACCATCGAGACCGCGCTTGGCTACTACATCAACCCGCTTGTCAGCGTCGTTGTCGGCGCGCTGCTGCTCAGCGAACGGCTCGACCGGCTGCAAATCGCGGCGGTGGTGCTGGCGGCCATCGCGGTCGCGGTGCTGACGATCGACGCCGGCAAGCTGCCGTGGGTGTCGCTGGTGCTGGCGTTTTCCTTCGCCGCCTACGCCTTCTTCCGCAAGACGCTGCCGATCGGCCCGAGCCAGGGTTTTTTGCTTGAAGTGCTTTTGCTGTCGGTGCCGGCGCTCGGCTACATCATCTTCCTCGTCGTCACCGGGCAGGACCATTTCGTTTCCAGTTCCCTGAATGATACCGCACTGCTGATCGGCTGCGGCCCGGTCACCGCCATACCGCTGCTGCTGTTTGGCTTCGGGGCCAAGCTGCTGCGTCTCTCCACCATCGGCATCATGCAGTATATCGCGCCGACCATTGTGTTCCTGATCGCCGTGCTGATTTTCGGCGAACCCTTCGGCAGCACCCAGGCCATCGCCTTCGGCTTGATCTGGGCGGCGCTGGCGATCTATTCCTGGTCGATGTTCCGCGGCCGCGAGATCCGGCCGGCCCCAACGGCAGCGCGGTAAAGGCAAGGGGTTTCCAATGTATGTCCTGCATATCGCCAACAAGAACTATTCCTCGTGGTCGCTGCGGCCATGGGTGCTGGTGCGAGAGCTGGGCATTCCATTCGAGGAGCGGCTGACGCCGTTCCCGACCGGATCGAGTTGGAGCCTCTACCGGCCGTTCTCGCCCAGCGGCCGCGTACCGTGCCTGATTGACGACGGCTGGGCAGTTTGGGATTCGCTCGCCATTACCGAATATATGGCTGAGCGCCACCCTGGCGTCTGGCCTGCCGACGCGAAGGCGCGAGCCTGGGCACGGTCGGCAGCGGCCGAAATGCATTCGAGCTTCACCGCCTTGCGCGGCTCCTGTCCGATGAACTGCGGTGTCCGCGTCGCGCCGGCGCCGATGTCGGATGCGCTGAAGCACGACCTCTTTCGTCTCGGCGATCTCTGGGACGATGGGCTGCGCCGCTTTGGCGGACCGTTCCTGGCTGGCGATCGCTTCACCGCTGTGGATGCCTTCTTTGCCCCGGTGGCGTTTAGGGTTCAGTCCTACGGGCTGTCCTTCGAGGGCGCAGCTGCCAGCTATCCGGCGCGATTGCTGGCTCTGCCGGCGATGCGCGAATGGTACGCGGCAGCCCTTGCAGAGGTGTGGCGCGAGCCGAACCACGAAGCGGAGGTGCGCGCTGCCGGCACTGTCATCGAGGATTTTCGCGCAACCTTGTAACGGTGCCGCTACATCCCGCGCCCCAGCCGCCTGACGAACAGATAGACGACCACCGCGACCGCGAGCGATATCGCCGACGCCACCCAAAAGCCCACCGGCGTATCGACCAGCGGCAGCCCGCCGACATTCATGCCGAACAGGCCTGAGATGATCGTCATTGGCAACAGCACCGCGGTCATCACCGACAGCATGTAAAGCAACTGGTTCGACTGCGTCGTCAGCTTGGCCATCAGCTCGTCCTGCAAGAGCCGGGCGCGCGCCTGCAATTGCTCGCCGTCATGATGCAACGTATGGGCGCGGTGCGAAAGCCGTGCCGCCATGTCGTTGATCGCGTCCGGCAGGTCATTGCGATGCGAATGGTCGAGATGGCGGAACAGGCTGGTCAGCGTCGCCATCTGCCGATGGATCACCACCAGTTGCCGGCGCGCATCGACCAGCGCCTGCCGCTCATTGTGCCATGCATCGCAGACGATGCGGTCCTCGATGCCATCGAGCGTGTCGCCAAGGCCAGCGAGTTCCGTCGTCATGCCGTCGAGCGACTGGCCCATGACAGCCTCGATCAGTTCGGCCGGAGAGCGGAACTTTCGCGATCCGTTGTCGATCGCCTTGCGGATCTTGTCGACCGATTGCAGCGGTTGCTTGCGGCCGCCGATCAGCATCGTGTCGTTGAAGGCGAAGCGGAAATGGCCAAGCCCGCGCGCCTCCGCCGAATAGTCGTGGCGCAGGTCCGGCAAATCGCCGTACAGCCAGTCGGCCTCGAGGTCGATATGGCAGCCATGGCCGGCCGACAAGAAGGCATCGCGCACCGGCGGCGGCAAAGCCGGCTCGGTGGCGATCTCGTGGCGGGCGCGCATGTCGGAAAGCTGGTAGCTGCGCCATGTCCAGTGTGTGGCGGCCGGGTCTTTGGTCCGCACGCCTTCGGCGGTGAAGTGATAGACGAAGAACAGCCCGTGCTCGTCCGGCAGGTAAGGCGACAGATCGCTGCCGTTTGGATTGAGAGGGATGTTCATGATCGCGTCGCCAGTCTCTCGAATACGCCGGCAGTAGGGCAGGAGGCAGTAGGGCCTCATGAGCGCGGCATGGATAGTACCTTATCAGCGCGGCATTCACTACTGCCCTACTCCCCTACTGCCTACTCCCTAAAGCTTGTCGATTACCGACTGCACACCCTCGGTCGGTGCGTCGACCGACGATCCCGCGACCATGATGGCAGCGACGATCGCTTCCGGATCGTCGACCACCAGCGGCCTGACCCGCTGCGCGGTGTGGATGAAGCCTTCGGCCATCATGTGGTCAAGCAGCGCCAGCATCGGGTCCCAGAATCCTCCAATGTTGCCGAAGACGATCGGCTTGCGATGATGGCCGAGCTGGCCCCAGGTCATGATCTCGATGATTTCCTCGACCGTGCCGATGCCGCCCGGCAGCGCCACAAACGCGTCGGATTTCTCGAACATCGTATGTTTGCGCTCGTGCATGTTTTCGGTGATGACGAGCTCGTCAAGCCGGTCAAGCGCGGTTTCGGTGGCCTCCCTGTTGATCAGGAAGCGCGGAATGATCCCCGTCACCTTGCCGCCGGCCCGCATTGCGCCTTCGGCAACGGCTCCCATGATGCCCCTGGTGCCGCCGCCATAGATCAGACGCAGGCCGGACTTGGCGATCGAACGCCCAAGCAGGTGTCCGGCCTTGGCATAGGTTACATCGCGGCCCGGAGACGAGCCGCAATAGACGCAGATGGATCGAATCGTGTTCATGAGATGATTGGTGATTGGGTCTTTATTCGCGGTCAAGCCCGGACGGGGTTTTTCTTGTCGGCCCACTTTTCTCGTCGATCCCTTTTTCTTGTCGGCTTGGGCAAAACAGGCTAGACCGGCATTAGGTGGCTAAGGGCAGGGAAATATGACAATTAATCCAGTAAAGGCGCTTTTGTTCGCCGTCGGCGGCTCCATCGCCGCGGCGGGGACCGCCTATGTGTCGGGCGCGCTCGACCCGTATCGCAATCGTGCGCCGCCGGCGGAAGTGGCATCGCTGACGCCGCCGGTGGAGAAGCCGGCCGAGCCGGCGACCGATGCACCGCCTCGGTCGGCGCCGGCCACAGCCGCGATGGCACCAGCAGCGCCGGCCACGGCCGATGCGATCGCGCCGACCTTCGATGTCGTTAGGGTCGAAATCAAGGGCTCTATCGTCGTCGCCGGCAATGCCGCACCCAACGCCAAGGTCGAGATTCTCAACGGTTCGACAGTTCTCGGCTCGACGGTCGCCGGTGCCGATGGCGCTTTTGCCATCGTCCTCGACGATCCGCTGAAACCCGGCGATTACACGATCGCGCTGCGCTCGATGACCGGCAATGTCGTGACCCCCTCGGCGCAGACGGCTATCGTCTCGATTCCCAAGAGTCCTGCTGGCCAGGTGCTGGCGATGATCGAGGAGCCGGGCAAGGCCTCCGAATTGCTCACCGTTCCTACACCCGAGACAAAGCCTGAATCGCCGCCTGCCGGCGCCCCGGCTGCCGAGGACTCCGCTGCCGGGGACCCCGCTGCCGCAGCGCCAGCCCCAGCCGCATCGGCTGCCACGGCGCCGGCCACTGCCGAAGCCGCGCCCGCTCCGGGCGGGCCGGCCGCACCGGCGACACCAGCTGCAGGGCCAAAGCTCGTCGTCGAAGCGATCGAGATCGACGGCAACAAGATCTTCGTCGCCGGGCTCGCCGACCCCGGCCGCAAGGTGCGCGCCTATGCCAACGATATCTTGCTCGGCGACGCTAAGACTTCGCCCGATGGCCATTTCCTGGTCGAGGCGACGCGCAACATTCCGGTCGGCACCTACACGATCCACGTCGATGCGCTCGACGCCGACGGGATCAAGGTGGTGGCCCGTGCCGCCGTGCCGTTCGAGCGCGAGCCGGGCGAGTCGATCGCCGCCGTGGCGCCTGCCGAGGCAAAGCCGGCCGCGCCGGCAACCACGCCTGCGGCACCCGCGGCCGAGGCGCCAGCCGATGTGGCGGCTGCGACGCCCCCGGCTGAAGTGCCCGAGACCGCGGCGCCGAAGCTCGAACACGCCGACAGCGCCGTTATCATTCGCCGCCACGATACGTTGTGGCGGATTTCGCGGCGCGTCTACGGCCAAGGCGTTCGCTACTCGACCATCTACCTCGCCAACCAGGATCAGATCAGGAACCCCGACCGCATCTGGCCGGGGCAGGTGTTCAAAGTCCCCGGAAAATCGCAGGAAGGCGAAGCCGCCAACCTCAAGGCGATGGGTGACCAGATGACGACGACCCCTACAAAGGCCAACTAGAAATCCTTTTCTTCTCTGGCGGGCTCTTGCAGAAAGTTCATTCATCGTCTATCGCCGATAGACGATGAACGCTCCCTTGATCGAGAAGACCTGCGGCTTCGCCGACAGCCAGACCGTCGCCGCGAAGCTCGCCGCGCTTTCGCATCCGACCCGGATCGAAATTCTCCGGCACCTTTCGGCCAGCCGCTCCTGCTGCTGCCGCGAGGTCGTCGACCATCTCGACCTGGCGCAGTCCACCGTTTCGCAGCACCTAAAGATATTGGTCGATGCCGGGCTCGTCCGCTACGAGCCGGATCGGCAACGCTCGCGCTATGAAGTCGACAGCGATGCGCTCGAAGATGTTTCCGCATCGCTGGCCGCACTGGTCAATTCGTGCTGCTCCGGCCGCTAGACCATCATCCCGAACCGAAGGACCGCGTCTGCGAAAAGTGGAAGCCGGTTTTCGGAAAAGATCATGGTCAAGCAATAAGAAATACGAAAAGGCGATAAAATGGCCGAAAAAACCGTCTCTGCCGATTCTGGCTCGACCTTCAAGACATTGCGCAATCTGTGGCCCTATATGTGGCCGGCCGACCGTGCCGACCTGCGGGCGCGGGTGGCGTGGGCGACCGTGCTTCTGGTCGTCGCCAAGCTGACACTGGTTGCCGGTCCCTACTTCTTCAAATGGGCAACCGATGCGCTGGCTGGTGACGCCAAGTCGGTGCCGCCGCTGCCGGCCTTCATGCTGGCGCCAGTCATGCTGGTCATCGCCTACAATGTCGTGCGGCTGGTGCAGCTCGGTTTCAACCAGCTGCGCGACGCGCTGTTTGCCCGCGTCGGGCAATATGCGGTGCGCCAGCTCGCCTTCCGCACTTTCGTCCACATGCATCAATTGTCGCTGCGCTTCCATCTCGAGCGCCGCACCGGCGGCCTGTCGCGCATCATCGAGCGCGGCACCAAGGGCATCGAGACGATCGTCCGCTTCACCGTGCTCAACACCTTGCCGACCATCCTCGAATTCGCGCTGACAGCCGGCATCTTCGCGGTCACCTATGGCTGGAAGTACGTGGCTGTGGTGGCGGTGACGGTCTGGCTCTATATCTGGTTCACCATCAGGGCGAGCGACTGGCGCATCGTCATTCGCCGCGACATGAACGACAGCGACACCGATGCCAGCACCAAGGCGATAGACTCGCTGCTCAATTTCGAGACGGTCAAGTATTTCAACAACGAGGGCATGGAAGCCGAGCGCTTCGACCGTTCGATGGCGCGCTACGAGACCGCCGCCACCAGGATATGGACCTCGCTCGGCTGGCTGAACTTCGGCCAGGGCGTCATCTTCGGTCTCGGCACGGTTATCGTCATGTGCCTTTCGGCGCTTGAGGTGCAGGCTGGCACGCAGACGGTTGGCGACTTCGTCTTCATCAACGCAATGCTGATCCAGCTTTCGGTGCCACTCAACTTCATCGGCTTCATCTATCGCGAAATCCGCCAGGGCCTGACCGACATCGAGCAGATGTTCGATCTGCTCGATGTGCCGCAGGAGATCGTCGACAAGCCGGGTGCCAAGCCGCTGGTCGTCGGCTCCGGCAAGGTCGAGTTCTGCGACGTGCAGTTTTCCTACGATCCCAACCGCAAGATCCTGAAAGGCATCAGCTTCGAAGTGCCGGCCGGCAAGACGGTTGCCATTGTCGGGCCATCGGGGGCCGGCAAGTCGACCGTTTCGCGGCTGCTGTTCCGCTTTTACGACATCCAGGGCGGCAAGATTCTGATCGACGGCCAGGACATTCGCGACGTGACTCAGGAGAGCTTGCGCGCGGCGATCGGCATGGTGCCGCAGGACACCGTGCTGTTCAACGACACCATCGCCTACAACATCCGCTACGGCCGCGTCGATGCCGGCGAGGAGGATGTGCGCAAGGCGGCAGAACTCGCCCAGATCGGGCCGTTCATCGAGCGGCTGCCCGACGGCTACCGTTCGATGGTCGGAGAGCGCGGACTGAAACTGTCCGGCGGTGAGAAGCAGCGCGTGGCAATCGCCCGCACCATTTTGAAGGCGCCGCCGATCCTGATGCTCGACGAGGCGACCTCGGCTCTCGACAGCCATACCGAACAGGAGATCCAGGCGGCGCTCGACCTCGTCAGCAAGGGCCGCACCACCATCGTCATCGCCCACCGGCTGTCGACGGTGATTGCGGCCGACGAGATCATCGTGCTGCAGGACGGCCAGATCGCCGAGCGCGGCACGCATGCCGCCTTGATGCGCAAGGCCGGCCTGTACGCGTCGATGTGGGACCGCCAGCGTGAGGCAACCGAGGCCGAGGAGCGGTTGCGCATTGCTCGCGAGCGCGACGAGTTCGGCGTCGTCGTCCGCCGCCGCCCCTCCGAGGTGTCGTAGCCCTTACGGCCAGCCAGCGCCCGGCGCGGAAGCCTCGATGCTGAGCACCTGGCCGGTGCGCGCATCGCTGATCATGTGCTCGAAGCCGCGCCATTCGGCGGCGACGATGAACAGCGTCTTGCCGTCGGCGCCGCCGAGCATGCAGGCAAAGCAGCCGCGATCGGCATCGACGCTGTCGAGCATCGCCCCGCCCTCGCGTACCCGCACGCAGTGCCGGTTGGGGACGTCGGCATACCAGATGGCGCCTTCGGCATCGAGGCAGATGCCGTCGGGAAAGCCGTTGCCGAGGTCGGCCCATCGCCGCCGGTTGGCAAGGCCGCCATCGGCGGCGATGTCGAAGGCGGTCAGCCTGTTGGCGTGGGATTCGGCGACGATCAACGTCTTGTTGTCAGGCGACACCGCCATCCCATTGGCGAAGGCGATCTTGTCCGCCACCTGCCGCACCGACCCGTCCGGTGCAATCAGCACGATGGTGCCGGGGCCGAAATGCTGGCCGGGAACCGGCGCTGGCCCACCGCCATTGACGTAGACGTTGCCGCGCCCGTCGACGACGATCTCGTTCCAGGCATTCCCTGAGAGGTGTCGCAGATCGGCGTGGGTGACCAGCGTCCCGTCTGCTTCCTGCCGCAGCACCAATCCCTCACGCCCGCAGACGACGACCAGGCGACCGTCCGGCAGCCAGTCGACCGAATAGGGCAGGGTGGCCGGCACGGTGAGCATGACCTCACTGTTGCCGTCGGCATCGACGGCGATGATCTGGCCGGTTCCCCAGTTGCAGAACCAAAGCCTGCCATCATGCCACCGCGGCGATTCGCCGAACGCCAGACCGTTCATCACGACCCGCGCTTCCTTTGCTGCTGATTTCTGTGACAGCATTTGTTGCCTCCAGCTTTCGTTCGGCGGGCGCTTTGACAAGGCCCGCATCTCCAAGGACGCATGAGACCGGCTCGCCCCGACAACTGTCATGCTTTTTTGGACAGGCTCATTGGACCCCTTCCAACGCCCGCGATCGGCTAATGCGGACGAGAACGCCCCGATCCGGCGTTCCCTCAATGTCGCGTTGCGGCCACAGGGTGTTTCCGCTATTGAGGCCGGACCTGAAACTAGGCTGTTTCCATTCCATGGACCTCGTCGACACGATCAAAAAAACGTTCGTTCCGATCCATCGCGAAGGCTATCCGTTTATCGCCGCCTTCGCAGCGGTGACGCTTTTCCTCGGCTATTTTTCTTCGATCCTGTTCTGGGTCTGCCTCATCCTGACGGCCTGGTGCGTCTATTTCTTCCGCGATCCTGAGCGCGTCACGCCGGTCGACGACCGGCTGGTGGTGAGCCCGGCCGACGGCATCATCACGGCGGTCGGTCCGGCAGTGCCACCGCGCGAACTTGGCCTTGGGGGCGGCGAGATGACCCGCATCTCGGTGTTCATGGACGTCTTCTCCTGTCATGTGAACCGGGCTCCGGTGCGCGGCCGCATCACAAGGATAGAGCATCGGCCTGGCCAGTTCCTCAACGCCGCACTCGACAAGGCGAGCGCCGACAACGAGCGCAACGGGCTGGTCATCGACAGCCCCAACGGCACGGTGGCTGCGGTGCAGATCGCCGGCCTCGTGGCGCGGCGCATCGTCTGCTGGGCCGAGACCGGCGGCACGATCGGCATCGGCGAGCGCTTCGGGCTGATCCGCTTCGGCTCGCGCGTCGATGTGTTCCTGCCGTCGACCGCAACACCGCGTGTCGCCGTCGGCCAGACCGCGGTTGGTGGTGAAACCATACTGGCCGAATTCGGCGGCATTGCCGCAACGCCGCTCGTGCGGGTGTCCTGAGCCGTGGGCGCGCCGTTCAAAAAATTCGAGGCGCATGGCAGCGGCGGCCCGCGCATCCGTGAAATTCCGATGCGCATGGTGCTGCCCAATCTGGTCACAGTGCTCGCCATCTGCGCCGGCCTCTCGGGCATCCGCTTCGGCTTCGAAGGCCGTTTCGAGCCGGCAGTGGTGATGGTGCTGCTGGCCGCCTTCCTCGACGGCATCGACGGCCGCCTGGCACGCATGCTGAAGGCGACGTCCAAATTCGGCGCGCAGATGGATTCGCTGGCCGACATCGTCAATTTCGGCGTAGCACCCGCGCTGGTGCTCTATGCCTTCCTGCTCGACCAAGCCGGCTCGCCGGGCTGGATTGCGGCGCTCCTGTTCACCATCGCCTGCGGGCTGAGACTCGCTCGCTACAACGTGCTCGACGAAGAAACTGATCGCCCACAGTGGCAGACCGAGTATTTCGTCGGCGTGCCGGCGCCGGCGGGCGCCGTGCTGGTGATGCTGCCGCTTTATCTGTACTTCCTGCGGCTTGGCGTGGAGCCGTCCCGCCCTGCCGCCTTCATCGCCGCCGGTTTCACCGTTTTGGTAGCCTTCCTGCTGGTCAGCCGGCTGCCGGTCTATTCCGGAAAAAGCCTGAAAGTCCCGGGCGACAAGGTGCTGCCGATCATCCTCGGCGTCGTCCTCTACATCCTGCTGTTGATGACTTATCCCTGGTACACGCTGACGGCGTCGGTTGCCGGCTATCTGCTCTTCCTGCCGCTCAGCATCCGCGCCTATTCAAAGCGCGCCAAGCGCGAAGGCGAGAAGGTGCCGCCTTCGGACTTCGGCTGACAGACCTGTCGCCTATTCCCTGATGGTCATCCCGAGCATTTTGCAGCCAAGTGGAATCACTTGGCGTCGCAGAAATGCGGCTAAAACGAATAGATAGAGCGGGATGCCCCAGTTCAATTTGTTCAATTCGGACGCATCCCGCTCTAGCGGGAACCTGCCGGCGTCTTGACCGTTCTGTCTCAGCGGGCGAGGCGAGCGACGTTGCGAACGCCTCGCTATCAGCCCTTGAAGCGGCTCAGGAGCTTAAAGAAGAGTGAGGAGAAATGGCTGCCGTCCTTATTGGCGCGTTGCTCATTGTCGCCGGCGTGGTGTATATGGCTGGCGCAGCCCTATGGCGTGGGCGGCTCAGCGATCCGGCGCCTGCTCGCGCGGCGCCGGATCGCTCGACGCCAAACCTCGCAATGTCAGGCCCGACACTTGAGCCGCGGCGGCGCGGCCTCGGTTTCCTCGGCCTGTCGCAGAACTGGCCGGGCCTGCTGATGATGGCGGTCGGGTTCATCCTGCTGTTGTCGGTGGTGGTCCTCTAGTCGCTAGGCCGCCGCGCTGAGTCCCAGTCGATCAATCGCCAGTTTGCGGGTCGAGACATAGTCGGTCTTGCCAGAACCCAGCACCGGGATTTCCTCGACCTTGACGATGTCGTTCGGCACCATCAGATCGGCGGCGCCGGCTTGTCTGCCGAATTTGCGCAATTCATCGGGGTCGGCATCATCGGCGGTGGTGACCAGCACGATACGCTCGCCGCGGCGCTTGTCCGGCACCGCCACCACAGCGTGATGCTCTTCCGGCCATAGCGACTGCACCAGCATCTCGACCGCGCCCAGCGACACCATCTCGCCGGCGATCTTGGCGAAGCGCTTGGCCCGGCCGCGAATGGTAATGAAGCCCTCGCGGTCGACAGAAACGATGTCGCCGGTATCGTGCCAGCCGTCGAGCGGCTGCAATTCCCCAGGCCGATCTGAGGTCATGTAGCCCATCATCAAATTCGGCCCCTTGAGCAATAACCGTCCGGCGCCGCTAATGCCCTCGACCGGCTCGAGCTTCATGCGCATGGCCGGCAACAGTCGCCCGACCGTGCCGTCGCGGCCGTGGATGGCGGTGTTGACGGCAACGACGGGCGATGCCTCGGTCAGCCCGAAGCCTTCGACGATCTCGGCCTGGAAGCGCTCCCGGTAGACGCGGCGCGTCTCCGGTTTCACCGCCTCCGCGCCGGCGACGATGAAGCGCAGGCTGGAGAAATCGCCGTCCTTGGCGGTGCGCGCATAGTTGGCGAGGAAGGTGTCGGTGCCGAACATGACCGTCGGCCTTGCCTTGCGTGCGACCTCGGGGATCAGCTTGTAGTGCAGCGGCGAGGGGTAGAGGAACAGTTTCACGCCGGTGACCAGCGGCAGGATGGTGCCGCCGGTGAGCCCGAACGAGTGGAACACCGGCAGCACGTTGAGCAGGATGTCGGCCGGCGAGATGGTGATGCGGGACTCGGCCTGCATGGCGTTGACGAGAAGATTTCTGTGCGACAGGACCACCGCCTTCGGCGTGCCTTCCGAGCCAGAGGTGAACAGGATCACTGCTGGCTTGGCCGCATTCTGCGGCTGCAGCGGCCAGCGCCACAGCAAGGCTGCAGCGAGCTTGTCCAGCACGGTTACGCTGGCCCGCACATCCTCCAGCCATAACAGCTTGGCGCCGCCCTCTTCCACCGCCGCGACGATGTCAGCGAGGTTGGCCTTGTCGATAAAGGCTCGCGACGAAACCACGGTGCGGATCTCGGCCGTGCGCACGGCGGCGGTGACGCTGGCCGGGCCCGCGGTGTAGTTGATCATCGCCGCCACCCGGCTCGCTGACAACAGGCCAACGAGCGACAGCACGACACCGTTAGCGTTGGGCAGCAGCACTCCAACCGCTTCATCCGGCGCCGTCACCGCCTCGAAGCGGCGGCCCAGCACCCGCGCGCCGATGAACAGCTTTCTGTAGTTCAGCGTGCCGCTGACCACGTCTTCGACGATAGGATGCGAGGCTCCGACACCGTCGGCGGCGTCGCGTATGGCGAGGAACAGGCCGCGATTAGGATCGCTGCCGAAAAGCCGGGCTTCGGCGACACGGTCGAACAGCGCATTGGTGTTCGAGGACTGATCAGGATTTCGCGCTACCAGCTCGGCGATGGTCATTGGCTCCAGCACGCTGATCGACAGAAGAGGAAACCATCGCCGCGGCGCCTTGTCCGCCGGCGTCAGCGATACCGGCAGAGTGCGCGCGCCGGCGACGAAGATCGGCACGATGCGGGCATCGGCCTGCATGGCGATGCGGGTGACGGCGCGAAACAGGCGAAATGTCTTGATATCAGGCTCGACCGCATCCGGCAGATAGACGGCAAGGCGGCCCTTGCCCTTCAGCACCCGCACCAGCCGGCGGCTGACGAAGACATGCTCGGCGTTGAAAGCGATGGTGCGGCCAAGCTCGCGCCATGGTTCGAGCCAGGGCGATCGCGCCGAGGCCTCATCGAGGATGTGCAGCGTGTCTTCCGGCAGCAGTGACAGCATCAGCGCCGGATCGAGACGCGACTGGTGCGAAATGACGTAGATGACCGGGGCGGCCGCGTCGCGGGCGATCTTGATGCGGCCGTCGGCAATCCGGTAGGCGAGCTTGAACGGCACATAGAGCAGCGCCTGCGTGAAGCGCAGGCCGAGGCGGAATTTTTCCACCACGCCGATCAGCAGCCAGGCCGCGACGAGACCCGCAAGCAGCGCCAGTGTCAGGATCATGCCGCGTCTCTCCCAACAGATTATAACCTCGCGGCTCTTCCTGACCGCTTCGATGAGAACCTAGACGAAGTGCGCTCAACGTCAATGCGGAGGTGCGGTACCTTCGCCTTACTGGCCCTGGCCGGCCATGAAAAAGTGCGGTGCCTATCTTTCCGTGTGGCAGAGAAAGCGCCTGCGGCATGAGCCTGGATTGATGGGGGCGGCTCACGCCGCCTTCAATCTCCCGCTGATGAAGCGGAATTCCTGTGTCTTGCCACCATAGCCATAGGCGGCGGCCGGGACTTCATGCACGAAGGCATAGCTCTCCTCATGCACCTTGCCCAGCAGGCTGCCAAAGCCAAGGAAGAGCGCCTTAAGATAGGCGTCCAGCTCAAGCTTGGTGTTGGTGCCGTCGACCACCTTGATGTCGAGCCAGAAACTGTTGGCGCCATGCTCGGCCAGCGACTTGCCGCCGGCGAACCAGTGCTCGGGGTCATGATAGGAAATGGCCACCGCTGTGATCGTCGCATCCTTGCGAAGATGCGTGGCGGTCTGTTCGGTCACCTGCTTGGCGATAGCGGCGGACAAAGCGGCATCGGGCTTGCCTGTGACGCTGACATTGATGATCGGCATAATTTTCTCTCCTCGGGTTACGCGGCGTCTCTTCGCCGTCAGAAATCTTCCATCGCTCTTGGGTTATGAAAATCGAATTGTTTTAAGGGAAAACTTTGATCCTATTGAATTATGAAAATGCTCGACCCCGACCTCCTCAAAACCTTTCTCGCCTTCGTCGACGGCGGCTCGCTGGCGCAGGCGGCGTCATTTGTCGGGCGCTCGGCGTCGGCGGTGACCACGCAGATGCAGCGGCTTGAGGATATTGTCGGCGAACCACTTCTGGTGCCGCAGGGAAGAGGGCGCGTCCTGACGCCGGCGGGCGAAGACCTGGCCGGTCATGCGCGGCGCATCCTTGCTGTGCATCGCGAAGCGTGGCTGGCCCTCAAGGGCGTTCGAGCCGATGGGCGCGTGGCCATCGGCACGACACAGGATTTCGCCGACAGCGGCCACCCGGAGTTGCTCAGGGCCTTTGCCGCGAGCTATCCGCGCGTCAGGATCGAACTGCGCGTCGGCCGCTCCGCAGAATTGGCCGAGGCACTCCAAACCGGCATCCTCGATCTGATGGTCGCCATGCGACAGGCTCCGGCGCCGGACGAGATCGGCGTGCTCCGCGAGCCGATGATGTGGCTCTGTTCGCAAAGAGGCTTGGCCGCACGCCAGGACGAACTGCCGCTGGCGCTGCTCGATCCGCATTGCGGCTTTCGCGAAGCGGCGATCGCGGCACTCGACAGGGCAGGCCGCCGCTACCGCATCGCCGCCGGCAGTGCCAGCCTGGCCGGGCTGCGCACGGCGGTGAATGCCGGCATTGCGCTGACGCTGCGGACGGCGCGCTTTGCCCATTCCGGCATCGTCGAGGCACCCCGCGAATTTGGCCTGCCGCAGGTTCCGATCGCCGAGTTCGCCATTCGGCTGCGCCAGGATGCCGAGCCCCCGGCCCAGGATCTGGCTGCGCTGTTCAGCGGCAACCTTGCCTTGGCAAGCGCACCAAGCTGATTTCGCAAAAGAAAAAGCCGACCTTGCGATCGGCTATAGGTTAGACGGGCCGAGGGGTTTGGGGGACTTGGATGACCCGTCAAGCTAACAATGCCTGAACCTGTTGATGGTTCCATGACCCTGCTAATTTATTTGCACGGGCAAATTTATTTCAGCGGCAGATTTTTCTCAGGCAGAGCGCTGCCTGGCCGCTTGCCAGTCGCGCCCGGCATGGGCAAACACCGCGCACAGCACGATGGCGCCGCCGATCATGCTGGCGGCTGGCGGGATCTCGGCCAGGAACAGGAAAGCGAACAGGATCGCGAACGGTACTTCAGCGGAGCCCAGCAGGCCGGATTCGGCCGCCGGAATGAGCCGCGCGCCCTCCGTCCACAGAATAGAGGCCAGCGCGAACGACATGCCGAAGGCGACGAGCAGCATTGCGTCTCTGGCCGAGACCGCCAATGGATCGGTGACGAACCAACCGAGCACGAACAAAAGGAATGCCGACACCGCTCCGGCCCACACCACCGGCGTGTCGCGGAAAGCGCGCACCATGATCATGTAGAGAGCGCTGCCGATTGTCATCAGCAGCGCCAGCCCGTCGCCGAACAGATGGCCGGTGCCGAAGCCGGACCAGACCATGATCGCCACGCCGCTAAGCGACACGGCGGCGGCGGCAAGCGTCTGCAGCCGGAAGCGCTCACGAACCAGAATGAAGGCAAGCAGCGCGGTGACGAAGGGCGCAGTGGCGTAGATGATCGCAACATTGGCGACGAAGGTGAACTTAAACGCCGAGATGAAGGCGATGCTGGCTAGCGCGCCCTCGATCGCCAGTAGCCAGCCGCGCCAGCCGAGGCGCGGGCTTTCACGCCCCCCGGATTGGCGGCGCCGCCAAAGCACATAGAGGCTGATCAGGATCGAGCCGACGAAGCCGCGCCAACAGGTGATGGTCAGCGGATCGGCATGGATCGACTTGGTCAATACGCCGGTGAGGCCGAACACCGCGGCCGACGCCGAAACCAGGATGATGCCAATGGTGCGCTCGGCAGCGGTGTCAGGCATGGTTAGGAATCCCGTCATGTCACCAGACTATGCTGCCTTGTCCTGACACCGTACTGTCAGCAGGGGTTGCCGTATCCTACAGCCGCTGCGGGAATGTTCGCTGCCGATGATCAGCAGACCGGCCGCGACGATCGGGCCCACGGCGTACGCTACACGGCCAGAACCCTGCGCGGCGCTGCGCCAGCGACGAGCTTGCGTTGGGACAGGGCTGGCCCCGGTGATCGGCCACTTTTTCTGCTCATACGCCCCCGCGCGATACTGGACTTGGCGGCGTTGGCACCGACGAAGCGATCATCCTCTGCCCAGCCAATCACAGCCCGCCAACGTGCGTCGCCCGGTACCCCGGCACTCCCGGCTACGAGGCCGTCGCCACCTGCCTGGCCTCACCCGAGGTGCGGGCTCGGACGGACGGCGTCATCGCGTGCAGGCCCCAGGCCGCGTGAAAAGGCATCAGATCTAACGACGCAGCAACGTCTGGGCGGCTTGTCACTCCGATCCAAATGTCGTGAAATCAAGGTTTAGGCCGTACCGGTTCTATTCGAGTATCGTGACGAGCGATGAAAATGACCGCCGAAAAGGTTTGACATGGACGCCACCGGACTGAAGGCCATGCAGGCGCCGCTCAAGAAGGCCTATCGCGACGACGCATCGCGCGCGCTGATCACGCTTCGGGCCAAGGGCTCGGTCGACGACCAGTCGATCGCCTGCAAGGTCGAGACCGGCAGGGCGCTCGCGGTTGCCGGGCTGCACCCGGCTACCGGCGGTTCCAGGCTCGAACTGTGCTCGGGCGACATGCTGCTGGAGGCGCTGGTCGCTTGCGCCGGCGTGACGCTGAAGGCAGTGGCGACGGCGCTGGAGTTCAAGCTCGGCGCCGCCACGGTGGAGGCCGAAGGCGATCTCGATTTTCGCGGCACGTTAGGTGTGGCAAGAGATGCGCCGGTCGGCTTTCGCGCCATCCGGCTGAATTTCGGCCTCGACACCGACGAGCCACAGGAGCGCGTCGACGCGTTGCTCAAGCTGACCGAACGCTATTGCGTGGTGTTTCAGACCATCAATACGAGTCCGGAACTGACGGTCAGCGCGCAGCGTTGAAACGCGCCCCGGCTACTCACTTTCGCCCTCGTCGGCGAACGGCGAGGCGCTCGGCACGCACTGCACCGACCAGCCGGCCGGCGTTGGCTGCTTCTGATATTCGGTGACGGCGAAGGCGCACTGTTCGCGAGTGTCGAACGTGCTGGGCAGCACCACCATGCCGCCTTGCGGGCCGGCAATCACCAGATACCAGACCAACGCTACGCTCGAAGCCATGGAAATTTCCTCGCTGGGAGTCGGGTGATCCTATCAACTCCGGGCGATCGGCGAAAGCGCCGGGCGGTGGTCAGCAACCGCGGATGTTCAGAACAGCTCAGTTCACGGCAAAGCAATAGAACAGGCCGTCGCCGCCGGTGCTCCTCAGCGCCTCCTGGCTGCAGCCGCCGCGTGAAGCGTGCGAGGAATTCCACGATTTGGCGGCGGCCGAATCGTCGAGACCGGTGCGGTCGTGATGGCCCGTCATTGCCGCACCTTCCGCTCCGCTGAGCGTCCAGTCACCGCAGGTCTGGTCGGCAATTTTCGTGCCGTCGGGCTGGGAGCCGGTCAGCACGTCGTGCCGGTTGGGCTTGTCGCCGCGGCCGTTGACCACTTCGCCCTTTTCGTCGAGCGCCGTTTGCTTGGTGATGGCATTGGCATCGCTATGCAGCGAAGCGACATCGTCGGCGATCTTGACGCCCTTGGCGTTGAACCACGGCCCCTTACCAATGCGATCGCGCGCATCGGTGTCGCTGGTCGAGAGATAGGCGCGCCATGTCTTGCCCGCAACGCCCGCGGCTTCAGCCAACGAGGCGCAATGCGCATCGGCGCCCGCGAGGCCGCCGAGATCGGCGCCCTTGCCCGAGCCGACGCTGGTGACGAAGAAGCTCATCGTAGCATCCTGCGAGGATGCGACGCCGATGGCTGCCAGCGATGCAGCGGCAGTGACGAGAAGCAGTCTGCGCATGGTGGTCCTCCGTTTCGGAAAATCTGGCATTCCAATAACGTCCGCGGCGGCGCAATTCTTCCGTCGAAATGCGTGATGCGTCTACTCCGGCTGCCGGTAGGCAACAAAGCGGTTTTGTTTGGCCTGGAAGATCAGCCCGGTTTCCCTGAGCGCAGGGCTGGCCAGCGGCACGATGCGTTTGGCGATCTCCTGGGGATGCGGCAGCGTCTCCGGATCCTCGCCGGGCACCGCCTGCGCACGCATGGCAGTGCGGGTGGCGCCGGGATCGGCGGCATTGACCCTGAGGGCCAGGTTTTCCGTCTCATGCGCCCAGGAACGCATCATGGTCTCGACTGCCGCCTTCGACGCCGCATAGGGCGCCCAGAAGGCCCGCGCCGAATGGGCGGCATTGGAGGAAAGCACGATGGCACGGCCTGCGTCGGAGAGCCTGAGCAACGGGTCGACCGAGCGGATCAGCCGCCATGTCGAGGTGACGTTGATGGTCATCACTTTCTCGAAAGTCTTGGCCTCGACATGGCCGATCGGCGAGATGACGCCGAGTACCGCCGCATTGGCGACCAGGATGTCGAGCTTGCCCCATCGCTCATGGATGGCGCCGCCCAGCCGATCGATGCCGGCCATGTCGGCGAGGTCGAGCGGCACCAGCGTCGCCTGTCCGCCCGTTGCCTTGATCTGGTCGTCGAGTTCCTCCAGTCCGCCGACAGTGCGGGCAACCGCGATGACGTGCGCTCCAGCGGCGGCAAGTTCCAAGGCGATGAAATAGCCGATGCCGCGCGAGGCGCCGGTGACGACCGCGACGCGGCCGGAAAGATCGAGGCTAGGGGTGGGGATCATGCGAGAGCCTCCTCGCTAGACGTGAAAACACAACAGGGGAAGGCAAATGGTGGTCCGGCACCTAAGCCCCGCCTGCCGCCAGCAGCGACAGCGTGCGCACATTGTCCGAACCTTCAAAATCGGCAAGCCGGGTCGGATATTGCCCGGTGAAGCAGGCGTCGCAGAATTGCGGCTGCGCGTCGTCACGGCCGGCCTCGCCGACGGCGCGGTAGAGCCCGTCGATCGACAGGAAACCGAGCGAATCGACGCGGATGAACTCGGCCATCTCTTCGACCGACATGCGCGACGCCAGCAGCTTCGACTTCTCCGGCGTGTCGACGCCATAGAAGCAGGAAGCGCGCGTCGGCGGCGAAGCAATGCGCATGTGCACTTCCTTGGCGCCGGCATCGCGCACCATCTGCACGATCTTTTGGCTGGTGGTGCCGCGCACGATCGAATCGTCGACCAGCACCACGCGCTTGCCTTCGATCATGCGGCGGTTGGCGTTGTGCTTGAGTTTGACACCCATGTGGCGGATCGAATCGCCAGGCTGGATGAAGGTGCGGCCGACATAGTGATTGCGGATGATGCCGAGCTCGAATGGGATGCCCGCAGCTTGCGAAAAGCCGATCGCCGCCGGGGTGCCGCTGTCCGGCACCGGCACGACGATATCGGCCTCGACCGGGCTTTCGAGCGCCAGCTCGGCGCCGATGCGCTTGCGAACTTCATAGACGTTGCGGCCTTCGACCGACGAATCCGGACGCGCGAAATAAACATATTCGAAGATGCAGAAGCGGGTCTTCTGTGGCTCAAACGGAAACAGGCTCTCGATACCCTTGGCGGTGACGACGACCATCTCGCCGGGCTTCAGGTCGCGCACGAAACGCGCGCCGATGATGTCGAGCGCGCAGGTTTCGGAAGCCAGGATCCAGGCGCCGTCGAGATCGCCGAGCACCAGCGGCCGGATGCCGAGCGGATCGCGGCAGCCGATCATCTTCTTTGAAGTCATCGCCACCAGCGAGAAGGCGCCTTCGACCTGGCGCACCGCATCGATGAAGCGCGAGTTGAGATCGCGCTCCCTGCTGGTGGCGACCAGATGCAGCAGCGTCTCGGTGTCGGAGGTCGACGAGAAGATCGCGCCCTGTTTCTGAAGCGCGCGCTGCACTGTCATGGCGTTGGTGAGGTTGCCGTTGTGGGCGACGGCGAAGCCGCCATCGGCGAGCTCGGCGAAAAACGGCTGGATGTTGCGCTGGCCGGCACCGCCTGTGGTGGCGTAGCGCGTGTGGCCGATGGCGCGGTTGCCTTGCAGGCTGTCGATGACGCGCTGTTTGGTGAATGTATCGCCGATCAGGCCGACATGATGTTCGACATGGAACTGGGTGCCGTCATAGGAAACGATACCCGCCGCTTCCTGGCCGCGATGCTGCAACGCATGCAGGCCAAGCGTGACGATAGCTGCGGCGTCCTGCCGGCCGAAAATGCCGAACACGCCGCATTCGTCATGGAAGTGATCGTCAGCTTCGGCGGAAAGCACGTCGTCTGCGTCTGCCATCTTCAGCTCCGCTAAAGTCGCTATATAGTGTGATGACTGCTCGAGAGCAACGTAGAGTTTGCGGCTTTCACATGATCGTCAGTTTGCCGGCGCCGGATTGGCCGGTGCATTGTCGGCCGGTGGCGCGTCGGTCTCGCTGCCGTCGGGCGCCGGAGCATCGTCGGTGGCTGCCGGTGCGTCCGCCGCGGGGGCGTCCGCTGCCGGAGGTGTCTCGGCGCCGGTCTCGGGTGCCGGCTGGCTAGGATTGAGCCTGTTGAGGATCGCGTTTTCCGGATCCTCGGGCAGCAGGCTTTCGAGCTTGGCGCCGATCGATTCGAGCAGCGGCCGCGACTTGGCATCGGCGACCCAGCCCGGAGCCTTGGGGCCGGCCAGCCAGTTGAAGAACAGCAGGGCCACCGCGACGACCAGGATGCCGCGCGCCGCGCCATAGAGAAAACCAAGCGTGCGGTCGAGCGCGCCGACCCTGGAATCGATGATCCAGTCGGCGAGTTTCATGGTGATGACGGAAACGACGATCAGCGCGACGATGAAGACGATGCCGGCGGCGGCGGCCATGGCAATCTTCTCATTGTCGACATAGGGCTGAACGTAAGGCAGGACCGGTTGGTAGAAAAAGAACGCTGCGGCGGCCGCCGCTATCCAGGAGATGACGGAAAGGATCTCGCGCGAAAAGCCGCGAACCATGGCGAGCATCGCCGAGACCAAGGTGAAGCCGACGAGAATTCCGTCAAGCAGCGTAATCGGCATGTCTTTTGCCCCACTTCATGAGCCGCGTCATTCTTGCTCGTCGGCGCGGCTGCGCCGCGAGCCGGCTATGCGCGCCACGAGATCGGCAAGCTCGGTGGGCTGGAAAGCGCCGGCCCCTATCCCCCCGGCAAGTTCCTCGCTGCCCAAGGGCAGAACCGCGCTTCCAAAACCCAGCTTTTCGGCTTCCTTCAGGCGCTGCTGCGCGTGCGCAACCGGCCTCACGGCGCCCGAAAGGCTGATTTCGCCGAAATAGACGCAATCGGCGGGAAGGGCAAGACCAGTGAGCGAGGAAACCAGTGCGGCCGCCACCGCCAGATCGGCAGCCGGCTCCGAGATACGGTAGCCGCCGGCGACGTTGAGATAGACGTCATGCGTGCCAAAGCGGACTCCACAATGGGCTTCGAGAACGGCGAGGATCATCGACAGCCGGGCGCCGTCCCAACCGACGACGGCGCGACGCGGCGTGCCTAGCGACGACGGCGCCACCAGCGCCTGGATCTCGACCAGCACCGGCCTGGTACCTTCCATGCCGGCGAAAACCGCGGCGCCCGGCGCTTTCGCATGGCGCTCGCCGAGAAAAAGCTCGGATGGATTGGCGACCTCACGCAGGCCCATATCAGACATTTCGAACACGCCAATCTCGTCGGTCGGTCCGAAGCGGTTCTTGACCGTGCGCAGGATGCGGTAGTGGTGGCCGCCTTCGCCCTCGAAATAAAGCACCGCGTCGACCATATGCTCGACGACGCGCGGCCCGGCGATCTGGCCTTCCTTGGTAACGTGGCCGACGAGCACGATCGCCGCCCCTGTGGATTTGGCATAGCGGATCATCGCTTGGGCGGCGGCGCGCACCTGGGTGACGGTGCCGGGCGCCGAATCGGCCATGTCGGTCCACAAGGTCTGGATCGAATCGAGGATCACCAGGTCCGGCCGCTTGCCGTCGGCGATGGTGGCGAGGATGTCCTCGACATTGGTTTCGGCGGCAAGCTCCACCGGAGTATCGGCGACGCCGAGCCGCTGCGCACGCAGCCGGATCTGGGCGACCGCCTCTTCGCCCGAGACGTAGACGATGCGGTGACCCTTGGACGCCAGTGCTGCGGCAGCCTGGGTCAACAGCGTCGACTTGCCGATGCCGGGATCGCCGCCGACCAGAAGGGCCGAGCCGCGTACGAAACCGCCGCCTGTGGCGCGGTCGAGTTCGCCTATGCCGGAAACGATGCGCGGCGCGTCCTCGATGTCGCCGGACAAAGTCGTGAGCACGACGGCGCGGCCCTTGCGCGCATTGCGGGTGTTGGCCGGACCCGAGCCGATGCCGCCGGACGTGCCTTCCTCGACCAGCGTGTTCCACTCGCCGCAGGCATCGCATTTGCCGGCCCAGCGCTGATGCACCGATCCGCAATTCTGGCAAATGAACTGGATGCGCGATTTAGCCATGGATCCGCACCCAGTTTTGAATGGTGGCTGACTGGGACTGTCCAAGTATCCGAGCGTGGTTTGGGGAGTGTGGATGCAATTCAGTGCTTCTTGGCGTGCGCGCGGACTTCGGCAAGCGCCTCGTCGAGCAACTCAGGATTGGGCGGTAGCATCTGCGTGTCGTAGATGGAGATCATTCCTTGTGTCCGGCCGGCAAGTTCAGGCAATTCTTTCCGCGCCTTCTCATCAAGCCCGTCGACATAAAACAGGAAATGCTGCCCGGTTAGGACGGGTACACCACATCCTCCCATGATCAGCGTGGTCGTAGAGATCGTACCATTCGCTTCCGGCTTGCCCTTGAACACCTCGATTGTCTCGTATCGTACGTTAACCAGTATCCGGCCATCGCCCACGTCGGCTGGGACATCCCCAAGCTTTGTTGAACTAAGCTCCGTGGCTGTCACCCGGCCATGGAAGACGAAGGCCGCCTCTGCAAATGCTCGCTGTCGCGTCCAGCCGGCAGGCATGGAACAAGCGGAAGCGATCCCGGGCAAGACAGCCGCGCCAAGGAGCGCGAGAGCAAGAGAGGCCGGAAACCCGAAACGGTTACCCATGTCTACTCAAACCTCTCCGCAATATGATGCTCCTCGGCGAGGTCGGAGAAGCGGGTGAACTCGCCCTGGAAGGCGAGGCTGACCGAGCCGGTCGGTCCATGGCGTTGCTTGGCGATGATGACTTCGGCCTTGCCGCGCATCTCGTTCATCTCGTGTTCCCATTTGATGTATTCGTCGGTGCCGGGCTTCGGCTCGCGGTTCTTCAAGTAGTATTCCTCGCGATAGACGAACATCACCACGTCGGCGTCCTGCTCGATCGAGCCCGATTCACGCAGATCCGAAAGCTGCGGGCGTTTGTCGTCACGGCTTTCGACCTGGCGCGACAGCTGCGACAGCGCGATGATCGGCACGGCAAGCTCCTTGGCCAGCGCCTTCAGGCCGGTGGTGATTTCGGTGATCTCCTGCACGCGGTTCTGCGAGGATTTGGCGCTCGACCCTTGCATCAGCTGAATATAGTCGATGACGATGACGTCGAGGCCGCGCTGGCGCTTCAGCCGCCGCGCCCGCGCCGATAGCTGGGCGATCGAGATGCCGCCGGTCTGGTCGATGAACAGCGGGATCTTCTGCATAGTCTGCGAGCATGCGACCAGCTTTTCGAAGTCCATCTCGCTGATCTCGCCGCGGCGAATTTTTGACGACGGGATCTCGGTCTGCTCGGAAATGATGCGGGTGGCGAGCTGTTCCGACGACATTTCGAGCGAGAAGAAGCCGACGACGCCGCCATTTGCCGCCTTGAACGAACCGTCGGCCTGTTGCGCCGGCACATAGGCTTCGGCGATGTTGAAGGCCATGTTGGTGGCAAGCGAGGTCTTGCCCATGCCGGGTCGGCCGGCGATGATGATCAGATCGGACGGCTGCAGGCCGCCCATGCGGCGGTCGAGATCGCGCAGGCCCGTGGCAACGCCCGACAAATGCCCGTCGCGCATATAGGCGGCGTTGGCCATGTCGACGGCGGTTTTAACCGCGTCGGTGAAGCTCTCGAAGCCGCCATCGTAGCGGCCGGTCTCGGCCAGTTCGAACAGGCGCCGCTCGGCATCCTCGATCTGCTCGGACGGCGACATGTCGACCGGCGCATCATAGGCGATGTTCACCATGTCTTCGCCGACGGTGATCAGCGCGCGTCGCGTGGCGAGATCGTAGATGGCGCGGCCGTAGTCGGCGGCGTTAACGACGGTGACCGCCTCGACGGCCAGCCGTACCACATATTGCGCAACCGTCATGTCGCCGACCTTCTCGTCGGCCGGCAGGAAGGTCTTCAGCGTGATCGGCGTCGCTATCTTGCCCATACGGATGAGTTCGGCGGCGACCTCGAAGATCTTTCTATGCAGCGGCTCGTAGAAATGGCCCGACTTGAGGAAGTCCGAGACACGGTAGAAGGCATCGTTGTTGACGAGAATGGCGCCGAGCAGTGCCTGCTCGGCCTCGATGTTGTTCGGTGCCTCGCGATAGAGCGGTTGCTCCGCGACGCCGAATTTTCGCGCTGCCTCAGCCATGATGTCCCCGAATTTCGATCCCGACCTCTCGATACCAGAACGAGAAAAAGCCGGTGCTGACTTATATGCATCACTCGCGCTCAATCAGCGTTGATGCCCGCTGTTCACAGGAACGGCAAACCGTCCACAGGACAGAACTCCCGGGCTCTGATTCCATTTGACTCGGCAAGGCCGCGATTCTACGCGACGCTTTGAACAAAGCAAGAACAAAATCGAAGAGAAGGGTGCTGCCCAGGAATCGATGCGAGACTAGACTGCGTCGCCCCAGTCGAGCCGGCGCGCCAGCCTGAACGCATCGCCATCGCGCTTGGTGAACAGTTTTTCGTCGGCACTGCCGTCCGTTTCGCAAAATTTCAGCAGGACCTTGCCGGAGCCCGATTTCGGCGGTGCGATCACACGTGCCTGCAGTGGGGCAACAGCTTGGCGGGAGGCGGCGACGTAGATGAATTTCTCGTCCTCCCATGGCACGTCGGCGTCTTTGGCCAGGCGGTGCAGGCGCGAACGCGCGACGCGCCGCGAAAAATGGCACCAGTCGGGCGCCACGAGCGGGCAGGGCGCCTCATGCGGGCAAGGCGCAAGCACATGCGCGCCGGCCTCGATCAGCTGCCGGCGCACGGCAAGGATGCGCTGCCATCCGGCCGGCGTGCCCGACTCGACGACCAGCAGCGTATCGTCGGTCAAGTGCCAGAGCCGGTCGATGAGTTTTGGCAGAGACGCCGGTCCGATCTCGTCCAGCACATAGGCGCAGGTGACCAACTCAGCCGGCTTGAGATCGGCAAGGTCGAGGGTGACATCGCCGGCCAGCCAGGCGACCCTGGCCGTCATCGCCTCGGTGGCAAGCGCCGCGCCGACCCGGCGCACCGCGGCGCTCGCCTCGATCAGCACCGCCTGCTCGAGGTCGGGCCAGAGATCGAGCGCGGCCCAAAGCACGGTGCCGGGGCCGGCTCCGACATCGAGCAGGGTTTTCGGAGCATAGTCGGGCCTTGTCTCGCTGAGCGCATCGAGGCTGGCACGGACGGCGGCATAGGTCGCCGGCAGCCGCGTCGCCAGATAGGCCTTGACCGCCATCTCCTCGGCCATGTGCAGGCGGCCGTCGCGCAGTTCGGCGCGGTAGCGGTCCGACAGCGTTTTTGCCGCTTGCTTCAGCGTCGGCAGCGGCACTTTTTCGAGAAGATGCTCGACGCCCTGTCGAAGCGGGATAGGCAGTTCCATGGCTCAGGCACCCCGAGGTGCGAGCAGAATGACCGAGGCGCCAACGATGCAGAGCGCGGAGCCGGCAAGGTCCCAGCGGTCGGGCCGCACGCCTTCCACCAGCCACAGCCATCCGAGCGAGGCGGCGATATAAATGCCGCCATAGGCGGCATAGGCGCGCCCCGCAGCACTGATGTCTACCAGCGCCAGCAGGAAGCCGAACAAAGCGAGCGAGGCCAGGCCTGGAGCCAGCCACAGCGGCGACTTTTCCAACCGCCACCACGCCCAGATCGAAAAGCAGCCGGCGATCTCGGCGAGGGCAGCAACGATGTAGATGAGATAGGTCATGAAAAAAGGTCTCGCGGCGACGAGACCTTTTCCGCGTCCAGGCCGGCAATGGCAAGCGGCAATGGGGCGATCGTCGGCAGTCTATTCCATATCCGCCACCTTGCGGCGCCGCGCGGGCTTGGCGGCAGGGGCCTTTTGGCGATGCCCCATGTCGCGCAGCTGCAACGCCTTCTCGCATTTGGCCATATAGTCGCGAGACATCGGCAGCGTGTCGTTCTTCTTGGCAATCTGGATTTGGAAGACCACCAGATCCTGCCAGCGGAAAGCGGCTTCCGAGGCTGCCAGATAGAACTCCCACATACGGCAAAACCGTTCGTCATAGATCGCCTTGGCCTTGTCGCGGTTGGCGGCGAATCGCGCGCTCCAATGCCTCAGCGTCTCGGCATAGTGTAGCCGCAGGACCTCGATGTCGGTGACGATGAGGCCCGATTTTTCGATCGCCGGCATCACTTCCGAGAGCGAGGGGATGTAGCCGCCCGGGAAGATGTATTTGCGGATGAAGGCGCTGGTTGCCCACGGCGCGCCGGAGCGGCCGATCGTGTGCAGCAGCATGACGCCGTCCGGCTTTAAGAGTGTCGCCGATTTGTCGAAGAAGGTGCGGTAGTGGTTGACGCCGACATGCTCGAACATGCCGACCGAGACGACGCGGTCGAAGCGCTCGTTAAGCTCGCGATAATCCCTCAATTCGAAATGCGCGCGGTTTTCCAGGCCTTGCGCATAGGCGCGGTCGGTGGCGACGCCATGCTGCTCGGTCGACAACGTCACACCTTGCACGTCGACGTCGAAGGACTTGGCGAGATAGAGACCGAGCCCGCCCCAGCCGGAGCCGATGTCGAGCACCGTCTGGCCCGCCTTCAGCCTGAGCTTGGCGGCAATATGGCGCTTCTTGGCGGCCTGCGCCTCATCGAGTGTCATGTCCGGCTGCTCGAAATAGGCGCAGGAATACTGCATGTCCTCGTCGAGGAAGAGTCTGTAGAGGTCGCCCGACAGATCATAGTGGCGCTGCACGTTGCGGCGCGCGCGCGCCGCCGTGTTGATCTGCTGCAGGCGGCGGAAAGCGTGACGCAGGCCTTCGATCGCCTTCGACCAGGTGGCATCGATGCCCCCGCTACCCATGTTCTGGAAGGCGATGCGCATCACCCCCAGCACGCCGCCCTCGAGTATGTCGAGTTCACCGTCCATATAGGCTTCCGGCACCGCCAGCATCGGATCGAAGCTGATGGCGCGCTCGGCATGCGCGGTCTTGATGTGCATGTGCACCAAATCGCCGCTGCCGTCGCCGAAATCCACCGACAAGCCCTTAGGTCCGGTGACCTTGAGATTGCCGGTGAGCACCAGGCGGTCGAGAATGCGTTTCAGCAGAATATTCATGACCAATGTCCCCTCTCGGCCAGCCACGCTGTCTCGGCGCATGACCCGAAAAATCGAAATCGATTTTCGGAAAGGATCATGCCCAAACCAACAGCGTCCTTTGCGCGTCCAAAGGACGCGCGGCGCTGTAGTCTGCATCAATATATAGGGGGTCGAAAAGTTCCTTTTGGCACAAAAAAGCCCGGGCGAGGGGCCCGGGCGTTAGTCCAGAAATGATTGGAAGCCGACGAACGTTTTAAAGCGCCGCTCTGACGCCTTGTGACGTGCAATCAGCCGTTGTCTTCGCCGCCTTCGAACTCGGCATTGGGATCGAAGAAGTTGTCCGGGCGCGCATTGTCGTTGATGTCGTCGCCATAGATGGCTTCGGCTGTGGTCAGCGTCTCGCCCTTGGCCTGGCGCTCGGCTTCGTCGGCGGTGCGGGCGATGTTGAGCGTGATGGTGACCTCGACTTCCGGATGCAGCGCGATCGCCACATTGGTCAGGCCGATGGTCTTGATCGGCTGGTTGAGCAGGATCTGGTTGCGGTTGACCGAGAAGCCTTCCGCCGTCAGCAACTCGGCGATGTCGCGGGTCGACACCGAGCCGTAGAGCTGGCCGGTTTCGCCGGCCGAGCGCACGGCGATGAAGCTCTTGCCGTCCAGCTTTTCCGAAATCTGCATCGCCTCGGACTTGCGCTCGAGGTTGCGGGCTTCGAGCTGGGCGCGCTGGCCTTCGAATTTCTTCTTGTTGGCTTCGTTGGCGCGCAGGGCCTTGCCCTGCGGCAGCAGGAAGTTGCGGGCGAATCCATCCTTGACCTTGACGGTATCGCCCATCTGGCCGAGGCGGGAAACGCGTTCGAGAAGAATGACTTCCATGGTTTTGTTCCTTCGTTTGGGCGCCAAATCACTGGCATCGACGCCGAATTGTCTGGAACAGGTCAGGAAGCTGAGGGCGTCGCCGCCGATGTCGCTGTCCTGCCTGTCGCGGCAGTTAGAGGTCTTCACCTCAACCCGGGATTTGATGGCAACCCTGCGGCGCCCGTCGCCGTGGGAAAAGCGGGCGGCGAACCGCCCGCTGGCTAGACCATGATCCCGAAAAGTGGAGAACGGTTATCGGATAAGATCATGGTCAACTAATCAGTGTTAGCGAACCACGTAGGGCAGCAGGCCAAGGAAGCGGGCGCGCTTGATCGCCTTGGCGAGCTCGCGCTGCTTCTTCTGGCTGACGGCAGTGATGCGCGACGGCACGATCTTGCCGCGCTCGGAAATATAGCGCTGCAGAAGACGTACGTCCTTGTAGTCGATCTTGGGCGCGTTGGCGCCGGAGAACGGGCAGGTCTTGCGGCGGCGATGAAACGGGCGCCGGGTCGGGATCTGGTTGATGTCGACCATTATTCTGCACCCCCTTCAACTGCTTCGCGCGGACGGCGCGGGCCACGGTCTGTACCATCGCCACCGAAGCTGCGCGGCGGGCGATCGCCACGGTCGCCGCGGTCGCGGTCGCCGAACGAGCGTGGGCCACGGTCACGGTCGCCGAAGCCGCCGCGTTCCGAGCGCTCTTCGCGCTTCTGCATCATCGCCGACGGGCCTTCCTCATGTGCATCGACCTTGATGGTGAGGAAACGCAGCACATCCTCGGACAGGCCCATCTGGCGCTCCATCTCGTTGAGCGCGGCCGGCGGGCAGGTGATGTCCATCAGCGTGTAGTATGCCTTCCGGTTCTTGTTGACCCGGTAGGTGAGGGACTTCAGTCCCCAGTTCTCGACCCGGCCGACGGACCCGCCATTCGCGGAGATGACGCCCTTGTACTGTTCGACAAGCGCATCGACCTGCTGCTGCGAGAGGTCCTGCCGGGCAAGAAACACATGTTCGTAAAGAGCCATATTGTTCTTTGCCTTTCTTCGTTTCTCTCCCGGTCCCGGCGGCAAAAGCCTCTGCAACTTCTCTGACCCGGCGATCCCTGGCGGGGCGGGGAAGAAAGGAGCATGACGAGACGGTCGAGAGCGGAGACACGGGAGGCGGAAGCGCTTCTGGCTCCACACGAAGGGTTTTCGAAAAACCTCCGGCCCTCCGTTCAGCCCCCAGCAAGGACCGGCAGATTGCGGGCGTCTATACAGGAATTTGGCCGCAAGACAAGGGCGAGCCAAAAAAACCGCGTTTAGGACGACATGCCGCGGCATCTTCAGCTTGTATGCGGGACCCGCTTGTTCACCGTTTCCGGGAAGAAATCGGGCGCTGCACGGCGCTTGCCGAACATCATGTCGTATTGCAGCAGACGGAAATCGCGAATGGCCGGGTCGATTTGCTTCTTGCGCGCCCAGTCGGGCGTGTCCTCGCCCGTCGGCGTCAATAATAAATTGCGGTCGACGACGCTGTAGCGCTCGCGCATCTGGCCGAGGAAGCCGGTGTAATAGGGGTGACTGATCCCGGCCGTGGTCAGGACATGGTAGGGCAGAAAGACTGGACTGACAGTACCCATGTCCGCGACCGGGCCGGTGCGGTTGGACCATACGATCAGCGGTGTTCGGTGATGCAGCAGCATCTGGTCGGGCGGCTCCTTGCGTGGCGCGACGTTATCCCTGAGGAAGCCGGTCTCGACATAGACCGGACCGAGCGGCGGCAGATGGTCGCCGAAGAAGGCGAGGACCGTCGGTCGCCGCCGGTTCTTCGCCCATTCGATGAGGCGCTCGAGGCTCTTGTCGGCGTCGGATGCGCCTTCCGTGAAGCTCAGCAGCGAATCCTTTGCCCACTGGCTGGTCGGAGCCTGCACCTTGTGGGTCGGATTGTAATAGCGATTCGGTTCGTAGGGTCCGTGGTTTTGCAGGCTGACGGCGAAGTAGAAGAACGGATCGTCCGTGGCGTCGGCTTCGCGGATGATCTCGTCGGTCATCGCCGCGTCCGACGTTAACGGCCCGCGCTTTTCGAGATATGGCATGTTTTCTTCGGACTTGAAGTCATCGAAGCCGAAATCCGCATAGACCGGCGTTCGGTTCCAGAACCAGCTCGTGCCCGGATGGATGGCGCGCGTCTCATAGCCCTGGCTCTTCAGGAACGTCGCCATCGACGGCACTGGGGCGCGGACATATTGCTGGTAGGGGATGCTGCCGGCCGGCAGGAAGGCGTTGGAAAAGCCGGTCAGCGCCTCGAACTCGACATTGGCGGTCATGCCGCCGAATTCGGGCGAGAACACGTGGCCGGAGCGCAGCGCCCGCACGTTGGGAATCGGATCGGGCGTGATGGTGACGCCGGGCAGTTCGGTCGGATCCCAGAAGGATTCGCTCATGACTATGATGATGTCTGGCTTCTCGGTCGGCACCGATGCCTTCACATCAGGCCTTTCGATCGCCGCGACCGCCTTTTCGGAGTAGCCGGCAGGCGCGGGGACATGGGCCATCGGCACGTTGAGGGCGAAGGCCAGTGCGAAGCCGTTGGAGGCGTAATTTTCCTTCTGGTCCCACATGATCGGGATGATTTGCAGCCGGTCGCGGGTCCACGAGAAGGTCGCGTAGTCCATGATCGACACGAAGAAGGCGAGCAGCGGCACGGTCAAGGTCAGCCGGGCCAGGCGCCCCTTGCGACCGAGCGCCGGTACCCGGCGGCGCCACAGCCGCCAGCCATAAACGAGCAGCGAGAGGCTGCCAACGATGCCGACCGCCAGAGCGATGGCGGTTCCCGGACGTTCGCGCACCAGCAGCGGCATCAGCGCCACGATCTGACGTGAATAGAGGAAATCGGTCGGATAGAGCGGATCGCCGAGATAGAGCGATTTCTGGTGGCCGACAAAGGCCAGCGCCAGTGTCAGCGGCGCGACGATCATCAGGCTCTGGTGGCTGCGGCCGAGCACGGCATCGAGGCCGATCAGGATCAGCGCGAAGATGATGATGGTGGTCCAGCCCGGCTTGAAGGGCTGCAGGAAGAAGCCGACGGTGCCGGCAAAGTCGCCGCGCACGATCAGTTCGATCGCAAAAACCAGGATGGTGGCGGCGAGAAGGCTGACGAGGCCATAGCGGATAACAGGCCATTTCCGGCCCGGCAGATAGCCGGTGGCCGGATCGCCTTCTAGAAACTGTGGCGCGGATTTGCCAACGCCTTTCTTAGTCCTTGCCACCACCTTACAATTCCCCCGACCATACACAAAAGTGTCATTGAGCTGTCATCGATATGTCACGAAAAGCTAGCGCCTGTGGCTGAAATAAGAAGAGCCAGCAAACGAATCGTGAGCGATTTTCATCATGAGTGATCGAAAAAAAGCCTTTTGGAACAGGTACTCGGCCAGCGATACTGAGCCGGAGCGGCCCGGGTGGGCTGCTAGCGGACTTGACTTGCCCGCCTGCCTTGCGTCACAGGCAGGAAAAATCAGCCGCTTGGGAGCCACGCATGGCCGTCGCATTCACCTTTCCGGGACAGGGCAGCCAGGCTGTCGGCATGGGCAAGGACCTCGCCGACGCCTTTCCGGAATCGCGTAAGATCTTCGAAGAGGTCGACGAAGCGCTTGGCGAAAACCTGTCGAAGCTGATCTGGGAAGGGCCGGAAGAGAGGCTGACGCTGACCGCCAATGCCCAGCCGGCGCTGATGGCTGTGTCGCTCGCAGCGATCCGGGCGTTGGAATCGCGCGGCCTCTCGCTGAAGCACAAGGTCGCCTATCTCGCCGGCCATTCGCTCGGCGAATATTCGGCACTTGCCGCCGCCGGTTTCGTTTCGGTCGCCGATGCCGCCCGGCTCTTGCGTATCCGCGGCAATGCGATGCAGGCGGCAGTGCCGGCCGGCGAGGGCGCCATGGCGGCGATCATCGGGCTGGAACAGGCCGATGTCGAAGCCGCCTGCGCTGAAGCGGCCAAAGAGTCGATTTGCCAGATCGCCAACGACAATGGCGGTGGCCAGCTGGTGATCTCCGGCGCCAGGGCGGCCGTCGAGCTGGCGGCGAAGCTGTGCACGGATAAGGGCGCCAAGCGGGCGCTGATGCTGCAGGTCTCGGCGCCCTTCCATTCGGCCCTGATGGCACCGGCGGCCGAGGTCATGCGCGAGGCGCTGGCCGGCGTGACGAAGAACGCGCCGTTCGTACCAGTGGTCTCCAACGTGTCGGTCACGCCGTCCGGCGATCCGGACGCAATCGCCCACCGCCTGGTCGAACAGGTGACAGGGCGCGTGCGCTGGCGCGAAACGGTGGAGTGGTTTGGCGCCAACGGCATTGCGACGCTGTACGAGGTGGGTGCCGGCAAGGTGCTGTCGGGATTGGCGCGGCGCATCAACCGCGACATTGCCACCGGCGCCGTCGGCACGCCGGCCGATGTCGAGGCGGCGCTGGTGGCGCTCGATTGAACCATGCGCGTCCGGCTGATGCGGGCGCTTGAATTCTTAGCCTCGTCGGATATGTGATTACATGTATTCACCGGAGATCGGAATGCCGACGTGAATCCGACTTGCCCCCGAAATCGAAGAGCGTCTGGATTTTCTCGCGGCCAAGACTGGCCGCAGTAAAGCTTATTATCTGCGCGAACTCATCGAGCGCGGTCTTGAGGACGTTGAAGACTATTACTTCGCGGCCGAGGTGCTGGAGCGGATCAGAAGCGGCGAGGAGGACGTCATGACAGCCGAGGACTTCTGGCGCGGCCTGGACGCTTGAATATGCCCGCTCGGCGCGCAAATTTGTTGAAATACTGGATCCGCAGATACGTCACCGGCTCCGCGACTTCATCGAGAACCGTATCGCCGCCCTCGACGATCCGCGTGAAGCCGGCAAGCCGCTGAAGGGACCTTTAGCGACTTTTGGAGGTACCGGATTGGGGATTAGCGAATTATCTGCGATGTGCAGGACAAGCGGCTCGTCATTCTGGTGGTAACAATAGGCCACCGCAACGATGGCTACAGGTAGCCACGTTCGCCGGCCTGTCCGAATTTGGAAGAGGATCAAAGACATGTTCGAATTGACCGGCCGCAAGGCGCTCGTCACAGGCGCATCGGGAGGCATCGGCGAGGCGATCGCCAGGGTGCTGCATGCGCAGGGCGCCGTCGTCGGCCTGCACGGCACCCGCGTCGAGAAGCTGGAAACGCTGGCGGCCGAACTCGGCGATCGGGTCAAACTGTTCCCCGCGAACCTTGCCAATCGCGACGAGGTCAAGGCGCTCGGCCAGAAGGTCGAGGCCGATCTCGAAGGCGTCGACATTCTCGTCAACAATGCCGGCATCACCAAGGACGGGCTGTTCGTGCGCATGGCGGACGCCGACTGGGATACGGTGCTCGAGGTCAATCTGACCGCCGTGTTCCGGCTGACCCGCGAACTGACCCATCCGATGATGCGGCGCCGGCATGGCCGCATCATCAACATCACCTCTGTGGTTGGCGTCACCGGCAATCCCGGCCAAACCAACTACTGCGCCTCCAAGGCCGGCATGATCGGCTTTTCCAAGTCGCTGGCGCAGGAGATCGCCACGCGCAACATCACCGTCAACTGCGTCGCCCCGGGCTTCATCGAATCGGCGATGACCGACAAGCTCAACGACAAGCAGAAAGAGGCGATCATGGCGGCGATTCCGACACGGCGCATGGGCACCAGCGCCGAAGTCGCCTCCGCCGTCGCCTACCTCGCTTCCAACGAAGCCGCCTATGTCACCGGCCAGACCATTCACGTGAATGGCGGCATGGCGATGATTTGACAGTTGCGGGAAAACACCCCTTTTCACCTTGGACCCCGGCCGATTTTCGTGTAATGCGGCCCGCAACCCGGCGGTTCGGGCAAAAACCGGTCCGGTGCCGTTGCGTTTCCGACAGGACCATCTTTCAGCTTGATTAGCGGCATTCTGCCCGCTAACGAAGACAGACAAACAAAAGACGAGGATGCCCAAATGAGTGACACCGCAGAGCGCGTCAAGAAGATCGTTATCGAGCACCTTGGCGTCGATGCCGACAAGGTGACGGAGCAGGCGAGCTTCATCGATGATCTGGGCGCGGACAGTCTCGACACGGTCGAACTCGTCATGGCGTTCGAAGAAGAATTCGGCGTCGAGATCCCGGACGATGCGGCCGAAACCATCCTGACTGTCGGCGATGCGGTGAAGTACATCGACAAGGCTTCGGCCTGACGCTTTTTGCAGTCATCACCGAGGAGGACCTGCGATGAGGCGTGTCGTCGTCACGGGCCTTGGGCTGCTTTCGCCGTTTGGCGTAGGCTTCGAGCATGGCTGGAAGGAACTTCTGACCGGCCGCAGCGCAGCCAAGCGCGTCACCGAGTTCGAGGTGGAGGATCTTGCCTGCAAGGTCGCCCACGTCATCCCGCGCGGCAATGGTGAGAATGCCACCTTCAATCCCGAGACCGTTCTCGAGCCCAAGGAACTGCGCAAGATCGGCGATTTCATCCTCTACGGGATCGCGGCCGCCGACGAGGCGCTGAAGGATTCGGGCTGGGCGCCGAAGACGCATGAGGAGCAGTGCGCCACCGGCGTGCTGATCGGCTCCGGCATCGGCGGCATCGAAGGCATCGCCGAGAACGCGATGATCCTGAAGGAGCGCGGTCCGCGCCGCATCAGCCCGTTCTTCATCCCGGGGCAGATCATCAATCTCGTATCCGGCCAGGTTTCGATCCGGCATGGGCTGAAAGGCCCCAACCACGCCGTCGTCACCGCTTGCTCCACCGGCGCGCATGCCATCGGCGATGCCGCGCGGCTGATCATGTGGGGCGATGCCGACGTGATGGTCGCAGGCGGCACGGAAGCGCCGGTGACGCGGTTGTCGATCGCCGGCTTCGCCGCCTGCCGGGCGCTGTCGACCGACCGCAACGACGCTCCGGAAACGGCCTCGCGTCCCTATGACCGCGACCGCGACGGCTTCGTCATGGGCGAGGGCGCCGGCGTCGTCATTCTGGAGGAACTGGAACACGCCAAGGCGCGCGGCGCCAAGATCTATGCCGAGGTCACCGGTTACGGCTTGACCGGCGATGCCTATCACATCACCGCGCCGGCCGAAGATGGCGACGGCGCCTTCCGTTGCATGGTTGCGGCGCTGAACCGGGCCAAGCTGGCGCCCGCAGACGTCGACTACATCAATGCGCACGGCACCTCGACCATGGCCGACACGATCGAGCTCGGCGCCGTCGAGCGGCTGGTCGGCAACGCCGCGTCGAAAATATCGATGTCGTCGACCAAGTCGTCGATAGGCCACCTTCTGGGTGCGGCGGGCGCCGCCGAGGCGATTTTTTCGATCCTCGCCATTCGCGACAACATCGCGCCGGCCACCATCAATCTCGACAACCCGGAGCGCGAAACGGCGATCGACCTGGTGCCGCACAGGCCGCGCGCCCGCCAAATCGATGTGGCGCTGTCCAATTCCTTCGGCTTCGGCGGCACCAATGCCTCGCTGGTCTTCCAGCGCTACAATGGCTGACCGGTCCGCCGACCGCCACGGTCTATGCGTGTCGTCAATTTTGCCATATTCGCCCCTACTGTGCCCAAGGGGATTCGTTGCAAGGTCAAACGGTAGGGCGCCATGAGCACAAATTCGGCGGACAAGGGGCAATTCGGGCAACGGTCCGCACCGTCCGGCCCGATCGTGCCGAAAACGGCCAGCGAGGCATTGCGGCCAGAGGCCGGCACGCCGCCGCCCAAGCGCTCACGCGCCTCGCGCAGCCAGTTCGTCGTGTTCATGAACTTCGTCATCTCCTTGGTGATGCTGATGGTTCTGGCGGCTGGCTTTGCATTGTATTTCGGCAAGCAGGAATTCAACGAGCCCGGCCCGTCGGCCAATGCCGACACCTTCCTGGTCAAGCCGAACACCGGCGTCCAGGAGATTGCAGAGCAGCTCGAGCGGCGCGGACTGATCAGCGACGCGCGCATCTTCCGCCTTGGCGTGCGCGCTTTTGGCAATGATTCCGCGCTGAAGGCCGGCGAATACGAGATCAAGCCGCAGGCCTCGATGCGCGACATCATGGAGTTGCTGAAGAGCGGCAAGTCGGTGATGTATTCGCTGACCGTCCCCGAGGGGCTGACGGTCGAGCAGGCGCTGCAGCGCATCGCCGATCAGGCAGCGCTCGACGGCGATATGCCGGGGACCATTCCACCTGAGGGCAGCCTTGCTACCGACACGCTGCGTTTCACCCGCGGCGCGACGCGCCAGCAGATGGTCGAGAAGCTTTTGGCGGACCAGAAGAAGCTCGTCGAGGAAGTCTGGCAGCGGCGCGCCCCCGATCTGCCTCTGGCCAGTGTCGACGACTTCGTCACCCTGGCTTCGATCGTCGAGAAAGAGACGGGCAAGGGCGACGAACGCTCACGGGTCGCCGCCGTCTTCCTCAACCGGTTAGCCAAGGGCATGCGGTTGCAATCCGATCCGACCATTATCTACGGCCTGTTCGGCGGCAAGGGCAAACCCGCCGACCGCCCGATCTATCAGTCGGACATCAAGAAGCCGACGCCCTACAACACTTATCTGATCAACGGCTTGCCGCCGACGCCGATCGCCAATCCTGGCCGTGCGGCACTGGAAGCCGTTGCCAACCCGTCGAAGACCGACGACCTGTATTTCGTTGCCGACGGCACCGGCGGTCACGTCTTTGCCGCGACGCTCGCCGAGCACAACGAGAACGTCGCCCGCTACCGGGCGCTGCAGAAGGATCTGGCCGATGAAGCCGCCAAGGCCGGTGCTGCCAAGGCCGACGCCGCCAAGGTGGAAGGTCAGACCGATGCGCCGGTTGACGACGGCGATGGCGACGCGGGAGCGGCGGCGCAGTAGCGCCGGACGGTTGTGAAGTCGTCCCTCCGATTCGTCTGACGGCAGGGACGTGCTGATTTTGTGATCAGGAGCGCCCTGCGTCCGATTCGACGCGAAGGAGGCGCTCCGGCATTTTGAAGCCGCGCACGATCTGGCCTGGAACCGCTTCCGGGATCATGCGCCAGGGGGAAGCAAGGGCATCATGAATTTGCAGAGCATGACCGGTTTTGCACGGGCCGTCGCCGAACATGACGGCACGTCGATCGCCTGGGAGGTCAAGTCGGTCAACGGCAAGAGCGTCGAGGTCAGGCTGCGGCTGCCGCAAGGCCTCGAGCGGCTTGAGCCGGCCGTCAGGCAGACGGTGCAAAAGCGCTTTGCGCGCGGCAATTTCCAGGCAACACTGACCGTCGGCCGCGCAGCCGGCCAGCAGGCGCAGCCCGTGGTCAACGAGGCCTTCCTGAGAGATCTGGCGGGGCTGGCCAAGCGGCTGCAGGAGCAGTTCGGTGCAGCGCCTGCGACAGCCGACGGGCTGCTTTCCCTGCGCGGCGTGCTCGACATCCCCGAAACCGCCGAAACCGAAGAGGCGCGGGCGGCGCTCGACAGCGCGATACTCTCGGCGCTCGAAGTGGCGCTGGGCGGGCTGGAGCAGGCACGCCAGGGCGAGGGCGCCGCCCTGCGCTCGCTGCTGTCCGGTCATATCGACGCTATCGAGGCGCTGACGCTGCGCGCCGAGGCCGATCCGTCGCGCGAGCCGGCGGTGATCCGCGAACGGATTACCGAGCAGGTGCGGCTGCTGATGGATGCCTCCGCCAATCTCGACGCCAGCCGGTTGCATATGGAAGCGGCGTTCCTGGCCACCAAGGCCGACATCCGCGAGGAGATCGACCGCCTGAAGACACATGTGGCATCCGGCCGGGTGCTGCTGGCAGGCGGCGGCGCCATCGGCCGCAAGCTCGATTTTCTGGCGCAGGAATTCAACCGCGAATCGAATACGCTGTGTTCGAAGTCGAACGCCGCTGCGATCACCGCCATAGGGCTGGAGCTGAAGGCGGTCGTCGACCAGTTTCGCGAACAGGTCCAGAATCTGGAGTAACCCTGATGGTCGCCAAGGAGCCTATGGTTGCCAGGGATTTGGGTTCCCGCATTCGCCGCCGGGGTTTGATGCTCGTGCTGTCGTCGCCGTCCGGCGCCGGCAAGTCGACGATCGCGCGCAATCTTCTGGAGAGCGATTCCAGTCTCGAACTGTCGGTCTCCGTCACCACGCGGCCGCGCCGCGGCAGCGAGATCGAGGGCGTCCACTATCATTTCCGCACCATGCGTGAGTTCGAGCGGCTGCGCGATTCGGACGAACTGCTTGAATGGGCCGAAGTGCATGGCAATTGCTATGCTACGCCGCGTGAGCCGGCCGAACTGGCGCTGGCACAGGGCCGCGACATGTTGTTCGACATCGACTGGCAGGGCGCCCAACAGCTCAAGGAGAAGATGCGCGCCGACATCGTCTCGATCTTCATCCTGCCGCCCTCGATGAAAGAGTTGAAGGCGCGGCTGAAGCGCCGCGCCGAGGACCAGGAATCGGCGATTGAGACGCGTCTGAAGAACGCTCGCAACGAGATCGAGCACTGGAAGGAATATGATTTCGTCATCGTCAACGACGATCTCGACCGTGCCTTCGCCGAGGTACGCGGCATAGTCATCGCCGAGCGGCTCAGACGTGACCGCCGGCCCGGCCTGTTCGATTTCGTCTCGGGGCTGCTCGACGAGAAGACGGATTAGGGGCGTCCTTTCCTTCTCTCCTTTTTGTGTGAGAAGGTGGCCGAGCCCACGGGTCTTGCCTCCGGCAAGCCCGAGGACAGGCTCCGTTCGGTTGGGTGCATCAGCTTGGCACCGACAACACTCGGTCCAACACCCTTCATCCGCCTCGGCGCTGTCGTGCCGATCCACCTTCTCCCACAAGGCGAAGAGGGGACCTACGCAATTACACTGCGTTGGTCAGTCGCACGAATTCCTCGACGTCAAGCGTTTCGGCGCGGCGAGTCGGATCGATGCCGGCGCGGGTGAGCAGGGCTTCGCCGCCGAGGCTCTTGACGCTCTGCCGCAGCATTTTGCGGCGCTGGCCGAAGGCCGCTTCGGTAACGCGGCCGAGCTTCTTGACCTCGGCAGGCAGGGGATTTGCCCGCGGCACCAGATGCACCACCGACGACACCACCTTGGGCGGCGGCGTGAAGGCTTGCGGCGGCACGTCGAAAGCGATTTTTGCCTCCGTCCGCCAGCCTGCCAGCACGCCCAGCCGGCCATAGGCATCGCTGCCGGGGCGGGCGACGATGCGCTCTGCCACCTCGCGCTGGAACATAAGCGTCATCGATGCGTAAAAGGGCGGCCACTCGGCGACGGTCAGCCAGCGTATCAAAAGTTCGGTGCCGATATTGTAGGGCAGGTTGGCGACGATCCTCACAGATCCATTGCCCCCATGTGCGCCTTCGGCAAGCGCTGCAAAATCCGTCTTCAGCGCGTCGCCGGCAATGATTTCCAAACGACCCGGATAGTGGTCTGACACCTCCGCGAGCGCTGCCAGGCAGCGCTCGTCGCGCTCGATGGCGATGACCCGAGCCGCGCCGTGGGACAGCAGCGCCCGAGTCAGGCCACCTGGACCCGGACCGACCTCGATTACCGTGGCGTCCGTCAGGTCGCCGGCGGTACGCGCGACCTTGCCGGTAAGGTTGAGGTCGAGCAGGAAATTCTGGCCGAGCGCCTTTTTTGCCTGCAACCCATGGCGTTCGATCACCGCGCGTAACGGCGGCAGCCCGTCGGCGCTCATGCGACCGCTCTCATGCAAAGCCTCATGCGGCGGCAGCCTTCGCCCTGATGTCGGCAAGCCTGCGGGCGAGCCTGAGCGCCGCGATCAGGCTGTCGATCCGGGCTACGCCCTTGCCGGCGATTTCGAAAGCGGTGCCGTGATCCGGTGAAGTGCGGATGAAGGGTAGGCCGAGCGTAACGTTGACCGCCTCGTCGAACGCCAGCGCCTTAGCCGGGATCAGCGCCTGATCATGATACATGCACAGCGCCACATCGTAGCCGGCTCGGGCGCGGGCGTGGAACAGCGTGTCGGCCGGCAGCGGCCCGAAAGCGTCGATGCCCTCCGCCCTCAGCCTTTCGATCGCCGGGCGGATGATGCGCTCGTCCTCGGCGCCCATCGCACCGCCTTCACCGGCATGCGGATTGAGGCCGGCAACGGCAAGCCGCGGCTTGGCAATGCCGAAGCGAACTTCGAGGTCGGCGGCGGTGATACGGGCGGTCGCGACGATCAAATCCGTCGTCAGCGCTTTCGGCACCTCGCGCAGCGCAATGTGGATGGTGACCGGAACCGTGCGCAACTCGGGACCGGCAAGCATCATCACCGGCATTGCTTGTGCGCCGGTGTGGAGCGTCGCCAGATGCGCCAGATACTCAGTGTGACCGGGAAAACGGAAGCCGGCATCGTAGAGCGGCTTCTTGGCGATCGGGCACGTAACGACCGCCGCTGCGCGACCGCCAAGGCAGTCGTCAACAGCGCGGTCGATGGCCTCGATGATGCCGGCGGCGTTGGCTGGGTCCGGCCGGCCGGGGTCGTCGACGAAGCGGGCGACAAGTGGCATGACGGGCAGGGCGCGCTCAAAGACGCGCTCCGCTTCGGCTGGCACTGTCTCCGTGATTGGCACATCGGCGCCGAGCAGGCGCGCCCGTGCGGCAATCAGCGCCGGATCGGCTATAAGATAGAAGGGCGGCACACCGGCGCTGTCGCGCGCCTGCCAGGCGGCAATCGCGATTTCCGGCCCAACGCCGGATGGATCACCGGCGCTCAGCGCCAGCGCTGCCTCTGGCGACTTCAGCGCTCGACGATGCGGGCTTTCTTCCGCAACTCCTCGACATACTTCGTGGAGAGCTCGTCGGCGTCCTTGCCACTCGAGCCTTCGCTCTGGAACACCATCTGGGCGGCCTTGTCGTCGGACACTTCGCGCGACGAGCAGATGCCGATGAATTCGACGCCGCGGTCTGTTTCGCGCGTGGGGGTGGCGCCGCCGACCTTGGTGGTCTTGATCTGGTCGGCCCAGTCCGGCGGCAATTGCGGCGCCAGTATCCGGCCGAGATCGCGAACGGTGACGTCGATCAGGCCCTTGGCGAATTCGCGCGAGGTGTTGCAGCCGTTGAAGCGGGCGCGCATGGCGTCGGCCTCGCGCTTGCGCTTGGACAGCGTCGCGCTGCGCTCGCCCGCCGGCACGACGAAAATGACCTGCTGCAGCATGTACTCCATGGCGGTCGGCTTGGTGCCGCCATTGTCGAGCATGCGCCTAACCACGTCCTGCTCGCTCAACGCGCCGCCGCTCTCTGAGCGATGGCGCGCGGTCAGCGCCTGGTTCCAGGCCATCTGGGAGCGGATGAACTCCTTGAAATGCTCCTTGCCGACGCCGGACTGCGCCATAACGCCATCGAGTTGCTTGAGCTGCATCTTGTTGGTGGTGGCAAAGCGCTGATAGGCGGCGTCGACCTGGGCGTCGCTGATGCGGATGCCGAGACGCTTGGCTTCGGCGACTCGCAGCGTCTGCTCGATCATTTCCTCGGCGGCATTGCCCTTCTTGCGCTGCAGGCGCAGGAAGGCAGCCCGATGCTGGATGTCGCCAGTGGTGATCGGTACGTTGTTGACGACGTATTTGATCTGGCTGGCGAAAGCCGGTGGCGTCATCATGGTGATCGAGGCCGAGGTCGCCGCCACCAGCAGCGCGAACCCTGCCGAAAAGAGGTATTTCCTCATCGAAAGCATCCCAATTCTATCTCGGTTCCGCCCAATTTATCGCATTTTGAGGGAACTGGAACCCGTGCCTGCCCTATGCGGCGAAACGATGTCGTTAGAAGCGATGTGCGTCCACTTTGACGCACGAAGTACGTTCTAACACTCTGAATTTTTCGGGCCGGTGCTTTGGCCGGCCGCCCGTTCCGTCCGTTGTTGGCCAGCCGGCTACTGCACAGTGTTGAAGGAGCTTTGTGTCGAGCCGAAATCGCCGAGCGTGCGGAACGACAGGTTGAAACCGATGTTCTGCGACACTTCCTTGGTGCTCAGGTCGCGGGTTTCCGAGAACGTCATCAAGTAGGTGAAGCATGAATCGCTATAGGCAAAGCCAACCCCGTCCTTGACCAGGACGCTTTGCTCGAGATCATAGGTGCCGGTACCGAAGACGCGCCAGTTCTCGGCAAGTTGCGCCGAGGCGCCGAGCGTGACCTCGTGACGATCGGTCGTGAAGCCATAGAGCGGCTGCGCCTGGATGAAGGCGTATTTGGCGCTGAAAGAAATCGGCAGGCCGGAATAGGCCGCCTTCACCTCGGCGCGGCGAATCTCGAAGCTCTGCTCGTCGAAACGGCCGCTGACCGAGCCGGAAAGCCCGCTGGGGCTGTTGAAGCCGACCAGGCCGACATAATCGGAGGTCTCGGTCTCAAGGCCTGAATCGGCGCCGACATTGACCAGGTCCGGCGCATCGAAGGAGTTCTGGCCGTCAAGCTGGTAGGATTGGCCGAACAGCGCGTTGGTGCTCCAGCCATTGTCATAGGCGCCGGAATAGCGCAGCCCGACATTGGCGCGCGTGCCGCCTTCCAAGCGGTCGTAACCGGAGAACTTGTCGCGCTCGAACAATGTCGTGGCGTCAAAGACGAAGCTCTGCGCGTCCTCGTTGGGGACAGCGAGGCCGCCGACATATTGCTCGTTCGGACGCACGAACACCTGCGCCATCGGCTCGAAGATGTGGCTGGAACTGGTCGACGAGAACAGCACCGGCCAGCGCATTTCCAGCCCGGCGGTCGCCATGAAGCGGGCCAGCGACGATCGCATGTCGTCGTCGACGCCCAGGTTGGACGCCATCTGATTGATGGCATTGAGCGATCCCGAAGTGGCGTTGACATAACCGGCGTCGCCGCGCAACGCCAGCAGCGGCGTCAGCAGCAGCCCGCCATCGGTGGTGAAGGTGCGCTTCCATTCCGCTTCGGCGGTGAGACGGCCCGACTGGCCCTCGATGCCGCGTACACTGATGACGGACGCAGCGTTGTTCGGATCGGCAAGGACCCTGTCCAGCCTGTCGCGGCTGATGGCCTGCGCGTTGACATTGAGTGACAGCTGCCCGCCGCCCACCGCCATGTCGGGGATGTAGGCGTAGTCGAGCGAGGGCAGCACCCAGGGCTGCTTGCCGGCGCGCGCGGTCGGATCGTCAGGGAGTGTCTCCTCCTGGACCTCAAAGCGCATGGCGCGCACGTCGAAATAGTTGCGGCCGTTGAGGCCGGTCAGGTAGATCGAGGAGCGATGCACGCTGTCGTTGAAGTCTTCGATGGCGTAGGTGCGTGAGAAGTTCTTGTCGGTCTGCAGCAGGACGTCCCAGCCGAAGTCCCAGCGCGGATTGATGGCGAACTGGCCCTTGGTGCCCATCATGCCGCGAAATTTGTTCGGGTCGCCGGGCGCACCCGAATCGACAGTGTGCCCGTCGTCGTCGACGAACTCGTCGGGATCCACTTGCCGGATGCCGGCGATCTTCAGGCTGTACTGGCCGCTGTTGAAGCGCTGGCGCCACTCGGCTTCGCCGAGAAAGCCCTGCTTGGTATAGCCGCTGCCGGTGACGGTAAGGTCGTAGGTTGGTGAGAGCGCGAAATAATACGGGACTTTGACGCCGAGGCCGAGGTCGCTCTTGTAAGCGATGCCGGGGATCAGGAAGCCGCTCTTGCGCTTGACGGTCGGGTCGGCAATCTCGAAAGCCGGCAGATAGGCGAGCGGAAAGCCGAAGAACTCGAAATTCGAATTCTCGAAGCGAACCGTCTTCTTCTCGCCGTTCCAGATGATCTTTCTGGCCTTGATGCGCCAGGTCGGCGCTTTGTCCGGTTTGTCTTCGCACGGCTCGCAGGCCGTGTAGACGCCGTTGTGGAACGTCGTCAGCACGCCGCCCATGCGTTCCGCGCTTTCGGCGGCGAAATAGGCCTTGTCGACGGTTTCGACACGCAGCGCGTTGACGAAGCCGTCGGCGAAATCATCGGTGATGTCGACATGCTGCGAATAGATCTTGGTGCCGTCGCTGTTGATGACCTCGACATTGCCGCTGGCGAGGAGCCGCTTGGTGTTGCGATTGTATTCCACCCGCTGGGCGACGAGGCGGTTGCCGCCATAATCGATCTGCACGCCGCCGACGGCCGTTACGGTCTGGTTATCATTGTCATAGACCAGCGTATCTGCCGCCAGCAGCATCTGCGAGCCGGCGGGAACGTCGGCTGCCATGTCGCTGATATCCTGGGCAAAAGCCGGGATATTCGGAACGACGCAAGCGAGCAGGCATGCCAAGGCGCTCGCCCCATATAGGCGCGCCGAATCGGCCTGCCTATGGATGCGCAAAACCGCCCCCCTCACTAGCCGTCTTCCTTGTACAGCAAGAAAGTCACCCCGAAGAACATAGCCACGACAACCGGAACCCATGCAGCCACGACCGTGGGTACGAATCCCGCCACGCCGAATGCCTTGACCAGCACTGTCACGACATAAAGCAGAAACCCGGCCAGGACGCCACCCAGAATCATCGTCGCGGATTGTCCCATCCTCGCAAATCGCATCGACACCGTTGCGGCGATCAAAGTCATGGCGACGAGAAGGAACGGCAGCGCTACCAATGAATCAAACTGCATGGCAAAGGCATTTGCCTTGAGGCCGAAGGAGCGGGCAACCTCGATCTTGCCGGGCAGGTCGTAGAAAGGGATGGTTTCCGGGCGCGCCAGCCGCTCTTGCACGAACTCGGGCTTGAGATCGGTCGGTATGCGGTCGGTTGCCACCGATTGGATGTTGCCGTCCCGGAACACCTTGACGTCCTGCAGTTCCCAGTAGCCATCCCGCAAATAGGCGTGCGCTGCGTCCTTGCGTTCGACGATGTCGCCTTGCGCGTTGAGGACGAAGAAGGCGGCGTCGGCCATCTCCAGGCCCTGATTGAGAATGGCGCGCGCGCCGATGATGGTATCGCCGGAACTGGTTTTCTGCCGGATCCAGGGCTCGGCGTCAGCCGAGACGGAGTTCGACTTGCCGGAGCGGAGCTGGGTTTCGATTTTTTCGGACCAGGAAAACGCATACGCGGCGATCGGATTGATGACGCCGACCGACAACACCCCGAACAGCAGCGCCCCGATGCAGCACGGCAGCAGGAATTGCCATGCGGATACGCCGGCGGAACGCGCGATGACCAGTTCATACCTGCGATTGAGCGAGACCAGCGTCGCCATCGCCGAGAACAGGCCGACGAACGGCACCGTCTGCAGCATGATCATCGGCATTCGCAACCCTGAAATGGCAAACGCCGTGCCGTAGGTAAAACCCGGCAAGCCGGTCGTGCGGCCGGAAAGCTCGGTGAAGTCGATCAGGAACACAAGCGCCAAGAGGCCGATGAAGAACCAGATGGTGATCGTCACGTAGCGGAAGAAGAAGTATCTGCCCAGAGTCCAGCCCATTAGCAAATCCAGCCCATCAGCCGGCCCCTTGGCCAGAAGCGCCGCGCCTGGCGAAGCGGAGCTTCAGGGCGGTCCAGCCGTCACCGAAGCGGCCGGCGAAATTCGTCATCCAGTCGGCCCAGGCGACCGGCAGCTCCATGGTCCGGTTGGAGACGATGAACCATGTCGCGACCGCGGACGCCACGATAGGAACGCCGTAGACCATATAGGCGTATTGCGGAATGTTGTCGGCCTTCCCAGCGGCAAAGAAACCGAGCCAGCGCACGAAAAGAGCAATCGTGATAGACGTGATCAGCGGATGAATGCGCGCCTCGCGATGGGAGCGCGCGTCTCCCGCGACCGCGAGCGCGATCAGCGCGAAAACGAGTGAATAGGACCATTCGGAAAAACGCTGGTGGACCTCAGCCAGGTACTTGATCGGCCTTTTCTGGAACATCTTGTCGTTCGGACTGGGATTGAGCAGGTACTGTGTCGTCCGGTCCTTCGGCAAGAGCAATACGTCCGATGAGGCCGACAAGAAGGCCGACAGGTCGAAGGCATAGGAGGTGAACCGGATGACCGAAAGATCGCCGGCCAGCGTTTCGCGATGGATGACGCCGTCGTTCATCATCAGCACCCTCTCTTCGCCGCTTTCGATGATGGCGCCGCTCTTGGCGTAGTAGATGAGGTTGACGCCTTCTTCGCGTGAATCGGCGACAAAAATGCCGCCAAGGCGGTTGTCCGGAAGCCGCTCGCCGATCTGCAGGAACAGGCCGTCGTCGATCTTGCGGAAGGTGCCTTCCTGGATGATGAGCGACAGAAGATCGGCGCGCGACGACGCCACCAGCTCGCGGTTTTTCTGTCGTGCATAGGGGTCGACGCCGTTGTCGACGGCGAACGAAAAAACACTGGCCGCCAGCGCCAGGAGCATGATCGGCCTGACGATGGTCCAGCGCGAAGCGCCTGCGGCGTTCAAGACGGCAAGCTCAGAATCGGAATTCATCGCGCTCAGTGTCTGCGCGACCGCGACCACCACAGCGAAGGGCACGACGATCGGGACGATCGACGGAATGATCAGCGCAGCGACCTCGAAGAAGGTCAGCGCCGACTGCCCGCTGTCGGTGACGAGGTCGATGCGGGCGAGCACCTGCGTCGTCCACACGATGGCCAGCGTCCAGATGAGCGCTGCGAGGAAGACCGCCAACGCACGACGCATGATGTAGCGTTCAACGACCTTCATGAAGGCTTTTCTCGATTTTGCCGAACGGCATCATGCCTCCAGACAAGGTAGTCGCCCGGCGACGCCTGCACAACCGGTCCGTTGGCGGTTCGATCTGGTTCCCGTCCCACATCGTTAGTTCCGGTGGGCCGGAGTGTCGGCGGCAATGGATAAGAAAGGGCGAACATCAATGGTTAACAACAGGTTGCGGCAGTAAAGCGGGGCCGTGCCGCGACGAATCGCCATCGATTCCATATGCCATATGGGATCGGATTCCGGCAAAGTCTTGCCAAATGCCGGAAAACGACCAAATGTCGCGCCGATCACAGTCATGGCCGCCGCGGCTGCGACAGGCACAGGCATGAAAGCAGAAGTAACAGAATTGCGCAGCCAGACCGGCCAGCAATCGATTTTTCACGGTGCGATCGTGATCGGCGCCGGCGCGGCGGGGCTGCCGCCGCCCATGCGCAGAAAAAGGCGGGCGTGCCGACGCTCGTCCTGGAAAAAGAAAGCCGGGCGCAATCTCGCAGCAGATCGTCAGGCAGGGCGATGATTGAAATTGGGGGTGGTGCTTCCGGTCGGAAACAGCCAAATATCTAGTTTCGTCAAGGCACTCTCCCGAAAACCCAACGCCATTCCCGAAAGCAGGACATGATGACTTCGAGACCTTCGATCGCCTTTGCCAAGTTCGCAGTGCCCAAAAAAGGCAGCGTCTTCGTGCTGGCGGCCAACGATAGCGGTCTCGGCGACCCGGCAAAGGCTTGCGATCCGGCAAAGACCCTGGAGCGGGCGTTTCCGGTGGCCGACTTTTCCGGCAAGTTCGCCGGCCTGGTCGAAGTGCTGGCGCCGGAGGGCACATCGCTCGACCGGCTGGTGGCGGTTGGCGCCGGCAAGGTCTCGGCGCTCGACGATCATGCCTGGCTCAAGCTTGGCGGCACCATCACAACATCCTTGCGCAAGGCGACGGAGGTGGCCATCGTGCTCGACCTCCCGGGTACTGACGTCGGCGGCAGGCAAGCGGCACAGCTTGCCGCGGGCATTCTTCTGCGCAGCTATGCTTTCGACAAGTACAAGACGAAAAAGGACAATGGCGACGGCCAGCGCGACGGCAACAAGGCCGAGCCCAAAAAGCCGGTCAAGGTGACCATCCACACCGCCGATCCGGCGGCGGCGAAAAAGGCCTTCTCCGACGAGGTGGCGGTGATCGACGGGGTGCTCCTGGCGCGCGATCTGGTCAACGAACCGGCCAATATACTGGGGCCGGTGGAATTCGCCGCCCGCGTCAACGAACTGGAGGCGCTCGGCGTCGCGGTCGAGATCCTGGTCGAGAAGGAGATGAAGAAGCTCGGCATGGGCGCGCTGCTCGGCGTCGCGCAAGGCTCGCCGCGTGGCGCGCGCCTGGCCGTCATGCGATGGAACGGCGGCAAGGCCAAGGACAGCCCGATTGCTTTCGTCGGCAAAGGCGTCACTTTCGACACCGGCGGCAATTCGATAAAGACGGCCTCCGGCATGGAGGACATGAAGGGCGACATGGGCGGCGCGGCCGCGGTGACCGGGCTGATGCACGCGCTGGCCGCCCGCAAGGCCAACGCCAATGTTGTCGGCATCATCGGGCTGGTGGAAAATGCCGTCGACGGCCATGCGCAGCGCCCCGGCGACATCGTCACCTCGATGTCGGGCCAGACCATCGAGGTGCTCAACACCGACGCCGAAGGCCGCCTCGTCCTGGCCGATGCGCTGTGGTACTGCAACGATCGCTTCCAGCCGAAATTCATCGTTAATCTAGCGACGCTGACCGGCGCCATCATGGTCGCGCTCGGCCAGCATTATGCGGGCCTGTTCTCCAACAATGATGAACTGGCGAACCGGCTGACGAGCGCCGGGCAGGCGACGCAGGAACGCGTGTGGCGGATGCCGCTCGGCACTGAATACGACAAGCTGATCGACTCGAAAAATGCCGACATGAAGAATATCGGCGGCCGCTATGGCGGCGCCATCATCGCGGCGCAGTTCCTGCAGCGCTTCGTCAAGGATACGCCCTGGGCGCATCTCGACATTGCCGGCACCGCAATAGGCGCGCCGTCCAGTGAGATCAACCAGTCATGGGCCTCCGGCTTCGGCGTCAGGCTGCTCGACCGGCTGGTGCGTGACAACTACGAGGGGTGAGGCCTTTCAAGGCGCGATCATGGCCGACGTCCTGTTCTATCACCTGACCGAATCGACCCTGGAGGATGCGCTGCCCGGCCTGCTCGAGCGCAGCGTCGACCGCGGTTGGCGCGCCGTGGTGCAGACAGGCAGCGAGGAGCGGCGCGACGCGCTGGACCAGCATCTTTGGACCTTCAGGGACGATTCCTTCCTGGCGCATGCGACGGACCGCGAATCCTATCTGGCCGAGCAGCCGATCCTTTTGACAACCGGCCATGACAATCCGAACGAGGCGCAGATACGTTTCCTGGTCGACGGCGCGGTGCCGCCGGAGCTTACCGGTTATGAGCGCGCCGTGTTCCTGTTCGACGGCCACGATGCGGCCCAGGTCGAGACGGCGCGCACGCACTGGAAGACGATGAAGGAAGCCGGCCACGCAGTCACCTACTGGCAGCAGACTTCAGACCGGCGCTGGGAACGCAAGGCGTAAAGCTGCCGCGTGGCTATCCCGATGCCGCTGGCAGCCAGAATGGCGGCGTAGAAGGCAACATGTACCGAGCGTACGATGCGCGCTCTTGCCACCCGGGCGATCCCTTGACCGGAAGCGGCTTCAGATCGAGCCGCCACCACCGGTCGACACACGGAGGAAACCCGCCTTGACGGCCGCATCCATGGCCCTCGCTGCCTGAAAGCCGGAGCCTGGCGGAGCCAAGCCAGAATCAGAATGGGCTCAGCCAGTGAATTGAGATCGCTATCGTGCGGTAGCGATCAGCTCTGCTCTTCAGCACCTTCTTCTCCTTCGAATTTCTTCCGCAGCGCCTTCATGACGCGGCCGGCCGTTTCGAGGTCTTCGATGGGAAAACCCTCCGCGAGCGAGTTGACACGTGGGTCGTACAAACCGATCGCGGCGTCATAGGTCTGCTGTCCCTTGTCGGTCAGCACGACGAGGTGCGCGCGGCGGTGATGCGGATTGGGTTCGAACCTGACGAGCCCTTCCGTGGCCAAATCGTTGACGATGCGCTGCACGTTCTGGCGGTTGGCGCCGAGATCGCGTGCGAGCCACGCGACCGGCTGCAGGCGTTCGGCTGTGACAATGGCGCCGAGGATCTGCCAACGGGCGCTGGTCAACCCAAGCGGAGCCACGAGCCGATCGCCCCACGTCAAAGTCAGGTTATTGACCCTGAACAGGCCGAGAATCAGATCGGTCAGGGCTTCACCCGCGGGGGTTCGGTTTGGGCTCTTCGTTGGCTCGTTCATTTGTCACCATAGAACGATATTGACATTATGATGTCAATCAGGTACGTGTGCATCATACCAGATCGACATCGTACAACCAAAATGAAAAAGGAACCTATCATGCCTCTTATGCGCCCCTTGGACCCTGCATTCCCGATCGAACGTCAGATCGCAATCGATGCTGATTCCATCGTGCTTGTGAATGTATTCACGCTCGACAAGGCGGACGAACAGACCTTTCTTCGAGTCTGGCAGGACGATTCGCTGTTTATGAAACAGCAGCCGGGTTTCATCTCGACCCAGCTTCACCGCGCGGTCGGCGAAAGTCCTACTTATCTGAACTATGCCGTCTGGGGATCGACAGCAGACTTCCGGAATGCGTTCATGCATCCGGAGTTCAGGGCGAAACTCTCAGTCTATCCGGCTTCGGCGGTCGCTTCCCCGCACCTGTTTCAAAAAGTCGGCGTGGCGGGCGTCTGCGTTGCATAGGCGTGGCGCCAGCAAGAACCGAAGTCATCAAAATCGAAAGAAAAGAAAAGAAAGGCAGGAGAGATTCCGTTGCGACTCCTATTCAACATTCTCGCTATCTCGGGTTCGGCGATGTTCGCCGGCGTCATGCTGACGATCGGCGTAACGATGGGCGGCTACTGGAAGAGCCTTCCGGCTGCCGAATTCCTCGACTGGTTTAGCCAGAACGACCGGTTCATCATCAGAACGATCCCCCTTGTCGTCGTTCCGACCCTCATCGGCCTGATCGGTTCGCTCTGGCTCGGCTGGAGCGAGGGAGGAATACGTGCACTGTGGATCGGGGCGATCGCCTGTGTCGCTGCCGTTCTGGTTCTCACTATGGCCTGGTTCCTTCCGACCAACGCGCAATTCGCCACCAAGTGGATTCTCCTGGATCAGGTGCCCGCCCGGCTAGACACCTGGCTCATGGTCCACAACGTTCGAATCCTGCTCGCCACCGTCGCGTCGGTGCTCGGGATTCTGGCAGTCGCTCGGTGAAGGGCGGGACCGGCGCTGGGAACGCAATGCGTAGTAAAGCCTCCCATCTTGGCTATCCGCAACCCGGATAGATCGCGGAGCAATTGGGTCGCGACGCCGAAGAGAGCATCGGACCCAAAGGTGGAAGAACCCTGAAGGGGTGGTTTGCTGATCGTTGAGACGCGCTACAACTGAAGCCGTTCAGCCAAGTCAATGAAGTCGCTGGCCACCAAGTCCCAGGCTTGATCAGGGTGCAGATCCGTGGTCTGCTCTACCCCGTGCTCGGTCGGACGCGGGACAAAGGCTGTTCGCAATCCGCATGCCCGAGCCGCTGCAAGGTCGCCATTGTGGGCGGCCACAAGACAGATCTCATCCGGCTTCATTGCCAAGACGTCAGCGGTGCGAAGATAGGCTTCCGGCGCAGGCTTATACGCTTGCACGACTTCGGCGCCGAGGATCGCATCCCAGGGGATGCGACTACGCTTCGCCATGTCGAGCATGAGGACGATGTTGCCGTTCGAGAGCGGCGCAATGATATAGCTGGCCTTGAGCCGTGTAAGGCCGGCCACCGCGTCAGGCCATGGCTCCAATCGGTGCCATGCCAGGTTCAGTTCGTCCAGCTCGGACGCTGGCACCGAAGCCGGGTCGATCCCGAATTCTGGCAAAACGGCTTCCAGATTCTCCCGATGCAGCACGTCGAGCCGTGTAAAGGGCCGCCGGCCGCTGCGCACCTCCTCCATCGCTGGGGAGTAACGGTGGCGCCACGCATCCGCGAAAGCGGTAGGAATAGCGGATCCTGCTCCATGCCGCTTCAGGAACGGCTCAGCTTCGCGCGCCACGCCGCTGCGCCAATCGACGACAGTGCCGAAGACGTCGAATACCAACACGCGTACACCATCCAATACCATCCGTTCGACTCCTTGATCCGCACACCGGCCTCGTTTTCTCCGTTTCACGGCCTGCCAATTTGCTCGGCGATGCGGTCGGGCTTACGCGCGATGACTGCTGCGCAAATTAGATTGCAAAATAGACAAAGGGCACTGTCACCGATATTCCAGTGGCCTGGGCGCCGGCAACAACCCGGTAGCAGCATGAGTGGAAGGGTGGCGGGCGCCACCGTCGCGCCGACCCTCTTTCATTCGTTTGCCTTGAGCCAGATCTTTTGCGGACCGTGAGTCTTGAAGGGGTATTGTGGATCACTCGGATCGTAAACGAATGATGGCCCGCTGGCGTCAAGGGGCGGGCACCAACGAAAACTGAACCCGTCGCTTCGCAACGAGAGTTCAAAATCGCAGGCTCCAAATGCGAGGCCGACCCGGCGTCCCATTACCTTTTGATCACGATGAAAATACTCCCAGGTCATCTTCTGGGCTCGGTCGCTTGGCATCGCCGCGTCCGTGAACTCCAAGTACATCGTCCAGGCCTTCGGTTTGATAAGGAGGCTCCTAATCGCATCCTCTCCAGGAGCACTATCGGCTCCGAGAGCGGAAACGGAGAGTAGGACGATTGCGAAGGCGGATCGGATTGCCCGCATCATGCAGACCCCGTTAAGCACAAATCTGTGCCTTGTTGTAGCGCAGTCAGGGAGGCAAATCAGCAAAATGTCCGGCATGATCTCGGAATGCCGGTTGTCCGGTTTTGCTGTTGATGGCGTCGAATTACGGATCGCGGTAGGGACGCCAATTGCTGAGCGTCCCTACCGCGATCCGTAATTCGTAACTCCGCGGAGCTCAGGACAATTGCGAAAGGCGACCGGCACCACCTATTCCAGAATGACGACGGCCTCCACTTCGAAGAGCATGGGGTCAATTGCAAGCTTGGGAACGGGAATCAGAGTCTGCGCCGGCAGCGCCTCGCCGAACATTTTCTTGACGTTTTTGGTCAACACCTCAAGCTTGGACATATCGTGATCGACCACGAAGACCGTGAGCTTGGCGACCTGATCCGGCCTCGCACCGAGTGCATCGAGGACGGTGCGCAAATTTGTGTAGGCCTGCTCAACCTGGACAGCGAAGTCGGGCGACAAGGCTCCCGTGCTGTCTTGGCCGCCCTGTCCGGAGATGTAGGCCACCCGGGCTCCGCGGGGCGTGATCACCGCCGTGCTGTAGCCATTCGGCGACGGGTCGTAGAGGTTTTGTGGGTTGACGATCGTCAGCTTGAGATCCTTCTCATTGGCTGTCGTGGCAGTGGGAACTCCCATGTTCATGATGATTAGCCCTTCGATAAGCAGATGCTTGATTGCGCGTGACATGATTTTCTCGCGTGATGATTTTCTCTTGGCTCTGCGAGGAACGTGCCCGCGCAGCCGGCATGTGAACTTTAACCTATTCGCGATTGACTCGTACATGGTACGAGTCAAAGTATGGTACGCCGTACGAGGCAATCCTTCAAGATCGACATTCATCGCGTCGCCGGTCAAGGTCGACGTTCTCAACAGCGAGAAGACGGATGGCAGCCAAACGTAGCGGCGCCCGGGGCAAACGGCCTCAGCGGACAAGTGAGACAAGTGAGTGGCTTCAGCCCCTGCATGAGCCACGCAGTGAACCGTCGCTCTCTCGGGAACGTATCGTGGCGGCCGCGGTGGAACTGCTTGACGCTCAAGGAGTCGACGGATTGACGATGCGTCGGCTGGCCGATCGCCTCGGCTCGGGCGTGATGAGCCTATATTGGCACGTCGACAACAAAGAGGATGTCTTCGATCTGGCGCTCGACTCTGTGCTGGAATATCGCGGACCGCCGCAAATAGCTCAAGACTGGCGCGGAGAAGTCGTTCATATGCTCGAAGACTGGCGCGCCAGCATGCTGCGCCACCCTTGGTCGACATTGCTGTTGCCGCGCCGAGCGCTCGGCCCGAACATCCTCAGTCGCCTAGAACTGCTGAGTAAGACCTTGTCCAGAGCCGGTGTTGCGGACGCAGACGTGAACGTCGCGATATGGTCGCTCTGGAACTATGTGATGGGCGCCACCATCACCCGCGCGAGCTTCGACCTCTCTGACGACGACAGGGCCGCCGCGCAGCAGCGCCTTACACGTCTCAGTGAACGCTACCCGACAATCGAACGCTCTCGTCTGCTGTTGGACAATGATTGGGACGGCGCTTTCCGGAAAGGCCTCGGCTTCCTGCTCGATGGCCTCTCTCCGAGATGAGGCTGAACGGTAGCTTTGGCTGAAAGCGACTGTCGCAAAATCCCCGATTAAAATCACAGTCTTGCATCTGATTTTTGCAAGGTCACAGAAGACACCCTTTGCGGCAACGTTCAAGGTTCCGCAATGGGTGTGACCCGAATGCAACCTGAGACACTTCTCTA
>NZ_CAKXZT010000191.1 GCF_935825525.1 Mesorhizobium escarrei
CGCAGGCGACCAGGATGATCGGACGGTTCTGCAACAGCACGGCCCGGGCTGTTTCGCGCACCCACAACACCGAGCCGTCCTTGCGCACCTTGCGCGCCTCCCAGATGATCGTCCGGTTGGTTTGGGCAAAGCATCGGGCGAAATGCCCCTGGACATCCTCGCGGTCAGGCTCACAAAACACGTTCAGCACGGGGCTTCCGACCAATTCGTCAGCCGTGTAGCCGAGCTGTTCGGCGCCGAAGGCGTTTACGGAGAGGATGATCCCGGCCGCGTCCGCCATGAAATACATGGTCGGGTTGTTCTCGAACACCGCCTTCCACTGGTTCTCGCTCTGCCGCAGCGCCTGTTCCGCACGCTTGCGATCGGAGATGTCGTTGTTGGTCTCCAGGATCGCGACCGGCCGGCCCCGTGCGTCCCTTTGCAGGGACCACCGACTCGCCACGATTGCCTGCGTGCCGTCTTTGTTCGTATGAACGAGTTCTCCTTCCCAGCGGCCCGTGCGGAGCAATTCCGCCGTGATCCGTTCAAGCGGCGTCGGGAAGATCGTCTGCATGAGTTGATGAGAGATCCTGCCGACAGCCTCCGCTTTTTTCCACCCATACAGCTCCTCGGCGCCGCGATTCCAGTAGGTGATGACGTCCTTCATGTCGCGCACGAAGATCGTATCGTGGGTGAGGTCGAGGAGTCCGGCCTGCTCGGACAACACCATCTCTCGCGATCGGCCTTGCACGGCGAGGAAAGTTGTAACGCCGATCGCCGCAAGGCTGAGAACGCGGTTCGAAATAGAAACCGTTACCGAATCCATGGATGGCGACAGAAAATAGCCGAGCACCGTCAGCGCCATGCATCCCAACGATACGTGCACAAGCCCACGCTTTTGAAGAAACCAGGCAGAGAGCAGCACAACGCCCACATACAGCACGGCGACCGCGATCTCGGCGGGGGTGATTGCGTCAAGAATGAAGGTCCCAATAGCGATGGCGGCGCTGAGGATTAGAGGAGTACGCGACGTGACCCCTGTCGGCGAAGTCGCATTGTCGTCCATTTGGTTCTGCTCCGGCCACGTGTCTGGTCTTGAAATGGACATGGCGGTGCTCCCGGTGCCGCAAAAGGGTCGGCACTATTCGTTCGGCCTGGCTGGCAAGCTGACGCTCTGCCGGTTCCGGAACGACGGGAGCACAGGCCGCCGACTCCCCCGGCCATTCACTCCACCTGCCGCACCGGCAGGTTGTCCCGATCTGCCTCGGAGGTAAAGCGGCAGCAACGGAGGAGGGTAGTGGAGCAGTTTGAACTTGCTTTCGATGCCTTCCAAAATTGTGAAAGCGTTCACCTGGAGCATAGGCAGGACTGAGCGCGGTGGATGCGATCGCTCGACCAGAAACGTCATTTGGTGATGGCGATAGCTTGGCTGACGATCCTGCAGCCCGGCATCAACGCGTTCAGCCCTTCGACCAGGGCATCCGTCGCCTCCGCTAGCGCTTCGTCGGGCATGGTTTCCAACGCCTCCAATATGAACCACATCCGGCCTGTTGCGGCCTCCAGGCGGGTTCGAGTTCCTTGTCGCCAGTTCCAGCGTCTGCAGGTGACGCTAATGTCGTCGCGCCAGATGACCTCTCCCAATAGGGGAGGATCGTCGACTGCCTCCCCGTTCATCAGAGTGTCGAACGTCTCAGTCCCGTCCGCGATCGTCAGGAAGGGTTTCCCGACATAGGCGTCGTGGTTCTCTCCGCCCACCGGGATTGCGTATTTCAGGCTGACGGCGTTGTAGAGATCGACGACTGGGTTGATCGTCGGAAGGGTGCCGTCTTTCAGAACCCGCTTTCTGAGAGCCTGGGCTGAGCACGGCGTGCGGTTAGGCTTCGCGCCAAAGAGGACGTAGGCGTCGGACCAACTCGCCAGATGAGCTTCTGCCCAAGCCGGGCCACCCGCCAACACGCAATCGCAGGCTTCAGCAAGCAATCGAGGATCGAAATGTCCTTCTCCAGCTGAAGTGGCATCGACGTGGACGCTTACGGCTCTAAATCCCGATCCAATATTCTGAATTCGACCATCGATGATGGGATCCTCAAACATCCAGGAAACTCCATTAATTCAGCGCAAGCAATCCATGAGCGACGCGACCAGTGACGATCGCTTCCTTGACTGCAAGCCAATATTGCAGTTTACTGGCCCAATTTAAACTGCCACTTTTGGAGATTGTCATTGGTCCAGTATAAGGCGGGTTCTCGCAGGACGGGAGCGACGCGTCGAATTTATCAATCCCTGCTCGAGCAGATCCAGGCCGGAGTGTACGGTGTCGGTGACGCTCTACCTTCAAGTCGCTTGCTTGCGGAAGAACTGGGTGTTTCGAGGACGACGGTGACCGCCGCATTCGACCAACTCATTTCGGAGGGTTATGTCTGGGTACAGCAGGGACGGAAAGCGTCGGTTGCGTCCGCAGGGCGGCCGAGCCAGATCGCCCCGGCCGACCGTTCGGCGATGGCCACCCGCCAACTTTCAGCCTATGCAACTCGTGCGATGGCTCTGCCCTCGAACAGCACTGCCGGGAGGCCGCCGCTCAAGTTCGATTTCCGCTACGGGGATGTCGCGTCAGCGGACTTTCCAAAGGCCCCCTGGCGAAAGGCGATGAACACCGCCTTCCTCATGCATCGCGACAGATTGGGATACGATGGCCCGGCAGGAAGCCGATCCTTGCGAGAGGCTTTGCAGGGCTACGTCTGGCGCTCAAGGGGCATCAGTTGCGATCTCGACCAGATCATTATCGTGAACGGATCGCAACAGGCGCTCGACCTCTGTGCGCGGGTCCTCGTCAATCCCGGCGACAGGGTCGTGGTCGAAGACCCGTGCTATGCCATGGCAAAGAACGTCATGCTCGCAGTCGGAGCGAACACCATTGCTGTGCCCTGTGGCGCTCATGGCATGGACACCACGAAGCTGCCCGAGGCTGGCGACATCGCGGTGGCGTACGTGACTCCGAGCCACCAGTTTCCCCTGGGAGGGGTGTTGCCTGCTGCGCATCGCCAGGCGTTGATGGGGTGGGCAGCGTCGGCAAATGCTTATGTCATCGAGGATGATTACGACAGCGAGTATCGGTACGACGTTGGCCCCATACCGCCTCTCTATCTGTCTGGACAAGGCCGCGTCATCTATGTCGGAACGGTCTCGAAGACCCTGTCACCAACGCTCAGGCTTGGATACATCGTGCTTCCGCATCCACTTGTCGATGCCTTCATCGACTGCAAGCGGATCGCCGATCGGCACACGTCCACGTTCGAGCAAGAGGCTCTCGCGGCGCTGATCGAGACAGGGGCATATGAGCGGCATGTGCGCAGGATGAGGAGGCTGAACGCCGAAAGACGCGCTGTATTTCTAGCGTCAATGACCCGTGCTTTTGCCGACGACATCGAGATCGTCGGCACGACTGCGGGACTTCACGTCGTCGTGTGGTTCGGCACGATTTGCTCCAGGGAAGAGGAGCGTTTTGCTGAAACCGCTCGAAACCATGACATCGGAATCTATCCCGTCACACGCCTGTTCTCATCCCCGTTTGATGAGCGAGCCGGATATATCTTCGGCTATGCATCCATGTCTGTCGATCAACTCGCCAAAGGCGTGGAAAAGTTACATCGCGCCTACCTCGACCTCGGCAGCAAGACAGCGCATCCACGCGTACCGGGGGCGACAACGGGAAGTTTTCGATAATCAGATAGTTTTCATTGGATTGCGGTATGCTAGGCATCCGCTGTTTCTGCGATATGGGAGAGAAAAGGGTCTCTCCGGTCGTGCGGTCTTCGGACCGACCATGCGCGTCGGCTGTTCCGCCGGCTCCTCCTGTCCAAGCTCACTGAGGCCCATGCTGCCGGCCATCTCCAGTTCTTCGGCGACCGCGCACATCTCGCCAAAACGCAGGCGTTCAATGCCCTCTTGGCTCCTTTGAGGAGGAAGAACTGGTTCGTCAACGCCAAGCCGCCTTTCGCCGGACCGCAGGCCGTGTTGGCCTATCTGTCGCGCTACCACCCACCGTGTCGCGATCTCCAACAGCCGCCTGATCGCGCTCGACGAGACCGGCGTGACGTTCCGCTACAAGGACTACCGCCGCAACTGCAGCGAGCGATACCGGACCATGACGCTCGATCCGGGCGAGTTCATCCGCCTTTCCTGCTCCACATCCTGCCCAAGGGCTTCCACCGCATCCGCAATTATGGCCTGCTCGCCAGCGCGCCGCCAAGGCCAGCATGGCACGCGCTCGCGAACTTCTTGCCGCATCCCAGCCTGAGACCGAACGCGGCGCAACCCGCAATGCCAATGCTGCTGCCCCGACCGATTGGCGACCGCCATGTCCGTGCTGCGGCGGCAGGATGATCGTCATCGAAATCTTCGAGCGCGGCAATGACGCCCGAGCGCCGCCATCAGCTGGCTCTACAAGCGGAGACCGAATGCCATGACGGCAACCCGACCACCACGGCGCATCCCTGCCGACGGACCCCATCGTCGCCGGATCCGCGGCTTCGTGCGCCGGCGCCCACCAACACGCCACGCTGCAACTCAACACGCCAAAATCGCCCGCCCTGCAACCACCACGTCGCAGTATGCGCGGCACCCGTGCGGCTCACTCGCGCGTCAACATCATCATTCCCCTCCGCCGGCCGCATCACCTCGACCGCAGCAGACCAAGCACAAACGCTAAATCCCCATAGAGACGGAACCGCGCTCTTCATCCCGCGGGTTCGTTTCCTGGAGGCTTCCGGACGCCGACCCCCCGGCGCACGCCACCTCTCACAGAAGGCCGGCATCCGTAACCCTGCACAACATGCGACAGTCAATGCGCGGCGGCGAGCGTCTGCGTTGGGGTCATTTTCTGACAATGCCCTCGAACGGATGAATTGAATTACCTGCAAAGCCGGAAAATTAGCCGAATTCAGCAAGCCAGGAGCGCGCGCCGTTGACGCTGCGAAAATCCTCGATGCCACGGGCAGGGATGCGAGGATAGGTGCTCCCCGCCATTTCTGCGAGCGCGCGGCCGGGACCGAGTTCGAGAAAACCGCTCGCGCCGGCTTCCATGCAGCCTTCCAGGCAGGCCGCCCACTGGACAGTGTGGGAAATCTGCGCGGCCAGCTTGTCCAATCCGGCCGGGATGTCGAGCATCGAAGTGCCGTCGATCCCGCTGAAGAGACGCACGCCCATGTTCGGCCTACGCTTGATCGGGGTTTCGTCCAACACCTTGCGGAACTCCACCGAGGCGGCGGCTAGGCGGGCGGTGTGAGAGGCCACGTTCACCGCCACCCGGACGATGCGGGCCGCGCCCATCCCCTTCGCATCCGCGGCCAGGGCGTCCAGCGCTTCGCCCGCCCCGCCGAGGATGTAGGCATCACCGGGATTGACGATGGCGACCGCTGCATTGTGGTGCTTGCACAATGCATCCACGGTGTTGCGGGAGAGGCCTCGGATGAACAAGAGTCCATCGCCGACCGCGCTAGCCGCGTCCATGGCTTCCGCGCGGCGCGCCACGAGGTCGAGGGCGACGGTCGCCTCAACGAGGCCTGCGACGCCCCAGGCCGCCACTTCGCCCACGCTATAGCCTGCGATGATCAACCTGCGGGGCCACGCCGCGCGCAGGGTCGCCGCCGCGGCCAGCGCCTGCACGGTACACAGAATTTGTCCGACACGGTTCTGATGCACAGCGGCGTTCGTATCGGTTTGGATCATCTCGCGCGGGTCCTGTCCGCCGAGCAATGCCGCGGCGTGCGCAAAGAGGTCCGCGGCTTCCGGCGCGTTGCCGGTCAGAGCAAACATATTCGGGTGCTGCGGCCCCTGTCCGGAGCACAAGATCGCGAGGGTCATGGCAGACGCCTCAATGCGGGAAGAGCACGGCGATGGCGATTGCCATCGTCACGATGCTCAACACCGTGCTGGCGGCGACCATGGATCCCATCGTCGCCGAGTCGAGGCGATAGTTCACGGCGAACAGGATGCCGAAAAACCCCGACGGCATGGCGGCAAGCAGGATAGCGACCTTGCCGGTCTCCGTCGAGACCGGGAGGAGGAATACGACGGCAGCCGTCAGCAACGGCCGGATGATGTCGGCTATCCAGGTCGCGCTCACGACCTTCCAGTCGAGCCGGAATGGCTGGGCAGAGAGGATCAGGCCGGTCAGGAACAGCGCCACGCCGGGAGCGGAGTGACCGATCAGCATGAGGCAAGCCTCGGCGACGGCGCCGGATTTGAACCCGCACAGCGAGAACAGGATGCCGAGCGCGGGAGCCAGAACGACGGGCTTTGTCAGCGCGCGCCGGAGCGAGCCGAGCATCCGCGCGGTCGGTGCCTCAGCAGCACCGTCTTGCTTTCGACTGAGTTCGACGATGATGAGCGAAAGCGGGCTGACGATGATGGAGCCGCTCGCCAATGCGACCGCCAGGGGAACGGTTCCGGAAGGCCCGAGCACGTCGGCCAGGATCGGTAACCCGACCCCTGCGAGGTTTGGAAACGCGATGGTCAGACCCTGAAGGGACGCTTCTGCCTTGCCGCCCTTCCCGAGGCGGACCTGAAGAAAATACCACGCAAGAAACAACACCAGCATGACTGCGCCGAGGATCAGGAAGAGTGGAGCCTGGGCAAACAGTTGGCTGCGCGGAGCCGATGCGGTTGCGGCGAACAGGGACGCCGGCAAGGCAAAATTCATGACAAGGGCATTGAGGCTGTCGACCTGCTGGTTGTCGACCATGCGCAGCCGTCCAGCTCCATACCCGAGCGCCAATACGAAGAAGATCGGGGCCAGCGCGAGCAGGATCGTATTGGCCATCAGAGCGATGCCCCTTCGCAGGCCTCAACGAAAAGCGTCATGGCCAGGAGATCGGCCGAACCACCAGGACTGAGCCGGCGGGCGACGAAGGCCTGGTGCACGATCTGGGCCCGCTCGCGCCAGTCGCGCGTGCCGACGCCACCATCATCAAGAAAACCGCGGGCGGCGCGTTGGGCGTAATGGAGGCCGGACAGGCCGCCCCGATGAAGCAGGTTGGTGTCCTCAAGGGCGGCGATCAGGGCGAAACAGGCCTGCACGCGAGCCGCTTCGGCATCGCCGGGCGCGATCTGTTCGCCCCTGTGTAGGGCGGGCAAGCCAATCTCGTAGACGCTCGGGAAACCGTGAGCGGCCTCTATTCGGGCGCCGCCCGCCCCATAGCATCGGCGCGCCTCTCCACCATGGCTGTGCAGCAGTACGGGCCCGTCCAGGATATCGCGGCCCCACAGGCGCGTCACGACGGCACCAAGCGGCGTCGTGCGATCGGCTCGCCCGCTCGCCTTGGCGCCAGCCGCAGCGCAGAGCAGGCCCAACCCGAAGATGGCGCCGCGGTGCGTGTTGACGCCCCCGGTCGCGGCGAACATCGCGGCCTCGGCTTCAAGACCTATGATCCTGAGGCGTCCCATGGCGCTGCCCTGGGCGCCGGACTCGGCCAGAGCGAGGAGGTCGGGCTGGATCGCGGCGGCGCTGCGGCGGAATGTGTCGGCGTCCATGTCCGCATGGCTCCCGGCGTCGACATGGCTGACCAGCCCGGGCTTGGGCCAGGTCTCGATCTCGAGTAGAAGGCAGCGGGTAGCGATGGCGGCGATCGTCTCCGCCTCGTCGCCGCTCGCCAAGCTGACCGCGGAGGCGCGGTCTCGCTGCGAGCGCAGGGCGAGAGCAGTCGTCATGCCCGAATCCCACCGCCGAGGAAGTCGTTCGCCTCGCACAAAGTGACTCCGCTTGTGGTCTTGACCAACACCTCGCGCGCGCCTGAGTGGAGTTCGCGCCAGTTCACGGCCGCGCCGTCATCGCGCACCAATTCGCCGTCCAAGCGCATGGGAGCTTGAGCTTCGATCGCGGCGAGGCCGGCGGTCAGCCGGGCGAGACCGGTTCGAGGAAGCGGCAGTAGAAGATCGAGATCAGAGCCGGGTGATAGATATTCGAGCCCCGTCAGATTGCGCCACGCCAGACTGCCGAAGACCCGCGCCTCCACGCCGTGCTGCGAAGCCAGCCGCTCCACCTTGTCCAGCGTGTCCAGCCACGTCCTCGGCGCTGCGCTAACCGCGGCGCTCAACGAGAGCGGCGGTGCGGTCGAGACAATATCGTCAGTCCGCATGATGACCGAAAGCCGCCGTTTGCCGGCAGACGGCGGCAGGGGCAAACCCAAGGGCAGCCCGTCTGCCTCATCGGGCAGGGGGCGACGGGTGATAAGGGGCCAGCCGCAATCGACCCAGCCGGCGACCAGCGATTCTCCGGCCAGATCGTCACGCGTCTGCAACACGGACCGCCACACCTCCGGCGAAACAAAGATCAGATCGTGGCGGCGTGGCTTGTGGTCATTCTGGCTGGAGAGCGAGGTCATAGACGCGCTCCGCCATATCGGCTGCCTTGGGCCGTCCCCCTCGAGCTTTGCCGAGGCGGTCGCGCTGATCTCCGCCTTGCCTGTCGTTGCCAAGCAAGGCCTGCAACTGGTCGGCAAGGGAGATCTTCTCGTCCCACGTGGCCAGCACTGCGCCGGTTTGAGCCAGGTTGTCCAACCCCGGAGCGAAAACCGGTGTTGACTTGGCCTTTTCCTTGAGGACTTCGATGGAGAGTTTTGTAACCTTGGACATGGATGGCAGATCCATCACCTCCGGCTCCGCACCAGGCAGTGCCACCAGGGTGCGGGTTGCCAGCGCCGTGGCGATGAAGGCGCCGGCGGCGGTGTGACCGTAGAGCAGACCCACCGTGTGGCGGCCCTGCATGTCGGCGTAGATCAGGCACTTGGCGAGATGCGCCAGGAACTCGTTCAGCCCCAGAAGCTCGTCGCGCTTGCTCATTCGCTGGCTGTCGCTATCGACCAGGACAAGGATTGGGCCGTCGCCGCCGCGTTCCAAAGCAGCCAGCACCTGGCCGGACAGACGGATCGCGTCGTCGACGCCGACCGCGGTCCGGTCGGCAACGCCGATCACCTCCGCACGGCCGCCACCCTTCAGCGGCCCCGACCCCAACAACAAACCGTCGTTGTTCCTGATGTCATGGCCCTCCAGAAAGAGGGAGGCGAGAATGTCATCGAGCGTCATAGCGCGGCTCCCGAACCTTGTTGGCGACGGCGATAAAATCTTCGGCAGGCATGGCGGGCACGGCTTCGGCGTCGGGAACGCCCTCGGCCTTCCAGATGTCCAAGGCGTCGGCGCAGGAGCTGAAGCGTTCCAGCCGCTCCCCCAGGCGGGCCTGCTCGGCTTTCAGCACGTCCATGCCGAAACCCGGCGCGGACCTGATCAGATGGAGCGCGATGTCACGGAAGCTCTGTATCGTGTCGGAGGTGAAGGCATCGGCGCCGCCGAGCAATCGCCGGTGCTTGCCACCCATTGTGCGCCATACCAGCGCGCGGTCCTTGGAGTCGAACTCCTCAACACCCCGGTTCGTCTCGATGACTTCGGGGCCGGAAACACTGATGCGGCCTTGCTCGGAAACGGCCAGCGCCGAGCAACAGCCGGCAATGAGGCCGCCGCCACCATAGCAGCCCGCCCGGCCGCCGATTAGACCGACAACCTTCACGCCCGCCATCCGCGCTTCGATCAGCGCGCGCATGATCTCGGCGATGGCCAATTCGCCGGCATTGGCCTCCTGCAGGCGTACGCCGCCGGTATCGAACAGGATCAGCACCGGGATCGACTTGACGTACCGCGCGGCGCGCAGAAGGCCGGTCAGCTTGGCGCCGTGAACCTCGCCGAAGGCGCCGCCCATGAAACGCCCCTCCTGGGCGGCGATGAACGCCGGTTCGCCGCTGAGCCGGCCACGCCCCACAATCATGCCGTCGTCAAACTGCTCAGGGAGTTCAAACACCCGAAGGTGCGGGCTGACCTCACGCTGCTCCGGACCGATGAACTCCTTGAAGCTGCCTGCGTCGAGCAGCGACCGAACCCGCTGTCGCGCTGATGCTTCATACCAGCTCGCCGCATCATCCCATGCAGTCTGCGGCTTATCCTCGGTCTCGGTCAGCAGAGCGCTCATCGGTCATTCTCCTCGATCAAACGGACTGCCTGTGCCAGGCGCAGGGCCACCGTGTCCGGACGCGCGCCGCCGTCGTTTATGGAAAACTTCAGGCCGCCAGGGGAGCTTCGCTCGACGAAGTCGGCAACCACCGCCTCCCACACCGCGCCAAATCCTTCAGCCGCAGTGCTGATATCCACTTGGCACTCGGTATCGGGCAATACACGCTCAGCCAGCACTTCCAGATTGCCGGATGCCACCACGCCGATGATAGCCATCGATTTGGACCCGGCCATCCGCTGCTGCGCTCTGTGGCGATAACTCAGGGTTTCCATTGCAGCTTCCTTCTCACCAGTTGCGGAATTGGGGGGGCGGAGCGTAGAGCGCGCCCGAGGCGAGCATCAGGTCCTTGATTGACCGCGCCGCGAGCAATCTGCGGTCCGCATCCAGCGGATCGATGCCGAGGTCTTCTGGCCGACGGATTGCGCCCCGCTCGCGCAGTTGCTGGACCATCTTCGCATCCCGGCCGCGGCCGATGTCTGTATAGCCCGCCACCCCGCGGATCGCCTGCTCGCGCTCGTCCCGGTCGCGGCAGAGGAGAAGGTTGGCGATCCCCTCTTCGGTGACGATGTGGGTGACGTCGTCCCCGTAAACCATGATGGGTGCCAAATCGAGTTTGAGCTTCTCGGCGAGCGTCAGCGCCTCCAGCCTCTCGACGAAGAGCGGCACATTCTTGTCGCCGAAGGTCTCCCCGATCTGGACGACAAGCTTGCGGCCGCGTCGCATGTGGGCGGGCGTGTCAGGGTTCGCCTCGGCGCCGGCCTTTAACCAGGGTTCGCTCGGGTGTCGTCGCCCGCGCGGGTCGGACCCCATGTTGGGCGCGCCGCCGAAGCCCGCGATGCGGCTCGCGGTCACCGTAGAGCTGTGGCCCTGAAGGTCGATCTGCAAGGTCGAGCCGATGAACATGTCGCATGAGTAGAGCCCCGCCGTCTGGCAGAAGGCGCGGTTCGAACGAAGAGACCCGTCGGGCCCGGTGAAGAAGATATCGGAGCGTGCTCGGATGTAATCCTCCATGCCCACCTCCGAGCCGAAGCAGTGGACCTGCTCGACCCAACCTGCCTCGATCGCGGGGATCAGCGTGGGATGGGGATTGAGCGCCCAATGGGTGCAAACCTTGCCCCTCAAGCCCAGCTTCTCGCCATAGGTGGGGAGCAGGAGTTCGATTGCCGCGGTGTTGAAGCCGATGCCATGGTTGAGCCGGCGAATGCCGTAGGGGGCATAGAGGCCCTTGATCGCGAGCATCGCCGTCAAAATCTGGGTTTCGGTGATGGCCGCCGGATCGCGGGTGAAAAGTGGCTCGACGTAGAAGGGCTTGCCCGCCGCCACGACGAAATGGACCTGGTCGCCAGGGATGTCGACGCGCGGCACCTTGTCGACGATCTCCTTCACTTGCGCGACAACCAGGCCGCCCTTGAAACTCGTTGCCTCGACGATCGTCGGCGTATCCTCGGTGTTGGGCCCCGTATAGAGATTGCCGTCGGCGTCCGCGCTCACCGCCGCGATCAACGCAATGTTTGGGGTCAGGTCGACGAAATAGCGGGCAAACAATTCCAGATAGGTGTGAACCGCGCCGAGCTCGATCTGGCCGCCAAAGAGCATTCGCGCGATCCGTGCCGCCTGCGGGCCGGAATAGGAATAGTCGAGCCGGCGGGCGATGCCCTTTTCGAAGATGTCGAGATGCTCGGGCAGCACCACGCCCGACTGCACCATGTGCAAATCGTGGATCTTCGCCGGATCGACATCGGCAAGGGCGGCGGCGAGAATGTCGGCCTGCTTCTGATTGTCGCCCTCTAGACAGACCCGGTCGCCCGGCTGCAGCACCGCTTCCAGGAAGTCCTGCAGGTCTGTGACTGCGACGGCCTTGCCGCGAGCGTGTCGCGATCCTGCCTCGATGCGGGCCTTTCGTGCGGCCTTCTGTCTTGCCCACTCTTTCATCGACCTTCTCCGCTCCGCTAGGGCCTTCAGCGATTATTGTATGCACTATTGCGTGTAACTCAGCTTTGTGCATACATAATAGCCAAATTGTCAGATGCAAGAAAACATATAAGGGAATTTTACACGAAGGGGTATGCGCACGTCCCGGCTAAAAGCACATGCCTGAACGCAGAGAACGCCATCGACCGCTACATCGCGGCTCATGACGGCGAAGCTGGAGATCGGAAGAGGGGCGTAGCGGGAGGGACGGATGCCACGCCACGACAATTAGATCGGCCCGCCGGCGGCGCGCCGAACAGGGAGGAATTGCCATGAATATTGAAGTTCTATCCATACTGGTGCTGGTTGGGATGTTCGTCGTCGCGACGATCCTGCCAATCAATATGGGCGTGCTGGCCTTCGCCGCCGCGTTCATCGTCGGCTCGCTAGTCATGGGGCTGACGCCTGGCCCCATCTTCGAAGGGTTTCCCGGTGATCTCTTCGTCACCCTCGTCGGTATCACCTATCTGTTTGCCATCGCCCAGAACAACGGCACGATCGACTGGCTGGTGGAACGTGCGGTCAAGCTCGTACGCGGGCACATGGCGTGGATTCCGTGGGTCATGTTCCTTGTCGCCGCGATCCTGACAGGCTTCGGTGCACTCGGTCCCGCCGCTGTCGCCATCCTCGCCCCCGTAGCCTTGCGGTTTGCGGTGCAGTATCACATCAGCCCCGTCATGATGGGCCTGATGGTCATTCACGGCGCCCAGGGCGGTGGCTTTTCGCCGATCAGCGTCTATGGCGGCATCACCAACCAGATCGTCGATAAGGCCGGTCTGCCGTACGGCCCGACGAGCCTGTTTCTGGCGAGCCTGTTTTTCAACCTCGCGATCGCAGTTGTCGTGTTTTTCGTCTACGGTGGCTGGACGAGCCTGCGCGACCACGCCGCCGCCTCAGGTCCCGACCCAGACACACATGTCGCCGGAGCTTCCCGATCCATCGTCGGGCATGGCGGGACGCCGGCCTCGCCGGCCTACCACCGCAGCGCGGTTTCTCCGACCGGCGCGGCGATTCCCTCCGAAGAGGGGCTGACCAGGGAACGCTTGACCACGCTTGTCGGCCTGACCGCACTCGCGATCGGTGCGCTTGTCTTCAAGTTCAATGTTGGGCTCGTCGCAATGACGGTCGCGGTTGTCTTAGCGCTGCTCTCGCCCAAGGCGCAGAAAGGCGCAATCGACAAGGTCAGTTGGTCAACGGTGCTGCTGATCGCCGGCGTCATCACCTATGTCGGCGTGCTGCAGAAAGCCGGTGCCGTGGACTTCGTCGGATCGAGCATATCAAGCCTCGGCATGCCTCTGCTGGCCGCTCTGCTCTTGTGCTTCACCGGTGCGATCGTTTCGGCTTTCGCCTCTTCGACGGCGCTGCTGGGCGCGATTATACCGCTCGCCGTGCCGTTCCTCTTGCAGGGGCAGATTAGTGCCATCGGCGTAGTGGCTGCCATCGCGGTCTCGACCACGATCGTCGACACCAGCCCGTTCTCAACCAACGGTGCCCTCGTGGTGGCCAATGCTCCCGAGGCCGAGCGTGAAAGCGTGCTGCGCAAGCTGCTCGTCTACAGCGCGCTGATCGCAATCATCGGACCCGTCGCCGCCTGGCTGGTTTTCGTCATACCGGGCACCGTCTGATAGCGGGGTTGGAGCCTGCGGAAATCGACTCGCCTCTGAATGAGTGCCCTATAATACGGTGCGTTCAGACGGACCCGCCTTCCTCCGATTCAAGGATGGCTTTAGCCTATCGAGGAGACGATCTCTTGGTTCTGTATTCCCCAGAATTCTTCGCAGCGGTCTGGCCGCATTCGACCGTCTCGTGCCGTACGGCGCGTTACCAGCCACTTCCGGCACTTCCTGGTCACGCCCCTCCATCCTCTATTAACGGGTAATGAACCACGGGAACCTGAGCTATGGCAACGCTGACGGAAATGGATGAAGTGATCGTGGAAGAGCGGGCGCTGCTGTCCGACCGTATCCGCAACGCACTTACCGACGAGATCGCCGCGGGCGTGCTTACCGCCGGGACCGCGCTCGACGAACAGCAACTCGCCGATCGCTTCGGCGCCTCGCGCACGCCGGTTCGCGAGGCGCTGCGTCAGCTTGCAGTGAGCGGGCTGGTTGAAATGCGCCCGCGCCGCGGGGTCGTCGTCACCCGCATGACGGCTGAGCGCATCATGGACATGTTCGAGACGATGGCCGAGATCGAGGCCATGTGCGTGCGTCTCGCGACCTATCGCATGACGCCGCTCGAGCGTAGCCATCTCCTGAAGCTGCACGACGCCTCGAAGGCGATGGTCGAGGCCGGAGACTATGACGCATATGACGCATTCAATCGCGAGTTCCACGAGAGCATTTACCGCGCCACCCATAACAGCTTTCTTGCCGACCAGGCGATCGCCGTCCGCACCAGGCTCAGTGCTTTCCGCAGGACGCAGCTCCGGCAGGACGACCGTATTTTCCGCTCGCGCGACGAACACAATCGCTTGATGGAGGCCATCTCGCAGGGCGATGGCGAGGAAGCCGCGCGTCGAATGCGCGCGCACATGCTAAACGCAGCGAGCGCTCTCGACCGCTACATCGCGGCACACGCTACCGATGGCTGAACGCAGCGCTCGTTTCAGGAAGAGAGTGCTGGCCCAAACCCTAGAGAACCGGTCTGTGTCTCGGCCGTTCAGCAGAGCTGAGGGGGTAGAAGAGAGCTTGGTCACCTTAGTGGGACAAGGGCTGGTGCCGACAATCCACAAGTCGGTGCGGCTTCGCATCCATTCAGCGATTTTCGAGAATCCACTACATCTTGATGATACCAGGTTCAGGTCATCGACCAATAGATGAGTTCCTCGACGCAGAGACGTCGTGGATCTTTCGTGTGCCGAACGGCAGCTCCAAGTCAGCCAGCTGCTATTCGCGTAATTGTGGCGCGTCACATGCCAGGGATTTGAGTGTTCCAGCCGTGATTCAGGTTGACGTTGATGCCCTTGAGTAAGCAGAAGGTCCCCGCGTCATGGATCTGGGCGACTAGTGTCGTTTTGGCCTGGGTTGTTGTCGCGACCAGCTTGGGACAGCCGCAGCAGAGTTCGCAGGACCTTGTGGGGTTTGGGGCAATAAAGGGAGAGGATTTCTCTGTCGCTCAAACTTGGAGGCTGCTGGCATCACAGTGGCTGCACGTTAAATTCCTACATATGCTGTTCAACGCACTCGTGATCGCTAGCGTCGGTCAGGCTGCGGAGGCCCGCTTCGGGTGGCGCGCCGCACTAGCGGTTGGATTAATTGGAGGAACGCTAGCGCAACTGGTGACGGTGTACACCCTCCCGAATGCTTTCATCTCGGGCGCATCGCAGGCATATCGTCTGGCGCGCCGAATCGGCGGACCTCGACGATGCAGCCGATGGGCGGCGCGTGCTCGAACGCCTCGACGCGCGGAAGCGGACATGGTGCGCGCGGCCGTCGGTGCCGTCAATCACGGCGTATGCCTCGCCGGTCAGTTCGTTCTGAAGGCCCTTGTCCACCAGCCGGCCGATGATGGGCGCGCCTGTCGCGCCCGTGTCGATCAATAGTCGGCGATGCCGCGATCCTGCCCGCGCTCGGCAATCTGTGTAACGCACGTGCAGCAATATCGTTGCTGCACTGCACAATAACAAGGGAGCGCGGCGGGAAATGGAGTCCGGCGGAAGCCGCGCTTGTAGTGAGGATGCGAGAGGCTTGCGCGGCTGCCGCCGCATCGCCCTCCGCGCCCGGAGCCGCCAGCTCGGAAGGATCGGTCGAGCGGAACAACGCATCCACGAAATACGAAGTCGCATCGCTTTCGCTGTTCCCGGCGTTAGCGGCCGCCCCGGCCGAGGATAGATCATTGTGATCTGCGGAAAAGTGCGCAGTGCAGGAGGCATGACCCATTGCCGGACTCATCGCTTCCCCTCGGCGCACGCCCTCATTCGGCGGGTCCCAGTGCTCGATCGCATCGCAGGCCATCGGCAGCAAGCAGGTCGAGAGCGAAGTGAGCAGGCCGACGATGCCAATAGACAGGCATGACTTTCTCGCATTTCAGACGCATGAAAGTCCTTTACTTTTGACCGTTTCTGAAGGACTTTCGCGCGTCTGAAATGCGAGAAAGTCTGTGCCCATATCGCTGGTCGGAGAGACGATAGATAAGAGACGCGCGCATGCATTAGCGGCGGCAGGGGAGCTCGTCCCGCTCGTCCGCGGAGTTTATGCCCGGTCGGGCGAAGACATCGAGCAAGCCGTGCTGGACCATGCCGTGCGCATTGCACGCTATCTCTATCCTACTGCTTATCTGTCGTCGGCTTCTGCCCAACTTCTCGCTCCCACACCTGACGGCCGCCTGTTCGTTAGCGGTCGGCGCAACCAACGAACCCGGTTACGGACGCTCGAAATAATCCAGAACGAAGCCCCGCCCCATCCTTCGATTGCCTCCGCGGTTGTAGGGGACGAGCTCGGCGAGTTGCGAGTTGACGTTTCCTCGCCGCGCCAACGCTTCCTGGAAGCGTTTCGCTTGCGAAGCGAGCATGCCAGCGCCATCACGGAACCGATGCGCGCCGAGATGGCGGCAAGACTCATAGAGGAATACGGCTCGCCACAGATGGCCTCTGACGCGGTCTGGGCGTTGGCTCGCGAGAACGGATGGTACCGCGAAGGGGAGGGCGCTGGGCGTTATCTGATTGCGCGCCCGTCGGCGGCCAAGGGCCCTGTTAACAAGGCGGCGCTGGATCTCCTTGTGGCATGGCATGGGAATTCCCTCGGTCGTCTAATCCACGATGGATTCGAGTGGCGCTGGAAGCCTGTGAGGCGCAGCGGCCCGCCGCTCCTTCGACAGACTGCACCAGGCAAGCTGCCGGCCTTCATCGAGTCGCTCCTCCCAGAAGGATGGCTCGCGCAAGTGCTTCATCAGCGGGATGAACGCGAAGCGCTGCGACGTGGCAAACGCTACATGTCAAATATCGCGGTCGTCGAGAGCCAAGCTGAGCTTAATGCCCTGCCGCGGGACGAAATCGACACTGAGCTGGTGGCGTTCATCGACGATGGGCGCTTCGTTGGTCGATACGTCGGCCCGTCGCGAGGCGAGATGGAGGAAACGTTCGAGCACAACTTGGCTCAGCTGTTTGCTCGCGCGGAAACGCCCAGACTATCGGGTGTCCAGATCAAGGCGCCAATGAATTTGGCATCGGATGGTGCCTTAGTGCCGGCGATCAACCTGCCGTTTACTCACATTCTTAAGCCGGCCGGAACCGCAGGCTTCGAAATGCTGCCGGTCGTCGAATGGCTCTGTCTTGAACTTGGTCGCGCAGCGGGCTTCGAGGTTCCGGCCGCCGCGCTTGTCGACATGCCGGATGGGATGTCGCCCGCATTGGTCGTCGAGCGGTTCGACGTGCGACGCGGGCCTGATGATCGACGCTTCCTGGCGCTCGAGGATTTCTGTTCGGTTCTCGATCTGCCGGCCTCCGCCAAATACGACGGCACGATCGAGCGAATGGCGCGGGGTTTGCGGCCGCTTTCAACCGATCCTGCCGCCGATACCGAGACCTTGTTCCGTCGGGCGTTTTTCGCGTGGCTAATCGCCGACGGAGACATGCATCTCAAAAATCTGGCGCTCCTCAAGATTGCAGAGTCCGGCTCGAAGCGGTTCGACACCGTGCGGTTCGCGCCCCTCTACGACGCTGTTACAACCCGTGTCTTTCCGGGGCTTGGTGGAGATCGTATGGCGCTGAAGCTCAACGGTAAAGACGACCGGCTTACGCGGCAGGACTTCCTAACCCTGGCGCGCACGATCGAGCTGCCGGTCGCTCGCGCGGAAGAAGCGACAGGTTCGATCGCCGCTGCCCTGCGCAAGGCAGTGCCTACGCTGGCTCTGCCGTCGTTTCTCGAACGGGCTGATGCTGCTCAAACAGCGGCGGAGCGAGTGAAGGCGATCGTGCGCGACCGCGCCGAGGCGTTTCAATGAGCACCAACGCGATCAGGATCTATGTCGGCGTCACCGATCTGAAATGGTCAATTTCTGCCCCGCTGCCAGGACGTAGACGAAGTGAACTTCTGGCAACTCGGAGCGATCGCAATTCCGGGTGCTTCAACCGGGCGAGTCGCACGCAAACAGGATGCTGAGAGGCCAGCAATCATGTTGGAAAAATTTCCAAGAGGATCAGATAGTTACGAAGTTTAGATGTAACCGGGGCAAAACCGGT
>NZ_CAKXZT010000192.1 GCF_935825525.1 Mesorhizobium escarrei
CAAAGGCCTCCCTGTGGGAGAAGGAGAGCCGTGCCGCATCCCCTCTCCTACCCGCGCCGCAACCGCTGCTCCAACTCCTCGGCGTCCGTTATCACCGGCAGGCAGACCTGCCCGGTGCACAGCCAGGCGCCGGGCTCCGTCGTTGGCGGCAAAACGCCGCCTGGCAGCGTTGGCAGGTTTGTTGCCGAGCCGACCGGCACGATAGTGTCGATCCGGCGCGGGTCGGGATTTCGATTCGCTACCGGAACAAGCCCGGGGTTTTCCGGATTATCCACCAGCACAAGTTTTAATGGCTCGATTGCCAAGGCACAGGCGTTGATGATGCCGGCCTGGCCATAGGCCTGATGCGCCGCGCGGCCGGCAGCGTGTTCGGCGATCTTCCAGGTCTTTTCCTGCAATTCGAGATCGCCCGAAAGCGAGGACAATCGAACCATGGCCTCGATGATCTGGCCGGTGGCTGAAGGAATGGCCTCGTCGGCATCGCCCCTGATGCGGATTGGCAGGTCGCTGCTGTCCGACGCGGTCAGATAATAGCCGGTGTTGTCCTCGTCGTGATGCCATTGGTCGAGCTGCGCGATGAATTGGCCGGCCAGTTCGGCGTAGCGCGATGTGCCGGTGGCCTCGAACAAGGAGATCGCGGCGTTAGCCATGGCGGCGTAGTCGCTCGACAGCGCCGGAAAAAGCTTCTTTGCGCCAAGCATCGAATGCGGCAGGCGGCCGTCTCGGCCAGCACTGGCAATGGCGGCAAAGGCCTGTTCCGCCGCCTCGATCCAGTCTATCCGGTTCAGAGCGCGCCCGGCTTCGGCGAGAGCCGCGATCACCAGGCCGTTCCAGTCGGTCAGGATTTTTCCGTCACGCCCGGGCCTGACGCGCTGCTCCCTGGCTGCCAGCAGTTTTTCTTTCAGCTGAATGAGCCGGTCACGATCGGCGACGCTTTGCGTTTGCTGGGCCTCAGTCTGGTGGATGATCGGCTTGCCCTCCCAACCATGCGGGCCGGAAAGCGTGAAATACTTGAAAAACAGGGATGAGTCGTCGCCGAGAGCGGTCTCTATCTCATCCCTGCTCCAGGTGTAGAACAACCCCTCCTCGCCCTCGCTGTCGGCGTCGAGGCTGGCGGCGAAGGCACCGCCATCGACGCGCATTTCGCGCAACAGCCAGTCGATCGTCTCTTCGATTCGTAACCGGAACAGTTCATTGCCGGTCGCCGCGTGGGTCCAGTTGCACAGCCGGACGAGCTGCGCGTTGTCGTAGAGCATCTTTTCGAAATGCGGGACCAGCCACTCGGCATCGGTCGAGTAGCGGCTCAGCCCGCCGCCGACATGGTCATAGATGCCGCCCGCCAGCATCTTTTCGAGGCTGAGCAGGACAGAGTCGCGGTGGGCCGTGGCGCCGTCGCGCAGCCAGGACAGCCACAGCGTCTGCATGAACGGCGCATTGGGAAATTTGGGTGCGCCGCGCAGGCCGCCCAGCTCCCTGTCGATCATGCCGTCGATGCCGTTGGCAAGTGTCGCTAGCGTGTCGCGGTCGAGCACCGCCTTGGCATGGGTGCCCGCCAGCCGCGCCTCGACATGCGTGGTCAGCCCGTCGGCGCTTTGGTTAACGCCTTCTTTCTTCTCCCGCCACGCCTTGTCGACCGCCTCCAGCACCTGGACGAAGCCCGGGCGGCCATAACGGGCCTCGCGCGGAAAATAGGTGCCGCCCCAGAAAGGTTTTCCGTCCGGCGTCAAAAACATGGTCAGCGGCCAACCGCCCTGCTCGCCCATCGCGGACAGTGCCGCCATATAGATCTGGTCGATGTCCGGCCGCTCCTCGCGATCGACCTTGATATTGACGAACAGACGGTTCATGACGGCGGCGACGTCGTCGTTCTCGAAGCTTTCGTGCGCCATGACATGGCACCAGTGGCAGGCGGCGTAGCCGACCGAGAGCAGGATCGGCCGCTCGAGCGTCCTTGCTTCGGCGAGCGATGCTTGCGACCAGGCCCGCCAATGCACGGGGTTGCCGCTGTGCTGCTGCAGATAGGGGCTGGCCTCTTCGGCAAGCAGGTTTTTCGCGGGCAACGTCACTGTCGATAACTCGGCAATCTGTCGGTGAACAAGCGAAGCTAGGGCGGTTGTGCTGGGTCGGCAAATGATTTCAGGTAATTCCATTGTTGCCCTGTCGAGCGGCCGCCTGCCCGCCGGTGTAGCCGTGATCCGCATTTCCGGCCCGCAAAGTCGATTCGTCGTTGAAACGATTGCCGGTTCCATGGTTCAGGACCGTGTTGCCTCCTATCGCCAGTTCAGGGCGCCCGACGGATCGGTGCTCGACAGCGGGCTGGTCGTTTTCTTTGCCGGCCCAAACAGCTTTACCGGCGAAGATATCGCCGAGTTCCACGTCCATGGCGGGCGCGCCGTGGTGGCGAAGATGCTGGAGGTGATCGCCGGTGTCGACGACGTCAGGCATGCCGAGCCGGGCGAGTTCACCCGCCGCGCCTTTCTCAACGGCAAAGTCGATCTGGTCGAGACCGAGGCGCTGGCCGATCTCGTCAATGCCGAGACCGAGGCGCAGCGGCGCTTTGCCGTGCAGAATGCGGAAGGCGTGCAGAGCGAACTCTACCTCAACTGGCGCCGACGGCTGATTCATGCGCGGGCGATGATCGAGGCGGAAATCGATTTTGCCGACGAAGACGATGTGCCCGGTTCCGTTGCAGAGACGGTCTGGTCGGACATCCGGGCGATGATTGGCGAGTTCGAGCGTCATGTCCAAGGTTTCCGGGCGGCCGAAATCATCCGCGACGGGTTCGAGGTCGTCATTCTTGGTGCGCCGAATGCCGGCAAATCAAGCCTGTTCAATGCGCTGGCTCGTCGCGAGGCGGCGATTGTCACTGAGGAGCCCGGCACGACCCGCGATCTGCTTGAAGTGGTGCTGGACCTGGAGGGTTTACGGGTAAGGATAACCGATACCGCCGGCCTGCGCGAGACGCCTGGCAGGATCGAGGCGATCGGCATCGAAAAGGCAAGAGGCAAGGCCGGGACTGCCGATTTGTTGCTCGTGCTGGAGGATATGGTGGAGCCGGTCCCCATCGGCACAGTAACACCCGATGTCCCGGCATTGAAGATCGGGACGAAGGTTGATTTGCTGCGGGATGTATCGATTGCGGCGCGCTACGACGTGGCAATCTCGACCAGGGACGGCACGGGACTGGCGGAATTGCTGGCGGAGATCGCCCATCGCGCCGCAGCGCAGGTCGGCCAGGCCGGCGATATTCTGCCGTCGCGGCTGCGGCACGTCGAACTTCTCAACGAGACGAAGCGCTTCCTGGTTGCGGCAGTGGCAGGGGATGAGCGCGCGCAGGAGCTGAGGGCCGAGGAATTGCGGCTGGCGGCGGATAGGCTTGGCCGGATCGTCGGGGCCGTCGATGTCGAGGACATGCTGGATGTGATTTTCTCTCAGTTCTGCATCGGCAAGTGACTCACGTGAAACATTGGAGTGGGAATGGGTACCGGTGATTCACGTGAAACACCACGGGGTCAGGACGAAGGCATTGTTTCACGTGAAACGATCCGCCAGGGCAATCGCCCCATTCTAGGTTCCGGGCAATGTGCGGCACTCCCTTCTCCCCTTGTGAGAGAAGGTGGCCGAGCGAAGCTCGGTCGGATGAGGGGTGCTCCAGCTTGGCACCGACGACAATCCGTCCAACCCCTCAACCGTCTTGGCGCTGCGCGCCAATCCACCTTCTCCCACAAGGGGAGAAGGAAAGAAGGCGCCAGGTGTTCTTGACAGCGCGCGCCTCCCGGCACATGTGTCGTTCAACCTGATTCTGGAATACGGAAATGACCGATCACTATGATGTGGTGGTGGTGGGGGGCGGCCATGCTGGTTGCGAGGCGGCCAGTGCTGCCGCTCGCGCTGGCGCGAAGACCGCCTTGGTGACGCTGCGCTTCGAGACGATCGGTGTTATGTCCTGCAATCCGGCGATCGGCGGGCTCGGCAAGGGGCATCTGGTTCGCGAGATCGACGCCATGGACGGGCTGATGGGGCGCGTCGCCGATGCGGCCGGCATCCAGTTCCGTTTGCTCAACCGCCGCAAGGGCCCGGCAGTTCGCGGGCCGCGCACGCAAGCCGACAGAAAACTCTATCGGCTTGCGATGCAAGCGGCGATTCGCGAACAGGCGGGTCTCGACGTGGTCGAGGGCGAGGTCCTGGATTTCGAAATCGCCAATGGGCACCTGGTGGCGGTGCTGTTGGCGGATGGCCGCCGGCTTGCCTGCGGCGCCGTGGTGCTGACCACCGGCACTTTCCTGCGCGGGCTGATCCATATCGGCGAGAAGAAGATCGTTGCCGGCCGCATGAACGAGCAGGCCAGCCTTGGCCTGTCGGCGACGATGAGCCGCGCCGGCTTCAAGCTTGGGCGGCTGAAGACCGGCACGCCGCCGCGGCTGGACGGGCGAACGATCGATTGGGCCTCGCTGGAAAGCCAGGCGGCGGATGACGACCCGGTGCCGTTCTCGCTGATGTCCGACCGCATCGACAATCCGCAGATCCATTGCGGCATCACGCGCACGACGGCAGCGACACATGAGCTGATCCGCGCCAATCTGGGCCGTTCCGCGATGTATTCCGGATCGATCGAAGGGGTGGGACCGCGCTACTGCCCGTCGATCGAGGACAAGATCGTCAAGTTCGGCGACCGCGAAGGTCACCAGATTTTTCTCGAGCCGGAAGGGCTGGACGACGACACCGTCTACCCGAATGGCATTTCGACCTCGCTGCCGGAGGATGTGCAACTCGACATTCTAAAAACCATTCCGGGCCTTGACCGCGCCACCATGCTGCAGCCCGGCTATGCCATCGAGTACGACCATGTCGATCCGCGCGAACTCAAGCCGACGCTCGAAACCAAGCGGATCGCCGGTCTTTTTCTGGCCGGCCAGATCAACGGTACCACAGGTTACGAGGAGGCCGGGGCGCAAGGGTTGTTGGCCGGCCTCAACGCCGCGCGCAAAACGTCGGCAAACGATCAGATCGTGCTTAGCCGCACCGAGGCCTATATCGGGGTGATGGTCGACGATCTGACCAGCCGTGGCATCGCCGAACCGTATCGCATGTTCACTTCGCGGGCCGAGTTCCGGCTGTCGCTGCGGGCCGACAATGCCGATGAGCGGCTGACGCCGCTGGCGATGAAGCTCGGGATCGCCTCGCAGGAGCGGATGCAACGGTTTAGCGTAGTCGTGCAGGATCTTGAAAAGGCGAGGGACCTTGCGCTTGGCACGACCATGACCCCGAACGAGGCGGCGCGTCATGGGCTGGAGATCAACCGGGATGGGGTGCGCCGCTCGGCCTATGAGTTGCTGGCCTATCCCGGCGTCGACGTCGCCTGGTTGGCCCGAATCGCCCCGCAGTTTGCGGCAATTGCCAGCAAAACGGCTGAACGCCTTGAAACGGAAGCGAAATATTCGGTCTATCTCGATCGCCAGCAGGCTGACGTCACGCAGATCAGGCATGAGGAGAGCCGATTGATCCCGGCGTCACTCGATTTTGCTGCCGTTCCGGGCCTGTCCAACGAGCTGAAACAAAAAATGCTGGCGCGGCAGCCGCGCTCGATCGCCGATGCGCAGCGTATGGAAGGTATGACGCCGGCGGCGCTGGCGATCATCGTCGTGCATGTCCGCAACGCCGAGGCTGCCGCGCGAAGGAATGTTGCGTGAGCGCTGCCTCATGGGCGAGCCTGCAAGCGGCTGCCGGTCCGGTTTCACGTGAAACATTCGAACGCCTGGTAGAGTTCGAGACGGTCTTTCAGAAATGGAACCGCCGGATAAACCTGGCGGCGCAATCGACGCAGGACGATGTCTGGCGCCGCCACATCCTCGACAGCGCGCAACTGGCGCGAATCAAACCAGACGCGAGGCGCTGGGTCGATCTTGGCTCCGGCGGCGGTTTTCCCGGCCTGGTGCTGGCGTTCCTGCTTGCCGAACGTGACGGCGCCAGCATCGAACTGGTTGAAAGCAACCGGAAAAAAGCATCGTTCCTGCAAGCGATCGTCGGCCAGTTCAACCTGCCGGCCAGGGTCATCGCACGGCGCATCGACGAGGCCTATCCGTTTGTTTCAGCACCGCAAATCGTCACGGCCAGAGCGCTGGCGTCGCTTCCGGTGTTGCTCGAGCTGTCGGCGCCGTGGCTGACGACGGGCGCGCGCGGCCTGTTCCACAAAGGCCGGGATTACCGCGCCGAATTGGCAGAAAGCGCTCAACGATGGTCGTTCGATCTGGTAGAACATGCCAGCGCGACCGACGCTCATGGCGTCATCCTCGAACTGTCTGATTTGCGCCAACTGACTTAGATCGGCGACCTCGGCATGAATTTCTGGCATAGACCCATGATGAAGAATGGCCCCCGAATCATCACCGTAGCCAACCAGAAGGGCGGCGTCGGCAAGACGACGACGGCCATCAACCTGGCTACGGCGCTGGCGGCGATCGGCGAGCGGGTGCTGATCGTCGATCTCGATCCGCAAGGCAATGCCAGCACAGGTCTCGGCATCGACCGGCGCGACCGCACCGTCTCGTCCTACGACGTGCTGACCGGCGAGCTCGATCTTGAAGCGGCGGCGATCCCGACGGCGGTGCCGGGCCTGTCGATCGTGCCGTCGACGCTTGACCTGCTCGGCATCGAGATGGAGATCGCCTCGGCGCCCGACCGGGTGCTGCGGCTGCGCAACGCCTTGCGCGCCTCGGCCGAGCGCTCTGCAAATTTTGGCTATGTGCTGATCGATTGCCCGCCTTCGCTCAACCTTCTGACGCTCAACTCGATGGCGGCGGCCGATTCGGTGCTGGTGCCGCTGCAATGCGAATTCTTCGCGCTGGAAGGCTTGAGCCAGCTGCTGGAAACGGTCGAGCAGGTCCGCCGCTCGATCAATCCGGAGCTGACGATCCAGGGCATCGTGCTGACCATGTTCGACGGGCGCAACAACCTCGCCAACCAGGTGGTGCAGGATGTGCGGGCGCATATGGGCGACAAGGTTTATGAAACCGTCATCCCGCGCAATGTGCGCGTCTCCGAGGCGCCGTCTTACGGCAAGCCGGCGATCCTCTACGACCTCAAATGCTCCGGCAGCCAGGCCTATCTGCAGCTTGCCTCCGAGGTGATCCGCCGCGAGCGCAAACTGCGCGCCGCTTAGAAGCCGAATTGATACCGAAACGATCTGGACAGACGATGAGCGAAGACCTTTCGAGAAAACGACTGGGGCGGGGACTGGCGGCGCTGATCGGCGAAATCGATCGTCCGGCAGCAGTGGAAAAGCAGGGCATGAATGCCGACGGCAAGGTGCCGATCGAGTTCCTGAGCCCGAACCCAAGGAACCCGCGCCGGCATTTTGGCGACGCCGACTTGACCGATCTTGCCCAGTCGATCCGCGAACATGGCGTGGTGCAGCCGGTGGTGGCGCGGCCATCGCCGACGCAAGCCGGCCGCTACGAGATCATCGCCGGCGAGCGGCGCTGGCGCGCGGCGCAGCGCGCCGGACTGAGCGAGATCCCGATCATCGTGCGCGATGTCAACGATCGCACCGCGCTCGAGCTGGCGATCATCGAAAACGTCCAGCGCACCGACCTCAATCCGGTCGAGGAGGCGGTGGGCTACCAGCAGCTGATCGACGATCACGGCTACACCCAGGCTGATCTCGGCCAGGTGATCGGCAAGAGCCGCAGCCATGTCGCCAACACGCTGCGGCTGTTGAAGCTGCCGGACGTGATTCGTGACATGCTGGTCGACGGCGCGCTGTCGGCCGGCCACGCCCGTACGTTGGTGACGGCGCAAGATCCGGCGGGTCTGGCCAAGCGCATCGTCGAGGACGGGCTTTCGGTGCGCCAGGCCGAGGCACTGGCGCAGATGCCGGCGGGTGCGCCGACGGTGAAGCGACAGCCTGCAGCACCGGTGCAAAAGGATGCTGATACGCGGGCGCTGGAAAAGCTGATGACCGACACGATCGGCATGTTCGTCACGATCGAGCACAACGAGCGCGGCGGCGTGATCAGCGTCGCCTATCGGACGCTGGAGCAGCTCGATGAGCTTTGCCGGCGGTTGAAGCAAGAGCAGTAGTGCCTTAGCCGGCAAAGTGTGTCGGGAATCTACTTGTGCGAGGGCACGCACCCTCAGATCTTACTGCTCCAGCGTCCGCGCCGCCCCTCACCTGCCTGCCGGCATCCTCTCCCCATAGCGACGGGAGAGGGGGCTGTCATCGACGGTTTCGCCAATCACCAACGTTGATGAAAAGGTGCCGAGGCTGCGGCCGGCCTCTTTCTCCCCCGTTTACGGGGAGAAATGCCCGGCAGGGCAATGAGGGGCGGCGCAAGCATCGACAACTGCTGGCCTCCAAATTGGAGTTTTGTCTGGGCTGACGCTCTCATCGAAGATTAATGACTATTGTGGCGGCAATCGCGAAGACGGCGAAGCCCACGAATATCAGTTTGAATATAATAATGGCGACGCCTGAAATCCTGACGACCAAATCAGCCCGTCGATTGAGTTCTTCGGGATCAGTGGTCGGATTAAGAACGCGAGCTTGAGTCACTCTGACAGGTTGAGCTTTGGTTTCTTCTTTTCCACGAAACCTCCTTACAAGCCGCTACCTCTGCGCCAACCTGGCACTCTCCACGGCAATGCCGAGCAGCGCCTGCCGGGCCAGCGCGACCGAGAGGTCCGGCCGCCGCCGCGTCTGCAGGACCGCCATCTGCAAGCGGTTGAGCCCGCGGCCAAGCGCCTCGCTGCTCCAGCGTTCGAGAGCTTTTTCGACCAGCTTGCGCCGCGCGAAAAAAACCGGTGGGCGCGCCGCGGCGACGACCGAAGCGGCGTTGCGGCCGCCGGCGTCCATCAGGCCGCGCATTGCCTGGATCGCCTGCAGCTGCCGCATCGCCGACGACAGCACCAGAAAAGCCTGGCCGCCGGACTGGCAGTGACGGGTGAAGGCGATGTCGAAGTCGCCGACCTTGCCTTCGAGCAAGGCATCGACGGCGTCGTCGAAGGACAGGCCGGAGACGTCGCCCGACGTTGCCTTGACGTCGTCGAGGCCGATTTCGCTCTGGCCGTGGGCATAGAGCACCAGCTTTAAGATCTCGCCGCGCGAGGCCAGCCGGTCACCACCGAGGTTGCGGCGCAGCACCTGGCGGGCCTCCAGCGTCATCGACATGCCGGCCTTGCGCAATTCGTCGTCGATGACCGTATCGATGTCCCGCGCCTCGTCGGCGTAGCACGGCAGCGCCATGGCGATGTCCGCCGCCTCGACGATGGCGCGCAGCCCGACGCCCTTCTTCAGGTCGCCGGCCTCGATCAGGATGATGGCATCACGCGGCGGCTCCGCGGTCAGCGCCTTGACGTCGTCGGCTAGCGCCTTCTGGCCGGACGCATTGCGCACCCAGAGCAGGCGCCGGTCCGAAAACATCGGCACGGTGCGTGCCTCGTCGAGCAGGCGGCCCTCGTCGCGATCGACTTCCGAACCGTCCAGCCTGACCACAGAGAACGGATCGTCGAGCGGCAGGCCGGTTTTGCCGGCAAAGGCGCGGGCGCGCTCGGCGACCAGCCCGCGGTCGGGCCCGTAGAGCAGGACAATCGAGACACGCGGCTCCGGCCGCGCCAACCACGAATCGACCTCGTAACCTTTCTTCTGTGCCATGGATTATAGGTTAGCATGATGCGGGCGCGGGGTGAACGGCGCCGCTCCTCCTTTCCTTCTCCCCTTGTGGGAGAAGGTGGATTGGCGCAGCGCCAAGACGGAAGAGGGGTGTTGGACGGAGTGCCGTCCTTGCCAAGCTGGAACACCCCTCATCCGACCGAGCTTCGCTCGGCCACCTTCTCCCACAACAAGGGGAGAAGGAGGCGCCGTGCGAGGCCTCAATCCGACGCATTGTCTTATCTGGCGGGAAACCCGGCGCAATCGTGCGCCAAATTGCGCGTGGCGGTGGAAGATCGACAAGAAATTTCGCCGACATATCTGCATCTTGGCTGCGGGGCAGCAGCAGCAGTTGCAAAGCCTTGCCCGACGAATTGGCACTGGTCTGCCGGTGTGCAAGTATCGCGCCGGGTAACACGGGAGAGACGAAGGTCATGGCCGATGCGGGAATGTTGCGCTTCCATGTGCCGGAGCCCGAGGTGCGGCCGGGCGGGACGCCGGATTTCTCCAATGTGACCATCGCCAAGGCCGGCTCGGTGCCGCGTCCCGAGATCGATGTCGATCCGCGTGATATCCGCGATCTGGCGTTTTCGATCATCCGTGTGCTCAACCGCGCCGGCGAAGCGGTTGGGCCGTGGGCCGGGCTGCTTTCCGACGACGAGCTGCTGGAAGGCCTGCGCCATATGATGACGCTGCGCAGCTTCGACGCGCGGATGCAGATGGCGCAGCGCCAGGGCAAGACCTCTTTTTACATGCAGCATCTGGGCGAGGAGGCGGTGAGCTGCGCCTTCCGCAAGGCGCTCGCACCGGGTGACATGAACTTTCCGACCTATCGGCAGGCCGGCCTGCTCATCGCGGACGGCTATCCGATGGTCACGATGATGAACCAGATCTATTCGAACGAGGCCGATCCGCTGAAGGGACGGCAACTGCCGATCATGTATTCGTCGAAGGAGCACGGCTTTTTCTCGATCTCCGGCAATCTGGCGACGCAATATATCCAGGCGGTCGGCTGGGCGATGGCTTCGGCGATCAGCAATGATTCGAAGATCGCCGCCGCCTGGATCGGCGACGGCTCGACAGCCGAGTCCGATTTTCATTCGGCGCTGGTGTTCGCCTCGACCTACAAGGCGCCGGTCGTGCTCAACGTCGTTAACAACCAGTGGGCGATCTCGACCTTTCAGGGCATCGCCCGCGGCGGCTCCGGCACATTTGCCGCCCGCGGCCTCGGCTTCGGCATTCCATCGTTGCGGGTCGACGGCAACGATTATCTCGCCGTCCACGCGGTGGCCAAATGGGCGGCGGAGCGGGCGCGGAAAAATCTCGGGCCGACGCTGGTCGAATATGTCACCTATCGGGTCGGCGCGCATTCGAGCTCAGATGATCCGTCGGCCTACCGGCCGAAGGCCGAATCCGACGCCTGGCCGCTCGGCGACCCGATCGTCAGGCTGAAGAACCACCTCATCCAGCGCGGTGTCTGGTCGGACCAGCGCCACACCCAAGCCGAGGCGGAAATTCTCGAAACGGTGATCGCGGCGCAACGGGAGGCCGAGCGCCACGGCACGCTGCATGCCGGCGGCAAGCCCTCGGCGCGTGACATGTTCGAGGGCGTCTATGCCGAGATGCCGCCGCATCTCAGGCGCCAGCGCCAGCAGGCCGGGGTCTGACCATGCCAAGACGGACCATGATCGAGGCGATCCGCGACGCCATGGACGTCTCGATGGCGCGCGACGAACGCGTCATCGTGTTTGGCGAGGATGTCGGCTTTTTCGGCGGCGTCTTCCGCTGCACGCAAGGCCTGCAGGCGAAATACGGCAAGAGCCGCTGCTTTGATGCGCCGATCAGCGAATCCGGCATCGTCGGCTCTGCCATCGGCATGGCCGCCTACGGCCTGAAACCTTGCGTCGAGGTGCAGTTTGCCGACTATGTTTACCCGGCCTATGACCAGATCGTCTCGGAGGCGGCGCGGCTGCGCTATCGCTCGAACGGCGATTTCACCTGCCCGATCGTAGTGCGGATGCCGACCGGCGGCGGCATTTTTGGCGGCCAGACCCACAGCCAGAGCCCGGAGGCTCTGTTCACGCATGTCTCCGGCCTGAAGGTCGTCGTGCCGTCCAATCCGCATGACGCCAAGGGCCTTTTGATTGCGGCGATAGAGGATCCCGATCCGGTGATCTTCCTGGAGCCGAAGCGGCTCTACAACGGTCCCTTCGACGGTCATCACGAGCGCCCGGTGACGCCGTGGTCGAAGCACGAGCTCGGCGAGGTCGCCGACGGGCATTACACGGTCCCGCTCGGCAAGGCGGTGATCCGTCGGCCGGGCGCCGCCGTCACCGTGCTGGCCTACGGCACGATGGTCTTTGTCGCCGAGGCGGCGGCCGAGGAGACCGGCATCGACGCCGAGATCATCGATCTCCGGACGCTGCTGCCGCTCGATCTCGAGACGATCGTCGACTCGGTCAACAGGACAGGCCGCTGCGTGATCGTGCACGAGGCGACGCTGACATCCGGCTTCGGCGCCGAGCTGTCGGCGCTGGTGCAGGAGCACTGCTTCTACCAACTGGAAGCGCCCGTAGTGCGGGTCGCCGGCTGGGATACGCCCTATCCGCATGCGCAGGAGTGGGACTATTTTCCCGGCCCGGCCCGGCTCGGCCGCGCGCTCGTCGAAACGATGGAAGCCTAAAGGGGGCCTGACGATGGGCGAATATGTGATCAAGCTGCCCGATGTCGGCGAAGGCGTCGCCGAGGCCGAGCTGGTCGAGTGGCAGGTCAAGGTCGGCGATCTCGTGCGCGAGGACGCGGTGCTTGCCGCCGTCATGACCGACAAGGCGACGGTCGAGATTCCTTCGCCAGTCGACGGCGAGATCGTCTGGCTGGGTGCGGAGATCGGCGACACAGTGGCGATCGGCTCGCCGATCGTACGCTTGAAAGTGGCCGGCGAGGGCAATGTTGTCGCGGGCACGAAATCGCCGGAAGGCACGGCTGAAGTTACCCCCACCCCTAACCCCTCCCCACAAGGGGGAGGGGGACGAGCTTCGGCTCCCAAGGCCGAAGCCAAACCAGCCACACCTTTGCCCGAAAGAGCTTCGGTGCGCGAAAGTGAGCCGGTGACGGAATCCCCCTCCCCCTTGTGGGGAGGGGCTAGGGGTGGGGGTACTGCGGTCGGTGGGGGGCCTGCATCCGTTGCCGCGCCGCGCCCCGAAGGTGAAAAGCCGCTGGCCTCGCCGGCCGTCCGCCTCAGGGCAAAAGAGGCCGGCGTCGATCTCCGACAGGTCAGGGGAAGCGGCCCGGCCGGCCGCATTCTGCACGAGGACATCGACGCCTTCCTGGCGCGCGGACCGCAGCTTGCCAAGGTCTCCGGCCTCGCCCGCAACGAGGCCGTCGAGGACATCAAAATCATCGGGCTCAGGCGCAAGATCGCCGAGAAGATGGCGCTGGCCAAGTCGCGCATCCCGCACATCACCTATGTCGAGGAGATCGACGTTACGGCATTGGAGGATTTGCGCGCGGCGCTCAACAAGGAGAAGCGCAGCGGCGTGGAGCGGCCGAAGCTGACGCTGCTGCCGTTCTTGATGCGGGCGATGGTCAAGGCGATCGCCGACCAGCCCAATATCAACGCGCTGTTCGACGACGAGGCCGGGATCGTCCACCAGCATGGCGGCGTTCATATCGGCATTGCCGCGCAGACGCCTTCGGGGCTGGTGGTGCCGGTGGTCAAGCACGCCGAGGCACGCGACATCTGGGACTGCGCCGCCGAGGTTTTCAGGCTGGCCGAGGCGGCCAGATCAGGCGCGGCGGCGCGCGACGAGCTGTCGGGATCGACGATCACCATCACCTCGCTCGGCGCCATGGGCGGCGTGGCGACGACGCCGGTGATCAATCATCCGGAAGTGGCGATCCTCGGCGTCAACAAGATGATGATGCGGCCGGTGTGGGACGGCACCCAGTTCATGCCGCGCAAGATGATGAACCTGTCCTCCAGCTTCGACCATCGCGTCATCGACGGCTGGGACGCCGCGGTGTTTATTCAACGGATCAAGACGCTGCTGGAGACCCCGGCACTGATTTTTGTGGATTGAGGCCGTGGCCAGGAGATTTGACTCTTTGACTGAGTCTGAACGGGACTATGAACGGTCGCTGCCGGCCAGCCCCCAGCCGCCAATCTCAAACACTGGCGGTTGGCTGCGGGCCACCCTGGCTTCGTCATCCTCGGGCTTGACCCGAGGATCCATGCCGCGACCAGTGCCGAATGGCGCCGCGGAGCAGAATTCTGCACCGCCGCGACGCTTTGATGTAACGGCATGGATCCCAGGGTCTTCGCGACGTCGCTTCGCTCCTGCTTCGCGCTGGGATGACGAAGGGAGGGACGTTTCGGCTAATCTCCAAGGCTGCAGATTTGCCAGACCTGACGCGGCGACAATTAAGGTGCCATGATGAAGGAAATATTCTGCAAGCTGCTCGTCATCGGCGCCGGTCCGGGCGGCTATGTCTGCGCCATCCGCGCCGGCCAACTCGGCATCGACACGGTGATCGTCGAGTTCGGCAAGCCGGGCGGCACCTGCCTCAATGTCGGCTGCATTCCGTCCAAGGCGCTGATCCATGCGGCCGAGGAGTTCGAGAAGACCTCGCACATGGCGAGCGGCAAGAGCCCGCTGGGCATTTCAATCGCCACGCCGTCGATTGATCTCGAAGCGACCACTGCCTGGAAGGATGGTATCGTTAGCCGGCTGAATAGCGGCGTTGCCGGCCTGCTCAAGAGGGCCGGAGTCAAGACCGTGCATGGCTGGGCGAAATTCCGCGACGGCAAGACCGTCGAGGTCCAGACCGAGACCGGCATGCAGGTGGTCCGCGCCGAGATGGTGGTGATCGCGACCGGCTCGGCGCCGGTCGAGCTGCCGTTCCTGCCGTTTGGCGGCGCGGTGATCTCGTCGACCGAAGCGCTGGCGCTGAGCGAAGTGCCGGAAAGGCTTGCCGTCGTCGGCGGCGGCTATATCGGGCTCGAGCTCGGCATTGCCTTCGCCAAACTGGGCGCCAAGGTGAGCGTGGTCGAGGCCTTGCCGCGCGTGCTGGCGCAATATGATGCCGAGCTGACCCGGCCGGTGGTGAAGCGGCTCACCGAACTCGGCGTCGAGGTGCTTGTCGGCGCCAAGGCCAAGGGCCTGTCGAGCAAGGGCGATGCTTTGCTGGTCGAAACGGGCAACGGCAGGAATGCCAAGATCGCCGCCGACAGGATCCTGGTCACCGTCGGGCGCAAGCCGGTGATCGAAGACTGGGGGCTGGAGCAGATCGACCTCGCTATGGCCGGTAAATTCATCCGCATCGACGACCAGTGCCGCACCTCGATGCGCGGCATCTTTGCCATTGGCGACGTCACCGGCGAGCCGATGCTGGCGCACCGGGCGATGGCCCAAGGCGAAATGGTCGCCGAGATCGTCGCCGGCCACAAGCGCAGCTGGGACAAGCGCTCAATTCCCGCCATCTGCTTCACCGATCCGGAGCTGGTCACCGCAGGCCTGTCGCCGGAGGAGGCCAAGAGGCTTGGCGGCGAGATCAAGGTCGGGCTGTTTCCGTTCGCCGCCAACGGCCGCGCGATGACCAAGATGAGTGAGGATGGCTTCGTTCGGGTCGTCGCCCGCGCCGACAACCATCTGGTGCTCGGCATCCAGGCGGTCGGCCAGGGCGTGTCGGAACTGTCGACGGCGTTCGGCCTGGCGCTGGAGATGGGCGCGCGGCTGGAGGACATCGCCGGCACCATCCATGCCCACCCGACACAGGGCGAGGGTTTTCAGGAGGCGGGGCTGAAGGCGCTTGGGCATGCGCTGCATGTTTGAGGGCGGGTGATCTCCCCCCTTGAGGGCAGGGCTATCG
>NZ_CAKXZT010000193.1 GCF_935825525.1 Mesorhizobium escarrei
GTGGGGTGACCTACGCGCTTACGAACAAGCGAAGGAACTGAGCGATGGTGAATTGGTAGAGATCGCAAATTCCAACGACCAGCCATCGGCATTGAAGGCCAACGTTGGCTTCCATCGGAAGGAAGTCGACTTCATGTTCGGCAGAACGGCCTTTGCCGAAAAGCTCTCGTATTATTGCGGAAGGTTCGCGTCGAAATACGCTTTGAAAACACCGTAAAACATTGGCGGGTCATAGTTGCAGAAGCTAACTGCAACGGCATTCTTTTCGGCAATCCGCACACTCAAGCCATCGAGTTTGCGGCGGAACGGGCTGCCTCCGTAGTTGAATTCATGCTGCTCTTCCAAACTGAACCGGTGCGTCCCTGCTATCCTATCAGCGACCGGAAATCTTTCCACCCGTAGCTTCGGGTCGATCGGCTTGCCTTCGAAATCTAGCAGATCGAAGCAGAGAAGCCGACCGTGTCCTTCTAGTGCAACCTTGTTCTTTTCTTCCACATACTTTTCAACCGCTCCAAGACCGCCATCCGTGTTCAGTCGCGTGATGTAGGCGATTTCGTGCCGAAACGCTTCGCTCAGATTTTTGGAAGACCATTGGAATGCGCCAACAGACACATACGCAAGAAAACTCGCCGCCACGGCAAGGGAGGATGTGAGCGCGACCACTGCAAACAACACATGCGACCGGGTCAGCTGCCGAGTATGCTCCCGCCTCAGCAGCACATCAAAGTCCACGCGCAGCATGCCAGCGACGATTTTCAGCGGGGCGAGTTGCTTCCCATCACCGCGGCGACCGTCATGCAGAGCATGATTCCTCAGGTCGGCTCCGAGAAGCCCGCGTCCTCTTAGCGACGGAGGCAAGCATTCATTGCTCGGTTCGGCGCTGTCCGGTTCACCGGCGGCGATAACCGGCAGAATTCTGTCTGCGCGGCCCATTGCAAGAAATGTCTGCACTTCCTGATCGACCCACGCACTCTTCGCAGAGGCTGGTGTACAAAGGACGATGAGGCTATCACTTCGTTCAAGCGCCGAGCGAAGCCTGCCTAGGAGTTCACCGCCCGCGCTTAGATCGAAACGGTCGCGAAAAATCGGGTGGAGTGAAGCCGAAGTTGAACTGAACAAGGTCGCTATGAGCGACCCTTCCTGGGGCAGCTGATAGCTATCAAGATATTCCCACAGCCAATCTGCAACCGAATCGTCGGCTCTCGAATAGCTGAAGAACGCTTTGTACCTTACTGTTCGACTTTTATATCCAGTGCTGCGGTCGTCGATCTGCTCGCGATGCGTCGTCAATCTTTCAGCTTTGCTGAGTATGTAACATGCAGTCGCTCCAGAAAGCCCGCCGAATAATGCCCACAGAACCTGTGTCGCGAGAGCATCCCCGAAACCGAGTGATACGAAAAAATTACCTGCCGCGACGATCGCGGTCCCGGCAACGATAGTCGACCTACGACTGCGAAATCCAATCAGGCGGAGCAGCGCGATGCATGGCCAGCCGATGAGACACAGCGCAAGTAGATAGAGTGCAAATATGAATGCTGCGACTGAAGGGGCCTGGTTGAAGTCCAAGTCCGGCACGAGGGGCAGGAGGATGATAGCTGCCCCTGCTGCTGCTGCGGTCAGTGTAGCCCTCGTTGCGGAAAACATAGCCCCCGGCCAGAGTATCGAATTAGTTAGAGGGTTCGGACTCATTAAATCCACCATACAAGAGCAGAGGCGAGGTAGACAGAGGCGAGATAGTTTCGCGCCGTGAGCGAAAGCAGTTCATTACTCAATTACTTGAGGAATGGGCGGTGACGGAAAATCCACGTTCCATGCGAAAGGGACCTCGAGAGGGCACCCCTCGATCAGGACTTGTTGCTCACCTGTTTGAGTGGGCGATCTTGATGTTGCTTTCGTGAAGAATTGCATTCGGCCCCCCGGTCCCGCTGCGAGGACTGCCCTGCAATCATGGTGCCATGCTACCGTGCGACACTCAAGTGTACGCTTTTCCTGCCATTCATTGCTCAGCCTGGAGCAGGTTCTCCGCGAGAAGAAAAAGAGCGAATGCGATCTTACCAGCTTGTCTACGCTCATGTGGGCATTTGGCTATTCACTGGGCGGACAACTGTTCGCTATCAAGATGAGCGTCACTGATGAGGACGTTAAGGACTGGCAGCGACGCGATATGTGATGTTTGCGGGGCGACCAAAGCGCCTACGAGGTCGGGCGCTCGTTTCTCGGGCATCAGCGCGGGATAGTGGCTGTGATCGAAGTTTTTATGGATGAGTCTGGCATCCATGACGAAGCCCCAGCGGTTACGTCATCGGCTGTATGGGCTCGGCCTTCGGTTTGGCGAAAATGGACTGCCGACTGGCAAAAGGCGCTTCACCCAATAAGCATCTTCCACGCATCCGAATGCCACGGCAGGAAGCGCGAATGGAAGAACTTCACCCGCCCCGAGCGAGACGAGAAGGTACTGCGACTGCTGCCGCTGTTTCCTAAGCACAAACTTTGTGGACGGTTTGCCGGGGTGCATCTAGACGCATTCATGCAGTGCATGAGAGATGAGCCCGTCAGTCTGAAGGAGTTTGGCGATCCCTATTTCGCTTGTATTCATTGGGCGTTTCGTCGTGTTTCCTGGTCTTTGTCTTTGGGGGATTTTGACATGAAGAAGAAACCTCAAAAGGGTCACTCTAAACCACCTACGCCGAAAACTCCGAAGCCTGTAGAAATGTAGGAGCTTGCGAGACATCCTTTCTTCAACCTGGGTTTGAGAGAAAGGATTGTTTCCATGAAAGAGGACCAGCGAGAGATCCAGCGCAAACTGCGCGTTCTTGAGCACGCGGATGTCTCCGGCAATGTGCGTAAGACATGTCGCTACTTCGGCATTGGCCGGGCGAGCTTCTATCGTTGGCAGGCAGCCTATCGCCGACATGGCGAGCACGGATTGATCAACAAGAAGCCGATCCCGAAGAACCCAGCCAACAAGACCACTCCCGAGATCGAGGAGAAGCTGGCCGTGCGCCGTCGCAACGGACGCAAGCGGGCGATCGGGACCAGAGCGCCGGTGCCGTTGCGCCGTCAGACGCTTATCTTTTCCGACGAGCGCGACCCATGGCGCCATGGGTCGCCGCAAGCGATGCTCCGAAGCCTTCAGCGCTAAGCTCCGGAGGCCGCCCGCGCGACTTTGTTGGCAGACGCGTTCACTCGTCAGTATCCGACTGCCGATATCCCGTAACGCCCAGCGCTACCGCTCCGACGGATATCAGCGTGGTACGGAGCGTCGAGACATGGCGCTCATGATAGTCGGTGCCAGCGTTCCTTGATGACCCGCTGCAGATTGAGCCGCCGACAGCGCACCACGCCGTCGATGGCGCGATCGGGACCGGTCGCGACAATTTCGGCCAGTTCGTCCAACTGCTTTTGCGAAAGCCGCGGTGTGGGGCCGCTCGACCAGGAATCCAGAAGCCCATCCTCCATCTTTCTTCGAAGACGGGCGATTTTACCGTCTGTGGAATGTCTAATATTAGAACCCGGCAGCGTTGCCATGCCGCGCACAGCACCTTGGTGCCGGCCGCCTCCAGGCCTCCATGGCCATCGGAGACGACGAGCTTGACGCCGCACAGGCCAGTTCCGGCAGCGATCATCTTCGTGCCCAGGGGAGCGTCGGAGCATCCAGGCAGGCTCAACTGATTCGAGCGTACGAAGACCGGAAGTAGGGTAAGCGCTGTTCTCAGGCCACGGCCTCAAGCTCGGGAGCCGGGATGTAGGCCCATGGCAGCAGATCGTCGATCTGGCTGTTGGGGTGGCTGTTGACGATCCTGGTGAGGACATCAGCAAGATAGCCGAGCGGCTCGACACCGCTGAGTTTGCAGGTTTCGATCAGCGACGCGATGACTGCCCAGTGTTCGGCGCCGCCGTCGGAGCCTGCAAAGAGCGCGTTCTTGCGGTTGAGCGCAATCGGACGGATTGAGCGCTCGACCACGTTGCTGTCGATCTCAATGCGGCCATCGTCAAGGAAGCGCGAGAGGCCTTCCCAACGCGAGAGCGTGTAGCGGATCGCCTCGGCGAGCTTGGTTTTCTGGCTGATCAAGCCGAGCTTTTCGCGCAGCCAGGGTTCGAGATCGGCGATGATAGCGCGGCTATTTTCCTGACGCATCGCACGGCGCTCCTCGGCCGATTGGCCGCGGATGCCGTCCTCGATCTTATAGAGTTCGGCGATCCGTCTCAGCGCCTCACTGGCGATCGGCGCGGGACCGGCTGCCGCCAGTTCATAGAAGCGTCGGCGCACATGTGCCCAGCAGAAGGCGAGCGTGACGCCGCTTTTGTCGGCCAGCACGCGATAGCCGCCATAGCCGTCGACCTGCAAGATTCCGGTGAAGCCTGCGAGATGAGCGATCGGACGCTCGGCCTTTCGGTCCGGCGCATAGACATAGGCGACGCCCGGCGGGTCGCTCCCATTCCATGGTCGGTCATCGCGGGCATAGGCCCAGAGTTGGCCGGTCTTCGTCTTGCCGCGGCCAGGATCGAGCACCGGCGCGGTGGTTTCGTCAGCAAAGAGCTTCGGCGAAGCCTTCAGCTTGCCAAGCAGCCGCTCATGCACCGGGCGCAGATGCCAGGCGGCGCGGCCGACCCAGTCGGCGAGCGTGGAACGATCGAGATTGATGCCTTGCCGGGCATAGATCTGCGCCTGACGATAGAGCGGCAAGTGATCGGCGTATTTGGAGACCAGCACCTGGGCGACCGTTGCCTCGGTCGGAAGACCACCCTCGATCAACCGGGCCGGCGCGGGAGCCTGAACGACCACATCCTCACAGGCGCGGCAGGCATATTTGGGCCGGCGCACGACGATCACACGCAGCTGCGCCGGAACGATGTCGAGCCGCTCGCTCACGTCCTCACCGATCCGATGCAGGCCATTGCGGCAGCACGGGCAAGCATGGTCCTCGATGTCGACGACCATCTCGACACGAGGAAGATTCGCCGGCAGTGCACCCCGGTTGGCCCGGCGTTTGGCAGTCTTTGCCTGGCGCTGGTCCGGAGAGGCCCCCTCGGCCTCTTCCTCGCCGGCCGCCTCGATCTGTTCAGCCTCCTCGAGCCCAAGAAGGAGCTGATCCTCGGGTAGCGTCTCGGCGCGACGGCCGAAGCGGTGACGCTGCAATTCCTTGATGATCTGGATCAGGCGGGCATTCTCGACGTCGCGCGCCAGGACCATCGCCTTCAGCGCGTCCGGATCGTCGGGAAGCTGGTCAGCCGTCATCGTCATGACCGGATCAAACCATATTCGCCGACAGCCCGCGACAGCGGAATCCAGCCTGATTCACTTCGTCGCGGTCAGCCCGCCTGAACTGGAATGCGGGTCTGGCGCGCTTCGTGGATCCGCCGCCAGTCGAGCCCTTCCAATAGCGCCGATAGTTGCGCGGCCGTCAGTCTCATCACGCCGTCCTGCACTTTCGGCCAGCGGAACTCCCCATCCTCCAGACGCTTGGCATAGAGGCAGACGCCGGTGCCGTCCCAGAAGATCAGCTTGATCCGGTCCGTCCGCTTCGCCCGGAAGACGTAGACCGTGCCGCTGAACGGATCAGCGCCCATCGTCTCGCGCACCAGCGCCGCCAGCCCCTCCGCGCCCTTGCGGAAGTCCACTGGCTTCGTCGCCACCATGACCTTGACCGCACCCGTCGGCCCGATCACGTCGTTGCCTTAAGCGCGCGGATTATAGCAGCCACCGTCTTGGTGTCGGCGCCGCGGCCAACGCGCATGGCGACACCGCCGATCTCAAGCTCGATCACTCCGGCGTCGCGGACCGCCTTCTGCTTCCGTGGTCGTCCTGGGCGCTGCGCCACCGGTTCCGGCAAAGACGCTGCAACCACCGCAGGAACGAACAGGGATTCTGATGCCGTCGCCTCTGCCGATGGCTGACGCGCGGCACGGCGCCAGGCAAACAATTGCTGCGGGGAAAGCGCATATCGGCGAGCTACAGCACAAACCGTCACGCCAGCCTCGTAGCTCTCCGCAACGATCCGCGCCTTCTCCTCTGGAGGCCACTCGCGTCGCCGGCCGGAGCCCGTGAACACCTCGAACCGGCGCACCGGCTCCAAATCGTTCGACTTAAGCGTTAGCTCTGAAATCGTCATATGTCGAAGCCCTCAAAGGCTCCGAACATCGTCCTTCATACCGATCTCCGAAAGGTGCCGTCGGAACACCGCTTACGAAGTAGGCGCCCAAGCGGCTGCAATCTCGCTCACGCGCATCGGCCATCCCATACGACGAATGCTAGGGTCCGGACCACAGGACCACAAGAGGCCGAAGCCTCAACCTGGTGGCCTACCGGGCACGTTCGCGCCGTACAGAGTAGGTGTCGGTAAGCCGGCATTGTCGCCGCAGCACCGACGACGCATGTAGGCCAGGCCAGAGTCAAGAATTGCGCGCCATGCGCATTGCGCGTATGCATCATTTGCCCCGGGCAGCTCCGAAAGCGCGCGGAGGAAAGCATCCCGAAATGTGTCGAAGTGCTCTGTTCTCAACCCTAGCGTACTATGCCGCTCAGCCTCGTGGTACAACGAATTCACCTTTAGCACTGGCGAATAACTCAGCAGTTGATCCATGGCCGCATTGAGCTTTACATGTTGCTGACGCATGTCAGTAGTTTTATTATTAAAAATTTCTGCAACGTCAGGCGACAATTCAAACAGGTAATCGTAGAACCGCTGAAAAAAGTCGTTGTTCATGCGTAGGACGGTTTCGTAAATGCCCGCTGCATATTCTCGGAGACTGTCCGGAAGTCGGCCTTGCGCCAACTGCTCAAGTGCAACACTCAAAAGTTCCATGGAAAGCCACCGTTCCTGGGGCTCCCGCTCAAGCATCCTCATTAGGATGAATGACAAGGCGGGCTCAGAGGTACATAAACCTCTAAAGAAGGCTTTCGGATCGTTAAAGAACTCATCTTTTAACTTAAGATCCGAAAATTTTTGAACTAGGACCGGAGGGTGCCCCAACAGCAACTCTAGAGCAAACAATCCCAAATAGTACTGATCGCTCCGTTGGCCAACGCCGTCTCCCTTGTATCTCTCTGGACTGAGATAGGTTAGCGCGTCCGGGTCCAGCAAAAGAATTGGTTTGTCTTGACAGGACTGCATAGTCTCATTCGCAATGTGTACAAGGGAAATCTGTACTTTCCGAGCCGCCCCGTAGAAGACCTGGCGAGGCCTGAGAGGCCCAACCACCATGGGATGCACATCACTGTCGCCTCGCCCGGGGCTATGCAACTCACTTGCAGCATTGGCTAGTTGTGAAAGAATTCCCGCGACTTCAGCAGCGGGTAGTAGGCCTCTTTGCTTCAAGACCGTCGCAAGCGTTGGAGCGGAAACGAGTTCCATTACTACAAGGTTAACTTTCCGCTTGGAGAGCGGATCTTCCGCTTGACGAAATATGTCTAGGATTTTGATAATATGTGAATTGGAAATGTCGCGTACAGCTTCAGCCCTATTGATGAAGTCCTCGGCAAGCCATTCGCGCCGCGGCATCGGAACTAAGGCTTTTATAGCGACGCGATCACCGCCACGTCTTACCGCTTTGTATAGAATACTAAAATCTCCTGGTGCAATTGGCTGAATAATTTCTATGTTTCTGCCAAGGACGCGAGAGATCGCCTGCTGTAGTTCGTCGCGGGTTGCCTTCGCGATGTCTGCAATCAAGCCAAGCTTTAAGATGAGTCGAGCACTTATGCTGCTAACTGCTCCGACACGTGCCCTTCCCTTTAGCTTGACCAGCGATTGCTTGGGGTCCCACGCTGCCTGCAACGAACTCAATCCCGAAATCTCAAGCTCTTCAGAAGAAAGTTCATCTATTGGTACCCACCATATATCTAGTTCGCCAGCTTTCTGTCGGCTGAGCAGTGACATAAGTTCCGTGCTCTGAATGTAGGTTGAATGGAGAAAGTTGTGCGTCACCAGCAACAAAGCTACTCGGGCGGTGTTTATGGCAGACTCAATTGTCGCCTGCCAGTTATCACCGATACCAATCTTCTGGTCTGACCACGCATCCAGAATTGCCTTGTTTCCGCCGATGTTCAGGGCACTCTCGAAAGCTTTGTACCAAGCGTGATCCTTGTGGCTATAGCTGATAAAGACGATCTCTCGCATGCCTTACCTCCAGCTTGACAGGCTTGAGCCGGTGTCCGGTCTGGGATCGGACCACATCTAAGGTAAGTTGACACTCCGCGTTGAACTCTCGTCGCCAGCGCCGAACGTCTGCAATGGACTGACAGGCACCATGTCAAGTTTGCGTCACATCTAAGGGTAATGCCATCTACCTCGCGATCCAGCCTTCCGGTGTAAGCTCTCGGTTATTCTATCACACGTCAGCAATCTCCTATGACCTGAGCCGACCCTAGAGAAAAAAATAGTAGCACGTTCGGAACCGCGACACACGGGCTGCTTGGCGAAATCCTCTCTTCTTCAATCGTTCAATTCGGTCTCAAGGGCGTTGGTGTCGGACACTGACCGCCGTAACTCCAATCACGAGCGCTCTCGGACGTTTCACCACGTGCATCCTCCCCGGGAAATCCGTTTTAGTTGTCGCGCGATTTTAGGCGTTGCGAAAGGCTCGCGCAAAGCACATCTCCTCGGGGCAAATCACTATTATTGAACGTCGCGTTCTCGGGCTCTTCAGCAATTTAATCCCTGTAATGTTTGAAACTGATGGGAGTGTCGCGATCAGCCGACTACCGCGTGCGTTTCCTTTGCCGATGGCCAGAAGCGGGCCAAATGGCCGCGCGCCGCACGTTTGGATTGCAGGTCAGCTCCGTAGCTGGCAGCGATCATTGTGATGCCAGGGAGTGTCCGAGCATCCAAGCGAGCTCCTACGTGTCGTTGCAGCGCGAGCCTGAAGCTCGCGGTTCTCGATCTACAAGGCTGAAGTCCCGTCGCGGGACGTTAGCGACGGACGCCGGGCGAAAACTCGGGCGAACTTGAGCGGGTGGTCGAGGCCGTGCATGAACACCCCCATTGGCCGCCTGAACCGCCGTCGCCTGGAACCCGTCCAACTGAGCCGCCGCACCTTGACCCATTAGAGAACGAAGTCGGCGAAAACGTGCCGATCTCGTCGGCTAGAGACAGTTCCGGAAAATTGGAAGTCAACGGCCCAAAGCGTTTGCCGCTCCGGCCTCAGTTCCCCGGCGGAGGCTCTGTCAGAAGAAACTCGCTTGAGGCGGGGAGTGCGTCGGCCCATCGTAGGAGGATGACCAAACCCCGCCCGTTCCGCTATTTCAAGACGTCCCCCGAGATCATCCGCCTGGCGGTTATGCTATATGTCCGGTTTCCACTTTCATTGCGAACGTCGAGGACCCGCTGCACGAGCGCGGCATCGACGTCAGCCACGAGACGATCCGGTTCTGGTGGAACCGGTTTGGCCCGATGTTCGCGGCCGATCTCCGACGCAAGCGGGCGACGCGGATGCGACTCTTGCCGCAATGGCAGTGGCATCTGGACGAGGTTTTCGTGAGGATCAACGGTGAGACCTATTACCTCTGGCGCGCTGTTGACCATGAAGGCGAGGTCCTCGAAGCCTTTGTCTCAAAAGGGCGGGACCGAAAAGGCTGCGCTGAAATTCCTGCGGAAAACGATGAAAAGGTTTGGCCGACCGAGGGTGATTGTTACGGACAAACTCCGGTCGTATGGCGCCGCGATGAAGGAACTCGGAAACGCGGAATCCCATGAGAACAGCCGCTGGCTGAACAATCGGGCGGAGAACTCACACCAGCCGTTCCGGCGACGAGAAAGAGCCATGCTTCGTTTCCGGCAGATGAAAAGTCTGCAGAAATTCGCAGCCGTCCACTCGTCCGTCCATAACCACTTCAACAAGGAACGCCATCTTACACCCGCTGCAATTTCAAGAATAACCGCGCCACCGCTCTCGCCGAGTGGCGCCAACTCGGCGCGACCTGAAATTCCGTCCTCTTCAGGAGACTGAAATCGGTTCGCGTTAATCTGACAATGCCTGGCCCTGGTCTCATTGCCCGGGCACAGACGGTGCGACGTATCCGCCAATCGTAGAATTGTCGAAGAGGCAGCCGAGTTTGATTTTCCGAGGCGGCTGGCATTCGCCGTGTGGGAGGGAAGAGCGCGGGGAGAGGATGGTCTTACCGCCGACTTTTTGTCCCGTGCTAGAGGCGCAGGATTTGAGAAGCGCGGCCGATCTGCTTACCGACGCGCGCCGCCGCATGCCGCTCGCGGCTGCCGAGAACCAATGGCGGCAGTTATTGCCGGAACAACGCGTTCCTTCGCCCTGCGCCAGCTCGCCGCCTTCCGGAGACTAAGGCGTCCTGGAACGTAGCGCAGCGTCCGCCGCGCCACGAAAATCGATCGGTTCAGCCTGACCTTTGCGCGCTGCCTTCTCGCGCGCAGCAGCGTGATTCATGTCGGCAGGGATGAACTTCGTCTTCTTGCCGAGCCGACGCGCTTCGAGCACTTCATCGCGCGCCACGTCGCCGCCTCCGATCGCGATTATCACGTCGCTGACCGCGACCATCGCCGAGGAAGTCGGTGAAAGCGTCTTCTTGTCGGGTAAGTAGCCGCCCCAGGTCGCATCCTTCACGTAGAACACGAAGTCGACGCACGGCGAGAGCGCGACCTTCTCGTCGCGCGCCTGGGTCGACACGATGCCCGACGTCGTGAACCCGCGCTGCTTCGCGAGCTCGTAGATGGCGCCGATGCCCTCCGCTGTGGCACCGATGTTGACGATCGAGCGCTTCGAATCGAGATCCTTCAGGGCCGCTGCCGCATGGCCGAGCATGGCGTTCGCATCCTCGTAACCGGCACCCGAGTATCCTAAAAAGGTGACAACCTTCGCGCGCTTCGACTGGAAGAACGCACGCACCTGGTCGGGTGTCGCTTCGGTGAGCTGCTGCGGAGGCTGACACGCACTCACGGCAGGACTCGGCAACAGTGCGAAAGCGAAGGCTGCAAACGCGCAGGCGGCAATGAAAGGGTCGATTCTGAACATCCGCCGGTCCTCTCGGTCGCTGTGCGGGGGACGATTTCGAGGGTGGTCATGCGAGGGCCGATCCGGGTCCGCCGAAGGTTACGCGTCCCAACAGGTCGGTCATGCGCATTACGTCGGCGCTACCGTTGCCCTTTCGCGCATTGCATCGTGTCATCACGCTCCTCGCATCGCTTCCTTAATGCACTGGAGGCCGATGCCCTCGTTGGCGGCATAGGAACCTTCCCTGCCATTAAGCCTCGGCATACCGATCTTGCCGCCCTTGTGGTGCAGCGCCACAACCTCCCACATTCGACCGTTGAACACCGGGCTGCCCGAGCTGCCACCCTCGGTGGGCGCGCGGTAATGCACTCGGCAGACACCTGGGATCGGTGGCCTGCCGGCAGGCGGGCCCTCGTGGTCCAAAAGTTCGTTGTTCTGGAACGAGAACGCGAGATCGCGCCCTCCCGGGTGGCCGATCACGTACACCCGGCCCTCCTCATCAAGCGTCGGGAGCGCGCCGGCGATTGGCAGAGGTTGGATGTCGATCACCGGCTCAGCGAGGCGCAAGAGGGACGCATCGTGCCGCTCGGGCGATGAGCTCCACACAATCTCCGCTATGGTATGGACCTTGTTCTGGTCGACCGCCTCGAACACCACCTCGGCCACCTCGGGCCGAATGCCGGGGGTGGCCCCCAGTGCGTTGACGACATGGAAGTTGGTGAGCACGAGCAGCTCGTCCTTGGGTTCCAGGCCAAGGTCGGCTGCGTGCACCAGGAACCCGGTGCCGACGCGGCTGCCTAGCTTCTGGCGGATGGCCGCTACAGCAAGCGCCCGGTCAAGTCCGGTCTTCCACCATTGAAACGTTTGGGGACCGTTCTCGCCCAGCACCGCCTCGAGCTGGCCCTCCTCGGGCACCGGCTGGGCGCGAAGGCGCTGCACGTCGGCGGGCTTCATCTCGAGACCGCCGCCCGAGAGCTCAAGAAGCCGGGCGCGCAGGATCGAGACCAGCCCGCGGCCACGTTCATCGACGGTCTCAAGATCCCACACCTCGGTAAACTGGCGCAGCGTGCTGGCGACCAGGAACGCCTGGGCATCCGGTGCCGCCCCATAGGCACGGATGTGCCGCTCGACTCTGTCCCACTCGCCCAAGCCCAGGCTCGCCTCGGCGAGCGTTGGCAGATGCCACGCGTCGCGCTTTTCAGGTGGGATCGCCTCAAGCGCCTGGACGACCGCGGCGGCGATCTCCTTGGGCTGAAGGTCGGGTGCCACGCGCAGGCCAAGCCGACGGGCTCGGGTCAAGAGTGCCACAAGGTTCACGCCGTGCCAGGTATTCCGAGCCCGTGCCTCCTCCCACGGCTTGCGGTAAGCGGTAATTGCCTGCTTGAGGGCTTCGCGGGCGCCAGGGCTCGTCTTGTCGCCGGCATCGAAGAAGATCTGCTTGTAGGCCCGGCCAAGGAGCCCCGTAGCTTCGGCCATCTCGGGATGCCCCTTGGGCAGGCGTTGGGCGAGAGGCTTGAGCAGGTCGATCGCGGCCGTCGCCTTGCCGGTGTCAATGAGGTACTGGGCGTAGAGCCGCCGATTTTTCGAGTCCTTCGGATCCTGCCGACTCACCGCCTCGGCGAGCTGGCCCATTGCTTCGTACTCGCGTGCGTTCCGTAGCTCCTCCACAAGCGCCTTGGCGCGCGCCACATCGTCCACCTCGCAGAGGCCTTTGAGCCTGCCGAGCGCGTCGCGAGCCCGGTCCTTGAGCCGATCGCGTTCTGTGGGGCCGTCCATAGGGGTGACCTCCCTCACAGGTCCAGCAGCCCGCGCAAATCGGCCCGAAGCGCATTTCGGCGAAAGTACTTGCCGGCCGAATGCCGCCAAGCCCCATCATTCACAACCGCCACATCGCGGATCCCGTCGTAGAAGGCCTCGCGCCTATCGAAGTAGGCGGCGCTCGCGGCACCTAGGTCTGGGCAGGTCTCCACTGCCGTCCTAGTGGCCGGCCCGAAATCACCATCGACCCCGCAGCCCAGGCACTCCTGAAGGAAGTGTACCGCCCGCTTGTGTCCCATGTTCACGGCCGTATCAAACTGGACGAGATCGAGCGCGCTCGGCAGCAGATCGCAGCGTGGCGGCAGCCAATAGCCTTCCTCGTAGATCGCCTGCAGCTCATCTTCCTCAAGCTGCCGGACGTCGCGAGGGCGAAGGCCCCGGCGCTGGCGCCAGCTGTCATATACTTTCTGGGTGACGCCCTTATTGGTGGCGCCACCCGGATCGCTCGGATGATTCACGTAGCCTCCCTCCCACCGCAGCACGAAGGGCAACGAAGCCTTGAAAGCGGGCAATGGCATAGCGACTCCCTCCCCTTACTTTTTGCGCTACTTGGTCAGCGTCCGTGACGCACCACCTCGACTGAGTAGACTTAAGCTGCGTCAAATCATCATAGGTGTTGGTGCACCGGACTGGAAGAGGCAATGATGGGCGCTGCGCCTCAATCCGCCCGGTCATAGGCACGGAACGTGAGCGGGGGCTCGGCGCGGGCGGCGTCAGCGGATGAAGTAAGGGATGCGTAGACCGTGCAATGCGTATAGTATTGCCAGCAATGGGAAGAGTGGATCTGGTGATCGGACGGCCGGTCGTCTTCAGACAACCTGGCCGGGCCGTAAACAGCGGAATCAGCCGCAGCGCGGCGACCGGAATAAGGGGGTGCGACCATGCAGCAAGCCTTCATCATCCGTGCTTTCAACACCAAGAAAGACTCCGCAGGCAAAGAGGTCGACTTTGAGCGTATCCATCGTGACCTGATTGCTCCAGCGCTCGAGGCGGCTGGCCTAGGCGGGGGCACCACAGGCAAGATCGTTGACGCTGGCAACATTCGGGAGG
>NZ_CAKXZT010000194.1 GCF_935825525.1 Mesorhizobium escarrei
GGCGGCTATGCCAGCCGCGCCAATCTGATCCAGGCTAAGGCCTGGGGCGTGAAGGACATGGCCTTCCACAAAAAATGCGGCATCAAGATCGAGGACATGGTCAAGAGCCGCTGGGTGTATCGCAGGCTGCGCAACTTCCGTGCCGGCATCGAGGCCGGCGTCTCATGTTTGAAGCGCGCTTTTGGCCTGGACCGCTGCACCTGGCGTGGGCTCAACCACTTCAAGACCTATGTCTGGTCCTCGGTGGTGGCCTACAATCTCGCCCTCTTCGCCCGCCTCAAGTCGAACTGACCCACCGCCGACTTCGCAAAAGCCTACCCGACGCCCAGACGGGCGGTTTAACCATGGGCCAACTAGCGGACGGCGAGAGACCTCTACTTCTCTTCTAACGCTTCGTGCAGATAGAACCACCAAAACAGTCAGAAATACCTCGAATCTGCGTGGGCGTCTACAATGAATACTTCGAAAAGTTACTGTTGGCGAGTAGCGGAGACGCTTGCGCGCCTCCGCTCTCTCAGAACCGTGCGTGAACCTCTCAGCTCACACGGCTCCCATCAGGCAAACGTGCCGATCAGACCGAGTTGCCAGTGCGCGAAGAGATCGGTGCGCTGCTTGACGATCCGTTGTAAGAACCGACTTGCCCGAGTCTTACCCCTGCCAAAGCGCTTGAACTTCCGCCTTGCCCACGCAAGCACCGTCTGGTTGACGTAGCGAAGTATGGGCTGCAGCCCCGTTGGCGCGTACCGTCCATAATAGCTGATCCACCCCCTGAGGAGCGGATTGATCAGCCGGGCGATGTCGTTCAACGAGAGCTGCGTCTGTCGGCGGATGTGCAAGTCCCTGATCTTTTCCCGCATCGCTTTCAGCGCCGAGGAACTGACCGCTGGTGTGAAGCCGCAAAACAGTCGCCCGCTTTGCGTTCCCCATACCGCGCGCGGTCGGAAACAATATCCGAGGAAGTCGAACGTCACGTTCGGATGTTGCCCTCTGCGTTTGGAGTCTCTGCAGTAGACGATCTTGGTCTTCGTCGGGTGCAGTTCCAGTTGGCATTCCGCCAACCTCACCTGAAGCGCAGCCTTGACGGCTTCTGCCTCCTGCTCGGTCCGGCAGTGCACCAGCCCGTCATCCGCATACCGACACCATGGGAGGTCGGGATGTGTCCGTTTCATCCACAGATCAAACGCATAGTGCAGAAAAAGATTTGAAAGAATCGGCGAAACTACGCCCCCTTGCGGAGTTCCGCAGTTCCGTTCAATCCTCTGTCCATCCTTTTCCATGGGCGCCGTCAGCCATCTTTCGATATAGAGCAGCGCCCATTTACACTTGACGTGCTTGCGGACGGCCTTGAGCAAAAGATCGTGCGGAAGATTGTCGAACAGACCCTTGATATCAAACTCCAAAACCCAATCATATTTCCAGCACCGCTGACGCGTGACCCCCACGGCATCTAAAGCCGATTTTGCCGGCCTGTAACCGTAGGAGTCTGGCAGGAAGATCTGATCGAGTTCCGGTTCGATGAGCTGCTTGACCACCATCTGCGCGATCCTGTCGCTCACGGTGGGCACACCCAAAATCCGCCGGCCCCCAGTCTTCTTGGGAATGGGGACAGCTCGCACCGGTGGCGGAAAGTAGCTTCCCGAGCTCATCCTGTTCCAGATCCTGTAGAGATTCCTCGCCAGGTCGGCTTCAAATGCCTCGATCGACTGCCCGTCCACGCCGGCCGCACCACCATTGGATTTGACCGCTTTGTAAGCTTCGTACACCAGCCGCTTATCGATCATAAACGGCTTGTCTGTCGTATCCGTCAAAGTCATCCTGTTTCCAGTTGTTTCGAAAACACGACCACCTGATCCGCCCCCTTCGCTCCAGCCCCATTACAGGACCTTCATCGCTACTACAGGGCGGTCCGCCCCAACTTCCTGCATCGGTACTCTCGCCTCACGGTGGTGTGCCGCTTGTGCTTCTCCCTTGGCATCAGGAAGCTGGTTCCTGCAGTTCCGCGCAAAAGCCTGCATCCGGCTCATGCCCCCTATACGCCGTCCACTGTCCGCCCAGTCATCAGGCTCCCGACGGACTTGTCCCGAGAGATCCATACGCCCTCGGTTTTAGTGGAATCAAAGAGTACTAACGACGCGTCATCGAAGGGTTTGCTTGCGCTCATCTTCCGGATGCCTACCTGCCCCGGATCATGTCCGCGGCGTTTGACCCAACGCTAACCACCATGGCTCTTCTACCCCAGCAGCTTGGGCCGGTTTGAGACCCGCTCCTGAAAGCCGATCCCGAGGGGCCTACCCTCATCTTTCACGCAGCTTCTCAGCATGTTGTCAGTTCACCATCGAACCTCCTTCTGCTTGCTGCAGCACACTATGGACGGACACTAGTTAGGGACAGTTCTCCAGGTTTGGATTACGGCCAGGGATCCTGGCGCAATCGCGTTAGGTCGGCTTTCGTCTCTATCCGGCGAGAGAAAGTCGAGCGCGGAATGAAGGCGCTGCCTGTGTAGACCCGCTCGATGAGATCCTCTTCCTGGCATCGATAATATCGCGATAGGCTCGACCACCCGTCTCTTCAAGAAGGTTCCCATCCCGCCTCCGCAGTGTCAGACCCGTTCCAGCGCGATGGCGATGCGTTGTCCCACGCCAATGCACATAGTGGAGAGCGACCGCCTGCCGCCGCTCAGGCTCAACTCGAATGCCGCCGTACCGGTGATCCGCGCGCCCGACATGCCGAGATTTACCCGCGGGTCGTCATCAGCGATGACGAGATCGCGTAGCGTGGCGAGGCCCTGCGAAGCGAAGGCCTCGTTTAGCTCGATTACATCGAAATCACGTGCCCCAAGCCCGAGCCGAGCCATGAGCTTCTTCGAAGCGGGTGCCGGGCCGATCCCCATGATTCGTGGTGGTACGCCCGCCGCCGCGCCGCCTAGAAGTTCGATCGTCGGTTTCTTCGACAGGGCATTCCAGCCACATCTTGATGAGGTGCAGTAGACGCTCATCAACGATCCGCCGCGATATTGACTTCATCAGTTCGGCGTGCGGAATACTCCCCGGGGGGACTGCACCCACTGGAAAGCGCCACGGCGCACGCCATTTCGAGACATTTCTGGTTATTCTAGGGATACAACTAGGCTAGCAACGAGCCTTGGTTCCAACTTGTTCGCTTGTTAAAGATCAGCGAATGCGTACGGCCCTCGGGGTCGAAGATGTGGGCGCGAGAGGGTAGGAAACGAAGCATTATGGTCACGCCGAAGCGCGGCTGATCCTCGCGCCTTTCGGCAACCACCGTTTCGCCACTCGGCAGCACGCCGTGAACGCAAGCGGTGGATCCCAGGCGCTCGGTGACGTCGACGGCAAGCGAAAGCTCAACCCACCCCCTGCTTTCATCGAGATGTTCCGGCCTGATGCCCAGAGTGACGTCCTGCCCGTTGCCGAGTCGCGTTGCCAGATGCGACATGTCGACGCTTGCGTCGCCGACGAGCAGAGTTTTGCCTCCATCGGCCACTGTTGCCTTCAGGAAATTCATGCGCGGCGAGCCGATGAAGCCGGCGACAAAGGCATTGTCGGGGTCGTCATAGAGCGACAGCGGCGTGCCGATCTGCTCGATCTTGCCGGCCTTGAGCACGACAATGTTGTCGGCAAGCGTCAGTGCCTCCGTCTGGTCGTGCGTCACATAGACCATGGTCTTGCGGATCGACTGGTGCAGCCGCTTGATCTCGGCCCTGAGCTCCGTGCGCAGCGCCGCATCGAGGTTGGACAGCGGCTCGTCGAACAGGAACAGCCTGGGGTCGCGCACCAGCGCCCGGCCGATGGCGACGCGCTGCCGCTAGCCGCCTGACAGCTCGCGCGGCCGGCGGGCGAGCAAGGGCTCGATCTGCAGCAGCCGCGCCACCGCCTCGACCTTTTCGCCTGATGTCTTGTGATCAAGCCCGCGCATCTTCAACGGGAAGGCGATGTTTTCGGCCACCGACATGGTCGGATAGAGCGCGTAGGACTGAAACACCATCGCCACGTCGCGCTCGCGCGCGGGAAGATTGGTGACATTGCGGTCGCCGATGACGATGGTGCCGGAATCGATCGGGTTCAGCCCAGCTATCGCATGAAGCAGTGTCGACTTCCCGCAGCCTGACGGCCCGAGCAGCACGACGAAGGAGCCCTCCTCCACCTCGACGGAGATGTCGTCCAGCACGCTGACCGCGCCGTAGGATTTCGACACCGACCTTATCGACAAATTCGCCATCGGATCTAACCCTTCACGCTGCCAAGTGTCATACCGCGCACGATCTGCCCCTGCACCAGAACGCCAAGCACGATCATCGGCAGCATGATGAGGGTGGCGGCGGCGGTGAGCGCGCCCCACTGGATGCCCTGGAATGTCAGGAACGACGTGATACTGACGGGAAGCGTCTGCGTGTCGCGGCCGGTCAGCACCAGCGCGACGAAGAACTCGTTCCAGGTGAACAGGACGCACAGGATAAGCGTCGCCACCATGCCGCCGCGGGCGGCCGGCAGGTAGACATGCCAGAACACGCTGAATTCGCGGGCGCCGTCAACGCGGGCCGCATCACGCAGCTCCTTCGGGATGTCGTCGAAAAAAGTGATCAGCAGCGAGATGGCAAAGGGCACGTTGACGAAGGCATAGGCGGCAATCAGCAGCCAATGTTGGTTCATCGCCCCGATCCGGGTCGCCAGATAATACAGCGGAATGACGAACAGCAGCGCCGGCGCAATCCGCAGACTGAGGATAAATTTCTCCTTGGAGCGGCGCAACTCGGCCGGCTGCTGCGACAGCCCGTAGGCGGCGACGGAGCAACGGCTACCGCTAGCGCGCTGGACAGGATCGAGATAACGAAGCTGTTGGCAAAGGCGCTGAGGAAGCCGCGATTGGCTAACACGGTGCGATAGTTGTCGAGCGTCGGGCTGAAGAACCAGACCGCGGGATGGCGAAGGCATCGCGCGTCGTCTTGAACGAAGTCACGACAACCCAGTAGAGCGGGAACAACACCGCCAGCAGCAACAGAAGCAGCCCGATACAGAAAACAGTGCGCTGGCCATCAGCGCTCTCCCGATTTCGGAAACAGGACGCTGTACATGGTCAGCAGCGCGACATTGGTGAAGATCGTCAGGATGATGGCGATGGCCAGCGCGTAGGAAATGTCGAAATTGGTGAAGGCGGCGATGTAGCCGTAATAGTTCAGCGTCTCGGTCGACAGCGCCGGCCCGCGCGCGTCATGATGTAGAACAGATCGAAGGCCTTGATGCTGTCAATCGCCCTGATCAGCGCGACGATGGCAAGCGCGCGCCAGCGTGGCGAAAGGGACAATGCCCGCATCGCGCACGAAGTCGATGCAGACCGCTTCTTCAAGCTGATGTTCGATCTGCTGCGGGATTAGATGTCAGGGGGCGCGAGATCCGCTAAGTCACGAGCTTTCGGGGGCGAACTGCTTCCACCGCGAGGGATTCGGCTGGATGCGGCCGCAAAAGCTCAGCCTCAGGCTTTCTGGTCCAGACCGCCCAATTCTCGGGTTGAAGGACGACCACCTGCCAATTGTGATATGACGCGACGTCCGCCCCGGGATCGATCGTCAGCATGGTGAGGCTGGGTGGGGCTTGTTGCCCGCTGCTTCACGCCAAAGCCCCCGACGACCTAACGCTCTATCTCACAGCGAGTCCGAGGCTGGAGACGTCTACTCCCGGCCGACCCAGAGGGTCGGCCGGACTCCATCTCCCGCCGCACTCTCTTGTTATTGTGCAGTGCAGCAACGATATTGCTGCAATTGCGTTACACAGATTGCCGTCCATTCCGGGCGTCAGAACAGGGACGGCGCCATTGCGAAAAATCTCCGACACCATTGCCCGCCTCGCTGCGCTGCAAGCGCGACATGCCACGCATATCGCCGACCTCGGTGCGTCGGACCCTCTCGAGACGCTGGCCGACTTCCGTACAAATCCCGGCGGGTTGGGAG
>NZ_CAKXZT010000195.1 GCF_935825525.1 Mesorhizobium escarrei
GCAAGCCGAATACCCCATCTGCCCGACCGATTGCCCATGGCTGCCGGGCGGCTTTGCGCCCCATCTCGGCCGTTGTGGTTCGTTCTGCCAGTGTATAGAAGCGGACATTACCGGCGACCACACTGGGGATCGCGGTTGCACTAGGCGCAGCCGTAGTTGTCATGTCTTCCAAATTGTTCTTCTAGGAGAACACCGGATCGATCCGACATGAGACCGGCCTGTTGTCTGGAACTCCGTTGCGATATCTTGGCACGATGAAGCTCAGCCAGAGTATAAGGTTCTGCACCTCAGCGGATGGCACTCGCATCGCGGTCGCCTCTTGCGGGGAGGGAAAGGTGATCCTTCGGGCGCCGCATTGGCTCAGCCATGTCGACTACGATCTAGAAAGTCCGGTGTGGCGGCCGTGGCTTCAGGCGCTATCGTCCCGCAACCGGTTTGTACGCTACGATCCGCGCGGCTGCGGCCTGTCGGACCGTCATGTCGCAGATCTCTCACTTGAAGCGTGGCACGCCGATTTGGAGGCGGTGGCCGCGTCGATCGAGGAGCCGCGCTTCGTCCTGCTCGGTCTTTCCCAAGGCGGCGCTCTCGCCATCGCATACGCCTTGAGGCATCCCGAGCGGGTGTCTCATCTCGTCCTCTTGAATGCCTATGGCCAAGGCGCGAGAGTTCGAGCCCAGACGGAGGCCGAGCGGCTGGAGGCCGAGACGCTTGTCAACTTCATTCGTATCGGCTGGGGTCGCGACAATCCGGCCTTCTGTCGGTTCTTCACCAACCTCTTCATCCCCGACGGGACACCGGATCAGCACCGCTGGTGGGGTGACCTCGAGCGCGTAACGGCTACTCCCGACGTCGCCGCACAACTGCTTTCCCAGATGCAGGGGATCGACGTGTTGGATTTGGCAGCAAAGCTCCGCCTCCCGACTCTGATCGCACACAGCCGCGGCGATATGCGCGTGCCGTTCGACGAAGGCCGCAAGCTTGCGGCCGCGATTCCGGGCGCGCGTTTCGTGCCTCTGGAAAGCAAGAACCATGTGCTCTTGCCGGACGAGCCAGCTTGGGCAGTGTTCCAGGCCGAATTCGCACGCTTTCTCGAGCAGGATCAGCCAATGCAGCCGCGCGCCATCCGCGAAGCCGGTCTGACACCCGCAGAGGCGGCCATTTTGGAACTGGTTGCAGAGGGCCTCGATAACCGTTCGATCGCCGAACGCCTGGGCAAGCGCGAGAAGACCGTGCGCAACCAATTGTCAGCAATCTTCAGCAAGCTTGGCGTGCACAGCCGCTCGCAGGCGATCCTCATGACCCTTTCCAGGTAGGTTGCGGGGTCGTCAACGCGAATGCGGGACATTTGCCCCCAATAAGATCTGAGTTTCCGTGGCTGCGCGGGACAGCCGCCTCATGCCCGCGGGCACGGCAGGTCTCATTCTGGAATACCGAGGGCGGCTGGTCGCCGCCGGAAGACCAGGAGGAACCTCGACGTGACACAACTCAACGAAACGACACTCAACGAACTGGTGGGCCGCGTGCTTGGCGATCTCGGCGGTGCGGTCAGCGTGCCCCTCGTGCGGATCGGGGATTCGCTCGGCCTATACAAGACCCTGCGGGAGACTGGCCCGGCAACGGCCGACGAACTTGCCGATGCCGCGGGATGCGCGTCTCGCTATGTGCGCGAATGGCTGTCGGCACAGGCGGCATCGGGCTACGTGCACTACGAGGGCGGGCGGTTCTGTCTGACGCCCGAGCAGTCCTTCGTGTTTGCAGAGCCGGACAGCCCGGTCAATCTGATCGGCGCGTTCGATACCGCTGCCGCGATGGTCGAGAACCAGCCGAAGGTGCAGTCGGCCTTCAAGACCGGCAGGGGCGTTGCCTGGGGCGATCAGGCCGGTTGCATGTTCTGCGCTGTGGCACGGCTGTTCCGGCCAGGCTATGTAAACGCGCTTGTACAGGACTGGCTGCCGGCGCTCGACGGCGTCGTCGACAAGTTGGAGGCGGGCGCCAAAGTGGCCGATGTGGGGTGTGGCCACGGCCTGTCGACGATTCTCATGGCGCAGGCATTTCCTGCCTCACTTTTTACCGGCTACGATTTCCATCCGGCTTCCATTGCCGCTGCGACAGCGCATGCGAGAGGGCATGGCGTGGCGAACGTGCAGTTCGAGGTCGGCCGGGCACAGGACTTCGCCGGGCGTGATTTCGATCTGATCACCTGCTTCGACTGCCTGCACGACATGGGCGACCCCGAGGCCGCGGCGACGCATATCCGCAAGGCTTTGAAAGGCGGCGGCACCTGGATGGTGGTCGAGCCGATGGCCGGCGACACGCTGGAGGACAACATTAACCCGGTCGGGCGGCTCTACTACTCAGCCTCGACGATGATCTGCGTGCCAACTTCGTTGGCGCAGGAGACAGGTCTCGCGCTTGGCGCGCAGGCAGGAGAGAAGCGGCTGACCGAGGTGATCCGGTCAGGTGGCTTCATGCGTGTCCGGCGGGCCGCTCAGACCCCGCTCAACATGGTGCTCGAAGCGACCTGACGGCAAAAAGGCGTCCGCGTTCGACTCATATGCGGCACGGGCGGCGCATCCCCACCCCTTCGGTCCGTTTCAATGCTCCGCAGCTACCGACGCACGAACGTTCGGAGGGTCCGCTTTGCGGACAACACTTTGAAATTGTGCTCGCGAATTCGCCTCAGAAAGGACTACCCGTGTGAATGGCTCGTTCTGTGATGGGTTTCGGACGCCGGCCCCGGCGCCACGCCATCTCAGTAGAGGGCCGGCATCCGAAACCCATCACAGAACCGGCCATCCACTTGACACACGTCCAACGGCGGGAGTTGACCTCTTAGCGGAAGTTAGAACCACTGCCTCTCAAGAATGCGCAAGCAGCCTCCTAGCCGCCAAAATTGACACGGCAACGCAACTCACGACGCTGGACGAGTGGTCGGCGTTAGATGGGATGGTCAATCGGACCTGTTCACTCGCCCATCGTCTTTAGAGCCCGGGCGTGATTTTATTCAAAGCGCATGTCGATGCGCCGGGGGCTGGTTCGTCGACTTATTAGCGAGACTGTTCAGCGGCCATCACGTCCGCGGCTCGCCTCAGGAGGAGTTCTCAAATGCGCTTCATGTCGTTCGTCACTTCCGCCCACGCCGGACCGCCAACGGCGGAACTCATCGAGGCGATGAACAAGCTCGCCGACCGGGAAATCAAGGCCGGCCGCATGGTCGACATGGGCGGGCTCACGCCGGTCGCGATGGGCGCGCAGGTGCGCATCGCCGATGGGAAGCTCAGCGTCATCGATGGCCCGTTCGTCGAGGCGAAGGAGGTCATCGGCGGCTACGCGATCATGGAGTTCCGGAACAAGGAAGAGGCCGTGGCGTCGGCGGTCGAGTTCATGCAGCTCCACAAGGATTTCATGCCGGATTGGGAGGGCACGTGCGAGGTCCGCGCGTTTGCCGGCCCTTGAGGCGACGTTCCTGCAGACGCGGTCGGCGGTCATGACGGTCGCCGACGCCCATCGCACGATTCTCGCCGTGTGGCGGATCGAGCAGCCCCGGCTGATCACCAGTCTGGCGAGGATGCTGCGCGATGTGCCGCTGGCCGAGGATTTGACGCAGGAAGCCCTGCTGGCCGCCCTTGAGCGGTGGCCCGCCAGAGGCGTTCCGGAAAAACCCGGCGCCTGGCTGATGGCGACCGCCAAGCGCCGGGCCCTGGATCATCTGCGCCGCAGCCGGATGCTTGAGCGCAAGCACGACATTATCGCCTGGGACATGGAGGAGGAGCAGCAGGCCATGCCCAACCTCGACTCGGCCCTGGACGACGACATAGGCGATGAACTGCTTCGGCTCATCTTCACCGCCTGTCACCCGCGACTGTCGCGCGAGGCGCGGGCGGCGCTGGCACTGCGGATGATCTGCGGCCTGACAACCGAGGAGATCGCCAGGGCCTTCCTGCTGCCGGAGGCGACGATCGCCCAGCGCATCGTGCGCGCGAAGCGGACTCTTTCGGAATCGGGGCTGGCCTACGAGACCCCAAGCGGCGAGGAGCTCTCAAAGCGGCTCTCCTCGGTGCTGGAGGTCGTCTACCTCATCTTCAACGAAGGCTACACCGCGGCGAGCGGCGAGGACTGGCTGCGCCCCCAGCTCTGCAATGAAGCGCTTCGCATGGGCCGCGTGCTCACCTCCATCGTGCCGCACGAGCCCGAAGCCCATGGACTGCTCGCTCTGATGGAGCTGAACGCCTCGCGGACGGCGGCGCGTATTGACGCAGAGGGCGAGCCAATCCTCATGCTGGACCAAAACCGCGCACTCTGGGACCAACTCCAGATCCGGCGCGGGATGCAGGCGCTCGGGCGAGCACGCGAATTAGGCGGAGCCGGCGGCATTTACGTCCTCCAGGCGACGATTATCGCCTGCCACGCCCAGGCGAGGACGGCGGGCGATACCGATTGGTCGCGCATCGCCGGACTTTATGCGGAGCTGGCGGCTGTCGTGCGCTCGCCAATCATCGACCTCAACCGCACGGTTGCCGTCGGCATGGCCGAAGGCCCAGAAGTGGCGCTGGTGATCGTAGACCGCCTTGCGCGCGAGCCGGCGCTCAAAAGCTATCACCTGCTGCCGAGCGTTCGCGGCGACCTACTCCACAAGCTCGGCCGTTACGAGGAGGCGCGCGACGCATTCGAAGCGGCCGCGGCGCTGGCGGGCAACAGGCGGGAACATGACCTGCTGAGACGGCGCGCCGCTGAGGCGGCCGACGCAGCGATGTCATCATAATCCCTGATCAGACAAGGATATGGTCGACCCCGGATCGACCGCTTCCGGGGCTTTTGTCGTTTCCGTGTGTATGGTCCGACGTGGATGTCGCTGAACGTCCGCTGTCTCACCCGCCCCGGACTTCCAAGGCGGTTCCGTGAAACGGCACCTCAGGGTCATGGGCGTGAATTCTGATGAGGAGCGCCGCCCCGGGGCGGCCGGCCCCTTCCATCCGCCATTGCCGCACTGAACGGATCCTCAAATCGCCTCCCCTAGCTGCCGGGCGACGCCGCAATGCCAGCGCTTCACCTGCCAGGCCGGATGTCGCTGTTGCCAGCGGGCGATTTCCGACTGACCAGCGACCAGGCAAGTCATCAGCGACACGTCGCGGGCGTCGTAGGTCAGTTTGGTTTCCTTACATTCGCCCGTCGCAAGACAAGCGGCGATTACGAGTTCGATCATCATCCTCTCCATTCGTGAACAATGTCACTCCGCCGGAATGGCGGGGCGAAGAAGAGCGTGAACCCGATAGCGCCAGTCGTAACGAGATCGGCACGATCGCCGGACGAAACCGGACGAAATCTTGCGATCGCTAACGGAAGACTTGGGCGATTGCCGAATGCTGGAATTGGGACCGACTTCGGTATAGATTGGCGATGGGAGAAAACCCTGGGCATCCGCTCAGGGGGAAAGTTCCGATGCACAGCCCGGCACCGACGTTGCTTCGCCTGGACGGCCGCACGGTCGATCTTCAGTGCGGGTCGGTGACTGATCAAGCCGGGCATACCGTGATTTTGCGTCCACAAGCAGCTGAGGTTCTGAGGCTACTTGCCTTGAGGTCGGGCACGCTCGTCACCAAAGACGAACTGATGCAGGCGGTGTGGGGCGACATCGCTGTGACCGACGATAGCCTTGTCCAGTGCATAACCGAGATTCGCAAAGCGCTCGGCGACGAGAAGCATGAAATCGTCAGAACGATTCTGAAACGCGGCTACGTGTTCGAGCCAGGAACACAGCCTGGACGCCGTGATCGCCACAGGTTGATCACGGCGGTGATTGGGGTGGCAGCCATCATGGCGGCCATGCTCTGGCTGGCCAAGCCAACTCCAAGCCCGGCACCCGAGAGGTTGCCATCGATCGCGGTGTTACCCTTTGACGATATGAGCCAAGACAAAAGTCTTGCCTACATGGGAGACGGCGTCGCGGAGGACATCATTTCCATGTTGGCGCGAGCGCCGGACGTCATGGTGATCGCCCGCAATTCATCATTCACCTATGGAGGCCAGCCTTCCGATGTCCGTAAGATCGGCCGCGAACTCGGCGTCGACTATGTGCTGGAAGGCAGCGTCCGTAAGGAGGCGGACAAAATGCGCATCGTCGCGCAGCTCAACGACACGAAGACTGGAAAGCATCTGTGGGCCGAACGCTTCGACAAGGCGGGTGCCGACCCGCCAGCATTGCAGGACGAGGTGACGGGAAAAATCATCGCCGCTCTCACAGGAGAAAGAGGACAGCTCAAACAATCGCAATACCGCGAAGCTTGGGGGACGGACACGGCCGCCCTCGCCGAATACGACTACTACCTGCGTGCCCACGACGTTTACATGAAAGCGGAGACCAAGGACGAGAACGACCGCGCCGGCCGGATTTGGGAAGAGGGCCTGACCAAATTCCCGAATTCGACGCTCATCAAGGTCAAACTCGGCTGGTATTACTGGACTGCGGCGTGGAATTGGTGGAGCGACGACCTGACGGCCGATTTCCGCAAGGCAAGCAGCCTTGTCCGCGAAGTGCTCGCCGAGGACAACCTTACGCCGCAGGTGAGAAGGCTCGCACACTGGCTGTTCGCTTTCGTGTTGATGCGCGAAGGCGACTTTGCGGGGTCGATCCAGGAAGCCGACGCGGCCGTCGCCATGGGGCCTTATGATGCCTTCGTCATGGTCAGCCTGACGGAAGTCCTTGCAGCATCAGGCCAGCACGAGAAGGCCCTCGAATGGCTTGCTCTCGGCGAAGCGCGCGATCCTAGCCGAAAAATCAAGCATCATCTAATGAGAGCCTACAACTACCGATTGATGGGAAGGTACGAGGACTCGATCGGGGAATATCAGCAGACCGAGCCGATGTGGGCTTATTCTCGCCTGTCGCTCGCGATCAACTACGTCCGGCTTGAGCGGTTGGACGAAGCAAAAGCCGCGGTGACAGAAGCGCTGACGGCAAATCCGAGATTCACGCAGGCTGCCTGGCGAGAAGGCTCGTTCTACAGCGACCCCGCGATTCTCGAAGGCGAACTCGCCGACCTTGCCAAGGCAGGTCTGCCGGAGAAATGAAAGGGTCGCAGGCGTCGGCGTGATTGCAACCGGAAGTTTAGACGGCCGAACGATGTCTTTTCCATCCTTAGCTTTTACCGCAATCGCGGTTGTGCTGGCGGCAACTGCTGCTGGATCTGCTGAGCAGTTCGATGAGTTTGCCCTGCCTTTTGACAGTCCGGATTTGACGCTTCCGGATCAGACGCGGGAGCGCGAATTCGCCCGGAGGCCGCACGTCCATGACGGTAACGAGGCAAGCATTCGGAAAGCTCCTCGCGCGTAACCGCCCCCGTGTCGGCGCGAGCATCGAAATAGCTGCGCACGATGCAGTCGACCTCGGCGAATGGAATTCGGCCGCGGTTAGGACGGCGAACTGGCAGCGGGACAAGTTTTTCGGAATACTGACCCGATCAAGCTTCGTCGAGCCAGACTTTCCCAAGGTCGTACTCGAGGGTCGGATGAACGCTGAAATTCCGCACGTTCTGGGCGCAGTGGTTGTAGAGCTTACGCCAGTAGGGCTGAATGATAATACCGGAGTCCTGTAAGATCTTTTCGATGTCCACCATCAGTTCCTTGCGCTTTTCGGCATCCGCGATCGAAAGCGCATTCTCGAGCTTCTCGTCAAATTCCTTATTGGACCATGAGGTCTCGTTCCACGATTCGCCGGAGCGATAGGCGAGCGCCAGAACTTGTACGCCGAGCGGACGCATGTTCCAGCTGGTCATCGAATAAGGATATTTCGTCCAGTCGTTCCAAAAGGTGGAACTCGGAAGCACGGTGCGCTTGACCTTGAAGCCGGCGTCTCGAAGCTATGGCGTCGCCGGTGTTCTTCTGCCAATCCTCGTCGACCGTGATGAGGTCATGCTCGAAGTCGGCCTGGCCGGCGGCCTCCATTAGCGACTTGGCCTTAGCTGGGTCGCGGGCGATCTTGGGGAGTTCAGCATATTCGGGATGGATTTGGCAGACATGGTGGTTCTCGGCTGGAACGCCGGCGTCGCTGATTCCAAGCTGGAGAACAACTTTGTTGTCGACTGCAAGTTGCAGCGCGCTACGCACTCTCTGGTCGTCATAGGGTTTGGTTTTGACGTTGGTGCGAGCAACGATCGTAGACGCCGTGAGGGCTTCCGATTTCACCAATTCGAGACCGTCGAGGATACTGACATAGTCGGCCGTGGTTTCGTTGTTTGCGTGCACCTCGCCCGCCTCAAAGGCGCTGACCATCGCCGCTGGATCGCTGCCGTAGTCGATAAATTCGACACCGTCGAGATGGACCTCACCGCCCCACCACTTGCCGTCCTCACGACGTATGAAGACGACCCTCTGGCCGACATCATAGGAGACCAGCTGAAAGGGGCCGGTGCCGATTGGGTTCTTGGCGAAGTTCGCGCCGGTCTCGTCGAACGAGCGGTGCACTACCAGGGCCGGATAGTCGGTTAGGTTTGGGATGAACGCAATGTTCGACTTGGCCAGCGTGAGTTTGACCGTCATGTCATCGACCGTGGTGATGGAGCCCTCACGCAGCTTGCCCGTGGTCTCATCGACCAGCGATCCAAGGCGGCCCGGCATCGTGTTACCTTCCACGCTTTTGTCAGCCCAGCGAGTAAAGTTGAAGATAACGTCGTCCGCATTAAACGGTTCGCCGTTGCTCCAGATGACGCCGGGTCGGATATGAAGTGTGTATTCAGTAGCGTCGTCGTTGACGTCCCAGCTCTTGAGGAGATACGGCTCGATTGTGTAGTCCTTGGTGTATTTCACCAGCGGCTCAAGCATTTGCCGCTCTGCATTAGCGATTTCCGACCAGTCGGCGGTACGGGGATCCTTTGGATCCTTTACCGGCATGGCTACTTTCAACACACCGCCCTTCTTCGGTTCCTGCGCGGCGGCTGGTGTCGGCGCGGTCAGCCCGATCATGCCGTAGGCCATAGCGGTTGAAGCACCGAAGACGCTGGCGAGAGCGAGGAACTCGCGGCGGTCAACCAATCCCGCCTTCACATGCAAGGCCGTGGTTTGAATGTGATCGGGAACTTGATCCCCGTTGCTCTTGTAGACTGTCATGACTTGTTCCCCATTTGTGGTGCTTTTTCACGGAACGACGATCGCGCCAACTTCTTGCGAACTAAGCGGCGTCTCACGCGATTTCCGCCGGTCCGCGGAGCGGTTCGCCTCATTGATGCTGTCGATCACCTCCCGCACCTCGCCTTCGGTGATAGTCTCTCCTGCGAACCATGCGATCGTGCTGTGGATGCCGACGAACGACATTCGGCAATAGCCGATGAGTTGGTCTGCGCCATTGTCGTCTAGCGCGAGCCGAGAGCGGAAGAAGGCATGCAGCTTCTCGTAGCCGACCGGGTCGTCCAGAATGAGAAATGGCTGACTGTCGAGGGTGAGCTGCCGCGCCGCTGTTTGCGCCGGCTCGCACATCACTTCGCCAGAAAGGCGGATGTCGCGAGACGAAGCTCCTACATCGATCCTGTATGGGCCTCCATCCAATAGCCATCGCTGATGCGCGGGGTCGAAATATCGCAGATCGCGCGCACTGATGGCGACCTCGATGCGCCTCGTCTCGCCCGGATAGAGTTCGACCTTTGCAAAGCCCTTCAGCTCGCGCTCCGGCCTGTGGAGTCGCGGCTTTTCTGGCCCCGCCATATACCTGACAGATCTCCTTGCCGGTCACAGGGCCCGTGTTTGTCACGGCGAAACTAACCATTAGCGTGTCGTCCTCGCAGAGGATCGCCCGATCAAGATCAAGTTCGGAATACGCGAACGTCGTGTAACTGAGGCCGAAACCGAAGGGGAAGAGCGGGGCGATGCGTCGCCGGTCATAGTAGCGGTAGCCAACAAAAATGCCTTCCGCATAGCTGTGGCGATCGTTCTCGCCGGGATACAGGAGGAACGCCGGGGTATCTTCAAGCCGCGCCGGAAACGTCACGGTAAGCTTGCCGGACGGGTTGCGACGGCCGAACAGGATTTCGGCCACTGCCCCGCCCATGCCCTGCCCAGCGAAAAACGTGGACAGCACGGCAGGCACATGCGCCAGCCACGGCATCTCGACCGCGTCAGGCGACGCCAGAACAACCACGGTCCGCGGGTTTACCCGAGCTACCTGCTCGATCAGGGCGTCCTGCCCGCCCGCCAGATGAAGATCGGTACGGTCGGTGCCTTCTCCGTCATAGGTGACATCGGTGTTCGCGAAGACGATGACGGCGTCGGCACCTGCCGCAGCAAGGACCGCCGCCGCGGCAAGACCAGCGTTCGTATCGGCATCATGTCCTTGAAGCGGGAAGTAGTTCACCTCGGCGTCCGGATCGGCAAATGCGTGAATGTGCTCAAACGGGATGTCGACACGTGTCGGACGGGTGGTAGCGCAGCCCGACCCCTGGATAACGGGTTCAACTGCTGGGTTTTCCGATCACCACGATTCGCTTGAGGCCCGGCGGCAGGGGCAACAAGGGGCCTTCGTTCTTGAGCAGCACGATGGACTCTGCAGCCATCTTGCGCGCAAGCTCGTGGTTGGCTTCCAGATCGAAGGTCGCATCGCGACGTTCGCCCCCCTTCGCCCGACGAACCAACTCCAGAATCCGGATGCAGGATTGGTCGACCGCAGCCATCGGTACGCTGCCATTTTCCATGGCGGCAAGAAGCCGGCGCCTGCGGGATCTGCTTTCCGGCATATCGAGATCATTACCGGCAATCGCTGCGGCCGGTCGATCCTTGATGCCGTGCCAGTCGGAAACCACGAGCCCGTCATAGTTCCACTCGTCCCGTAACACCTTGGTGAGCAACCAGTGGCTCTCTGCGGCCTGGACGCCATTCAGCCTGTTGTATGAACTCATCACGGTCCAGGGATTGCTCTTGCGGATAGCGCGCTCGAAACCTGCAAGGTAGATCTCCCGAAGCGCGCGCTCGTCCACATCGGAACTCATCGTCGTCCGCTGGATCTCGGAGTTGTTGCATGCAAAATGCTTCAACGAGGCCCCGACGCCGTTTTTTTGCAGGCCGTTGATTACAGAGGCCGCAAGATCGCCGGCAAGAACCGGATCCTCAGCGTAGTACTCGTAGCTGCGCCCACCCAGCGGTGTACGTCGTATATTGATGCCCGGACCCAGCAAGAGGTTGACGCCAAAGGCCTGGCATTCCGCGGCCAGCACGCGCCCCAATTCGTATGCGAGATCGACGTCCCAAGAGCAGCCAAAGGCGGAGCCATTCGGGAAACATGTCGCAGGCCGCGTGGAACTGAAATCAGGTGCCAGAGGCTGATCGGCCCGCTGATTCACCACAGACAGGAACTGTTCGAGATTGGTGCGCTCGTCGTTGATCCCATCGATCTGATCAATCGAATAGCGCACGCCATATGTGCCATCTGTCATGATGATTTCAGGGATGTTCAGGCGATAGTTGGCCGCAGTCCGCCACAGGCCTTTCCCCGTCAGCAGATCGGCTTTCTCTTCACTCGTCATCTCGTCGACGAGTGAGCTCAGGTCGCTATCAGATACGTCCCACACCGAATCAAAGCCTCTCCACCTGCATTGGCCACAGCTCCAATTTGACAATTGCCGTCCTTCGGCCGGGCACTCCCTCCGTGATGGGAATCTGATCGCCAGAGGCCGAACGCCCTTGACCAGGCCGGTATGGGCAACACTATTGCACTACCGCGCCAATCGATAGATGCAGTATGTGACCTCGTTGAACGTCACTTTTTGATATTTCTGTGCAAGGTGGTTTGGGATGTCGGAGCGTGACGCGATATTTGTGGGTGCCTCGGCCGGAGAGCGCCGGTATGGGGTCAACCATGGGCTTCAACAACTCGACCTCGACGGCATCTCGCGGGCTAGACCTTTTATTCACGGTGCCAGCGACATCCCTTTTCATTGGCATCCGGAAATGGAGATCCTTTTGGTGCTGAGGGGAACCGCGCGAATCGTAGTGGAAGGGCGGCCCTGTCTGATGCACGAAGACGATCTGATGATCATCAACGCAGATGAAACGCACAATTCGGTGTCCCTTTCGGCCGATTCACTCATCTGCGGTGTTCATCTTGATGTTTCGCATTATGAGAGGCTTGGTCTTCCGGGTTTCGCGGAACGTTCCTATCGCTGCAAAAGCTTTCTGCACGGTAAGCCGTTTCAACGAATGATCCTGCCGATTAAGGCATTCGTGGCGCGCATGATTCTCAGCGATACGCGAAGGCCTGACGATGCAGTCGTGCGGGGTGCGATGGCGACGGGGCTGAGCTGCTACATTCACCGCTTCATACCGTGGGAGCCGATCGATCATCAGCGCCGCGAGCCGCGAGGGGGCGGCCGCGATCGCATATTGCGGATCATGGACAGTTTGGGTCGCCTCCGTCCTGCGCCATCGCTTGGCGAACTTGCTAGCGCGGAGGGTGTTACGATGAGCCATTTGTCGCGCCTTTTCCGGGCGCGCACCGGCATCAGCTTCCGAGACTACGTGCAAAGTATCAAGATAGACGCCGTGGTGGAAGATCTTCTGACGACAACCGAGACGGTTTTGAACATCATGTCCGCTCGTGGGATTGGAAATCCGTCCTTGTTCTACCACCGGTTTCGAGAGCGTTTCGGGTGCAGTCCCCTCCAGTTTCTGCAGCGCGCGCATTCGGTCGTGACAAATTCCCAATTGCCGGATGAATCCTACAAGGCCGCTTTCGCGAGGCTTCAGAGCTACATGGCCAACATGGCATGGGCGTCCGACATCACTTTCGGTCTGCCTGCTACGCGCGAATATGTCGCGGTCGCGGCCTTGCACCAGACTCCTTCGCTACGGCCGGCCGCTTCTTCACCGGCGGGACGCTAGGGCCACTGCTGCTTGGCGTTTCTGGGCTCGCTGCCTGTGCGTTCCGATCGGCGACACGGAAGGCAGAAAACCACGCTGAGCTGCCTGAGGTAGCAAGCGTCCGGCTTTCACCATCTAGCGGCGGCGAGCGAGCCTCAATTCTTCGGCCGCGGCGGCTCCAGGATCAGCCATTTGATGATGCCCATGGCCGGCAGCACCCAGAGCATGCCGCTGAGCAGGAAGAACAGGAAATGCGCCCACGGTCCCGATTCCGCCAGTTGGGCAACCGCCACGATCGATGCGACCAGCGCATAGACGATGACCAGTGCCACCAGCAGGATTGTTCCGATCAGCTTTTTCAGGCGAATGGGCATTTCGCGATCCGGTTGATCCCTATCGCTTAGGCCCAACGGAAGAGGCACGCAACAGCCAAGAAGCGGCGCGACGGCGTGCCGCGCTGTCCGGTCTTGCCAGTTGGATTGCGATGGTTCACCAATCCGCGACTGCAACCTGCCGGGACAACACTATGGCTGCCATATCAGCTGCCGCGCCTTTCGTGGCCCGCGACCGCGACCTGCGTAATCGGACGCTGGTGCGCGGCTGGCTCTATGTCGTGCTCCTGGTGCTGTTTGTGCTGGTGCTGGTCGGCGGCGCCACCAGGCTCACCGAATCCGGCCTGTCGATCACCGAATGGAAACCGATTCACGGCGTCATCCCGCCGCTCAACGACGCCGAATGGCAGGAGGAGTTCCAGCGCTACCAGCAGATCCCGCAATATGCCGAGCTCAACAAGGGCATGAGCATTGAAGCGTTCAAGTCGATCTTCTGGTGGGAATGGCTGCACCGTATCCTGGCACGCGGTGTCGGCGTGGTTTTCGCCGTGCCGCTGGTGTTTTTCTGGGCGACGCGCCGCATCGAGCGCGGTCTTGGGCCGAAACTGTTGGGCATTCTCTTTCTCGGCGGCCTGCAGGGCGCGATCGGCTGGTGGATGGTGGCGTCCGGACTGGTCGACCGGGTCTCCGTAAGCCAGTACCGGCTGGCGACGCATCTGACGCTGGCCGCGCTGATCTTCACCGCGACCATGGTGGTCGCGCGTGGATTGGCCCCGCACTCCGAGCCCGCCGCCGACCGTTCGACCCAGCGTCTGGCCGGCTTTCTGGTGTTGCTGGCGCTGATCCAGATCTATCTCGGCGGGCTGGTCGCCGGGCTCGATGCCGGCCTGAGCTACAACACCTGGCCGCTGATGGACGGCAAGCTCATCCCAGGCGATCTGTTGATCCTCGAGCCGGCATGGCGCAATTTCTTCGAGGGCCCGAAGACGGTCCAGTTCATCCACCGGCTCGGCGCCTATGTGATTTTCGTCGCAGCGCTTTGGCACATGATCGCGACCCACCACCGCCAGCCCGGCACCACGCATGCGCGCCGCGCGACGCTGCTGTTTATGCTGGTGCTGGTGCAGGCCTTGATCGGCATCGGCACGCTGCTGATGCAGGTGCCGTTGCACATGGCGCTGACGCATCAGGCATTCGCGCTTGTCCTGCTGGGGTTTGCCGCAGCGCATTGGCGCGGCACCAAGGGCGCTTATCCCATGCCCAACCAGATCGCCGTCAGAGGCTGAGCCGCACCGCCCTGATCGCCGTGGCAATGGACAATTCACGGCTTTCCTCGATCGCATTTGCCGTCTTCATGATGCCATGACGCCGACAGGCAGCCATAGGCGATGGCATGATCCAGAATGGCTGTCGGCGTTTGGCCGAGCGTCTTGGCGAAGATCTCGGCCATGTCGGCAATCCGCCGGGGATCACGGCAAAGGTCGTCGCGGTCGAGCGGGTTGTAGAACATGTTTGCCGTATCGAAGCCCGGATCGCCGAGAACGCCCTTCGGGTCGATCGCCAGCCAGCCGCGCGATCCCAGCATGATGTTGTCGTGATGCAGGTCGCCATGCAGCGGCAGCACGTCGACTGGATCGGCCAACAGCCGTTCCGCAGTCGCAGCCGCTTCGACGTAGAGGCTCTTTTCGCCGGTGTCGCGATCGATCCTCGCCTTGTTGAACAGAGACTGGAAAACCGTACCCGCAGCGGCTGAAGATCTGGTGGGGCAGGGTGGTCGGATGGCGAGAACAGTCTTGCCATCACTTCGGCCGCGATTGCTGTAGCGGCATTGTCTCCCTGCTCCGCGAGAACCTGTGACAGCAAGGTTTCACCGGCATATTCGAGCAGCATGCAGTGGCCGTCGCGGCCGAGCAGCCGCACCGCGCCTTCGCCGCGCCGCCAGGCGAGGAAATGGGCGCCGCGCAACTCGTCTTCGACGTCGTCGAAAGCTTTGAGGGCCTTGACGATCGCCGGCGAGCGGTCCTCGCGAACAACCTTCCAGATGCGGCTGCTGAACGTCTCGGCGATCAGTTCTGGCGCGTCGACCTTCCAGCGGCTTGGAAATGCCGGAGCGTCCATTCAGTGCTTGAGGCCGAGCATCAGATCCATGTTCTGCACGGCAGCGCCCGAGGCGCCCTTGCCGAGATTGTCGTAGACGGCGAACAGCAGCGCCTGGGCCCTGTCGTCGTTGGCGAAGACATGGAGCATCATCCGGTTGGTGCCATTGTAGATTTCGGGATCGATCTCCGGCACGCGCTCCAGCTCCGCATAGGGCGCCACCTCGACCACGCCGCCATCGATCGCGGCGAAATGGTCAGCGATTGCAGCGTGGAGCTCGGCGCCGGTCGGCACATAGTCGAGGCCGCCGAGCTGCAGCGGCACGACGGTGATCATGCCTTGCGCGAAATTGCCGACCGCCGGCTGCATGATCGGATCATGCGACAGCTTCGCATAGGTCCTGAGCTCCGGCACGTGCTTGTGCTGCAGGGTCAGCCCGTAGGGCAGGAATTCCGAGGCATCTTCGCCCTTGGCGACATAGTCCTCGATCATCGGCCGGCCGCCGCCCGAATAGCCCGTGATGCCGTTGACGGTGACCGGAAAATCCGGTGGCAACAGCCCGGCCGCCACCAGCGGCCTGAGCGTCGCGATCGGGCCTTGCGGCCAGCAGCCTGGATTGGTAACGCGCTTCGCCAAAGCGATCTTGCGCGCCTGAGCCTTGTCCATTTCGGCAAAACCATATTCCCAGCCTTCGGCCACGCGATGCGCGGTCGAGGCGTCGATAACCCTTGTCGTGTCGTTGCTGATCAGCGAGACGCTTTCTTTCGCGGCTGCGTCCGGCAGGCACAGGATCGCGACATCGGCGGCGTTGAGGAACTCGGCCCTGGCTGCCGGTTCCTTGCGGCGCTCGGTCGGAATTGAGATGATCTCCAGGTCACCGCGCTCGGCAAGCAGCGCCCTGATCTGGAGACCGGTGGTGCCGTGCTCGCCGTCGATGAAGATTTTCGGTTTCATTTGCCTGCCTGAATTCCTGCTATGTTAGATGCCGCTTGCCTGATTCAATCCGACGACGGCGTGATTGCCGTTGTTCAGCTCTTCGAGCCGGGCCTTTCGTTCCGCCAGCAGCCCGAGATAGTGCATGGCCACCGTCGACCCGGCAATTGCCGTTATATCGGCGTGATCATAGGCCGGCGCAACCTCCACGACATCGGCGCCGACGATATCGACCTGATTGATCTGGCGCAGCACCGACAGGATTTTTGCCGAGGATGGCCCGCCGGCGACCGGTGTGCCGGTGCCGGGCGCGAAGGCCGGGTCGAGGCAATCGATGTCAAAAGTGACGTAGGCCTTCTTGCCGCCGGTGCGGTCGACGATGGCATAGGCGATATCGGACGCGCGCATGTCCTCGACTTCGTGGCCGTACAGGATCTTGATGCCGAAGGTGTCGGGCGCATGGGTGCGGATGCCGATCTGGATCGAACGGTCGGGATCGATAATCCCCTCCTTGACAGCACGGCCGACGAAGGAGCCGTGATCGATGCGCTTGCCGTCGTCCGGCCAGGTGTCCTGGTGGGCGTCGAACTGCACCATGGCGAGCGGACCGTGGATGGCGGCATGCGCCTTGAGCAGCGGCCAGGTGACGAAATGGTCGCCGCCGAGCGATAGCAGGAAGGCGCCGGATTTCAGGATCCTTGCCGCCTCGCGTTCGATCGTTCCCGGCGTCTTCTGGTGATTGCCGCTGTCGAGCAGGCAATCGCCATAGTCGACCACGGCGAGATGTTCGAACAAATCGCGCGAAAACGGGTATTGCGGGTCGTTGTCGAGGATGGTCGAGGCGCGGCGAATCGCCTGCGGTCCGAAACGCGCGCCCGGCCGGTTGGTGACGGCGGCGTCGAAGGGGATGCCCCACACCACCGCGTCCGCGCCCTTCACGTCCTTCGTGTATTTGCGTCGCATGAACGACAGTGCGCCGGCATAGGTCGGTTCGAAGGACGCACCCGTCCTGGCCCGGGCGGTGAAGGCGTGGTCGATGTTGGTGTTCGGCATGAAGCGATCTCCTGTCCGTCGAGGCGCAACCTTATTGGATATAATTCTAAGAAATGCGACCCCTTCCGAGGGCTATGGCCGTTCGAGCTCGGTCACAACTTCTTGCTTGCCAAGTGAGCCCGCATGGCAAGCCCGGAAACGGCGTAGATAAGCATGAATACAACCGAAAGTAGCCAGCCGACCTATCGTGGGATGGTTGTCAGCCGGGGAACGAAGCAGGTTTCAGCACGCCAAGCTGGCCACCGACCGCCAGTACGGCGGCATCAATCTCGGCAAGTTGATTGCCGTCGGTGCGAGATTGAAGAACGGCCGCTTCAGCCGGCAGTGACGTGACTTTCCGGCATTTTGCGAAGCCGGCTTCGTTCACTGGGCTGTCACGTGCGTCGCTTATCCGGGTCTGCATCCGGTAGGAGCGATTCTCATGCGAACGATCTGGCTGAACCTTCTGCTTGCCGCCGCCTCGGTGCTGTTCACCGGCTCGGCATCGGCAGGCGAAACACGCGCCAGGCAGATTCTCGACCGTTTCGAACACGCCAACCAATGGCGCGACCATGTCATGGTGGCGGCGCACCGTGCCGGCAGTCTGCAGGCCCGCAAGACGCTCTTTGCGGAGAACTCGATCGCCGCCCTCGAGGCTTCGATCGCGCTTGGCGCCGAAATTGTCGAGGTCGACGTCAGGCGTTCGAAGGACGGCCAGTTCGTCGTCATGCACGACAGCTGGCTCGACCGCACGACGAATTGCAAGGGCGAGGTGATCAAGCGCACCGTGGCCGAACTCAAGACCTGCAGGCTGGTGATCGAAGGCACCGGCGCCGTCACGGACGAGCCGGTTTCGACGCTGCGCGAGATGCTGATGGCGACCAAGGACAGGATCCTCATCAACATCGACAACAAACTCAACGTCGACAGCCTGGCCGGCATGATCGCGGTGGCGCGCGACCTTGGCATGGCCGAACAGGTGATCGTCAAGGAGAACCTGTGGAACCCGGCCAGGATCACCACTGTCAAGGCCGCGATGGGCGCGATCGGCAGCGGTTTCCAGTTCATGCCGATCATTGCCGACGACGCGGTTCGCGACGCCGGTTTCGCCGAGAAAGTCAGCGGCGCCTTTTCGCCGCGCGCGGTCGAAATGATCAACTGGCGGGACGGCGCGGAGACGCTGACCGAGACCGGCGGCCCGCTGTTCAGCCCCCGCATGCGCGCGGCCGCGATAAGGGGCGACTGGCACATCTGGGCCAATACCTACGCCATCGTCAACAAGCCGGGCGGCTTCCTTGCCGGCGGTCGCGGCGATGAACTGGCGGTGTTCGCCAGTCTGCCGCGCGAGACATACGGCTTCTGGGCCGAGCGCGGTGCCACCATCATCCAGACCGACGAGCCGAAAGCGGCGATCGACTGGCTGGCCGCGAACGGCTACCGCGTGCCTTATTCTGATCAGGCGCGGCCGGCGGAGTCGGCGAACACGGCGAGCATCAACTAGAAATGGTGGCTGAAGCTGCCGATCTCCCCCTTGTGGGGGAGATGCCAAGTTTTGGCAAAGAGGGCAGGGCAGAGGGGGCGCTGTCCCATGGGC
>NZ_CAKXZT010000196.1:0-3514 GCF_935825525.1 Mesorhizobium escarrei
CGCGAGCGGCTTCGTCCTTGGGTCAAAACAGGCCGTTCACGGATATCCGACTTCTCTGGACGCCGTGGCTTGAATAAAGACAGTCCTTAACCGAGGCATTTCTTCTCGATCTCGCGTATCCGCCACGCCTCACCGTCCCGCGCCTCGACATAGCACGGCCCGAGCGGCGCCTTCCCTCCGCCTTCTAGCAAGTCCAGCACGTAGTTTGCCAATGCCCGACAGGCGCGCGAGGCGCCTGCCTACTCGCACTGCCTGCGCGGGCCGCCGGAATAGGGTTGGTAGCTGCTATCTTCCGGCCGATAGGAGCGGTGGCGGTTGAAGCAATATTGCACGTGGTCGGGCGAAAGCTGGGCGGCGGGCGAAAGCTGGGCGGCGCCGGTTCACCCGGCGGGACGTTGCCATCCGTTGGCGGCGTGTCGCTCGCCCCGACATAGCTGGCGCCATCGTCGGGAGCGGCGCGGTGATACGCGGCTGCCCGGCAAGCGACGGCTCGCGCTCTCAATGCCTCTTGAAATACTGCACCTCGCGTTCGTGTTTCTCCGCAGCCTCGCGGCTGTCAAGCGTCCCGACATTGCGGCGCTTGCTGGTCTTTTCGTCCTTCTTGCGCGAATAGAGGCGGTATTTTCCGTCTTTGAGTTTTCTGATCACTCGCCGAGCCGCTGCTTCCCCTTGAGGTTGCGCGCGGCTTGTTCGATCGCCGCCCGGTCGTTTCCCAGCCTGTCGATCAGCTCCTGCGCCTGATCGCCCGATATGCCGGTGCGCACCGCCAGGGCCTCTACCGTCAAGACGTCGGAGCTCGCGACCTCGCGGGTTTCCGGCAGGGCATCGCCTGCCGTCAGCGGCAGGGCTGCCTCCCTGTCGATTTCGGCCTCGGCCCGGTGCCAGTGCCGCTCGGGATCGCCATGGATGCGGCCTTCACGTTCCCAGATCTGGTATGCGCGCTCACGAATCTTGTCTTCCCGGTCGTCGCCCATGTTGATTCCTCCTTTGGCTATCGGATGAACGCCGCGCCAACCCGAACGATCCAAGAAATCTGCGTGATGGTAGGGTGGGGTCGCACAAGGCGCCATGCACTGCGGCCGCCAGCCCGTCCTGCCCTCGCCTAATGGCACTGCCGGCGCGGGCCGCCGGAATAGGGCTGGTAGCTGTTGTCTTCCGGCCGATAGGAGCGGTAGCGGCTGAAGCAATATTCCACGTGGTCGGGCGGAAGCCAGGCGCCATCCCCATACGATGCACCCTCATCCGCCGGAACATCGCCGTCCATCGACCACGTCTCGGTCGCCTCGACATAGCTGGCGCTATCGTGGGCAGGCTGTGGGACTCGCTCGGCTGCGCCGGCTTCGAGATAGGGCGAGATGCAGGGACGCTGCTCTCCGCTGTAGGATGTGTAGTGGTCGTCGCTTGGCCTGTAGGAGCGGTAGCGGCTTGCGCACCATTCCACATGGGCGGCGGGCATAGTCTGCTGCTCGTCCGTTGCCGGCGTTGCCGGCTTGATAGAGGCGGTAGCGGTGGGGTCGGGCGCCGAAGCTGCGGCATCGGCAGGTTTCGAGGAGCGATCAACTGGGACTTGATCGACTGGGACCTGATCAACCGGGACCTCTGCGACCTCTGGGACCTCGCGGGCGGGAAGGCGCTCAAGACGCTGCGACGCCGGGTTCACCTTCCGCGGCTCCCTCGGCCACAGCTCGGCAACGCTGGAGGTCGGAGCGGCCTGCCGCACCGGCTCGGCGTAAAGAATCCAGACGGCGAAGACCAGTCCGCTGGCGAAAACCGCCAGCGTCAGCACAAAGCCGCCAAGTACCGCCGATAAAGCTTTCACCTTGCGCTCCTTTGCCCCGTCATCTCTAGAAATGCGAGGCATTGGATCCGGTTCCAACCAGGTGCGGCAGTTGGAGCTTCGCGCTCGAGGAGGGCCGCCTCTCCGACCGCTTCGCCGAGCCACCTCTCCGCCGCCTAACGGGAGGGCTATCGCAAATGGCCCCCTCACCCGGATTGCCAACCGAATTGCAAAGGGCAATTCGGGGCAATCCGACCTCTCCCCAAGGGGAGAGGAGCCAGTGCTGACGCTTCTCTCTTCTCCCCGCCGGGGAGAAGGTGGCCGCCCACGGGTCTTGCCTCCGGCAAGCCCGAGGACAGGCTCCGCGGCCGGATGAGGGGGCAGTTCTCATATGCGATGCCCTGCCCCGCTTCGCGGGGCGAGGAACCAAGCCTTCAAGGATCGCCGGAGAGCTCGGTATAGGTCCTCAGCTCACCGTCCTGCCCGCGAATCCGCCACGTCTCGCCGTCCCGCGCCTCGACATAGGATGGGCCGAGCGGCACTTTGCCGCCGCCGTCCGGCAGGTCCAGCACGTAGACGGGGTTGCAGATGCCCGACAGGCGCGCCCGCAAGGCGCTGGCCAGCGCCTGTCCCTCGGCAATCGTGGTGCGCCGATGCGCCATGCCGCGCGCGAGGTCGCCGTGGTGCAGGTAATAGGGTTTCACGCCGAGGCGGTACATCAGCTCGCGGCACAGCTCCTCCAGCACCTCGACCGTGTCGTTGACGCCTTTCAGCAGGACGCTCTGGTTGAGCAGCACGAAGCCGCCATGCCGCAACGCGCGGCAGGCCTGCTCGGTGGCCGGCGTGATCTCCCGCGCGTGGTTGAAATGGGTGACGACTGTGACCATCAGCCGGCCCTGCAGGGAACGAACCAGCCCCGATGTGACGCGCGACGGCAGCGCGACGGGCACGCGGGTGTGGATGCGTAAGAGCCGCACATGCGGAACCGCCTCGATGCGGGCGCGGATTTCCGCCAGCGCCTTGTCCGGCAGCGACAGCGGATCGCCGCCGGTGAGGATCACCTCGCGGATCTCGGGATGGGCCTCAATATAGGCGAAGGCCGGCTCCAGCGCCTCGCGCGAAAAACCCCGGCCGATCGAGGTTAGCGACTCCTTGCGGAAGCAGAACCGGCAATAGACCGCGCACTGGTAGGTCGCAAACAGCAGGACTCGGCCGGCATGGCGATGCGTCAATCGCGGCACCGGACTGAAGGCGTGGTCGGCGATCGGATCGTCGAGCTCGCCTTCCTGCTCAGCCAGCTCTTCGGGCGACGGGATGACCTGAAGCCGGATCGGATCGGCGGGGTCGCTCCAGTCGATCAGATCGAGATAGGCTTTTGGGATGCGAACCTTATGGCGCGTGGCCGCGGCTTGAGCCGCGGCGCGCTCGGCTGGCGAAAGCGGCAGCGAATCCAGATCGCGCACCTGCCGCACGCCGGCGCGAACATCGCCCTGCCACTTGGTGTCGTCGTCGCTGGCGCGCTCGTCATCGGCCGCCATGCCGGCGTCGTCGAGGTGTGAGGTCATCGAAGGCTCCTTGAATTTCGGGCTGGATACAGCATTGCAGCCGAAGTGCGAACCCTTGCCGGATGCACTCGCGAAAAGACCGCGCTCGGCGTCGAAGCTGCCAATCTCCCCCCTTGTCTTGTGGGGGAGATGCCCGGCAGGGCAGAGGGGGGCGCGAAGGATCGCCAAACTC
>NZ_CAKXZT010000196.1:3524-13476 GCF_935825525.1 Mesorhizobium escarrei
CCCCCCTCTGTCCTGCCGGACATCTCCCCCACAAGGGGGGAGATTGGCAGCTTCAGCGCCCGCCTGATCTCTCAGCGCGCCCATCCGGCTTCATAATGATCTCGCGATGCGGATAGGGGATGTCTATGCCGTTTTCCCTAAAAGTGTCCCACAGCGCCAGCAGCACCCTGCCGCGCACGTTGGTCAGGCCTTGCTGAGGGTCGTGGATCCAGAAGCGCAGGACGAAATTGAGCGAGGATTCGCCGAAGTCGGTGAGCCAGCAGACCGGCCGCCGGTCCGCTTCGACCCGACCGACGCTCATGGCGGCCTTGATCGCCAGTTCACTGACCTTATGCGGGTCGGCGTCGTAAGAGACCCCGAAATTCACATCGAGCCGCACGAGGTTGTCGCTGAACGACCAGTTGATAACCCTTGGGGTGATGAAGTCCTCGTTCGGGATCAGGTATTCGCGGCCGTCGCGCGTCACCACCGAGACAAACCGCGCCCGCAATTCGCGTACCCAGCCGAACGTGCCTTCGAGCGAAATGGTGTCGCCCGGCTTGATCGACTTGTCGAGCAGGATGATGATGCCGGAGACGAAATTCGAAACCACCTTTTGCAGCCCGAAAGCCAGGCCGACGCCGACGGCGCCGGAAAATATCGTCAGGGCCGTCAGGTCGAGGCCGACGGAAGACAGGGCGATGGCACCCGCCACCAGCACAAGGCCGACCTTTGCGACCTTGCCGACGAGGACGCGAATCGAGGGCGTCAGCTCTTCGGAGATGCGGACGCGCTCGTCGATATACTTGCCGACGACCACCGCAAGCCAAACCGTGGCGATCAGCAGCAGCGCCGCTTTCAACATCATGAGCACCGAGAGGCGCACCGCGCCCAAAGGTATTGCGAGGCCGTCCAGGAAAGTCGCGGCGTCGTCATCGATGCCCAGGATGACGAGGGCCGCATAGATCCAGGTCAGCCAGGCGAGAGCCCGCGCGACAAAGCGGTTGCGGACGATGCGCGACAGCACCGACGCGAACAGCCATGCGAGGGATAGCGAGAGCGCGATATAGATGAAGTGGCTCCGGCTTGGCCAGGTGACGGCGCGCAAGAGAATGAGCGCGGCAAGCAGGAAGACCGTGAACAGGATCCAGTCGGTGCGCCGCAAAAGGGCAACGACGACCCTCAACAGTCCGGGATGCCCCTTGATCTGGCGTGCCCGGTTCTCCACGAGCGGTTCGATGCGCTGCGCCGCGAGCTTCGCGACGAGGAAGAGCGCGACGATGATTGCAGCCTGATAGAAGAACCACGGCGTAACGGCGTAGTCGAACCACCGGCTGGCCCAGGCCAGCGATTCATCGATGGCGTTGCGAAAATCCATTCCCACACGACCGTTATGGACTGGCGAACAGCACAATGTCGCCGGTGTGGTGAAGGGTCAAGCCGGCGATCAAGACGCCTTCAAGCGCCCCGCTCTGCGCTTCAGCCTCGCACCCCCGGCGCCTCTTGGCCGGTGCGCGCGACATGTCAGGTATAGCCGCCGCCATAGGAAGTGATGCCGTGCAGCGTCACGTCAGCACCTGGTTGGAGCGCGCGACCGGGAAGCGGCAACCCGAAACATCAACTGATTGGACACCGCTGGAAAATCGCCAACGCGAAGCATTGGCCATTACATTAGCTTGCACTTAAATTAGCTTCGGCGTATGTATGTAAATGGCCGGTGATCTACCCCCCAACCGGTTAGGCTCGGCGCCAGTCCCCCCCTCAGGCCAACGACGCCGGGCCGCTCGGCCTCTGTTGCCTTCGCGGCAGCTCAGCTCCGCAACCCAGGCGCCTCCCGCCCGGTTCGCTCGACATACTCCGTATAGCCGCCGCCATAGGTATGAATCCCCTCGGGCGTCAGTTCCAGCACGCGGTTCGACAGTGCCGCCAGAAAGTGGCGGTCGTGCGAGACGAACAGCATGGTGCCTTCGTACTGCGAAAGTGCTGTGATCAGCATCTCCTTGGTGGCGATGTCGAGGTGGTTGGTCGGCTCGTCCAGCACCAGCAGGTTTGGCGGGTCGAACAGCATCAGCGCCATCACCAGCCGCGCCTTCTCGCCGCCCGACAGCACCCGGCATTTCTTCTCGATCTCGTCGCCGGAAAAGCCGAAGCAGCCGGCCAGCGCGCGCAGCGGCGCCTGGCCTGCCTGCGGAAAGGCGCCCTCCAGCGTCTGGAACACGGTGCGTTCGCCCTCCAGCACTTCCATGGCGTGCTGGGCGAAATAGCCCATCCTGACGCTGGGCCCGCGCGCCACCGTGCCATTGTCCGGCTCGGACGCGCCGGCGACCAGCTTCAGCAGCGTCGACTTGCCGGCACCGTTGATGCCCATCACGCACCAGCGCTCGCGGCGGCGCACCTGGAAATCCAGCCCCTCATAGATCGAGCGGCTGCCATAGCTTTTGTGGACGTTCTTCAGCGTCACCACGTCTCGCCGCAGCGCGGCGCCGGCTGGAAGTCGAACGACACTTTTTGGCGGCGCTTGGGCGGCTCGACGCGGTCGATCTTCTCCAGCTTCTTCACCCGGCTCTGCACCTGGGCGGCATGCGAAGCCCGCGCCTTGAAGCGCTCGATGAAGGCGATCTCCTTGGCCAGCATCGCCTGCTGGCGCTCGAACTGCGCCTGCTGCTGCCGGTCGGCGATCGCACGCTGCTGCTGGTAGAATTCATAGTTGCCGGAGTAAGCGGTCAGCGAGCCGCCATCGATCTCGACCACCTTGTTGACGATGCGGTTCATGAACTCGCGGTCGTGCGAGGTCATCAGCAGCGCGCCGTCATAGTTCTTCAGGAACTGCTCCAGCCAGATCAGGCTTTCCAAGTCGAGATGGTTGCTCGGCTCGTCAAGCAGCATGGCGTCGGGCCGCATTAGCAGGATCCTGGCCAGCGCCACGCGCATCTTCCAGCCGCCGGAAAGCTTTCCGACGTCGCCGTCCATCATCTCCTGGCTGAAACCGAGCCCGTCCAGCACCTCGCGGGCGCGGCCATCCAGCGCATAGCCGTCGAGCTCCTCGAACCGCGCCTGCAAGTCGCCGTAGCGGGCGATGATCGCGTCCATTTCTTCGACCCGCTCCGGATCGCCCATGGCCGCTTCGAGTTCACGCATCTCGGCCGCCACTTCGTTCACCGGCCCGGCGCCGTCCATCACTTCGGCGACAGCGCTGCGACCTACCATGTCGCCGACATCCTGGCTGAAATAGCCGATGGTGACGCCGCGATCGACCGAGACCTGGCCCTCGTCGGGCTGCTCCTCGCCGTTGATCATGCGAAATAGCGTCGTCTTGCCGGCGCCGTTGGGGCCGACCAGGCCGACCTTCTCGCCCTTCTGCAGGGAGGCGGAGGCCTCGATGAAGACGATCTGCCGGCCGTTCTGCTTGCTGATGCTTTCCAGTCGAATCATGCTTTTCACGCGCGCCCAAGGGATTTTCCCCGCGCCAATACGCGATAGGCCCCGCCTGCGGAAGCCCGCAAATCATGGGAACACGACGCCACATTCGAAGTTCGAACTGAATTAGCGGAACCTCGGATAGTGCCGGCAGTTTAGAAAGGATGACCTCAAACAGCGAAGGAGGACGCGATGAAAACCCTAACCGCTATTTTGCTCGCCACCTCGATGATCGGGCTGACGGCCGGCACGGCAAGCGCCACCTGCCATGACACGACTGCATCGATCGAAGCTCAATCGGGCGTCGCAAAAGACGGAACGCGTGCGCCCCTCGAAACCGACGCGAATACCGGTAGCAGGGTCGAGGGCGGCCCGGCCAACAAGACCGGCAACACCATGCCGCTTGCCAACCAGGAAGCCGGTGGCGATAAAAACCTTGCCACCTCGCAGCAGGATGTCGAGGCGCAGCAGGAGGGCGAGAAGACAGCAGCGGCCAAGGCCGACCCCTGCAAGCCGGATTGACGCGAACTGAAAAGCCGGTTGCAGACGGCGCGCCGTAGCAGAAGGCGAAGCGCGATGGTCACCCAATCCCGCCGGTCACCATGTAGGCGCCGGCGGCGCGTCCGTCTTCAAGACGCACGACGGCGGTGAGGATCGAGCCATACGAGCCACGCCAGACGCTGTGGATTGTCCCATGCTCTTTGGCCGGCACGACCGCACGCCCGGTGAAGCGCGCGCCGGTTCGCTGCATGGTGACAGGCTCGCCGTTGACATGGACTTTCACGCTGGTCGCGGTTCCGGCCCCGCCATTGATGTCGAGCGTGATGGTTATCTCGTCCTGATCACCGGCATGGCGCGTCTCGGCGGCAAGCGCGACGGTTAGCGGCGGCGCCTCGTCGGGCACGCTAACGTTGTGTCGGGCGAAAAAAACATCGTCAGGAAGTTCCAGCGTGCGCGGCGGGCAGCTGCGGCGCTGGCCAAAACGCTCGAAGTCGCCGGCCAGCCGCAGCAGCTTCGTATCCTCATAGGCCTTGCCGGCGAAGCTGAGACCGACCGGCATGCCGATATCGGCCATCGCGCCCATCGGCACGGTGACGGTCGGAATGCCGAGATGGCGCGGCACCAGATTGCCGTTGGCGACCCAGGTGCCGTTGCGCCAGGCCAGCGCTGCGGAGGCCTCGTTGACATCCGCATCGGCCGGACCGACATCGGCGACGGCGGGAAACACCACTGCGTCGAGCCGTTGCGCGTCGAGCCAATCCTCGAAATCGATGCGCCGCGTCGCCTCCAGGCCTTTCAGGCCAGCCTCCAGCTCGGGAATGGCCAGGAATGGCGTGACGCCGCGCTTGGCCCGATCGACATATTCCGCCACGTCAAAACTGTCTTCATAACGGTCCGGCAGCGTGCCCGGCGGCTGCGGAAAGATTTTTGCGCCGTCGACCGACGCGAGATCGGGGATGGTAGGGTCGGCATTGGCGCGCAGGAAATCGTCCCAGGCGAAGACGCACAGGTCCCACATCTCGCGCTCGGCGAATCCCTTGGGCACCAGCCCGCGATCGACCATGTTTTTGGTGCCCGGCCGGTCGCGCTCATAGTTGGAGACGACGGGAAAATCGACCTCGACCACATCTGCGCCGAGCCGCCGCAGATCGGGCGCCGCCCGCTGCCACAGTTCCAGCACCGAGGCGCGGGTCTGGATCGCAACGTCGGCCTCCGTATCGCGACCGATATACATGCGGGGCACGCCGAGCCGCATGCCTCGCAGCGCTCCCTCCAGCTCGAGGCCGGTGTAGCGCGGCGGCCGTACATCCGAGCTCTTCGGCAGCGCCACCCAGGGCTGCGCGCGCCAGAAATCGCCCCTTGGGTTCGGGTCGTCAGCGACGATCACGTCGAGCAGTTCGAGCATGTCGGGCACGCTGCGCGTGTGCGGCACCACCACGTCCATCGTCGGCACCAGCGGCCAGTTGCCGCGCACCGAAATGACGCCGCGCGACGGCGTGTAGGCGACCAGCGCGTTGTTCGACGCCGGCGCGCGGCCCGACGACCATGTCTCCTCGCCAAGCCCGAAGGCGGCGAAGCTGGCGGCGGTCGCGGTGCCGGAACCGTTCGACGAGCCCGACGCGAAGGCGGCGGTCAGGTAATCGGCATTGTAGGGGCTTTCCGCCCGGCCGTAGATGCCGCGCTGCATGCCGCCATTGGCCATCGGCGGCATGTTGGTCAGTCCGATCAGCACCGCGCCGCCGGCCCGCAGCCGACCGATGGTAAAGGCGTCCTCGTTGGCGACGAGATGTTCGAAGGCCGGCGACCCGGCGGCCACCGTCAGGCCTGATACCTTGTAGCTGTCCTTGGCGGTGTAGGGAATGCCGTCCAGCGGCCCGAGCGTCGCGCCATTCCTGCGGCGCCGGTCGGACGCGGCCGCGTCCTCGAACATTCTGGGATTGAGCACGGGTACGGCGTTGAGGGTGATGCCATGCCGGTCGTAATGCGCAATCCTGCGCAGGCAGGCGCCGACCAGCTCGACGCTGGTGACCGTGCCGGCCTCCAGCGCCCGCCGTAGCTGTGCGATCGACGCCTCGACGATATGGAGATTGGTCGTCATGTTCGGTCCCTGCACCCTGCGCGACGATGCGGCCTTACGTCGATTTTGTACAGGTCGCGTTCCTTCGCGCCCCCCTCTGCCCTGGCCCTCTTTGCCAAAACTTGGCATCTCCCCCGCAAGGGGGGAGATCGGCAGTTTCGATGCGCCGCTTTTCTTGCGGTGCTGGAAATTGGCGAAGGCGAGATGCAGTCCGATCTCCCCCCTTGTAGGGGGGATGTCCGGCAGGACAGAGGGGGCGCTGTCCCGCCGGCCTGTCAACCATCGTAGCAACGCGCGCAGACTGGTCCTGGTTGAGAATGAGTTAGGGCAAAGGTTGGCGATCCTTCACGCCCCCCTCTGCCCTGCCGGGCATCTCCCCCACGACGAGGGGGGAGATTGGCAGCGTCGGCGGCGGCGCTCCTTTCTGTAACGTCGAGCGTCGCGCGCCACCTTCGCACATCACTCCGGCGCGCCCGGAAACAGCGCTGCCGCATCACCGCCGCCTGCCGGCCAGTCCCGGATGGTGCGGTCGTAGCCGCCGGTCAGCACCCTGCCATCGGCGGCGAACGCCACCGCGTAGACCGGTCCGGACCGGCTGTCGAACAGCGCGGTCTCCCTGCCGGTTTCCATGTCCCACAGCCGTGCCGTTCCGTCGAGCGAGCCGGACAGCAGCCGCTTGCCGTCGGCCGACAGCGCCAGCGCATAGACCGTGCCCGAATGGCCCTCGAGGCGACGGACTTCGCGGCCGCTGTCGAGATCCCAGAGCTTGATCGTATAATCACCGCTGCCGGTGATCAGATGGCGCCCGTCGGCCATGAACAGGGCGCCATAGGGGCCGCGCTCATGCCCGTGCCAGCTGCGCAGCTGGTTGCCGGTGCCGATGTCCCATAGTTTTAGCGTGCCCTCGATACTGCCGCTGATCGCGCGTGTGCCGTCGGGCGAGACGGCGACCCCGCTGATCGACCAGTCGTGCCCCGGCATCACATGCAGCACCGAGCCTTTTTCGATATCCCAGACGATGACCCTGCCGGTGTCGTGCCCGCTGACCGCACGTTTGCCGTCGGGGCTGATCGCCAGCTTGTTGACGCCGCCGTTCTGGCCTGACGAGAACACCTGCAGCACCGCGCCATCGGCGAGCTGGCGCAGCACGATCTCGCCATCGTCGCCCGCCGTCAGCGCCCTCGCCCCATCGGGCAGGAAAAGCGCGGTACGCGCCATGTCCTTGTGGACCCCGAGGGTGCGGATCAGGCGCTTGCCGTCGATATCCCAGAGCTTGATCGTGCGGTCGGTACTGGCGCTCATGATCGAGTGACCGTCGGGCGCCACCGCCAGCCAGACGACGGGCTCGCGGTGGCCATCGGGCTGCGTCGGCTGCGGCGGCGGAGCCTGCGGCAGCGGCGCGACGATCTGCGGTGGCGCAGCCGGGGCTGGAGCAGGCTCCGGCGGTGAGACAGGTGGGGCCAGTGCGACCTCGGATGGCGAAACAGGCGCTTCGGGTTCCGGGGCCGGTGCGCTGGTGACGTCTTTGCCTTGCGGCGCGCTCGGCGCCGGTTGCTCGGCGATCAGGCTTTTGCCGGCGTCCTGTGGCTGCCGCGACCAGGGGCCGAGCTGGTCGGCCACCAGAGCGAGCGCGGCGAGGAACGGAACGACGGCGAAGAGCTGCCGCAGGCGTGGTCTTCCAGCGGTTTGCATCTCGGCGTCCCTGCCGAACAGAGGCGTCTTCGGAGCGAGCGTCGATCGGCCCGGCAACAGGCCGGCCCAGAACAACAGGGCTGCAAGGGCTGAGACGACGCCCGCCGTCCCGAAAAAAGCCAGGCGCACGGACGCCAAAGCGTCGCCGGCGCTCTCGCCGCCCAGCGCGAAATATGCACGTATGAAGCAGAGCAAGCCGATCGCCAGCAGCAGCATTGCGAGCAGCCTGTCGGCAAACCTGTTCATCGGGCCCCCTTGCGCCGCTGTTCGCTTCGCCCGCAATGATGCAGGTCGGCGCCGAGCTTGTCGATGCCCGGTTCAATTCCGAAGATTACCAGCGAAACAGTGAGCGCAAAACGCTCGCCTGCGCCAAAGGGCTGGATGCCCCCGGGATCTCTCGGTCGCCGCAATGTTGCCCGGTCGTGCGCTAGGATCGCTCGGCAGGGCTCAAGACCGATAGAGGCCAAGTGATGGATGGTTGGAAATTACCTTGGGTGAAGCCTTCGCACGCGAAGGGGCACGACCGGTGTGAGGGAGTAGACTTGGCGAAAACGCCCGTCACGGCCAATCTCCCCCCTTGTGGGGGAGATGTCCGGCAGGACAGAGGGGGGCGCTGTCCCGCCAGCCTTGGAGCCATCCGTAGCTACGCCCGCAGACTGGTTCCTGGCTGAGAATGAGTTAGAGCAAAGGCTGGCGATCCTTCGCGCCCCCTCTGCCCTGCCGGGCATCTCCCCCACGAGGGGGGAGATCGGCAGCGTCCCCGACGGCGGCAACTTTTCAACGCTGGAGAAAAGCGACGGCGATGTCTCCCACCCCTCACCGCAATTCCACCCACACCGGGGCGTGGTCGCTGGCGCCGGGCTCGCCGCGGACGTCGCGGTCGATGCCTGCCCCGGCCAGCCGGCGCGCCAGTTTCTTGGACAGCAAAATATGGTCGAGCCGCAGGCCGGCGTCGCGCGGCCAGCGGTTGCGGCGATAATCCCAGAATGTGTAGAGCGTCTCCTTCGGATGTTTCTTGCGCAGTGCATCTAGCCAGCCCTGGTCGAGCAGCGCTGCGAAGGCGGCGCGGCTTTCCGGCTGCACCAGCGCATTGTCGTCATAGGAGCGGGTCGGGTAGATATCGCGCGGCTCGGGCACGATGTTGTAGTCGCCGGCCAGCACCACCGGCAGGCCGGTGTCGAACAGTTCTTCCGCATGCGCGTTCAGCCGTTGGTGCCAGGCAAGTTTGTACTGGAATTTCGGACCGGGCTGCGGGTTGCCGTTCGGCGCATACAGGCAGCCGATGACGATGCCGCTGACCGCCGCCTCGATGTAGCGGGCCTGGTTGTCGCTGTCGTCGCCGGGCAGCGCCTCGCGGGTCAGAACGGGTTCTGAACCCAGCGCCAGTATGGCGACGCCGTTCCAGGTCGGCTGTCCCACCCAAACCGCGCCATAGCCGGCCGCGGCGAGTGCTGAGCGCGGAAACTGCGTCTGTCTTGCCTTCAGTTCCTGCAGGCAGACGATGTCGGGCTTGGCGACAGTCAGCCAGGCGAGCAGGTTTTGCAGCCGGCCGTTGATGTTGTTGACGTTGAAGGTGGCGATCTTCATCGGCCTGCTTCAGCGCACAATGCGCTCGGCCCACGCCTTCACCGCATCAGCGAGTGTCTTCAGATGATCGGCGGTGGAGAAGCCGGAGATGCTCTTGCGCGGCTTCAGATCGTGGTCGCCGTCCTCCAGCCAGAGGATTTCGATGCGGTCGGAAAGATCGTAGGTCGCGACCTCGTCCCTGGTCCCGAATTCGTCGCGCGTGCCCTGGAAGATCAAAGTTGGCGCCCTGAGATCGGCGAGGTGTTTTGTCCGAAGCTGCGTCGGTTTCCCCGGGGGATGGAAGGGATAGCCGAGGCAAAGCAGCCCTGAAATCTCGCCCTTCGAAAACATCTCGTCGGCAATCATCGAAGCGACGCGGCCGCCCATCGATTTGCCGCCGATGATGAGCGGCCCCTTCACGCCCTTCGCCCTGAGGTCGGCGATCGCCTTGATGTATTCCGGGTTCACCGTCTCGGCCCGCGGCGGCGGCTTGCGGTGGCCGTAGCGGCGGGCCGCCATGTAGTGGAATTCAAAGCGCGCAACGCGGAAGCCCGCTTCGGCCAGCGCTTTTGCCGTGGCGGTCATCGAGGCAGAATCCATCGGCGCGCCGGCACCATGGGCGAGCAGGATGGTGGTGACGGCGGTGTCTGGGCCGTCGAAGAGGAAGGTGGTCATGGGAACTCCAACGTTGACGACCCCTTCTCCCCTTGTGAGGGCTTT
>NZ_CAKXZT010000197.1 GCF_935825525.1 Mesorhizobium escarrei
TTAGCGCCTATGGGGCGCTGTCCCGCCGGCCTGCATCTGCCAATCTCCAACGTCTGCGATTAGCCGTAAGCCGCCGCGCCTTCGTCATCCTAGGGCGAAGCAAGGAGCGATGCGACGCGGCGTAGACCCTAGGATCCATGCCGTTACTTCTGAGCGTCACAACGGTGCAGAACCTTTGATGGCGGAGCGAGGCGCCCCCCTCTGGCCTGCCGGACATCTCCCCCCTTGAGGGCAGGGCTATCGCATTTGAGTCATGAGCTGGAAGAGATAAGCATCGTTCCAGCCTGCACGCATCATTTTGCCACGCATGGTGTCCTTTTGCTGTCGGCTCGAAAGGTATTGAGGCAGAAGCGCCGAAGCAGAGCGAGGTTTTCGGGGCCGTGATCCTTTCTGGTCCGGCA
>NZ_CAKXZT010000198.1 GCF_935825525.1 Mesorhizobium escarrei
GCCGTTGTGTCTCGGCGATCTTGCCATGTTCGGCAAAGGCTGGCGCAAAGCGACATTATCCCGGAATGCAGGGCAGATCGGGCTCAACGTTGGGCCATGTGGCGGGCATCTCGTCATGCGGCATCTTTTTGTGGCGGTGCGCGGGTTGTCGGGCGCTGGCCGCGGCGGAACATCTCGACGATGCGCATCGGGCCGCCGCAGTGCGGGCATGGCTCTCTGAGGGTGAGCGGGATGCTCTCGGCGCTTGGCGCTTCATCCTGCGAGGGGGCTTTCGCCCCGAGCAGTTTCCTGATCTTTGCGACATTGGCCTTGCGGCCTGCTGCGGTCAGCAGGCCGTAATGGCGGATGCGGTGGAATCCGTCGGGCAGCACGTGGATCAGGAAGCGGCGGATGAACTCGTCGGTGGCCAGCCGCATGACCTTGTGACGGTCATCGTTCTTGATCCGGTAATCCTTCCAGCGGAAGGTGACAGTCTCGGCATTGGCGCTGATCAGGCGGCTGTTCGAGATCGCCACGCGATGGGTGTAGCGGCTGAGATAGGCCAGCACAGCCTC
>NZ_CAKXZT010000199.1 GCF_935825525.1 Mesorhizobium escarrei
GCCGTGATCCTTTCTGGTCCGGCAGTCGTCCTCGCGGAAGACCACGTCGAGCTGCCAGTGCAGGCCATTCTCGACATCCCAGTGACGGCGCACGACGGCGAGCAGGTCGTTGGCGGACATCGGTCGCGAGAGCACATAGAGACAGCACTCTTCCTGCCGTTTGCCATCGATCACACGCGTGCGCTTGACCTCGCCGATGGCCGCGAGGCCGGCAAAGCTGTGCTTGCGGCCAAGCCCCGGCGCACGCACGACACGCGCCGCCCGCCGCTCCAGGCGCCCGTGGCTCACCTCCTCGGTAACGGCCAGCGCCGCCTTGGGCGTTGGGCGGCCGGCGATGAGGCGCTCGGCATCGGCCAGAAGCAGCCCCTGATTGCCCTTCAAGGCCAGCACATAGTCGCCGCCGCGCCGCGTGATCTCCTCGGCCATGCGGGCCGAGCAATGCAGCGCATCGGCCGTAACCACAGCGCCGCGCAGGTCGATCAGGCGCAACAGTTCGATGGCCGCCCTGGCCTCGTTGCCGCCCTGTGCCGGCAAGGCCGCCAACGTCATGCGCAACTGCGCGCCCCAGGCCGACACCATCATACGCGGCGCGAACTGGCGACCCTTCTCGAAGGCGCCACGCATCGACTTGCCGTCGATGGCGATCTGCCCCGCGCCGCCGGCAGCGCTCGCGACATGGCGCATGAAGCCGGCGAAGGCCTCGGCGAACGCCGTGGGGACAAGCTTGCGAAACAGCGCCGAGAAAGTGTCGTGCGAGGGGATGCCATGCGCCAGAGTGAGCACATTTCGCAGCATTGCTTCCTTTTCCTGCCCAAAGCGCCAGATGTCGGAACAAGTCTTGGCGCCGCACAGCATCGCGGCGAAGGCAATGAACAGTATCTCGCAAAAATCGTGTCGAGCGTTCTGGTCGCGCGGATCGAGATGACCGAACAC
>NZ_CAKXZT010000200.1 GCF_935825525.1 Mesorhizobium escarrei
CTAGTACCTTTTCACAGTGATGTTGACTGGTTGATTTCCAGCCATTCGAGAATGGGCAGTCGTTGCGGAGGAACAAGGATCTCGATGCTTCTTGGAACGCGGGGTTGCCGGCGAATGAGGCCGTTGCGTTCGAGGGTGACGATCATCTGATGGACCGACGGCGGACTGACCTGGAAATGGCGTTGGATGTCGGCTTCGGCGGGCGGGCACCGAAACATGTGCGCATAGGTGTAGATGAAGGCCAGGTACTGCCCCTGCTTTTCGGTGAAGCCCTTGTCGGCGGGCCGCTGTGCAGCGTCTGATTTTTGACTCATCTTTGGATTCGTCCGGTGCCTCCGACGAGGAGGCCGCAATGAACATACGTTATCGAGTGGAACTGAGCCAAGCCGAACGCGACGAGTTGAACACCATGCTGAAGGGAGGCAGGCATGCTGCCCGTAAGCTCAAGCGGGCCCAAATCCTGCTTGCCGCGGATGGCGGAAGCAGCGACGAGGAGATTGCCCGGGTGGCGGCGGTGGGCGGCTCGACCGTCTATCGCACCAAGCGCCGTTTTGTGGAGGGCAATCTGGAATACGCAATGAGCGAACTGCCGCGTCCGGGGGCCGAGCGCAAGCTGACCGGCAAGGAGGAAGCCTTGCTGGTGGCGACGGCGTGCGCGAACCCGCCTGCGGGCCGACGCCGCTGGACGCTGGAACTGCTTGCCGACGCCATGGTCAAGCTGACCGATCACGATAGTCTGTCGCACGAGACGGTGCGCCGCCGGCTGGCCGAGAACCACCTCAAGCCGTGGCGCAGGGACATGTGGTGCATTCCCCAGATCAACGGCGAGTATGTGGCACGCATGGAAGACGTGCTCGATCTCTATGCCGAAGCGCCCGATCCAAAGCGCCCGGTAGTCTGCTTCGACGAGACCCCGGTGCAGCTCATCGGCGAGGTTCGTCAGCCCATCCCCGCCGAGCCCGGCCAATTGGAGCGCTACGACTATGAGTACCGCCGCAACGGCACCGTCAATCTGTTCGTCTTTCTTGACGTGAACCGGGCTTGGCGAAGGGTCAAGGTCACCGCGCGGCGCACCGCACGAGATTATGCCCACTGCATGCGCGACCTCGTCGATGTCCATTATTCCGAGGCAAGCTGCATTCGCGTCGTGCAGGACAATTTGTCGACCCACACGGCGGGCGCCCTCTACGAAGCCTTCCCGCCGGCCGAAGCCCGCCGCATCCTGCGCCGTCTGGAATTCCACTACACGCCCAAGCACGCCAGTTGGCTCAACATGGTCGAGATCGAGATCGGCGTCCTCAACGGCCAGTGCCTGGATCGACGTATCGACAATGCCGAGCGTCTCACCAGCGAGATCGCCGCATGGGAGCGCCAGCGAAACGCTGCCGGAGCTCGTATCGATTGGATGTTCACAACCGACAAGGCCCGAGCCAAGATGGGTCGGGCCTATCCGGAAGTGGTCAAAGAGTCAGAACCACTGTGAAAAGGTACTA